>NZ_JAKXMK010000002.1 GCF_022524485.1 Pseudonocardia alaniniphila
CTTCCTGACTCGTGCGCAGAAGCGGGCCATGAGTAGTGAGTCGGCGCCGAGGTCGTCGAAGAAGTTGCTGTCGGCGGGCACGTGTTCGACGCCGACGATCTCGGCCATGACGTCCGCGAGGGCTTTCTCGATACCGGGGTCGCCGGGAGCCTCCACGGGTTTGGTGAGCGTTGTCGCGAGGCTTCTGAGGGTGGGGTGTGCGTAGACGTCCTGGATCGACACGGTCGGCAGGTCGGGCCGCTTCCTGACTCGTGCGCAGAAGCGGGCCATGAGTAGTGAGTCGGCGCCGAGGTCGTCGAAGAAGTTGCTGTCGGCGGAGACGTGTTCGACGCCGACGATCTCGGCCAGGATCTCCGCGAGGACGTTCTCGGTGCCGAGTTCTGCGGGAGCCGCCACCGGCTCCCCGAGTGCCGTTGCCAGGCCGCTGATCGTCGGATGCCGGTAGACGTCCTTCATCGACACCGTCGGCAGGTCCGGCCGCTTCCTGACTCGTGCGCAGAACTGGGCCATGAGTAGTGAGTCGGCGCCGAGGTCGTCGAAGAAGTTGCCATGGACGGAGACTCGCTCGGTGCCGATGATCTCGGCCAGCACCTCGGCAAGCTTCCGCTCCGTGCCCGTTGCCGGACGGACGTACTCGACTTGCGTGGTTGAGAGATCAACTACGTGAGCGCTGGGACTCTCGACAAGTTCTCCCACGAATGTGAGCTCCTTCAATCGAGGTGGTCATGGTCATGCGCGTGCGGGGCCGCGCGGCGGCGTGTGCTGAATCGCATGAGGAGAATCTGCGGAGTCGTAGCGACTACGGAGATCGGGGACGGTGACCAGCCTGGATCGAGGAGTCGCCGATCCCCGGACAGGTGGCGATACGCCACCTGGGAACCGGCCTGGCTAGGTCGTCGAGCGAAGGCATCGCTGGTCTTGCTCCTCACGTCGCGGCACGCTGGGGGGTGCCCAGATACCCGATCGCGTGCTTGGGGCGACGTTGGCACTGCACGGGGTACTGCTGGCTGGGATGAATCCAGAGTAACCGCGCGCGGCGCAAGGGTGTCAAGCGAGTGACGATGCTTTCAGAACATAAGTAGCGCGCCGGGATCGACCGAGATCATCGGGTGGTGGCGGTATGGGGAAGCCTTTGTTGGCAGGGTGGGAGATGCTCGCCCGTCAGGCGGCAGGCTGGTCGTCACAGGCCCTGTACCAGGAAGAACCTGGAGCAGTGTCGCGACCGGAGGGGCCGGCGAAGCCGACCTTGAGGCCCGTCACAGAAATACCGGCTTACTGTGGAAGCGTCGTGTTGCTGAAGAACCGATCAACGCCGACTGCTGCCTCGCCTGTTGACCCGATGTCCTTGCCGGTATGTTGACGGTTCGGTCGGTCGCAAATGTTTGCGGGGAAGCGACCGTCTATCGCATCGGCCTGAAAAGTAATGCGGACGCAATGCCCGTACGCTGAGTTTTACTCAGGCTTTGGGCAACAGGCATACGCTGTGCGCATGATTGCTGCGGCTCCGGGCACGGATGTGCGCAGCAAACGAAGCATACTGAAGGTCATCCATCCCGACCGCACTTTGCGGGCGTCGTCACGGTCACCCTCGTCACGTGAGACGTGGACCGCAGGCGCGAATGGTGATCGGTGCCGCGCCGATCTCACCGCGCCCATGCGCTCGTCCCCGCTATGGCAGGGGATCAGCGATGCGTGCACATCGTGAAGGGGCGCCGGCTCGGGGAGATCCGGATTCGCCGTGCGGTCGCCGGCCCGTTCCCCGTCCACGGCACGCGCAGCCGATTCAGGACGACGCCCGCGTCGGCGGCGGCGGCCGCGAACACCTCCGCGAACTGGTCGCGGGCGGCGACGAGGATGACAGGGCGTCCAGGATGAACGAGGGCGGCGTAGCCGGGCAGCCGTCCGTCCAGTACGGCAGTGATCACCTTGTCCAGTACCGGGGCGCGACCGTCCGCCGGGTGCCCTTCAGCTGCGCGGATTCGCCCGTCGTGCCCCCGGTCGAGAACCGCGATGTAGCGCAGCTGAGGCAGTGCCGCTGCGGCCTCTCCGGCCGCCGCTAACTGTGCATCCTCAGGAAAGCTGAGGAAGAGCACGTTCTCCCCCGTGTAGCACATACTGATCACCGATCATCATATGGACGGTGTAGCCGGCGGCAGTGTGGTCGATGCCGGGCTGCCCTCATTTCACGATCACGCGCCCGGTGCCGCCGGTACCCGGCACCTCACATTTCCACCGTGCTGCATGCAGGCGCCGGAAGGAAAGGGAAGCGTGGCCAATCACACAATTGACAGGCGTGACGCTGATTCGTATGAGCACCCGCGCAGCGCCTGGGGTGCTGTCGCAGCACGCCGGCGCGCTGCGACGCACCCGACCGGCTGCGACCTCGCTGGTCACGTGGGTGAGGCGTCAGGTCGGGCGAGCTCCGTACCGAAGTTCAGTTCGAACTCGCTGCGTTGTTGCATACCGCGGGCGAGCAGGTGGGCCACCCGTGCTCGGCCGGCGGGTGAGACAGCGAGCCGCCGGAACTCGCGGGCCGATTCGTTGATGTCCTCTGCCGACACGGGGTCGGCGCGTTGGGTGATGATTCTCTTTGCGGTGCTGAGGGCGTCGCGATCAAATCCGGCTATACGGGTGGCAATCGTGTCGACCACGTCGTAGAGATCGGCGTCCGCGACGGCGCGGTTGATCCAGCCGTACCGCTCGGCGGTGACGGCGTCGAAGTCGTCGGCGGCCAGGACGATCTCGAGGGCCCGGGAGCGGCCGACGAGGCGGGGGAGCGCTTCCAGTGCGCCCCCGCCGGGGACCAGCGCGGCCCCGACCTCGGGCTGGCCGAGGATCGCTCGCTCGCGGCTGGCGAAGCGCAGGTCGCAGGCCAGCACGAACTCGCTGCCCACGCCGCGGGCGCGGCCGCGGATCGCGGCGATGCTGACGAAGGGCGCGCGGTCCAGGCGGACCACGATGTCGGTCCAGGCCGGCAGCCCCGTGGGGCCAGGGCCGGGCATCTCCGCCGCGCGGACGACGTCGAAGTGGGAGATGAAGTAGTCCTCGTCGGCGCTGTTGAACACCACGACCTTGACGGCCTCGTCCGTCTCGAGGGTGGCCAGCAGATCCCGCAGGGCCAGTACGACCTCGGGGTCGAGGAGATTCAGCGGCGGGTTGTCGAAGGTGACGGTCCAGTACTCGGCGGACTTGCGCTCGATCTGCAGGGGTGTCTCATTCATGATCGTCCCATCGTCGAGGTTCTGAGTATAAAATGTAAATTCAGTGTTCCGAGTCTACTGCCGTGCCCGGGATGGACGAGGAGTAGCCGGGACGGGAACGGGAAGTCTCCGGCTATGAGACGCACCCTGCTGGCCGGGCTGGCTGCGGGCGCTGCCGGAACGACCGCATTGGACGCGGTCAGCTACCTCGACATGCTGCAGCGCGCCCGACCGGCGAGTACCACGCCGGAGGAGACCGCGCGTCGCGCGGAGGACGCCCTCCACCTGAGCCTGTCCGCGGAGGGCCCCGACAGCGACGCTGCGGCCAACCGTCGCACGGCTCTCGGCGCGTTGCTGGGCATCGCGGCAGGCCTCGCCACGGGCGTCGCGTACGGACTCGTGCGCCCGCACCTGGGTCGCGTGCCGCTCGCCGCGCTGGGTGCCGGTGCGGGGCTCGTCGCCAACGTCGGCACCACCGGACCGATGGTGGTGCTCGGTGTGACCGATCCGCGTACCTGGTCGGCGAGTTCGTGGCTCTCCGACTTCTTCCCGCATCTGGCCTACGGCATGGTGACGGCGGGTGCGTTCGAGCTGATGTGGCGACCGCCGGACCGTCGTCGCCTGGCCTTCACGCCGAGGTCAGGCACAAGGGCTCTGGCGCGTGCGTGCAAGAGGATTGTGCGTAAGGCGTGAGTATCGCTCCGCGTCAGGCCGCAGACCTGCGCACCACGCCCTGCACCCCGTTCACGAACGACTCCCACGCCTTGCGTTTGGTGGCCAGTGAGCGGCGCCCGGAGTCGGTGAGCTCGTAGCGGCGTCGGGCGGTGTCGGCCAGTTGGACGAGCCGGTTGCGCGCGAGGTGGTGCAGGGCGGCGTACACCACCTGGGAGGAGGGGGTGAACCTCCCGCCGGACCGTTCGCGTAGTTCGCGCATGACGGCGGTGGCATCGCCCGGCTCGTCACGGATCACGGCGAGCAACAGCAGATCCAGGTGGGCCCGCACATGCGACTCAAGCATCTCAACCTCCCCGTCGGGGTACGAGGTCCGGAACTTCCCGGCCCGGGGCGAATGTGAACATGCCGAGCGCTGCGCGTACGCGATTGTGGGCGTGCCGTATCGGGCGGCGACCGCCGGCGGGACGGATGGGCCTCCCGCCTCCCCGGGATCACGCTTCACGGACACGGGGCCGATGTGCTGGTTCCTCGACGAGGGGCACGGCCGGGCCGCCGGCCGTCACGTGTGCTGCGTTCCGGCCGACGCCGAGGCCCGCGATGGCCGCGGCTACGGCGAAGACTGCGCCGACGGCCCACCCGACGAGGTAGCCGTGCACGTTGCCGGCCACCGGGCCCAGGAGCGTCACCAGGACGGCGATCCCGAGCGCCGACCCCACCTGACGGCCGGAGTTGAGGAACGCGGAGCCGGTGGCCGATCGTCCCTCGGGAAGCGCGGTGACACCGGCCGCGATGAGCGTGCCGAGTGCGAGCCCGACGCCGACGCCGCTGGCGAGCATGCTCGGCAGCAGGTCGTGCAGGTATGACGGCTCCGGACCGGCGACGAGGACGCGCCACAGCTGCGCCGCTGCGAGGAACAGACTGCCCAGCGCCGCTAGGGGGGCGGGCCCGAGCCGGTGGACGAGCCGTGTGGTCAGGGCCGTGGCAATCGGCACCATCGCGGGGCCGGGAGCCATCGCGAGCCCGGTCTGTAGCGGGCTGTAGTGCCAGACGTCCTGGCACCACAGCGAGTTCGACAGCAGCATGATCCCGAACGAGACGCTGAACAGGACCATCGCCACGTTGGCCGTCGCGAAGCGCCGTACCCGCAGCAGAGGCAGCTCCAGCAGCGGCGCCGGATGGCGACGGCACCGCAGCACGAACATGACGGTCCCGGCAATCGCCACGACCAGCACCCCGACGGTGCGCGGATCCGTCCAGCCCCAGGTGGGGGCCTGCACCAGCGCGCCGGTCAGCGCCCCCACGCCGACCACGAGCAGCACGCTTCCGAGCAGGTCGGGCACGGGCTCGTCGGTGCGGCCGCGGTCGTGCGCCAGCGCTCGGCGCCCGAGCACCCATGCCAACACCCCGACGGGAAGGTTCACCACGAACACCCACCGCCAGCTCAGGTCGACCAGCAGCCCGCCCAGGAGCGGGCCGGCCACTGCGGCGAGCCCTCCGGCCGCTGACCAGCCTCGGGTTGCCGACATCCGGCGTCCGGCGTCGACCGCACCGAGCAGCAGCGCGAGGGAGGTCGGCAGCAGCGCGGCGGCTCCGGCCGCCTGTACGGCACGTGCCGCCACGAGCACCGGGACACTCGGGGCCACGGCACAGACCAGCGACGCGATCGTGAAGACCGCGATGCCGCCGAGGAACACCCGCCGGTGTCCGAAGCGGTCGCCGAGCCGTCCGGCGGGGATCAGCAGTGCCGCGAGTGTGACCGCGTAGGCGTTGAGCACCCAGGACAGGTCCGCGAGCGACCCTCCGAGCGAACGCTGCATACCGACGAGCGCCAGGTTGACGATCCAGAGGTCCAGGTTCGCCATGAAGGTCGCCGCGATCGCCACCACGACGACGCTGATGAGCCGGGCGCGCCTACCCATGAGGTGATCCGGCTCGCTGATGACGTGCATATCGAAAGCCAGGCATGGTCAGAACGATAGCAACTGGGTTGCTTTATGCAACGTAGCTCAAGGCAGATGTGCGCCGCCACACTCCCGTCGAAACGGAAGCTCGGCTCAGGTTGCGGTGCGGAAGTGAAAACCGCACATCTCTCGGAAGCCGGCCCGCTCGTACAGCCGTCGTGCTGGAAGGTTGTCGCGCTCCACCTGGAGATACATGCTCTCGGCATCGTGCGCACCGGCCCAGCCGGCCAGCGCGGCGAGCACATTGCGGGCCGCGCCTCTGCCCCGTGCTCGCGGAAGCGTGGCCATGCCGAACACTCCCGCCCAGCCCGTGTCGGCGACTGCACGTCCCACGGCGACGACGTCATCTCCGCCCATCGCGCAGGCGTAGGCCCCTGGCGGTTCCACGCGGGCGAGCATGTCCCATTCGGCCCGGGAGTCGCCGTGGCCGGACGCGGCGCACCAGGCTTCGAACCACGCGCGTGTCGGGCGGTCGTCCAGCCGAACCCGCAGCGAACCCGTCGGCACCTGTTCCAGGACGCGAGCGGTCGGCGCCACCTGCAACGACACCGGGCTCCGGCGGCGGTAGCCACGCTCTGCCAGTACGGCATCGAGCCCGTCCGGACATGCCGGCGGGCTGATCTGGAACCGCGCGGTCGCGCCGTGACGGGCGTAGAACTTCTCCGCGTCGACGACCCTGTGCACCAGCCCGCCTGGCTCGGCATCACCGTGTGGCAGCACCGTGCCCGCCCACCAGGAGCAGTTGGGCGCATGGCGCAGCCACCACCCGCCGGCATCCTCGACGTGCTCCGCCGGAAGAGCGCGGGCTGCTCGCTCCTGCAGGCCCCGCACCGTTTCCGGGCTGTTCGCGGCAGGTGGCGCCGACACGGACTCCCCTCCACCCGTGTGGCCCCATCGCACCGGTGGAGCTAGGTGGCCTCGTCGCTGGCGTGCGCCGCGGCACTCTCCCAGCGCTCCTCGATCTTCCCGTACCGCCAGATGGCCACTGCCATCGCCCAGACGACGACGAAGCCGCCGACGATGACGAATCCGGCGGTGTTGAGATCGAAGTCGTTGGTGAAGTCCCAGATTCCGCCGGTCAGGTCGAACTCCTGGCCCAGCAGTCCCAGCAGTTCGATGCTGCCGATGAAGAATGCGAGCGCCACGGACAGAGCCGTGATCACGATGTTGTAGAAGACCTTGCGGACCGGCCGGGCGAACGCCCAACCGTAGGCGACCTGCATGAAAGCGCCGTCGACCGAGTCGAGGAGGGTCATCCCGGCGGTGAAGAGGATCGGCAGGCAGAGAACGGCGTACCAGGGAAGCCCGACGGTCGCCGCGCCCGCGGTGGCGGAGAGCAGCGCCACCTCCGTGGCGGTGTCGAATCCGAGCCCGAAGACGATCCCGACGGGATACATCTTCCATTCCTTGTTGATCGTGCGCATCCAGCGGCCGAAGAACCGGTACATGAGTCCTCGGTTCTCGAGCTGAGCCTCGAGTTCCTCCTCGCTGTAGGTGCCCCGGCGCATGGCGAAGAAGAGCTTGAGGATGCCGACGAGGATCACGATGTTGAGGACGGCGATCAGGTAGAGGAAGCCGCCGCCCAGGATCGTGCCGATGAGCCCGCCGAAGGAGTGCAGGCCACCGTGCTCGTCGGTGACGGCCTTGAACACCGTCTTCGCCGCGATGGTGAGCCCCACGCCGATGACGCAGACGATGGTGGAGTGGCCGAGGGCGAACCAGAATCCGACCGATACGGGGCGCCTGCCCTCGTTCATCAGCTTTCGTGTCGTGTTGTCGATCGCTGATATGTGGTCGGCATCGAAAGCGTGGCGCATTCCGAGGGTGTAGGCCGTGACGGCCGCGCCGATACCGAGAAGCGGGAGATGCTGGGGCGCCACCAGGAGGGCGAACATGCCCCAGCCGACGACGTGCAGGGCCACGATGACGATTCCCATCGCGGAAAGGCTGCGTCGCTGCGCGTCGGTTGTGCGTGAGAGGAGCTGTCCGATGCCCGTTGTCCGGCTCGACAGATCGGCCACGTGGATACCTCCGGTAGCTTCGACTGATCGATCGAAACTACCGCCACATTTGATGATCTGTACAGATGAACGTACAACGCCACTGGCGCAATACGTGCAAAAGGAATAAAAATCCGGACCGGCCGGTCAGTTCCTGAGGCTCCGCAGGATTCGTGTCAGGGAGGCACGGTCGGCGTCGTCGAGGCGCGCGAAGAACTCCTCGGCCTCGGCGGCCCGCGCGGCACGGACACCTGCCGACACCTGGGCGCCTCGGTCGGTGAGCGCGACGAGGGTGGCGCGGCGGTCGCAGGGGTCGGGGCGGCGCTCGACCAGGCCGTCCTTCTCCAGTGCGTCCACCACCTCCGTCGCGGAGCGCGCGGCGATGCGCAGGTGCTCGGAGAGGGTGCCGAGCCGCACCGGCCCGTGCCTGGTGAGGACACCGAGCGCTCGGGCCTCCGACGGTGAGACGTCCCACGGAGCCAGTGCGCGCTGGGCCTGGTGTCGCAACTGGCGCGCCACCCCGCGGAAGGCCTCGGCGAGCGTCTCCTCGGGTTCGTCGGGCTCCTCGGGCATCGGAATACCCTAGCAACCTGTATGGTTGTTCCCTCATGTTGAGGTAACCTCAGCAACATCGACGGAGGGAACACCCGACTTGGGGACCGACATCTCGACGGACAAGCTGCTCCGATCCGGCAAACGCACGAACACTGCATCGGAGAAGGCGCAGGCACAGGACGTGTCCCTGCGCCGGATCGCGCGACTCTTCGTCCCGCACCGCTGGGCCATCGCCACGGTCACCGCGATCATCGTGGTCTCGTCCGTGGTCGCGATGGCAACGCCCTTCCTGCTGCGTGCCGTCATCGACGACGCCCTGCCACAGCGGAACCTGAAGCTCCTCGTCTGGCTCGTCATCGGCATGGTCGCCGTCGCCGCGGTGACCGCGGCACTCGGCGTGGTGCAGACGTGGATCTCCACCGGTGTCGGCCAGAAGGTCATGCACCGGCTGCGCACGGACGTCTTCTCCCACCTACAACGCCAGTCGCTGGCGTTCTTCACCCGCACCCGCACGGGCGAGGTCCAGTCGCGGATCACCAACGACATCGGCGGCATGCAGACCGTCGTCACCTCGACGGCCACCTCGCTCGCCTCGAACCTCACAACCGTCGTGGCCACCCTGGCCGCCATGCTCGCCCTGAGCTGGGAGCTCACGCTCGTCTCGCTGCTGGTGCTGCCGCCGTCGATCTGGCTGACCAGGCGGGTGGCGAGGATGCGCCGCGTGCTCACCGCGGCGCAGCAACGTGAGCTGGCCGACCTGAACGTCATCATCGAGGAGGGGCTGTCGATCAGCGCGGTGCAGCTCACGAAGACGATGGGCACCGGGCCCGCGCTCGTGGAGCGGTTCACCACCTCGTCCGAACGACTGGTCGATCTCGAACTGCGCGCCCAGCTGGCCGGTCGCTGGCGGATGGCCGCCACCACCGTCGTCTTCGCCGCGATCCCCGCGATCATCTACCTCAGCGCCGGTCTGCCGTTCACTGCCGGAGCGATGACGATCGGGACGCTCGTCGCCTTCACCGCGCTGCAGGCCGGGCTCTTCCGGCCGATCCTCGGCCTGCTGAACGTGGGCGTGTCGTTGATCAGCTCGCTGGCGCTGTTCGCCCGGATCTTCGAATACCTCGACCTGCTGGTGGAGGTCGACGACCCCGACTCGCCGGTCGACATCGAACCGGCCCGGGTCGAGGGTCACGTCCGCGCCGAGGACGTCACCTTCACCTACCCCGGCAGCGAGGTCGCCGCCGTCGCAGGAATCTCGCTGGACGTCCCGGCAGGCTCCAGCCTCGCCCTCGTGGGGGAGACCGGATCGGGCAAGAGCACGTTCGCCGCCCTGGTCGCCCGGCTCTACGACCCCGACGCCGGCCGCATCACGATCGACGGCGTCGACCTGCGGGACATGCGCCTCTCCGACCTCGCCCGGATCGTCGGCGTGGTCAGCCAGGAGACCTATCTGCTGCACACCACCGTCCGGGAGAACCTGCGCTACGCGCGCCCGGACGCCACGGACGCCGAGATCGAGGCCGCGGCTCGCGCAGCGCAGATCCACGACCTGATCTCGGGCCTGCCCGAGGGGTACGACACGGTCGTGGGGTCGCGCGGCCACCGTTTCTCCGGCGGGGAGAAGCAGCGCATCGCGATCGCGCGCACCCTGCTGCGTGACCCGCGGGTACTGGTGCTCGACGAGGCGACCAGTGCCCTCGACACCGAGACCGAACGCGCCGTGCAGCGCGCCCTCGACGAGCTCAGCCGCGGCCGCACGACCATCACCATCGCCCACCGGCTCTCCACGGTGCGGGACGCGGACCAGATCGTGGTGATCGACCACGGCCGGATGATCGAGTCGGGCACCCACGACAGCCTCGTCGCCCGCCGCGGCCGCTACGCCAGCCTCGCGGCTGCCTGACCAGCGCTGATCAGCTCGCCCCAGGCGGCCACCACAGGTCGGCGCCCGGCCGGCTACGGTCGCACGCCGCTTGCGAGGCCGACCACCGCTTGCCTCGGGCACCAGCCCGCCCACGTCCGGCGGGTGGGAAACGGCCATTCACCTCGGCCGCCTTCGGCCTCACCGGCTCCGACGATGATCACCGTTGGGGGCCGCGCAGCCGCGATTTGCTGATCACGCTCCGTCCGCCTTAGGGAAGATCACCGTTTGGGGCCGCACAGCGGTGTCCAGCACGGTTGCCGCTCCCGAACTGCCGATCATGCGCCGGTTCGCCACCGGCGGAGGTCGTCAGTGGGGGGCCGCACCGGCGTGTGCCGCCCGGATGGGCGCGGGCAGCCGCCCGGCTGAGGGGGTTGGCCGCCCGCCGGTCCGGTGATGATCGTCGTTCGGGGCCGCGTAGCCGTGTATTGCGCCGTTCTCGACCCCGATCTGCTGATCATGGTCGGGTGCCGGTCCGGCCGCCTGGCTTGGCGAGGCCCGCCTGCCCGGTGATCATCGGTTGGGGCCGCGTAGCCGCGTCCAGGGCGGTTGTTGGTCCCGAACTGCTGATCATGGGCGGGGGGTTGTGGTGCGGCGCGGCGACGGCTCGCGGCCGGTGCCGTTCGGGGCCGCGCTGGTGTCCCGCCGGGTTGGTCGGTGTCGGCCTGCAGGTTATCGACGCGTGCGGCTGTCCCTCCTGCTTGGCGGGGGCCCGTCTGCCCTGAGGCATGATCGTCGTTTGGGGCCGTGTAGCCGTGTATTGCGCCGTTTTCGACCCCGATCTGCTGATCATGGTCGGGTGCCGGGCCGGTCCCCTGGCATGGCGAGCCCGGCCGCCCCATGATCATCGGTTGGGGCCGCACAGCCGCGTCCGGCGCGGTTGCTGGTCCCAAACTGCTGATCATGGTGGGCCGCCCCGCCCATCGCTCGAGGATGATCATCGGTTGGGGCCGTACAGCCGCGTCCAGCACGGCTGCCGGTCCCAACATGACGATCATGCTCGCGGGTCGTCTCCCGGCGAGCACCGGCCGGTGGTCGGCAATCCGGTTGTCCGCACCGACCTGCTGATCATGGATCAGCGCGGCCGGCCCTCCTGCTGAGGCGAGGGCCGGTCCGCCCAGAGCGGTGATCGTCAGTGGAGGCCGCGCAGCCGTATGCCGCCCGGTTGCCCGTCCTGAACTGCTGACTCGCCCTGCAACTGCTCCTGCAGCGACCCGAGCCGCTCCCGGTAGCGGGCGACGTTGCGCAGCTTGACGTCCTCGTAGCCGCGCACGTCGTCGGGCAGGTTCGCGATCTCCACGGCCAGGGGGAGGGTGCCGGGTCCGACCACGTCGAGCAGGCGCTCGATCACGTGGCGGTACTCGACGATCAGCTCCCGCTCGACCCGGCGCACTGCGGCCCGGCCGAAGACATCCAGCGGCGTGCCCCGCACCCGGCGCAGCGCCACCAGCAACCGGAACACCGGCGTGAACCAGGGGCCGAGGCTGATCTTCTTGCGCATCCCCATGGCGCGCAGTACCGGTGGGTGCAGCCGGTAGGACTTCTTGGCTCCGGCACCGAAGCGCGCGGCGACCGCGGCGTCGACCGCGGGGTCGAGCGAGAGGCGGGCGACCTCGTACTCGTCCTTGTAGGCCATCAGCTTGTACAACTGGCGTGCGACGGCCTCGGTGAGGGCGGTGGATCCGGGCACCCTCCGGGCCTCGACATCGAGGGTTCGGGCGATGAACGCGGTGTAGGCCGCGGCGTAGTCCGCGTTCTGGTAGTCGACGAGGTCAGGCACCCGGATCTCCAGCAGCCGGGCGAGCTCCGAGCCCTCGGGCGCGGCCACGGAGGAGATCAGCTCGCGGGCGCGGGCGGACGGCGGCGCCGGCGCGGGCGACTCCCCACGCAGCCCGGCGACCGTCGCCTCGAACGCAGCCGGATCGGCCACGAACTGCCGTCCCCGCCGGAAGGCCTGCACGTTCTGCCGCGTGCGCACCCCGTTGACGCCGATCGCCTCCTCGACGGCCTCTGCCGGCAACGGCAGCGCGCCCGCCTGAAGGGCCGCCCCGACGAGCAGCATGGTGGCGAACTGATCGTCACCGAAAAGCGTCTCGGCCAGCCCGCGGGCGTCGAGGAACACCGCCTCCTCGCCGCGGGTGGACCGCCGGATCCGCTCGTTGACGTCCGCGATGTCCGGGAAGGCCACCGCCGTGTCGGTGACCATCGGGCCCGTGGGCACCTGTGCCGTCGACACGACGGCGACGGTGCGCGACGGGCTGGTCGCGACAAGGTTCTTCGGGTCGGCCGCGACGAGCAGGTCGGCCGCCAGGTAGAGGTCGACCTCGCCCCTGGCGGCCTTGCTCGCCCCGTCCACCGCCTCATCGCCGATCTTGATGTCGCCGACGACCGCGCCGCCCTTCTGCGCCATCCCGGTCTGGTCGAGGGAGCTGACCTGCCGCCCGGCGATGGTGGCCGCGACCCCCAGGATCTGCGACGTCGTCACCACTCCGGACCCGCCGACGCCGAGGATCCGCGTGGTGTGCCGATCGGCAGGTACGACCAGGAGCGGCGTGGGCAACGCACCGGCGTCGAGGTCCGGCGCCGTGGTGCTCGTGCGCCCGTCGGGCGGGGGCACGATCGTGAGGAACGACGGGCAGTCGCCGTCGAGGCACGAGTAGTCCTTATTGCAGGACGACTGGTCGATGCGGGTCTTGCGGCCGAACTCCGTGCGCACCGGCTGCACCGACAGGCAGTTCGAGGCCACCCCGCAGTCGCCGCACCCCTCGCAGACCCGTTCGTTGATCATCACGCGCTGCACAGGGTCGGGGGCGAGCCCACGCTTGCGCTTGCGGCGCAGCTCGGTGGCACATTCCTGGTCGTGCACGAGCACGGTGACGCCCTCGACCTTGGCGAGGGTCTCCTGGGCTTCCAGCAGCCGGTCGCGGTGCCAGACATCGACGCCCGCCGGCAACCCCGTGCGCCGGTAGTCCTCGGGCCGCTCGGTCGTGATGATCATCTTCCGCACGCCCTCGGCGGCGAGGGCGCGCGTGATCTCGGGAACGCTCATCACCCCCACGGCCTGCTGGCCGCCGGTCATCGCGACCGCGGAGTTGTAGAGCAGCTTGTAGGTGATGTTGACGCCGGCGGCGATCGCGGCGCGGACGGCCAGGCTGCCCGAGTGGTGGAACGTTCCGTCGCCGATGTTCTGCAGCAGGTGGGTGCGGGTCAGGAAGGGCGCCATGCCGATCCACTGGGCGCCCTCGCCGCCCATCTGCGTCAGGCCTGCGACGTCGCCGACCTGCTCCGGTGGCATCAGCAGCACCATCGCGTGGCAGCCGATGCCGGCGCCGACCATGGAGCCTTCCGGCACCTTCGTGGAGCTGTTGTGCGGGCACCCCGAGCAGAAGTACGGCGTGCGCGGGACCAGCGGGAGCTCGATCACGTTCCGCGCCGGCTGCTGCGCCGCGCGCCATGCGGTGACCGTGGGGAAGTCGCCGTGCTCGTCGAACCGCTCGGCCAGCGCGGAGGCGACGATGTCGGCGTCGAGCTCACCCTCGCTGGGCAGCAGGGGAACGCCGACGCTCGCGTACTTGCCGGTCACGGCGGGCGCGTCCGCGCGTCCGTAGAGGAGGTCCTTGATCGCGGTCTCGAGGAACGAGCGCTTCTCCTCGACCACGACGATCTCGCGCAGGCCGCGCGCGAACTCGGTGACGACGGTCGGCTCCAGCGGGTGGACCATCCCCAGCTGCAGCAGCCGCACGCCCCGCCGTTCGAGCTCGGCGTCGTCCAGGCCCAGGATGTGCAGCGCCTGGCGCAGGTCGAGGAACGTCTTGCCCGGCGCGACGATCCCGATGCGGTCGGACTGGCCTGACCGCACGATCCGGTTGAGGCCGTTCAGGGCCGCGTAGCGGCGCGCGACCTCCAGCCGGATGCCGTTGCGGCTGCGTTCCAGCGGCGTGAGCGCGGGTTGTATCAGCCGCGTGGTCACCTCGTGGACGAACGGGCGTCCGTCCACCTCGAGCTGGGGGAGTACCGGCACGACTCGGTCCGGGTGCACCTGCACGGTCGCGGCTCCGTCGGCGATGTTGGTGGCGATCTTGAAGCCGACCCACAGCCCCGATGCCCGCGACATCGCGACCGCGTGCAGGCCGAGGTCGAGTACCTGCTGCGGGTCCGCCGGATACAGCGTGGGCATGCCGAGGTCGGCGAGCAGCTGCTCCGAGGCGCCGGGGACGGTGGAGGACTTCGCGCTCGGGTCGTCGCCCACGAACGCGACGGCCCCGCCGAGGTGATGGGTGCCTGCCAGGTTCGCGTGACGCAGTGCGTCGGTGGCCCGGTCCAGGCCGGGCGACTTGCCGTACCAGAAGCCGGTGACACCGTCGACGCGCCGGTCGGGCGACCCCGCAGCGAGCTGCGTGCCTTGCACGGCGGTGGCCGCCAGCTCCTCGTTCACCGCCGGCCGGAACACGACGTCGTGCGTGTCGAGCAGCTCGCGATGCCGGTTCAGCTCCAAGTCGTAGCCGCCGAGCGGGGATCCCTCGTAACCGGAGATGAAGACCGCGGTACGGCGACCGGCGCGCTGGTCCGCGCGGCGCACGTCCAGCGGTAGGCGCGCCAGGGCGTGGATGCCGGTGAGGTGGATCAGGCCGTCGTCCAGCTCGTAGCGATCGTCCAGCAGCGAGCGCGTGGTGGGTGCTGCCACAGCTGCGTCTCCTTGAGTTATTCGGGCTTGTCACGATGGTGACGGGACAACGGGCCCAGGGACATGGGGCAGATCCAGAAACTTGCGGTCGAATCCCGTGCTATCCACGAAGGATGGGGATGGAGCGGCGAGCGGCGGCCACCGAGGCGCACCTGCGCGCAATGGCCGAACGGCTCGACGAGCTTGCGCCGATGATCACCGCGCGGATACGCGCCGAGGTGCCCGACTACGCGGCCCTGCCGGTGGTCGAACACCTCCATGATGTGGATTCGCAGATCAGGGGTGTCGTCGACGGGCTGCTGGCCAGGCAGCCTCCGCCCGCCGAGGCGATCGAGCGGGCACGGAAGGTGGGCAGGCGCCGGGCCGCCCGCAATCTGCCGCTGCCCAGCGTCGTCGAGGCCTACCACATCGCCTACCGCGAACTGTGGAACGAACTGCTCGGCCGGGCGCAGGCCGAGGGCCCGGAACAGGCCGGTGCCCTCGTCGGCGAGGTTGCTCTGCTGTGGAACTGGTTCCATCGGCTCAGCGCCACCGTGGCCGAGTCCCACGCGGAGGAGACCCGGCTGCGGGCCACCACGCGCGCGGCACTGCAGCGCCGGTTCGTCGGGATGCTGCGTGGATCCTCGCGCGGGGCGGAGGAGCAGGACGCGCTCGCGCGACAGCTCGGATTCGACCCCGACGAGGAGTTCGTCCTCGCCCGGGCCGACGAGATTCCTGAGACCCGGGTCGAGGAGCTGGACAACCGGTTGGCGGAGGCGGCCGGCACCGTGCAGTGCTCATGGGACGCGGGCTCCGTGGTCGTCATGGCCCAGGGCTGCAGCGACACCGACCTGCTCGACGCCGTGCACGCCGTGATCGCGGACGCCCGCGTCGCGGTGGGCCTGCCGCGACGCGGCGTCGACGGAGCGCGCCTCAGCCTGCTCGACGCGGACGACGCGTTGCTGCGGTCCCGGGCGGTCGGTGCCGACGTGCGTTTCGCCGACGAGTGGCTGCTCGCGACGCTCGGGGCGAGCAGTCACCGGCTGGAAGCCCTGCTCTCGCGTGGCGCAGGCGTCGCCCGCGCCAACCCGGTTCTTGCGGCGACCGTGCAGGCTTTTGCCGATGGCCGCAGCTCCGTCACGGCGTGCGCACGGATCCTGCAGATCCATCCCAACAGCGCCAAGTACCGCCTGGACCGCTGGCGGGCACTCACCGGGTGGGACCCGCAGACGTTCCCCGGCCTCGTGTCGTCACTGGTGTGTCTGGGTCTGTTCGCCCCATCCGAGGAGCGCGCCCCTGCTGAGGGGAACTGTTCACCGTCTCGTCGGACGAACGGCACGTCGGTCCCGACCTGACGGGCGAGGTGCCGCTCGTCCGACGAGCTCACCGGTGCAGAGCGCGGCGCGCCAGCCAGTTTCCGAGCAGCTGTGCCACCTGCACGATCACGATGATGATCACCACCGTGACCAGGGTGACGGGCCAGTTGAACTGCTGGTAGCCGTAGCTGATGGCGAAGTTGCCCAACCCGCCCCCGCCGACGTAGCCGGCCATCGCCGACATGTCGACCACCGCCACGAAGATGAACGTGTAGCCCAGGATCAGCGGGCCCAGCGCCTCGGGCACCAGCACGCTCCAGATGATCCGGAACCGGCTCGCGCCCATCGAGCGGGCGGCTTCGATCACCCCCGGGTCGACGGAGACGAGGTTCTGCTCGACGATCCGGCCGATGAAGAACGTGGCCATCGCCGACATCGGGAACAGCACCGACCGGGTGCCGATCGTGGTGCCCATGACGAGCAGGGTCAGCGGCCCGACCGCGGTGATGAAGATGATGAACGGGATCGGCCGGATGATGTTGACCAGCACGTTGAGCACGTGGAATGCGGGCGCGTTCTGCAGAAGCCTGCCGCGGCGGGTGGCGTAGAGGGCCACACCGAGCGCGAGCCCGAGCAGTCCGGCGATGAGCATCGTCCAGAAGACCATGTAGACGGTTTGCTGGAACGAGAGCCAGAGCACGGGGGTCAGCTGGCCCCAGTCGGTCATGATGCCGCCTCCGCGGGAGGAAGTGCGTCGGCGGTCATGACGCCGCCTCCGCGGGAGTAAGTACGTCGGCGGTCACGATGCCGCCTCCGGCCGAATCTCCTCGACGCGCGTGTGCACGGCGAGGTCGGCGACCAGCGCGTCGATTGCGTCGTTGTCGCCGGTGAGTTCGAAGGTGATGCTCCCGAACGGCTTCTCGGCCAGCTCGCGGATCCCGCCGTAGACGATCGTGCTGTGTACGTCGCTCGCGGCGAGCGCGCTGGACAAGGCAGCACGCGCACCAGGATCGTCGCGCACCCAGACGGTGACCATCCGGCCCTCGAAGTGCTCCCGCAGCCGGGCGAGGGTGTCCTCGGACGGGCGGTCGTGCAGCACGCTGTGCACGAACCGCCGGGTTGCCTCCTGCTGCGGGTCGGCGAACACGTCGTAGACCGGGCCGTGTTCGATCACCTGGCCCTGCTCCATCACCGCGACCTTGTCGCAGATGGAGCTGACCACCTCCATCTCGTGGGTGATCACCACGATGGTCGTGCCGAGCTCCCGGTTGATCCGCTTGAGCAGGGCGAGGACGTCGAGGGTGGTCTCGGGGTCCAGCGCACTGGTGGCCTCGTCGGCGAGCAGGATCCGCGGCGAGGTGGCCAGCGCCCGCGCGATGCCGACCCGCTGTTTCTGTCCGCCGGAGAGCTGGTGGGGGAACTGGCGGGCCTTGTCGGAGATCCCCACGAACTCCAGCAGCTCGGCCACCCGTTGCCGGCGCCGCTCGCGCGGCCACCCGGCGATCCGCAGCGGATAGCCGACGTTGCCCGACACAGTGCGTGAGGAGAACAGGTTGAACTGCTGGAAGATCATCCCGACCTCGCTGCGCAGCTCCCGCAGCCCCCGCTCCGCGAGCTCGCCGGTCACGCGCCCGCCCACGCTGACGGTGCCCGCGGTCGGCAGCTCGAGGGCGTTGATCATCCGGACCAGCGTGCTCTTGCCCGCCCCCGAGTAGCCGATGACACCGGTGATCTCGCCGTCCTCGATGTCGAGGTCGACATGATCAACGGCAAGCACACCTGATCCCCGAGGCCCCGGGAACTCCTTCGCGGCGCCCCGGAAGCTGATCACTGGAGCCACGATCAGCTGCCGATCTTGCGGATGTCGTCCTCGATCCGGACCGTCTCGGCCTGCAGGTCCGCGGCGTCGTTGTTCTTGAAGATCGTGTCCTCGCCCAGATCGGCGCGAATCGCCGCCTCCACCTCGGGGCTGTGGTAGATCGCCACGAGCTGCTGGTAGGTGGGGTTGTCCTTGTCGGCCGCGCGGGCGACGAAGGTGTTGATGTAGGGCTTGGACGCGTCACTGTTCGGGTCGTCGGCGAAGATCCGCTTGTCCTTGCCCAGCTTCGCGGCGGTGGCGTAGTTGTTGTTGACGATCGCGCCGTCGACGCTGGCCAGGTTCGCAGCGGTCTGAGCGGCGTCCACCGGTAGCACCGTGACCTTCGACGTGGTCTGGTCGATGTCGTTGATGGTGGAGAGCGAGTTGCCTCCGCCGCGGAGGCTGATGAGCTTGGCCGCCTGCAGCACCAGCAGCGATCGCGCCTCGTTGGTGGGGTCGTTGGGGATCGCGATCTGGCCGCCCTGCGGGATCTGGTCCACCGAGGTGTGCTTGAGGGAGTACAGCGGCAGCGGATAGACGGCAGTGGCGCCGATCGGCACCAGCGTGTCGTTGTTCTTGACGTTGTAGTTCGCGAGGTACTGCAGGTGCTGGAACTGGTTGAGCTGCAGCTGGTTCTGGGAGAGCGCGGGGTTGGGCTGGTTGTAGTCGGTGAAGTTCACCAACTGCACCGTGATGCCCGCGGCCGCTGCCTCGTCCTTGTAGACCTTCCAGTAGTTCTCGCTCTCGTCCGACACCCCGATCGTGACGACCGGTGCGCCGCCGGATCCGGCGGCCGGAGTCGAGCCGGGTGCGGCGCAGGCAGCGGCCAGGATGAGCGCAGGCAGGAGCAGGAGCAGTGCTCGTCGAGCACGTGGCATGTCGGGGAATCCTTTCGGCGCGCGGGCCGCTCACTCGCGGCCGCGCGGAAGTACCGGTGATCCGGACGGTGGCGTCCGGAGAGACGTGAAGGTGGGCGGGCTCTCGGCCCCGACCGTCCGGCGCGGGAGGCGCCGGACCGTGGTCAGCGGGAGCGAGAGCCCCGGCGACAGCCGTGGCAGCGACAGGGCGGACGAACGGCCGCGACGCAGGCGGCGCGCCGCGCGCCGACTACGGCGCCGCGCTCTCCGCTCGCTCCCCCCACGAGGGTGAATTTATCAGGACGGGCTACTGGGCCTTCCAGGCGTCGTAGAGCTGGATACGTGAGGAGGCGTCGAAGCGGACACCGTGGACGTCGGCTGCGACGCCCAGCACGGTGGTGAGCTCGACGACCGGCACGGTGTAGTAGTTCTGCAGGAGTACCTGCTGGGCCTGGCCGACCACGCCGGTCCGCTTCGCCGGGTCGGCCTCGGCGGCCTGGGCGGCGAGCAGCCCGTCGAGTGGGCCGGGTGAGAGCCGGTAGAAGTTGTTGCCGGTCGTCGCGAACTGGGAGCGCAGGATGTCCGGGTCGGCGCGGGTGAGGTTCCCCCAGGTCGCCACGAAGTTCCCGCTCTGCTGCACGGGCGTCGCGTCGGTGATCGGGCGCTCGCCGAGCTGCAGGTCGATGCCGACCGCCTTGAGCTGCTGCTGGATGAGCTCCAGCGCCGGCCTGTTGGTGCCGGCGTTGGCGAACCAGGTCAGCGGGATCGTCAGCGCCTGGCCGGCCTTGGTGCGGATGCCGTCGGGGCCGGAAGCCCACCCGTCGGCGTCGAGGACGGCGGCGGCCTTGGCGGGGTCGAAGCCCAGCAGGGCGGACTCGTCCTGGTAGGAGGGCGTGCTGGACGCGAGCACGCTGGTGGCCGGCTTGGTCTGGGACGTGTACACGGCACCGACGAGCTCGGGCCGGTTGATCGCCAGCGAGATCGCCTGCCGCACGGCGGGATCGGAGACGATCGGCTTGCTGAGGTTGAAGCTGATCCCGAACGGGATGCCGGGGTTGGCCCGGGCCGGCAGCTGGACGCCCACGGCGGTCAGTGGGGCCTCGTCCTGCTGCCCGATGCTGCCGACGGCGTCGACCTCGCCCGACTGCAGGCTGCCGGTCCGCACACCCGACTCGGGGACCACGCGGAACTCGATCCCGTCCAGGTACGCCTCGCCGGTGTGCGCCGACAACGCCGAGCCCCAGTCGTAGCCCGCGCGCTTGGTGAGGACGGTCGACTGGTTGAGCGTGTAGCTCTGCACGACGAAGGGGCCCGACCCGATCACGGCGGCGCAGCGCTCGTCGTCCGTCTTGGCCACGGTGGCGGGGGAGAGGATGCCGAGGCTGTGGGTGGAGCTGCCCTGCAGGAACTGAACGTTCGGCGCGCTGAAGGTCACCGTGAACCTGGTCGGGCTCTCGACGGTGGTGCCCTGGTAGTTCGCCAGGTAGCCCTTCGGGAGGCTGCCGCGTGCGCCGAGCTGGGGCACCTTGTCGAAGTTCGCCTTGACGGCGGCGGCATCCAGCGGCGTGCCGTCGCTGAAGGTCACACCGGGCCGCAGGTCGAACGTGTACTCGGTGGCGTCGGCGTTGATCTGCCAGCCGGTGGCGAGCCACGGCACGATCTCGCCGGTGTCGGGGTTCTGGTCGGTGAGCGAGTCGACGATCTGGCGCAGGGAGTAGATGGAGTCGTTGCTGGTGACCTGCTGCGGATCGAGGCACCCCTGGTCGCTGCTGACCGCGAACGCGAGCGTGCCACCGGGCTGCGGGGGCCCGGCGTCCGCGGCCGACTGGGCGGACGTGCCCCCGGAGCCGCACGCGGCCAGGCCGAGGACCGCGACGGCGGCGAGCAGGGCCGCCGGCAGCCGCCGTCGGAAGGGGACAGGGAGCGATCTCATGGACGGTGTCCTTCGGGGAGGCTGGGGGTTGGTGCAGAACGGCCCGCGAACCTCGGGGGAACGCCTCGCGGAGTTGCCTCGCCGGGGCGTGGTTCGCGGGCCCGCGCTCTTATCGGGTCAGGGAAGTCAGCGGTCCTGAGCGCGGTTGCTGGGTCGGGCCTCGCAGGCGCTGATCGCGGGGCCGTCCGCCGTCAGCAGCAGGACGGCGGACGGCACAGGGCGCGCTGCAGTGCGGGTTGCGGCGTCACTGCTCGTCGTAGGCGTACCCGCGGCGCGATGGCCAGAAGACCTCGAGATCCGGCCGCAGGCTCCCCGACATCGACACCTCGTCCGCGGAGCGGAGGGGCCGAGGCCCCGGCTGTGCCGATGTCATGCATGCATGCTGCGTTCCGGGCCCCCCGAGAAACAACCCGGCGTCCGGGTCGTGGAAAGGCAGGTCGAATGTCCGGACTCCGGTCCGTCAGTGCGGAACGTGGACCCGGTCGGAACCCGAGGGGGGCGTTCCCCGCGACTCGGGCCGCACACCCAGCGCATCGAACAGATCCTGCTCGTCCAGCGGTGCGCATTCGGTGACCGGGATTCCGCAGGCCGCGAGGAAATGCTCCACCGCCTCCGGCGTTTCCCCCGCCAGACCAAGGCTCGCCTGAGCGGCACCGGGCCAGAAGGTGAACTGGAGCCGCACGTCGTCGACGTCCGCGGTTTCGATCCGCCGTTGCCAAGCCGGCTGCTCGGTGTGGTGCAGGCCGCGCAGCAGGTTCACCCCGATTCCCGCCGTGTCCACGTCCACACGGACGTCCTCGTCGAAGCGGAACGGACGGTCGGGCAGCAGGTTGGTGCGCGTGAACTGGACCCGCGAGCCCGCCCCCGTGGTCTGCACCAACGTGCCGATGCGGCATCCCGAACGGTCGGCGTCGTCGAAGGGAAGGATCTCCTGCACCCGATCCCGAATCTCGACGCCCCGGGCACGCAGATGTGACCGTACGACGTCCTGGAACACCGGATCGACGAGCACCGTCTTGTACAGGCCTTTGTAGTGAAATCCCGACGCACCACGGATACCGGCGTGCCGCACCCCGGCGAAGATCGCTTTCTTCCGCTCGACCAGAGGAAGAGCGAGCAGGGGAGTGACGCGCCCGTCCACCGCGTCCACGAGTAGGGGCATGCCGTCGAGTTCGCGGCCCGGCGTTGCGACGTTCGCGACCACGGCGGGAATTCCGAGTTCGCGCGTCAGCCGGGCCGAGTGGGAGAGGGCGTTTCCCGTGCGAACGATGAGTGCCGCCGCCTCGCTGAGCCGCCCCAGCTCGCCGGCTGTCGGCATCGTGTCCAGCACGACGACCCACCCGCGGACGGGCTTCCCGTCGCCGGCCGCCGTCGCCGGACCGATCCCGTAACCGGGAGAGACCACGACGTCGACGGGCCGGGCGCCGTTCGTGTCGGGGCGGGCCGCGGGCAGGGGCCTGGTCACGGGCGGGGTGACGATGTCGCGCGACTGGAACACGTACAGCCGGCCGTCGTGCACACCCCACTCCACCTCCTGCGGACCGCCGAACTCCGCCTCCAGCAGGTGCCCGAGAGTTTTCAGGGCTGCCGGAAGGTCCGCATCCGTGACCGCCCAGTTCGCCGGTGCGGGCGCCGGGACGCCTGCCCGTGGAAGCGTGTAGCGCTCTTTCGCGCCCAGCCCCCTGACGACTCGCGTGTCGGGTCCGTCGGCGAACTCCACCAGCATGGTGGCGCTCTCGGCGATCGGGTTCCTCGTGGACAGCACGCCCGAGACCGCACTCGGAACCATGCGCTGGACGACCACATGCATCGGTGCGCGCGTGCTGGCGCCGTGCAGGGCCTGATAGGCGATCGCCGACAGGACCTCGTCGGCGGTGTGGAGATCGGCGTACGACCCGTGCACGCCGCCCGGGACGATGTCCTTGTCGGCGGAAGAGCTGTGCACCATGACCGGCACCCCGGAAAACACGGTGTCCATCAGCTCGCGCACATCTGCGGCCACGATCTCGGAATGGGTTGTCGCGTAGTGTTCGTCATTGAGAACGTAGGCTTCGGGAACCGGGAGACCGGCGTTGAGCATCGTGCGCAATCGCCCCCCCTTGATGCCGACGTCCAGCGGGCATGCCTGTAACGCAAGCAGCAACTCCACGATTGACAGCCTCTCTAGCAGGGCCTGGTGCCGGATTGGCGCTGTGCCGCGCCGCTATCCGGGGAAACGGAATTCCTGCAGAGACTGTTCACGCGTATGACCCGCGACATAGGGGGGACCCCGGGGCGTTGATCACTGTTCACATTACGCGGCGATCACCTCAGGCATCGCCGGGAGCCCGAAAAACGGCACGGGGATTGATCTTTCACGTTCTGCCCGCGGCGGCCCCAGGCGGTTCGCGCCGCGCGGTCCGGCCCGGGCCGTCGCGGCCCTGGAGAGAGAACATCCCCCGATGCTCGTTGCGGGGACGAGCATCGGGGGATGGGGCAGGCTCCCGTCGGGGCGGGCCTCAGTCGCCGGCGACGCTACGCCCGCTCTTGGGCGTGTGCGCCTGGTCGTGGTCGGAACGCTCGTCGTCGGAGTGGCTGTGGTCGGAGTGGTCGTTCCCGGCCGCCGTCGGCGGCGCGTGGACGACCGAGGGGTCGCGCTTGGCCTTCACCAGGCTCGCGATGGTGGTGATGACCAGGACGCCGACGATCACGCTGAGCGAGAGTTCGATGCCGACGGTGGGGACCGGCACGGGTTCGCCGCCGTTGATGAACGGCAGGTTGTTCTCGTGCAGCGCCTCGAGCACCAGCTTCACGCCGATGAAGGCGAGGATCACCGAGAGCCCGTAGGACAGGTAGACCAGCCGGTTGAGCAGTCCGCCGAGCAGGAAGAACAGCTGTCGCAGGCCCATCAGCGCGAACGCGTTGGCCGTGAAGACGAGGTAGGGCTCCTGCGTAAGGCCGAAGATCGCCGGGATCGAGTCGAGGGCGAACAGGAGGTCGGTGAAGCCGATCGCAAGCATCACCATGAGCATCGGGGTGAGCAGGCGCTTGCCGTTGACCCTCGCGAACAGCTTGGTGCCGTGGAAATCCTCGGTGACCGGCAGGTACTTGCGCAGCAGTCGCACTGGGGCAGGCTCACCCGCGTCGTGCTCGGTGCCCTGGCGCGCCAGGTTGACCGCCGTGACCACGAGGATGACCGCGAACAGGTAGAAGATCCAGCTGAACGCCGCGATGGCGGCAGCACCGATGGCGATGAAGATGCCGCGCATGATCAGCGCGATCACGATTCCCACCAGCAGTACCCGGTGTTGGTGCACCGACGGCACGCTGAACGCCGCCATGATGACCACGAACACGAACAGGTTGTCGACCGAGAGTGAGTACTCGGTGATGTAGCCGGCGAAGAACTCCCCGGCGAAGGCGCCGCCGGCGAAGAACCAGATCCCTATGCCGAAGAGCACGGCGAGTGCCACGTAGAAGAGCACCCAGCGGGTGGCTTCCTTCATCGTGACGGTGTGCGGTTTGTGGTCGACCAGGAACAGATCGGCGAGGATGATGGCCACCAAGCCGCCGATGGTGGCGAGCCACAGCCAGGTAGGCACGTTCACTGAGGGGACCTCCGGGGGTCGCTCGGGCAACGCGGAACGGCCCGAGGTCTCTCCCATCGGCCCTGGGTGAGGTGGTGCGGGCCGATCGATGGCGCCGGGTCCCGATGGCGGTGGGCTCCGTGCTGACGACGCCACCGCGAGCGGGATACTCCCCTACGGTGCTGTGGACATTCCATCATGATCCGAACCGGTCGGCACAGGCGGAGTGACGTTGGACACGTCACGTTTGAGCAAGTTGCCCGGATCGAGGGTATCTGCTGCGGGCACTAAGTCGCAGCGGCAGACGTTCCCCGCCCGCGGCCCGCTCCGGTGTGGAGCTCATCCGAGGAAGGTGTTGACCTCCGCGGCGAACTCGGTGGGGTACTGGAAGAGGAACCCGTGGCCCGCGTTCGGGTAGATCGAGAGCGTGGCGTTCTGCAGGTTCGACGCCAGTAGCCTGCTGTTCCTCGTCGGTATGAGGATGTCGCAGTCGCCGTTGGCCACCAGCGTGGGACGCCCGATCCCGGCGAGCCGGTGCAGGCGGGTCGGATCCGGGATCCCCCAGGCGGTGACCGCGTCGAGCTGGGCGTCGCGGGTCTGGAGGCTGGTCGGTTCGTCCCGGTCGTGCGTCCGGCTGCAGATGCGGTCGATCGCGTCCCAGCCCTTGCCGACGCTCGTCGGAGTCCGCTCGAAGAAGAGATAGAGGAAGTCCTCGCCCGTGGGCTCGTCGGGTGTCGCCGCGTCCAGGACGTCCGGGGTGTAGCCGTGCATCTGCTCGCCGCCCTGTGGGCCGGTGCCTGCCAGTACGAGGCGGCGCACGAGTTGCGGCCTGATGAGGGTGAGTTTCTGGGCGACGAAGCCACCGAGGCAGAACCCGAGGATGTCGAGTGTGCGTAGGCCGAGGGCGTCGACGAACGCGAGTGCGTCGCGCGCCATCGCCGTGACGCTGCTCGGTGTCCGTCCCGAGGATCCGCCCACACCGGTGTTGTCGAGCAGGATCACTTCACGTTCGGCTGCGATCGCGTCGATGAGCAGCGGGTCCCAGTTGTCGAGGTTGCCGCGGAAGTGCTGCAGGAACAGCAGTGGTGTCGTCTCGGGCCCGGTGCTGCCGAAGCGGCGGTAGGCGTACGTGATCCCGTTGCCGGCCTCGATGTGGAGGTTGGGGGCGGTGACCTGTCTCGGACTGGTGGTGGGTGTGGACATCGCGTGGGCCGTCACGCCGCCGGCACGGCTGCGACGTAGGGATCGAGCCGGTCATCGCTGCGGTACGGACCGGCTTCCGGATGGTGCGACACGGGCAGGGGTGCTCCTTCGGGGAACGGGCTGACGCGAGGTCGGCCGACATCGGCGTCTCACCCCACTGTCGTGCCGCACGGCCCGGGGCGACACCCGGGAACGCCCGTGACAACTCCCTGGCGGGTGTGGTCTCGACCTCTACCGGGTGGGTTCTCGCCACTGGCTCCGTAACTGCGTCCGGGATATCGGATTTGCGCACATCCGGTGCCACTCCGAGGTGAAGCGGGCGGCCGCGGCACGCTGAGCCGGGGTTTCCGCAGGGGGCCACCTCGGCGTGACGACGTGGATTCCGCCCGTGTCCTGATTCCGCTGCCCCGGGACCGGACCCAGGGGTCTCACGGGTGCGGTTCCCGGGGGCGGTGCGTGACAGTTGTCCTCGATGTCAGCGAACGGAGGGTGCACTTTCCGGCCCGTGGCCCGTGCGCTCACCCATGGGAGGCAGCCATGCCGGTAGACGAGACCTGGACCGGAGGATGGATCGTCGTGGACCAGGACGGCCACGAGCTCACTCGTGACCCCCTGTCCGGGGAACGGTTCACCGAGGCCACCGCGAACCAGGAAGCCGCCGCATCACGCTTCGCGGGGGTCGACGCGCGCGCTGTCTTCCGGCAAGCGGCCGCCTGAGATCCCCGGCCGGCCCCCGTCACGTTTCGCGCCGGCCGTCATCGGCGCGCATGCGGGTTAGCATCCCGCGAGGTCCGGGCACGAGGCCGGGCGGTGACGACGGGGGAGACTGCGATGGCGCAGGACACGGTCGCGGACGCGATCGACGACGGCTCCGGCAACCTGGTCGACAAGCGCAACCTGCGCACGGCCGCCTGGGGCGGACTCATCGGAACCGCCCTCGAGCAGTACGACTTCGTCATCTACGGCACTGCCACCGCGATCATCTTCAACCGCATCTTCTTTCCCGACGCCGATCCCGCCATCGCCGTGATCGCCGGATTCGCCACCTATGCGGTCGGGTTTCTCGCCCGGCCGCTCGGAGGCCTCTTCTTCTCCCGCTACGGCGACCGGCTGGGCCGCAAGTTCGTGCTCGTCACCACCTTGTTCCTCATGGGCATCTCGACGTTCCTCATCGGTGCCCTGCCGAGCTACGAACAAGCCGGTCTGCTCGCGCCCGCGCTGCTGGTCGTGCTGCGGCTGCTCCAAGGGTTCGGGGCCGGCGCCGAGCAGGCGGGCGGGGTGGTGCTGCTCACCGAGGTCGCCCCGCGCGAGCGGCGTGGCCGCTACGCGTCGCTCGTGTTCGTCGGCGCGTCCGCAGGTACAGCGCTCGGTGCCGTCGTCTGGATCCTCGCGCAGTTGCTCCCCGACGAGCAGTTGCTCGCATGGGGGTGGCGGCTCGTGTTCTTCTCGAGCGCGTTCGTGACGCTTGCCGCGTACATCCTGCGCAGGCGGCTGCGTGATGCACCGGTCTTCGAGCAGGCGAAAAAGGAGCGGGAGCAGGAACGCACCGTCGCCGAGTCGCCGATCAAGAGCGTGTTCACGGTGGGCCGACGGCCGTTCTTCCGCACGTTTGCCCTCAACATCGGCGGCAACACCCAGTCGTACGTGTTCCAGGTCTTCATGGGCAGCTACCTGATCCAGACCGTGGGCGTCGACCAGCGGCTGGTGCCGCAGGCGCTGCTCGTCGGCGCGATCTTCGGGTGCGTCTCCGCGTTCGTGACGGGTGTGCTCACCGACAGGTACGGGCGCAAGCCGGTGATCATCGGCGTGGCCGGGTTCCTCGTGCTGTTCCCGGCACCCGCGTTCCTGATGCTGGACACCGGCAACACTGCGCTCGTCGTGCTCGTGATCGTGCTCGGGTTCATCTTCGCCGCATACGGCACGGTCGGCTCGCAGGCCGCCGCCTTCGCCGAGCTCTCGGGCTCGCGGTACCGCTATGCGGGCGTCGCGCTCGGGCGCGAGTTCTCCGCGGTGCTCGGGGGTGGCATCGCACCCCTCCTGTCGGGAGTGCTCGTCCAGCTGTTCGCCGGGTGGATCGGTGTGGTGGTGTACATGACCGCGATCATGCTCGTCACCCTCGTCACGGCCGTCCGGATGCCGGAGACACGCGGTCGGGACCTGAGGCTCGAGGCGGACGCCTGACGCACTGCGCGGCCGTGGCGGCCCGGTCAGCCGCCGCCGCTGCTCTGGCCAGAGCGCCAGCGCTGCTCGTAGCGACGCTCCTGTTCCTCGCGCTCGGCGGCCCCGTGCATGCCCCGGATCCGGCCGGCGGTGCCCCGCGGGTAGCCGGCCTTGACGGCGCGGTGCTCGGTGGTCTCGTAGACGTAGGCCCCCGAGTAGAAGTACCCCAGCAGGAGCCCGGCGAGAACGGCGCACCCCCTCACCCAGGCCGGGCCCGGGATCAGCAGGTAGAGAACGACGGCGATCGGGAGCAACTGCACTGTTGCACGGATCATGTGTCGCAGCACCCACGTGCGCGCGGTCACGTCGTGCAGGACCCATTCCCGGTACTCGGGCGGCAGGCCGCGCCCGAAGGCGTACAGCAGCCATCGCACCGGTCCTGGGCGACGCGGTGAGGTCTCGCTCATTTGCGCCCCAATGCTTTGTGTCCAAACTGAACCTGTTCCTGACGCTACCCTGGACGCGTGCCCGAAGTATCCACAGGTGACGCATCAGACGTCGTCGAGCTCGTCGACCCCCTGCAGCTCGACCGCCAGGTCTGTTTCGCCCTATCCGTGGCCGCTCGCACCGTGGTGTCGCTCTACCGCCCCCTCCTCGAACCGATGGGCCTGACCCATCCCCAGTACCTGGTGATGCTGGCGCTCTGGGAGCGCTCACCCCGCTCGGTCAAGGACCTCAGCTCGGCGCTCGCCCTCGACCCGGGGACGTTGTCACCGCTGCTGAAGCGGCTGGAGGCTGCGGGCCTCGTGATGCGCGGTCGCGCGCCGGCCGACGAGCGGACCCTCGCTGTGACCCTGACGGATGCCGGGCGCCGGCTGCGGGCCGACGCGGAGCGGGTTCCGCCTGCGATCGTGGCGAGGCTCGGGATGGAGATCTCGGAGCTGGAAGATCTGCACGGCGTCCTCACCCGGGTGATCGCGGCGGCTCGCGACCCCCAGGGGTAACGCTTGACCCTGCCACCTGCGGCAGGGTTCGACGATCAGCGGTATGCACAGCAGCAACGAGGAGCACAGCGGCAGGGTTGTCGTCGTCACCGGGGCAGGAACGGGCATCGGGCGGGCCACCGCCCGGGCGTTCGCGGCCGAGGGTGCGCTGGTGACGGCCGTGGGACGGCGGGTCGAGCCACTCCGCGAGGCCGCCGCAGGATCCGGCCGGATCACCCCGCTGGTCGCCGACATCACCGCCGACGGCGAGCCCGAGCGGATCGTCTCGGCGGTGTCGGACGCGTACGGAAGGCTGGACGTGCTGGTGAACAACGCCGGCATCGTGCGCAGCGGCGCCCTCGGTGCGCTCGAGACCGAGTCGATCGACGCCCAGATCGCCACCAACGTGGTGGCGCCCATCTTGCTCACGCAGGCGGCGCTACCTGCACTGGAGAACACCCGCGGCGTGGTCGTGAACGTCAGTACGTCCGTGGGGCAGCGCGCCTTTCCGGGCAGCTCGGTCTACGCGGCGACCAAGGCCGCGCTCGACCTGCTGACGCGTACCTGGGCGGTCGAGCTCGCACCCCGCGGGATCCGGGTGGTCGCGGTCGCACCAGGGGGCATCGACACCCCGATCGGCGAACACCAGGGACTGACACCGGAACGACGGGCCGCGGTTCGCCAGTGGCAGTTGACGCACACGCCACTCGGCCGCATCGGGCGTCCGGACGAGGTGGCGTGGACGATCACCCAGCTGGCGGCCCCGGCGGCATCGTTCGTCACGGGGGTCGTGCTCCCGGTCGACGGGGGAGCGGTCGTGGCCTGACTACTGTCGCCGGGGTGCGGATCGGCGAACTGGCGACGATGACGGGGGCGACCGTCCGCGCGCTGCGGCACTACGAACAGGCCGGGCTGATCGTCTCGGAACGGGCGCACAACGGCTATCGGATCTACGACGAGTCAGCGGCGGTGCGGGTGCGCAACATCCGCCTTCTGCTGGCCGCGGGGCTCACGCTCGACGACGTGCAGGCCTTCCGTGTCTGCTTGGACGGGGACGTGGCGGCGGTCCCGCCGTCCGTCGAGGGCTTGCGGGTCGCGGCGAGGCGGCTGGCCGTGATCGACCAGCGCATCGCCGCGCAGGCCGAGGTCAGGGACAGGCTGGCGGCCGCGTTGCGGCTGGCCGGGGCCGATCGGGACCGGCCGGTGGCCTGAGCGGCTCGTCCGGGCCAGGCCCTCACGGGTCGGGCGCGAGCGTCCCGTCCGCCGCGATGTGGCTGAAGATCTGCTCGATCATCGCGAGGACGTGCGGGTCGTCCACCGCGTAGTACGTGTGCCTGCCGTCGCGGCGGGCCGAGATGACCCCGGCGAGCCGCAACTTGCCGAGGTGCTGGCTGGTGGTGGCGATGCTCAGCCCGACCCGGTCTGCCAGGGTGCCCACGTCGAACGTCTCGTGTGCCATCAGCCATGCCAGGTGTAAGCGCGCCGGGCTGCTGAGCAGTGCGAATGTCGCCGCGGCCGACCGCAGCTGTGGCTGGGTCGGTTCCACGGCGTGACTCGAAGGTCCTGGAGCGCTCGCCGCGGGCAGGTTCGCCATGGAGGAATCCTCCCGTCCCGACGCCGTCGTCGCCAGCCGCCTCGTCATTCGTCAGTTGCGCAATCGACGAAACGTATGTAAGGGTATGCGCACTGAAGGGGAGTAGTCCGGCAGACCTGATCGTCGACATGCTGAGGACCCGGTGGTCCTCCGGCGACAGGGCCCGCGAGTAGCGGGTGGACGAGACCTTCGGCCAGTCGAGTCGTCTGGCCGGAGTGTCCCCCGAGGCCTTCCGGTCACGGCGACGCGCCGTCCTGGAAGGTCGTCATGGTCTACAAGTCGGTACGCCCCTTTGCGCTGTGCGTGCTGCTCACGCTCCCCGCCCTGGTGGTGCGTCTCGGTGGCATCGAGCTACCACCGGTGCTCGGGTTGGCGGTGTTCGGTGCCGCCGTGGTGGCGGCGTCGTTCCTGCTGGCCTGGGGCGCCGAAGCCGCGCGTATGGACATCTCGGGCGCCCTGGCGATCGCGGTGCTGGCCGTGATCGCCGTGCTGCCGGAGTACGCGGTGGATCTCTACTTCGCCTACACCGCCGGCAGCGATCCGAGCTACGTGCCGTACGCGGCTGCGAACATGACCGGATCGAACCGCCTGTTGCTCGGGCTGGGCTGGTCGGTCGTGGTGATCATCGCCCTGTTCGTGGCCTCGCGCCGCTCGGGCCGGAAGGTCCGCGAGCTGCTCCTGGCGCCCGGGCACCGCGTCGAGCTGGGCTTTCTCGCCATAGCGTCGGTCGTGGCGTTCATCGTCCCGCTCTTCGGGCAGATCCACCTCGTCCTGGGCTTCGCGCTGCTCGGGCTGTTCGCGTTCTACCTCTGGAAAGTCTCCCGGGCGGAGGCCGAGGAGCCGGAGCTCATCGGGCCGGCCGCCAGGGTCGGGGCGCTGCCGACGCCGGTGCGGCGGCCACTGGTGCTCGGGTTGTTCCTCTTCGCCGCCATGGTCATCCTCGCCTCGGCCGAACCGTTCGCGCACTCGCTGATCGGGACCGGTGCCGAGTTCGGTGTCGACGAGTTCCTGCTGGTGCAGTGGCTGGCCCCGCTGGCGTCCGAGGCGCCGGAGTTCATCGTGGCGATCCTCTTCGCGGTGCACGGCCGGGGCACCGACGCGATCGGCACGCTGATCTCGAGCAAGATCAACCAGTGGACGCTCCTGGTCGGAAGCCTGCCCATCGCCTACCTGCTCGGCGGCGGGCCCACCGCACTCGTACTCGACAGCCGCCAGATCGAGGAGTTCCTGCTCACCGCGACGCAGACGTTGCTCGGGGTCGCCGCGTTGCTGGCGTTGCGGTTCCCGCGCTGGCTGGCCGTCACGCTGCTCGGCCTGTTCGCGTTGCAGTTCGTCTTTCCGGGCCAGCAGGCTCGCTACGTCCTCTGCGCCGTCTACGCAGTGCTGGCGGCCGCTGCGCTCATCCGCAACCGGCGCCACATCCTGGCCACGCTCGCCGCGCCCTTCCGGAGCGGCGAGACGAGGGTGGCGAGCGACGCCGGGCAGCTCACGCGGTGACCTGGCGGGTCAGCTGACGGCCTTGGCTGCCGCGGACGCCACCGTCACGTCCTCGTCCACGGTGCCGGCGCTCACGCCCACCGCGCCGACGAGATCGCCATTCCGGTACAGGGGGATGCCACCGCCGAACGTCACCATGCCGCCGGCGGTCTGCTCCAGCCCGTAGAGCTCCGCCCCCGGTTGCACCAGGGGGGTCAGCTCATCGGTCGGGCGGTTCATCAAAATGGCGGTGACCGCCTTGCGCTGTGAGATGTCGATGCTCGCGCGGATGGCGCCGTCCTGGCGTCCGAATGCCAGCAGGTGGCCACCTCCGTCCACCACTGCGACGTTCATCGGTTGTCCGATTTCGTCGGCTTTCTTGAGTCCGGCTTCGAGGACTTTCTGCGCCTCGGCGAACGTCAGCACGCTCATGATCGGTTCGTCCTTTCATGGTCGTTCCCGGTTTTGAACCCGGCTGGGTGCGGGGCCCGGGATTCGACCCAACCCCAATCGCGTCCGAAGCGATAGGCCCGCGATCAGCGAACACTGTCCCCCCTCACCCAGAGGTGAGGTACAGCCGGGTGTTTCGTCCTCACCCGTTCTCGCTCGGCACGCCGTCGACCGCTTGCTTGCGGGTTGTCGTCGGCGGGTCGTAAGCATGCCGCCCTTGACCTGCGGGACAACGAAGGCGCAACGTGTTTCCCGGTGACGGTCGGGGCATCGGGGCCGCCGCTCCGGCCAGTGATGAGAGGTGATCGCGTGGAAATCCCCGCGAAACTCCAGAAAAGTGACTATCCGCTGTCGATGAACCGTCCGGAGCTGATCCGGACGCCGACCGGAAAGCCCCTCGCCGAGGTGACGATGGCGGCGGTCGTCGCGGGCGATCTCACGAATGAGGATCTCCGGATCAGCGCGGAGACGCTACAGCTACAGGGTGAGATCTCCGACGCCGCCGGCCGACCGCAGCTGGCGAACAACATGCGCCGGGCCGCCGAGATGACCGCGATTCCGGACGCGGAGGTTCTGGAGATCTACAACGCGTTGCGTCCGCGGGCATCGAGCCGGGAGCGGCTCGATGCGATCGCCGATCGGCTCGAGTCGCACTATTCGGCGCCCGTCAACGCGGCGCTGGTCCGCGAGGCGGCGCAGGTCTACGCGGCGCGCAACCTGCTCGCCCGTGAGGAGGACTGACGATGACGGCCACCGCACCGAAACCCACGGCCACGAAGGTCTCCAAGCGGACCGAGATGTTGGAGAGCCGTCCGGTCAATCTGGACGGCTTCGTCGAGGAATGGCCCGAGAAGGGCCTCGTCGCGATGGAGAGCGAGTACGACCCGAAGCCGAGCATCCGGGTCGAGGACGGCGTCATCGTCGAGCTCGACGGCAAGGCCCGCGCCGACTTCGACTTCATGGACACCTTCATCGCGAACCACTCGATCGACGTCGCCTCGGCGGTGGAGGCCAACGCCATCCCCTCCGACGAGATCGCCCGGATGCTGCTCGACCCCAGGGTCAGCCGGGCGGCCGTGCTCGAGGTGACGCGTGGCCTGACCCCGGCGAAGCTGCTCGATGTCGTCAAGCTGATGAACGTCGTCGAGATCATGATGGCGATGCAGAAGATGCGCTCCCGGCGCACGCCCGCGAACCAGGCGCACTCCACCAGCGCGCGGGACAACCCGATCCAGGTCGCCGCGGACGCCGCCGAGGCCGCCCTGCGCGGCTTCGCCGAGCTGGAGACCACGCTCGGCGTGGTGCGCTACGCGCCGCTGGTCGCGATCGCGCTGCAGATCGGGGCGCAGACCGGACGCGGTGGAGTGATCACCCAGTGCGCCCTGGAGGAGGCCACCGAGCTGGAGCTGGGGATGCGCGGCATCACCGGCTACGCGGAGACGATCTCGGTGTACGGCACCGAGTCGGTGTTCGTCGACGGTGACGACACGCCGTGGTCGAAGGCGTTCCTCGCCTCGGCGTACGCCTCGCGCGGGATCAAGATGCGCTTCACCTCGGGCACCGGCTCCGAGGTGCAGATGGGCAACGCCGAGGGCAAGTCCATGCTGTACCTGGAGATCCGCTGCATCCTGATGGCCAAGGGTGCGGGCGTGCAGGGCCTGCAGAACGGCTCGATCAGCTGTATCGGCGTGCCGGGCGCGGTGCCCGGCGGCATCCGTGCGGTGGCGGCCGAGAACCTGATCGCCTGCATGGTCGACCTGGAGTGCGCGGCCGGCAACGACCAGTCGTTCTCGCACTCGGCCATGCGGCGCACCAGCAGGCTGATGCCGCAGATGATGTCCGGCCAGGACCTGATCTGCTCGGGCTTCTCCGGGGTGCCGAACTCGGACAACATGTTCGCCGGGTCGAATCTCGACGTCGAGGACTACGACGACTGGAACACCATCCAGCGCGACCTGCAGATCGACGGCGGTCTCCGGCACGTCCGCGAGGACGAGATCCTGCAGGTCCGCAACAAGGCGGCCAGGGCCTTGCAGGCCGTGTTCGCCGAGCTGGACCTGCCCCGGATCACCGACGACGAGGTGGAGGCCGGGACCTACGCGAACTCCAGCGCCGACTACCCGTTCCGGGACGTCCTGGAGGACCTCAAAGGTGCCCAGTCGGTGATGGACCGCGGGATCACGGGTCTGGACCTGGTGCGGATCCTCGAACGCACCGGCTTCGCGGACGTGGCGGACAGCTACTTGCAGGTGCTGCGCCAGCGCGTCTCGGGGGACCTGCTGCAGACCGCCGCGATCCTGACTCCGGACTTCGTGCCGCTGTCGGCGATCAACGACGCGAATGACTATGCAGGCCCGGGCACGGGATACCGGCTCAGCGGGCAGCGGTGGGAAGACCTGAAGAGACTGCGCCACGTCACCAGCGCGAGCAACCCGGAGACGGAGGTCTCGTGAGTACCCCCTCGGCCACTCGCACCTTGTCCCTTCGCGAGATCGGGCAGGCCCAGCGTGGCACCCGGGAGGACGAGGTCGTGATCGCGGTGTCACCGGCCTTCGCCTCGACGTTCACCAAGACCATCGTCGACGTCCCGCACGCGGAAGTGCTGCGCCAACTGCTGGCGGGCGTCGAGGAGCAGGGCATGCACGCCCGGGTCATCCGGGTGTGGGACACCGCGGACCTCGCCGCGATCTCGCACCTCGGAGCGCGGCTGTCCGGCTCGGGTATCGCGGTGGGCATCCTGTCCCGCGGCACGACCATGATCCACCAGAAGGATCTGGCGCGCCTGTCCAACCTCGAGCTGTTCCCGCAGTCCCCGCTGCTCGACGCCGAGGTGTTCCGGCGGATCGGCAGCAACGCGGCGCAGTACGCCAAGGGGGAGTCGCCGGAGCCGGTGCCGACGCGCAACGACCAGATGGCCCGCCCCCGGTGGCAGGCCAAGGCGGCGTTGCTGCACCTGAAGGAGTTCGACTGCATCGTGCCCGACCGCAAACCGGTCGAGGTCGAGCCGGCGTTCGAGCTGAGCAACACAGGTTGAGCCGCGCCGACCGGGAAGGAAGTGGGTCGGTGCGGCTCGTCGTCGGCGTGGACATCGGCAACTCCACCACCGAGGCGTGCGTCGCGGACGTCGACGAAGCCGGTGGCGTGACGTACCTCGGCACCGCCCTGACCCACACCACCGGGGTCAAGGGCACACCGGACAACACCGCCGGAGCCGTGTCGGCGGTACGCCGGGCCTTGGAGCGGGCGCGCCGCGACCCCGCGGACCTCGACACCGTGCTGCTCAACGAGGCCACGCCCGTGATCAGCGGGCTCGCCACGGAGACCATCACCGAGACGATCATCACCGAGTCCACGATGATCGGGCACAACCCGACGACGCCGGGCGGGGAGGGTCTCGGGGTCGGGACGACGGTTCCGATCAGCGAGCTGAGCGGTGCGACCCATGACGGGCCGCTGGTCGTCGTGGTGCCGTTCGGGTGGGACTTCGACGACATCGCCGTCACGCTCAACACCGCAACCGGCTCCGGTGCCGAGATCGTGGCAGCGGTCCTCGGCCACGATGACGCGGTGCTCGTGGCCAACCGGCTGGAACGAGCGATCCCGATCGTCGACGAGGTGGCCGCGGTGGACCGGGTCCCGCTCGGGATGCTCGCCGCGGTCGAGGTGGCCGCACCCGGCCAGACCATCCGCACGCTGTCGAACTCCTACGGCCTCGCCACCGTCTTCGAGCTCGACCCGGACCAGACGCGCAAGGTCGCGCCGGTGGCACGCGCGCTGACCGGCAACCGGTCGGCCGTGGTGGTGCGCACGCCCAGCGGTGACGTCACCGACCGGCGGATCCCGGTGGGGCTGCTCGAGCTGACCGGGGCGGGCAAGACCCTGCGGGTGGACCTCGACGCCGGTGCCGAGCAGATCATGGCCGAGTTGGCGCGCGTGCAGCCGCTCGAGGATGCGACGGGCGAGCCTGGCACGCACGTCGGCGGGATGCTCGCGCAGGTTCGCGACACGATGACCGACGTGACCGGGCAGCCGGCGTCCGAGGTCCGGATCGGGGACGTCCTCGCCGTCGACACCTTCGTGCCCGCCGAGGTGCGGGGTGGGCTGGCCGGTGAGATCGCGCTGGAGAACGCGGTCGCCCTTGCGGCGATGGTGAGCACCAGCGGCAGCCGCATGCAGGTGGTCGCCGACGACGTGGCCGCCGCGCTGGGCTGCGCGGCCCGCATCGGAGGCGTCGAGGGCGAGATGGCGGTGCGCGGCGCCCTCACCACGCCCGGGGTGGACAAACCCGTCGTGGTGCTCGACATGGGCGGGGGGTCTACGGACGCGGCCCTGCTCACGCGCGACGGGACGGTCGGCGCGGTCCACGTCGCCGGGGCGGGTGAGCTGGTCACCAGGCTGATCGATTCTGAGCTGGCGCTGGACAACCGGGAGGTCGCGGAATCGGTCAAGTGGTTCCCGCTCGGGAAGGTGGAGAGTTTCTTCCACATCCGCCACGAGGACGGCACGGTGCAGTTCTTCACCACGCCACTGCCGCCGACGGTGTTCGCCCGGGTCGTGGCGATGACGCCCGAAGGCCCCGTACCGATCGCCACCCGGCACTCGGTGGATCACGTGCGGCGGGTGCGGCGCGAGGCCAAGCGGAGGGTGTTCGTGGTGAACGCGCTGCGGGCGCTGCGGCAGATCGCCCCGCAGGGGAACCTGCGGATGCTCGAGTTCGTGGTGCTGCTCGGCGGCTCGGCGCTGGACTTCGAGATCCCGGACATGATCGCCGACGCGCTCGCCGGGCACGGGATCGTCTGCGGCACGGGCAACGTGCACGGGACGGAAGGCCCCCGCAACGCCGTGGCGTCGGGGCTCGTGGACGCGTTCGCCGCCGAGGTCGCCGGTGCCTCCCGGGCGACGGCTGTGAGGGAGAGCAGGGCGTCATGAAGTGCAGCGGGCCGCCGTCAGGCGTCACGGAGAACGCGGAGATCCCCTCGGTCGTCGTGCTCCGGCCGGCCGAGGCCGGGGCTCAGGTGCTGCGCGAGGTGTGCGCGGGCATCGAGGAGGAAGGCGTGCCGACGCGCGTGGTCATGCCCTCCGGTGACACCGACGCCGACGTCGAGACCGTGCTGCTGGCGCACGAGGCCGCTCAGGAGTCGCGGCTGGATGTCGGCGTCGCGCTGGGCGTGGAGGTCGTGGTGGTGCACCACGCAAAGCTGCCGGAACGCTCCCCGGCGCAGGTGGTGCCCGCCGAGGCCGGCACCGTGGGCTGGCGCGGCGCCGGCCGGGCCGCGGCGAGGATTGTGAAGGGTCTGCCCTACGGCGAGGTCTGAGCGCCGGAACCGTTGATCGGACGCCGGAGGGCGTCGCCGATCCGCTCTTGTATATCCCTGGTGTACATCCCCAGGGATACGGCCAGGGACCGTACACGGACGCGATCGGAACGCCCGCTGCACCACGGTGTGGACGTGCTCTCGAGACGGAGGATGCCCCGTGGCTGTGGGGCGGACCTCGGGCGATGCTCCGTTGCCGCACCCGGTGCCATGTGGCTGCCATCCGGGAACAGCGACGAGCGCTGATGGTGGCCAGTCTGCCCGACTGTCAGGAATCGACCGAGGCGTTCGTCCGTGGCTTGTACGAGGACGCGTTCCGCCCGCTCCTCCGGTTCGTGCTGCCGTTGACCGGTAGCCGCGAACGGGCCGAAGAAGTGGTTCAGGAGACGATGGTGCGCGCCTGGCGGCAACACGCCACGGGGTTCGAATCCGGAAGACCGCACGGGTGGTTGTACACCGTCGCCCGCAACCTGGTGACCGACCTACGCCGCCACGACGCCATCCGCCCCGTGATCGTGCACGACGAGATCGCACTGAAAAGGGCGTCCGAATCCGACCCGTTCGAGAAGGCGGTGCACCGCCGGGTCGTCGCCGACGCCCTCAACCAGCTCAGGCCCAAACATCGCGACGTCCTGATCGCGATCTACTACCAGGACTGCTCCCTGGCCGAAGCCGCCCACCGGCTCGGCATCCCGGTCGGGACCGTGAAGTCACGCAGCTACCACGCCCTGCGCGAGTTGCGGGGCGTACTCGAGCAATCAGGAGCGCTGTAACGAGGGCTGCTCCGAACCGCGGGCCTCTGGGTTAGACGCGGCGGGCCCGGAGCCGGGCGGCGAGGAAGCGCCTGGCATGTGCGTGGGCTTCCTTGCGGGCATCCGCGTAGTACCCCGTGGGATCGCGCAGGATGCGGGCGAGCCGCAGCCGTTGCGTCTCGTCGCCGTTTCCGTTGCCGTTGCAGCTGATCCCCTCGTCCACGTGCTCAGGATAGCCCCGCAATCAGGCGGCGAGGGCGATCGCGAGCAGCCGGGCGAAGACCCGGACCGCGGCGACGTCGGCCTCGGTGAGATCGCCGACGTGGAGTCCGTCGATCGTGAGGACCCCGAACTCGCGTTCCTCGGTGGCGACGGGCACCGCGATGAACGTGCGGTAGTCGTGGCCCCCGGGTTGCCAGCCGGAGGGCGGACGCGCCCTGGCGTCCTGGCAGAACAGGTCCTCGCGCTGCCTGAGCAGCTGGAATGCCTGGTCGCCGAGCGGAGTGCCCGCGACGAAGGTGGTGCGCGGAGCCGAGGCGCGGCCGTGGAACCCGGCCGGGACGAGCCGGGGCGGGTGGTCCTCCACCAGGGCGAAGTAGCAGGCACGCAGGCGGTCGCTGCCGAGCACCTCGGCGGCCGCCGCGAGGACGACCGCCTTCGCCTGGCCCTGCAGCTCGAGCAGTTCGCGGCCGCGGGTCCAGCGTGGGCGGTCGGTGATCCTGCCGATGAGGTAGGTGAGGGGATCGAGGGCGTCGTCCAGGACCAGCTGCATCCGCGCGGCGGCGTCCTCGGCGATCTGTACGGCGGTGGCGGCGCGGACGCGGGCCCGGCGCTCCGCCCACAGCGGCAGGCCGACGGCGAGTGCGGTGAGGGCTGCGCCGGCACCGGCGGTGACTCCGAACGACCAGCCGGAGAGGCCGTTGAGGACGGCACCGATCACCCACGCCGCCGTCGCCGCGGTGACGGCCAGGGGTCGGGCCACCTTGACGACCCGCGCGGAGATCACTCCCATCGTGATCGCAGCGTATCCAGCATGACCGACCGTGAGCGGAGAACCGTGGCCGAGCGCACCGCCCGGCCTACCGTGATCGGTCGATCAGGCCTGCCCGGTCGCCGGGGTGGTCGACAGCTCGGGCATCACCTCGGCGGCCAGGCGTTCCATCTGCTCCGCGTCGTCGAAGAGCGGGTTCAGGTGGATCAGCTCGGCGCCGGCCTCGGCCACCTCGCGCAGGCCCCGGACACAGTCGGCCGGTGGCCCCCACACCGCCGTGGAGACGAGATCATTGCGCCCGGCGTGGGAGTAGAGCTGGCCGAGCGCGTCGGACAGACGTGCCTCGGCGCGGGCCGCGTCGTCGTCGACCGCGATGTAGACGCGTTTGGCGATCGGGAAACCGGTGCTGTCCCGACCCATGTCGCTCAACGCCCCGCGTACGACCTTCACCTGGTCGGCGAACTGCGCTGTGGTGGACGAGCCTGCGCCGAAGAAACCGTCACCGAGCCGGACCGCGCGGCGCAGTGCGTCCGGATGCGCGGCTCCGAACCAGATCGGCGGGTGCGGCTTCTGGAGCGGTTTCGGCTCCATCGTGGCGCCGTCCGCCTGATAGAAGCGCCCGGAGAAGCTGACGCGGGGCTCGGTCCACAGCTCCTTCATCAGGCGCAGGCCTTCGGTGAACCGCGTGACCAGCCCCTCGGGATCCACCCCGAACGTGGCGAAGCTCCGGTGGCGCCCACCGGTGCCGACTCCCACCTCGATGCGCCCGCCGCTGAGCTGGTCGAGCGAGCTCAGGCTCTTGGCCAGCTGAACAGGGTTGTGCAGCGGCGTGACGAACACCGCGCACCCCAGCCGGAGCCGCTGCGTGCACGCGGCCGCGTAGGTCATCGTCTCGATGGCGCTCAGGCGGGGCGCGGACCCCAGGACCTGCTCCTGCGTCCAGGCGCTGTCGAATCCGAGCTCCTCCACCCGCGCGAGGTGGGCCTGGAGCGCACCCGTGTCGTATTTTCCGCCGTGAACGGTCTGTGGGATGGATATCGCGAATCGCACCTCTGCAGCGTAGTTACCGGACGCACCACGGTTCGGAATCGGGCGAATGACCATGGGTGAGGAAATGGACTCTCGTGACATATGCCTGCGACTGCCCTGCTCACGAGGTGCGGTTCTGTCCGTCGAGGCGACGTAGCCGGAGCGCCAGCGTGGGGCACGCGCTCGCCGCGGCCCGTGCCTGCGCCCGGAGCGACGGTGGCACCTCCCGCGATGCGAGATGCGGGTAGCCCCATTCGTCGAGCAGGACCTGCTCGGGGAGGAGTTCGGCGCAGAGTCCGTGCCCGCGGCACATGATGGGATCCACGTCGAGGCCGAGCCGGGTGTCGTCCCTCATCACTCTCCCCCTCCACGACGGGCCGGACCGGGCACCGGCATCCACGGCTCGGTGTCCGCCCACGGGCACGGGTGGCCGGCGACGTGATCGGCGATGTGGTCGGCGAAGACGCGCAGAGCCGAGGCCGCGAACCGGGTGGTGCCGTCAGGATGCGCGCACGCGCCCCGGCCCTCGATCATCCCCAACCGGTTGCGCAGACGGTCGAGCGTGGCCCCCGACGGGTCGGTACCGCGCACGAGATCGTCCAGGTCGTCGGCGATCGCCGGCAGTCCGAACATGCACGGCCCGCACTGCCCTGCCGACTCCACCGCGAGGTAACGCACGGTGCGGGCGGTCTCGGCGAGGCCGCAGGCACGTTCCGGCAGAGCGACGAGCGCCGCTGTGCCCATCACAGCTCCTGCTGCGCGGCAGTCCTCGTGCGCGAGCGGCAGCGCTCGTGCCTGCCGGATCGCCATCCAACTGCCGCCGAGACCGCCGACCTGCATCGCCTGCAACGGCTCGGACTCGCCTCCGGCCTCGGCCAGCACCGCGCCGACCGGCGTGCCGAGCTCGACCTCGTACACACCGGGTCTGCACACCGCGCCCCCCACCGTGACGAGGGTGGTGCCCGGAGACTGCGCCGTGCCCGCCGTCCGGAACCAGCTCGCGCCGAAGCGCGTGATCAGTGCCAGGTGAGCCAGCGTCTCGACGTTGTCGACCAGCGTCGGACGGCCACCGACCCCTCGTTCCGCCGGCCGGGGCGGGGTGACGGTGGGCCGGGCGTCGCCGCTGTTCAGGAAGTTGACCAGCGCGGACTCTTCACTGGCCACGTAGCGGTGCGGCACCTCCACCGCGCGGATCGTGACGTTCTCGTCGTGGCGTGCGTCGAGGGCGGCGTGCATCGAGCGGGCGTGTGCGTCTCCTTCGCGCATGCAGATGACCGCCTCGTCCGCGCCGACGGCGTGGCAGGCGAGCAGGACACCGTCGATGACCAGATGGGGGGCGAACTCGAGCAGCTTCGCGTCCTTTGCGGTGGCAGGGTCGCCGTCACAGCCGTTCGCGACCACGATCGGCCGGCCCCGGCCGGCTGCGACCGTCCTCAGCTTGCGGCTCATCGGGAAGCCCGCCCCGCCTCGGCCGCGCAGCCCCGACCGGTCGACCGCATCGATCAGCTCCGCCGGCCCATCAGCGCCGGTCGGAAGCGGTCCGAAACGGGCGAGGTGGTCGGCCAGCCCGGCAGGGGAGCCGCTCTCGGCCGAGCCGGCCAGCAGCCGCACGCTCCCGGCCGGGGGATCCGGGAGGGGCGCGGACGTCGCCGCGGTCACCGCTGACCTGCCTGTGCGGCCCGCCGGGCGTCACGGTCGGCGTCGACGGTCAGGCATCGCCGGGTGATCGCCGCCGCGACCGCCACCGCACACCCGAGGTAGACGGCCATCACCCAGCCGAGCCTCCTGTCGGTCGTGCCGAGACCGAGCCCGTGCGCGAGCGCGAGCGGCCAGCTCGCGTATGCCACCGCATGCACGGCGCGCCACCAGCGGAAGCCGATCCTGAGCCGCAGCAAGCCGGTGACGATCGCGGCGAGCAGGAGTTCGAGTGCCACGGTTCCCATCCCGAGCCAGATCGGGTGGGGGGTGGTGGAGTAGGGCACCACGGCGACGGGCCAGGAGAGCCCGGAGCCGGGTTTGCCGATCGCGACGACGATGTGCACGACGAGGAAGGCGATCGCCAGCAGCGACGCGTTGCGGTGCACGGCGTGCACCGCGAACCGCGGCCACTTCGCACTCGACACCCGTCCGGAATGCAGGATGCCGAGCACCACCGTGGCCGTCAGCAGGAGCATCGCGACGAGCCCCGTGGCGTGACCGGCAGCCGTGAACCCGTCCTCGACGGCGACCGCCACCGTCGGGCGTGCGCCGGTGGCGCCGAACCAGTGCGGATCGGAGATGTCCACGTTCATCGGGGAGAAGTCCTCGTCATGATCGCCGCCACTGCGCCCGGGCCCACTGCCGCGGATGAGGGGTCGTCGATCTGCACCTCGACCATCGCGGACGTGTGCGTCTGAGTGAGCACGAGCCAGAACAGGGCCGCCAGCACTGCGCCGGCGACCGCACCCGCGATCGTGACGATGACGATCAACGTCCGTGCCCGTGCGCGACGGAGGGTGTGACTGCGTAGGGACGGATCCGACGGTGGTGGCTCGTCGTGGCGACGGCTCGCTCGCGATTTCGGGGAGCGCGGTTTGATGCCGTTGTAGAGGAGACCTGCCGGACGGGGAGCTGACACCGCTCGATCTAGACCCGGGGAGCCTTCGCGCTACTACACATATCTCGAAGCTCCTTTCGTGGATACAGTACAACGCCCGCGAGGTTAGCAACGGGTGGCCGGTGTCGAAAGGCTCGGGCTGACTTGATCATTCGAGCCGGCAATATTTTCGGATTGGAACACAAGGTAGCGCCGAGTTTCGGTAATGAGGAACGTCGAGCGCGATGCGGGCCGATTCGCCCGTGGACGGCGCCGGTGCCGAACTACCTGCGGACGACCATGCGGGCACGCAACGAGCGGCGGACTGTTCCTCGGCGCGTGCCCAGGCCGCGGCCGGCGATTCGTTCTCCGAACCCGATTCGCCCGCATCGGCCGGTGCCGAGCCGAGCCGATCATGTCGCCCACCACGCCGATCGGATTTCCCCGTGCCTGCGCCGGCCGAAACCTGGTATGGCGGATCGCCGCCGTGTCGGCGGCTGATTTCACGATGGAAATCGTGGTCGATCCGGAAATTCCCATGATCTGCACGGCTGGATCGCCGGTCAATCATGGGCGGGACAGCGGGTCGGTCCGCATTCTCCGAACGCGGGGTCGATCCGGGGGTGGGACGGGTACCGCAGGCGCGGCGCCGGCGGAAGGATGTTGCCCGGCCGGTGTCCCGGCGAGACCCCCAAGGAGGGTGAAATGGACCCGTCGTGGTTCACCCCCAACCGGAACGCCGTGCTGTCGTACATGAGCCTGCGCAGGAGCGTGGGCGCGATCGGTGTGGCCCTGCCACCCGTCCTGGCCATCGGTGCGGCAGTCCTCTTCGACGTTGGCCTGCTGTCGTCGGTGAGCGCCTACTACTACACGGGGATGCGGGGCGTGCTCGTCGGGAGCCTCTGCGCGATCGGGGTCTTCCTGCTGTCCTACCGCTTCGGCAAGGCGGACGACCTGCTCGGCGATATCGCCGGCATCGCGGCCATCGGTCTCGCCCTGTTCCCGACCGCGCCGGAGGGGGGCGGGACGGGCCGGGTGCAGATCGCAGGCGTGGTGCACCTCGTGTTCGCCGCGGTGTTCTTCATCGCACTGGCGCTCTTCTCGCTGTTCCTCTTCACGAGGACCGACGGCGACATGACCCCGCGGAAGATCGTGCGCAACGTCGTCTACCGCGTCTGCGGGTGGGTGATCGTCGCCTGCCTGGTGCTCGCGGTGGTCACCGACCTGTTCGTCGGTGACGCCGTGAAGGCCGAGTACCGGCCGCTGTTCTGGCTGGAGACGGTGGCCGTCCTCGCGTTCGGGGTGTCCTGGCTGGTCAAGGGGGAGGCGCTGCTCGGTGACCGGCCGACGGAGGACGGCCGGGGCCGGCGGGAGGCCGCCCAGGTGCACGAGGGCCCGGCCTGAGCGGCCTGCCCGTCACGCGCGGACGCCGACGGGCTCCGCAGGAGCCGCCGACCTGGCCCTGCGAATCTCCTGGACGACGTGCTTGGTGGCGCTGCGGTAGTTCAGCGTGTAGACGTCCGCGGCGCACGAGACCTCCTGCACCTGGTTCGCCAGCGGCACCTCCTTGGGGTCGAGCCCCTCCAGGATCGGGGTGTCCTCGTCGAAGACCTTCGTCTCGATCGCGAGGACCTCCTCCACCGTGCCGCCGGTGAAGTCCTTGTCGGTGGCGACGGCCCAGAAGATCACGCACTCGTCGTGGCTGACGGGCGAGGGGAAGTCGACGAGGTAGCGCTTGCCGATCTCGGGCCCGAAGTCGTAGAGGATCGTGGCGATGCCGGGGGCGTAGGTGTGATAGTGCATCCACGCGTCGCCGGTGTCGGAGAAGTCCGATCCGGCGACCTGCTCGTAGAAGAACGAGGCACGTACCTCCCTGCCGTCTCGCTGCACGTCGAGATCGGCGACCACCGGGTTCACCTCGCCCATCGACTCCGCGTGCACGAACGGGAAGTGCGCCATGTCCCGGAAGTTCTCCACCGCCGCCATGAAGCCGCACTTGGCGGGGATCGGCGTCGCCGCGCGCCAGTCGAGGGTGAGATCCGCGATCTCCGGAGGGTCCGGCAGGTCGAAGACCGGGTCGCCCAGGCACGTCCAGACGTGTCCGAAGCGCTCGATGACGGGGTAGCTGCCCACCCTGGCCTTCGGTGGGATGCGCACCCCGTCCCGGAGCGCGGGAATGTGTGAGCAGACGCCGGTGGCGCCGTCGAACTCCCAGCCGTGGTAGGGACACTGCAGGCCGTCGCCGCGGACCGTGCCCGCAGCCAGGTCGGCGCCACGGTGGATGCAGCGGCGATCGAGGACCCGGGCCTGGCCGTCGGAATCGCGGAAGACGACGAGCCGCCTGCCGAGCAGTTGGGCCGGCTGCGGTACGTCGATGTCCTGTGAGCGGGCGACCACGAACCAGATGTGCTGGTAGGCCTCGTGCAGTGCTTCCGGGGAGTAAGAGTCGTTCACGTGTTCTCCGGTCGATGGCGGTCGTCACCGTTGATCCAACCAGGATGTTGATCACCGTGCGTGGTTCGGGCGAAATGAGGAAGTCGGCCCCGAGGTTCTCCTGACCGCTCCGAGTGACCGCCCCTTGATCATCGGTTGGGGCCTGGCGACCGCACCGGACACGGCTATGCGCCCCCAATCGGTGATCACCGGGGCGGTCTGCTCATCTGTACTCCGCCGTGGCGCCCGGCGAGCAGCCCCTTGATCACCGGCTGGGGAGCGCTGACGGCGCCGTCGCACGGTTGTGTGGCCCCAACCGACGATCTTCGCGGCGACGGGTGCCCGCCCCGGCCGGGCGCCGGGGGCGACCGGTTGCGTGCCCTGCAACACGCGCCTGCCGGGGTCCCCCCTGCGGCTGGTTCGCGGAGCCGCCCCGGCTCGCCGGTCCTTGATCATCGGTCGGGGGCGGGGACGTCGGCCCGCCCGGTTGTGCGTCTCGATCTGGTGATCATCGGGCCGTGGCCGGCCGGCTGATCTGCATTGCTGCGGTGGCCGCCCGGCGAGCCGCCCTTGATCACCGTTTGGGGGCCGGGAACGGCGGCCCGCCCGGTTGTGCGTCCCGATCTGGTGATCATCGGCCCGTGGCCGGCGGGCTGATCCGCATTGCTGCGGTTTCCGCCCGGCGAGCCGCCCTTGATCATCGGTTGGGGGCGAGGGCGGCGGCCCGCGCGGTTGCGCGTCCCCAACTGGTGATCTTCGCTTCAACGCGTGCCGCCCCGGCCAGTACTCGGGACGGCCACCCCGTTCCGTGCCCACGCGGCCAGCCGCCCTGCCGGGATGGCGACCCTGCCGGGATGGCGGCCTGCCGGCCAGCCTCTCAGGGTCGCTCGGCCAATTGTCCGTGATCATCGGTTGGGGGCGGCGACCGTACCTCCACGCACCTGTGCGGCCCTGATCAGCGATCCATGGGTACCCCTCGGCCGCCCCTGCGTCTCGCAGCGATCCGACTGACGGATTCAGACGATATGACTGAATTGTCGGTTACGTGCTCCTGAGGTCCGAAGACCCTCCAGACAGGGCCGGGAGCCACTGCCCGAAGCCGGTCAGCCGGGACACGCTCGGGGACGACCGAGCGAGGAGGGGACATGGCGGATGGGCGACACCATGGCCGGACGGTGGTCGTCGGGGTCGACGGGTCGGAGAGCGCGCTGGAGGCGGTGCGGTGGGCCGCTGCCGAGGCTGCCCGTCGGAACGTGACGTTGCGGCTGGTCACGGCGATGGCCTGGAACCAGGACCATGTGATCGGGCGGATCGGGCTCGGGGGCGACTACCGCGACATCATGCTCGCGGCGGCGAGGCGTCAGCTGGCCGAGGCTGCGGGGGTGGCGGAGGAGGCCGCCGAGGGGAGGCCTGTGGAGCAGCAGCTCGTCGTGGGGTTCCCGGTTCCGGTGCTGCGGGAGGAGTCGCGGCGGGCGCACTTGATCGTTCTCGGTGACCGTGGCCACGGGGGCGTGAGTCGGCTGCTCGTCGGCTCGGTCTCCGTCGCCATGGCCGCACAGGCGGAGTGTCCGGTGGTCCTGGTCCGGCAGGGGGAGGGCCGGACGGAGGACGAGGGGTCGCGTCCGGTCGTCGTGGGCGTGGACGGGTCGGAGATCAGCGAGGCTGCGCTGGCCTTCGCCTTCATGGCGGCCACCACGCGGGGTGTTCCGCTGGTGGCCGTGCATGCGTGGTGGGACCTGGTGATGGACCCGGCGATGGCTGCGCTGCTGTTCGACCGGGAGGCGGTCGAGACGGACGAGCACGAGGTGCTGGCGGAGCGGCTGGCGGGATGGAGCGAGAAGTACCCGGACGTGCGGGTGTATCGGGTGGTCACGCACGACCGCCCGGCCCACGCTCTGATCGAGGAGTCGCAGCGGGCGCAGCTGGTCGTGGTCGGTTCCCGTGGCCGGGGTGCGGCAGCGGGTCTGCTGCTCGGCTCGGTCAGCCACGCGGTGCTGCACCGCGCGCGCTGCTCGGTGGCAGTGGTTCGGCCCCTCGACGAGAAGGAGAAGTGATCAGCGCGGTCGCGACGCGGAGGAGCTGAGACGGAGAAGGGGGCGAGGTGGTCGCGGTGCCCGGTGAGCAGGACGAACAGCACGCCGCGGTCAGGAAGCTGCCCCGCCGGGCGACGGATCTCATCGAGGACGTCGTGGTGTGGGTGCTGCTCTCCGCGTCCCTGCTGCTCGTCGCGGCCGCCCTGATCGCCGGCGTCGGCGCGCACGGCCGGGTGAACGAGCGCATACACACCCAGTCGCAGGACCGGACCATGCTGCCTGCCCGTGTGCTCGCGCAGGCGCCCGTGGTGCCCCTAGACCCGGGAAGCCGGATCGCTGTCGAGGTGGAGTGGGTCGGTCCCGACGGTGTTCGGCGTACGGGCTTCGTGCCCGTGCCGGCCGCGGCGCCCGCCGGCTCCGAGGTGCCGGTGTGGGTGGACCGCACCGGCGCGACCGTGGATCCGCCCCCGGCGAGGGTGGACGCCGTGGCGGCAGGAATCTTCACCGGCATCGCCGTGCTGGCCGTCGGGGCGTCCGTGCTCGGTGTGGTGTGGTTGCTGGTGCGGCGCGGGATCGACGCGGTCAACGCCCGGCGATGGGCGCGCGAGTGGGCCGACATCGGACCGGAGTGGACCGGACACCGGTAGCAGGCCACCCGCACGTGCCGGCGGCCTGGGATCGCGACGAGGGGTCAGACCCGCAGGTCGCGTCCCATGTTCCTGCTGATGTCGAGGGTGGCGTCCCTGAGCAGCCGGTCGCTGAGGTCGGCGAGTGCCCGTGCGACGGCGAGCTCGTCGCCGATCTCGGGCACGTCGTGGTCGGTCGGGTTGCACCGAGCCAGCCCGGTGCCGACCAGTCGATCGCTCTCCGGGGTGTGCAGACGGGCCGTCGCGCGGGTGTTCCCGTCCTGCTCGTCGATCGTGATGTCGATGTTCCAGCGCTTCTCGATCATGTCGTGTTCCTGGTGTGAGCCCGGCGAGGCGTGTCCGATCGTCAGCTCTTGCTGATCTCGATCTTCTTGCGCTCGCTGGTGGTGGTCTTCGGGATCGGGATGTGGATCTCGAGGATCCCGTCCTTGTAGGTGGCGGTGATGTCGGAATCGGTCACGCCGTCGGGAAGGGGCAGCGTGCGGCCGAACCTGCCGTAGCGCAGCTCGTGGCGCAGGTAGCCCTTGTCCTCGGTCGTCTCCTCGACGCGCCGTTCGGCGTTGATCCGCAGCACCCCGCCGCCGACGGTGAGGTCGATGTCCTTCTCCGGGTCGATCCCGGGTAGTTCAGCGCGGATGACCTCGGTGTCGCCCTCACGGAACTGGTCGACGCGGATCGCGTCCTCGACGAGCCAGTCCATGCTCACGCCGAAGGGGCGACGGCCCGGCAGCGCGCGCATCCACTCGTCTAGGAACCGGTCCATCCGGTTGAGGCGGTTGGCGACATCTCCGCCTCGGTCGCGCCGCATCAAGCTGCTCATCGGCGGCTCCTCTCCATGCTGACGGCCATGGTCCGGATGCCGGTCCACCCTGCTCGCTCGACGAACCGCCGGGCAGAGTCCTTCGGCCCGATCGCCAGGGGACTCGCGAACTTGCCGGGCGCGCGGACCTCAGCCGGGCAGAAGGACCGAGCGCAGCGCGCGCCGTGGCGTCACCGGCAGCTCGTCGGCTCCGGTGGCCGGCAGGCCGACCCGGACCACGAGCTGCGGGTACTCGGGCATGCGCAGCACTTCGGTGCGTATCCGGTGCCGGCAGGAGTCGATCTCGAGTGCCTGGCTGAGCGGGGTGGTGGCCAAACCCATCCGAGTCGCCGCGAGCAGGACCGCGCTCGTGGCCTCCCCGGCACGGATGTGGTCCAACACGGTGTCGGTCGGGGTGGCCACGACCAGGAACTCCGCGGCGTCGTCCGGAGTATGTCCCGGCGACAGCGGAGGCTGGGCGAGGGTGGCGGGTCCGAAGCGCCGCAGCCCGGTCGGTCGCGCGCCGCAGACGGAGGCCGCCACCGCGTCTGCGGGGATGCCGTCGTGGCTGCCGGGAAGCCGGTGGGTCCACAGCCGCAGTTCGGACGCGTAGCCCGGTTCGTGGCGCTGTTGTTCGTTCGCCTCGGTGAGTGTGGCGACCAGCTGCTCCCGTGCGTGCGGCTCGGTCACCGGCACGAGCAGGCCACCGACGTGCCCGGCGTGCTCCTGCAAGGCTTCCACCTGGTCGGGAGACACCGGGTCGTCGCTCATGCGGCGCCGGTCGGTCCGCCGAGCGGCGATCGCGGGGTAGAGCGAGGCGGTGAGTGCGTCGGGCGCCGATGCGGGGTTCACGGCGACCGTGGCGAGGTGGTCGCAGTCCTCGGGGTCGGGCAGGCGCGTCACGTCGGTCCCGACGCCGCGGGCGGCGAGTGCGACGAGGAGGTGATGCAGGGCGGCGCCGCAGCTCAGGACGAGGTCGCGCTGCTCGGGATCGGTCACGTAGAGGTGGCGGTCCTCATCCGCGTACAGCTGCACCGAGTCGTCGAGAATGCGCCACTTCCAGGGCTGGGTGTTCTGAACCGAAGGTGCTCGCAGGGCGTCCGTGACCGCCCCGGCCAGGTCGGGATCGCTCATCGCTGCTCGCTCGCTCGTCATCGCGCTTCCCCGGTGCACGGGGCTATGCCGAGCCTGCGCCTCGGTAACGTCCACGGACGAGTGCCACTCGTTCCCCGCAGTCGGGCCGTTGGTCCTGGGACCGCCGCGTCCGCGCCAGGCACCGACCCGCGGGTCGTCAGGTTCCGCTGCCCCGGCGGTGTTCCGTGGCGTAGACGGCGGCTTCGGTGCGGCGGGAGAAGCCGAGCTTGTGCAGCAGCGAGGAGACGTAGTTCTTGACCGTCTTCTCGGCGAGGTACATCTCGGCGCCGATCTGGCGGTTGGTGAGGCCGTCGGCGATGTAGCCGAGGATGCGTCGTTCCTGGGGGCTGAGTGACTCGTAGCGGGGATCGGGGGGCTCCTCGCCCTTGCGCAGGCGCTCCAGGACGACGGCGGTGGCCTTCGGGTCGAGGAGGGAGCCGCCCTCGGCGATGGTGCGTACGGCTCCGATGAGGTCGATGCCGGTGACCTGTTTCAGCAGGTAGCCGGAGGCCCCGGCCATGATGGCCCCGAACAGGGCCTCGTCGTCGGAGTACGAGGTGAGCATCAGGCAGGCCGGAGGCGGCACCACCGTGGAGCGGATCTCGCGGCAGACGGTGACGCCCTCGCCGTCGGGGAGGCGGACGTCGAGGATCGCCACGTCGGGTCGCAGGGCGGGGATCCGGGCCAGGGCCTGGGCCGCGCTGCCGGCCTCGCCGACGACCTGGATGTCGTCCTCGGACTCGAGTAACTGGGCGATACCACGCCGGACGATCTCGTGGTCGTCGAGCAGGAACACGGAGATGCTCACGGCAACCGGCCTCTCGTCGGCCTCTCTCCTCGTAGATTCGCATCGAACGTACCGGCGCCCCCCAGGTTCTGCCGCCCGCGAACGACCCCGGACCCGCGGGCCCTTCGCCTCTGCCGTCAGGACACGGACTCGCCGAAGAACGACGCGTACAGGCGGAAGGCGGCGTCGCGGGCTGCGGTGCTGCGCCGTTCGGACTCATCGAGCATGCGGCGGGCGTCCTCGGCGTTCACCGCCGGCCGATCCTGCCGCGACGTCTTGTCCAGCCACACCTCGATGTGCGCGGGTGAGACCTCGGGGTGGAACTGCAGAGCCAGGTGCGGCCCGTGGCGGAACGCGTGCACGCAGTTGCTCGTCGCGGCGAGCACCGTGCTGCCGGGGGGCGGCTGGAACTCGTCGTAGTGCCACGCGAACCACGTGCCGAGCACGACGGCGTCGGCCGGATCCGCAGCGGCACCGTTCTGTGCCGAATCCGGCAGGGCTGCGACATCGACCCAGCCGATCTCGGTGACGTCGGCCTTCGTGACCTGACCGCCCAGCACGTCGGCGATCAGTTGCCCGCCGAAGCACAGCCCGAGAACCGGTGTGCCGATCGCCATGGCCTGCGCCAGGTAGGCCTTCTCGGCGGGGAGCCAGGCCACCGTGGGGTCGTACGCGGCCTCCTCGCTGCCCAGCACCACGATCGCCCGGTGCGGTGTGACCGGTGGCAGCGAACCGGCGGAGACGTCGACGAGCTCCCACGGAATTCCGTGCTCGTCGAGCCACGTCACGACGTTGCCCGGGCCACCGTCGTGCTGGTGCTGGAGGAGAAGGACGGTCTGCGGGTCGGGCTCAGACATTGTTGCTCCGGGGCGGGCGGCGCGGCGGGTGTCGGTGTTCAAGGTTGCGGCCTCCCCGCCGCAGCGCGATACGCATCGACCGTGATGTGCCTCTCTCATCCTCGCGCCACCCGGCTGGGCGCGGGATCCGTTACAGCTGTTTCCGGAAGGAACTGAACCGGTTACCGCAGTCGAACGACCGGACGTGGATGGGCTTTCCGACCGGTTCACCGACGGTCAGCAGGTCGATCGCCGTGTCGTCACCGTCGGCGTTCCTGGCGAGGAAGCGGGCGCCCCCGTCGTCGAGCCGTCCGACGACGATTCCCGTGCGGGCGCCTTCGCGGGTGTGGGTGACCGTGCAGGTCTCGATCGTCGCCCGGCCGTCGGCGCGCACCACGTGTTCGGGCGCGGGCCACGCGTCGATCTCGGCCTGGATCTCGCCGCTGCGGTCCGGCCGCCACTCCACCGGAGTCGTGGAGTAGATCCCGGCCGAGTACTTGGTCATCGTGCCGCCGTTGGCACCGACGAACCCGAACGCCCCCGGCAGGGCACGCATCCGCTGCACGGTCTCGGCGATCGCGTGCATCGAGTAGTTGTTGCCTGCACCGCCGAAGAACGGCAGGCCACCGGTGACGGTGAGACCTCGCGGGTCGGCGGGGTCGATGCCCAGGCCGTCGCAGATGTTCGACACCGCGATCGGGAAACAGCTGTAGAGGTCGAACGTCGTGATCTGGTCGGGGCCGATCCCGGCGACGTCGAGCGCGTGCCGTGCCGCGAGTACCGACGCCGGTGACGCGCTGAGGTCAACGCGTTCGAAAAGATCACGTTCGCGCAGGTCGGCGTGGCCGTGCAGGAACACCCACCGCTCGCGGGGCACGCCCAACCGCCGCGCCGAGGCCACCGACATCAGCAGCACCGCCGCGCCCTGGTTCACCTGGTCACGTGCCACGAGGTAACGGGTGTACGGGTCGGCGAGCGGCCGGTTGGCGGCGGAGGGCGTGGCGAGCTCCTCGGCGGTGCGCACGGTAGGGGCCGCGGCGTGTGGATTCGCGGCGGCGACCTCGGTGAACGGAGCGAAGAGCCGCCCCATCCCGAGTGCGTACTCCCCGCGGGTCTGTCCCAGCCGCGCTCGGCGGGCGGTCTCGACCAGCGCGAATCGGCTCGGCATGCCCACCAGCCCGTGGTCGGTCTGGTGTCGCGACAGGATGCCCCGGAGGCCGAATCCGCGGTCCTCGAGATCCCCGTCGACGTGCTCGGTGAAGTCCGGGCGATCCACGGCGGTGCGCAGGTGGCGGGCGGTCGAGATCGCCTCCGAACCGAACAGCAGCGCCACCTCCGACCGGCCTGCGGCGATCGTGGCCGCCAGCTCGGTGACCAGGTGCTGGGGGGATTGACCTCCCACGACCTCGAGGATCGCGCGCGCAGGCGAGGCGCCGATGCGGGAGGCGACCGATCGCGGGTAGTTGTCGGACCTGCCCAGGGGAGCGCGGACACCGGGGATCGAGTTCTCGATCTGCCGTACCCCGGCGACCGTGTCGACCGCAGCCGCCACCGCGACAGGATCCGACGCCGTGTCGGTGAGCGCCTCGGTCGCCGCCGCGGCGGCCAGTTCCACGGCGGAACGCCGTCGGTAGCCGGGGTCGTCGAGGCGTTCGGAGGCCTGTCCGACCCCGACCAGGACGGGTGTGCGGGGGTCGAGCTCGCGCGTGGTCATGAGGTGGGCGGCTCCAGCCGGACGGGACCCTTCCTAGACGTATCTCGTCTGAATCGGCGGTGACCATAGCCGCGCTGCCGGATCGACGGCAACGCGGGTGTCAGTCAGGATCCGGCGTCGACGCTGCGCAGGAGGAAGTCCACGAGGCTCTCCGCGTACCGCGGGGCGTCGGTGAGGAGACGGTGGCGCAGGTGCGGCGGTGTGGCGACCACGTGCATCACGACCCCGCCGCACAGGGCGTCGAGCAGCAGGGTGACGGAGGTGTCGTCGCTGACCTCCCCGCGCCGCATCGCGCGGCGGACCATGGCGCGAGCGGCGAGCACCTGCGACTCCTGCAGCGTTGCCCAGCGGTTCGCCACGCCGGGGATCTCCGAGGCCTCCACGCTCATCCGCAGCACGGCCTGGCGGCATTCGCCCAGGTAGAGGTCCAGTAGCTGGCGGGCCAGGTGGACGAGGTCCCCGCGCAGGGTGCCGGTGTCGGCGTCGGTGAGGTCGACGACCTGGGTCTCCAGGGCGTCGGAGAGCAGGCGTTCCTTCGTGGGCCACCGCAGGTAGATCGACGCCTTCCCGGCGCCGGCCTGCCGGGCCACGGCCTCCACGCTGAACCCCGCCCAGCCGGCCCGGCCGAACAGTTCCACCGCAGCGAGCGCGATCCGCCGGTCGAGCGCGGGATCGCGCGGCCTGCCGACCGCGGGGCCCGATGTCGGCATACTGCAGCTCCACTGTGGACGAGGTGGCCGGGGACACCTTCTGGACGGTGGTCGTCACCATAACGCCGCGGAGGCAACGGGGCCCGCCTCACGCGGATGAGCGGGGCGTGGGGCAGGGTGGGCGGGGGACTGGGCGCGCGGGGGACTCCCTCGGCCCCCTCCGATCACCCCGACGCCGTGCGGAAGGCGCTCCATTGATCGTCCGGACAGACCATGGGCGGGTCGCGGTGCTGACCCTCGACCGCCCGCAGAAACGCAACGCGCTGAACGCCGAGCTGTGCAACATGCTCCGCGACTCGGTCCGCGGCGCCGTCGCCGACGGCGCGAGGGCGCTCGTGCTCACCGGCAGCGGCACGAGCTTCTGCTCGGGTGCCGACCTCGACGACGTCTACACCGCCGACTTCCGCGACGCGCACTACGCGATGCTGCACGCGGTGGTCGACGCGCCGGTCCCGGTGGTCGCCGCCGTGAACGGACCTGCGATCGGCGCGGGCACGCAGCTCGCGATCGCCGCGGATCTGCGGGTCGTCGCGCCGACAGCGCTCTTCGGCGTCCCGACCGCGAAGATCGGCCTCGCGGTGGACCCGTGGACCATCCGGCGGCTGTCGGTGTTGGCAGGCAACGGCACGGCCCGGGCACTCCTGCTCGGCTGCGCGCAGCTCGACGCCGACGCCGCGCTGGCCTGCGGGCTGGCCGAGCGCGCCGGGTCGGGTGCCGATGCGATCACCTGGGCGACGGAGATCGCCGAGCTCGCCCCGCTCACCCTCGCGTACTCCAAGCGCGTGCTCAACGACATCGTCGAGCCGGTGAGCGACGCTGCGGAGCTTGACGCCGCGTTCGCGGCCTGCTGGGGGAGCGAAGACCGCGCCGAGGGCCGCCGGGCCCGGCAGGAGAAGCGTCGTCCCGAGTTCCGCGGAAGGTAGGCGCCCGGAGCTGGATCGTCCTGCCCTGCTGCAGGCCGGGATCGGCTGAGCCGCCACGGTGACGTACACCGGCGGCGTCACCTCACGGTCGCCGAGCCGGTCAGCGGGCACATACGATCACCGCCGTGCCGGCCGGAGAAACGAGGCACGGACCAGACACCGTGCACCACAGTGACGCGCCTTCATCTCCCCAAGGGCCGACACGCTGACCGGCTCACGGCGAGCCGCACGCCGGACTCGCAATAACAGTTATCGGCAAAACCCGGGCGGAGAGAGGCCGGGCCGGCTTCGCGGGCACAGGCCGTCGACGCCGGTGCGCGGCACATTCTCGCCCTCCATGGAAGGCATCGTGGTGAATTCGCATCCCCGCACCTCCTCGTTCGCGACGGCTCGCGTGAGGAGCGGTGCGTCCTCCCTGCTCCGGCTGTACGTGATCCGTGGCCTGATCGCAATCTTGTGGGCCGTCGGGTTCGCAACCGTCCTCGACTCTCTCGCGGCCGGCACGATTATCCTGCTGGTCGTCTATCCACTGATCGATGCGGTCGCCGTGTTCATTGATTTTCGCGATCGGTCCGGCATGCCCGGACGAGGTCTGCAGCTGTTCAACATCGCAGTCAGCACCCTCGCAGCGGTCGCTCTGGCGATAGCCGGGAACATCGACGTGCCCTCCGTGCTGCTGGTGTTCGGCGGCTGGGCCATCGTCTCCGGCGTGGCGCAGTTGGTCGCGGCGCTGCACCGGCACCGCCCCGAGATGGGTCGACAGTGGTCGCTGCTGCTTGCCGGAGCGCTGTCCGTCCTCGCCGGCGGCGGCTTCGGCGTCACCGCACTCGGCGACGATCCGCGGCTGAACGCCATCGTCATGTACGCAGGAGCCGGTGGAGCGTTCTTCGTCATCCAGGCCGGTCTGTTGTACTGGCGCCTTCGTCGGCGGTGAGTGCCGAGAATCGCGAACAATGGTGCATTCCTCGTGATGGAGGGAAGTGACCACGCGCGTGCCGAAACTGCCCGATCGGGATCGCCGATGTGGTGCAGGTAACCTAATGGTCACGATTTTCGGAGTGTAGAAAATCAAGTATGACGAAGAGTCTCGACCTGGATCGTGGACGGCAGACCGAGTTCGCTCAGCACCTCTTCGGCGTGTACACCAACGGGTTGCTGACCTACATGATCGACCTCGGGTACCGCACCGGCCTGTTCGAGGCCGCGGCGCAAGGTCCGGCGACCGCGCAGCAGCTGGCCGACCGGGCCGGCCTGCAGGAGCGCTATGTGCGTGAATGGCTCGGGTCGATCGTGGCCAACGGGATCATGACCTACGACGCGGCGACGCGCGAATACACCATTCCGGCCGAACACGCAGCAGGCCTCACCGGCAACGGCTCCGCGAACATGGCGCCACTCGCCGGAATGGTCACGAGCCTGGGCAAGCACCTCGGCGAGCTCGAGCACGCGTTCCGGGTGGGCGGCGGCGTCCCGTACTCGGTGTTCCGCCCGGAGTTCACCGACAAGATGGACCAGCTCAGCCGCCGGCCCGTCGACGAGATGCTGCTCGACAGGTGGCTGCCGGCGGCGCCCGGGTTGAGGGAGCGGCTCGCCGCGGGCGTCCGGGTCGCCGACATCGGCACCGGCACCGGGCATGCGCTGGTGGTGCTGGGGAAGGCGTTCCCCGCCTCGACGTTCATCGGCTACGACATCGCCGAGGACGCCCTCGACCGGGGCAGGGCCGAAGCCGCGGAAGCGAAGCTCTCCAACGTCACGTTCGAGGTGGCCGACGTCGCCGAGCTGAAACCGGCGCAGCCGTTCGACGTGATCTTCGCCTTCGACTCGGTGCACGACCAGGCCGCGCCGGCGGCGGTGTTGCGCGCCGTTCACGACGCGCTCGTCCCGGGCGGCACCTTCTTCATGCTGGACCTGGCCCTGTCGAGCAACCTGGAGGACAACGTCGGCAATCCCCACGCGCGGTGGATCTACTCGACCAGCACCCTGCACTGCATGACCGTCTCGCTCGCGGTGGGGGGAGCCGGGCTCGGTGGTGCGTGGGGCGAGCAGACGGCCCGGCGGATGCTCGGCGAGGCCGGGTTCGGCGAGGTCGTCACCCACCCGGCGCCGGGGAACGAGCGGAACATGATCTACGTGACGGGCCGGCCTGCCTGAGGCTCGTCAGGCCGGGGAGCGTCAGTCCTTCTCGGCCGATCCGAGCGGGGCGAGGGCGCGCAGCGCGGCGGCGAGGTCGCGGCCGGACGGCGCGCGCTCCGGGTCGAGCAGTATCTGCAGCACCAGCCCGTTGACCAGCGAGAGGGCCAGGGAGCCGAGCTGTAGCGCCGTCCGTTCGTCGATCTCGTCCTCGGCGACGTCGAGGATCAGCGCGGCGACCGAGCGGCGGCCGCGCTCGTAGGCGTCGGCGATCTGGTCCCGTAGCTCCGGTGTGTGCTCAGCGCGCGCATAGGCCTGCACGCTCGCGACCGCCGTGGACCGGTCCCTGGTCAGCGCGGCCACGACTCCGTCGAGGAACCCCTCCAGCCGGTCGACGGGGTTGTTGCGCGTGCCGGACCGGAGAGCGTGCGCGATCTCGTCGTCCCAGTCGTCGAACGAGTCGATGATCGCGGCGTTGAGCAGGGCGTCCTTCGACCCGAAGTGGTAGCCGATCGACGCCAGGTTGGTGCCGGAGGCCGCGACGATGTCGCGTGCCGTGGTGGCGGCGAAGCCCTTCTCGGCGAGGCAGCGCTTCGCACCGGTGAGCAGGTCCTCGCGGTGTCCCATGGCGCGATCCTAGGGTCCTGGACGGACGTGCGTTCTATACATATGTCTTATACGTACGTATGATCGCCCTCGTGAACGACTCCCGCCGGGCCTGGCTCGGGCTCGCCGTCCTGGTGCTGCCTGCCCTGCTCGCCTCGATGGACCTGTCCGTGCTGTTCATGGCTGCGCCCTGGCTCAGTGCCGACCTCGCCCCCAGCGGCACGCAGCTGTTGTGGATCATGGATGTGTACGGGTTCCTCATCGCCGGACTCCTGATCACGATGGGTTCGCTGGGCGACCGGATCGGGCGGCGCCTGCTGTTGCTGCTCGGCGCGGGGGCGTTCGGTGGGGCGTCCGTCCTCGCCGCGTACGCGTCCACGCCCGAGATGCTGATCGCGGCGCGTGCGCTGCTCGGTGTCGGTGGCGCGGTGCTCGCCCCGTCCACTCTGGCGTTGATCCGCTCGATGTTCCCCGATGACCGCAGCCGTCGCGCCGCGATCGGCATCTGGACCGGAGCGTTCACCGGCGGGGTCGCCATCGGCCCCATCGTGGGCGGGCTGCTGCTCGAGCAGTTCTGGTGGGGTTCGGTGTTCCTGATCAACGTGCCCGTGATGCTGCTGCTGCTCGTGGTGGGGCCGGTGCTGTTGCCGGAGTCGCGTGACCCGCGTCCGGGCGGGTTCGACGTGCTCTCCGCGCTGCTCTCGCTGGCCGCCGTGCTCCCGGTGGTCTACGGGGTGAAGGAGATGGCGGCGCACGCCGTCGGGGTGGCCCCGGCGCTGGCCGTGCTCGGCGGCTGCCTCGTCGCGGTGCTCTTCGTCCGCAGGCAACTCCGGCTGGCTGATCCGATGATCGACATCCGGCTCCTGCGCAGCCGCGGATTCGGCGCCGCTCTCGGTGCCCAGACGATGATCGTCCTCGCCAGTGCCGGGATGGGTTACCTCGCGGTGCAGTTCCTGCAACTCGTGGTGGGGCTGCGTCCGTTCGTCGCCGCGCTGTGGATGCTGCCGACCATCGCGGGCACCGTGATCGGCATCGGGCTGGCCACCGCCCTCGTGCGCACGGTGCGTCCCGCGCTCGTCGTCGGCGCGGGAACCGCGGTGGCGGCCGCGGGGTTCGCGCTGGTCGGCATGGTCGGCACCGAGTCCTCGGTGCTCGCGGTGATGTCCGCGTACACGGTGCTCACCTTCGGCACCGGGATGGTCGCACCACTGGCCATCGACCTGATCGTGACGACCGCTCCGCCGGAGCGCGCCGGTGCGGCCGCAGCCGTCGGCGAGACGGGAGCGGAGTTCGGCGGAGCGGTCGGCATCGCCGTGCTCGGCACGGTCGCCACCGCGGTCTACCGCGACGAGATCACGGGTGCCCTCCCCGCTGCGCTCCCGCCGGACGTGGCGGAGGCGGCGACCGGAACCCTCGGCGGCGCTGTGGCTGTGGCGGGGCAGTTGCCGGACCCAGCGCCTGTGCTGGCGATCGCGGGCGACGCGTTCGTCTCGGGTTTCACCACCGCGGCGATGCTGGCCGCAACACTGCTGACCGTCGTGGCCATCGTGGTCACGGTCCGGCTCTGGGGTGTCCGTCAGGGCGAGACGCCGGTGCCCGTCTGACGGGCTCCGCGCCGGTGGCTCGTCCGATCACGACCGGACGATCGCGGACAAGCCCCGCATCTCATCCGCGGCGGTTCCGCCGGCGCTGCAGTAACTGCCGGACGAGCTCTGTGGCCACCGTCGCGATGAGCACCGTTGCCACGACCTTGTGCTCACGCTGCGCGGGAGCGGGGCTCGCCGGAGCGGTCAGCGGCTCGCCGGCGACGGCCGTGGCCAGGTGGAGGCCCTCGTGCGGCTTGGTCTCATGGAGCCGTCCGTGCTGTTGCAGCCAGTAGAGCCAGCCGAAGGCGGGGAACACGAGCACCACGGCCAGGCCCGTGATGGCGAGTTCGGTCCACAGCGTGGCTGATGGCGCGGCGCCCTGCAGCAGTGTCATCGACCCGGGCAGCAGCCAGGGGTACTGCGCCCATCCCCACCCGGCGACGACCGCGGCGACCGCCAGGCCGGCGCAGATGCGCAGGATGTGGGGGCTGCGACGCAGGACGACCAGGACGAGCGCGGCGACTCCTGCCACCACCGACACGACCAGGAGCGGGAGCGCCGGTCCGACGAGCCGGTCGTAGACGTACGGCGCGCTGGCCTGCATGAGAAGCAGGTTGACCGCGGCGAGCACGCCGGTGACCACGCCGGCGGCGAGTGCGCGGTGGGAGAAGTAACGGGCCATCTCGGGATCGCCGCGGTGTTCGGAGTCGACCACGAGGTAGATCGCTCCGATGTAGGCGCAGGTGGCGACGAACAGCCCGCCGGTCACCAACGCTGTGGTGCTGGTCCAGGCTCCGGGGATCTCCCCGGCCGGTCTCGGGGGGACCGCACCGGTGGTGACCGCGCCGATGACGGCGCCGAGGAAGAACGGTGCCATGAGCGAGGAGATCGCGAAGATGGCGCCGTTGAGTCGTTGCATGTGCAGGCGTTGGGCTTCGTGGCGGAAGGCGAACCCGATGCCGCGGAAGAAGATGCCGAGCAGGGCCAGCGCGATCGGGACGAACAGTGCGGTCATGATCGCGGCGAAGGCGGGTGGGAAGGCGGTCCAGAGGATGACGAGGACGAAGATGCTCCAGACGTGGTTGCCTTCCCAGACCGGTGTCACGGAGATGTCGATGGCCTCACGCGGGCGTGCGCCGCGGGTGTCGCCGCCGGCGAGCAGGTCCCAGATGCCGCCGCCGAAGTCGGCGCCGGCGAACAGGGCGTAGGCCGCGATCGCGACGAAGAGCAGGACCGCGACGGCGAACAGTTCCGGTGACGGGGTCACGACCGGACCTCCCGCTCCTGCTCCTGCTCGTGTTCGGCGGGTGGGCCGTAGGGGGTGGCCTGGTCCTCGATGAGCCGTGGGTCCCCCGCAGAACGCCAGCGGCGTCCCATCTCCCAGGGCACCACGATGCACACGGCCGTGAGCACCAGGTAGATCACGATCGCCAGGGCCAGCGTGATCGGCACGCCGCTGGCCGGGGTGACCGCGTCACGGGTCAGCAGCACCCCGTAGACCGTCCAGGGTTGGCGGCCGACCTCGGTGACGATCCACCCGAGCTCCATCGCGAGCACCGCCCCGACCCCCGCGAGTGCGGCGGGAACGAGGAACCAGCGGGTGCGCGGAATCCGGCGGTGGAACCACCAGACCCAGCCCTGCCACGCCGCCAGCACGACCAGCAGCGTGCCGATCGCGACCATGCCGGTGAAGGACAGGTGGATCAGGTTGGGCAGCGGGGCGCGCAGCTCGGGGGGAAAGTCCTCCCAGCCGATCACCCGCGTGTCCGGGGAGAACCCGACCAGGATCGAATCCAGCGACGGGATCCCGACGCCGAAGTAGACCTGCCCGTTCCAGTAGATCCCGCCCAGCCACTCGGTGACGTGCGTGCCGGTGCGGTCCACCAGTTCCATCGCCGCGAACTTCGCCGGCTGATGCTGGGCCACCATCCGGGCGGCGATGTCACCGACCACGACCTGGATCGGTGCCGCGATCGCGGCGACCGAGAACGGGATCAGGAACCCCAGCCGGTGGTAGCGGTCCCACCGCCCGCGCAGCATCCCCACCGCATACACCCCGGCCACGAGGAACCCGGTGACCATGTACGCGGCCAGGATCATGTGCGGCACCTCGTACGGGGTGGCCCGGTTGAAGATCACCGCCCACGGATCCACCGAGGTGATCTGACCGTTGGTGAGGACGAACCCGCTGGGCTGGTTCATCCACGAGTTCGCTGCCACCACCGACAACGCCCCGAACAACCCCGCCACCACCATCGGCATCCCGCTCCACCAATGCACCCATGGCGAGAGCCCACGCCAGCCGTAGAGGTAGATCGCGGTGAAGATGGCCTCGACGAAGAAGAACACCCCCTCCAGGCTGAACGGGATCCCGAACGCCGCACCGAAACGCCCCATCAGCCCCGGCCACAGCAACCCCAACTCATACGACAGCACGGTGCCCGACACCGCACCGACCGCGAAGATCACCGCCATCACCTTCGACCACCGCCGTGCCAGCACCAGCGCCACCGCATCGCCTCGCCGCAGCCCGAGCCAATGCGCGATCAGGACGACGGCGGGGAAGGCGACCCCGAAGCAGGCGAAGATGATGTGGAACCCCAGCGACGCCCCCATCTGGCTGCGCGCCGGGATGTCGCCATCGGCCAGCACGAGCGCGTAGGAAGTCATGACGGCCCTCCTGCCCGGGGCGATTCGGCGCGCATACTGCGAGAGGGAGAGGGCAACGCAGGAACCGGAGGTGCGGACCTGATGGTCGCAGCGGGGTTGGTGATCTTGTTCGGTGTCGGCATCGGGGCCCTCGGTCTCGTCGAAGACGACCTGTACGTGATCGGTCTCGTGATCATGTTGATCGGCGCGATCGGCGTGCTGGTGCGCATCACCGACTGGCTCAGCAGCGGTGCGTCCGGCCTCGGCAGACGCGCCCCGAGATAGGACGTCCGGCGCGTTCCGCCGCGTCGGCGATCAGCCGGCATGGCGGGACGGGAGGTCGCCTGCGCGCCGCGCCGCCACGCTGCCACTGATCACCGTCCGGCTCTCGTCAGCACCGTTGCTCTGGGCCCGAGTCATCGCATTCACCCTCCTGTCCCGTCTGTTGTGCCGGCGCCCGTGCCGGCTTGCCTCCACCATCAGCCACTGTGCGGGCGTATGGCTCCCTCCAACGGTGGGACGTTCGGCACATTCGGAACAATCCGCGCAAATCGCCGCGTTCTGCGTGGTGATGGCGTCTCTCGTAGCCGATCGGGGAGTGTGTCGTCATGCCTGATCACGACGTCGCCCGTCTCCGCGCGGTCTCCACCCGCTCGATCAGCCCGGAGAACCCCACGGGAGCACCCGGACAGGGTGGTCGAGCCACCGAGGGCACCGGGGCGGTGCCGGGCCGCGAGCTCGGTCAGGGCTGGAAGATCTCGCCGAGCATCGAGATCGGAGCCCACTCCACGATCGACCTCGCCGACATCGAGGGGCCGGGCCGCATCACCCACATCTGGATGACGACCCACCCGGACAACTGGAGAAGCCTGCTCCTGCGCGCCTACTGGGACGGCGCGGCGAGGCCGGCCGTCGAGGTGCCGGTGGGTGACTTCTTCGGCCAGGGCTGGGGACGGTTCGCGCAGCTCAGCTCGTCGATGATCGCGGTGAACCCGCACGGCGGGCTCAACAGCTACTGGCCCATGCCCTTCCGCTCGGCGGCTCGGCTGACCATCGAGAACCTGGCCGCCGCGCCCGCCGTCGTGTACTACCAGGTCACCTTCGACGTCGGGACCGACGAGGACCACAGCGGATACCTGCACGCACAGTGGCGCCGTTCCAACCCGCTGTCGTCAGGTTCGGTCCACCCGCTGCTGAGCGGCGTCCGTGGCTCCGGTCAGTACGTCGGCACCTATCTCGCCTGGGGTGTCAACTCGCGGGGATGGTGGGGGGAGGGGGAGATCAAGTACTACCTCGACGACGACCGTGACTTCCCGACCATCTGCGGTACCGGAACCGAGGACTACTTCGGCGGCGCGTGGAACTTCGACGTCCCCGGTCAGGGGTACACGAGCTACACCACCCCGTACCTGGGCCTGCACCAGATCATCCGGCCCGACGGGCTGTACGAGAGCCAGCAGCGATTCGGGATGTACCGCTGGCATGTGCCCGACCCCATTCGCTTCGCGTCCGCGATACGGGTGGACATCCAGGCGCTGGGATGGCGAGCAGGCCACCGTTACCTGCCCCTGCACGACGACATCGCGTCGACGGCGCTGTTCTATCTCGACGCGCCAGGCGGAACACGGCGGCCGACCCCCACGCTCGACGAACTCGAGACGCTCTGACCGAACGATCCGCACGCAGTCATCCCGTGCTGGGGGCGGGCGAGGCGCCCAGGATCCGCAAACTGAAGGCCGTGTATCGGTCGATGATCTGGTCGAGGGAGAGCGGGCCGCTTCTCCGGAACCATTCGCGCACACCGTTGAGCATGTCGAGCAGGGCCATGGTGGTGAGTGGGATATCGACGATGTGGAATTCCTTGGCGTCATTTCCCTGGCTGATCACGTCCAGAACGGCGTCGTGGTATTCGGTCTGCAGTCTGATCGCGTCGCGCCGCTGCTCCTGGTCGAGGCCGTAGCGGATGGGATTGCCGACGACCAGCTCGGGTCGCCGGTCGTCGCTGATCGTGAGATGTAGCCGCACCGTCTCGCGGATTCGCTCGGTCGGCGTGCGGGATGTGTCCCGGAGCACCACTGTGGTCTCGGCCACGAAGTCTCTCATGAAGTTCACAGCTATCGCGTGCAGCACTTCTTGTTTGTTGGTGAAGTGGTGGTAGAGCGTTGAGGAAGAGATACCGACCGCGTCGGCGATGTCACGGATCGAGGTCGCGGCGAAGCCACGTTCGTAGAACAGCACGCTTGCCCGCTCCATGATCTTGCCGCGCAGCACCGGACCCTCGTCGAGGCTGCGCTTCCTGGCCATGTCCAACTCCTCTTGGTCGTGATCTCTGCGTGTAACGCCCGATTTGCCCTGGTTGACGCTTCAACGAGGCAGGGCCTAGCGTACGTGTCGATCGGCCGATCGACACGAGAGGCCGGGCAGGGGGAAACGGGGGTGGCCCCCTGCGGATCGAGGCCCCAGCGTCGGGCTCCCTCGGTTGTTCTCACTGACGTGGAGAAATCTCGGGAAGGGTGTGGCTATGGCAGGCCGGGGGGCTCGTCGCCGCGCAGACGTTGCGGGCGAGGTGTTGGTCCGCAGGCTGTACGAGCAGCACGGGAAGTCGATTTTGGCCTATGCCATACGACTCACCGGTGACCGTTCCGTTGCAGAAGATGTCGTGCAGGAAACACTGATCCGCGCATGGCGTCACGGTGCCGATACAAGCGGGCAGAGCGTCGGTCGTGCCTGGTTGTTCACGGTCGTGCGGGATGTGGTGGCCGAACGGACCCGGGAAACCGGGCAGGTCCCCGCCGACCGCGCGATGGATTCGATGCAGGTGTTGCAGGCGATGGACTCGCTCTCGCCGGAACGGCGTGCGGTTCTCGCCGATGTGTACATTCACGGCAGCAGCGTCGGAGAAGCGGCGGAGAAGCTCGGCATCCCGCCGGACACGGTGAAGTCGCGCACGTACAACGCGCTGCAGTCCTTGCGCAAGCTGCTCGGAGAGCGTGAACGTGCGGACGGCCTCGTGGTGCACACGCCCTGACGTCCGGACCGCACGTCGCCGGCTCAGTGCCGACCGACCCCGTCGAGGAACGTGGCGACGACGAGGTCGGCGGCCTGCGGCGGATCGAGCCGGGGGAGATCGTGGGCGACCGAGTCGACGAGTTGATCCAGCACCCTGCGGGTCCAGCCCTCCGCTAGGTCGGCGCGGAGCAGCCCCTCCGCGGTCGCCCGCTCCAGGAACACGTCGAGCCGCCGGCTCTGTGTCTCCCGGCGTTCGTTCGCGACGGGATCCGCGCGCATCATCCGCCGCACGTCGAGCGGCCACTCCCGGCTGACCGGCACGATTCCCTCCACGTAGCGGTGCAGCGCCACCGCCACCGGCGCCTCCTCGAGCCGGGCCGCGTCGAGCACCTGCTCCGCGGAGTCGAGCTTGGCCTGGAAGACGGCGGCGAGCAGGGCCTCCCGCGTGGCGAAGCGCCGGTAGACCGTGCGCCGGTCCACCCCCGCCGTCGTGGCGATCGTGGCCATGCTCACCGTCGGATCCTCGGCGAGCAGCCGTGCTCCCGTGCGCAGCACGGCGTTCAGGTTGCGTGTGGCGTCCGCTCTCATGGTCATTCCACCGTACTTGGTGTGCGGCACCTCACCTCTCACTTTCGGCGTCATGGCGGCGGATACCCGTCATAGTGCTACGAGCGTGTGACACTTGCCCGAGATGGTTTCACCCGACGTGAGGAAGAGGACATGACCAGGACCTGGCTGATCACCGGTAGCTCGCGTGGCTTCGGCCGTGAGCTGGCGACGGCGGCGCTGGAGCACGGGGACCAGGTGGTCGCCACCGCCCGCCGGCCCGAGCAGGTCGCCGACCTGGCAGAGAGCTACGGCGACCGCGTGCGCACGTACGCGCTGGACGTCACCGACGCGGAAGCGGCGCGAGCGGCCGTCCGGTTCGCCGTCGACGAGTTCGGCGGTCTGGACGTCGTCGCCAACAACGCGGGCTATGCGAACTCCTCGCCGATCGAGGAGACCTCGGACGAGGACTTCCGTGCGCAGGTCGAAGCCAACTTCTTCGGCGTCGTGAACGTCACGAAGGCCGCTCTCCCGGTGCTGCGCGCGCAGCGCTGCGGCCACTTCGTGCAGTTCTCCTCCGTGGGTGGCCGCGTGGGCGGGTCGCCGGGCGCCGCCGCGTACCAGGCGGCGAAGTTCGCCGTCGAGGGCTTCTCGGAGGTGCTGAACAGCGAGGTCGCGCCGCTCGGCATCAAGGTCACCATCGTCGAGCCCGGAGCGTTCCGCACCGACTGGGCCGGTTCGTCCATGCGGGTCGCGCCGGTCGGGCCGGACTACGAGCAGACCGTCGGTGCGATGAACCGCCGTCGCGCCGGCTTCGACCGGACCGCTCCGGGCGACCCGGCCAGGGCGGCGCGGATCATCGTCGACGTCGTGGACCTGGAGGAGCCGCCGTTGCGCCTGCTGCTCGGTGCCGGTGCGGTGGAGGCGGCCGAGACGTCCTCACGTGCCCGTGCCGCGGAGGCGGAGCGGTGGGCCGACGTGAGCCGCTCGGCCGACTTCCCGCCCGGCGAGTAGCTGCCGGGTTTGCGCACGTAGCGGTGGTACGTCTCGTGGTGGGCGGGTATGTGCCCTCCGCGTCGACCGGTCATCGAGCCGAAACCGAGGGGTACAGGACGGACATCTGCGCTCCGTAGCGTCGTGGACTGCGGAGACCCCGCCGCACCGAGTGCGGAACTTCGCGCGCTCGACCTCGCACCGGCCGACCCGGGCCGACAGGGGCGACGCCCGCCCGGCACCGGTGCCCGGCATCCACCCCAACCACCCCTGCGCGGTCGACGGCCGCCTGCGGTCGGGCGCCGGAGGCTCGGCCTTCCCGACGCCCGCCTGACGAGAGGGAGCCGACCTTGCCCTTCGAGGAACTCACCACCACCGCATTCCACGAGCAGGTGCTCACCGGAACCACGACGAGCGCCGACCTCGTGAGCTGGTACCTGCAACGGATCGCCGACATCGACTCCGCAGGGCCGCGCATCGGCTCCGTCGTCACGGTCAACCCGCTGGCACTCGCGGAGGCCGAGGCGCTCGACGCGGCGTTCGCGGCCACGGGGAAGCTGCAGGGTCCGCTGCACGGCGTTCCCGTGCTCATCAAGGACCAGGCGGAGACGGCCGGGATACCGACGTCGTTCGGGTCGGCGCTGTTCGCCGACTACGTCCCCGAGCGCGATGCCACGGTCGTGACCAGGCTGCGCGAGGCCGGGGCGATCGTGCTCGCCAAGACGACCATGTGCGACTTCGCCGCAGGCTGGTTCTCGTTCTCCTCGCGCAGCGATCACACGAAGAACCCGTACGCCCTCGACCGCGAGGCGGGCGGGTCGAGCGCCGGCACGGGCGCGGCGCTGACCGCGAACCTGGGGCTCGTCGGCGTCGGGGAGGACACGGGCGGCTCCGTCCGCGTGCCCGGCTCCTTCGCCAACCTCTTCGGGCTGCGCCCGACCACCGGGCTCGTGAGCCGCACCGGGTTCTCGCCGCTCGTGCACTTCCAGGACACGCCCGGGCCGATGGGCCGGACGGTGGGCGACGTCGCCGTTCTCCTCGACGCCATGGTCGGGTTCGACCCGGCCGACCCCTTCACCGCCGTGGCGGCTCGGATCCCCGGCAGGCAGGGCAGCTACGTCGCCTCGCTGGAGGGGGCCACGCTCGCCGGAGCACGCGTGGGCGTACTGACGGACGCGTTCGGCTCCTTGCCGGAGTCGGAGGCGGTCTCCGCGCTCGTGCTCGCCGCGACCGACGAACTGCGCGCCGCCGGGGCTGACGTGCACGACCTGGAACTGCCCCATCTGCAGGACTGGATCGAACAGACGGCGTTCTACGCGACGCAGTCCAAAGAGGACATCACCGCGTTCCTCGCGGCCCGTCCCGCGGCTCCGGTGCGCAGCCTCGACGAGATCTTCACCAGCGGGGTGTTCCACCCGCTGACCGATCTGTTGTCCACCGCCGCGGCGGGACCGCGGGTGGCGGCGGACGCCCCGGACTACCACCGGATGCGCGTGCGCCAGGAGGAGTTCCGGCGCGCCCTGCTCCACGCGATGGCCACCGCCGACGTCGACGTCCTCGTCTTCCCGACGGTGCAGGTGCCACCCCCGACGCGACAGGAGCTCGCGGACCGTCGCTGGAGCGCGGAGACGTTCCCCACGAACACCGTGATCGCCTCCCAGAGCGGCCTGCCGGCGATGACCGTGCCGGTGGGGATGACCGACGACGGCCTGCCGGTGGGCATGGACGTGGTCGGGCGCCCGCTCGCCGAGCCCCAGCTGCTGAGGTTCGCCCTGGCCTGGGAGCAGCACGCCCGACCCCGGCGGCCACCGGTGCTGCCCCACGCCGTTTCCGAAGCCCCCGCCGCGGCGACGGCCGGCGCCCGCTGAGTCCCGGCGCCCCCGCACCCGTCCTGACAGTCCACGGCCGAACCGGCCGCATCGATCGGAGGACCGCTCCGTGAGTACCACCAGCCAGCGGGACCAGGAGGTCCCCGAGCACCACGCGCTCGAGTCCGAGTTCGAGCACGAGTCCGTGCCGCTGTCGCACCGGCGGTCGCTCGGTTCCGTCTCGGCCGTGTGGTTCGGCTTCCCGATGATCATCACCAACGCGGTGTTCGGTGGCGCGACGGTCTACGGCCTCGGGTTCTGGCGCGGGATCGGCGCGATCATCGTCGGCAACATCATCCTGATGCTCTACGTCGGCACGCTGAGCTACGTCGCGGGCAAGACCGGCAAGAACTTCGCGCTGACGGCCGCCCAGACGTTCGGCCGCCACGGCGCGACCATCGCCGCGGGCTTCCTGTCCACCGTGGTCATCGGGTGGTTCGCATTCCAGACCGGGCTCACCGGGTCGACCCTGCACACGTCTCTCGGCTGGAACGAGACGTGGATGATCCTGCTCGCCGGTGTGCTCTACATCGCCATCACCTTCATCGGCATCCGGGCGCTGACGGTCATCGGCCTCATCGCCGCGCCGATGTTCGTGGTGCTCGCCGTGGTCGCCCTCGTGCTCGCCGCTCGAGAGGGTGGCCTGTCGGGGATCACCAGCTACCAGGGCGGGGGCCCGGGTGCCACGGTGTTCAGCTTCGGTGCCGCGGTCACGATCACCATCGCAGGCTTCGCCGACTCCGGGACGATGACCGCGGACTTCACCCGCTGGTCGCGCAACGGGCGCGAGGCGGTGATGGCGGCTTTCACCGCCTTCCCGGTGGCCAACTTCATCTCCCTGCTCGTCGGCGGGATCGTCGTCGCCGCGGGCAAGGCCGTGGATCCGGCAACCAACGGCGGTGACTTCCTGCCGGTCCTGACCAGCCACGGCCCCGTGCTCTCCGCGATCGCGGTGGTGTTCGTCTTCGCCAACCTGGGCTCGGTCTGCTGCCACTGCCTCTACAACGGTGCGGTGGGCTGGAGCCAGCTCGTCGGCGGCCGGATGCGGGTGCTCACGGTCGTACTCGGGATCGTGGGGCTCGTGGCCGCACTCGCCGGCGTGTGGAGCTACTTCTCCGACTGGCTGAACCTGCTCGGCATCTTCGTCCCGCCGATCGGAGCGATCCTCATCGTCGATCAGGTACTGCGGCGAGGCTCCAGCCTGCGTGCCGCGCGGCTGTGGCGCCCCGCCCCGTTCGCGGCCTGGGCGATCGCCTCGATCGGCTCGTACGCGGTGCACGTCATGGCCCCTCAGCTCAGCGAGGCCGTCGCCGGGATCGTGCTCGGCGGCGTGGCCTACACGCTGATCGACGCGCTGAGCCCCACGCCGGCCCAGGAGCCGGAGCCCGCGTCCGTCCCGGCCGGCTGATGGACGCGGGCGCAGCTGGGTGGGCTGCCGGGACGGGGAGAGTGATGTCGTGAGTGGGCTCGGTGGCTTGAACCCGTCGCCGGGCGGGATGGTGCTGGGCCTTGTGCAGGCCCCCGTGCCGATCGTCGCGGAGCCGCCGGACGTCGCCGCGGCGGTGGACCGGATCGCCGGCACCGTCATCGGCACGTGCCGCGCGCTTCCCGTCCCCGATCTGCTGGTCTTCCCCGAGTACAGCCTGCACGGGCTGGACCCTGCGACCTGGCTCGATGACCGCCTGCTGTGCGACGTCGAGGGACCGGAGGTTGCGAAGCTGCGCGGGGCATGCGCGGAGGCGAGGATCTGGGGCTGCTTCTCGATCATGGAGCGCAACCCGGGCCGCGCCCCGTTCAACACCGGCATCATCGTGGACGACACCGGCGAGCTGCGGCTGCACTACCGCAAGCTGCACCCGTGGGTACCGGCCGAGCCCTGGCATCCCGGCGACCTCGGGATCCCGGTGTGCGACGGACCCGCAGGCTCCCGGCTCGGCCTGATCATCTGCCACGACGGGATGCTGCCGGAGGTCGCGCGCGAGGCTGCCTACCGTGGTGCGAACGTCATTCTGCGTACCGCCGGCTACACCTACCCGATCCAGCAGGCCTGGCGATTCACCAACCAGGCCAATGCCTTCTGCAACCTCGCCTACACGGCGTCGGTCTGCCTCGCGGGCCCGGACGGGGCGGGGATCCACTCGCAGGGCGAGGCCATGGTCTGCGACGTCGACGGCACAGTGCTCGAGCGAGGCGACGGAACTCCCGGACGGATCGTCACGGCCGAGGTGGTGCCGTCCCGCGCGGACGAGGTCCGGCGTGGCTGGGGCGTGGAGAACAACATCTACCAGCTGGGTCACCGGGGCTACAGCGCCGTCGAAGGAGGCGCCACCGACTGCCCGTACACCTACATGCGGGATCTCGCGGCCGGGAGCTACCGTCTGCCATGGGAGGACGAGGTGCGCCACACCGACGGCACCGGTGCCGGCCTCGGGACCCCCGCCGACGTGCGCGCCGCCGCCCGACCGGCGGGCGGCGACGGCTGAGGCGCTCGCCTAGCCGAGCTTCGCGATGAGCTGGGCGATCTGGTCCAGGTGCCCGAGGGTCTCCCCCTCGGGTGCCGTCGGCAGTTGCAGCGTGACACGTTCGACGCCCAGCTCCTCGTAGCCCGCGAGCTTCTCCGGCTCGTGGGGTCCGATGTGCGTGGCCGAGACCACGACGTCGGCGCCGGCGAGGTCGCGGAGCTTCGCGAGCTGTGGTGCGAGAGCCTCCGGCGAGGGCGAGTTGGGGAGCCACCGGGCGCCGAACCGGGCGATGCGACGGAAGTTGGCCTCACCGCCGCCGACGTAGATCGGCGGATGGGGCTTCTGGACGGGCTTGGGCCAGGAGAAGATCGGGTCGAAGTTCACGAACTCGCCGTGGAACTCGGCCTGCTCCTCGGTCCAGATGCGCTGCATGGCCTCGATGTTCTCGTCCATGCGCCGGCCACGGGTGGTGGGGTCGGTGCCGTGGTTCTCCATCTCCTCGCGGTTCCAGCCCACGCCGACACCGAAGGCGAAGCGGCCGCCGGAGACCAGGTCGAGGGAGGCGACCTCCTTCGCCGTGCTGATCGGGTCGCGCTGGGTCAGCAGGGCGATCCCCGTGCCCAGGACGAGCCGCGAGGTGGCCGCCGCGGCCGCCGTCAACGCGACGAAGGGGTCCAGGGCCCGGTAGTAGACCCTCGGCAGCTCACCTCCGGACGGGTACGGGCTGCGCCGCGAGGCGGGGATGTGGCTGTGCTCGGCCACGAACAGCGCGTCGAGACCGCGCTCTTCGACCGCTCGGCCCAGAGCGCCCGGCGCGATGCCTTCGTCCGTGACGAAGCAGCCGATCCCGAACTTCATGGTGATCCTTCCGGTCGAGGCGTCGGCGGGTTCGTCGCCCGCCGACGGATACGTCCACCTCTACACCCGTCGGCCCGTCCGGTGCGGGCGGCGTGATCAACGTTGCGCACAATGCCGGTGATCTGCATGAACAGGATTTTTTGGGTGAGGTGGGCGGGATCGGGCTCAGGTAGTGGGCCGTGCATCCCTCCCACCGCTCGGTCCTACGATGATCACCGTTTGGGGCCGCGCAGCCGCGTATTGCGCCTTTTTCGACCCCGGTTTGCTGATCATGGTCGGAGCGCTCCGCGGACCCCGAGGATGATCAGCGTTTGGGGCCGCACAGCGGTGTCCAGCACGGTTGCCGCTCCCGATCTGCCGATCATGCACGGCTCGTCGCCAGCGGCCATCGTCGGTGGGGGCCACACCGGCCGCATGCCGCCCGGATGGGCGCGGGCCGCCGCCCGGATGAGACAGGGGCCAGCCGGCTCGCCTGTCCAGTGATGATCGTCATTTGGGGCCTCGTGACCGTGTGTTGCCCGGTTTTCGACCCCGGTTTGCTGATCATGGTCGGGATGGTGGGCCAGCCGCCCGGTACGGCGGGGCCGGCCTCCCCGATGATCAACGTTGGGGGCCGCGCGGCCGCGTCCAGCGGTTGCCGGTCCCAAACTGCTGATCATGCACGGCAAGGGAGTTGTGGCCCGGCGCGGCGCTCGTGCAGTGCTGTTCGGGGCCGCGCTGGTGTGTCGCCGGGTTGGTCTGTGTGGACCTGCAGTCATGGTCGGGTGCGGTTGTCCCGGCTGCTTGGCGGGGCTCCGCCGGCTCTGCGGCATGATCGTCGTTCGGGGACGCGCAGCTGTGTATCGCCCGGTTTTCGACCCCGATTTGCTGATCATGGTCGGGGTGCCGGGTCAGCCGCCCGGTACCGCGGGGCCGGCCTCCCCGATGATCAATGTTTGGGGACGCGCAGCTGTGTGTTGCCCGGTTTTCGACCCCGATTTGCTGATCATGGTCGGGGTGGTGGGCCAGCCGCCCGGTACGGCGGGGCCGGCCCGCCCGGTGATCAACGTTTGGGGGCGCGCGGCCGCGTCCGGCACGGTCGGTGCTCCCAACCTGACGATCATGCGTGGCGAGGGAGTTGTGGCCCGGTGCGGCGCATCCGCCGCCCTCGATCGCGTCGGTCACGGGGCCGGATCACCGTCCTGGGATCGGCACGACCAGCAGATGCCGAGGACCTCGATGGCCGGGTCCACGTCGGTGAACTCGTGCCGTGCCGCGAGCCGCGCCACCCACGCCTCAACGGGGTCGGAGTCGACGGGGACGCTGTAGCCGCAGTCGCGGCAGCGCAGGTAGTGGCGATGATCGGAGTCGGGGCCGTATCGGAAGAGCACCGTCCCGTCCGCAGCGCGTGTCCGGTTGATGTCGCCGAGGTCGGCATAGATCCGGAGGGCGCGGTACACCGTGGTCAGCGCCACCTGGTGGCCGGAGGCGACGAGCCGGTCGTGCAGGGCCTGGGCCGTCAGGAAGGCAGGGCTCTCGGCGAGGGCGGCGAGGATGGCGCGCCGTTGTGCCGTGGCGACCGGCGCGGTCGCAACCCGTCGGTGCCGAGTGCCGGAGAGCCGCTCGGCCCGCGACGGGCCGTCTCGCGCGATGTCTGTCATCGGCGTGAGGCGGTGGCCCGGCCGACCGCTCGACCGGGATCGGGCTTTCGCGGGGCCGTGCGGCACTGGCCGAGCGCCACGGCGAGGAGGTACTCGGCGGCCGCGACCGCCATGATCGTGAAGCTCGGCGGGAACGTGGGCACGGCGTAGGCCAGCGTGATCCCGGCCCATACCGCCGCCACGGCCAGCAGCGCCGAGAGCGCGATGCCCGGCCACGGCCGATCGGTGAGCCGGACGGCCGCTGCCGCCGGCGCGGCCAGCAGGCCGAGCCCGAGGAGTGCGCCCACGATCTGGCTGGTCTCGGCGGTGGTTGCCCCGACGAGGGCCAGGAAGAGCGGGCCGAGCAGGCGCACCGGCACTCCACCGGCCGCGGCGACGGCGGGGTCGATGCTGGTGAACAGCAACGGCCGGGCGATCACGAGGACCGCGACGATCAACCCGGCGGCCAGCAACGCGGCGGTGACGGCAGCGGTCGGGTTGATCCCGAAGATCGATCCGAACAGGACGGCGACGTTGGCGTTGCCGTGAGCGGTGGCGGCACGTTTCGTGAACAGGGTGAGGAAGAGCACGCCGAGACCCAGGACCCATGCCAGACCCGTGCCGATCACCACGTCGTCGGCGCTCGCCCGCCCACCCAGCAGCCCGAGGGCGACGCCGGCGCCGGCGGTCGCCACGAACAGTCCGAGACGCAGGTCGACCCCGGAGGCCAGCGCGGCGAGCGCACCGGTGTAGGCGACGTGCGAGAGCGCGTCACCGGCGAACACCTGCCCACGCAGGACGACGAACCAGCCGATGATCCCGGAGAGGGCGGCGACTGAGGTGCCTGCGACCAGGGCGGTCCGGATGAACGGGTGTGACAGCATGGCGATCACGGCGCGACGCCGGGAAGGGTGCGGCACCGCTCCGGCAGCCCGTGGTGGCCGCGGTGCTCCAGCCCGGCGCGGCAGGCGGTCGCGACCACGTACACCCCGAACGCCAGGGTCGTCACCCAGAACCCGATGGGGTACGGCGAGAAGAACGCGATCGTCTCGCCGCACCAGGTCACCAGGAGCGCGAGGACGATCGAGAGAGCGGCGCCGGCCGCCGGACGGGCGGTCAGCCGGGTCGCCGCCGCGGCGGGAGCCACCAGCAACGCGAAGACGAGCAGGCTGCCCGTGACCTGGCTGGCGCCGGCCGTGGCGATGCCCAGCAGCACGAGGAACGCGACTCCCGCCGCGCGGACCGGGACGCCGTGGACGCGGGCGACGTCGGGGTCGATGGTGGCGAAGAGGAGGGGACGGCCGAGCGCCACGAGCACGACCAGACACACGACACCCGCGACGAGCAGGAGGAGAACCTGTGAGTCGGAGACCGCGGTGATGGTGCCGAACAGCAGGTTGTTCAGGCCGGAGAGGTAACCCCCGTAGAGGCCGACGAACAGGAACCCACATGCCGACGCGAAGGCCTGCACCGTTCCGACGGCGGCGGACTCGTCGCCGTATCCGCCGAGGCCAGAGCCTGGTCGGCTGGTGCTCGGAAGCAGGGCGATGACCAGCGCGCCGGCGACGCAGAACCCGAAGTAGCCGATCGCCGCGCCGGCTCCCAGCCAGACGGCACCTGCCGCACCGGGAAACCCGAGAGTGGCCAGGGTGTGCCCGGCGAAGCTCTGGCGGCGCAGCACCATGAAGTAGCCGACGGCGCCTGCGACCACCGCGACGATCGTGCCGGCACGCAGCGCGTTGAGCATGAAATGGAAGCCGAGCATCTGCTGGACGTCGGCGACGAGGTTCAAGCTCACGGCTCGCCCTCGTGGTGCCCGCGTACCGGCCGGCTGACGAGCAACTGCCCCTCCCGGTCGCGCAGGACGTCGATCCGCGTGCCGTACAGCATCGAGAGGGTGTCGGCGGTGATCACCCGCTCGGGTGGACCCGCCACCGCGCCACCACGGGCGAGATAGACGACCTGGTCGAGGTAGCGCAGCACGGGGTTGACGTCGTGGGTGACCATGAGCGCTGCCACTCCCTCGCGGCGGCAGACCGTGTGGATCAACGTGCTGACGGCTGCCTGATTCGTGACGTCGAGGGAGTCGAGCGGCTCGTCGAGCAGGAGCAGCTCGGGGCGCCGGATCAGGGCCTGGGCGATGAGGAGCCGCTGCTGCTCGCCGCCCGAGCACTGCCCGATCGGCCGTCCCGCGTACGCGCCGGCACCGACGAGCTCGATCACCTCGTCCACGCGCTCCCGCGCCGCGCGGGCGCGTCGTCCGGACAGGAACCGGGGGAGTGGGATCCCCCAGCGGTTGCCGTCCCAGCCCAGGCGGACCACGTCTGAGCCCCTGATCCGGACGCCCGTGTCGAAGGCGCGGCGCTGGGGCAGGTAGCCGATCGCGGCACCTCGGCGCCCCGGCCGGGAACCCAGCACCGTGACCTCCCCCGAGCTGATCGGCGCCATGCCGAGAAGTGCCCTGATCAGCGTGGACTTGCCCGCCCCGTTCGGGCCGAGGACTCCCGCGAACTCACCCGCCCGCACCTGCAGGTCCACGTCGGACCAGATCGTGCGTCCGCCGATGGAGGCGCACGCGCGGCGCAGCGACACCACGACCGGTGCCGCTTCCGGCCTCCCGGTGCGCGCCGCCGGTTCCCGGTCGATCTCGCTCGCCGGGCGGCTCATGCGGCCTTGGCCTGGCGGAGTGCGTTCTCCAGGGCCTGCAGCTGTGCCGACTGCCAGTCCTGGAAGCTCGCGTTCGCCGGGGTGAGCGTCTCGGTCACCTGGACGATCGGGATGCCTGCCCGCCTGGCTTCCTCGACCTGTGCGGCCACGTCGGGCGTGGAGTTCTGGGTGTTGTCGATGTAGACGTCGATCTGCTTCCCGGTGATCTGGTCGTCGATGAGGGACTTGTCCGCGGCCGACGGATCGACTCCTTCGCTGATGTCGTCGAGGAACGCGGTGGGGGTGACCAGGTCGAGGCCGAGGGCCTGAGCGAGCGGGGTGAAGATGCTCTCGCTGGCGCCGACCCGGGTGCCGGAGTACGTGGTCCTGATGTCGTTGACCAGCTGGTGGTACCGGGCCAGGCCGGTGTTCTCGAACATCTGCCGCTGCGCGTCGAAGTAGGCGCTGTCGGACTTGTCGAGCTGCTTCAGGTCCGCGGTGATGGCGTCCGCGACCTTCTCCACGTCGGACGGGGAGTACCAGCGGTGGGGGTTGCCGCCCGGCGGTATCCCGACGAGCTGTCCGACGTCGAGCACGACCCGGCCCGGGTCCGGATCGGCCTCCACGGACCGCTGTGCCCAGGCGTCGTAGCCGATGCCGTTCTCGACGAAGAGCTTCGAGCCGGCGATGACCCGTCCGTCGGCGGGGGTGGGCTCGTAGTCGTGCGGATCGGTGTTCGGGTTGGTGATCAGCGACGTCGCGCTCACATGGGTGCCGCCGAGCTGCGTGAGGATCGAGCCCCACGCGTCGATGCTCGCCGCCACCGGTATCACCGTCCCGTTTCCGGCGGGGGGTGTCGCCGTGGAGGAGGTGGCACAGCCGGCGACACCCGTGGCGAGCGTCGCCGCGACGAGGGGGACAACCAGGGACAGGCGAGACATGCAAGCTCCAGTCGAGATCCGGACTCGGGATCTGCGCCCGGGCACCCGGCGGCCGGGCGCCGTCGACTCAGCGAACATGGAATGAAAACCATTGTCAAATGAGAGCCTGGGCGACTTCGCACGGATCGGCACGTCATCGTGCGCGGAGACGGTGGTTCCGAGCCGCCGGCCGGTCGGAGCATGTGTGATGCGGGCTACACCGCATGTCCTCGGGTCGGCGGCGTACGCCCCGGCGCCGACCCGAGGACGCCGGTCGCGCGTCGGCCTGTCGCCGCCGACTCAACGAGGAGTGAACGATGCGGTTGTCCCTTCGCCGTGCACGGTCGAGCGTCATCGTCACCGCCGTGCTGCTGTGCGCTGCGCTGCTGGCCGCCTGTGGTCAGGCGCCGGGCGCCGGGCGCCGGTCCCGGCGCGCCGCTGACGGTCCGAACGCTCGACCCCTACGGCGGGGACCGGGCCACGGAGGGCTCGCCGCAGACCGGTGGCACCCTCGTCATCGGCAACGACCGGGAGATCATCAGCTTCGACCCGACGCGGCAGAACTCCAACCTCGCCGCCACGATGGTCTACGACTCGCTGTTCAAGCTGATGCCTGACGGCACGGCGCAGCCCTACCTCGCCGCGTCGATGACCAGCCCCGACGGCGGCGTGACATGGCGGATGGGCCTGCGCGACGGGGTGCGGTTCTCCGACGGCACACCGCTCGACGCGAACGCGGTGATCGTCAACACCCAGCGCCACATCGACAAGGCGGCCTCGCCCGCGCACGCGTTCGCGCTGCGGATCATGGCCATGCGCGCGATCGACCCGCTCACGGTGGAGTTCGTCCTCGACGGCCCGATGGGCGACTTTCCCGTGGTGTTCGCCCAGCCGATGTCGCAGGGCACCCTCGGCATGATCGTCTCGCCCGCCGCACTCGCGCAGTACGGCGACGACATCGCGAGCCACCCCGTCGGCGCCGGTCCGTTCATGCTGTCCAACTGGGTGCGCGACAACAAGATGGAGCTCGTCCGCAACCCGGACTACTGGCAGAAAGGCATGCCCTACCTGGACGGCGTCGAGATCCGGCCCTTGCCCGACACCGAGAGCCGCTACGCCACCATGGCCAACGGCGACGTCGACGCGATCAACGGCGGATTCAACACCGAGCTCGTGCGGGCGTTCGCCAACCCGGACCTGCGTGTCTACTTCGGACCGGGCAACGGCGGCGTCCTCAACTACTTCAACTTCGCCAGGGCGCCCTTCGACGACAAGCGGATGCGCGAGGCCGCCGTGGCCGCGATGGATCCCAACGCGCTCGGTGCCGCCTTCTTCAGCAACCAGCTGATCAGGGCCGAGAGCCTGTTCGACGAGACCAGCCCGTACCACACGCAGCAGGCCACCGACGCCTGGCCGAAGTACGACGTCGCACGCGCGAAGCAGCTGGTCGACGAGTACCGGGCGTCAGGCGGAAACCCCGACTTCGTCTACACCACCGACCGCAGCTCGGTGCCGCTCGGTGAGTTCGTGCAGGCGTCGATGGCCGCGGTGGGCGTCAAGGTCGAGGTGCGCTACTTCGACCTCGCGGAGTACGCGGGCCGCGTCCTGCAGGGCGGCGACTTCGACATGGCGAGCCAGATCGCGGCGTTCGACTACCCGTTCCCCGGCATCAGCCGCGTCTACACCACCGGTGGCTCGTCGAACTTCGGGAAGTACCAGAACCCGCAGGTGGACCAGTTGGTGCTGGACGCGAGCGCCACGCAGGACGCCGCGCGGCGTACGTCGGACTACCAGCAGCTCGAGCTGCTGCTCAACCAGGACGTCGCCGTGCAGTGGCTGAGCCGCAGCTACCTCTCGACGATCACGAAGCCGCAGGTGAAGGGGATCGACCGGTACATCACCCGCGACCTCTTCGTGGCCGGCACGTGGATCGACCGTACGCAGTGACAGCCACGACGATGGGACAGGCAAGGAGACAGGAATGACGCTCACCACGGTGGCCGAGGGACTGGAGTTCCCGGAGGGGCCGATCGCGCTCGACGACGGTTCGGTGCTGCTCGTCGAGATCAAGCGCGGCACGCTCACCCGGGTGGCCCCGGACGGCAAGACCTCGGTGGTGGCCGAGACCGGCGGCGGGCCCAACGGTGCCGCGATCGGTCCCGACGGAGCGGTCTACGTGGCCAACAACGGAGGGTTCTCCTGGACCACCCGGCGCGGCCTGACGGCGCCGGGGCCGCAGCCCGCGGAGTACATCGGCGGCCGCATCCAGCGCGTCACCCTGGACGGGGAGGTCAGCGACCTCTACACCCACGTCGACGGCCACGGCCTGCGCGGGCCCAACGACCTCGTGTTCGACGCCCACGGCGGATTCTGGTTCACCGACATGGGCAAGACCCGCACGCGCGAGACCGACCTCGGCGGGCTCTACTACGCCACCGCCGACGGGTCGCGGATCGTCGAGGTGGTCCACCCGCTCAACGCGCCCAACGGCGTGGGCCTGTCCCCGGACGGCTCGCGGGTCTACGTCGCTGAGACCATCACGGGCCGGCTCTGGTGGTGGGACATCGCCGCACCCGGGCAGGTGCGGCCGAACCCGGACTCCTGGGCGCCGCACGGCGGCACGCTGCTGCACGGGTTCCCGGGTCTGCAGTGGCTGGACTCGCTGGCGGTGGACGCCGAGGGCAACGTCTGCGTCGCCACCCTCTACTCCGGCCGCGTGAGCGTGGTCTCGCCGGAGGGTGATCTCCTGGAGACCGTGCCGGTACCGGACGACGACATCTTCGTCACCAACGTCTGCTTCGGCGGCCCGGACCTGCGCACGGCCTACATCACGTCATCGGGGCACGGGATCCTCTACTCGACCCCGTGGCCGCGGCCCGGCCTGCGCCTGAACCACACGGCGTGACCGTCCGGGGCGTCAGGGAACGAGCTGGCCGGTGATCGTCGGATCGGTGATGGCCGTGTCATCGGCCAGCAGGAACGCCTTCGACAGGTTGAGCGACAGCATGCCGCCCCCCTCCTCGAAGGGCAGGAACACCTGCTCGGCCGAGCGGTCGGGCCCGGGCACGATGCAGAGGTAAGCGTCGTTCGGCTCCATGAGGATGTTCCCCGAACCCAGATGGATCTTGTACGTACGCAGTCCGCCCCGCACCCGCAGGAACCGGTCGGCCAGCTCCACCCGGTCGGCGATCGTGAGCCGGGGCAGCAGCCGGGCCAGCGCGTCGCGCCGCGTGCGCGCGGTCTCGGTGAGTAATCCTCGTGCCCGCCGACCGCCACCTCGTCGAGCCCGATCGACGCGACGCCCACGGCGAGGTCGGCGTCGCGCAGCACCTCCGACAGAACTAGCGGCGGCAGTCCGTGCGGATCAATGCATACCAGCCGTCACGCACCGTGGTGCGTCAGTTCTTCCACACCTGATCGGCGGCCTGCACCACGAGCCCGATCTTCGCGGCCTGGACGTCCTCGGTGAGCTCGGGGTGCGCCTCGACCATCGAGGCGAATCCGCACTGGGTGGACACGGCGAGCTGTTCGAGGGGGACGAAGGCGGCCGCCTCCTGGATCCGTTCGACGATCTCGCCCACCGGCTCCACCACGGCCGTCTTCGTGGAGACGAGGCCGAGCACCACGGTCTTGCCGGCGGGCGTGGCCGCGAGCGGTTCGAACGTGCCCGACCGCTCGTCGTCGTACTCGAGCAGGAACCGGTCGAAGCCCGAGCAGCGGCGGAACAGCGCTTCGGCGACGGCGTCGTAGCCGCCTGCCGCCATCCAGCGGCCGTTGCGGTTGCCCCGGCACAGGTGGATCGCGAACGTGACCCCGGGGGCGCCGGCGACGGAGTTGATCAGGTCGAGGCCCTCGGTCAGGATGCGCTCCACCGAGATGCCCTGCTGCTCGTACCACTCCCGGGTCTCCTGCTGCACCAGGGTGGCGATCTCCGGGGCGTCGATCTGCACGTAGGTGCAGCCCAGCCGCACGAGCTCCTGCACCTCGGTGCGGATGATGTCGGCGGCCGCGGCCGCCATCGCGAACACATCGCTGTACGCGGCGGTGGAGTGCCGCGGCGACCAGCGCAGGAGCATCATCAACGGGCTGGGGAGCGTCACCTTCAGGCGGCGCCGTGCGCGGGCGCGGGCATAGCCGAACTCCTCGGTGACCGACGAGCGGCGCAGGCGCAGCGCACCGGTGACGACGAGCGGGAGGTCCTCCTCGATCGGGCCGTCGTCGGTGTACCAGACGCGCTTGACGCCCGGGACGTGCTCGAGGCCCTCGACGGACTCCGTGAGCGGGCCGGTGAAGATCCCCCGCCGCATCTCGCCGTCGGTCAGCACCCCCAGCCCACTGCCCTCCTGCAGCGCGATGGCCTGGTCGACCGCGCGGTCCTCGATCTCCTTGAACTCGGCCGCGCTGATCGTCCCGTCAGCGACGGCCCGCCGGGCGGCGACCAGGTGACGGGGGCGCAGCAGGGACCCGACGACCTCAGCACGGATGTGTTCGGTTCCGTTCGGCACGACATCAACTCCTCGGGGGATTTTCGCCGGCACCTTCGTGGTGCCGCCGCGATCGACGTTAGTCACCACGCATGGGCCGGACATCGGTCGACGCATTGAACGCGAGGCCATCCTGCGGACGTCAGCGGCCGAGCGACACCACGAGGCGCGGCGTCGACGGTTCGAGGTCACAAACCGCACGAGCATTCCGTCGTCATCGCATGCGCATCGAGAAGCTGCTCCGGCCGGCCGGCCTGATCGTGGTGGCGGCCGGCCTGGTCTTTCAGGTCGCCGAGCCCGTGCGTCCCCGGACGATCACCCTGGTCGTCGTGGTCGGGGCCGTCGCACTCGGCCTGGTGTCGCTCGCGCCGGGGCGAGGCCGCCAGCTGGTGATCGCCCGGTGGGTGATGGCGGTGCTGCTCGCGCTCGACTTCGGCGGGGCGGTCGCCGACCGGCTCGGCGTGCTCGGCGGGCCGGGGGTCGTCGGAGTGACCTGGGGCGATTGGGACCACTTCGTGGCGTCCACCGGGCAACTGCTGCCCTGGGCGCCGCGCCCACTGGTCGTCGCCGCCGCGCTGGGCGCCACCGTGGTGGAGTCCGTCCTCACCGTCTGGCTGCTCTCCGGGTGGAGGCGGCGCACGGCCGGAGTGGTCGCCGCCGGGCTGCTCGCCGTCTTCCTCGTGTCGATGCTGTCGACCGTGGGGACGGCGAGGGTGGCGATGAATGCGGTGCCGCTGCTTGTCGGAGGAGCTCTGCTGCTGGCCGCGCAGCAGCCGCTCCACCGGACTTCGCGATCGTCGCGATCGATCTCCTTGAACGCGGGCTGACGCGGTCAATGCGCGGCATCATTCATATGAAGACCATGTCTGGGAGGAGAGATCGCCGTCCACGGCGAACAGGTGAGAAGGAGGAGTCGATGCGACGCGTCGCGCTTGAAGAGGCCTGCTGGTTCAACCAGCTGACCACGCCGTGGCGCTTCACGACCCGGCCATTGTCGCGGCCGAAGATCCTGGACCGATACGTGTCCAGATTGGCGGATTTCACCGAGTTTCGGCTGCCGGAGATGGATCTGAACGGCATCGATGTGCAGGTGCTGTCACTGGGCGCGCCCGGGTTGCAGACCCAGCCCGATACGGACGTCGCCGTCCGGGACGCGCGCCTGGCCAACGATCTGCTGGCCGAGACCGTCGGGAGGCATCCCACCAGATTCGCCGGTCTGGCCGCGGTGGCGTTGCAAGACCCCGACGTCGCCGCCGCGGAACTCCGCCGGGCAGTGCACGAGCTCGGGCTGTGCGGAGTGCTGGTCAACGACCACACGCTGGGGCACTACCTGGACGAGGAACGGTACGGGGGATTCTGGGCCGCGCTGGAGGAGCTCGATGTGCCGCTCTACCTCCATCCGGGGGTCGAACCGGAGTGGTCGATGCTCGACGGGTACCCGGAGCTGAACGGCGCCACCTTCAGCTGGGCGGCCTCGACCGGCGGCCACGCGCTGCGGTTGGTCTACGGTGGCGTTTTCGACCGATTTCCCCGGGCCACGGTGATTCTCGGGCATATGGGCGAGTTTTTGCCGTACCAGCTGACGCGGTTCGACTCGCGCTACCGCTTCTTCGGCGAGAATCGCAGGCTGGAGCGCCGACCGTCGGAATACTTCGGCGAGAACATCAAGATCACCACCTCTGGGGTGTTCTCCCACGCCGCACTCATCGCGGCGATTCAGGCGATCGGTGTGGACAACGTGATGTTCTCCATCGACTACCCCTTCGAGTCGACCGAGGAGGCCGTGCGTTTCCTGGACAGCGCGCCACTGTCACCGACCGACCTGCGGCGCCTCGCCCACGGCAACGCCGACCGTCTGCTCCGGCTGCCGTGCCCGACCTCGAACGCGTAGGACCGCCGGTACCAGCGGCCGTGCCCGTCACTGCGACGGGCGGTCCAGCCACACCCTGGCGTAGAACATGTCTCGCGACGTGTACCGGTCGATGCCCTTCACCTGCGGTTTCGCGATCGTCGCCAGATAGCTGCGGCTGAGCCAGCAGGCCACGAGATCGCGGTTGACCTGCAGCTCCACCTGCTGGTACGCCTTGGTCCGCTCTGCCTCGTCGCTGGTGCTCGCGGCGGTGGCCAGCAGCTTGTCCACCTCGGGGTTGGAGTACTTCCCATAGTTGGTGTTGCCGCCGGTCTGCACCAGCCGGGAGGCGCCGGGGAAGGGCGCGTCGAACGCGCTCACCGTGGTGGTGAGGTCGAAGTCCCCGCTCTGCACCACCTGAGACGAGTACTGGGCCAGGTCGTAGAACTGCAGCTTCACCGTGATGCCGACGGCCGCCATCTGCGCCTGCAGGAACTCGCCGAACTGGGTACGCGCGGTCGTCGTCTTGAGCGTGAAGTCGGGGTTCCCGCCGCTCGCGCGGTACTCCGCGATGAGCTGCTTCGCGCGTTCCGGATCGTAGGTCGGCCACTCCTGCGACGCCGCCTCCGTGTGGTCGGGGCTGTCGGTGTCGAACAGGCTGGTGGCCGTCACGAGCTGGTTGTTGTAAAGGCTCGCGCTCAGCGCCTTCATGTCGAGCGCGCGGACCACCGCCTCACGCATGCGCCGGTCGTCGAACGGTGCGCGGGCGAAGTTGAAGTAGAGGTACTCGCCTGCGCTCCCCGGTCCGTAGTAGACGGAGAGGGCGGGATCCTCGAACGCGCGCACCAACTCCTGGTTGTAGGCCGCGAAGATCAGGTCGACGTCACCGTTCTGGATCGACGCGTAGCGCGACTCGGTGTCGGGGAGCGGGCGGAACTCGAGCTGGTCGAGGTAGGGCTGGTCGGGCTGCCAGTAGTTCGGGTTGCGCTCCAGCACGAGCCGCGAGTCCGGGATCCACTCGACGAATCGGAACGGCCCCGCACCGACGGGGTGGCGGCCGATGTCGTCGCCGTACTGCTGCAGCGCGGCGGGCGAGATGATCACGCCCAGCGTGCCGTAGGTGATCGACTGGGCGAACACCACCGGGAACGAGCCGAGCGGGCTCTTCAGCGTGAACTCGACCGTCAGCGGGTCGAGCGCCCGCATCGAGGCGATCTGCTCCGCGTACGGGTGGGCGGGGGAGGCGGTCTTGTCGATGTGGCGCTGCACGTTGACCAGCACTGCGTCGGCGTCGAGCGGTGTGCCGTCGCTGAACTTCACATCGGGACGCAGCTCCAGCCGCCAGGTCAGCCCGCCGTCCGGGCTGTCCATCGACTTCGCGAGGTAGGGCTGCGCCGTGCCGTCCGGGGTCAGCTTCATGAGGGAGTCGTAGACGGCGAACGTGGCCATGTTCGCGTTCTGGACCGTCGGGTCGAAGCTGACGATCTCCCGGTCCATGCCGAGCCGCAGGGTGCCCCCGTGCTTGGGTGCGCCCTCGCTCGCGATGTCACCGCCCCAGGCGTTGACCGACCGGATGTCGGCCCGCGTGGCCGCCGGATCGGCGGCCCCGCAGCCGGAGGCGACCACGACGATCCCGAGGATCGCCGCGATCGCGCCCACCAGACGTGCGCGACGGCGTTGCCACCGCATGATGTCCCACTCCTCGTCGAGTCGGTGTCGCTCATGGCCCGCGACCGGCGGGTACGGCAGGCGGGTGGCGGCCTGTGGTGAGGGCTTGCGCTGATCAGGGCAGTACCCGATCAGGGCAGTACCGATCAGGGCAGGACAGCAGCGGGCGAGGAGACGCCGACACCCCCTCGCGTGCCGGCCCCGTACCTCGCCTTCTCCTTCTGCAGGTCGAGTGGCACGCCGCGGCGCGTGCGCTGTTCGAACGCCGCGTCGTCGAGCAGGTCGGCCGGCACCAGCCACGCGACCTCGAACTCCAGCCCGTCGGGGTCGCGGGCGTAGATGCTCTTGGTGGTGCCGTGGTCGGTGGCACCGACGTAGGCGCCGATGCTCATCAGGCGCTGGGCGAGCTCCTCGAGCTCGGCCAGCGTGCTGATCTCCCATCCGAGGTGGTACAGGCCCACGGCGCCGCGTCCCGCCGGGTTGTCGGCCGCCTCGCCGATGGCGAACAGACCGATGTCGTGGTCGTTCGTCGAGTCCGGCGCCTGCATGAAGGCGGCCTGCCCCGGTCGCTCCATCTGCACGCTGAAGCCGAGCACGTCCCGGTAGAACGCGACACTGCGGTTGACGTCGCGCACGAACACGACGGCGTGGTTGAGCCTGTTGATCGCCATACGGTCAGTCTCCGGCAGCCGGCTGCGGGCTGCGCTCCTCGCTCGCGCGCAGCGCCTCCTCGGCCTCCTGCACCGCGGGGTCGTCGTCGGTGCCGAGGTAGCGCCAGTCCTCCCCCTCTTCGAGGATCTTGTCGGCGCCCCGGATCTTCCGGAAGTCGGCGTCCGGGCCGGAGAGCGCGAGCAGCGGCGCGTCACTGTTCTCTTCGAGCGACTTCGCGGAGCGGATGAGCTGGTTGCGCATCCGGATGATCGCCTTGTCGATCGTGCCGAGACGCTCCTGCGAGCGGTCGTAGATCGGGCCCATCGACTCGGTGACCATGAGGTCCTGGCTCACGAAGTCCTTCACCCCGCTGAAGGTGGTGGTGCGCTGCACCTCGCGGTCGATGTTGTAGTCGGCCTCGGCGAGGTAGTTGCGCGGGGTGATGCCGCCCACCCGGCGGGTGAAGGGCGTCTCGAAGGGGCCGAAGCTGAACAGCGGCGCTCCGCCGTGCCCCTGGGGGTTGGACGGGACCGTGGCCTCGAAGTTGTAGCGCCAGCAGTTGTTGTCGTCGATCGGCACGACCATCAGGTGGCGGGTGTTGTAGGGGACCGCCGCGATGATCGTGCTGTAGGGGAAGACGTACTCGGTGATCCGGACGTTGGTGTGGCCGTTAGGCGTCTCGCGCAGACCGGCGTAGCGGAAGCCGTACCAGGTCTCCTCGATCTCGAGCTGCGGCGCCCGGTCGTGCATCCAGAACTTCCAGGTCATCTTGTTCGACGGGTAGCCCGGCTTGTCGCTGCCGTCGTCCTCGATGTCGGCGGCGCCGTCCCACGAGTGCAGCCAGGAGATGTGGGCGGTGTCGACGTTGCCCTCCATCGTCTGGATCCAGTTGCAGTACGACTGCAGCTTGGTGGCGAGGTGGTTCTTCTCGGGCAGGGACTCCGTGCCGAAGTCGCGGAAGGGCGTGATGGTCTCCGCCGGGCCCATGTAGGTCCACGCGATGCCGCCGGACTCGTGCACCGGGTAGGCCCTGGCGCGCACGCGGTCCTTGAAGCTGCTGCTCGGCGGCTCGCTCGGCATGTCGACGCACGCGCCGTCGGCGTCGAACTTCCACCCGTGGTACGGGCAGCGCAGCCCGCACTCCTCGTTGCGTCCGAAGTAGAGAGACGCACCGCGGTGCGGGCAGTTCTCCTGGATCAGGCCGATCCGGCCGTTGGTGTCGCGGAACGCGACGAGGTTCTCGCCGAGCAGCCGCACCCGTACCGGGTCGCAGTCGGGCCCGGGCAGCTCGCTCGACAGCAGCGCCGGTGTCCAGTAGCGCCGCAGCACCTCGCCCATCGGGGTGCCCGGGCCGACCCGGGTGAGGATCTCGTTGTCCTGCTGGGACAGCATTGTCCGACCTCCCTGTCCGCGCCGCCGGCCTGCTCCGATTCGCAGTGCCGAGGTGTGCGGGTGCCTTGTTCCGGACCGACTTGTCACGTGGACCGACGTGAGTGCGCTGCTCGTGGGAGCACGCGCACCGAGCCACCGTGGATCGCGTCGCAGCGAGATTAACCACGGTGCTCGACGGGGCGGAAACAACGATTGTTTCTGTCCTCGCATCACCACTGCTGATGGCTGACTCGCTGCGGGGGCTGGTGATCGGCGGGCGCGTGCCCTTCGATGGGGTCGTGAAGTCCGCGACGTCGCGCCTTGCCGGTCTGGACCTCAACCTCCTCATCGTGCTGCGCGAGCTGCTGCGGGAGCGCAACGTCACGCGGGCGGCGGAGCGGGTGGGGGTGACCCAGCCGGCGGCGAGTGCCGCCCTCGCCCGGCTGCGCCGGTATTTCGACGACGACCTGCTGGTCCGCCGGGGCGGCCGCTACGAGCTCTCGGCGCTCGCCGTCCAGCTCGACGCGCAGGTCGAGTCGGTGTACGAGGGTGTCGAGCGGCTGCTCGCCACGGGTTCGCGCTTCGACGCCACCACCTCTCGGCGCGAGTTCACGATCGTGATCTCGGACTACGCGGTGGCGGTGCTCGGCAGGCCGCTCACGGCGGCGATGAGCGCGGAGTCGGAGCACGCGCGGCTGAACGTCGTGCTCGTCCGGGAGTCCCTCGCCGCGAACATCGGGCACACCATCCGTGCTGTTGATTGTGTCGTCTCGCAGCCGACCAGCCGGTTCCGGATCCCCGAGATGCGCTCGGCGCCGCTGTTCACCGACCGTTGGGTGTGCGTCGTGGCCGCGGACAACGGGCGGTTCGGGACGGAGATCGCCGACCTCGACGAGGTGAGGGACGCGACATGGGTGGTGCCCTACCACCACGACTCCGACTTCCCGTCGGTCGTGCCGGTGAGCAGGCAGCTCGCGAGGCTCGGGGTGCGGCCGCAGGTCGCCGTGCGGGTGGACAGCTTCCAGGCGGTGCCCCACCTGGTGGCATCGACCGACCACGTCGCCCTCGTGCAGGAGCGGCTCGCCCGGGACTGCGCGCGGTACCTGCCGCTGCGGATCCTGGCGTGCCCGAAGCCGCTCGAGCCGCTGGAGGTGCGCCTGTGGTGGCACGAGCGGTACGACGAGGACCTCGGGCACCGCTGGTTCCGGCGCCTCGTCATCGAGGCGGCCCGGGGCGGTAGTCCGTCCCCCGGCGCACCGATCGTCGACACAGGGCATCAACACGGTTGATGGCCTGCATGCCGTTTTTCTGTTTCCGCCCGCACGGTGCCGATGCCTAGCGTCAGGAGCCGTGAGGATCGTGGTGTCGCGCGTTGACGAGTTCCCGCCGGGCGAACGCCGGATCGTGCAGGCCGGACGGCGCTCGATCGGTGTGTTCCGGGTCGGTGACCGCTTCTATGCGATCAACAACTACTGCCCCCACCAGGGCGGCCCGCTGTGCCTGGGCCGCACGAAGCCGTGGGTCAGCTCGACCGGCCCCGGCGACTACGCGATGGCCGAGCAGGAGGCACTGGTCGCCTGCCCGTGGCACGGCTGGGAGTACGACCTCGCCACCGGCCAGTCCTTCCTCGGACCGGGGGAACCCCCCGCCCGGACGTACGAGGTGTCGGTCGAGGCGGGCGCCGACGCTGCGCCCGTAGCCGGCGGGACCGGGCCGCCGACCGGGGGGCGGCAGCCCGGTCCCTTCGTCGCCGAGACGTTCCCGGTGCACGTCGAGGACGCCTATGTCGTGGTCGACACGAGCCCGCGCGCGCCGGCGGCGGGCACACCCGGAGGTGCGCGATGACCAGCACGGCACTGCCCGCCCAGGTCGGCCGAACGGCGACCCGGGCCGGGCACACGATCGTCGACAGTGACATCCACCCGCACGCGCCCGCCCCGCAGATCCGCGCGCGGCTCGCGCAGCGGCACCAGGAGCGCTGGGACATGTTCGCCAGCCGCGTGCCCGGACCGCCCGAGATCTATCCGCGCGTCCGCAACTCCGGCTTCCGGCTCGACTCGTGGCCCGAGGGCGGCTTCCCGGGCAGCGACCTGCAGATGGTGCGCGACCAGCTGCTCGACGAGTACGAGGTGGACCACGGGATCCTGATCCCGCTCCAGGGACACAGCTGGGGTGTGGAGGAGCCCGAGTACGCGGCGGCGCTGTGCCACGCGCTGAACGACTGGCAGGCCGACGAGTGGCTCTCTCCCGAGCCGCGCCTGCGCAGCTCGATCGCGATCTCGCACGAGGCCCCCGACCTCGCCGCGGAGGAGATCCGGCTGCGCGCGAGCGACCCGCGGTTCGTCCAGGTGCTGCTGTCGACCGGCGGTGAGCACGGGTTCGGGCGCAGGCACTACTGGCCGATCTACGAAGCGGCAGCTGAGGCCGGGCTGCCGATCGCCGCGCACACCGGCGGCCTGGAGCAGCACCGCGGCGCGGGCTGGCCGTCGTTCTACCTCGAGGAACACGTGTGGAACGGCAACACGATGGCCTCGCTGATCATGAGCATGCTCTGTGAAGGGGCCTTCGAGCGGTTCCCGTCCCTGCAGGTGGCCTGCATCGAAGGCGGGATCGCCTGGGCCGGGCCGCTGATGTGGTCTCTCGACGACGCCTGGACGCAGCTGCGCGCCGACGTGCCGCACCTGCGCAGGCCGCCGTCGGAGTACATCCGCGAGCACTTCTGGTTCACCACCCAGCCCATCGAGGAACCGGACGACCCCACCCACCTGGAGATCGCGCTGGCGCACATCGGGATGAACGACCGGATCATGTTCGCGTCCGACTACCCGCACTGGGACTTCGACTCGCCGCGCCACGCCCCGCGGCTGTTCCCGCCCGCGTTGCGCCGCTCGATCATGGGCTCCAACGCCTGCCGGCTCTACGGCCTGCCCGAGCGGGAGCAGGAGGAGTCGCGATGACCGCCGCACCCGTCACGACGAGCACCGTCGACACCGATGTGCACTGCGCACCCGCCACGCTCGGCGATCTCCTGCCCTACCTCGAGCCGTACTGGCGCACGTACATCCAGGACGGTGGGGTGTTCCTCTCGCCCACCCAAGGTGGTGCGTACCCACCGAAGGCGCCCACCAGCGCCACGCCTGCCGCCCGTGCAGCCGGTGCGTTCCCGGCCACCACGGTGGACGAGCTGCGCACCGGACTGCTCGACCCCGCAGGCGTGCACACCGCGCTGCTGAACTGCACCACCTCGTTCCACTGCAACCGCAACCCGTACTACGAGGCCGCGCTCACACGGGCGATCAACGACTGGCTGGTAGCGGAGTGGCTCGACCGGGACGACCGGCTGCGGGCGAGCATGGTCGTGCCGACGCTCGACACCGAGGCCGCTGTGGCGGAGATCGAGCGGATCGGCAGCCATCCCGGAATCGTGCAGGTCCTGCTGCCCGTCCGCACGGACGTCCCGTGGGGCAACAAGCGCAACCACCCGATGCTGCAGGCGGCCGCCGCCCACGACCTGGTGGTCGGCCTGCACGCGTGGGGCCGGATCGGCAACGCGCCGACCTCGACCGGGATCACGCACACCTACCTCGAGGACTACCTCGGCAACTCCCAGATCATCGTGCAGGCGCAGGTGACGAGCCTGGTCACCGAGGGCGTCTTCGCGCGGGTGCCGCAGCTGCGCGTGGTGCTGGCCGAGTGCGGGTTCTCGTGGCTTCCGACGCTGCTGTGGCGCTTCGACAAGGACTGGAAGGGCGTCTGGCGCGAGGTGCCGTGGCTCGACGAGCGGCCCTCGGAGGTGGTGCGCCGGCACATGCGGCTGACGACGTCCCCCGCGCATCTGCCGCGCGACCCCGGCCAGGTCCGTCAGGCGCTGGACCTGCTCGACGCGGGCACGATGCTCGTGTACGCCAGTGACCACCCGCACGACCACGGCGACGGCGGCGAGCGCCTGCTCGCCGCGCTGACCGACGACGAGCGGGAGCGCGTGCTCGGGGGCAACGCGAGCGACTGGTACCGGCTCGACCGGTGATCTTCGACGGCTGGGCGAGCACCGACGTCACCACCCCGGCGGGCGCGCGCATCCGGGTGCGCACGGCCGGGAGCGGACCGCCGGTGCTGCTGCTGCACGGCTACCCGCAGACCTCGGCCATGTGGCATCGCGTCGCGCCAGGGCTCGCCGAGGACCACACGGTGGTCGCTGCTGATCTGCGCGGCTACGGCGACAGCATCGCGCCGCCCGGCGCGGCGCACGACCCCGCGGCCTTCGGCAAGCGCGCCATGGCCGCCGATCAGCTCGCGGTGATGGCCGCGCTGGGGTTCGCGCGGTTCGCCGTGGTGGGGCACGACCGTGGCGCGCGCTGCGCGTACCGCCTCGCCCTCGACCACCCGGAGGCGGTGACGGCGCTCGCCGTCCTCGACATCCTCCCGACCGCCGACGTGTTCGCGAGCGTCGATGCCGCGTTTGCTCGCTCGGCGTGGCACTGGTTCTTCCTCGCGCAGCCCGGGGACCTGCCCGAGCGTCTCATCGCGGCCGATCCGGACGCCTTCTTCCTCCGCGGCACCGACGGCGTCTTCACCGACGAGGCACGGGCCGCCTACCGCGCGGCGTACCGGCGGCCCGAGGTCGTCCATGCGATGTGCCAGGACTATCGCGCGGGCGCGACCGTCGACGTCGCGGACGACGAGGCCGATCGGGGCAGGCGGCAGGTGGCGTGCCCGACTCTCGTGCTCTGGGGGCGCCGTGGCCCGCTCGGCCGCGTGCCCGACGTGCTCGACGTGTGGCGGCGCTGGGCCCCGCAGGCGGCGGGGGAGCAGCTGGACTGCGGGCACTACCTCCCCGAGGAGCGCCCGGCCGAGACGCTCGCCGCGGTGCGCGACCTGCTGCGGTCGCCGGCCTGATAGGTCATCCGTCGCGTTGACCCGGCGCGGTTCGCCGTCGTTAATGGTGGACGTGGGCAGAGGAGCCGGGCGATGACGCGTGCACCGGTGTCCTTGGCCAACCTCGACCTCAACCTGCTGGTGTTCCTGCGTGAGCTGCTGCGCGAGCGGAACGTGACGCGGGCGGCGCAGCGGATCGGGGTCACCCAGTCCGCGGCGAGCGCCGCACTCTCCCGCCTGCGCCGCCACTTCGGTGACGAGCTGCTCGTGCGCAACCGCGGCGGTTATCTCCTCTCCCCGCTCGCGGTGCAGCTGGCCGACCAGGTCGAGCCGGTGTGCACGAGCATGGAACGGCTGTTCTCCACGAGCCCGGAGTTCCGCCCCGAGGAGTCCGACCGGGAGTTCACGCTGCTCGTGCCCGACTACGTGCTCGCTGCGTTCGGGGAGCGGCTCTCGCGCGAGCTGTATGCGGCGGCGCCGCGGGCCCGCCTGCACGTCCAGGTCGTGAAGCAGGCTCTGCCTGCCGACATCGTGGACACGTTGCGGGTGTTGGACGGGATCGTCTCGGCTCCCGGCATCGCACTGCGCGCCCCCGGCATCCGCAGCATGGAGCTCTTCCGGGACCGCTGGGTGTGTGTGGTCGCGGCCGACAACCCGGTGGCCGACGGATCCGGCGGGAGCCTCGCGCTGGCCGACCTCCAGCGCCTCCCGTGGGTCGTCCCACATCACCCCGACGGCGGTTACCCGGCGACGTTCCCGCTCGCCCCGCTGATCGCCCGGCTGAACGACCCCCCGCGCGTAGCCGTCCGCGTGGACAGCTACCAGGCCACCCCGTACTTCGTCGCGGGCACCGACCGCGTGGCCGTGATGCAACGGCGGCTCGCCGCGCTGTTCGCCGACCGGCCCGACCTGCGTGTGCTGGAGTGCCCGGGCGAACCGCCGGCGATCGTCGAGACGCTGTGGTGGCACGAGAAGCACGACGAGGACGACGCACACCGCTGGTTCCGCGAGGTCACGGCGCGCGCGGCGCGGGAGCCCGAGTCCGCCGTCCGCGCCTCCCGGCCCGACCACTTCACCCTCGAGTCGCCCAGCGCGGCGCCGGAACGGAGGAGCTCGTGACCCAGGTGATCGATCCGACCGCCCACGTGCAGACGGACCTGTACGTGGACGGCGCGACGGTGCCCGCCGAGCAGACGCTGCGCGTGGCAGACCCGGCCCAGCCCTCGACGACGGTCGGGTACGCCGCGGCCGCCACCCGCAGGCAGGCACTCGACGCCGTGGCCGCCGCGGACCGGGCCTTCCCGGCGTGGGCGGCGCGGAGCGCCGGGGAGCGCGCTGAGCTGATCCGCGGCGCGATCCGGGGCCTCGCCGAGCACCGCGGCGCCGACGCGGAGATCCTGACCAGGGAGAACGGGAAGATCCTGCAGGAGTCCACGATCGACCTGATCGTGTTCGACCACCGCGTCGAGCTGGCCGTCGCGGCCGTCGACCAGGTGGGCACGACCTCCAGGCTGTCCGGGCCGCCGTACGACACGGAGGTCGGCTACGTCCCGCTCGGTGTCGTCACGATCATCGTGCCGTTCAACTGGCCGCTGGCGATCCTCGCCGCGTCGCTCCCGCAGGCCCTGCTGGCCGGCAACACGGTCGTCGTCAAGCCGCCGCCGTCCGCGCCGCTCGCGACCACGCGGGTCGTGCAGCGGGTCGCCGCGGCGCTGCCGCCCGGCGTGCTCAACGTGGTGACGGGCGACGACGCGGAGATCGGGGCGGCGCTCGTGAGCGACGAGCGCGTCGCCAAGGTCTGCTTCACGGGCAGCCCTGCCGGTGGCAGGCGGATCATGGCGATGGCGGCGGAGACACTCACGCGGGTGGCGTTGGAGCTGGGCGGCAACGATCCGGCACTGGTGCTCGACGACGCCGTCCTGGACGACGCGGCGCTCGACCGGCTCGTCTCCGGCACGTTCGACTCGACCGGCCAGATCTGCATGGCGATCAAGCGGCTGTACGTGCACAGGTCGCGCTACGCCGAGGTCGTGGAGGGCATGTCGGCCCGGCTCGCGAACCAGGTGCTCGGCCACGGCCTCGACCCGGCCACCACGATGGGCCCGCTGCACACGGCGCGACAGCGCGACTTCGTGGCCGAACTGGTGGCGCAGGCCCGCGTGGCGGGTGCCGAGGTACGAGAGTTCGGCAGCGCCCCGGATGACCGCTTCTCCTACGGGCACTTCCTGCGCCCGAGCCTGGTGCTCGACCCGCCATCGGACGCCCGGGTGGTGACGGAGGAGCAGTTCGGTCCGACCCTGCCGATCATCCCGTTCGACACCGACGACGAGGCGATCGCCGCCGCCAACGAAACGTGGGCGGGGCTCTGCTCGTCGGTGTGGACGTCCGACCGGGACCGTGCCGCCCGGGTGGCCGCCCGCCTGCGCAGCGGCTACACGTTCGTCGACGCGCACGGGGCGCCGTGGCTCGACGAGCGGGCGCCGTTCGGCGGGCTCAAGGGCAGCGGCATGGGACGGGAGATGGGTGTGGAGGGCCTGCGCGAGTTCATGGACACCCACTCGGTGGCGTTCCCCAGCGGGTGAGGGATCCGTGGGGGCCGGCGGCGTCCGGCCCCACGGATCCTTCATCTCAGTCCTGGACCACGCCCGCCGCCGGCTCCGCACCGGCTGCGTCCTGCACCGGAACCCGGATGACCAGCGCCGCCACCAGGCTCGCCGCGCACAGCAGCGCGAGGTAGAGCGCGATCGGCACCCAGGACCCGGTGGCCGCGAGGAGCCCCACGGCCGCGAGCGGGGTGACCGCGCCACCGACCATGCCGCCGAGCTGGTAGGCGATTGACGCCCCGCTGTAGCGCACGCGGGCGTCGAAGAGCTCGGTGAACAGGCCGCCCTGCGCGCCCGCCATGATCGCCTGCACCACGCCCGCCACCATGAACGCCAGGAGCGCCGCGACCGCGCTGCCCGTGTTGACCAGCAGGAAGAGCGGGAAGGCCCATGCCACGGCCGTCGCGGCGCCGATGACGTACACGCGCTTGGCGCCCCACCGGTCGGCGCAGAGCGCCGCGACGTAGATCCCCGCGATCCACAGCACGGTGGAGAGCAGGATCAGCGTGAGGAGGGTGGTGCGGTCGAAGCCGACCACGCTCGTGCCGTAGTTCAGCATGTAGACCATCACCGTGTAGCCGACCGCGGGCGGCGCGATGGCAGCCACGCTCGCCAGCAGCACCGTGCCCGGGCGCTCCCGGAACAGCGTGGCCACGGGCAGCCTGGTGACCTGCTGCTTCTCCTGCACGTTCCGGAACTCCGGGCTCTCGGAGAGCTTGCGGCGCACCACCATCCCGACGATCAGCAGCGCGATGCTGAGCAGGAACGGGATCCGCCAGCCCCATGCGGCGAAGTCCTCGTCAGGCAGACCGGCGATGGCGAGGAAGGCCAGGTTCGACGTCAGCAGACCGATGGGGACGCCGAACTGGGCGAAGCTGCCGAACAGCGCGCGCTGTCTCGGCGAGGCGTGCTCGGTGGCGACGAGGACCGCGCCGCCCCACTCACCGCCGACGCCGAAGCCCTGCACCAGCCGCAGGAGGATCAGCAGGAGCGGGGCCGCCACACCGATCGCCGCGTAGGTGGGGAGCACGCCGATCAGGAACGTGGAGAGTCCGGTCATCATCAGGGTGAGCACCAGCATGGCCTTGCGGCCGATGCGGTCACCGAAATGGCCGATCACGGCACCGCCGAGCGGGCGGGCGATGAACCCGACGGCGAACGTGCCGAACGCCGCGAGCGTGCCGGCGAGGGGGGAGAACGACGGGAAGAAGAGCGCTCCGAACACGAGCGCCGAGGCCGTCCCGAAGATGTAGTAGTCGTACCACTCGATCGAGGTACCGACACAGCTGGCGAGCAGCAGTGATCTCCTGCTGGGGGTCGGGTTGGCCACAATGCACCTTCCGCGCGGGGGTCGAGGATGTCGGTGAGGAGTAAATAGCCCACCGGCGCAGTCGTCGTCGGACCGTTGCCTCCGTACGAATGGGACGGATGTCGCACATCCGGACTGAAGCGGGCAACGGCGGTTTCGTGAGCCGGAAGGGCAGATTACGGACGCGAGATCCCTTCCGGGACGCGAAAGCCGTATGGCCGCTGTCACATCGCGCGGCGCATCGTGAGTGTTCGCAGCGGACGCACGGTCGCGGTGCCTGCGACCACGGCGTCCACTGCGGACACCCGGCTTGCCGCATCGTGCGGCCCCGCGCAGACCCCTGGAGCCGAAATGAGCATGACGACGCGCGCCGCGATCTGCCGCGAGGCGGGCAGACCGTGGGAGATCGCGGAGCTGGAGCTGGACGAGCCACGCGCGAACGAGGTGCGGATCCGCATCGAGGTCGCCGGGCTGTGCCACTCCGACGACCACGTCCAGAAGGGCGCTGCGCGGATGCGCTTCCCGGTGGTCGGCGGCCACGAGGGAGCCGGCGTCGTCGAGGCGGTGGGTGACGGCGTCACGCGGGTCGCCGTGGGGGACCACGTGGTGTGCGCCTTCATCCCGGCGTGTGGCACCTGCCGTTACTGCTCCACCGGCCGCCAGAACCTCTGCGACGCCGGGAAGAACGCGTCCACGGGCGAGTTCGCCGACGGGACCTTCCGGTTCCACCTCGACGGCGAGGACATCGGTGGGATGTGCGTGCTCGGCACGTTCTCCCAGCACCTGGTCGTCTCCGAGTTCTCCTGCATCCCGATCCCGGACGACATCCCGTTCGACGTCGCCGCGCTGGTGGGGTGCGGCGTCCCGACCGGATGGGGATCGGCGGTGCACGCCGCGGGCGTACGGCCGGGGCAGACCGTGGTGATCTACGGCGCGGGCGGCGTCGGCAGCAACGCGGTGCAGGGCGCCCGCTATGCCGGGGCGAAGAACGTGGTGGCCGTGGACCCTGTGGCGTTCAAGCGGGACATGGCCAAGGTGTTCGGGGCCACCCACACCTTCGCCGACGCCGCCGCGGCACGCGAGTTCGTCGTCGAGACCACGTGGGGCGAGCTCGCCGACCACGCGATCATCACGGTCGGCGTGCTGCACGACGAGGTCATCGACCAGGCGATTCAGGTGGTCGGCAAGAGCGGCCAGGTGACGATCACCGCGGTCGGCAACGGATCGATCGACCACAACCCCGGCCCGTTCATCGGCTTCCAGCGGCGGGTGCAGGGCGCGATCTTCGGCGGCTGCAACCCGCTCTTCGACGTCCCCCGGCTGCTGGGGCTCTACCGGTCCGGTGACCTGAAGCTCGACGAGCTGATCACCCGCCGGTACCGGCTCGAGGAGATCAACGAGGGCTACCAGGACATGCTGGACGGCAAGAACGTCCGCGGCGTGATCCTCCTCGAGCACTGAGCACCATGGCCGACCACGACGGGGTGCGGCTGCGCGTGCTGATGGAGCCGCGTCACGGCTCGCGCTACGAGGAGATCCTGGCGCTGGCCCTGGCCACCGAGCACGCGGGGTTCGACGCGTTCTTCCGCTCCGACCACCTGCTCGGCGTCGACCCGAACGACCCCACCTACCGCCCGACCGACTGCTGGACCACGCTCGGCGGCCTGGCCCGCGAGACGTCGCGCGTGCGGCTCGGGGCGCTGGTCGGCGCCGCGACGTTCCGCGCGCCCGGCCTGCTTGCCACGATCGTCGCCTCGGTCGACGAGATGAGCGGCGGCCGGGTGGAGCTGGGCCTGGGCACCGGGTGGTTCGCCCGGGAGCACGCGGCCTTCGGCATCCCGTTCCCGCCGACCGGCGAGCGGTTCGACCGGCTGGAGGAGCAGCTGGCGATCATCACAGGCCTGTGGGGCACGCCGACCGGCGACGACGAGGGGTTCTCCTTCGAGGGCTCGCACTACCGCGTCGAGGCCAACCGCACCCCGCCGCGTCCGCCCCAGGACCCGCATCCGCCGATCATCATCGGCGGCACCGGGCCGCGGCGGACCCCCGCCATCGCCGCGCGCTACGCCGACGAGTTCAACGGGGCGCTGACGATCGGGGACGCCACCGGCGAGCAACTGCGGGAGCGCTTCGCCGTGTTCGCGCGGGCGTGCGAGGCGATCGGCCGTGATCCGGACGAGGCGCGCCGCTCCGCGGTGCTCCCTGTCGCCTGTGGCGAGACGCAGGAGCAGGCGCAGCGGCGGGCTGCCGTGATGGGTTCGGAGCTGATGCGCTCGACCGCCGCCACCGGCTCACCGGCCGAGGTCACCGAGCGGATCGCCGCGCTGGCCGACGCCGGAGCGGACACCGTCTACCTGCACATCTACGACATCCACGACCTGGACCACATCGCACTGATCGGCGCTGAGGTCCTCCCGCACGTCACGAGCACACCGGAGAGGACGGGCGCCCGATGACACCGAGCAACCAGGGCAGCATCACCACCCGCGCCGCCATCGCGCGGCAGCCGCACAGCGGCTGGGAGCTCACCGAGCTGACGCTCGACGCCCCGAAGTCGCACGAGGTCCGCGTCCGCTTCCATGCCGCGGGCCTCTGCCACTCCGACGACCACATCACCCAGGGCGACGCGCCGGTGCGGTTCCCGATCGTCGGCGGCCACGAGGGCGCAGGCGTGGTCGAGTCGGTGGGCCCGGACGTGCGCCGGGTCAAGCCCGGCGACCGGATCGTCTGCTCCTACATCCCGGCGTGCGGCGCGTGCCGACCCTGCTCGACGGGCCACCAGAACATGTGCGTCAAGGGTCTGAACGCCGGCACCGGCATGTTCCTCGACGGCACCTTCCGGTTCCACCGCGGCGAGGAGGACCTGGGCGGGTTCTGCACGGTCGGCTCGTTCTCGCAGTACGCGGTGGTGTCGGAGTTTGCCTGCATCCCGCTGCCGGACGACATCCCGTTCGAGATCGGTGCGCTGGTGGGCTGCGGGGTGCCCACGGGCTGGGGGTCCGCGGTGTACGCGGCGGGTGTGCGGGCGGGGGAGACCGTGGTGATCTACGGCGCGGGCGGCGTCGGGAGCAACGCGGTGCAGGGCGCCCGCTATGCCGGTGCGAAGAACGTGGTGGTCGTGGACCCTGTCGCGTTCAAGCGGGACATGGCGAAGGTCTTCGGCGCCACCCACACGTTCGCCGACGCCCGCGAGGCGCACGACTTCGTGGTGGACACGACGTGGGGGCAGCTCGCCGACCACGCGATCTGCACGCCGGGCGTGCTCACCGCCGAGATCGTGGACGCCGCGATGCAGGTGGTGGGCAAGGCGGGGAAGGTGACGATCACCGCGGCGGGCAAGCTCGGCGAGCGCGCGGTCAAGGTGCACGCCGGCCTCATGATCATGTACCAGCGGCAGGTGCGCGGAGCCCTGTTCGGTGACTGCAACCCGCTCTACGACGTGCCGAGGCTGCTGCGGCTCTACCGGTCCGGTGATCTCAAGCTCGACGAGCTGATCACCCGCCGCTACACGCTGGAGGAGCTGAACGCGGGCTACCAGGACATGAACGACGGCAAGAACATCCGCGGCGTCCTCGTCCACGAGCGCTGAGGAGCACCGTGGTGCCACCGAGCTTCACCACGCCCGAGGACCGCGAGGCCGTCACCGAGGTGCTGCGCGCGCAGCTGGAGGGGCTGGCCGCCCGGTCGCCGTTCTACGCGGACCTGTTCGCTGAGCACGGCGTCACGGCTGCCGCGTTCGCGTCCCTCGACGACCTGCGCAAGCTGCCGTTCACGACCAAGCAGATGCTGCGTGACTCCCAGGCCGCGGCGCCCCCGCTGGGCCGCCACGCGGGCGTGAACATGACCGAGGTCATCCGCGTGCACGCCTCCACCGGCACCACCGGGCGCCCCAGCTGGGTGGGCGTGACCCGGCGGGACGCGGCCGCGTGGACGGACATGGTGGCCCGCGCCTTCCGCACGATGGGCGCAGCGCGTGAGGACGTGGTGCTGCACGCGGCCGGTCTCACGCTCTTCGTCGGCGGCCTCCCGATCCGCGACGCGCTGGAGCGGATCGGGGCCACACTGATCCCGATCGGGACGGGCGCCTCGGAGAAGGCGGTGCTCGCGCTGGAGACCCTCGGGGTCACGGCGCTGCACTCCACGCCGTCCTACGCGCGCTACCTCGCCGACCACCTGCGGGCACAGGGCCGCGACCCGAAGGAGTTCGGGCTGCGCAAGGTCTTCGTCGGCGGCGAGCCGGGCGGGGGAGAGCCCGCGTTCCGGGCGCACGTCGAGCAGGAGTGGGGCGCACCGGTCACCGAGGGCCTGGGCAACGCGGACATGGCTCCGGTGCTCTTCGGCGAGGCACCGGACAGCGGGGGAATGCGGTTCACCGGCGGCCGGCACGTGGTCGTCGAGCTGGTCGATCCCGAGACCGGCGAACCCGTCGACCCGGAACCGGGTGCGACCGGCGAGCTCGTCTACACGTCGGTCGACCGCGAGTGCTGTCCGCTGGTGCGCTTCCGCACCCGCGACCGCGTGGTCGTGACCGGGCTCTCCGGCAGCGGGGAGCCGCTGATCCGCTGCGTCGGGCGCACCGACGACATGCTCATCGTGCTCGGGGTGAACGTGTTCCCCTCCGCCGTGCGCGACCTCGTGCAGACCCTGCACCCGCGCACCACCGGGGCCGTGCAGATCGTGCTCCCGCAGCAGGGCCCGCGTGTCGAGCCCCCGCTGCAGGTGGAGGCCGAGTGGGGCGAGCACGGCTCCGACCACGAGCAGCTCGGCCGGGAGATCGAGTCGCTGATCCGCTCCCGGCTCTCGGTGCGGGCCGCGGTGACGCTCGTCCCGCCCGGGTCGATCGAACGCTCCCAGATGAAGTCCCGCCTGACCCGCCTGGCGAACTGACGACGGAGGCGCACGTGCCGAACGCGATCCTCGACCCCACCGGGCGCGCACCTGCACCCGCGGCCACCTCCGCGGCAGCCCCGCGGGCGGCCCGTCGTCCCGACCTCGCGGGTGCGCGGGTGGGCCTGCTCGAGAACACCAAGCAGAACGCCGCGCTGCTGCTGCAGGAGGTGGCGAACCTGCTCATCGCCGAGCACGGGGCGGCGGGCGTGGTACTGATGCGCACCAAACAGGCCTTCGCCCTGCCCGCGTCCGACGAGCTCGTGGCCGAGTACGCGGCGGCCTGCGACGTGGTGGTCACCGGGGTCGGTGACTGCGGCTCGTGCAGCGCGTCCGCCGTGGCCGACGGGGTGCTCTTCGAGGCCGCAGGCCTGCCCGCGGCCGTGATCTGCAGCGACGCGTTCGTCGCCACCGCGGACGCGATGGCGGCGCTGCGCGGTGCGCCCGGCTACCGGTACGTCACCACCGAGCACCCGGTGGCCGTGCTGACGCCCCAGCAGGTACAGGAGCGCGCGAAGCACGTCGTCTCCGGGGTGGTAGTGATCTTGACGGAGGCGCGCTCGTGAGCAGCGCGAACACTCTTGGGCTGGATCCCGACGCCGCGCAGGCGGCGATCGAGCACTGCTACGAGCAGGGCTGGTCCGACGGGCTGCCACTGGTCCCGGCGTCGCGCCCGCTGGTGGACCGCTTCCTCGCCACCGTCTCGCGGCAGGCGGACGAGGTGATCGGCGTGCTCCCGCAGCTCGACCGCGCGGTAACGGTCGAGCTGGCGGCGATCAACGCGGCGATGGCGGGCTGTCGCCCTGAGTACTTCCCCGTGGTGCTCGCCGCGTGGGACGCCCTGGTGCGCGAGCGCTCCACGGGCGGCGGCGGCTGGCAGTCCACGAGCGGCCCCGCCCCGCTGATCGTCGTGAACGGTCCGGTGCGCGACGAGCTCGGCTTCAACCGCACGGGCGGCGTGTTCGGCCCCGGGTTCCGGGCGAACGCGACGGTCGCGCGGGCGATCGGGCTGATCGTCCGCAACGTCTACGGGATCCACCCGCACGTCCTGGAGCAGGCCACCCAGGGGTTGCCGGGGCGGTGGTCGATCTGCGTGGCCGAGAACGAGGAGGAGAGCCCCTGGGAGCCGCTCTCGGCCGAGGGCGGGATCCCCGCGGGCACCTCGGCCGTGTCGGCCACCCTGCTGCGCACCTGCGAGTTCGTCGACAACCGGCACACGGGCAGCGCGGAGCAACTGCTCGCCGACTTCGCCGACACGATCTCCCGCAGCGGCGCGTGGATCTTCCGCCACGCCTCGGCCGGCATCGTCTTCTGCCCGGAACATGCGCAGCTGCTCGCCGGCGCAGGCTTCGACCGCGCGCAGGTGCGGGCATGGCTCGCCGAGCACTGCGGTCGCACCGTGCGCGACCTCGCCCGCGTCGGAAAGGACGGGCTCGGCGACAACGGCGTACGGCACGCGAGCGGGGAGCGCCCGGAAGGGTTCGACCGCCTGCTGCCCTCCGCCGATCGCGAGCACCTGCTCATCGCGGTGGCCGGCGCCCGCAACGCCGGGATCTCCATGGTCGTGCGGCTCTTCTCGGGCTGGTCAGGGGCTGCGGTGCCGGTGGCGGCGCGCACCCTCGTAGGAAGGAGCAGTTGATGGCTGACACCGTCCGCGCCGCCGTGCAGGTCGGCCCCCGCAACATCGAGATCCGCGAGTTCCCACGCCCCGTGATCGGCCCCGACGACGGGCTCCTGCGCGTGGAGGCCAACGGCATCTGCGGCAGCGACGTCGAGGCCTACCGGGGCCACCTGAGGATGGGCCGCGGTGGTGCGGTGGTGCCGGGGCACGAGCCGCTCGGGATCATCGAGGAGATCGGCGAGCGCGCCGCGGAGCGCTGGGGTGTGCAGCCCGGCGACCGGGTGGCGCTGGAGGTGATCGTGCCGTGCCGGTCCTGCCACGACTGCCTCACCGGGCGCTACCAGGCCTGCCGCAACCGCCGCTTCGGCCACGGGGTCACCGGCGTCGACGTGGCGCCGAGCCTGTGGGGCGGGCTCGCCGAGCACCTCTACCTCACACCGGGTGCGGTGCTGCACAAGGTCGACAAGACGCTGCCCGCCGAGCTCGCGGTGATGTTCAACCCGCTCGGCGCAGGCGTGCGCTGGGCGCTGCACCTCGGCGGCGTCGGCATCGGCGACACCGTGCTCGTGCTCGGCGCAGGCCAGCGGGGGATCGCCGCGGTGGTCGCCGCGCGCGCCGCGGGCGCCGGCACCGTCATCGTCACCGGTCTGGAGGCCGACGCCCACAAGCTCGCCCTCGCCCGCGAGTTCGGGGCCGACCACACGCTCGTCGTCGACGGCGACGGGGCGCAGGACGTCGTCGAACGCGTCCGGGAGATCACCGACGGCGCGATGGCCGACGTCGTGCTGGAGCTGACCCCGATGGCCACCGAGCCCGTGACTCACGCGTTGCAGGCGGTCAAGCACGCCGGGCGGGTCGTGCTCGCCGGGCTCAAGGGCGGGCGTGAGGTGCCGTTGCGGACCGACCTGATCATCAACAAGGCGATCAACGTGGTCGGGGCCTACGGCGTCGACGCCCGCGGCTACGCGGAGGCGATCGCGATCATCGAGTCCCGCCGCTTCCCGCTGGAGAAGCTGCACACCCACACCTTCGGGCTCGACGACACCGCGCTCGCCATGGAGACCCTCGCGGGCGAGGTGCCGGGCGAAGCAGCGGTGCACGTCTCGGTCCACCCCAACTCGTAGGAGAGCTCGCGTGCTCGTCGACGCCCACGCCCACCTGCTGCCCCGCGACTACCCGGCCGATGCCCCGGAGTGCTTCCCGCGGATGGAGCCGATCGACGGCGACACCGTGCGCACACTGCTGTTCGGGGCGGTGCGCTTCCGGGCCCGTGACGTGTTCTTCGACGCCGAGCGGCGCATCGCTGCACAGGACGCGTCGGGCGTCGACGTCGAGGTGGTCACGCCGATGCCGCCGTTGCTGCGCTACGACCTTCCCGCCGCCGAGGGGCTCTCGCTCGCCCGGTACGTCAACGAGTTCGCGGGCACGTTGTGCAGTGCGGACCGCACGCGGCTCGTCGGGTTCGGCATGGTGCCGATGCAGGACCCGGACGCCGCCACGGCGGAGCTGGCGGCGATCCAGGAGCAGGGCCTGCACGGTGTGGAGATCGCCTCGAACGTGCTCGGCGTCTCCATCGGTGACGAGCGGTTCCTGCCGTTCTTCGCCGAGGCGGAGCGCCTCGACCTGCCCGTGTTCGTGCACGCCATGCCCGCCATGACCGACCGGCTGCCGGCCTCGGCGATGGGGACCTACGTCGTGGGCCTCGAAGGGGCGCTGGCCGCCGCGTCGATGATCGCCGGGGGAACCGCAGGCAAGTGCCCGGACCTGCGGATCTCCTTCAGCCACGCGGCGGGTGGGTTCCCGCTGATGCTGCCGCGGGCGCAGTACTTCTGGGGCGGTGCGTGGAACGAGGAGCCCGTCGTGCCCGAACGCGCGATCGCGCACGACGACGGCCCCTCGCCGATCGAGTACGCCCGCCGGTTCTACTACGACTCACTCGTCTTCGACCGCCGCGCGATCCGGTACCTGATCGACCTGCTCGGCCACGACCGGCTGCTGGTCGGCTCCGACTTCCCGGCCATGCCGCGCGAGGACCCCGCGGGCCGGACGCTGCTCGGGATGGACCTGCCGGCAGCGGTCCTGGACGCGATCACCGCCGGAAACGCCCTGCGCTGGCTGGGCCTGCCCCCACCATGAGCACGGGTCAGGCCGTCAGGGACGCCGAGATCGAGCGGGAGGCCTCCGTCAGGACGGCCGCCAGCTCCCTCGGGCGGGCGTCGTCGGCCTCGACCACCACGGAGATCGCGGCGGCGACCTCTCCGCGCCTGCCCAGCACCGGCACCGCGACCACGATGTCGGGAACGGTGATCTGGCCCCTGGCCACCGCCACCCCGGTCTTGCGCACCAGCGCGAGGCGGCGGCGCAGCTCGTCGGGGTCGACGACGGTCAGCGGGCTGAACCGGGTGAGCGGCGAGCTCAGCACCTGCTCCTGCAGCTCGCGGTCGGCGTGGGCGAGCAGCACGAGTCCGGTGCCCGTGGCGTGCATCGGCCAGCGGTCACCGACATGACTGTCGACGGGTTTACGCACGCGCGCCCGGATCGCCTCGATGTAGACGACCTCCAGCCCGTCGCGCACGCCGAGGTGGACGTTGCCCAGGGTGGTCTGGTGCAGGTCCTCGAGGTAGGGGAACGCGGCGTCACGCAGCCCGAGCCCGCGTGGCGCGAGCGCAGAGAGCTCGAGCAGCCGCAGCCCCACGGAGTAGCGACCGGCGTCGTCACGCTCCAGCGCGCCCCAGGTGAGCAGCTCGCGGACCAGCCGGTGCGCGGTCGGCAGTGTCAGCCCGGCGCGGCGGGAGATCTCGCTGAGTGTGAGTGTCCGATGGGCAGGCCCGAACGCGTCCAGGACGGCGAGCACGCGTCCAGCGGCCGTCCTCCGCGCCCCACCGTCGTCGACGGGGGAACGGATGGGCCGATGTTCCCCGGTCACGGTCATGTCGCACCTTCCCCCAGCACACACCACTGTGGACAGACGGGTCGCGAGCTCGCGCTACGAGCTCGGCGGCGGGATAAGCCCCTCCCTGATGGCCACCAGCGCCGCCTGCGTGCGCGAGGAGAGCTGCAGCTTCGTGAGCACGTGGCTCACGTGCGTGCGAGCCGTGCGGTCGCTGATGTAGAGCTCGGCGGCGATCTGCCGGTTGGACAGGCCGCGCGCGACGAGTGCGAGGACCGTGCGTTCGCGGGCGGTGAGGGAGGCCAGCCCGGTGGGCGGGGACACCAGCTGGCGGGTCAGCCGACCGGCCACGGCAGGGTCGAGATGCACCTCGCCCCGGGCGGCCGCGCGGATCGCGGCGGCCACCTCGTCGGGGTCGGCGTCCTTGAGCAGGTAGCCCGCCGCACCGGCCTGCAGCGCCGCGTACACCCGCTCGACCTCGCCGAAGCTCGTCAGCATCACGACCCGGACGTCCGGATAGGACGCGAGGATCTCCCCGATCGCGCTGATCCCGTCCATCTCCGGCATCAGCACGTCCATGAGCACGACCTTCGGCAGCCGGTTCTCCGTCGCCAGCCGCCGGAGCTGGACGAGCGCATCCCGGCCGTTGACCGCCTCCGCGACGGCCTCGATCCCGTCGGCACTCTCCAGATAGGCCGCGAGCCCGCGGCGCACGACGGCGTGGTCGTCGACGACGAGCACGCCGATCACCTCCTGGCCGGCCATGGACGGCATCACAGGGCACCGTCCGGCAGCGCCACGGGAATCATGACCTCGACCCGGCAGCCCGGTGCGGTGTCGCGGATCTCCATGCGTCCTCCCCATCCGCGGGCCCTCGTCTGCATGGAGACCAGCCCGATCGCCCCGGCCCGCGGTGCCCTGCCGTCCAGCCCGATGCCGTCGTCGGCCACCTCCACGAGGAGCCGGTCGCTCCCGGGGTCGCCGGTGGTGCGGACCCGGATCCGCACCCGTGTTGCTCGCGCGTGCTTCACCACGTTGTGCAGTGCCTCCTGAACGATCCGGTACAGGTCCTCCTGCAGCTCGACCGGCAGCATCTCGAGCTTCTCCGCCGTCTCGACGTCGATGTGGAGCCCCGAGAGCGACTGCACCGACGCGGCGTGGTCCCGGACGGCCCCGGCGAGGCCACGCTCGACCAGCTCCACCGGATGCAGCTGGCTGACGAGGCTCCGCAAATCGGCGAGGGCGTTCTGGGCGAGTCCGAGCAGCTCGTCGGCCACCGACTGCACCCGCTCGGGGCTGCTCATCCGGCCGGACGTGACATGGGACCGCAGGGCCTTGGCATGCATCCGCATCGAGAAGACCTGCTGCACCACCGAGTCGTGCAGCTCACGCGCGAGGCGGGCGCGCTCGGCGAGCTGGGCGTCGTGACGGGAGCGGGCGAGCAGCTCGGCGGAGTCGACGGCCATGGCCGCCTGGTCCGCCATCGCGTCGAGGAACTCCAGATCGGCGCAGCCCGGCACCTCGCCGGGCTCGTAGTACGCGTTGAGCACACCGAGGGCCCGCCCGCGGACGACGAGCGGGACCGCGACGAAGCAGTCCCACCGCGGAGCGCCCATGATCGCGTGCAGGGGGGCCCAGGTCGGATCCGCGAGCACCGCCGCCTTGCGGTGGGGGATCATGATGCGCCGGCGCGCCCGGAACGCCTCGACGAACATCATCCGGGCGCCGAGCCTGCGGCATTCCTCCAGCCGGTCGGCGAAGTCCTCGGCGTCGGTGAATCCGGCCTTGCCCACTACTCGCATGGTGCCGCCCTCCACCCGGAGGATCTGCACGGCGGCGATGTGCTCGGCCTGCACGACCTCGCGGGCCACGACGTCGAGGGTGACGCGCAGCGATGCGGTGTCGGCCACGCTCGACGCGGCACGGGCGATCGCCGCCAGCCGCCGTTGCCCCCGGCGGTCGTCCTCCGACGGCCGGTCCTGCAGAGGGTCGCCACAGACGGGACAGCCCGCGGGCCGGACCTCGCGGCCTGTTCCGCACGCGACTGCCTGCTGCATCACGCCGACTCCTTCGTCGAGGCGCTCGTCACCCATTCGGAACCAGTCTCACCAGCGGAGTGAAACGTCACAAGACTCCCGCTCCTGTTCGCAGACGTCGGCCGGGATCGGCACCGTGGACCGAGACAAAAGACGTAGCCTGCCTCACCAGCGGTGGCGCGTTCCGTCGGCCCGCGAGCCCGACGGCGTCGACCGGTCGAACTTTGTCTTTCGCCGAGTGAAAGCCGCCTGCACGAGATCCTGGTCCTCACCGGACGCTGTGTCGGATGTAGTGAGCCCGATCACCCCGACGTCGAAGCCCCATCCCCCGACGCACCGACTCCGACTCATTCACCTCGATCCTGTCGGCCCCGACCAGCCATCCCCGCAGCGATGCCGACGCATCCCGGCGGTGGTTCCCGACCCGTGCCTCGTGAAGCGGCGCCGGGCGGCGCCGAAGCACGCAACGAAGCGGGAGGTCCTTGTGAGACCGAAGTTGCACCACTTGTCCCTCCTTCTCGCCGCGCTCCTGGTCATCGCGGCATGCGGGGGCGGAGGCGGGGCAGCGGGCGGCACAGCCGCGCCGGCCGGGCCACCGCAGCGCGGCGGCGAGCTCACCGTGCTCGAGAGCTCGTCCTTCGCCGGTGGTTGGCCATCCGGGCTCGACCCCGCGACGAACACGACGGGCGGCGCGAACATCTCGCAGATGAGCGCCATCTACGGCGGTCTGTTCCTCCTCACGGCGAACGAGGACGGGTCCGATCCGCGCGTCGTGCCGAACCAGGCCGAGGGCTACGAGCTGCTCGACGAGGGACGCACGGTCCGGATCACACTCCGCGAAGGCATCCGCTTCAGTGACGGCACACCGTTGGACGCTCAGGCCGTGGTCTTCAACCTGCAGCGGGCCATGGCCTCGCCGTGCTCGTGCAAACCGACATGGCCGCTCGCCGACGGCGGGATCACCGCGGAGGACGCACGCACCGTCGTGCTGAGGTTCACCCGCCCCTATGCCGCCGTGATCAACTCGTTCCCGGTGGCGAACACCAACTGGATCGCCTCTCCCACCGCGCTGCAGCAGATGGGCGAGGAGCAGTTCCGGATCACCCCGGTGGGCGCCGGGCCGTTCACGGTGGTGTCCAACCAGCTCAGCTCACTCCTGGTGCTGCAGCGCAACCCCACCTACTTCAAGCCAGACCGGCCCTACCTGGACAAGCTGACCTTCCAGTCCATCGGCGGGGACCAGCCCGCCTACCAGGCGCTTCTCGCCGGGCAGGCGCAGGCCTACGAGGGCCTCGGGACCACTCCACTGCTGGAGCAAGCGCAGTCCGGCGGGCGGCTGACCGTCACGGTCCAGCCCCCGACCTCGCCCTACGTGATCCAGCTCAACACGAAGACTGCCCCGTTCAACGACCAGCGGGCCCGCGAGGCCATCTACCGCGCCACCGACTTCGCGGCCATAGCCAAGGGTCTCTTCCAGGGGCTCTACCCCGTGAGCCAGTCGTTCACCGGGCCCGGCGGCCTCTTCCACACCGAGACCGTGGACGGTTACCCGACATACGACCCCGAGCAGGCCAAGCAGCTCGTGAGCCAGCTCGGCGGCCTGACCGTGGAACTCGGGACGCTGAACGGCTACGTGGCCCAGCAGGTGATGACGGCGCTGCAGACCCAGTGGCAGGCCGCGGGCATCACCGTCAACACCAAGACCTACGAGCTGTCCACGCTGGTCCAGCAGTTCAACTCGGGTCAGTGGCAGTCGATGCTGCAGACCGCGGGAGCGTGGGACCCGGCGTCCGGCGTCGGAGTGGGCTTCCGGTTCGCCTCGACCTCACCCTTCAGCGGCGTGGCCGACCCGCAGCTCGACCAGCTGCTCGACGGGGCCGCGGCCACGGTCGACCCCGCCGAGCGGCAGCGGCTCTACAGCGAGGCCGGGAAGTACATCAGCGACAACGCGTACGCCCCGTTCGGGCTGGCGTTCGCGGCCGCGAACCTCGCCACCCCCGGCGTGTACGGGCCCGGTCTGACCACGAAGATCCCGCCGATCGTCGTCAACGCCGGGATCATCTGGGACGAGGTCTGGCGGGTGCAGCAGCAGTGACGGCATCCGTGGGCGCCGGCCCGCACCGCGCCGGCGCCGGCTTCCTCACCTCGCCGGGGATGCGGCTGGTGGGCAAGCGGCTGCTGCTGGCCGTGCCGATCGTGCTCGGGGTCAGCATCCTGACGTTCTGGGTGCTCAACCTGATCCCGGGCAGCGCGGCGCAGCAGCTGCTCGGGCCGGAGGCCACCCCGGAGCAGGTGCGGGCGCTGGAGCTGGAGCTGGGCCTGGACCGGCCCGCGGTGCTGCGGTACCTGGACTGGCTCGGCGGGGCGGTCACGGGGGACCTCGGGCAGTCCCTCGTGAGCCGGCAGCCGGTGACCGGCCTGCTGGGCGAGCGGCTGGCCGTCAGCGGTGAGCTCGCAGCGCTGGCGTTCCTCATCTCGCTGGGGCTCGCGGTGCCCACCGCCCTGCTGGCCGCGTACCGGCCCAACCGGCTGTTCGACCGGCTCAGCATGGTCGTGAGCATCACGGGGCTCTCGGTGGCCAACTACGTGCTGGCGCTGCTGCTCGTGCTGATCTTCGCGGTGCAGATGGCGGTGTTCCCGGCGATCGGGTTCGTGCCGCTGTCGCAGGGACTGGGGGCGAACCTGCAGTCCATGGCGCTGCCCGCGGCGGCCATCGCGTTCCCCCTGTACTGCTTCTACACGCGGTTCCTGCGCGGCGATCTCGTCGACCAGCTCCAGGGCGAGGACTACGTCACCACGGCACGGGCGAAGGGCATCGGGCCGTGGCAGGTGCTCGTGCGCCATGCGTTCCGCAACTCGGCGTTCGGGCTGATCACCGTGGTCGGCCTGAACCTGGGGACCCTCATCGGCGGGACGGTGATCGTCGAGCAGATCTTCGCCCTCCCGGGGATGGGGCAGCTGATGCTGCAGGCGATCAACACCCGCGACTTCGTCGTCGTGCAGGCGTGCGTGGTGGTGTTCGCGGTGGCGGCCGTGCTGGCCAACCTGCTGGCCGACCTGCTCTACGCCGTACTCGACCCGAGGATCCGCTATGGCAGTCGTTGACGCCGGGCCCGCGCTCGTCGAACACGCGGAGACCCCGGCCGCCCGGACCCGGGGCTGGGTGGGCTCGCTCGGGTTGGTGCTGCCGGCCGCGGTCGTCGCGCTGACCGCGCTGGCCTGCTTCGTGGGCCCACTCGTGCTGCCCATGCCGCCGCCGATAGGGGGCAGCGTGCTGGAGTCCTACCTCCCGGCGTTCTCGCCGGGGCACCTGCTCGGCACCGACCCGAACGGCAACGACATCCTCTCCCGGATCCTGTCCGGGGGGCGCTCGTCGCTGATCGTGGCGGTGGCGGTGAACCTGCTCGGGCTGCTGGTCGGCGGCACGCTCGGCGCCCTGTCCGGCTTCGTGGGCGGCGTGGTGGACACGGTGATCATGCGTGTCCTGGACGTGCTGATCGCGTTCCCGTCGCTGGTGCTCACCCTCGCGGTGGCGCAGAGCCTGGGCCCGAGCCAGACCAACACGATCCTGGCGCTGGCGTTCTTCAGCATCCCGGCGTTCGCGCGGATCTCCCGGGCGGCGACGCTGCGGCTGCGGGAGCTTCCGTTCATGGCGTCCGCAGTGCTCTGCGGCACGCCGGGATGGCGGATCCTGCTGCGGCACGTCGCCCCGAACATCGCCCCGCAGCTGATCACGTTCGGGATGCTCGGGATGGGCATCGTGATCGTGATCGAGGGGGCGCTGAGCTTCCTCGGGCTGGGCATTCCGCCGCCCGCCCCGAGCTGGGGGAACATGATCTCGCAGGGCCAGCAGAGCATCTCCGCCACGCCGATGCTGGTCGTCTGGCCCTCGGCGGTCCTGTTCGTCACGGTGCTGGCGTTCAACCTGCTCGGTGAGAACCTCCGCGCGCGATGGAGCGGCCGATGAGCCTCACGGATGACGACGTCCTCGCCGCGGGGCCCGGAGCGGGGCCGTCCCGTACCGGTCCCGTGCCCGACGGTGAGCCGCTGCTGGAGGTGCAGGACCTGCGGGTGCGCTTCTCCCGCGCCGGGCGCCACGTGCACGCCGTCAACGGCCTGTCCTACCGGCTCGCGCCCGGCCGGATGCTCGCGATCATCGGGGAGTCCGGGTCCGGCAAGAGCGTCAGCTCGCGCGCACTCATGGGGCTGCTGCCCTCCACCGCGGCCGTCACGGGCTCTGCGCGGTTCGCCGGCACCGAGCTCGTCGGGATGCCGGAGGCGCAGATGCGTCGCCGGCGGGGCGCCGACATCGCGATGGTGTTCCAGGACCCTGCCCGCTCGCTCAACCCGACGATGCGGATCGGCACGCAGGTCGTCGAGGCGGTGCGGGCGCATTCCGACATGGACCGCCACGCCGCCCGGCGGCGGGCCGTCGAGCTGCTGTCGCTGGTGCGACTGCCGGTGCCGGAACAGCGGTTCGCCGAGTACCCGCACCAGCTCTCGGGTGGCATGCGGCAGCGGGTGATGATCGCGATCGCGCTCGCGGGCGAACCCCGGCTGCTCATCGCCGACGAGGCGACCACGGCGCTCGACGTGACCACGCAGGCGCAGATCATGGAGCTGCTCGTCGAGCTGCAGCACCGGCTCGGCATGGCAGTGATCATGATCAGCCACGACCTCGGTCTGGCCGCGAGCTATGCCCAGGACGTCCTCGTGATGTACGCGGGGCGGGGCGTCGAGCACGCCTCGGCGGAGACGCTCTTCTCGCACGTCCGGATGCCCTACACCCGCGCGCTGCTGGGAGCGATCCCGCTGCTGGAGCGGGAGTCGCACGCACTGCTGCCGGTGGTGCCCGGCCAGCCGCCCGACCTGTCGGCGCTCCCGGCCGGCTGCCCGTTCGCGCCGCGCTGCGAGTACTCGGACGAGCAGTGCGGCGAGAACCCGCCGTTCGCCGAGCAGGAGCCGGGCCATCGGTGGGCGTGCTGGCACCCGGTGCCCGACCCCGCACCGAGAGGAGAACGGTCGTGACCGCACTCGACGAGCGCCCGGCCCAGGGCGAGCCCCTGCTGCGGGCCCGCGGAATCGTGCAGCAGTTCCCGGTGCGCGGCGCCGGGGGGATCAAGGGCGGCGTCGTGCACGCCGTGTCGGACGTGTCGTTCGAGGTGCGGGCAGGCGAGACGCTCGGCGTCGTGGGGGAGACCGGCTCCGGCAAGTCCACGCTCGCCCGGTCGGTCATCCAGGCGCCGCGCCCCCAGTCCGGGGAGGTGCATTTCCGCGGGACCGACCTGATGCGGCTGCGCCGCCGTGACCTGGTGGAGGCCCGCCGGCACATGCAGATGGTCTTCCAGGACCCGTTCGGCTCGCTGAACCCGCGGTGGCGGGTGACGGATCTGGTCGAGGAGCCCCTCGTCGGCTACGGCGTGCGAGGGTCCGCGCAGCGGGAGGCCCGGGTCCGGGAGCTGCTCGACATGGTCGGGCTCGACCCGTCGGTGTACGGGAAGCGGCGCCCGCACGAGCTGTCGGGCGGGCAATGCCAGCGCGTGGCGATCGCCCGGGCCATCGCGTTGCACCCGGCCCTGGTGATCTGCGACGAAGCTGTGTCGTCGCTCGACGTGCTGATCCAGGCTCAGGTGCTCAACCTGTTCGAGCGGCTGCGCACCGAGCTGGGACTCTCCTACCTGTTCATCTCCCACGACCTGGCGCTGGTCAAGCAGGTGAGCGACCGGGTGGCGGTGATGCACCTCGGGCAGCTCGCCGAGGTCGGGCCGGCGGACGAGCTGTACCGACGACCGCTGCACCCCTACACGGCGGCGCTCCTCGACTCGATCCCCGGCCTCGACCCCGAGACCGGCCGCGCCCGCCGTCCCCGTCCGCTGGAGGGGGAGGCGCCCTCACCGCTCAACCCGCCCAGCGGGTGCCGGTTCCGCACGCGCTGCCCGCTGGCCCAGGCGCGGTGCGCCGAGGAGGAGCCGGCGTTGCGCGAGCACACCTCCGACCACCAGGTCGCCTGCCACTTCCCGCTCGACGCCGCCACGCGGGCCTCCTGATCGCAGAGGAGCACCATGTCCAGCACCACCGCTCTCACCCCGCCCACCGGTGTCGACCCGACGCCGGCGGCGCTGATCCAACGCGTCGTCGAGCTGCGTCCCGCGCTGGTCGCCGCGCAGGCCGAGGTCGAGGAACGCACGTACTACTCGCAGGAGATGCACGAGGCCTTCCTGGAGGCCGGGCTCTACCGCGTGATGCAGCCACGGCGCTACGGCGGCCTGGAATGCGACTACATCACCTTCACCCGGCTGCAGATCGAGATGGCCCGCGGGTGCGTCTCCACGGCGTGGTGCTGGGCGCTGGCCTCCAGCCACGCCGTGCAGATCGCCTCGTACTTCCCGCAGGCGGCGCAGGAGGCCGTCTTCGGTGACGGTGACTTCCGGTGCGCGTCGGTGGCGGCGCCCGACGCCACGGCCGTGCGGCTGGAGTCGGGGTGGCGCCTCGACGGAACCGTCCGCTACTGCTCGGGGATCCCGTACTCCACGCACTTCATGGGGCAGGCACTCATCGCGGGACTGCCGCCTGCGGAGGCGGCCGAGCGGATGCTGCTCTACGTCGCGCCGCGCAGCGAGTGGACCATGCTCGACGACTGGGGCTCCAGCATGGGGCTGCGCGGCAGCGGGTCACACAGCATCCGGCTGGAGGACGCCCGGATCCCGGCGGAGTTCGTGCTCGAGAACACGAACATGATCAGCGTCGACGTCTCCGGCGGAACGCCCGGCCTCGCCCTGCACGGCAACCCGATGTACACCGGGCGGGCGCTCGCGCCGTTCACGATGTCGGTGGCCGCCCAGATGATCGGGGCGGGCTACAACGCGCTCGACGAGTTCGAGCACCAGATGCGCACGCGCAAGACCAGCATGCCCCCGATGGTGCCCCGGCTGACCGACCCCGACCACCAGCGCTGGTACGGCGGAGCGCTCGGAAAGCTCGCGACGGCCGAGGCCGCGGTGCTGCGCTGCGCGGAGGAGCACATGGAGCTGTGCGAGCGCACCGCTGCGGGCGGCAAGCCCTACGGCGAGGAGGAGGAGCAGCGGCTCGGGGTCATCGCGCGCGAGGCGATCGTGCAGGTATGGGAGGCGGTCGACCAGCAGCTGTTCCGCAACGTCGGATCGAGCGCGATGAACGCGGGCCAGCGCTTCGAGCGGCTCTACCGTGACATGGCGATGATCGCGAGCCACCGCAACACCGGCTTCCGCGACCTGATGTTCCGCAGGCTCGCCCAGCTGCACCTCGGGGTCGAGGCGACCTGAGAAGGAGCGAGCGGTGAGCGAGCTTGTGAGCGAATCGATGTCACAGCGCCTGCGCACGGTGACGTCTTCTGATGGGCCGGCCGAGCCCAGCGAGGCCCAGCGATGAGCACCACGTCGGCGGGCTCGGGCCGGGTGGCGGCGGCGCCGGACGGCGAGCTCGTCACGTCCCGGCGCGGGTTCTTCTGGGTGGGAACGGAGCGGGTGCGACACCCGGCGGGCCTCGTGCCGCGCGGGCCGATGTTCGTCGCCTGGGAGGCGCCGGAGCACGTGACCAGGCCGTACCCGCTGGTGCTGGTGCACGGCGGTGGCGGCCAGGGCACCGACTGGATGGGCACCCCCGACGGGCGCAGCGGCTGGTCGACCATGCTGGTTCGCAGCGGCCACGTCGTTTACGTCGTGGACCGGCCCGGCCACGGCCGCTCGCCCTATCACCCCGACGTGCTCGGGGCGATGGGCCCGCCGTTCTCCTACGAGCGGGCGAAGGAGATCTTCGCTCCGGACTCCCACGCGAGCCCGCACACGCAGTGGCCGGGCAGCCGGGATCTCGACGACCCGCTGTTCGACCAGGTACTCGCCCCGACCGGACCGATGCCCGCCGACATGGCGGCCGCCCATCGGCTCGACGCCGACCGTCTCGTGCAGCTGCTCGAACGCGTCGGGCCCGCGGTGCTCGTCACGCACTCCGCGGGTGCGCCCGGCGGGTGGCTGGCCGCCGACGCGCGTCCCGACCTGGTGGTCGCGCTGCTCGCGCTGGAACCGATCGGGCCGCCGTTCCTGAGGCTCCCGGACGGTGGGTCGCTGCTGCCCTGGGGCCTCACGGCGGCGCCGCCGGCCTTCGACCCGCCCGCCGCCGATCCGTCCGAACTCGCCGTGGGGTCCCACCGGCTTCCTGGCCTCGCCCGCGTCCCGATCGGCGTGTTCTCGGCAGGCGCCTCGCCGTTCGACGCCTTCGCAGGCGACGTCGCGGAGTTCCTCCGCGCCGCGGGCTGCCGAGCGGAGTGGGTGCGCCTCGCCGACCACGGCGTACCCGGAAACGGGCACGCCGTGATGTTCGAGCGCAACTCCGCGGAGGCGCTCGCGGTGCTCGTGCGGTGGCTGGACGAGCTGATCGCGCAGCAGCGATGATCGTTCTCGTCGTGCCTGGACCGGGACATCCGACGTACGCCGCCCGGGACCGCCGGCCGGACGGATGAGGTCATCGGCACGGTTCGGCGCGGCTGCCACCCGCCCTAGCGTGAGTTCCGCGGTCCCTGTGGCCGCCGTTCCCCGAGGAGTTCTTGTGACGCGCGTACAGATCGGCCGGTACCCGGCAGTGTGGTCGGCTCCTGCGGGAGGAGCGTGATGGAGTTCCTCGTACACGCCCGCAACAACCTGCCGCGCGACTTCCCCGCCGAGCGCCGCGCCGAGATGCGAACGCTCGAGCGTGCCGTCGCGGGCCGGTGGCGCACCGAGGGGATGCTGCAGCGGCTGTGGCGGGTGCCCGGACGGACCGACTGGGTCGGGCTCTTCACCGCCGACGACGCCACCGTGTTGCACGACGCGCTCACGACGCTCCCGATGTGGCCGTGGCTCGAGATCACCGTGCAACCGCTGGCGACCCACCCCCAGGAACGGTGATCACACCGCCCGAGCCTGACGCGGCGACGGTCTCGGGCAACGACATCGATCCGGCCGACGAGCTCGACGAGGAGATCGTGTGACCACCACCGAGACCCGCCGACCCCGCACCCGTCTGCTGGCGGCGCTCGCGGCGGCGCTGTCCGCACTGGTACTCGCTGCGTGCGGTGCCGCGCCGGGAGCCGACACGGCGGCCGCCTCAGGCGGGATCCGCACCGTCAACCCGTACGGGGGTGACCCCGCCATGGAGGGGACCCCGAAGCGTGGCGGGGTGCTGATCATGGGCACCGACCGCGAGGTCGTCGGGTTCGACCCGACGGTGCAGAACACCAACCAGGCGGCTCTCGCGGTCTACGACTCGCTGATGAAGCTCAAGCCCGACGGCTCGGCCGAGCCGTACATGGCGAAGTCGATGGACAGCACCGACGGCGGGCAGACCTGGCGGATGGGCCTGCGGGAGGGCGTGACCTTCTCCGACGGCACGCCGCTGGACGCGCAGGCCGTGATCGTCAACGTGCAGCGGCACATCGACAAGGCGTCGTCCCCGGGACACCGGTTCACGCAGCCGATCGAGTCGATGACCGCCGTCGACCCGCTCACCGTGGAGTTCCGGCTGAAGTCGCCGTTCGGACTGTTCCCGACGGCGTTCGCGGGCAGCTTCACGACCGGGAGCCTCGGCCAGATCATCTCGCCTGCCGCGCTGCAGAAGTACGGCGATCAGATCGCGAACAACCCTGTCGGCGCCGGTCCGTTCGTCCTCGGGAACTGGACGCGCGACTCCCGGATGGAGCTGACGCGCAACCCGAACTACTGGCAGGAGGGCATGCCCTACCTGGACGGGCTGCAGTTCCGGCCGCTGCCCGACACCGAGAGCCGGTACGCGTCACTGGAGAACGGGGACGTCGACCTGATCTTCGGCGGCTACCACACCGAGCTGCTGCGCGGGTCGGAGAACCCGAACCTGACCGTCTACTACGGATCCGGGCACGGCGCGGAGTGGCTCTACTTCAACCACGAGAAGCCGCCGTTCAACGACCACCGCATGCGTGAGGCCCTGGTGCGCGGGATCGACACCCAGGCGCTCGCGGCCACCCAGTACCGCGGGCGGATGGAACCGGCGCACGGATACTTCGGCGACAACAGCGAGTACCAGACGCCGGAGGCGGCCGCCGCGTACCCGTCCTACGACCCCGAACGCGCGAAGCAGCTCGTGGCCGAGTACGTGGCCGAGGGCGGGAGCACGACGGTGGTCTACAAGACGACCAACGCCCCCAACCGCATGGCGTTCGCCGAGTTCCTGCAGGCGCAGATGGCCGCCATCGGCATCACCGTGCAGCCGCAGTTCTTCGACCTGGCCCAGTACTCCTCGAGCGTTGTGCAGAGCCGTGACTTCCAGCTGGCCGGCACCGTCGGCGGGCCGGTGGACTCGCCGTACCCGGCGGCGCAGAACGTCCTGCGGACCGGTGGCAACCAGAACTACGGCGGCTACACGAACCCCGAGGTGGACGCACTGCTCGACAGGGCCGCCGCCACCACCGACGACGCCGAGCGCACGCGCCTCTACCAGCAGGTGCAGCTGGTGACCAACCAGGACATCTCGATGGCCTACACCAGCCGCGGCTATCTCTCGACGATCGCGAAGCCCGAGGTGAAGGGAGTCGTGCGGTACCTGACCCGTGACATGTTCTTCGCCACCACCTGGCTGGACCGCTGATCGGGACGGTCGCCCGAGGGGCGCAATTCCGGCAGGAATCCCGAATAGCGCGAATCGGAGCACGAGAACACCAAAAATCGAGACAGTCCTCGACCGAGGGTCGTGCGTTATCCTGCTGCCCCGGGCTTAGGCTCGGGGCAGCGCTCTCGTGCGAAGGACATGATGCCCAGTACGGTTCGGACAAGCCTCCGCGATACCCGCGATTTCATTCCCCGGCTGAATGCAGGACCGATGACCCGGCGCAATCTGCTCAAGCTGTTCGGTGTCTCGGCAGGGGCGTTCGGTATCGGTTCTCACATTCCCGCTGGTTCGAACCGCCCGCTCGCGTACGACTACGTCATCGTCGGTGCGGGCTCGGCGGGCTGCACACTGGCCGCGCGGCTTCTCGCGGACTCGCGGGCCAGCGTCCTGCTGATCGAGGCGGGCGGCTCCAACAACCGGCCCGACGTGCGGGACTTCACGAGGTCGGAGAGCCTGACGGCGCCGGGCGCCACGACCGACTGGCCGTTCGAGTCGGAGCCGCAGCGTGCGCTGCTGGGCAGGCGGCAGTCGTTCGCGTGCGGCAGGCTGGAGGGCGGCAGCAGCTCGGTCAACGGGATGGTCTGGGTGCGCGGCAACCCCGCCGACTACGACGGCTGGGCCGCAGGCGGCTGCCCGGGCTGGGATTACCGCAGTGTGCTCCCGTCGCTCGCGGCATTGACCGGGCCGATCCGGCCGTCGAGTGAGCTGACGCGGCGGAACGCCCTGTCCCACGTCGTCGTGGAAGCGGCCGTCGACGCCGGTTATCCGTTCAATGCGGACTACAACGGCAAGAGCCAGTTCGGGGTCGCCTTCACGCAGCTCAACGTGGTGAACGGGATCCGGCAGGACGCGTTCAGCACGTTCCTGACGCCGTATCTGACCGATCCGCGTCTGACGGTGATGACGGACGCGCTCGTCACGCGCCTCGCGTTCGACCGCGGGAAGGCGATCGACCGTGTGCTCATCGACGCGGGCGGCCACGAGATCGCCGTCACCGCGAACCGGGAAGTGATCGTCAGTGCGGGGTCGATCAACACGGCGCGCCTGCTGCAGCTCTCCGGCATCGGCGCGGCGGCCGATCTGGAGCCGCTCGGCATCGCGGTCGTCGAGGATCTGCCGGGTGTCGGGCAGAACCTGCACGACCACCTGATCTCCGTGGTCTCGAAGAGGCTCCGCACCCCCGAGCCACCCAGCCACGTCACGGCGATGGACGTCAACGTGTTCACCGGCAGAGGCAGAGTGCCGGGCGCACCCCGGTTCCAGTTCCAGGTCTACTACACGCGCACGGCGCACGTCCCGTATCCGGCCGAGTCACTGCCGATCGGCGTGATGAACCTGCACCCCACGAGCCGCGGCTACGTCCGGCTCCGATCGGCTGATCCACGGATGCCGCCGATCATCCAGCCCAACTTCCTGCAGACGTCCGAGGACTTCGATACGGCGCTGGAGGGCTACGAGCTGGCGCGTGAGCTGATGAACGCGAAGGCACTGCGCGATCGGGTGGTCGACGACGGTGCCGTGCCGCCGGCGGACCTCAGGACGAAGCAGCAGGTGGTCGCCGCGATGCGGACGTACTCCGAGTCCAACTACCACGCTGTCGGCACCTGCCGCATGGGCACGGACGCCCTCGCGGTGGTCGATCCGCAGCTGCGCGTGCGCGGTGTCACGGGCCTGCGCCTGGCGAGCGCAGCGATCATGCCGGCCATCACCTCGGGCAACACGAACGCGCCGTCGATGATGATCGGCGACCGCTGCGGCCGCCTGATCCTGGGCACCGGCTGACGCGGCTCACGGAGCGGTCGGCGCCGCCGTGACCACGGGCAGTGCGTCAGCGAGGCCGGTGAGTTCCAGCACCCGGGCGGGCGCCGATCCGGAAGCCACGACGATCGAGAGCCCGTCACCGGCGATCGCGCTCGCCTCGGCGAGCACGGCGACACCCGCGCTGCTGAGGTACCCGACGCCGGTGAGGTCGAGGACGAGCGGGCCCGCGAGCCTGGCGGCCTCGAACAGGGCCTCCCCGACCGTTCCCCGGCCGGCCAGGTCGACATCGCCGAGAACGGCGAGCACGCGCTCCCCGTCCGGGCCGTGCCGCTCCTCGACGCTCGCCGGCTCGGGAGCCCGGGCAGTGGAGTACGCCGGGTGCCGGAGCGGACCGGGTGCGGCCGACGGCGGCGGGGCGGGCAACCGGAAGCTCACGCGGGTGCCGCTGTTTCCGCGGTCGATCACGAACTCCTCGACGAGTCCGTCGATGACCCGCAGGCCGTGCCCGCGGTGGCCGTTGTCGGCCGGGACCGGCCGCCAGCGGCCCTGGTCGTCCACGTGCACCTCGACAGCGCCGTCGTCGGCGCGGGCCACGGTGTACTCGAAGTGGCCGCCGCCCTCCGGGTAGGCGTGCTCCGCGGCGTTGGCGCCCGCCTCGCCGACCGCGAGCTCGAGATCCTCGGTGGTCTCCTCGGGGAGCCCGGCCGTGGCCGCCCACTCGCTCACCGAGCGGCGGAGCGGGCTCATGCTGGCGGCCGTGGCCGTCAGCCGCCTGTGCAGCGGTGCCGGAACGGCTCGCACCACGAGCAGTGCGACGTCGTCGGCCGGGCCCTCCTCACCCAGCACGGCCTCGACCAGCCCCCGTGCCAGCTCGTCCGGTCCGTGGTCGGCGAGGCGTTCGGCGGCCTGCTGCAGCCGATCGAGCCCGGCGTCGACCACCTCGTCACGGCGTTCGACGAGCCCGTCGGTGTAGAGGATCACCGACGCGCCGGGCGCCACCATGGCGCTCCGCTCCCGGTAGGGCGGGCGCCCGCGGACGCCGAGCACCGCGCTGGCGCCGGTGTCGAGGAACCGCGCGCCCGCGTCGTCGACGAGCAGGACGGGTGGATGCCCGGCCAGTGCCCAGCGCAGCTCTCCGGTGGCCCAGTCGAACGTGAGGCAGGCGCAGGTGCTGCCGGCCGAGCCCGGGACCCGGTCGGCGAACCGGTCGAGCCGTTCGAGCGCGGCAGCGGGGGAGTGCCCGTCGAGCAGTTGCGTGGCGAGCGCGCTGCGCAGCTGACCCATGACGGCCGCCGCGGCCGGGCCGTGGCCCACGACGTCGCCGACGACCAGCGCGACACGGGTGCCGTCGATCGGAAGCATGTCGTACCAGTCGCCGCCGGAGAGGGAGTGCTCGGCGGCGGGCATGTACTGCGCCGCGGCGGCCAGCCGGGCCAGCGCGGGCAGCTCACGGGGGAGCAGGCTGCGCTGCAGCACGTCGGCGACCTCGTGCTCCGCCTGGTGCAGGCGGGCCCGGTCGAGCGCCTGTGCGCACTGTCCGGCGACGGTGAGCACGGCGCCGCGCTGCTCGGCGGGCAGTTCGGGGACGGCGCCGTCCTTCGAGGGGAGCCACAGCCCGACGGCCCCGATCGTCCGGTCCGACAACACCAAGGGAACGGCGATCGGGCTGCCGCTCCACTCCGCCACGCCCGTGCGGACGACCGTGGCGAGTGCGTCAGGGGCGTCCAGTGCCACCGCGGCCGATGCGATCGCCTCAGGCCCGCGCCCGGCGATCGGCACCAGATGCGCCCCCTCGTGCAGGACGAGGACCGCCGACTCGGCGCCGAGCCCGACCGCGTGGTCGAGCACCACGTCGGCCACCTCGGCGGGCCTGGTGGCCCCCGAGAGCGCAGCCACGATGGAGCTCAGCTCCTCGGCGGCCCGCCGGGCCACCCGTTCGGCGTGCAGCAGGCCTGCGCGGTACAGGGCTTGGGCGCATTGTTCGGCCAGGGACTCGGCGGTGGCCCGCTCGATGGCGCCCAGCACGCGTCCGGGCGGGAGGGCGAGGGTCACGAGACCGAGACAGTGCCCCGCGGTGGACAGCGGCAGACAGGCCAGTGCGTCGAAGCCGAACCGTCCCAGCTCCTGCCGCAGGCCGGGGTCGTGGCCCGCCCATGCGGCGTCCCCGTCCAGCCAGAGCGGCCTGCCGCCGGTGGCGGCGTCGATCACCGGACCGGCGGCGTCGGTGCCCGGCTCGCTCCACCTCCGGACGAGCTCCGGCGGCCAGCCCGCCACGGCGAGCGCTTCGAGGTCGCCGGCTCCGCGCACCTTCCATGCGGCCACCGAACGCCCGCCCACCAGCTGGCTGAGCTGCTCGACGACAGCGGCCCCGACCTGCGCAGGCGTGGCCGCGGCGGAGAGGGCGGCGGTGGCTCGCTGCAGCAACTGCAACTGGCGGTTGGTCTCCTGCTCGCGCCGCAGCAGCCGCTCGCGCTCCGCCTCGGCGCTGCGCCGCTCCGTGATGTCGCGCCCGATCGCCTGCAGCCGCCCGTCCGTCGCCGAGCGCATGCTCAGCTCCACGGGCACCGTGCAGCCGTCCTTGCGGCGCATCTCCCACACCTCGGTGACGGAGGCGCCGGCGTGCAGCTTGGCGACGAGGGCGTCGAGCCGCGGGACGTCCTCGGGACGGACGACGTCCGCCGCGCCGAGGGTGAGCAGCTCCTCCCGGGAGTGGCCGAGCAGCGCGCAGGCGGCTTCGTTGACGTCGATGAAGTGCAGGGTGTCGTCGGTGAGCCAGATCGCGTCGCCCGCCCGCTCGACGATCAGCCGGAAGTGCTCCTCGCTCTCGCGCACCGCGCCGAGGGCGTGCGCGCGCTGCAGCGACTCCCAGCACCGGCCGACGACCGTGGTGAGCAGGTCGATCTCGGAGTCCGACCACAACCGCGGCGTCCGATGCTGCACGGCCATCGCGGCGACGAAACGGCCGGCTTTCTGCAACGGCACCCAGATCACCGCGGTGAAACCGCCGCGGTGGTAGGTCTGGCGCTGCTCGGGCAGCACCCGCGGATCGGTCTCCGCGTCGGCCAGCACGTACGGGACGCCCGCCCGCATGCACCGCAGCGCGTCGGCGCTGAAGTCCGACATGGCCATCCGGCCCGTCAGCTCGGGCAGCCCCCTGGCGTAGCTACCGGTGATCGTGAAGTGGTTCTCGTCGGGCTCGGCCTCGGCGTAGACGCTGCGGTCGACCTCCATGTGCTCGCCGAGGAGCCGCGCGACCGTCGCCATGATCTCGTCGGGATCCTCCAGCGGCTGGAGCGCGCGTTCGAGGCAGGCGAGGAAACGGTCGCGGGACCCGTCGCCGCGCGGTACCGCGGACTCGGCGACGGGATCGATCGCGACGACCGAACCGGTGATCATCCCGTCCTCGACCAAGGGCTCGATCCGGCAGCGGACGTCGACGGTGGTGCCGTCCGGACGGAGGATCTGCTCGTCCGCCGAGTCGAGGGCGGTGCTGGCGGGCCGGAAGGGACAGCTGGGGACCTCGTGGCCTCCGGCCTCGTGCATGACGGCGTGGAGGTCGGCCCCGAGTAGCTCGGGCACGGACCTTCCGAGCAGCGCCGCCGCCGCCGGGTTGACCTCGCGGACGAGCCCCGACTCGTCGAGCGCGACGACCCCGATCGGCACGGCGTGCAGCACTGGGTCCGTGTGATGGCGCCGCCCGCTCAGCTGATCCACCGGGCGGATGGTACCGGCCGGGCAAGGTCGTTCTGGCTCGTGAGGCGCCAGGCGGCAGGTGTCGAGACGTGATTCGCCCGTCCGTGCAGGGCGGGCGCGGGCGCGGGGGCTCATCCGCCGCGGGCGATGCGGCGCCGCGCGCCGGCCGGTCACGGTGGGCCGCGGACGAAGGAGGGTTGATGGGCGAGGCATCGGGAGGTCGTGACGACCTGCGGGCACGCTCGCCCATCGCGGCCTGGATCGTGCGGGCCGCGGCGCTGCACCGGAACCGGTGGTCCGACGAGCACGAGCTCGCCTACGCCATCCACGGCACCGTCGTCGGTGCGGCCGTGATGATGGCGGCGAGCCTGCACGGCACGCTCGGCGACATCCTGGTGGCGGTCCTGGTCACCCTGTTCGTCTACTGGGTGGCCGAGCGGTACGCGCACCTGCTCGCCGCCGGTGTGCGCGGGCGGCAGGAGGGGTGGCGGGCCACCCGTGCGGCCATCGGGCGTGAGCTGCGTGCGGGCTGGCCGATGGTCGAGGCTGCCTACCTGCCCCTGGTGGTCCTGATCGTGGTCGAACTGTTCACCGACTCGCTCGAACTCGCGGTGTACGCCTCACTCGCGACATCGACGGTGCTGCTCGTCGCACTCGGGCATCTCGCGGCCCGGCGGGCAGGAGCGAGCAGCGTCGGTGCGCTCGGGTGGGCCGCGGCCAGCGGCGTTCTCGGCGTCGTCACCATGTGCTTGAAGCTGCTGCTGCACTGAAATCCGTAATGGATAAATCGCCCTGTTCATCCATTTTCTGCCGATCACGACGGTATGCGCGATGCCGTGCTCATCCGGTCGGCCCGGACGAAGTGATTGGCCTAACGCAATCGTTGCGGTACTGCGACGAAATCGCAGACCATGGCCGGTATGGAGCACGAAGCCGGAGCCCGGCGTGACCTACCGACGGTCGTCCGGGGGAGAGCGACCCATCTCGGTGACTTCACGCTGAACCGCCGGGTGCTGGTGACCGCTGCGCTGGCCCTTCCCATCGGCGCGATCGGCGCGGTGGCGGCGTGGGTGCTCCAGATGCTGATCGGGCTGATCACGAACGTGGTCTTCTACCAGCGGGTGGAGACCACCCTTGTAGCTCCGGGAGCCGCGGCGCACCCGGCGATCCTGATCCTCGCCGCGCCCGTCGTCGGCGGTCTCGTGGTCGGTCTCATGGCGCGCTACGGCTCCGAGAAGATCCGTGGGCACGGCATGCCGGAGGCGATCGAGGCCATCGTCATGCGGCGCAGCCGGGTGGAGCCGCGGGTCGCGGTGCTCAAGCCCGTGTCGGCCGCGGTGAGCATCGGCACCGGCGGCCCGTTCGGCGCCGAGGGTCCGATCATCATGACCGGAGGGGCGCTCGGCTCGATCCTCGCCCAGCACCTGCACCTCACCGCCGACGAGCGCAAGGCGTTGATGGTCGGGGGCGCGGCCGCCGGCATGGCGGCCACGTTCAACGCCCCGATGGCCTCGGTCCTCCTGGCGGTGGAGCTGCTGCTGTTCGAATGGCGGCCTCGCAGCTTCGTTCCTGTCGTGGCGGCCGTGGCGGTGGCGACCGTCGTGCGCGCGCCTTTGCTCGGAGGCGGTCCGATCTTCCCGGTCGACGCCCTGACGACGGCCCCGACCCCGCTGACCGACCTGCTCTGCGTCGGCGCCGGGGTGATCGGCGGGCTGCTGGCCGTGGCGCTGACCGCGCTGGTGTACCTGTCCGAGGACGGGTTCATGCGGCTGCCGATCCACTGGATGTGGTGGCCCGCGATCGGTGGCCTCGTGATCGGGATCGGCGGGCTGATCGAGCCCCGGGCGCTCGGCGTCGGCTACGACGTGATCGACGAGCTGTTGACCGGCCGGGCGACGCTGTCGCTCATCGTCGGGATCCTCATTGTGAAGGCGCTGATCTGGGGGCTGTCGCTCGGCTCGGGCACGTCCGGTGGCGTGCTCGCGCCGATCTTCATGATCGGCGGGGCGATCGGTGCACTGGAGGGTCACCTCTTCCCGGCCGTCGGGCCGGGGTTCTGGTCGGTGGTCGGGCTGGCCGCGGTCGTCGGCGGGGTGATGCGCTGCCCGCTGACCGGGGTGGTGTTCGCGCTCGAACTCACCCGGGACTGGCCCGCGCTGCTGCCACTGCTGATCGCCTCGGTGTCGGCCTATGCGGTGTCGGCGCTGATCCTGCGCCGCTCGGTGCTGACGGAGCGGATCGCCCGCCGTGGCTTCCACCTGTCCCGCGAGTACGACGTGGATCCGCTGGCGGTGCTGTTCATCGACGAGGTGATGCACGCGTCCCCGGCGACGTTGCGCCGCGAGGATTCGCTGCCGCTCGCCACTGCGGCGCTCGCTGCCGTGGTGCCCCGCCGCGCGTCGGGCGACCAGCCGGTGGCAGCGCGGGCTCCGCTGCAGCGGCTGTTCCCGATACTCGACGACGGGGGGCGGCTCGTGGGGGTGGCGCCGCGGCAGTCACTGGTCACCCCGGTCGCCGGCGTGCACACGACCGGAGACGTGATGATCGGCACGCCGGTGGTCGTGCACGCCGACGACACGTTGCGCGAGGTCGCCTCGCTGTTCGCGCAGAAGGCCGTCAGTGCGGCGCCCGTGGTCGCTCGGGACGACCCCGGCCGCCTCCTCGGCCTGGTCACCGTCGAACAGCTCCTGGACGGCCGGCTGCGCGACTTCGCCGAGGAACACCACCGGGAACGCTCACTCGGCCTGCGGAGCCGCCGCTCCCGTGAGGTGGTTGCAGGTGGCGCCGGTCGGGACGCCTCGCGATAGGGGCGCGCGGAACAACTCGGCCTCACTGCGGGCGGGGCTGTCGAGCACCCCGCCCTAAGCAGTGGAGGTCGTCCACCCGAGCGCCCAGACGTCGGTCGCCGGTACCTCGCCGCCTGCCGCGGCGAACGACTCCAGCACGGGGGCGAGTGTCCGGCGCTGCTCATCCGGCATACGAGCGAGGATCTCGGCGATCGCGGCCCGCCGGTCGTCCATGACCCGCCGCACGAGGGCGCGGCCGGCCGAGGTGAGATCGAGCGTGAGGTTGCGACGGTCCCCCGGGTCGTCGCGTCGATCCAGCAGCCCGGCGGCGACCAGCCGGTCGCAGGCGCGCGTGGCGTTCGAGGGATGCACGCCGAGCGCACGAGCCACGGCACCGAGGTTCACCGGCCCGGTGCTGGCCACCATCACGAGCACCCGGAACTGGGGGAGCGTGATCTGCCCGTCGAGGCCGGCGACCGATCGCGCGCTGAGCGCGACCAGGACACGGGTGGCCGCCATCACGGCATCGACCTCGTCGGGATGGACGTCCTCCTGCTCCTCTGCCACCCCTTGCGCCATGTGTTCCAGTGTGCCTCAACGTGCGGTTGGGGCTGCGTCAGCCGACCGCCGTGCGCCAGACGTCGAGCGCGGAGTGGATCTCGGCGAGCGCCCGGTGGGAGGCCGTGTAGACCTCGTACAGCGAGTCGAGGCGCCGGGCGTTCGCGGGCATCGGCGTGAAGACCCGATCGGCCTCCACGACCCTGTCCGCCGCCGTCTCGACGTCCGGGTGGATACCGGCCCCCACGGCGCCGAGGAGTGCGGCGCCCAGCACCGCGCTGTCGTGCACGCGCAGCCGCTGGACGGGACGGCCGAGTACGTCCGCGTGGATCTGGGCCCACAGGTCGCTGCGTGCTCCGCCGCCCGAGAGCACGACCCGGGACAAGGGCAGGCCACACGCCTCCTCGACGCCGCCGAACACGTGGCGGGCCGACATCGCGACGCCTTCGAGGACCGCGCGTGACATCTCGTCCCTCGTGGTGGCAGAGCTGAGCCCGAGGAAGCTCCCGCGGACGCTGGCGTCCCACAGCGGTGCCCGTTCGCCCATCAGATGCGGCGTGAAGACCACGCCGGCGGAGCCCGCGGCCGCGCCGGCCGCCTGTGCCAGCACCGTGTCGATGTCCAGGCCGCAGGCCTGGCTCCACCAGCGCAGCGAGTCACCGGCTGCCTGCGTGGGGCCTGCGTGTATGTACAGCCCGGCGCGTGGCGGGAACGTGGCGATGCCGCGCGTGGGGACGGCCCGTGCCGAGGCGCCGGCGGCCACCAGCGAGGTACCGATCGTGATCATGGCCCGGCCGGCCTGTGTGGTCGCGGTGCCGACGATGTCGCCGAAGGTGTCCATAGTGCCGACCACGACGACCGCGGACCCGATCCCCAGCTGCGGATCCGTCACGGGCCCGAGCGGGGCGGTCGACTCGGCGATCGGCGGCAGCCGCTCGGCCAGCCCGTCGACGAGGTCGACCGCCTGCGGCAGGTAACGCGTGCCGCTGCGGTCGGCCAGGCGGACGGCTGCCCGGCCGTCGGTCCGGATCGCACCGGTGAGCTTCGCCGCGACGAAGTCCTTCGGGCTCAGGATCCACCGCGTGCGGGCCCACTCCCGCGGTGCGTTGCGGGAGTACCAGAGCGCCCGGGACGCGGTGAAGGAGGCGTCGAGGGTGATCGGCGCGCCCCAGAGCCGGACCTTCACCGGCGGTGCGAACCGTGCGTCGATCTCCGCGGCGATCTCACTGCCGCGCTGGTCCTGCCAGATGATGGCGGGGGAGAGCGGCTGCAGGTGCTCGTCGACGAAGACGTGGGTGTTGACCTGGCCGACCAATCCGATTGACCGCACCGTCGACCCGGCCGGGAGCGCGGACACCACCGCGCCGATGCCGTCGACGCAGCCGCGCCACCAGCCGAGCGGATCCTGCTCGGCCCACCCCGGCCGGGGCCGTGCGGTGACGCAGCCGGTCCGGTGCCGGCGCAGCAGCGTGCCGTCCGGTCCGAACGCGGCGACCTTGACCGAGGTGGTGCCGATGTCGACGCCGAGGATCACGTCCTCAGCCGCGTGCGACGATTCCGCGTTCGGTGACGTCGGGTCAGCCGGCGGCACTGATGAATTCGCCGACAGCGGAACGCGGGTCACCGGAGCGCACCAGCGCCTCCCCGACCAGCACGACGTCGGCACCCCAGCGGCGGTACTCCGCGACGTCGGCCGCCTCCGCGACGCCCGACTCGGCCACGCGGACGGCCCCGTCGGGCACCTGGGGCACCAGCTTGGCGAACACACCGCGGTCCACGGAAAGCGTGGTGAGGTCGCGGGCGTTGATCCCGATGAGGTCGGCGCCGACCTGCGCAGCCCGCTCGAGCTCCTCCTCGGTGTGCACCTCGACCAGCGGCGTCAGCCGAAGCTCGCGCGCCAGGCCCAGCAGGTCCTCCAGGAGACCGCCCGGCAGCGAGACGACCATGAGCAACGCCAGGTCGGCGCCCCAGGCCCGGGCCTCCCAGAGCTGGTACGGGGTGACGATGAAGTCCTTGCGCAGCACCGGGACGTCCACGGCGGCGCGCACCGCCGCCAGGTCCTCGAGCGAGCCACCGAACCGCCGTCGTTCGGTCAGCACGCTGATCGCCGACGCACCACCTGCGGCGTACTCACCCGCCAGCGACGCCGGGTCCGGGATGTCGGCGAGCGCACCCTTGCTCGGGCTGCTGCGCTTCACCTCGGCGATGATGGAGACCTTCGAGGAACGGAATGCGGGCATCGGGTCCAGCGGGTCGGGCGCGCTGTCCAGTACGCGAGCCTTCAGCTCGTCGAGCGACACCTCCTGCTGCCGCCCGGCAAGGTCCTCCCGAACGCCTTCCAAAATGCCGTCAAGGACGCTCAAAACTACCCCTCTCGCGTTACGCGACGTCAGTTCATTCGAGAGTAGCCATATGATGAGCAGGGAGTGAGCGCGATTTCGTCACACGCGATGATTCTTTGAATCGGTCGATCATCGCCGTACCGCGCGATTCATCGGTTCGGCCGGATCTCGCCCGTCAGGAGACGGAACAGCTCCTTGATCTCCGCGGTGAGCGCGCCCGGTTCGGCCGCGGCGAGCGCGGGGGTCCCGATGACCTTGCGCATCAGCCAGATGCCCGCGATCAGCGAGAGCAGCAGTTCGGAGCGCTCGCCTGCCGCGGCGCCGGTGAGCTGTGCCTCGACCCGGCTGCCGACGTGCCGCTCGATGCCGGCGCGGATGATCTCCGCCGCCCGCGGATTGGGCGCCGACCGCAGCATCAGGAGGAACGGGTCGAGATGCTCGGCCTCGGGAGCGGTCCTGGCGACGAGTTCGGTGGCGGCTCCGTGTGCCAGGCCGGGCCCGTCCTCGACGAGGATCGTCCGCGGCGCGAAAGCGATATCCACCGCTTCGGCGAAGAGTTGCTCCTTGGTGCCGAAGTAGCGGTTGACCATCATCGCCGTCACGCCGGCGGACCCCGCGATCTCCCGGAGGCCGGCCCCGTCGTAACCGGAGCGCGTGAAGGCGCTCACCGCGGACCGCAGGATGGCCTCGCGGGTGGCGGCGCCGTCGCGCCGGTGTGCGCGCGGTCGGTCCTGATCGTCGTCGATCGCGTCGAGAGTCACCTATACGACTGTAGACTTTGCTGGTCACTGCGGTCTACGGCGGGCAACATAGACCGCTCCCGTCAGGCACGTGCCTCGTCGAAGGCAATGGAGACCGCGACGGTGCGCCAGGCGTCGAGCTCGGATGTGGGAGAGCTGCTCCTCGACGCGCGCGACGCAGTCGGCGCCGATCTGCAGGCGCATGGGCTGCTCGGCCGCCTCGGCGACGTCGGCGATCACCTTCGCGGCCTTGACCGGGTCGCCCATCTGCTGGTGGTTGGTTGGTGGTCGCCCCGTCGCGGACCGATCCGACGGTCGGGACGTTGCCCGTTGCCCGTCGCCCGCGGACGCGAGCGCCCGCGTTCCGAGATCTGTGTTTCCGCCTTCCCGAGGGCGCGTGGCCACTTCTCGCGGCGATCTTGAGGCGTTGATCGTTCCGAGATCCGCTTGTACGCCCTGGCGGGGGCAGATCGACGGATCTCGCGGCGATCTTGCGGCTTGCGTAAGTGTGTCCATGTGCTCCGCGACGCACGTTCGCGTCGCGACCCTGGTGCGAGGTTCGCGAAGCTGTCGGGGACCGTCAGGAGACGTGCCGCTTCTGGTGGTTCCAGTGCCGGTCCCGCAGCTGACGCTTGAGGATCTTGCCGGCGCCCGACATCGGCATGGAGTCGACGAACTCGAAACTGCGCGGAACCTTGTAGCCGGCGATGCGTTCCCGCACGTGCCTGCGCAGCTCCTCCTCGGTGGCCCGGACGCCGCCTGCCGGCAGCACCACGGCGTGCACGCGTTCCCCCCACCGCGGATCCGGGACGCCGATGACCGCGCACATCCCGACGCCGGAGTGGGTGGCCAGCGTGTTCTCCACCTCGGTCGAGTACACGTTCTCGCCGCCGGAGATGATCATGTCCTTGACCCGGTCGACCACGAAGAGGTAGCCGTCGTCGTCGAGGTATCCGGCATCGCCGGTGTGCATCCAGCCGTTCGCCAGCGCCTCGGCGGTCTCCTTCGGCCGGTTCCAGTAGCCGAGCATCCGGCCGCCACCACGGGCGACGATCTGGCCTGCGGTGCCGGGCGGCACGTCGTTGTCGTCCTCGTCGACGATCCGCATCTCGACGTGCGGGGCTGCACGCCCTCCCGAGCGCCGCAGGAGCGGATCGTGATGCTCCTCGGGCCCGAGCAGTGTGATCACCGGGGACATCTCGGTCATCGCGTACGCCTGCGTGAGACGGGTGCCGGGCAGCCGGGCGATGGTCCGTTCGATCAGCGCCTCCGACATCGGGGAGCCCCCGTACAGCAGGCGCTGCAGGCTCGACATGTCGGCGTGGGCGGCCTCGGGTGAGTCGACCAGCATCTGGATCATCGTGGGCACGAGGATCGTGTCGGTGATGCGGTGCTCTTCGATCATCCGCGCCACCGCCCCGGCATCGAAGCGGGGTGTGAACACATGGGTGCCGCCGGCGAGGTTCACGGCGACCCATCCGGAGATGTCCGCGGCGTGGAACATCGGAGCGGTGTGCAGGTAAATGGCCCCGGGACGGGTCCAGTGGCCGGAGGCCATCGATCCGAGCGCCGAGACGATCAGGTTGTCATGGCTGAGCATCACGCCCTTGGGCACGCCGGTGGTGCCGCCCGTGTAGAAGATGGCGGCCAGGGCGTCACCACCGCGATGGACCTCCGCCACGGGCTCGCTGCCGGCGATGAGCTCCTCCACGGAGGATGCGTCGTCCGGGCCCGAATCGTCGCCGTCGAACAGGACGTGCTTCAGAACCGGAGCCTGCGTGCGGAGATCGAAAATCGACGAGGCGAAGTTCTCGTCGACGAGCAACACCGCGGTGCCGGAATCCTCCAGCGAGAACGCGATCTCCGCAACGGACCACCGGGTGTTCACGGGAACGAATGCCGCGCCGATCCAGCACGCCGCGAGCATGAACTCGTGGTAGATGTCCGAATTGGCCGAGAGAATCGCCACGCGGTCGCCGGGCTGCACGCCGAGCCCGCGCAGGGCACCGGCCAACCGGGCGATCCGTTCGGCGGACTCGGCCCAGGTCCGCGTCCGTCCCATGAAGACGGTGGCGGGTGCGTCGGGGCCCTGTTGCACTGCGCGCAGCAGCCCTTGGGTGATTTCCATGAGGATCCCCTGTTCGACCGCGGATTTCCTGTGATCCTGCGCGACATCCGCTGCGCCAACCGTACCAGGGCGGCAGGAAAGCTAAACGTTCGACAAATCACCACCGGAGGATCGCTGGAATACCGGAGGAAAGCGTTCAGGTCGGTCGATCGGGCTTTTCCGGCCGGGCGGGATATCAGGTGTGATACAGCCAGTCCACGTGCCGGTAGTCGGTGGGGTCGCGATCGCTCAGGTAGGCGTTGCGCACGGATCGGAAGAGCCCGTCGCAGTGCCACAGCTCGCCCCAGGTGCGAGCGACCCGCTGGACCTGGGCTGTGCGGGCGGTGCGCAGGTCTGCGTAGTCGGTGAGCGCGGCGTCCCAGGCGTTCCGGTCGGAGGTGCCGGCACCGGCGTGCTTGGTGATCCGCCCGGCGAGGCAGTCGGCGTCCTCGAGGGCCTGGCAGGCGCCCTGGGCGAGGTACTGCAGCATCGGGTGGGCGGCGTCGCCGGTGAGGGCGAAGCGGCGGTCGACCCAGCCGCTGATCGGCTCGCGGTCATACATCCGCCACCAGCGATCGCGCCACAGGTCGGGCAGGGCGGCGCGGATGGCCTCGCAGGAGCCGGCGAACGCCGCGTCCAGCTCGTCGGGGGTGCCCCAGTCGGGCTCGCCGGCGAGTGCGCGTGGTGAGCGGAACACCGCCACCTGGTTGAGGATCTCGCCACGACGCAGGGGGTACTGCACGAAGTGGCGTGTCGGCCCGATGTAGACGACGACGTCGTCGAGGGTGTGTGCGCTCGTGTCGGGCAGCGCGTCCACCGGCAGCGTTCCCCGGTAGGCGACGTAGGCGGAGCTCACCGGCTCGTCGTCGCTGAGCAGCCGGCGCAGCCGGGAGTTCAGCCCGTCGGCGGCCAGCACGAGCCGGCCGGTGTCCCGTCGCTCGCCCGACACGGTCGTGGCCTGCTCGTCGTCGATCTCGATGTCGGTGACCGCGGCCTCGGTCACCAGGTCCACCCCCGCGACGCGGCACGCCTCCAGCAGGATCGAATGCAGGTCGCTGCGGTGAATCACCACGTACGGGGCCCCGTAGCGGCGCTCCAGGTCGGCAACGTCCAGGTGGGTCAGCTCCTGTCCGTCGAGGGCATCGCGCAGGACGAGCCGCCGGGGGAGCACGCCGTGGGCGACGACCTGGTCGAGCAGTTCCCACGAGCGCAGGATCCTGGTGGCGTTGGGTGCCATCTGCAGCCCCGCGCCGACCTCCCCGAACTCGGACGCCTGCTCCAGCACCCGCACCTGCAGCCCGGCGCGGGCGAGCGCGAGGGCGCTGCCCAGCCCGCCGATCCCGCCGCCGACGACGACCACGTCGACGTCCGTGCCACCCGAGGACACCGCCATCCGCCCACCTCCGCGTCGAGCATGCCGCTAGCCGCCATGCGAGCGGCACCCCGGTGCCCACGATCTGGACCGAGGTGCCGATCGCACGGTCGAGTGCGGCTCAGCGGAGCGAGACGGCCACCTGCTCCAGGTGGTCCAACGCCTCCTGCATCCCGTCCTCCATGCCGGAGTTGATGTGGCCGTCGCGGTTCTCCTGGTTCTGGTGCTGCACGAGGACCGTGAGGGTGGAGCGCCCGTCCTGCTCGGTGAGCGTGACCGTGTTCACGGCCTCTGCGTCGGGCATGCCCTCGTAGACCTCGGTGGCGACGATGCGCTCGTTCGGGACGATCTCGCGGTACTCGCCGTGGAAGCCGAACTCGGCTCCGTGTGCTCCGAGGACGAAGCGCCAGGCGCCGCCGACCCGCAGGTCGACCTCGGCGACCGTGACCTCGCCTCGGTCCCCACCCCACCAGCGCTTGATCAGTTCGGGCGTGGTGTACGCCCGGAACACCAGATGCCGGGGTGCATCGAATTGCCGGGTGATCAGGATCTGTGTGTCCGTCGGAAGCGTCACCACGGCGCTACGGCTGCTCGTTCCGCTGTTCATCGTCGCCATTGTCCTCATTCTCCAGTCTCTTGAGATCGTCGAGTACGACATCGAGCCGATCGAAACGCTGCGACCACCACTGCTCGTAGTTCTGCACCCAGTCGTGAATGGTTTTGAGGGGGCGGCCGTCGAGCCGGTACATCCGCTGCCGTCCCTCGTCGCGGACGCTGACGAGTCCCACCTCACGCAGTACGCGCAGGTGCTTGGACACGAGCGGTTGTGCCAGGCCGAGCAGCGCGACGAGTTCGTTCACGGAACGCTCGCCGCCGGCGAGGACGTCGAGGATCTGCCGTCGCCGAGGTTCGGCCACTGCGTTGAACGCGTCCGATGTCGTCGGTGCTCGTGCCATGAGGGAATCATATACCCATATGGGAATGCGTCAAGACGCTGCTGCGGCCCGGATACTTCGGTTCATGGACGAGCCGGCCTCCAGCGAGATCACTTTTGCGGATCTCGAGATGTTCGTGAGCTTCGCCGAGCGCGAACACTTCGGGCGCACTGCCGCTGACCTGGGCGTCAGTGTGGCGACCGTCCAACGTGGAGTTCGCGCCCTGGAGCGCAAGCTCGGCATCGCGCTCGTCGAGCAGGCGGGCCGCCAGGTCCGGATGCTCGACGCGGGGCGCGTGCTCGTGCGCGAGGCGCAGGCCGTGCTGCGGGCCCGCCTGGACGCCGTGGACACCACCCGGGCCGAGGCCGGACGCCCGCAACGGCTCCTCCGGATCGCGCACACCTACTCACTGGGGCTCGGCTTCGTACCCGCTGTACTCGCCGAGCTGCTGCAACAGCAGGCAGGGCTGCGGTTCCACTGCCGGCAGAGCTCTGCCAACGAGGTGGTGTCCACGTTGCTGCGGGGCGAGTGCGACGTCGCGTTCACCTCGGTCTCGCCGACCGAGGCCGACCTCGTGGTGGAGCCGCTCTTCACCGAGTACGTGCTCCTCGCGGTCCCGGTCGGCGACCCACTGGCGGAGCGTGACCAGGTGTCGTTGCGCGAGGTGGCGGGTCGGCCGTTCATCTCGATGGAGCTCGGAGCCAGCAGCCGGACCCACATGATCAACGCGTGTGCGCGCGCCGGGTTCGTGCCCCGGTTCGCGATCGAGGTCAGCGATCTGTTCGTCGTGGAGGCGATGGTGGGCGCCGGGATCGGTGTGTCGGTGGTGCCCGAGGGGATGAACGACCATCGGCATCCGCGGGTCGCCCGGATCCGGATCCACGATCCGGACTGGGCCGGGCGCACGATCTTCCTCGCCTACCAGCGGGCGATCGGGCAGCACCCCACCGTCCAGGCCCTCGCCCGCATCGCACGGAGACGGGGCCGGGAGCGCGTCTCGGCTCGTGGCTGCGCAGGGTGAGCGCCGGCCGAGTCGATCATTGCGTCGAGTGCAACGGTTCCGGCCGGGGATGGCGTTGTTCCCTCGCCTTCGCGTTTCTAGCGTCGCTCCCATGCTCCCCGCCGTGTCCGTCGGCTCCACGACGTCCGAGTTCTGCACGCGGCTGGTGGCCGCAGGTGCCACGCCGCTGCCGCCGCAGGTCGCCCGGGCCGCGCGACGCAGCCTGTTCAACGTGCTCGGCACCGCCATCGGCGCAGCCAGGACGGCCGCTGTGGACGTGCTGCTGGCGACGGCGCGGGAGCAGGACAGCGGTGCCGAGAACAACGTCATCGTCGCCGGGCGCGACGACACCGTGGACGCGTACTGGGGCGCCCTGCTCGCGGGCACAGCGGCTCACCTCGACGACTTCGACGACACCCACCTCGCCACGGTGATCCACCCCGGTGCCGCCGTACTCGGGACGCTGCTCGCGCTGGCTCCCGAGCTCGACGTGGACGGGGAGCGCTACCTCAGCGCGTTCGCGCTGGGCTGCGAGTCGCAGCTGCGCATCGGGAACGCCGTGTCCCCGAACCACTACGACCGGGGCTGGCACATCACCGGCACGTGCGGGGTGTTCGGCGCGGCCGTGTCCGCGTCGCTGCTGCTGGGGCTCTCGGCAGAGCAGCTGGAACAGGCGCTCGCCATCGTCTCGACGATGGTGCTCGGGCACCGCGAGGGCTTCGGCTCGATGACCAAGCCGTTCCACCCGGGCAAGGCGGCTGTCAACGGTGTGCTGGCCGCGCGGCTGGCCGCCGCCGGGATGACCGGCGTCGCCGACCCGCTGGGTGACGGGGGAGTGCTCACGGTGTTCGCGGACGTCGTCGACAACGCGGCGCTCGGCGGCAGCTGGGAGCGGGACTGGGAGCTCGAGTACAACGCCTTCAAGCCCTATCCGTGCGGCATCGTGGCGCACCCGGCGATCGATGCCGCCCGGGCCGCGTCCGCCCAGCTCGACGACCCGGCGGCGATCACCGCGGTGGAGCTGATGTGCCACCCGCTGGTGCCGGAGTTGATGGGCAGACGACAGCCACGTGACGGGTTGCAGGCGCGCTTCAGCGCGTACCACGCCGGGGCGGTCGGCCTGCTGGACGGGGAGGTCGGGCTGGTGCAGTTCGGCGACGACCGTGCGGTTGCGCCCGACGTGGAGCGGCTGCGGGAGCTGATCACGCTGCGACCCAGCGAGGACTGCGCGCGAGACGAGGCGACGATCCGGGTGAACCGGGCCGGCCGTGACCCGATCTGCGTCCACGTTCCGCACGCCCGCGGGAGCCTCGATCGGCCGCTGACCGACGAGGAGCTCTTCGAGAAGGTCGACCGGCTGGTAGAGCCGGTTCTCGGCACGGGGGCGGCGCGACGTGTCGCTTCTGCCGTCGATGCCCTCGCCGGGGCGGTGGGGTTCGACGCGGTGATCGCCGCGATCCGCCCGGGCGGGATCTGCGAGGGGGAGAAGAACCAATGAGGGGGAGACACACCAATGATCACCACCACCGAGGTCGTGGACTTCGTCCGGGAGACCGCGCCGCCGCCCGCGGCCCTCGACCGCGCCGTTGCTGAGCTCGGCCGCTTCCGGCAGGCAGCTCGCCGCGGATCCGACACGGCCTCTGTGCGCGCGCTGAAGCAGGTCGCGGTGCGCCCGAGCAGTCTGCTCTGGGCCGCGTGGATCGACGGTGCGGCCGCGGCGGCGGTCCCCGACAGACCGGCATGGGTCGCGGTGTGCGCCGCCGCGAACGCGCTGGCCGCCGACGATGCCGCCGCCGCGGAGGCGATCGCCATCGGTGAGGTGGTGGCCGACCGCATCCGTGCCGATCTCGGTGACGCGCACAACGAGTCGGGCTGGAGTGTGCAGGCCACGGCCGGAGCCATCGGCGCGGCCGCAGCAGCCGGTCGGGCACTCGGCCTGGAGGTCGGCCACCTGCACCACCTGGTCGGCATCTGTGCGACGCAGGCGACGGGCCTCGCCGCCGCCGCCGAGACGGACACCGGACCCGTGCAGATCGGCAAGGCCGCGGCCAACGCGGTGGAGGCCGCGCTGCTGAGCCGCAACGGGTTCACCTCCGCGGCCCAGCCTCTCGAAGGCCGACGGGGCCTGTTCGCGTTGATGTCCACCTTCTCCGGAGCGGAGGAGCAGGACACGGAGAAGGCGCGGCCCGCGCGCCTGGGCGAGGGTTGGCTCGCCATGGGCTGAGCGAGCCCTGCAGGACGACGAGGTCCGCTACCTGATGAAGGGACGACGGCGTGACCCGCAGCGTCGGTGAGGTCGCCGAGCGGCGCCGTAACGCGCTCGGCCTCAGTACCAAGGAGCTGTGTTCCGCACTGTTCGTGTCCGGACGTCGCGGGCCCGACGTCGTCGAGCACGACCTGGGAATGCTGTGCACCAGATTGGCCGGCGGCGTCCTCGATCCCGATGAGATCGCGTTCGCCGTCGGCCCGGGCATCGTGGTCGGCGCGTTGTCCGACGGGAGCAGGCAGCGTGCGGTCGCGTCCGGTGACAGGGGCGCGGCGTTGGTCGCGTCCGGCCGGCCGGATGTCTCCGGACGCCCGCTTCGAGCCCGCGAGCTCGACGCGAGGGAGTGGCCCCGGGGGGACGGCTTCCGAGCCGTTGCGGGGTACGCACCGCTGCACGATGCGGTGCGTACCCACCTCGCGACCTCCGGCGGTCGCGGTGTCGCCGTGGTCCACCGTGGCGTGCTCGTCGCCCAGGACTTCGCGCCGGGATTCGGCCCCGCGGTCCCCACCCGGGGCTGGGAGACGGCCACGACCTTGACAGCTCTGATCGTCGGGCGGCTGGTCCAGTTGGGACTGCTCGACCCCGAGGCCGCCCCCGTCCCGATCCCCGCCTGGCACGGCGACGGCGACGTGCGGGCGGACATCAGCGTCCTCGACCTGATCGGCCTGAAGAGCGGCCTGTCGGTCACGTGCTCCGAGGACGGTTCGGACGACATGCTGACCGACGCCGACGAGTACTTCGCCCCGTACTTCCGGCCGGTCTCTGTTGCCCAGATGGTGGGAGCGGCGCGCAGCGTGACCTCCCCGGGCAAGACGTTCTCCTACAAGAACATCGACCATCTCGCGGTGTCGCTCACGTTGCGCGAGATCCTCGGCCCGGACGTCCACGGCTTCCTCAGCGCCACGGTTCTTCCCGCGCTGGGGCTGTGGCACTCGGTGCTGGAGACCGACGCCGAGGGTGTGCCGCTGCTCTGCGGTGCCTGGTACACCACGCCGGGCGACCTGGCCCGGATGGGCGCGCTGCTGCTGGCACGGGGGCGGCCGGCCGGGGAGCAGGTGCTGCCCGGCGCCTGGGTCGACACGATGCTCACCGAGTCGGAGGCCTCCGGCGCCGGCCGCACGGAGGGGCCTGCTGCCATGTGCCACCCCTACGGCGCCTCGGTGTGGCTCAACCGCGACGCGCATCTCGCCGCCACCGCGCCGCACGTTCTACGCGCTCGGCAGCTTCGGCCAGGCGGTCTTCGTCCTGCCGGAGCAGGACCTGGTGATCGCCCGGACCGGGCTCGATCACACACCGGACCACAACCGACTGATCGGCGCGGTGCTGACCGCGCTGTCCCTCTGCGAGGTGTCACGATGACCGTCACCGCGAGGCTCGACCGCATTCCCTGGTCCTCTTATCAGCGCCGGGTGGCCGGCGTCCTGGCTCTGTGTTTCGCCTTCGAGCTGGCCGACATCAACACGTTCGCCTTCGCCGCTCCCGCTCTGCGCACCTCGCTCGGCATCAGCGTCAGAGAAGTCTCGGTGATCACGTCGGCCGGGTTCCTCGGGATGTTCCTCGGTGCCGCCATCGGGGGCCGCGTGGCCGAGCGGTTCGGCCGCCGCCGGTCGCTCCAGGCCTCGGTGGCGTGGTTCTCCGTCTTCTCGCTGCTGAACGCCGGGGCGTTCGACGCCGCCAGCCTGTTCGTGGCCAGGATCGCGACCGGCATCGGGCTGGGCGCGATGACGATCACCGCCATCACCTACCTGGTCGAGCTCGCACCGGCCACCCAGCGCGGACGACTGCAGTCGATCACACTGGCCATGGGACTGCTGGGCATCCCCGCGATGTCGTTTTTCGCGCGCGCAGTGATCGGAACCAGCCCCGAGGCGTGGCGACTGGTCTTCATCTTCGGAGGGCTCGGGCTGCTGCCGCTCCTGCTGATCCGCACGCTTCCGGAGTCGCCGCTGTGGTTGCTCGCGCGTGGCCGCACCGGAGATGCCGAGCGGGTGGTCGACGGCATCGAGGTCGAGGTGGCGCGCAAGCACACGCTGCCCCCGGTCATCGTGGAGCCTGCGCCGCCAGAGGCGACCGGCCGGACGAGCGTGCGGATTCTGTTCCAGGGCGCGCTGGCACGGCGAACGATCATGCTGATGCTGGTGTGGACGTTCCTCACCACCAGCTATTACGGGTTCGCCTCCTTCGCCCCGACCCTGCTGCACGAACACGGGTTCACCGTCACCGCCAGCGTCGGCTACTCGGCCCTCACCACGCTCGGAGCGGTGCCCGGCGCGCTTCTGGCCTGGCCGGTTGCCGACCGGTTCGGCCTGCGCGGGCCGGTTGCCGTGTTCGGCCTGGCGTTCGCCGCCTGCGGGCTCGCCTACGGGCTGACGTTCGAGCCCGTGGCGATCGTCGTCTTCGGCCTTCTCGTCTCGGCGCTGAACCAGACGCTGGTCGCGCTCATGTACTCCTACACCCCGCGGTTGTTCCCGAGCGGCGTCCGCGCCACCGGCACCGGCTTCTGCTACGGCGTCGGCCGCGTGCTCAACGCAGTGGGTCCCCTGGTGGTGGGGCAGATCTACCTGTCGCTCGGGTACGTGCCGGTCTTCGTGTTCATCGGAGCTTGTGGCGCGATGATCACTCTCTCCGTCGTGCTGCTGGCCCCCGCCCGGCAACGCATCGACATCGACAGAGACACGGACACCGGTACACGCATGCAAGCCGGCCCCGCTCGGCCCGCAACGGCCTGAGCGGGGCGCGCAGTCCTACTCGGCGAACTCGGGGAGTTTCAGCTCGTGAGCGCGCGACCATGTGAAACCGCAGCTCGGGCACCGGTAGTGGGCGTCGAGCCTGCCGCCCGAGACCACGGCCGCGTACGGCGCGGGAATCGGGACGGGGCCTGAGCACTCGACGCACGCGTCGGCGAAGGGGAGGGCGGCGCTCATCTCGCAGACGACCTCGAGCCACCGCGACTGCTCGAGTTCGTCGCCCGCGCGGCGGGACGCCTGGCTCAGCGCGTCGAGCGCCTTGCTCGCCTCCGCGTACTCCGGGAGATGGACGACGGCCGTGTGGTCGAACGTGTCGATTCCCGTGGGGTTCTCGGTGGTGACGCGCGGGGTCATGAGGGGTGGCCTCCAGGCGGGGAGCGTTGGGGGTGCACCTGATCTTTCCGACGCCGCAGCCGGATCGTTACTCGATGTGGGTTACCCGATCGAGGGATATTGCCGATGAACACGAGTCCGGTAGATGCGCATCACGCCCCGGTCGCCACGCGCTCCGCCGCCGCCAGACGCGGGCCGATGATCGTCCCGAAGGCCGTGACGTCGGCCGCCGGCAGGTCGTATCCGGTCTCCGCGGTGTGGGACGGGAAGAAGAACACCCGCTGCACCCCGGACTCCTCGTGGGCGCGCAGGAGTCGGTCGGCGCAGTACTCCGGCGGCCCGAACAGCCCGAAGGCGTCGCACACCCGCGCCGCGAGCTCCGGGGAGAGGTCCTCGGGCCGGTGGTCGGCGGGGATGTCGATCCCGGCGGCGTGCAGCCACCTCAGGTTGGCGACGCTCGGGTAGTCGAGGAACGGCTGGCCGGGGCGGAACCAGCGCCGCGGCCACTCCCGCGCCGTCTCGAAATCCTCGACCGCCGTGGGAACGATGAAGATCTCCTCCACCTCACCGGCCGAGCGACCGGCGCGCGCCGCCCCCGCGCGGACGTGCTGCCGAGCCGCCTCGATCCCGTCGGGGTGCAGCCCGACCAGCATCACGACGCCGTCGGCCACCTCGCCCGCGAGCTCCAGCATCTTCGGGCCAGCGGCCAGGATGAAGATCTTCGGGGCGGGTGCCGCCACGTTGTTCATCCGCAGCTCCTGGCCCTCCACCAGCGCAGGGTGCCCCGAGAGCAACAGCCGCAGAGCGGTCACCACCTCGCCCAGCTGCCGGCGCCGGGCCTGCGGTTTGCCCGCCTTCTCGACCGACAGGAAGCCGGGCGCGAGGGTGAGCATGATCCGTCCGGGCGCGATCTCCACCAGCGAGTTGGCGATCGCGGCGAGCACGAGCGGGTGCCGCGTGACCGTGTTGGTGGTGGCCGGGTAGAGCGTGAGGCGCTCGGTGGCCGCGGCGGCCAGGGTGAGCGCGGCGTACACGTCGCGGCCCGAATGGTGGTGGTCGTGGATGCCGACACCATGGAAGCCCGCGTCCTCGCAGGAGCGGATGAAGTCCATCAGCTCGGGTAGCGGGCGGCCAACGGGTACGCGGATGTCCACCTCTACGGCCATCGTTCTCCTCGTCATTCGTCGTGCCGGTTCGTCGTGATGGGCGAGCGGGGTCACTCGGGGAGCGGCTCGCCCTTGGTCTCGGGCAGGAACAGCACCGCGAGGATGCCGACCAGGTAGATCGGGGCGAAGATGGCCGCGGCCCGGCCGAACCCGCCCAGTGCGGTGGCGAGGCTGCCGGTGAGCACCGCGCCCGCCATCGCGATGTAGCGCGAGCCGCTGAACACCACGCTGATCGCCGTGGCGCGATGCCGTGTGGAGAAGAGCTCGGGTGTGTGCACCGTGTACCAGCTGTAGACGCCGCCGGTGAGGAAGCCCGCCGCCAGCTGGAGCCAGGTCGCGGCCACCGCGTCGTGGACGGCGAGGAACACGACCGGCACGATCACCAGGCATCCGACGAAGTACAGCTGGATGGAGGCCTTGCGTCCCCAGGACTCCGCGAGGAAGCCGAACGCGATGCAACCGACGATCTCGCCTGCGTTGTAGAGCGCGGCTGCCCAGCCGGTGAAGAACGCGATGCGGCTCGGGTCGTGGACGAGTCCGCCCACGAAGCTGGGTAGGTATGAGCTCACCGCCCACCACCCGCCGGTGATCGCGATGGACACCACCAGCGCACCGAGGAAGTTGCGGCGCACGCCGCGCTGGAGCAGATCGGCGATCGATGTCCTCGACCGGCGCCTGGCCCACATCGCGGATTCCGGGATGCGCCGCCGCACCAGCAGCACGAGCACCAGCGGCAGGATGCCGAACAGGTACATCCAGCGCCAGGACAGCTGCAAGGTGGAGCCCATCAGCACCCAGAGCGCCGAGACCAGGAGCCCGCCGACCGAGAAGCCCGCCTGCAGCAGGCCCGCGCCCTTGGCACGCCATCGTTGCGGCCACACCTCCTGAAGCAGGGAGGTGCCGACCCCCCACTCGGCGCCGATGCCCACGCCGGTGAGGAACCGCGCGATCCCGAAGATCCACCAGTTGCCCGCCAGGCCGGACAGCGCGGTGAACACGCTGTACACGACCACCGCGATGATCATCGTGCGCCGCCGGCCCAGCCGGTCGCCGACGATGCCGCCGATGATCCCGCCGGTCGCCCACCCGGCGAGCGTGATGGCCACCAGGTAGCCCTGGTAGGTGGGAAGGTTGTGCAGCTGCTCGACCGGCAGCAGCTCGGTGAGCGTGGGCCGGGCCGTGATCAGCAGGACGAACGTGTCGTAGCCGTCGGCCACCCAGAACACCATGGTCAGCGCGAGCACGCCCCATGCGCGGCGGTCGAGCCCGGCCTTGGGCTCGGCGAGGAGCTGTTCGGTCACGTCAGATCCGGGAGTCGGCGAGTGCGGAGGGTGCGAACAGCTCGGCCATGGCCGGCGGCTCGGACACCAGGCCCTGCTCGGCCAGGTAGCCGGCGAAGGTGTCGAGCGTCTCCCGGTTCGCGGCGTAGCCGTAGGACCACGGGTCATGGCCCAGGATCTCGGCCTGGCGTTCCAGCGCGTCGAGGAGGAAGGGAATCGTGTAGCGCAGGGCCGGGCGGTCCGCCGCCTGCTCGACCGCGATGCGTTTGGCCTCGCTGAACGCCTTGTACACACTGCGCACCACCCACGGATGGGCGCGGTGCACGTCGGCCCGCACCACCATCATGTGCATGATCGGAAAGATCCCGGTGCGGGTGAAGTACTCCGCCTCGCGCGCGGCGTAGTCGGGCCACAGCCGGCGCATCCGGGAACCGACGCGGAACTCCGCTGGCACACGGGCCGTCATCAGCGCGTCGATCGAGCCGTCGACCAGCGCCTGCGAGAGCGGCTGCTCGACGCGCTCGATGCGCACCCACTCGGGCAGTTGCGGCGTCCGGGGCTCCACGCGTCCCGGCTGCTCCAGCCCGCCCGTACACCAGACGATGCCGGAGGTGTCCACGTCGAAGTCGTGGCGCAGCAACGCCCTGGCCCACACCGCGGCGGTCAGCTGGTACTCGGGCACCCCGATGCGTTTCCCCGCGAGGTCACGGGCGTCGGTGATGTCGGAGTCCTTGCGCACGTACAGCGTGGAATGCCGGAAGCTGCGCGAGAGGAACACCGGCACCCCGACGAAGCGGTCGTCCCCGTTCGCGTGGGCGATGGCGTAGCTGGACAGCGACATCTCGGAGGCGTCGAACTCGGCGTTCGTGAGCATCCGCGAGAAACACTCCTCGGGTTCGAGCCTCACGAGGTTGAGGTCGATGCCCTCCGGCCGGACGCGGCCGTCGGCCAGCGGCCACACCCGGTCGTAGTCGCCGCAGGCGAGCGTCAGGGGAACGCGCGTCATGGGGTAGTTCCTCAATCGTCGAGATAGGTACGGATCACCGAGAACCGGAGGTACTCGTCGTTGACGTGCGCCACGGTGACGGCGACGGGCTGCTCGTCGGCACGGATGTGGATGTGCCGCAGCCGCAGCAGCGGATGGGTCGCGGGGACCCGCAAGGTCTCCGCCAGCGCGGGGGAGGGGAGCACGGGTCGTACCTCGGCCACCGAGTAGCAGACCGGCGGCCCGGCGTGGGCCTCGACGAACTCGAAGGTCGACCGGCGGGCGTCCAGGTGATCCGGCTCGTCGCCCAGCAGGTGGGCAGGCACGAGGTCGACGCTGTGCACCGCGGGCTCGCCGTTCGCGTCGAACACCCGCTCGATCCGCACCGCCTGCGCCCCGGCGTCGAGGCACAGCGCCGTCGCGTCGTCCTGATCCAGCTCGACGACCCGCTGGCCCACGACCCGCATCGACGGCTCGTACCCGGCGCGGCCGAGCAGGTCGACGAACGGGCCGGCCTCGGCGAGGTTGGCGCCGACGCCGAGCGCGTACCGGTTGATGAACGTGCCGCGCCCGTGCAGCCGGCGGATGCGTCCTTCCTGCTGCAACGCCTGCAGGGCCGAGCGCAGGGTGGCCCGGCTCACGCCGAGCGCGGCCGAGAGCTCCGCCTCGGACGGCAGCCGGAGCGTGCCGTTCGCGCCCAGCCTGATGACCACCTCGCGCAGCTGGTCGCGCACCTGCCGATAGCAGTCGGTGGTGATGGCCTCGACCTGCAGCAGCTCGGCGAGCGCCGCGTCACCGGTCTTCCTGATGGCCATGGGATCAGCCGTCCGACGGCTTCCCGATCGGTCCGTGGTAGCTCCGCAGCCACTCCACCAGCTCGGCGAGCCTGGTCACGATGTGGTCGTGGTAGCGCTTGCCCTTCTCCTCGGAGAGTCCGAGGGACGAGCTGAAGCTCCCGGTCGGGGTGAAGGCGCGCTGCTCCTCGCCCGACCAGATGATCTCCACGCCGTCCGGGGCGGGACCGAACAGATCGTTGCCCACGAACCCGCCGAACACCTCGTCGAAGTCCACGGAGGCATCGGTGAGGCGATCGGTGCGGATCTTGCCGGGGAAGCGGTAGTGCACGTGGGAGAGCTCGAGCTCACCGGCGTGGTGCTCGTTGGTCTCCTTGATCGTGGGCGCGCTGGAGCGGGCCAGATGCAGGGGATCGGCCACGGCGAAGAGCACCTGCGGCAGCTCCTCGTCGTGCAGCACACGCACCGCGCTGTTCAGAGCGGGAAGGTTCGAGCCCTTGTGCCCGTTGAGCAGGATGATCCGATCGAACCCGTGGCGCGCCAGGCTGCGGGCCACGTCCCGGATGAGCAGGGTGAGTGTGTCCGGGCGGATGGTGATCGTGCCGGGGAAGCCACCGTGGTGCGACGAGTCGCCGTACCAGATCGGGGGCGCCACGAGCACGCCCGTGCGCTCGGCCACGTCCTCTGCCAGCGTGATCGCGACATAGGTGTCGACGCCGAGCACACCGGCAGGCCCGTGTTGCTCGGTGCTGCCCACCGGCACGATCGCGATTCGATCGTGCTGGAGGTAGGAATCCACTTCTTCCCACGTCAGGTCCTGGATCCAGACCGACGGTCGGCTTCCCGTCATGGCACCTCTCACTCTTTAGGCTAGACGTCTGACGTCTAACCTAGACTCGCTCGCAGTCGCGAGCGAGGAGTGTGATGGACGGCTCTACCAGCACGGATGAATCCACCGGGGACGTGCCGCGCCGGGTGCGACTTCGGGTGCCCCCGTTGCTCGGTGCCGCCGTACTGATGGCGATGAGTGCCGCAGGCCCGGGCTTCATCACCCAGACCGCCTCGTTCACGGTGCTCTACGGCGCCTCGTTCGCCTGCGCGGTGGTGGTCTCGATGCTCATCGACATCGCCGTGCAGCTGAACGTGTGGCGGATCCTCGGGATCTCCGGGCAGCGGGCCCAGGATCTCGCCAGCAAGGTCTTCCCCGGCGCGGGCCAGATCCTCAGCGCGTTCGTCGTGCTGGGCGCGATCGTCTTCAACATCGGCAACGTCGCGGGCGCGGGCCTCGGGCTGCACGACCTGCTCGGCATCGATCCCCGGATCGGCACCGCGATCAGCGGCTGCCTCGCCATCGCGATCTTCCTCGGCAAGTCCGTCTTCACCGCGGTCGACCGGGTCATGGTGGTGCTCGGCCTGGTCAAGATCGGGCTGATCATCGCCCTCGTCGCCGTCACGGCTCCGCCCGTGGGTGAGGCGGTCATCGGCACCGTGGACCCGCAGGGCCTGCCGTTCCTGCCGATCCTCACGCTGATCGGCGGCACCGTAGGCGGCTTCATCACCTACTCCGGCGCCCACCGCCTCATCGACAGCGGGATCACCGGGGCCCGGAACGTCTCCCGTATCAACAGCGGGGCTCTCACCGGCATCCTGGTGGCGTGCATCCTGCGGATCGTGCTGTTCCTCGGGTTCTTCGGTGTGGTGGCCACCGGGGTGCATCTCGCCAACCCGAACGACGCGGCAGGCTCGAGCTTCCTGGCCGCGTTCGGCCCCGTCGGACTGCACCTGTTCGGACTGGTGTTCTGGGCGGCCGGGATGACGAGCACGATCGGCAACTCCTACACCACCGCCACCTTCCTGCGGTCCTACGCGGCCCCGATCCGCCGGCACATGAACCGCACGGTGATCGTGCTGATCGCGCTGGCCACCGTCGTGTTCGTCGCCGCGGGGCAGACACCGCAGTCGATGCTGGTGTTCGCCGGTGCGATCAACGGCCTCGTCCTGCCGATCGGGCTCGCCATCATCCTGTGGGTCGCGCTGCGCCGCCGCGACCTGATCGAGCGCTACCGGTATCCCACCGTGCTGCTCACCGCCGGCATCGCCGCCTGGCTGTTCACCGCCTTCGCGGCGGTCGTCTCACTGACTTCCATCGGATCGATCTTTCACTGAGGAAGCGCCATGACCATCCCAGCTCAATCCACTCCGGCACCGGCCCTCCCGGTCCCAGGCCCTGCCGCTTCCACGATCGGCCCCGCCGAGGCTCGTAGCCGCTTCCGCGCCGGCGTGCGGGTGCCGACCGCGGGCTGGGCGCCCGGCTACGCGCAGGCCAACATGATCGTCGTCCCGCGCGAGTACGCCTACGAGACGCTCCTGTTCGGACAGCGCAACCCCAAGCCGTGCCCGATCATCGACGTGACCGAGCCGGGCAGCCCCTACACCGCGCTGGCAGAAGGCGCCGACCTGCGCACCGACCTGCCCGCCTACCGCGTGTGGCGCGACGGCGAGCTGGTGGACGAGCCCGACGAGATCACCCGCTACTGGTCCGACGACCTCGTCGCGTTCCTGATCGGTTGCAGCTTCACCTTCGAGACGCCGATGCTGGCGGCGGGCATCGAGGTGCGCCACATCAGCCGGGGAAGCAACGTCTCGATGTACCGCACCAACCGGCAGTGCCGGCCCGCCGGGCGCCTGAGCGGCCCGCTGGTGGTGTCGATGCGGCCGATTGCCGCCGACCGTGTGGCCGACGCGGTGCGCATCAGCGGCCAGTTCCCCTCCGTGCACGGGGCCCCGGTGCACATCGGCGACCCGGAGGCGCTGGGCATCACGGACCTGTCCGCTCCCGACTTCGGCGACCCGGTCGAGATCCGCGACGGCGAGGTGCCCGTCTTCTGGGCCTGCGGGGTGACCCCCCAGGCCGCGATCATGACGTCCCGGCCGCCGTTCGCGATCACCCACGCGCCCGGGTACATGTTCATCAGCGACGTGCCGGACCACACCTACGCGGTCTGACGCGCCCGGTCGTTCGCTGCTGTCAGGGCAGCTGTTCGAGATCGACGCCGGCCAGGTCGGTGTCGATGTAGCGGCTGGCGTCCCTCGTGACCAGTGGCCACCCGCGATCCCGCGCGCAGAGCAGCGCGTGGGCCTCGAGCAGTTCGCCCCCCGCCCAGCCGACCGTGCGCGCACGCGCGGCGGTGAGGTCGTCGATGACGGCCACCGGTAACTGCAGCAGAACCTCCAGCACCGGACGGTCCTTCTCGTCCAGCAGCGCCCATGCTGCTGCCACCCCCGTGGAGGGGATCGAGAGCACAAGCCCTTCCTCGACGGCGGTCCACACCAGGGCGGCGGAGTACACCGACCTCCCGGAAGCGAACGCGACCACGGCTGAGGCGTCGAGCACACGGCCGCCGATCACGCGGACGCGAGTCCCAGGTCGCGGCGCACGGTGTCGAGCACCTCACGCGGTGGGCGTCCGCCGAGCACGCGCTCGAGCTCGGCCAGTGCGTGGGCCCGCGTCAGCTGGTTGCGCAGGGCGTCGGCGACGAACGCCGACAGGCTCTCTGCTGCGCCTGCGGCCACTGCTTCGCGGGCGCTGCTCAGTACGTCCGGCGGGAGACTTACCGTCACACGCTCAGCAGTCATACTCGGAGCTTACTTCAGTCATACCGCACGGCTTGCAGCGTTCCTCCGTCCGATACCGCGGCGGCGGTCCGCCTACGGCCGCCCGGCGGCGTGGCGGGCCCGCTGCACGCTCACGTCCGCCCCCACCCCGTCCGCCTCGGCCGCGGCCAGCACGCTCGCCAGCAGGCCGGGAAAACGTTCCTCGATCTCATCGCGGCGCAGGCGCACGAAGCAGCGCGTGCCTTCCTTCCGGGTGCAGGTGACTCCGGCGTCACGCAGGAGCTTCAGGTGGTAGCTCAAGGTCGACTTGGCGACCGGGGTGCGCAGGTCGCCCCATCCCTGCTCGGAGCCGTCGGCCAGCGCGCGGACCAACCCGATGCGCGTCGGGTCGCTCAGCGCGGTGAGCACGCGGGGCAACGTCATCTCGCCGGTCTCTTCCATGCGGCGATGCTACCTTCGTTCTATGGTCGACGAACATCGAACGAATTCCTTCGCCGGGCTGGCCGTGATCGTGACGGGGGCGGGTTCGGGTATCGGGCGGGCGGCAGCGCGCGCGCTCGGCGCGGCGGGGGCCGACGTCCTCGTCGTGGGCCGACGCCCCGACGCGCTGGACGCCACGGCGGACGGGCTCCCGTCGGTCGTCCCGTTCGCGGCCGACGTGCGGGCCCCGGACGCGGCCGGAGCGATCGTGGCAGCGGCCGCGGAGCGGTGGGGCCGGATCGACGTCCTGGTCAACAACGCCGGAGTGTTCGCGGCGATGCCGCTGGCCGACGTCACAGCGGAGGGCATCGCCGACCTCGTCGACACCAACATCACCGCACCGAGCCTGCTGGCCGCGGCTGCGCTGCCGTGGTTGCGCGAGAGCCGCGGCGCGATCGTCAACGTGTCGAGCACGTTCGGCCACCTGCCCGCCCCGGGCTTCGCCCACTACGGCGCGTCCAAGGCGGCGCTCGAACACCTCACGCGAAGCTGGGCGCTGGAACTGGCGCCGCACCGCGTGCGGGTGAACGCCGTCGCGCCCGGACCGACCGAGACCGGCGCCCTCACAGCGGCCGGGCTGTCCGAGGCGGTCATCGCCCAGGTCAAGGACGAGGAGGCCGCCCGCATCCCGCTCGGCAGGCGCGGTGAGGCCCACGAGGTGGCCATGTGGATCGTGCAGTTCGCCGACCCGTCGGCTGCGTGGGTCACGGGCCAGGTCCTGTCTGTCGACGGTGGGCTCGGGCTGACGTGACCGGGCCGGCACCGCTGCTGACATGTGGGTCGAGCGGGGTGCCTGGGAGGACGCGCTCGGCTGGCCGGCGCGGGGTGGACGAGCGGCGCGTTGGTTCGGTGGGGCGGGGCGGGGCGCTCGTTCGGCTTGCCGCTTGGTCGGGCGGTGTCATGATCACCGGTTTGGTTCCGGCAACTGTTGATGACACGGTTGCCGCTCCCCGATCGTTGATCATGGGGCCGGGTGGGCTGCTGGGCCGACCGGCCGGCTCGGGAGGTGGATGACGGGTCGGCGGGCCGCTCGTTCGGCTGGCCGCTTGGTCCGGTGGCGTCATGATCACTGGTTCGGGGTCGGTAACCGGTGCTGGCGCGGTTGCTCGTCCCGATCGTTGATCATGAGGCCGGGATGGGGTGCCTGGGAGGACGGCCGCCCGGCTGGCCGGCGCGGGGTGGACGAGTGGCGCGTTGGTGCGGTGGGTCGGGGGCAGGCCCCTCGTTCGGCTTGCCGCTTGGTCGGGCGGTGTCATGATCATCGGTTTGGTCCTGGCAACTGCTGATGACGCGGTTGCCGCTCCCCGATCGTTGATCATGGCGCCGGGGTGGGTGCCTGAGAGGCCGGCCGCGCGGCTGGCCGGCGCGGGGTGGACGAGTGGCGCGTTGGTGCGGTGGGTCGGGGGCGGTCCGCTCGTTCGTCTGGCCGCTCGGTCCGGTGGCGTCATGATCACTGGTTCGGGGTCGGTAACCGGTGCTGGCGCGGTTGCTCGTCCCCGATCATTGATCATGAGGCCGAGGTGGGGTGCCTGAGAGGCTGGCTGCCCGGCTGGCCGGCGCGGGGGTGGACGAGCGGCACGGTCGTGCGGTGGGTCGGGGGCGGGCGGCCGCTTGTCGTCTTCCCGCTCGATCCGGGTCTCATGATCACCGGCTCGGGCGCGGTAACCGCTGTCGACACGGCTGCCCGTTTCCGATCGGTGATCATGAAGCCGGGTACGAGTGCTCGGCCGCTCGTTCGGCTGGCCGCTCGGTCCGGTGGCGTCATGATCACTGGTTCGGGGTCGGTAACCGGTGCTGGCGCGGTTGCTCGTCCCCAATCGTTGATCATGAGGCCGGGATGGGGTGCCTGGGAGGACGGCCGCCCGGCTCGGGAGGTGGGCGAGCGGCCTTTCGTGCGACAGGTGGGGGCGGCGGGCCGGTCGTTCGTCTACCCGGTCGGTCCGGGCGGTCTCATGATCACCGGTCCGGGCTCGGCTACCGGGTTCTCGTGGCGTCCAGGTGCATGGACAGCCAGCTGAAGATCCGTTGGGCGGTCCGGCGGGGTGCGAGGGGCTGGCAGTGGAAGTTCGCCCCGTCGGCCACGCTGAACGGCGCGAGCTCGTGCGGTGCCTTCAGCAGGCCCGCGAGCTGCTTGGACTGGCCTGGCCAGAACTGCTCGTCCTCCGGGTCGGTGATCAGCAGGGGAGTGCGGATCCGGGCGGCGACGTCGCGAAGCTGGTAGGTGCGCACCGCGGTGAACAGGTCGAAGGAGTCGTCGATGCCGTAAGGGCGGGCGCGGAAGGCGAAGGTGCGCTCCAGCGCGGGATCCTGGCCGGCGGCCTCGGCCATGTACGCGTTGAAGGTGTCCTTCTGGCCGTTGTCGAGCAGCGCGATCATCTCCGGTGGCATGTAGCTCATCCAGGAGGCCGACACGTCGACGACGCCCGGATCGGCCACGGCCGCCACGAAGCGATGCTCGAACGCCAGCGCCCGAGGGAGCCAGTACCCGGCCTGGCTGATCCCGTACGCCGTGAGTGCCTGCGCGTCCACGTCAGCACGGTCGACGAGCACGTCCACCACGGGCGTCAGCACGGCCTCCCAGTCGGGCCGGAACGTCACACCGCGTTCGAACAGCAGGGACTGCTGGCCCGGGCCGTCGTACACGAAGGCGTTCCACCCACGCGCGAGTGCTTCGGCCGCGCCGCTCGACCAGAGGCCGGTGAGGGCGCCGTCGCTGCCGTTGGTCATGACGAAGGTCGGACGCGGCGCACCGGAGGAGTCGGGCCGCAGCAGGTAACCCGGCAGCGTCGCTCCCTCGTAGGGGATCTCCACGCGGACGAATCGGCCGCCCGACGAGTCGATCATCGCGTTCCAGCTGCGGCGCGAGCTCCGGAACGTCGGAAGCATGAGGTCCGCGGCCTCCCCAGCGGGCAGTCCGTCCACCGCGGCGAGGGCCCGGGAGTAGGCGGCCGACGCGGACAGGTGCGCCCACATGGCCCCGGGTGGATCGGCGGCGCTCGCGACACCGAGCGCGGCGAACTGGTCGCCCCTGTGCGTCCACGCGGAGAACCAGCCCCGCCAGTCGCCGTCCGCGATGCCGTTGACGGTGGCGAGCACGCTGCCCGGGTCGCCGACGCCGTAGGCGGTGGCACCGAGGGCGAGGCGCGTCTCGAAGTCGAAGTCGGTGTCGGCGAAGAACCCGCCGGTCAGGGCGCGGGAGCCGGTGGCGGCGGGACGGACGGACTGGGAGGTCGTCATTGTCGGTCCTTCCGGGCTGGTTCGGGTCGGCCGTGACGGCCTCCGCGGCTTTCGCCGGACGTGCCGTCACGCGCGCGGAATGCCCCGTGCGCCGCGGCACGAGTCCTCATCGCGGCCGAGCAACTCCATCGGCTGACATGTACGGCGACGTTTCGCTGGTCAGGCGGTCCGCCGGCGGTCCGCCGGGGAAGTGGCGTGCGTCTGAGCCGCCTCGTGCGGGCCCTTGCTGTATCGGATGGTGTAGCTGACCGCCCACCAGATCACCGCGATCGGCAGGATCCAGTTGAAGAACAGGTCGATCGGCCTGCTCGGCACGCCGACGTCGGTCCCCACGGAGATGAACAGGGCCGCCAGGAGGTGACTCGCCGCCATCACGGCGATCGCGACGCCCCAGGCTGCGCTGATGCGGCGGTTGATCGACCGGAACCGGGCGGTGTGCCAGTACTCGCGGGGCACGCTCTCCCGCGCGTACTGCTCGGTGAACGGCATGAACGGCAGCATCGCGAAGATCACGATCGCCAGCGTCCAGGTGGCGAGTGAACGCCCATAGGTGGCGAGGAAGGCGTCCGCCCTCGGATCCACGAGCGCGGCGATCGCGATCGCCGCGAACGCAATTGCTCCGCTCACCTCGAGCACCTTGGGCGACTCGCCGCGGCGAGCGTCCCGAATGATGAACAGCACGGCGACGACGCACGCCAGGAACCCGGCCGTGGCCACGGTGCCCGTGCCCGTTCTGGTGGCGAACAGGCTGAAGACGATCCACGGGATGAACCCGGCAAACACCTTGAGCTTCGACATGTGACGACTGTTACGCCGCTTCGCTGCGGAAAACAGCCCCCGATCTGCTCGTTTTTGCCGGCGATCTCCCGGTTCGGGGGAAATCGATCGCCTCGAACGCGCACAGCTCCGCGGCCGATCGCGGAGCGGGTCGCAACGGTCTCACTCCGGGCGATCACAATGCCGGGTCGGGTGTGTCCGGAGAGTGGTCATCCTCCCGCCATGAACGCGTGGTTCTTGCGTCACCGGATGATCACTATTATTGTTTCGAACACATCATCTGTGTGTTGAGTGTCAATCACAGGTAAAAGATGGGAGTCGATCCGGGAATGGGGGACCGCGTGGCCGACGGCATTTCCGGCGGCGTGCCGACATCGCCTCCCCATTTCCGGCGAGCCGCGAAGGGCCTGGGCCCGGGACGAGGAAACGGTCCGTCCTGCGGTTGTCCGCCCAGCCGGTGGGCGCCGGTCCACCGTGTCCCGCAGGCGGACGGCTGCGCCGGGCGCCCGGTGCGGTTGCGCAAGCCAAGGGTGTGCCGGCAGTCCGCGACGGATGGTCCGGCCGGCGGTGGGGATCGGCGGCGGACGCAGGGCCGGTCGGTCGGCGCTGACCGACCGGATGGTCTACATGTCCATGCCGCCGTTGACCGACACGACGGACCCGGTGATGTACCCGGCCTCGTCGTCGACGAGGAACTGCACCGCGCGGGCGACCTCGTGCGCCTGCGCCAGCCGTCCCACGGGGATGCCGGAGACGATCTTCTCGAGCACCTTCTCCGGCACCGCGGCCACCATCTCGGTCTCGACGTAGCCGGGAGCCACGCAGTTCACGGTGATCCCCTTGCGGGCCACCTCCAGGGCCAGGCTCTGCGTCATGCCGAACAGGCCGGACTTCGACGCCGCGTAGTTGACCTGCCCGATGTTGCCCTTCTGCCCGATCACCGAGCTGATGTTGACGATGCGCCCGGAGCCACGCTCCAGCATGTGGTTCAGCACGGCCTTCGACATGTAGAACGCGCCGGAGAGGTTGATCCGCAGCACCGCGTGCCAGTCGTCCATCGACATCTTCCGCATGGTCTTGTCGACGGTGATGCCGGCGTTGTTGACCAGGTGGTCGACCCGGCCCCGCTCGGTGAGCACCTCGTCGACCACCCGGTGGCAGTCATCGGGTTCGCCCACGTTGCCCTGGTGCACCGACACCGAGCAGCCGTCGGCCTTGAGCTTCTCGGACAGTTCCTCGGCGGCCTGCCGGTTGGTGCTGTACCCCGCAGCCACGTGCACGCCCGAGCGGGCCAGCACGCTGGTGATCGCAGCGCCGATCCCGCGCGCGCCCCCGGTCACGATGGCCACCTTCTGGTCGGTCATGTCGAGCCCCTTTTCGTCGACGTCCACCCGCCCGCGGCCTCCTGGCTCGGGCCACGTATTTCTGGTCTTTCCCGGGGGTGTACCCGGCACATGACTCCGCTCACGTCGCGCTACTGTCCGAACGCGACCCGGACGTCCTCGCTGGTGGGGTTGGGAGGTGTCCGCGGCGCGGGCAGGTCGGCCAGAGCCTCGTCCGGCTCCGGGGCCGCGATCGCAGGGTCCATCGTGAGCACCGCGTACCCGCCGACGGCGCCGGCGCCGAAGCCGGGCGCGAACACCCTGGTCGGACCGGTGATCACGCCGTCGCGCACGGCGTCATACAGCGCGATGGGGATGCTTGCGGCCGAGACGTTGCCGATCTCGGCGATGTTGAAGTAGAGCTGCTCCTCCTTGAGCCCTGCCTTGCGCGCGAGGTCGACGACCATCGTCTTGTTCGCCTGATGGGGGACGATCAGCTCGATGCTCTCCAGCAGGCTCCGGCCGGCGGAGTCAGGGTCGCTCTGCTCCTCGAGCTCGGAGATCATCTGTGCCAGGTAGCGTCGCACCAGCGACTTCACCTCGGGCCCGTACACCGTGATGTCGTTGTCGAACTCCGGGTTCGGCCAGACGATCGAGTTCACCTCGCTGGCCGGGCCGCTGGCGTAGGTCTGCAGTACCTGCACGTCACCGGCCTCGTCCGCCGTGGCAGGCGCGACGACGATCGCGGCGGCGCCATCGCCGAAGATCATCCGGGAGGTCCGGATGCTGCCGATCTTGTCGGAGAACTTCTCCACGCAGACCAGCAGGACCGGGCGTCGCACCTCCTGCAGCTGCCGCACCGCTTCGGCGAGGCCGTAGGGCAGACCCGCGCAGGCCGCGACCAGGTCGACCGACGCGTGCGTCTGCAGGATTCCGAGCTCGCCGGAGAGCCAGCACGCCGTCGACGGGATCAGGCGGTCGCTCGTGCAGGTCGCGACGAGCACGGCGCCGATCTCCTCCGGCGCACGTCCGGCGTGCGCCAGCGCGGCCCGCGCCGCGTCGAGCGCGAGCTGCTCGAGCGGACGTGCCGAGTAACGACGCTGCTCGATGCCGGTCTTCGCGCTGATCTCCGCGGCACTCATCGGCGACCACGAGAAGCACGAGTTCCGGATGACGTCGTCGTTGCTGCAGACGTGCTCGCCTCGGACGACCGACAGCGCCTCCAGCTTCGGCAGCACCGCGAACGCCTCGCCCACGCGGACGGGCGGGTAGGGCCGGATCGGGGGCCGCGCCTCGGTCACCGTCCTTCCCGTCGACCAGAAGGCGACCGGTGCGTCCTCCGCGCCCTGGGCCCGGGCCCGGTCGATGAACGCCGCGACCTCGCGGCTGCGCGGGTGCAGGGCGATCACGAAGTCGTCGTCGCCGATGGTGCTCACCGGACGCAGGGCGGTGTGCTCACGTGCCCAGGGGTACTGGTTGTGCAGCACCATCGCCCACCGCAGGAGCGCCTCCAGTTCGGGCACGTCCTCGTCGGCGTCGATGATCTGGCCGGAGCGGAACACCGGGTAGTCCGGGTCGTGCTGGTGCAGCACGTAGGTCAGCGAGTCCGGCCGCGCCGTCATCTCGGCCACGGTCGGCGGGATCACCGGAAGCTCGGTGGCCTGGTGGCGCTTGTTCCGGAACACGTCGAAGAGCAGGTCGAAGATCCGGCCCTCGGCGTCGGCGTCCCACGCCGCGGGCAGCTCCTTGTAGGCCTGCTCGACGGCGGCCACCTTCCGGTCGGCGTCCTCCCAGGGGTGGAGCAGGGGGAGAAAGACATCGGAGCGGTTCCGTGGCATGTCGCGCCAGCGGGTCGGCCGCTTGTCGAACATCGGCAACGCGTACCGGTTGACCCAATACAGGTTCTGACCGAGGTCGCGCAGCAACGCGAAGCGGTTCGGGTACTCGCCGGAGTTGACCCGGGCGAGGATGTCGGTGCCGGTCGGGGCCTTCGCTTCGAAGTCGCGTCCGATCACGGCTCTGAACTGATCGATTGTGTCGAGTACTGAGAAGTCGAGTGCTCCGAGGACGTTCGCAGGGAAAACGATCCGTCCGTGCCGGTTCACGACAAAGGGCTTCATATCGGGTTACCCCCTCCTGCGGCGGGGCCAACTGAACTCGCCGGAGCCACACGCGCACAACCGACGAGTGGGGGAACCGGATCCGCCGATTGCGCCGATCAAGAAGCGGTACCGTTGGCGAGTCGTTGCCTGCCATTGGTCTTGGTGGGGGATACCCGGCTCGAGCGGAGGTCTCTGTGGTGAACGACACTGCCTACTCTGCGATATGTCAGGACATCCAGCTGGGACGTGTGTTGCTGTGGATCCGCTGAGGGAATAGGTGATCTCGGTGTTTTCTCAGGGTCGCTTCAGGTGGCCTTCCTTACAATCTCGCGTCATGCGCGTAACGAGCTCGCTTTGCCATGGCGTATGCCCGCTTACGGGCGGATTTATCGGGACCGTCGCGATCGCGTCGGGCATTCCGTTTCAGGGGGATCAGACATGATGGTGCGCCGCACCGAACTGGAGGGCGTTCTGCTCTTCGAGCCCACGCCGCACCGTGACACGCGGGGCTTCTTCAGCCGCACCTTCGACGCGGCCGTCGCGGAGTCGGTAGGGCTGCAACCTGCGACGTTCCGGCAGGACTCCCAGTCGCGCTCGCATCGCGGCGTCGTGCGCGGTCTCCACGGCCGGCAGGGATGCGGTGAGGGAAAGTTGGTGCGTTGCTCGTTCGGCGCAGTCCACGACATCGTCGTGGACGCGCGGCCGCAGTCGCCGACCTTCGGACGGTGGATTGCGTTGCGGCTCGATGACCGGGACATGGTTCACGTGTACATCCCGCCCGGGTTCCTGCACGGCTTCCAGGCGCTCTCCGAGGTGGCCGACGTCTGCTACCGGATCGATCGGGAGCACGACCCCGCCGCCGACGTCGCCGTCCGCTACGACGACGCCGTGCTCGGTATCCGCTGGCCCCTCGAGGTCATGGACGTCAGCGCACGGGACCGGAAAGCGGGCAGCTGGTCGGATTTCTGCGAGCTGCTGAGCACCCCCGCCGCATGACCGTTCACGACGAGAGGAGCGGGGTTCGATGACCGCGTCGGGCGGGAGTGACCGCGTGGTCGACTTCGTGATCGTCGGGTCCGGGTCCGCGGGTTCGGTGCTGGCCAACCGGCTCAGCGCCGACCCGGCCAACCGCGTGCTGCTGCTGGAGGCCGGCCGACCCGACCACCTGTGGGACGTCATGGTCCACATGCCCGGCGCGTTGGGCTTCCCGGTCGGTAGCCCGTTCCACGACTGGCGCTATGAGTCCGAGCCCGAGCCGCACATGCACGGCAGGCGTATGCAGCATCCGCGCGGCAAGCTGATCGGCGGCTCCAGCAGCATCAACGCGATGGTCTTCCAGCGCGGGCACCCCCTGGACTACGAGCGGTGGGGCGCCGATCCCGGCATGAGGGACTGGGACTACGCCCACTGCCTGCCCTACTTCAAGCGGCTGGAGACCAGCGCGATCGGGTCGGCCGGGGCCGTCCGCGGCTACGGCGGCCCGCAGCGGCTCGAACGCGGCCCTGTCACCAACCCGCTGTTCGCGGCGCTGTTCAGCGCCGCGCAGCAGGCCGGTCATCGGTTGGCCGAGGACCTCAACGGGACCGACCCGGAGGGGTTCGGCGCGTGGGAGCGCACGATCCACCGCGGCCGTCGGCTCTCGGCGGCCCGGGCGTTCCTGCACCCCGTGGCCGACCGGCCCAACCTGAAGGTTCGCTCGAACGTCCTGGTCACGCAGGTCCGTCTCGAGGGCGACCGCGCAGTCGGCGTGCGCTACGAGGAACGGTCGGGCCGGATGGTCGAGGTCACAGCGGGCGAGGTCGTGCTGGCCGCGGGCGCGTTCAACTCCCCGCAGTTGCTGCAGCTGTCCGGCATCGGCAACGCGAGCGCGCTCGCGGCCGCCGGTGTCCGGGTGGTGCACGACCTGCCGGGCGTCGGGGACAACCTGATGGACCACCTGGTGGCCAAGGTCCAGCACGCGTGCGCGCAGCCGATCTCGATGGGCGAGATGCGGCGCAAGCGCAACTGGCCCGGTATCGGGCTGCAGTGGCTGGCCGGGCGCGGACCTGCGGCGACCAACATCTTCGAGGCCGGCGGGTTCCTGCGCAGCAACCCCGGGGCCACCTACCCGGACCTCATGCTCGGCTTCGCACCCGTCGCGATGCGGTTCCACGACGACGCCCCGGAGCACGGCTACCAGCTGATCATGGCCGGCATGCTGGCCGAGGCCACCGGCACCGTGGCGATCACCTCGCCCGATCCGCACATCCCGCCCGCGATCCGGATGAACTACCTGTCCACCGAGGCCGACCGGCGGTTCTGGGTGGATGCGCTGCGGATCACCCGGGAGATCTTCGCGCAGGACGCGTTCCGTGACCTCGACGCGGGCGAGACCTGGCCCGGCCCGGACGTGGTGAGCGACGAGGACGTCGTGGACTGGGTTCGGCGCACCGGCGAGACCGACATGCATCCGACGTCCACCTGCCGGATGGGCACCGGTCCCGGCTCCGTGCTGGACCCCTCGACGATGCGGGTGCATGGTCTCGACGGCCTGCGCGTGGTGGACGCGTCGGCGATGCCGTACTGCCCGAACAGCGCCACGCACGCGCCGACGATGATGCTCGCGGAGAAGGCGGCCGACCTGATCCTCGGCAACACCCCGCTGCAGGTGGAGCGACCTGCGAGAGTCGGCGGGGCGAGCGGGCGCGGGTCGGGCTGAAGCCCGGCTGTCACGTCGTGGGAGCAGGCCCGCTCCGGGCCAGGCGTTCGGTTCGACGGCGCAGGGTCGCCTGGACGTCGTGCTCGTGGATCCAGGCGATCTCCTGCGGGAGGCGCGCCAGCGCCCGGTTGCGTTCGTCGGCCGCGGCGCCGTCCGGCAGGTGCAGCAGGGCGTTGGTGAGCCACGACAGGCGTTGGATCCGGCGGGTCCGGCCGCGCCGCAGCGCCTGGTAGGTCGCGAACGCGCTGGGCAGCTCGATCGTGTCCGGCACCTGCGCGAGGAGCGCGGCCAGCGTGAAGGCGTCCTCCACGGTCGTGTTCGCGCCCTGGCCCTGGTGGGGCAGCATGGCGTGGGCCGCATCGCCGAGCAGGACGGCACGGCCCCGGTGCCAGCGCGGGAGGGGGCGCACGGCGAACAGGCCCCAGCGCACGGCGTGCGTCACTGCGCCGATCATCGCGGTGGCCGCCGGATGCCACCCGTGGAACGCGCGCAGCGGTTCGTCAGCGGCGACGTCGTCGACCCAGCCGTCGGTGCGGGCCCACGTCCGCGGGCCCTCGACGACCGCGAGGAAGTTGACGCTGTCGCCCGTCGGGCCGATCGGATAGTGCAGCAGGTGCGCGCCGGGACCCGTCCAGAACTGGATGGACTGCGGATCGGGCAGGCCCGGTAGTCGGTCGACGGGCACGATCCCGCGGAAGCCACTGGTGCCCGAGTAGATCTCGTGGTCGTCGCCTGCCACCCAGCGCCGGACGGTGGAGCGGATCCCGTCGGCGCCGACCACGACGTCGGCGTGCGCGGTGTCCCCGGCGGAGAACCCGAGCACGAGCCCATCGGGTCGCTCGGTGAGGCCGACGAGCCGGTACCCCAGGTGCAGTGTGCCGGCGGCGAGCGCGCTGCTGAGGATCACCTGCAACTGCGCCCGACGGATGCCGTGGACGGGCGCCTGGAACCGGTTCCGGTACCACGATCCACTGTGGACCGGGTGTGCGGCGATCCTGGCGCCGTCCCGCCAGTGCCGGTGGATCAGTTCCTCGGGGGTCGTCGACGCCGCCGCGAGCCGGTCGCCCAGGCCGATGCGTTCGAGCTCGCGCGTGGCGTTGGCGGTGAGCGCCACCGCGGCCCCGATCTCGGTCAGTTGTGGTGTCTGCTCGTACACATCCGCCGTGAGTCCGCGCTCGCGCAGCGCGAGAGCAAGGGTCAAGCCGCCGATTCCGCCGCCGATGATCGCCACTCTCAGTGTCGAAGCCATGACGGAACGGTAGATCGGGTTTTTGTCGTTCATCTTCGGTTTCGGGGCACAAACCCGGTGCGCAGGCGCTACCAGTGGCTCAGCCGACCACCCCGACCGCCGACCATGCGACCGCCGTGATCTCGAACGGCGCCGGTGGCTGTAGCTCGGCGCAGTGGGTCCGCAGCGCCTCCCGCCGTTCGTCGTCGAGCCCGGCGATGTAGGTCCCGGCCGGTCCGACGCCGAGCATCATCGGATCCCACCAGTCGTCGAAGGTCGGGTAGGCGACCGTGACGTGGAGCTCCGACGAGCGGATGTCCCGCAGTCCGGCGGCGGCGAACAGCTCGGCCAGCTCGCCCGCGCGTGAGCCGGGACGGTCGGATTCGCCGGGCGCGTCCGGGTCGAGGTCGTACACCGCCCGCCAGAGCGGCGACAGCGGTCCGCGGCCGCCGGGGTGGTCCCAGACGCAGGCGGCGACGACGCCGCCGGAACGCGTGACGCGGGCCATCTCGGCGAGGCCGGCACCGGCGTTCGCCATGAAGTGCACGACGAGATGCGCCGTTGCGACGTCGAACCCGTCGTCCTCGAACGGCAGGTGCTCCGCGACGCCGTGACGGACGTCGACGCCCGGCAGGCGCGACCGCGCGGCGGCCACGAACGGTTCGGACGGGTCGACCGCCGCGACGGCACCGGCTCCCAGGCGCGCGACGAGCACCGCGGTCAGGGCGCCGGGTCCGCAGCCGACATCGAGTGCCCGCTGCCCGGCGCGGAGCCGGAGCTGGTCGGCGAACCCGCCGGCGAGCGGTTCGGAGTAGCGGCCCATGTATCGCTCATAGGCGTCAGGGGGGACGACGAAGCTCATGCAGGCGATCGTGCTCCGTGCGGGCCGCGACGTCACCACGCTGTGTGACGCACCGGCTGCCTACCAGATCGGGCGATCGATCCATACCCCCGATCCGGCTCAATAGCTCGCTGTAGCCTGCCGGAACTCCCCGAGTCCGCCATCCTGCTCGGCATGCGCTCGAGACGACTGCTGATCCTCGGCCTGCTCTGTGTCCCGCTTGCCGCCTGCGGAGGTGGCGGCACGGCTCCGGCGGCGCCCCCGTCTCCCGCTGCGCCGCCGGCCGCCGGCGAGACCATCCGGGCGAGCGGCACGTTTGCGGCGCCGCCTCCGGGAGTGGCGGTGACCTACGACCAGACGCTGGTCCCGGTCGGTTCCACGGCCGTCGTCGACGCCACCGAGGGCGATGGCCGCACCACCGTCACGATGGACGTCACCGGGCTCGAGCCGAACCGGCGCTACGGTGCCCACGCGCACGCGAACCCGTGCGGCGCCACGGGTGCCGATGCCGGACCCCACTTCCAGTTCACACCCGACCCCGTTCAGCCCAGCGTCGACCCGGCCTACGCCAACCCGCAGAACGAGATCTGGCTCGACTTCACCACCGACGCGCAGGGCGCCGCCACGGCGACCTCCACCGTGAACTGGGAGTTCCCGGAGGATCGGCGTGCCCAGTCCGTGGTCATCCACACCATGCCGACCTCCATGGAGCCGGGCAAAGCCGGTACCGCGGGGGATCGCGCGGGCTGCATCACAGTGGGGTTCTAGCCCGTCAGTAGTGGATGGTGCCTCGGCTGCCGCCGCCCACGGGGATGGCGTCGCCGCTGATCGCGACGCTGCGCGGTGAGGCGAGGAAGGTCACGACATCGGCCACCTCCTCGGCGGTGATCAGCCGCCCGATGCTCGTGGAGGCGGCGAAGCGGGCGGTGATCTCCTCCGCTGTCACACCGGCACGCTCGGCCATGCCGGCGTGGAACTCGGAGACGCGCTCGGTGACCGTCATCCCGGGGTGGACGGCCGTGACCGTGATGCCGCTTCGCCCGAGCTCGTCGGCGAGGTTCTTCGTCATCGCGACCACAGCCACGTTGCGGATGGAACCCACGATCGAGCCGGTGAGGCGGGCCGCGAGCCCACTGACGTTGACGATGCGGCCCCAGCCCGCGGCGGTCATGTGCGGAGCGACGGCGCGGGCACAGCGCAGGTAGCCGAGCACCTTCGTCTCGATCTCCACGCGGAGCGCGTCGTCGGTGAGCTCCGCGAGCGGCGGCACGGCTCCGGCCGCGGGTTCTGCCGCAGCGTTGACCAGGATGTCGACTCCGCCCAGTGCGGCGACGACGTCCTCGACCATGGCGCGCACATCGCCGTCGTCGCGTGTGTCCGTGGGGCGGACGAACACGGCGGTGCCGTGCCGCGCGACCTGCTCGGCGGCCTTGTCGAGTGCGACGCGGTCGCGAGCGACCAGCGCGACGGACGATCCTTCTGCGGCGAGCCGGTCGGCGACAGCCAGTCCGATGCCGCGGCTGCCGCCCGTGACCACGGCGCGCTTGCCCTTGAGTTCGAGATCCACTCGGTCCTCTCTACCAGGTGCCGGAAGAGAGGGTTCACATACCACATGGGGGATTGAAGACGTACGCCGGGTACATCACCCTTGCCTGAGGGCTCCGATCGGGTGATGATCTTCTGGCACCGACAGGAGCGCTCCGATCACGGAGAGTGACAAGCGGTGGGTACGGCGGTCAAAGGGGACGTGGATGTCGAGCGATCACGAGTACACCGGTGATTACGGCTACGACCTGCTGCACGAGGTGCGGCGGATGAAGGTCTTCGTCCCGGCCGCCCGGACGCCCCTGCCGGTTCGTGGTGTTCGCGCCTGCGGCAGTGATCTCGACCCGGACGGCGACCTCGGGTACGACCAGGCACACGAGAAGTAATTCGCATCTTTCGAGCGCGAGCGCATTCTCGATTCTCCGCGCTGACTCGAACTGTTAGTGTGAGTGATGCCGTTCCTCGAGGCATCGCGCGGCGCAGCTGTCCTTTTTCGGGTCGTGGAATTTCGGTGTCCGGTTGGTGCTCGTCCCGATCGAGGGCGGAATTCCTGCGGCGATGTCGCCCGCGCCCCGATCGAGGAGTGAGTATGACCACTGCCGCCCGTCCTTCCCCGAAGGACGTGGACCCCCTCGCGCTCCCGGACGTCCTGCGGCCGGCCATCGAAGCTCGGCGCACGGAGATCGAGAGTCAGCGGCGACTGCCATCGGAGCTGGTGGCGACGTTGCGCGCGTCGGGGGCCTTCCGCATTTTCACCCCACGTGAGTACGGCGGTTTCGAGTCCAGCCTGACCGACATGGTGACGGTGCTGGAAGCCATCGGCCGTATCGACGCCTCTGTCGTATGGACGATGTGGAACGGCAACCTGGGTTTCTTCGCCGTATGGCTTCGCGATGCCGGGGTTGCGACGATCTGGGACGCGCATCCCGACCCGATCATCGTCAACTCGACCCGCCTGACGGGCAGTGCCACTCCCGCGGAGAACGGCTACACCTTGTCCGGGCGGTGGGACATCGTCACCGGCGTGGACGCTGCCGACTGGATCGCGCTCTTCGCACTGGTGCCCCCGCCGGGCGGAAGCGACGATTCCGAGCACCCGGAGGTCAGGGTGTTCTGTGTGCCTCGGGACGCCGTCACGGTCCTCGACACCTGGCATGTCGGGGGCATGCGCGGCACGGGGAGCAACAGCGTGGTCGTCGACCAGCTGTTCGTTCCCGCCGAGATGACGAACGACGTGTTCGCCCCGTTCCGGATCGACCGGCCGCTCTATCGCATCCCCGCCTTCACGCTGGCCTCGACCGGTGGTGCGGGCGCGGTGCTGGGCATCGCCAGGGCCGCGGTGGACGAGATCGTGGAGCTGGCCGGCACCAAGGTCACCGAGATCGGGACGCCCCTCGGGCACGGCGAGCACGTCCAGGATGCGATCGGACGGGCGGAGGCCGCTCTGCGGTCAGCGCGGCTGCTGCTGTTCGCCGCGACCGGAACGATCGACGATGCCGCGGCGGCCGGTGCCCCGATCACCGAGGCGATGCGCGCCGAGCTGCGGGCGGCGATGAGCAACGCGGGCGAGATCAGCCGCATCGTGCTGACCAGCATGTACGAGCTGGGCGGATCGTCGTCGCTCTACACGGGGAACCGGGTCGAGCAGCTCTTCCGCGACGGTCTCGCGGGTACGCAGCACGGCATCCTGGGCCGGGCGCAGTTCGCGCTCGCCGGCCGGGTGCGCCTCGGCCTCGATCCGCAGAGCCCGATCTTCTGACGAAGCGATCACGCCGGGGACGGGGCCTCGTCGGGCATGCTGAACGGCCAGCGCCGCCCGATCCCGACGTAGAGGACCACGGAGGTGCCGATGCTGTTGAGTGCGACGTGGCCCACCCAGTCCTGAGGAGTCGCCTTCGTCCAGGACAGGTTGTCGGCGCAGACCGTGAGGACCACATAGAGGGCTGCGGCCAGGAGCACGACGATCAGGAACGAGCCGACCCGGGAGCGGATCCAGCCCTCGAACAGCATCCCGATGACGAGCCCGGCAGCGATGAACGAGCCCGCCCCGGCGGTGATCGCGGCCGAGGGCACACCGGCGAGATCGTGGACGAGGGCGTAGGTCAGCAGACCGCCGCCGATCACGACGATGTTGCCGGCAGCGATGCGCTGCCAGCGCTGCCGCCACTCCGCGAAGGGCCATCCGCGCCAGACGACGAAGAACAGCACCTGCCATGCCCCGATGACGGCGAGGATGGCACCGACCTCGGCTCCCGGCAGCGGTCCGCTGTGGGCGGTGAGGCCGGAGCCCGGGGCCGCGTCGACGTCCACGACGGCGGCGTAGAGGGCGAGGGCGACGACCCACGACACCGCCAGCGCGGCGACTCCCGCTGCGAACCGGCCGAGCCGCCGCAGCGGCCAGCCCTCGCAGACGAGCGTCAGCTGGAGGATCGCGACGAAGGCGGTGCCGGCCAGCGGGAGCGTGGCGGGGTACGTCGTGAAATGCCCCGGCCCCGGCGCCGGATCGAAGATCCCGCGCACGTCCAGGTGGCCCACGACGATCTGGCCGAGCATCGCCAGCAGGATCGCCGCGACGATGACGAGACCGGTGTCGAGCAGCCCGGACCAGCCGGGACGCAGGCTCGACCCCGGCCAGTCCTCCCACCAGAAGGCGATCATGGCCACGGCCGGGAGCGCGAACGTCACCAGCGGGCCGAGCACCAGCGCCGAGGGTTCGGGGCCGCCCGCACCGACCGCGATCAGGACGGCCACGGGGACGACGAGCAACAGACCGGCCAGGCCGAGCGCAGGCTGCCGGGCGAAGCGTCCGCGTCCGGGGTCGGCGGGCGTGCGCCCGCGCGCGGCCGGGTTGCTGATCGTCGGGCGATGGGGCAGAGCGCGTGAGAACCTGCCGACGTCTGCGGGCTGCGCGAGCGGGACCTCGGGCGGGGGAGTGGTCATGCGGGGACGGGTGCCGTGTCCATGACCAGCTCGGCTGCCATGGGTAGCTCCCTGATCCGGTGTCCCGTGGCGTGGAACACGGCGTTGGCGATCGCCGCCGCGACACCGACCTGCCCGATTTCGCCCACGCCCTTCACGCCGAGCGGGTTCACGATGCTGTCGCCGACCTCGACGAAGTCGACGGTCACCTCCGGTGCATCGGCGTTGACGGGCACCAGGTACTCGCCGAGGCTGCTCGCGCCCCAGCGCCCGTACCGTGCATCCATCCTGTTGCCCTCCAGCAGTGCCTGTCCCAGGCCCCAGAGCATTCCGCCCATGAGCTGGCTGCGGGCCAGCTTCGGGTTGAGCACGCGCCCCGGCGCGAACACCCCGACCATCCGCCGGACCCGCACGAGTCCGCTGTCCGGATCGACGGCGACCTCGGCGAACTGGGCACCGAAGGTCAGCAGGCCGTGCGGTGTGTCGAGCGGTGGCGGCGTCCAGCTGCCCGTCGCCTCGATGGTCGCCTGCCGGTTGCGCGCCATGAGCTCGGCGCAGGTCTCGCTGCTTCCGAGGCCGTCCCGGCGCGCGATGCGCCCGTCGCGCACCTCGATCGACGCGGGGTCGGCCCCGTGCAGCGGCGCCCCCGGATCGACGACCTCCAGCGCGAGGACCTGGTCGGACAGCGCCGTCGCCGCGGCGTGCACGGCTGCGCTCACCATGCCCGCTCCCGCCGACCCGACTGCCGCCGTGGTGTTCGGCAGGTCCGTGTCGCCCGCTTCGAACCGCACCGAGCCCAGCGGCAGGCCGAGGCCGTCGGCGGCGACCTGCGTCATGGCCGTCAGGACCCCGGTCCCGAACTCCTGGGTCCCGGTCTGGACAACGGCGCTGCCGTCGGCGTAGAGGCGTGCCCTGGCGTGCTGGGTCGGCATGAACAACGCCACCGGGTACGCGGCGGCCGCCATACCGGTGCCGATCAGCTGGTCGCCCTCACGGCGTGACCGCGGTGTCGGGTGGCGATCGCTCCAGCCGAAGAGCTCCGCGCCGCGGCGCATGCACTCCTGCAGCCCGTCGCTCGACCACGGGTTGCCGCGATCGTCCGTGTCGCCGTGGTTGCGGACCCGCAGCTCGATCGGATCGACCCCGATGTCGTGGGCGAGCTCGTCCATCGCCGTCTCGAGCACGAACACGCCGAGCGACTCACCCGGCCCGCGGGTGAACGTGGGCGTCATCGTGTTGCCGTGGATCAGCCGGTGCTCGCCGAGGTAGTTCGGGCAGGCGTAGAGCTGCGACGAGACACCAGTGGCCGGTTCGGCCCAGTCGTCGAACGGCGAGGTGATCGACAGCTTCTCGTGGCGGATCGCGGTCAGGAGCCCGTCCCGGGTCGCGCCGACGGCCATCCGTTGCTCCTGCTCTTCCCGGTGGCCTGCGGAGGTGTACATCTGCGCGCGGGTGAGGCTGAGCTTCACCGGGCGGCCGACGTGCCGGGCGGCCATCGCGGCCAGCGTGGAGTGTGGCCAGACCATCGCCTTGCACCCGAACCCGCCGCCCACGAAGTGGGTGACGACCCGCACGTCGGACAGTGGCATGCCGAGCAGCTGCGCCACCGTGAGCTGGCTGGCCCGGATGCCTTGGGTCGACTCGTAGATCGTGAGTCGCCCGTCTTGCCACACCGCTGTGGTGGCGGAGGGCTCGATCGGGTTGTGGTGGTTGGCCGCGAACCGGTAGGCGACGTCGACCCGCACGTCGGCCGCGGCCAGCGCCGTCTCGACGTCGCCGCGCTCGTTCCGTCCGGGGAGGAGCCCTCCGAACAGCCGCTCGGCGTCGTAGGCGGCTGTGCGTCCCTCGTCGATCGTCGTCGTCGAGGGGGTGCGCTCGTACCGGACGTCGACCAGCGATGCCGCGTACTGAGCGCTCTCGTGGCTCTCGGCGACGACCAGTGCGACCGGCTGCCCGGCGTAGTGCACGACGTCGTCCTGCATCGGGAAGAAGCTCTCGCCGGGGGCTGCGGCGCCGACGAGGGAAGGCAGCAGGTGCGGCTGCGCCGCCACCTTCGGCAGGTTCGCGTGGGTGAGGATCGCCAGGATCCCGCCTGCCGCGCTCGCCCGCGTGGTGTCGATCGCGGTCACCGTGCCGCTCGGGATCGCAGCCCCGACGATCGCGGCGTGCGCCAGGTGCGGCAGCGGGATCTCGGCGGAGTAGCGGGCGGCACCGGTGACCTTCTGGTGGCCGTCGACCCGGTCGAGCGGGGTGCCGATCGCGGGGCTCATCGCGGGCCTCCCGGTGCCGCCACGGCCATGGCCTCGCTCAGGCCGCGCACGATCGCCCGCTGTGCGAGCGGGACCTTGAACGCGTTGTGCTCGCGCACCACCGCGAGGCGCAGCTCAGCGGCCGCCGCGTCGACGAACGACGTCGTGGTGGCGGGAGCGCCGATCAGCTGTGCCTCGGCTCGCCGCGCCCGCCACGGGACGGTGCCGACCCCGCCGAGAGCGAGTCGCACGTCGGCCACCAGCCCGTCCTGCACCTGCAGCGCGGCGAGCACCGACACGAGTGCGAACTCGTAGGACTGACGATCGCGGAACTTCAGGTACAGCGACTGTGCGGCCAGGGGGAGCGCCGGAACCTCCATGGCGACGATCAGCTCACCGTGTTCCAGCGGATGTTCGATGTGGGGGGTGTCGCCGGGCTGCAGATAGAAGTCCTCGATCGCCACCATCCGGGCCCCGCTCGGGCCGATCGAGTGCACCTGCGCGTCGAAGGCCACGAGAGCCACCGCGACGTCGGACGGGTGGGTGGCGATGCAGTGCTCGCTCGTGCCGAGGATCGCGTGGCCGCGGTTCTGCCCGTCGAGCGCCGAGCACCCCGTCCCGGGGTCCCGCTTGTTGCACGGCGAGACACCGTCCCGGAAGTAGGCGCAGCGCACCCGCTGGCAGAGGTTGCCGCCCATCGACGCCATGTTGCGCAGCTGCTCGGACGCTCCCAGCAGCAGCGCCTGCGAGATCCCCGGATACCGCGCGACGATCCGGGGATCTCTCGCCACGTCGTTCATCCGGGCCAGCGCGCCGATCCGCAGGCCACCACCGGGCAGGTCCTCGACGTCGTCCAGTGGCAGGTCGTTGATGTCCACGAGCAGGTCGTGGGGGGCCACGCCGAGGCGGACGAGATCGACCTCGGTGGTGCCGCCTGCGAGGAACGCGCCGGCAGGATCCGCGCTGACCGTCGCGACGGCCTGTTCGACCTCGGTGGCCCGCGTGTAGCGCAGCGGTCGCATCGGCCTCAGCCTTTCGCGCCCACGTCGCGGATCGCCGCGCGGATGTTGGGATACGCCGCGCAGCGGCAGATGTTGCCGCTCATGGATTCGGCGATCTCCTCGTCGGTCGTCGCATTGCCCTCCTCGAGCAGGGCGACGGCGGACATGATCTGGCCGGCGGTGCAGTAGCCGCACTGGAAGGCGTCGCGTTCGATGAACGCCTGCTGCATCGGATGCAGCGTCCCGTCGTCGGCGGCGAGCCCCTCGATCGTGGTGACCTCCCGGCCCTCGCACGTGATCGCGAGCGTCAGGCACGCCAGCACGCGCCTGCCGTCGACCCAGACCGTGCATGCGCCGCAGGTGCCCTGGTCGCAGCCCTTCTTGGAGCCGGTCAGCTCCAGGTGTTCGCGCAGCGCGTCGAGCAGGCTCACCCGAGGTTCGAGGCCCACCACGTGAGACGCGCCGTTGATCCGCAACGTGACCGGGACCGTGGCCGGGCCGCATATCCCGGGTGGCGCCGGTGCGGCTGCGACGGCCGCGGTCGCGCCGGAGGCGGTTGTGGCTGTGGGCGGGGCCATCACGGTTCCTCGGGTGCTCGGTATCCGCAGGTCATCGGCGGGATGTCACGACCGAAACCACGACGGTCCGAAATTCTCCGCAGGTAAGTCGATGGTGGCGACGGCCACTCGGACCAACCCGGTCGCCGTCAGGACTGCCCTGGATGGCGCCCTTCGGCATCCCCGCGGCGCCCGTGGGGACGTGCCGGACGTGAGACTCCCGGCCACCGCGCCCTCCAGTCCCCTGCCGGAGACGAGAGCGACGGTGACCGGGAGTCGGCTCCTCCTGAGGCCGCGATCAGGAGGTCGATCCACGGGCGGGCGGTCACACCCGCAGCGGGTTGCGCAGGCCTCGCACCGCGATGACCACCCCGATCACGATCAGCCAGACGAGGATCGGGTAGCTGGCGACGCGCTGCATCCCGCCACTGCCGAGGCCCAGGTAGAGGGACGTTCCGGCGTACTCACCGATGGTGCCCATCACGGTGCCGAAGAGTCCGATGGCAGCCAGCACCATGCCGATGCGGCTGAGCACCGGATCGCTGCGGAAGAGCACCATGCTGAGCAGGAGGATCCCGAGGGCGCCGAGTTGGACGTTAAGACAGCCGATCAGGTGAAGGCCGATGTTGGTGTTCTCCGGAGCCAGGCCCACGAGGATCTTGCCGAAGCCGAGCATGACCCACAGCACGGTGGCCGTGTCGGCGAGCCACCCGGTGGGCCAGTGCTTCCAGAGCAGCAACGCCCCGACGATCACCAGCACGCCGTTGAGCACGAACGACGCGTTCATGACCGCATGCAGGGGGGAGCACACGTAGATGGGCTCCCCGTTGGGGACCGAGAACAACCCGCACTGTGTGTTGGCGAGATCCCCGATGTGGTTGCGCGACCAGTTGTAGGCCGGGTTCCACGCGGCCGCCACTGCTACGTGGGCGACGGCGAACTGCACCGCCGCGAGCGCCCACGCCGCGCCTCCGACCACGACGGCGCTCTGAGGAACCTCCCACGTATCGCCGCCGGTTCTCGATCGGAAGAAGGTCGCGTTTCCTGCCGTTGTCACTGGGGTGGTCGCCTGTCTCTCGTCGTTGCGCCTGAACCGCCCTCACGGTCGATGCGGGCGGTGTCTACTGCATGGAGTATTCCGTCCGACGATGTGAGTCGACATCAGTCATGTGACTGCATGACGAGGCCCGGCCACAGAACGACGGCGGCAGGCTCAGGCGACGAGCCCGAGGCGGCGCTTGCGGCTGTGGTAGCGGGCGATCAGGAGCGGTCGCAGCGCCCGGGTGGAGAGCGGGATGCTGTTCAGCATCGAGGCGTAGCCGGCCGTCGGCGTGGGATCGGACATGAGGCCGAGCACCAGGTCGGGCCGCGCCGAGGGAGCGCTCCTCGCCATCGCCGCGCGCAGGGTCCGCACAACCGGGTCGTCGAGCAGCGCGAGCAGCGCCTTGAGGAGTGCCTCCTCCTCGTCGAGGTGGTCGGAGATGTTCACCGCCGCGGACTCCAGGGCCGCCAATGCGGCCTCGGCCATCGCGCGTGTCTCCGGCGAGGCGGCGACGGCGCTGAGCTCCTCGAGACGGTCGAGGCGCCGTGCGAGCCCGTCGAGCTCCCGGTCGATCGCGACGTGCTGAACGCTGAGGTCGTGGAGCTCGACCACGTCGGGCGGGGAGGCCTGCGCGAGCGGCCTCCACAACACCTCTTCCTCGCGGCGCTGGTGAGAGTGGACGAACTCGATGAGCCATCGCCCCACCCCGACACAGCTGTCGACCTCGCCGGCGGTGGCCGGTGCGTGCTTCAGCGCCGCCCGCATGAGGTCCACGCCCCGGCGCATGATCGTGTGCGCGGCGATGAGCTCGTCGTAGATCTTGTCGCTCTCGGACTCCGCGCTCCGCATCCGATCCTCCTCGGTATACACACTGTTCGTTTAGCCGAGTGTGGATCCGCCTCACCGTTGCGGGCATCGGTCAAATGACTCCGGGCGTTCCGCCCGATGTGACCTGCGTCAACAGAAGTGTCGGCGATCACGCGGGAGCGCCCGGCTGAACGGGTTCGATCCGGCTTGTGGGGTGACAACCCGTCGCGCATGATTCAGTTCCGGAGCGTGACGATCACTGGCGATCAGGGTCGTCGGCCCGGCTGCCGTGCGGCGTGCCGGAGGAGGAACGGAGGCCACCACCCATGACCGCCGACCCGGCGCCGCCCCTGTGCCCGCGTGTCCCGATGGGCGAGGGACTCTCCGCCACGCGAGTCGTCGCCATCCTCCGGGCCGGCGATGCCTCCCGCGCGGAGGCCGTGGTCGACACGTTGGTCGAGGGCGGTATCCGCTGCCTCGAGCTGACGATGACCACCCCCGGTGCCCTCGACGTCGTCGAACGTCTTGCGGCCCGGCTGCCCGCCGAGGTCGAGGTGGGGATGGGCACGGTGCTCACCGCACGGGAGGTCGACCGCGCCGTCGCGGCCGGCGCGCGCTTCGTCGTCTCGCCGTCGGTCGTGCCCGCGGTCATCGACGCGGCGTTGCGCCACGGGATCGCGAGCTACCCCGGGGCCCTCACACCAACCGAGATCCACAGCGCGTGGACGGCGGGTGCGACCGCGGTGAAGCTGTTCCCCGCAGGTTCGCTCGGTCCCGGGTACCTGACGGCGGTCCGTGCGCCGCTGCCGGACATCCCCGTCGTGCCCACGGGCGGGATCGACATCACGGCGGTGCGGGCGTGGCTGGTTGCGGGAGCCTGCGCCGTCGGCATGGGTGGACCGTTGATCGGCGACGCCCTCGGCCCTGCTGGTGACCTTGCCGCGCTCGCCGGCCGGGTGGCTGCCGTCCGTGCCGCCGTCCGTGCCGCGGTGGCCGAGGTCTCCGGAGCACAGCGGTGACCGCACCCGGGGACATGCCCGCCGCCGGCCTGGTCACCCTCGGCGAGACGCTCGGGCTGCTCGTCGCCGAGGACACCGGGCCGCTCGCGCTGGCCCACGGGATGCGCCTGAGCATGGGGGGCGCGGAGTCGAACGTCGCCATCGGGGTGTCGCGGCTGGGGGTGCCCGCCACCTGGATCGGACGTCTCGGCCGCGACCCGGTCGGCGACCTCGTGGAGCGCCACCTGCTCGCCGAGCGGGTCCGGCCGGTGGTGCACCGCGACGATGCGCCCACCGCACTGATGCTGAGGGAACGGCGCACGGGCACCTCGTCGCACGTGTCGTACTACCGGCACGGCAGCGCGGGTTCGCACCTGTGCCCCGCCGACCTGCCCGAGCGCGTGATCGAGGAGGCCGGCATCCTGCACGTCACCGGGATCACCCCGGCGCTCGGGGCGGAGCCCGCCGCGGCCGTCCGCGAGGCCGTGCGGCGGGCGCGGGCGGCGGGAGTCCCGGTCTCGGTCGACCTGAACTTCCGGTCACGGCTCTGGGGCGCGGCCGAGGCGGGCGCGGTGTTCCGGGAGTTGGCGGCCGCCGCCGACATGCTGTTCGCGGGCGACGACGAGGCGCGGATCGCCCTCGGCATCGACGACCCGGCGGCGGCCACGCCCGCGGAGCTCGCGACGGCGCTCGCCGATCTCGGACCGGGCGAGGTGGTGGTGAAGAGAGGCCGCCACGGCGCCACCGCCAGGATCGACGGCGCCGTGATCGACGTTTCTGCTGTGCCCGTCACGGCCGTCGACACCGTGGGCGCGGGTGATGCCTTCGTCGCCGGCTACCTCGCCTGCCGGCTCAGCGGGTGTGACGCCGACGAGCGGCTCTCCACCGCCGCGATCACCGGGGCCTTCGCCGTGACCGTCCCCGGCGACTGGGAGGCGTTCCCCCGTCGCCACGAACTGACTCTCCTCACCGCGGAGGAGACGGTGCATCGCTGAGTCACGCGTCCGATCTCGGGGGAGATACAACGGACCGCAACGAAGCGAGTACGACACATACCTGTCGCGACCCGAGGTTTCTGATCGAGCGGAACCTCGCGCAGTGGCGCGAATGGTGGCGTTCGCGAACAAGCGGCGGCTCTGCACCTTTGTGCCGCGATGATGATGTTCAGTCACGCCGCGCTGCTGATCGCGATCAATCGCACGATGCTCCCGAAGCAGATCCGCATCAGCGGTCCGCGGGGGACCGGTGCAGCAGCAGATCGGCGCCTTCGCCCGCCTTCGGGGATGCGGGTTCCGCTTGTCCTGATGCATCGGCGGCACCCCGGAGATCGCTTCCGGTTCACTGGTAGCTCACAGGCCCAACGGAAGTGCGCACGAATCGACGCGGTGGTCCGGTCACTCGCTCGGAGGTGTTCTTCGTCACTCTGCGCGCCCAGACCCCCGTTCGTCCTATGCCCGATCCACCCAGATGGGGGAGACAAGATCCCTTCGGTGACATGTGTGTCGATGTAATGCCGGGTAAGGAGTGCTGTCCGTATGCAGTATGTACGTCGGGTTCATGTCGAAGAGTCGGGCGGTGATACGGCCGTACCGGTGATGGGCGTCACAAGATCTGTCTCCGTGCCCCATGGCACAACGGGAGCCGCTGCGCAAATCGCGATTATGTGAGCCTTCGTTAACAAGTGCCCGCCACCCGGTCGGCGTCCTTGCTGAGGGGGATTCCCGCCGGTTAGGTTGTCCTTCCCGCCGAGGAGATCGTGCTGACCCGGTGTTTCGCAGCATCGGGCCCTGGGTGCTGCAACACCTGGGTTCCAGTGTCGTATCAGTCACGCCCTCGGCCTCGCGGCGAGCGCCGTCCCTCATGGGAGCGTCGGCGTCGTGATCGGATGCGGTCGATCACTGGGGGCCCAGCGCTCCCGGCGTGACCACTGACATCTCTGGAGGCATGTGTTGAGCGATCCTGACCCTGGTCGGGCGGGCATCGCCGCCGGCCTGGTCGGACGTGACGAGGACCTCGAGCGGGTCTGCTCGTTCCTGAAGTCGGCGGCGGCCGGCGGTGCGGCCCTGCTCCTGGTCGGGGAACCGGGCGTGGGCAAGTCGGTGCTGGTGGACGTCGCGGTGGCAGAGGCGTCGGAGCAGGGAATGCTCGTACTGCGCGCAGGTGGCGCGGAGTTCGAGGCGGATGTCAGCTTCTCGGGCCTGAACCAGGTGCTGATCCCGTTGCTGGGTGAGTTCGGAAGGCTGCCCGAAGCGCACCGGGCGGCCCTGTCGGTGGCTCTGGGTATGGAGGAGGGGTGTACCCCGGACCGCTTGGTGGTGTCCAGCGCGACGCTCGGGTTGTTGCGCGCGGTGGCTGCACAGCGAGCGGTCCTGGTGGTGGTGGACGACGTCCACTGGATGGATCGGGCCAGTGCTGCCGTACTGGCTTTCGTCGCCCGCCGGCTGGCCGGTAGCCGCGTGGGTTTCCTGGCCGCCTCACGGCCGGGCATGGAGAGCTTCTTCGAGGGTGCCGGCCTGCCCGAGCACGAGCTACAGCCGCTGGACGACGACGCGGCACTGGCGCTGATGGGCTACCGGTTCCCGTCCCTCGGCACGAAGGTGCGTCGCCGCGTGCTGGCCGAGGCACGGGGCAACCCGCTCGCGCTGCTCGAGCTTCCTGCCGCGCTGACGGGACCGCAGCGTCCGGCCCTACGGGCGCTGCCCGCCGTGCTGCCGCTGAGCCGACGGTTGCAGGCCCTGTTCGTGTCGCGGATCTCGGAGCTTCCCGCGGCCTCCCGCCAGTTGCTGCTGCTCGGGGCGCTGGACAGCACGGCCGACCTGCGCGTGCTGAAGGCGGCCACCAGCGAGCCCGACGACGAGGACCCACTCGCGCCGGCGGAACACGCACAGCTGCTGCACGTGGAGGAGAGCACCGGGCGGCTGACCTTCCGCCATCCGCTCACCCGCTCGGCCGTCGTGGAGCTCTCGACGGCCGACCAGCGCAGGCGGGCCCACATGACGCTGGCCGACATGTCACAGCGGCCCGAGCATCGGGCATGGCACCTCGGCGAGGCGACCATCGAGCCCGACGAGAGGGTGGCGGGCCTGCTCGAAGAGGCCGCCGACCGGATCCTCGGCCGAGGGGACCCTGCCGGTGCCGTCGCCGCGCTGAGCCGGGCGGCCCAGCTCAGCCCCCTACGTTCCGACCGCAGCAGGCGGCTGGCCGAGGCCGCCTACGTCGGCCTCGAGACCGGTGACATGGAGGTCGCATCCCAGCTGCTCGGGGACGCCCGGCGGGCCGACCCGGCGCACGGCGGCGGGTCGCTCTACGCCGCCGCGACCGCCGCGTACCTGCTCAGCGTCGGGGACAACGACGTCGAGACCGCACATCGCCTGCTGGCGCGGGCGATCGAGACCCGCACCGATCCCGACGACGGCGCGCTGGTCGAGGCGGTGTGGACCCTGTTGCTGCTGTGCTGGTTCGGCGGCGAGGCCGAGATGTGGAGGCCCTTCCACACGGCGGTTGCCGAACTCGGGTCGCGGCTGCCCCCGGACCTGGCGCTGATGAGCGCGACCTTCCCCGATCCGGTCCGCACCGCAGGCCCGGTGCTCGACCAGCTGAACAGCGCGATCAACGGGCTGCGCAACGAGGTCGATCCGGTCCGGATCGCCCGCATCTGCCACGCCGCCGTCAACGTCGACCGGCTCGCCGGCTGCCGCGACGCGCTGTGGCGGGTCGTGGGCCGGGCCCGCGAGGTCGGGCCGTTCCCGCTGGCCGTGGTCGCGTTGATCCACCTGTGTCTCGACGACTACATCAGCGGCCGGTGGGACCAGATCTCCGAGCTCGCCGACGAGGGTCTCGAGACGGGTGATGCGCAGGGCTATCGCCACTTCGCGTGGCCGTTCCACTACTTCCTGGCGCTCGTCGCCGCGGCCCGTGGCGACCAGGACACCTCACGGGCCCAGATCGACAAGGCGTTGCAGTGGGCCACGCCGCGAGGGGCGCGTGGTGTGCAGCACTACGTGCACCATGCGCAGGCCGTGGCCGCTCTCGCGCGGAGCGACTTCGAGGACGCCTACCGGCACGCCGTGGCGATCAGTCCCGCGGGGGAGTTCGCCTCGCACGTGCCCGCCGCCCTCTGGGCGATGATGGATCTGGTCGAGGCCGCGGTACGCACGGACCGGCGGGCCGAGGCGGCGGCGCACGTGAAGGCGATGGAACAGGCGAAGGTCGCGGACCTGTCCCCGCGCATGGCCCTGCTGGCGACGGGATCGGCGGCCATGGCCGCCGACGACGACAGCGCAGGCGAGTTGTTCGAGAAGGCTCTTGCTCTTCCCGGTGCGGACCGCTGGCCGTTCGAGGCGGCGAGGGTTCGTCTCGCCTATGGGGAGCAGCTGCGCCGGGCGCGCGCCACCAGCGAGGCGCGGGTGCAGCTCACCGGCGCGTTGGAGACGTTCGAGCGACTGGGTGCCCGGCCGTGGATGGATCGGGCGGGCCACGAGCTCCGCGCCGCCGGGCTCGGCACGGCCCATGCCTCGGGTGCCGGGCTGCTCACGCCTCAGGAGCGCGAGATCGCCGTGCTCGCTGCCGCAGGTCTTTCCAACAAGGAGATCGGGCAACAGCTGTTCCTGTCGCATCGCACGGTGGGTGCGCATCTGTACCGCGCATTCCCGAAGCTCGGAATCACGTCGCGCGCTGCACTGCGGGACGCGCTCGCTACCCTGCCGACCGGTCCGAGTGAGAGTTGAAGCGCTGTAAAAACAATTCGTTCCCGGTGTCTGATATGAAGACATTCGATTTCTTGGTCACCTGTGGATCGGGCTAGGCTGAGCCCATGTCGGGGGGATACGCAACTGCGGCCGTGCTGGAGAAAGTCGAAGCCGCATTCATGTACCAGCTCGAGTCCGGTACGCCCGCGCCCGCCGTGACCGACATGGGAATGGCCTCGGAGTGGATCGGCGGCGGTGCCGTTCTCGCGGTGCGCCGGGACGTCACGGAGTACTGGAACAAGGCGGTAGGTTTCGGCTTCGACGAACCGGTCACCGACGAGCTGATCGGCCGGGTGTGTGAGTTCTACCGGAAGCATGACGCTCCGATGGCCGTCCTGCAGATCGCGCCGGCCGCGCTGCCCGACGACTGGGACGACATCCGCGCTCACTACGGCCTCGAGCCTGGTGGGGCCGTGGTGAAGTCGACGCACGACCTCCTGTTCATCGACGCGCAGAAGACGGACCTGGGGGTCGGGGAGGTCGACGTCCACGGCGCACGACAGTGGGCGTCCACGCTCCTGCGCGCTTTCGGCATGCCCGAGGAGGGCCTGGCGGAGATGATCGCCGCCGCTGTCGGGAGCCCGGGCTTCCGGTGCTACGCGGCCTGGGACGGTGACGAGATCGTCGCCGTCGGCGGCGCGTTCGTCCACGGCGACGTCACCGAGCTGTGGGGAGGCGCCACGCTGCCCTCCCACCAGCGGCGCGGCGCGCAGTCCTCCTTGCTGGCCATCCGCCTCCTCGACGCGAAGGCCGCCGGGTGCCGGATGGCGGTGGTGGAGACGGCGGCCGAGGGTCCCGGCGAGCGCAACCAGTCGTTCCACAACGTCCTGCGGCTGGGCTTCTCGCCGCAGTACGAGCGGCGGAACTGGGTGTGGCGCCCGGCCCGTCAAGCGCGCTGAGCTGCTGGGTCTCTTCTGGGGACCGTATGATTCGCCCATGAGGCGCACATCATTCGCACAGTGGCCGTGCTCGGTCGCGCGCACCATGGACCTGCTGGGCGACTGGTGGACCCCTCTGGTGCTGCGTGACGCGTTCTACGGCATCCGGCGGTTCGACGAGTTCCAGCAGGGGCTCGGGATCGCCCGCAACACGCTGGCCGATCGCCTGCGCCGGCTGGTGGACGAGGGGTTGCTGGAGAAGCAGCCGTACCAGACCGACCCCGTGCGCTACGACTACGTGCTCACCGAGAAGGGCCGCGACTTCTGGGGAGTGCTCGTCGCGATGGCGCGCTGGGGCGACCGCTGGCTCGCCGGGGAGGGCGGACCGCCGGTCACGCTCCACCACGATCGCTGCGACCACGACGCACACGCGGAGGTGGTCTGCTCGCACTGTGGAGAGCGGCTGACCGCGGAGGACACGACCATGCGGATGGGGCCGGGCTACCCCCCGAAGCTTGCCCGCCACCCGGAGGCGCTGAAGCGGTTCGGCGACGGTTTGACAGGTGAGTCCATCTAGGCAACTCTACTGGTGAGGCGCTCAAGCAACCCGAGGAGTGCGCACGCCATGGAGTGGACCGGTGCCCGTTATGCGGACAGGCCGACGGTCGAGGCGAGGACCTGGATCGACGCTGCGCCGGAACGGGTGTGGTCGATCGTCGCCGACGTCGAGCTGATGCCGACGATGAGCAACGAGCTGGAGTCGGTACAGTGGTGCGACGGCGCCACCGGGCCTGCCGTGGGCCACCGGTTCGTCGGCCGCAGCAGGCACGACGCTCTGGGGGAGTGGGCCACCACGTCGCACGTCATCGAGTGCGAGGAGCCGCGGGTGCTCGCGTGGGCGGTGCAGGACCCGGAGAACCCCACGGCGCTCTGGCGGTTCACCCTCGAGCCCGCCGAGGGCGGCACCCGGCTGTGCGAGTGGATGCAGATGGGACCCGCCCGCTCGGGGCTGAGCCACGCGATCGATCGGATGCCCGACAAGGAGCAGAAGATCGTGTTCGTCCGGATGCGTGAGTTCGAGAACTCGATCATCCACACGCTCGCTGCCATCAAGAAGCGGGCCGAAGGCTGATCCGGATGCGCACCGCCACCACGATCGAAGCATCAGAGGCGGACGGCTGGCCGGAGACGGTCGAGTTCGTCATGGAGGCAGAGCGTCTCGGTCTCGATGTCTGCTGGGTGGCCGAGGCGTGGGGTGCGGACGCGCCGTCGGTGCTCGGCTACCTCGCGGCGCGCACCGAGCGCATGCTGCTGGGTTCGGGTGTGATCCAGCTCGGCACCCGCACACCCGTCGCGATCGCGCAGGCGGCGCTCACGCTGGCCCAGATGTCACAGGGACGGTTCCTGCTCGGCCTCGGCCCCTCGGGCCCGCAGGTGATCGAGGGCCTGCACGGGGTGCCCTTCGCCGCTGCCCGCACCCGGGCGCGGGAGACCGTGGAGATCATCCGCCAGGCGTTCGCCGGGGAGAAGATCTCCTTCTCGGGCACCCGGTTCCAGATCCCGCTGCCGGGCGGGGAGGGCAAGCCGATGCGGCTCTCGATCGCCCCCAACCCGGACATCCCCATCTACCTGGCCGCGATGTCGCCCCGGCTGCTGGAGCTGACCGGCGAGATCGCCGACGGGTGGCTCGGCACGAGCTTCGTTCCCGAAGGCTCGGCCGCCTACTTCACCCACCTCGACGACGGCCTTGCCTCCTCGGGGCGGACCCGCGCCGACATCGACGTCTGTGAGGGCGCCGAGGTCGCCTTCGCCGAGGACGAGGACGAGCTGCGCGAGATGGTGGTCCCCCGGAAGAAGAAGCTGGCGTTCAGCCTCGGAGGCACGGGCTCGGCCGCCACGAACTTCTACAACGACGCCTACAGCCGGCAGGGCTGGGCCGACGCGGCCGCTGCGATCCACGAACGCTGGCAGGCCGGGGACCGGGACGGGGCAGCCGAGCTCGTGACCGACGAGATGGTGCTGGGCACCACGTTGATCGGCACCGAGGAGATGGTCGCCGCGCGCCTGCGGGTCTGGCGCGACGCGGGCGTCGACACCGTCCGGCTCTACCCGGCAGGCGACACCCTCGACGCCCGGCTCACCACCCTCGGCCGTGCGATTGACATGGTCCGGGCCCTCGACGCCCCCGACTCCGCCTGAGCGACAACAGGAGAAGACATGCCTGCCGACTGGCACAAGACCGCGTGCAGCCTCTGCTACCTCAACTGCGGGCTGGAGGTGCAGATCGAGGACCGGTCGATCACGCGCGTGCGAGGGGACAAGCAGCACCCGCGCTCGCAGGGGTACCTGTGTCAGAAGGCGCAGCGGCTGACGTTCCTCGGGGACCACGACGACCGGTTGACCACCCCGCTGCGGCGCCGGCCCGACGGCACCCACGAGCCGATCGACTGGGACACCGCGTTGAGCGAGATCGCCGGCCGCCTCACCGCGCTGCGTGACGCCGACCGCGCCGCGGGACGCCCGGGATCGCTGGCCTATGTCGGCGGTGGTGGGCAGGGCAACCACTCCGGTGGCGGCTACGGAAAGGCGCTGCTGAGCTGGATGGGCGGCACCCGGTACTTCAACGCGCTGTCGCAGGAGAAGACCGGGGACTTCTGGGTCAACGGCAGGATGTTCGGGGACCAGACCTGCCACACCGCCGAGGGCGTCGAGGAGTGCGACCTGCTCGTCGTCCTTGGCTGCAACCCCTGGCTCGCCCACGGCTTCAGCAACGCCCGCAGCGCGCTCAACACGATCAAGAACGACCCGGCGCGGAAGATGATCGTGGTCGATCCGCGCCGCACCGAGACGGCTCAGGCGGCGGAGCTGCACCTCGCGCTGCGGCCGGGCACCGACGCCTACCTCCTCGCCGCGATGATCGCGATGATCATCGAGCGGAACGGGCAGGACGCCGAGTTCCTCGCTGCCCGCACCGAGGGCTTCGCCGAGGTCGCCGAGGTGCTCGCACGGGTGCCCGTGGACGCGTGGATCGCCCATGCGGAGGTGGAGCGCGCCGACGTCGAGCGCGCGGTCGACATGATCCTCGACGCGCGGGCGATGACAGTGCGGGTCGAGCTCGGCATCCAGCAGGGACGCCACTCCACGCTCAACAGCTACCTCGAGAAGCTGCTCTACCTGGTCACCGGCAACTTCGGCCGCGCCGGCACAAACAACCTGCACACCTGGCTGCTCCCGCTGTGGGGCAACTCCCGCGGCCAGCGCTCGGAGATCACGGGCTTCGAGTACATCGGAGGACTCCTGCCGACGAACACGATGGCCGAGGAGGTCCTCACCGACCACCCGCACCGGATCCGGGCGCTGTGGGTGGAGTCGTCGAACCCGGCCAACACCTACGCCGACACCGCGCGCGTCGAGGAGGCCATCCGCGCGTGCGAGCTGTCGGTGGTGGTCGACGTCGCCTACACCGAGACCGCGGCGCTGGCCGACTACGTGCTGCCGGCAGCGGCCCAGCACGAGAAGTGGGAGTTCACGCTCTTCGACTTCGAGTGGCCCACCAACTACTTCCAGGTCCGCCGCCCGCTGTTCGAGCCGCTCGCCGGCACCCTCGTCGAGGCGGAGATCTACGCCCGGCTGTTCGAGATGCTGGGTGTGCTGCCCGACGCCGCCACGCTCGCCGAGCTCACCGAGACCGCCCGCAGCGACCGGACGAACCTGCTGCGGCGCGCGGGCGAGGTGATGTCGGACCACCCAGGTCTGGCGGAGATCGTGCCCGTTCTGCTCTATAGCACGCTCGGCGCGACGCTGCCCGACGGCGCCGCGTCCATCGCGCCCCTCTGGGCGGGATGCCAGCGGCTGGCGGGGCGGATGACCACCCCGCTGCAGCGGGCGCTCGGCTCCGACTCGACCGGGCCCGAGCTCGGGAACGAGCTGTTCGACCGCATCCTCGCCTCACCCAGCGGCACCCCGTTCAGCCGCCACACCCATGACGAGGTCTGGGAGCTGGTGAAGCGCGAGCGGGTGCAGCTTGCGGTGCCGGAGCTGCTCGAGTGGCTCGACCGCCTCGATCCCGACGCCGAGCGCCCCGACCCGCAGTACCCGTTCTCGCTGGTCAGCGGCCAGCGCCGGTCGCACAACGCCAACCAGATCCTGCGGCCGCCCGCGTGGCGCAAGACGGATCTCGACGGCGCGCTGCGAGCGCGTTCTGCCGACCTGGCGTCGATCGGTGCCGACAACGGCGACTGGGTGGCGGTCGCCACCCGGACCGGGCGGATCGTGGTGCGCGCCGAGGTCGACGAGAGCATGCGCGCGATGCAGCTGGCGCTGCCGCACGGCTTCGGCATGTCCGTGCCCGACGGCCAGGGCGGCCGGGTGGTCAACGGGCCGCGGATCAACCTGATCACCGACGCCGCCGATCGCGATCCCATCGCGGGCACGCCGCACCACAAGGACGTCCCGGTGCTGCTGGAGCCTGCCACCGCCGCGGAGCGGGAGCTGGCGGAGCGGGACAGCCTGCGCGTGCGTGAGGTCGTCGCCGCGACCAAGGGCTGAGCGCGCCTTCCGGGTGCCTCAGGCACGCCTGGCGGCGAACGGCCCTCCGGCGGCGAAGGCCACGGCGGCGAAGCGCTCGCCGATGCGGCGGTGGGTGGCAGCGTCCGGGTGGAGCTGGTCGGGCAGCGGGAGCTCGGCGAAGTCGGCCTCGCCGTAGAGGTCGCGGCCGTCGAGGTAGTGCAGGTTCGCGTCGTCGGCCGCCCGCTGCTTCACGATGCGGGCCAGCTCGTCCCGGATGACGGTCAGCGTCAGCTTCCCGCCTGCCCGTTCCGCCGGGTCACCCATGGCGCGGAACTGCAGTCTCCCTTCCACGAGGTTGCTGAAGTCCGGGGCGCTGGGGCCGGGGGTGTCCTCGTGGATGGGGCACAGGATGGGCGAGACGACCAGCAGTGGAGTGGCGGGATGTCCGTCGCGGATGGTGTCGAGGAAACCGTGCACCGCCGCAGTGAAGGCACGCAGGCGCATCACGTCGGTGTTGACCAGGTTGATGCCGATCTTGACGCTGATCAGGTCCGCCGGGGTGTCCCGCAGAGCTCGGGCGGTGAACGCGTCGAGCAGGGCGCTTCCGCCCAGACCGAGGTTGATCAGCTCCACGCCGCCGAGAGACGCAGCCAGCGCCGGCCACGTCGTGGTGGGGCTCGCCGCGTCGGAGCCGTGGCTGATCGAGCTGCCGTGGTGCAGCCACACGCTGCGGCCCGCCTCCGGCACGGGCTCGACGGGGGCGTCGGTGCGCAATGCGACCAGCTGCGTGATCTCGTTGTAGGGCAGCCAGATCTCGACGTCCTTCAGCCCGTCGGGCAGACCGGGGAATCGGACGGTGCCGACCGGGCCGGGCCTGGTCTCCGCCGATCCGGTGGCCATGTCCACCATCAGGACGTTGCCGCCGGTCACGCCGGCCCGCCCGGTCAGGCGGCCGTCGACGAGCAGGTCGTACACGCCATCCGGTCGGGGCGGGGCGCCTTCGTAGGCCACCTTGGTGCGGAGTGCGTCCAACTCGATGGCCGTGGCCCGGGTGCGGAACACCACCCGCACGCCGGAGGGCTGGGCTTCGGCCATGGTCAGTTGCCCGTCGGCGCATTGTGCGCGAGCCCTGGCGGGCAGCCGGTGCGGCAGCACCCCGCGTTCGGTGCGCTCCACGTCGAGAGCGCCGCGCAGGAGGTCGGCGGTGACGGGCGTCGTGGTCCAGTCCGTCGACCCGGACGGGGTCGAGGAGTCGTGCGGGGAGCTCATGCACTCAGCCTGTCAGGCAATCCGTGATCCGCACCTGAATTCGGGGAGGGACTCAGAGATCCGCGAGGGCGGTGGTCACGTCGGGATGCAGCGGCAGGATCTGTTGCAGGTTCATCGTCTCCCACGGGCGGATCACCGCCTGGTTGTCGGGCGGCGCCACGAGGCGCAGCGCGGGCCGGGGAGTCTGGTTCGGGGCGGGATAGGGGCCGGGGCCCCGGCTCGCGGTCGTGCGGGTGGCGAGCTCGGCGAGCGTGCCCAGCCCGGAGGAGCCGAGGAAGCTCACTGCTGTGAGATCGATCACCAGCGCGGTGAGGTCAGGCCATGCCAGCGTCTCGTCGACCACGGACATGAGCTTGCGCGCGGTCTGCAGGTCCAGCTCGCCCCTCACCGTCACCACGGCCGCGGATCCGATGCGGGTCACGTCCAGTGTCAGCAGGTCAGCGGGCGCGGACGACGCGTGGTCGGGAGCAGCGTTGTCGCGGTCGGTCACAGCATCACCGTAGTGGCTCAGGGTCGCCACGCCGGACTGCCGCGACGGCGCGCGCCGTGTCAAGCCAGTGGCGGCGTCACCCTCTGTTCATCGGATGTCATCCGCGAGAAACCCCAAACTGTATACCGTTTGATCGTGATGGCTTCCCGGATCAGATCGACGGCGGGGGTAGACGCGTTGGACGACCGGCAGCGTGCGGTCCTCGTGCGCGTCGCCGACGCCGAGCGGGCCGCGATGCTCGCCCTGCCGACCGACGATCCGTGCGACGCCGAGCAGCGCCGCAGGGTCGAGGCGACCCGCGATGAGCTGCTCGCGCAGCCCGCGGTCGTGGACCGCAACTGGGCGGGCAACCGTGACGTCCTCGACGAGGTCGCGTCGATGATCGCCGTTCGCGATCTCGACCGCGCCTTCCTCGTGGGAGCGGGCGACTCGCTGGCCGTGATGGCGGCAGCCCGGATCGCGCTGGAGTCGATGCTCGGCGTGCCGTGCGAGCCGGTGCAGAGCCTCGATCTGGCCTCGTACCTCGCGCCCGCGGTCACCGAGCGGTCGCTCGTGATCGCGCTCTCGCATTCGGGCGAGGCCACGCGCACGGTGGAGGCCCTGCTCGTCGCGCAGTACGCCGGAGCCCTCACCCTCGCCCTCACCGACACGGCGGGCTCGACCCTCGACGAGGAGAGCAACCACGCGCTGCACGTCGACGCCACGCGGCTGGGCTGGCCCACCCAGTCGTCCACCGCGGCGCTGGCCCTGCTGTTCCGGCTGGCCGGGCTCGTGGGCCGCGGCCGCGGTGCGGCCGGAGCCGATGCCCTCCTTGCGGAGCTCGCCATCGTGCCCGGGCTGATGTCGGCGGCACTCGCGATGAGCGACCCGATCGTGGCCGAGGTGGCGGCGCGGGAGGCCGGGCGGCACATGTACCTGTTCTCCGGCGCCGGGCCGAACTGGGCCTCTGCGGTGCTGGGCGCGGCGACGGTCGAGGAGTGCTCGCGGGACCACGCCATGGCCGTCCAGCTGGGGGAGTGCCGCCGCTGCAACTCCCGGAAGGCAGACGATCCGCTGTGGCTGCTGGTACCGAGCGGTCCGTCCATCGAGAGCGCGGTCGACACGGCCAGGAGGGCGCGCAAGCTCGGTGGGCAGGTCTACGTGGCCACCACCGCGGGTGAGCACGCGTTCGACGGTCTCGCCGACGCGGTGGTGCGGTTACCCGACGTCGCCGAGGTGCTGAGCCCATTGCTGTACCTGCTGCCCGCCCAGCTCATGGGCTACCACGTGGCGATGGCGAAGTTCGCGGCCGCCGGCGCCTGATCGGCCGTGTCGCAGCGTGCTCGGCTGAATACGGAGCTTGTCGATTGACCCGCCGGAAGCCCGATTTTGCCGACGTTGAATACAAACTGTATACAGTTGCGTAGGTGCAAGCGAGACGCCGCGCCGCGTGGTGTCACCGGCCGGCGCGGCGGCGATGTGAGTCGCGCCTGGTCAGGCCGGCTCGTCGCGGATGTCGCTCGACGCGCGCAGCGCCCGCAACGAGTCGAGCCGGTAGTGCTCGATGTGGGTGTACGCGACGGCCTCCGCCACGCGCTCGTCGCCCGACTCGATGGCGGCGAGCAGCTCCTCGTGGCCGTTGTGTGCGTGGAGCGGGCCGGGCTCGTGTGTCATGAAGAACAGCCACATCATCCGGCCCGCGAGTGAGCGCATCACGGCTCGCATCAGCGCGTTGTCGGTGAGATCGACGATCCCCTCGTGGAACCGGGTGCTGTCGTCCGCGATCCGGTAGGCGTCGCCGCTTCCCAGGCTGCCGCGCGCGGTCTCCAGCGCGGCCCGTAGCGGGGCGATCGAGGCGCCTGCGGCGATCCTGCGCGCGGCGTACCGGGCTGCGCCGACCTCGAGGCACAGCCGCAGGTCGAACAGGTCGTGCACCGATCTGATCGTCCACGTGGTGACGATCGCGCTGCGGCGGGGCAGTGTGGAGACGAACCCCTCGATCTCCAGTACGGGCACGGCCTCGCGCAGCGGGACGCGCGATACCTGAAGTTCCTCGGCCAGCCGCTGTTCCGCGAGCCGGGATCCCTGTGGGTAGCGGCCGCGGATGATGCCCTCGCGCAGGGTGGCGTAGATCTGGCGCGAGAGCGAATCGGGCCTGGTAGTGGGATCGATCGGCGCCGCCATGACGGGATTGTCCAGCACCGGCGGGGCTCCCTCCAAGCCGCAGGATCCGCTCTTGACCACAGACGCGATCGACTTCACTATGGGAACCTAACTGTTAGGGGCCCTTAGTTAGGAGAACGCGTGAGCTCAGGACCGAGCGGTGAACGCAGGGACGAAGACCTCGGCGTGCTTCTCGTGTCGGTCTCGGCTCGTCTCACCCGGCTCTACGGCCGGGTGCTCGGGCAGCTCGACACCCCGTTGACGTTCCGCCAGCACCGGATGCTCCGAAGGGTCTCCGAAGGGCACACGTCGATGGCGGCGCTCGCCGCCTTCGGAAACCTCACCGTCCCGACGGTGTCCGAGAGCGTCGAGGTGCTCGTGCGGCGAGGCCTGATGAACCGGCAGGAGAACCCGCAGAACAGGCGGTCGCTCCTGCTGAGCCTCACTCCGGAGGGGCAGGCCGCCAAGGAGGCGGCCGACGTGGCGCTGGCCGATGCCGGCGAGCAGTTGCTGCAGGCCGTGCCGGAGGAGCGGCGGCAGATCCTGCAGGAGTCGCTCGCGTCGATCTTCGACGCGGCCACGGAGATCTTCCAGCAGCCGAGCGCGGCCGGCCCGGCGACGGCGGCCGCGCGGGGGTCGAAGTAGCAGCTACAGGTGCGAGAGGAGATCACAATGAAGTGTTCGAAACGGTGGCGCTGGCAGGTGGCGCTGCTGGGGGTTGCGAGCCTCGCCCTGGCCGCATGCGGCGGCGGGGGTGGTGATGCGGGCTCACCCGAGGCGGCGAGCTGCGCGCCGCTCACGTCGAAGCAGCCGCTGAAGCTCGGTGTCAACCCGGGTGCGCAGGATCTCGTCACGTTCGTCATGCAGGAGCAGGGCTTCGCGGCCAAGCACAACCTCGAGGTGACGGTCAGCTCGTTCCAGAACCCCTCCGCGCTGCACGCCGCGATCGGGCAGCACACCGTCGACGTCGGGTTCGGGGGGCTCACCGCGATGGCGGTGGCCCGTCAGCAGGGGCGCGGCGCGATGATCTTCGACGTCCTGACCAGCCCGTCGAACGTCGTGGTGACGCGCAACGATTCCGACATCCGCACCTTCTCCGACCTGCGAGGACGCAAGCTAGGGGCGTTCGGGGGCCGGTCCAGTGCCACGTTCGCGATCACGTCGATCGTGGCGAAGGAGAAGTACGGGATCGACGATCTCGGCGGCCAGGTCGACATCATCGAGGCCCCCGACGCCGCGATGCTGGGCCTGCTCGACGCCGGCAACATCGACGCTGCCCTGATCGGCACGACGGCGACGGTGCAGGCCCTGCTCTCGGGCAAGTACCGCACCCTGAGCGACATCTCCGAGGACTACCAGGCCGCGTTCGGCAAGCTGCCTGGTCACGTCCTCGGGGCCACCACGGACGAGTACGCGGAATCGCACTGCGGCGTGCTCAACGCGTTCAGCGGGGCCCTCGACGACACGGTGGCGTTCATCCAGACCGACCCGAACGTCTGGGCCGACTACGCGAAGAAGATCGAGCTGACCGACCCGCGGGCGCCGCAGATGCTCAAGGAGCGCGTCGGATCGCGCTACATCGCCGACTGGAACCAGGAGCAGGCCGACGCCGAGTCCAAGCTCATCGAGCAGCTCATCCCGGTGCTCGGCGCGGACAACTTCGTGCCTGCCGTTCCTGAGGGTCTCTTCCGCACCGACCTGCGGACGGCCACGTCATGAGCACGCTGCACAGCGACCGCGAACCGGACGTCTCGCTCCCCACGGCCGTGGTGCCGGTCGCGGGTGAGGCCGACCTCGTGCCGGTGGTCCGCCGCTCCTGGCGGGGCGTCTGGCTGCGGGCCATGTCGCTGGCCGCGCTCGTGGTGGTCTGGTTCATCGCGTCGCTGTTCTTCGACGAGAGCGTGCTGCCCGGGCCGATCCGCGTGTTCGGCACCCTGGTGCAGAACCTGGGCGACTCCGAGACCTACTTCCACCTCTGGACCACCGTCTACCGGGTCGTCGCAGGCATGATCATCGCCGTCGCGTTCGGCCTGATCATCGGTCTGGCGATGGGTCTGTCGAAGTTCGGCGAGGAGTTCCTCGACTCCTGGGTGCTCGTCGCGTTCACCGTGCCGTCGGTGGTGTACGGCATCCTCGCGATCCTCTGGTTCGGGCTGAACGACCTCGCGGCGATCGTCGCGATCGGCGTCACGGCCGTCCCGGCGGTCGCGATCAACATGTGGCAGGGCGTCAAGGCGATCGACCTGTCGCTCGTGCGCATGGGGCAGGCGTTCCACTTCTCGCGCGGCGCGATCCTGCGCAAGCTGGTGGTCCCGCAGGTGATCCCGTACCTGCTCGCGGCACTGCGCTACGCGCTCGGGTTGTCCTGGAAGATCGCCACGGTCGTCGAGCTGATCGGCTTGTCCAGCGGCGTCGGCTACCAGCTGAGCTACTGGTTCGGGCTGTTCAACATGACCCAGGTGCTCGCCTGGACGATCTTGTTCACGATCGTCCTGCTGCTCATCGAGTTCCTGATCCTCAAGCCGACGGAGCACTGGCTCACGCGTTGGCGTCCGTCGATGCAGAACTGACCAGGGAGCCATCGTGTCCGAAGAGGTGTCCCGTAGCGACGGTGACCAGCCCTACCTCGTGATCGACAACGTCCGCAAGCAGTTCCCGCGCCGCGGGGAGCCGCCCCTCACCGTCATCGACGGGCTGAACGTGGCGGTGGAGCACGGCTCGCTGCTGTCCATCCTCGGCCCGTCGGGCTGCGGGAAGTCGACCCTGCTGAACATGATCAACGGGCTGGACGACGTGACGTCGGGCCGGATCATGATCAACGGCCACGTCGTCACCGCCCGCTCGCGCTCGGCGGTCCGGATCGGCGTCGTGTTCCAGGAGCCGCGCCTGCTGCCGTGGCGCACGGTCCGCGACAACGTGCGGCTGCCGCTCGACGAGCTGGACGTGCCGCGCGAGGAGGCCGACCGGCGGGTGCAGCGTTACCTCGACCTCGTCGGCCTCGGCGAGTTCGGCGACTACTTCCCGCTGCGGCTGTCGGGCGGCATGCAGCAGCGGGTGGCGCTGGCGCGGGGTCTGGCGATCGAGCCCGACCTGCTGCTGGCGGACGAGCCGTTCTCCGCGCTCGACGAGATCACGGCCCGCAAGCTGCGCCAGGAGTTCACCGACATCTGGCGCGCCACCGGCCGCACCGTCCTGTTCGTCACCCACAACATCCGAGAGGCGGTGTTCCTGTCCACGCGGATGCTCGTCGTCACCGCGCGGCCGTGCACCACGCACATGGACATCGCGATCGACGTCCCGTACCCGCGGGTGCCGGAGGACGACCGCCTCTTCGAGATCGAGAAGCAGGTCACCAAGGACTTCATCCAGATGGAGGAGGCGGCGGCCGTATGACCCCAGTGGTCGAGCGAAAGGAAACGAAGTGAACGGAGCAGACGACGTCGAGCAGGAACTGCGCTATACGAGAGTGCGCGCAGCGATGGCCGAGCAGGGCCTCGACCTACTCCTTGCCTACGGTCCGGGCTGGCGCCGGGAGAACATCCGCTACCTGACCGACGCACGTGTCACGGGCAGCGCCGCGCTCGTGCTGGTGCCGGTGACGGGGGACCCCGCGGCGTTCTCGGTGCGGCCGGCCGACCTCGCCGTGATCGCGGAGCGCGGCTGGGTCACCGACGTGTCGCGGCTGGACTTCCCGGCCGCCACGGTGCTGACCGAGCGGCTGCGTGACCTCGCCCCGACACGGATCGGGGTGGCCCACCTCGAGCTGCTGCCGCAGGCGTTCGCCGACGCGATCGCTGCGGGCGCGCCGAATGCGGAGGTCGTGTCGGCCACCGGCCTGCTCGACAACGCCCGCATGGTCAAGAGCGACTGGGAGCTCGCGCAGATGCGCCGCTCGGCCGCCGTCTGCGCGGCGGGCTGGCAGAAGTTCGTCGACGTGCTGGAGCCGGGCCTGCCCGAGTACCGCATCGTCGCCGAGGTCGAGGCCGAGCTGAAGCGCCTCGGCGCCGAGGACAACTTCATGCTCATCGCCTCCGGCGGCGACGAGGTCATGGGGATGACGCCGCCCGGCCCGCGGCTGCTCGAAGAGGGCGACATGGTGCGCACCGAGCTCACCCCGCAGATGAACGGGTACTGGCTGCAGATCTGCCGCTCGGCGGTCGTCGGGAAGGCGAGCGACGCCCAGCGCCGCTCGTTCGACCTGTTCAACGAGGCCGTGGAGGCCGGGCTCTCGGTCGTGCGGCCGGGGATCACGGCACACGAGGTGGCGGTGGCCGAGAACGACGTGTTCCGCAAGTACGGCTACGGCGAGTACTGCACGGCCAAGTACACGCGCGTGCGGGGTCACGGCCACGGGCTGCACCTGGACGAGTCCCCGATCATCGAGGGCAACCACACGGTGCTGCCGGAGCGGGCCGTGTTCATCGTCCACCCGAACACCTACACGCCGATCGCCGGCTACCACGTGCTCGGCGACCCGGTGGTGGTCACCGCCACCGGCTACGAGGTGCTGATCGAGACGGAACGGGTGCTCTTCGAGACCCCGCAGGGAGTGGCGGCATGAAACGTGGACTCGTCGTACTGGACACGGCGGAGGTGCCGGAGCAGGAGCGCCCCGACCGGGTCGCGCGGCTGCAGCGGCGGCTCAAGGACGAAGGTGTGACGATCGGGCTGGTCTACGCCGACGTCCACCGCTCCGACGACGTCGGATACCTCACCAACCTCTGCATCTACTGGAACGAGGGCATCCTCGCGGTCCCCGCTGAGGGTGACCCCGCGTTCCTGATGAAGCTGTCGCCGCGGGTGCACCCGTGGATGCGCCGCTCGTCGACGCTCACCGATCTGCGCAGCGGCAAGGGCTTCACCGCGCTCGTGCAGGGTTTCATCGAGAACGCCGCAGGTGTCGATAACACCGAGCCCGGCGTGATCGGACTCGTCGACGGCTCGCTGTGGCCGACCACCACCGTGGACGAGGTGCGGGCCGCGGCACCCGGCTGGGACGTGCGCCCGCTCGGCGGGCTCGTCCGCGAGCAGCGGCTCGTCCCGTCGGCCGCCGAGCTGGGGCTGCTGGGCGCGGCCGCCGGTCACCTGCGCACCGCGCTCGACGCCGTGGTCGGCCCGGACCTGCCGGACGGCGAGCGCATCGCGCTGCTCGAGCAGGCGCTGCGCGGCGCCGGCTACACCGACCTGATGGTCGAGGTGGTGCACGGTCCGGACGAGGTGTCGGCCGTGGAGGTGACCGGGCAGTTCCGGTTCAGCTGGCTGCGTGCCTCGCGGCTGGTCACCCAGGCTGCCGGTGCGCCGCAGTGGGCCGCCTCGCTGCAGGACGCACTGGCCGCCGCCCGTGCTGCCGTCGCACCGGGTGAGGCGGCCGCCGTGCCCGCCGCGGCTGCGGAGAAGACGCTCACCGGGCTCCCGGCAGGCGCCACGGCGCACGCCACCGTCGTGCACCAGGCCGACCTCTCGACGGGTGGGGACTACGCGAGCCCCGACGAGCAGCTTCCCGTCGGCGCCGTCGTGGTCGTCTCGGTCGAGGTGCTCTTCCCCGACGGCGGCCGGGTGGCCGTCGCCGACACCGTTCGCGTCGGAGAGACCGGCGCCGAACAGCTCGATGACAAGGAGCTGCACGCATGAGGGTGCTGTCGAACGCCGACATCGAGCAGGTGCTCACCCCGGCGGAGTGTCTCTCCGCCCTGGAGACCGCCTACGTCGAGCTGGCGCAGGGCAAGGGCGCGAACCGCCCGCGCAACCACACCTACTTCCCGGTGGAGGACGCCCGGCACCCCGGGTTCCGCTTCCGGTTCAAGTCTCAGGAGGGCGGCACGGTCAGCAGCGGCGTGTGGGCCCTGCGGATCACCTCCGACATCGCGGGTGTCGAGACGCTGGCCAACGGTGTGCAGCGGCGGCGCCTGATCCCCGCGGCGCCGGGCGGGCGCTACGTCGGGCTCGTGACGCTCTACAGCATGACCACCCTGGAGCCGCTCGCGATCCTGCACGACAGCGTGGTGCAGAAGATGCGGGTCGGCGCCACGTCGGCCCTGGGGATCCGGGAGCTGGCGGCCACCGACGTCACCGTCGCGGGGATGTTCGGTTCGGGCTGGCAGGCCGAGTCGCACCTGGAGTGCCTGCTGATGGTGCGCCCGGAGATCGAGGAGGTGCGGGTCTACAGCCCCACCCCAGGCAACCGGGAGAAGTTCGCGGCCATCTGGAGCGAGCGCACCGGCAAGCGGATCGTGGCGGTGGACTCCCCGCGTGGAGCGGTGGAGGGCTGCCGGATCGTCACGTGCGCGACCGCGGCCATGGACCCCTGCTTCGAGGGCGCCTGGCTGGAGCCGGGCAGCCACGTCACGGCGATCACCTCGCCGGACGGCACTGCCACCCGTCGTGAGCTCGACGACGCCACGTTCGACCGCGCCGACCGCATCGTCGTGCTCTCCCGCGAGCAGGTGCACCACGACAAGCAGTACGACATCCTCGGCCCGGTCGACCGGGGCCGGATGAGCTGGGACGACATCCACGAGCTGGGCGACCTGCTGGCCGGCACCGCACCGGGGCGCACCCGTCCCGACGAGACCACGATCTTCGCCAACAACACCGGCATGGGCCTGCAGTTCGCGGCGGTCTGCGCCCGCGCCCTCGCCCTGGCGGAGGAGCGCGGCCTCGGGCACGAGGTCCCGACGGACTGGTTCCTGGAGGAGACGTCGCCGTGAGTGAGCTTGCGAACGAACCATCGGCACGGAGCGAGCTTGCCGATGGACAGGGCGTGGTCGGTGGGAAGGCGATCGTCTTCGGCGACGACGTCAACACCGATGTGATCATCCCGGGCCGCTACCTGGTCAGCATCGACCCGGCCGAGCTGGCCGAGCACGCGTTCGAGCCGCTCGGGGCCGAGGTCCAGCAGCGGCTGCGGGCCAGCGACGTGGTGGTGGCCGGGCGCAACTTCGGCTGCGGCAGCGCCCGCGAGCAGGCCTCGACGTGCCTCATCGGGGCCGGGATCAGCGCGGTCGTCGCGCGGTCGTTCTCCCGGGTTTTCTTCCGCAACGCGATCAACACCGGGCTGGTGGCCGTCGAGTGCTCGGAGGCTGCGGACGCCGTCATGAACGGCACAGTGGACGGTGCCGAGGTGCTGGTCGACTACGCCGCGGGGACGGTCACGGTGGGCGAGCGCAGCTTCGGCTTCGCCCCGTACCCGCCGGGGCTGCGCGTGATCCTCGAGGCCGGCGGGCTCATCCCGCACCTGATGCAGCAGGCTGCGGCGGCGAAGGACAAGGCGGGTGCAGGTCAACGTGGGTAGGACGTTCGCGCAGAAGGCATTGGAGCGCGCGTCGGGGGAGAAGGACCTTCAGCCGGGTCAGATCGTCGACGCCTTCCCCGACCTCTACATGAGCCACACCGCCAGCTGGCGGTGCATCCGGACGCTGGAGCGGATGGGCGTCGACGAGCTCTACGACGTCGACCGGATCGCCATGGTGATGGACCACATCGCCCCGGCGGACAACGCCAAGACGGCGGGCTACCACGCGCTGTGCCGGGAGTTCGCCGACCGGATGGGCGTGCGCAACTTCTTCGACGTCAACGCGGGAATCGCGCACGTCGTGCTCATGGAGCGCGGGCTGATCAAGCCCGGCGAGCTGATCATCGGCACCGACTCGCACTCCACGATCTACGGCGCGCTCGGTGCGCTCGGCACCGGCGTCGGGTTCAGCGAGATCACCGCCACCTGGGTCACCGGCAAGCTCTGGATGAAGGTGCCGGAGTCGATCAAGGTGGAGGTGGACGGCCCGCTCCCGCGTGGCACGTACCCCAAGGACGTCATGCTGAAGCTGATCGGCAACGTCGGGGCCGACGGCGCCACGTACTGCTCCGTGGAGTTCCACGGCAGCTACGTGGAGCAGATGTCGGTGTCGGAGCGGATGACGCTCTGCAACCTCGCGATGGAGATGGGCGCGAAGAACGCCTTCGTGCCCCCGGACGAGATCACGCTCTCCTACCTCGACGAAGCGGGCGCCGACCGCGGCTCGTACGACGTGCTGCTGCCCGACCCGGACGCGCAGTACCGGCAGGTCGAGCGCGTGGCAGGCGACACGCTGCTGCCGCAGGTGGCGGTGCCGCACACCGTCGACAACGTCGTGGGGGTGGACCAGGTCGCCGGCACGAAGGTGGACCAGGTCTTCATCGGCTCGTGCGCCAACGCGAAGTACGACGACCTCGCGATCGCGGCCGAGGTGCTCGCGGGCAAGAAGGTGGCACCGGGCGTGCGGCTCATCGTCACGCCGGCATCGGCCAAGATCATGGCGAAGGCGGCGTCGGACGGCATCGTGACGACGCTGCTGGAGGCCGGAGCCACGATCACGAACCCCGGTTGCGGGGCGTGTGCGGGCAGCGGCGGCGCGATGGCCGACGGGGAGGTCACCTTCTCCACCGCCAACCGCAACTTCCAGGGCCGGATGGGCAGCTACCAGAGCAGCATCTACCTGGGCAGCCCCGCGACGGCAGCGGCGTCGGCGATCCGTGGTGTCATCAGCAACCCGCAGGAGCTGCTCGCATGAACATGGTGGAGAAGATCCTCGCCCGGGCCAGCGGGCGCCGCTCGGTGGAGCCGGGTGACGTCGTGGTGGCCGAGGTCGACCTGCTGATCATGCACGACCTCTCCGGGTACCTGACCAGCCGCGTGTTCGACAAACAGGTGGGTGGGCCGGTGCGCCACCCGGAGCGGGTGGCGATGGTGTTCGACCACCACTACTCGCCGCCCACCGAGGACGCCGCGGAGATGCTCAAGGAGAACCGCGAGTGGGCGCGGCGCAACGGCATCCACCTCTTCGACTGCGGCAACGGCAACATCCACCACACCGTCGTGCGGCGCGGGCTGGTCCGGCCCGGCGCGATCGTCGTCGGCTCGGACAGCCACACGCCGGTGCACGGTGCGCTGGGCGCCTTCGCCGCGGCGCTGGGCAACGACTCGCACGCCGGCACCGTGCTGCCCTACGGCAAGGCGTGGTTCCGGGTGCCCGAGACGGTGCGCGTCGAGCTCGAAGGCACGCCGCAGCCGGGCACCACCGCCCGTGACATCGCGCTGTGGCTCGTCGGGCAGATCGGCGAGGGCGGGCTCATCTATGCGGCGGTCGAGTTCGCCGGCCCGTACGTCAAGGAACTGTCGTTCTGGGACCGGTGGCTCTTCCCGCTGCTGTGCGTCGACCTCGGCGCGAAGTGCAGCTTCGTCGAGCCCGACGAGGTGACCGAGGCGTTCGTCCGCTCGCTGCCGTCCGGCTCCGCGCAGGACCGGCTGGAGCAGAGCGACGGCGGCGAGGCAGCCCGGGTGCTGCGCTTCGACGTGGGAGCGGTGGCGCCGCAGGTGGCGTGCCCGCCGACCGTCGGCAACCTCGCCGACGTCACGGCCGTGGCCGGCACGCCGGTGCAGTACGCCGAGCTGGGTGGGCACGCAGGCGGGCGGCTGGAGGACTTCCGCGCCGCCGCGGAGGTGCTGCGCGGACGGCGGGTGCACCCGGACGTCCGGTTCAACGTGGTGCCGTCGAGCCGGGAGGTCTTCACCCAGGCTGCACAGGAAGGGCTGGTGCTCGCGCTGCACGAGGCGGGGGCCACGTGGTTCCCGCCGAGCACGGGCTCCAACCAGGCCTACAACATGGGTGCCATGGCCGCGGGCGAGGCGATGATCTCCACCCACGCCCGCAACTTCCCCGGCCGCAACGGCAGCGCCGAGGCCAGCATGTACCTGGCCGCGGCTCCGACCGTGGCGGCGTCGGCCGTCGCGGGAACGATCACCGACGCACGGGAGCTCGCATGACCACCGATGTCCCCGCGCTGCAGGCCAGCGGCCGGTGCTGGACGTTCGGGGACAACATCCCCACCGACCGGCTGGTGAAGACGAAGTACGTGGTCGAGCCGATGTCGGTGATTGTGCAGCACGTACTGGAGGACCTGAACCCCCGCTTCCCGCTGGAGGTCCAGCCAGGCGACATCGTGGTGGCCGGCAAGCACTTCGGGCAGTCGTCCGGGCGGGCCATCGCGGTGAAGGCGCTCAAGGCCACGGGCATCGGCTGCGTCGTCGCCGACACGTTCGCGCGCACCTTCTACCGCAACGCGTTCGAGGTCGGGCTGCCGGTGCTGGAGCTGCCGGGCGTCACGGGGCTGGTCTCCGACGGCGACGTCCTCTCGGTCGACGTCGTGGCGGGCACGTTCCGTAACGAGACGACGGGACAGGAGCGCACGGTGGCACCGCCGGACGCGTTCCTGCTCGAGATGATCAGGGCGGGCGGCCTGATCCCACTGGCCAAGGCGCGCACGGATCTGTTCGCCTGATCCCCAACGAGATCCGGGTTTCAGGCCTCACGAGGGCCGAAACCCGGATCTCGTCGTTTCACCGGGAGACCCGGGCGCCATGACCGCTGTCACGGATTCGTGCACGGGTCCGCAAGCGCGCACGGCCCCCGTCGCGACATGGTCACGTGACGCGGAATCTGTCCTCTCCGAACAGCGACATGTGTCCCTGTCGCCCTGTGCGCCGGACACGTCCTGTTTGTCACCAAAATTGTTGACAATTTGGTTGCCACTTCGATCTGGACGGTCATATGCTCTCGGCGGCCCCGGTGACCGGCCTGCAGAGCCGCGCCCCCCTCCCGGAGAGCGCGCTGCCGCGGTGTGTCCTCCGGCGACCGGTGGCGGCGGAACTCGATGAGGAGTCGACGAGGCAGATGCGGTTGCGAGCACGTTCTTCGCGGGTGGTCGCGGCGATGGCCGTGGCACTCTCCGTTGCCCTGCTGGGGGCAGCATGCGGCGAGGTCAAGCAGGGCGCCCCAGGCGCCACGATCCAGCCGATCAACCCATATGGTGGAAACTTCGCCGCGGAGGGCACGCCGAAGAGGGGCGGCACGCTGCTGGTCGGCGAGGACCGGGAGATCATCGGGTTCGACCCCACGGTCCAGAACCAGAACGCGGCCGCCGCGGCGGTCTACGACTCGCTGCTGAAGGCCAAGCCCGACGGCACCGTGGAGCCGTACCTGGCCAAGTCGATGGACACCTCGGACAACGGCCTGACCTGGACGATGGGCCTGCGCCCTGACGTGAAGTTCTCCGACGGCACGCCCTTCGACGCGCAGGCGGTGATCATCAACACCCAGCGGCACATCGACAAGGTGAGCTCACCCGCCCACGCGGCTGCGTCGCTGATCGAGTCGATGACCGCTCCCGATCCGCTGACCGTGGTCTTCAAGCTCAAGCAGCCGATGGGCGACTTCGCGCTCAACTTCGGGGGTGCGTTCTTCGGCGGCACGCTCGGCATGATCATCTCGCCCGCCGCCCTGAAGAAGTACGGCGACCAGATCGCGAGCCATCCGGTGGGCGCCGGTCCGTTCACCTTCGTCAGCTGGACGCGCGACTCCAAGCTGGAGCTGGCCCGCAACCCCGACTACTGGCAGCCGGGCATGCCCTATCTGGACGGCATCGAGTTCCGGCCGCTCCCCGACACCGAGACCAGGTACTCCTCGATGCAGAACGGGGACGTCGACATGATCTTCGGGGGGTACAACCAGGAGCTCGTGCGCGGCCTGGCCAACCCGAACCTCAACGTCTACTACGGGCCGGGCAGCGCGGGTGAGTACATGTACTTCAACCTGACCAAGGCGCCGTTCAACGATCGGAACATGCGCGAGGCGATCATCCGGGCGATCGACCTGAGGGCGCTCTCGGCCAGCCAGTACAACAACCAGATGGTCCCGGCGAAGAGCCTGTTCATCGAGGACAGCCCCTTCCACACGCAGGCCGCCTCCGACGAGTGGCCGACGTTCGACCAGGCGAAGGCCAAGCAGCTCGTCGACGCCTACCGCGCCTCCGGTGGCAACCCGGACTTCACGTTCAAGACCACGACCGCCCGGCAGGCCTTCGCCGAGTTCATCCAGGCCCAGATGGCGGCGATCGGCATCAAGGTCGACGTCAAGACCTACGACCTGGCGCAGTTCTCCTCGTCGGTGCTGCAGAGCAACGACTTCCAGCTCACGAGCTGGGTCGGGCCGTTCGACTACCCCGACCCCGCCGTGGCGCGGATCCTGTCCACCACCGGCAACGGCAACTACGGCAAGTACTCCAACCCGCAGGTCGACCAGTGGCTGACCGATGCCGCGGAGACCACGGACCCTGCCCAGCGGACGAAGGACTACCAGCAGGTCGAGCTGCAGGTCGGCAAGGATCTTCCGCTTGCCTTCTTCACCCGCAGCTACCTGTCCACGATCACGAAGAAGGACGTCAAGGGCATCGACCGGTTCATCTCCCGGGACATGTGGTGGGCCACCACCTGGCTGGACCGGCCGTCCGGGCAGTGACCCCGCGCGCCGACCCCGTGGGCTGAGGGACGGGCCGCGCCGGAAAGAGGTACGAGGAGCGCGCCGCGCCCGGCCGGATTGTGGCCGGCGCGGCGCGCTCATGCACTGCCGACGCTCAGGTCCGCGTCACCACGACGACCGGGATGACTCGCTCGGTCTTGGCCTCGTGGTCGGTGAAGAAGGGATAGGCCGCCGTGAGGATGCTCCAGAGCCGCTCGCGCTCCTCGCCGGTGGCCGCCACGGCGGTGGCGTCGTAGGTCTCGTCGCCGACCTCCACGGTGACGTGGGCGTCGGCCTCGAGGTTCAGGTACCAGTCGGGGTGGCGGGGCGCGCCCATGTTGGACGCGATGAGGAGCACCCGGTCGCCGTCGGGGTGGAACATCATCGGCGTGGTGCGCCGCTCCCCGGTGCGGCGACCCGTCGTGGTGAGCAGCAGGAGACGGTCCCGCTGCATACCGGTGATCTCGCCACCCGCCCGGAACTGCTCGATCGTGCGACGGTTGATCTCCGCGATGTCGGTGACGTCCATTCATCCTCCATATCCGAATGCGCCCGATCGGGCACATGATGCTCGCACCGCGCGTCGTGCCCGGATCGGCCGCGTTAGCGTGACCGCGGCGCGGCCGCGACCGCGATGACCGGGGGAGGGCTGCGGATGAACCTCGAGAAGGTGGTCTTCGGCTTCTTCGTGCTGCTGGCCGCCACCCTGAACTTCGGTTTCTTCATCGGTGACATCTCGAATCCCGACCTGCACAACGTCTACGAGCTGTTCGCGGCCGTCGTCGTCAGTCTCATCGCGACGGTGCTGAAGTTCGGTGACCGCACGCAGATCGGTGCCGTCCACCTGGCCACCAGCCTCGTCGCGGATCTCCAGCTCATCGCCGCGGCGATCGCGTGGACCTACGCCACGAACATCTCGACCGAAGGGCTGACTCCTGCGGCGACGGCGAGCGTCGTGTCGCTGTCGGGCGGCGCGCTGTTCGCCAACGTCGTATCGGTGGTGCTGCTCGTCGTCGAGACCGTCTCGTACCACCGCCGGTAGGGCCACGCCTCGGAGCGGGTGCCGCGGATGCCCGTGCGGATGGTCGTTCAGCGCCTGCGTGGTGAGCGGGAAGCGTTCCACGGCCCGACGGGTACGTGTCTGGTTCGGCCCCGGCCAGTTTCCGCGGCGCCCCACCGGGGGAACGGCTGGCAGGCGTCTTCCACGGTCCGTACCGTTCGTGCAGGTCGCACCGGGTAGAGCCGGAGAGCTACCGGTGATCCCGCCGTCGCCCGGGATGTAAGGGGGTCGAGATGGGCAACCCGCTGCTCTCGTTCTGGTGGCGCCTCTTCGGGCAGGAGGAGCGGGCGACGGGCCGGTTGCGCAGGCCCGTCCCGCAGGCGTCGGCGGTGCAGGCCGAGGCCACGATCTTCCTGATCCTGCGCCGGATGCGCGCGCCGCTGATCGTCCTGATCACGATCTTCGCGGTGAGCGTGCTCGGCCTGACCCTGATTCCAGGACAGACGCCGCAGGGGCTGCCCTACCGGATGGGGTTCTTCGACGCGTTCTACTTCATGAGCTTCACGGCCTCTACGATCGGCTTCGGGGAGCTGCCCTACACGTTCACCGCCACACAGCGGCTGTGGGTGACCGTCACGATCTACCTGACCGTCATCGGCTGGGCGTACGCGATCGGTTCCCTGCTCGCGCTGCTGCAGGACCGCGGGTTCCGCCAGGCGCTCGCCCTGCAGCACTTCACCCGCAAGGTGTCGCGGCTGCGCGAGCCGTTCCTGCTGATCGTCGGCTACGGACGCACCGGTGAGCTGCTCGCGCGTGCCTTCGACGACATCGGGAGGCGATTCGTGGTGCTCGACGTCCAGAACGAGCGCATCGACGCGCTCGACCTCGCCTCATACCACACCGACGTGCCTGGGCTCGTGGCCGACGCCCGTGACCCGAGCCATCTCGGGGTGGCCGGCATCGGCAACGCGCACTGCGAGGCGGTACTCGCACTGACGAGCGACGACGAGGCGAACCTGGCCGTCACCATGACGGCGGCGCTGCTTCGGCCCGAGCTGCCGGTGATCGCGCGCACGGTCTCACCCGCGATCGCCGAGCGCATGCACGCCTTCGGCACCCCGACGGTTGTCAATCCCTTCGACCGCTTCGGAGACCACCTGCGGATCGCGCTGCGCGCGCCCGCCAGCTTCCAGCTGATGATGTGGCTCGAGAGCGGCCCGGGCGCCGAGCTTCCGCCACGGAGCTCCCCGCCTCGCCGCGGGCGGTGGGTGGTGTGCGGCTATGGCCGGCTCGGGCGCGAGCTCATCGAGGACCTGCACGCCGAGGGACTGGAGTGCACGGTGGTCGACCCGGCCGCCGAGCCGTCACCGGTCGAGGAGGTCACCACCGTCGTGGCGGGCCGCGGGTACGAGCCCACCGTGCTGGAGCAGGCCGGTGTGGCGGATGCGGTCGGGTTCGTCGCGGCCACGGACAACGACACGACCAACCTGTCGCTCATCGCCGCTGCCCGGCGGGCCAACCCGTCGCTGTTCGTGACAGCGCGGCAGAACCGCCCGTCCAGCGGCCCGCTGTTCGCGGTGATGGACGTCGACTCGCTCCTCGTCCCGGCCGAGGTGGTGGCCCATGAGGTGTACGCGCAGCTGAGCACGCCGTTGCTGTGGCGCTTCCTGCAGGAGGTGCCCGGGCGCGGGAACAGCTGGGCAGCCGATGTCGTCGACCGCTTGACCGAGGCCTGCGGCCGGCACCTGGGAACCCTGTGGAAGTTCCGGCTCAACCGGACCGACGCGCCGGCGCTGACCGGCTGGCTGGCGGGGGGCGACGCCCGGCTCGGCGAACTCCTGCGCGATCCCGACGCGCGGGAGGAACGACTGGAGGCGGTGGTCCTGATGATCCTTCGCCCCGGTGAGTGCCTGCTGACCCCGGACGACGACGTGGTGCTCGCGCCGGACGACGAGCTGCTGCTGGCCGGGCGCCCCTCCGCCCGCCGCGCGCTCGACACGACGCTGTGGGTCGACGCCGTCCGGGAGTACGTGGTCACCGGGCAGCACGTGCCCGAGAGCTGGATCTGGCGGCAGATGTCGCGCGCCACGCGCGACGGGGGAGAGTGATGGTGCCGCCGTCCTCTAGGAGGAGAACGTGACCGAGCACAACACCGATCGTGACTACCCCGCGTCGACCATCCCGCCCGGCGGTGTCGAGCCCGTGCCTCGGAGGGTGCGCGCCGTGCTGGGCGGGCGGGTCGTGTTCGACACGGTGCGGGCGCTGTACGTGTGGGAGTGGCCGTACTACCCGCAGTACTACATCCCCCGCTCCGACGTGGACCCCGACGTACTGGTCGACGAGCAGCACGTCCAGCACCTGAAACACGGGACGGCGCAGCGCCACGGGCTGCGTGTCGGCGACGTCGAGCGGCCGCGCTCGGCGCGGGTGTTCACCGCGGAGGCCGAGAAGGGGCTGGAGGGCATGGTGCGCTTCGACTGGGCCGCCCTCGACGCCTGGTTCGAGGAGGACGAGGAGGTCTTCGTCCACCCCCGCAACCCCTACACGAGGGTGGACGCGCTGCGCTCCAGCCGTCCGGTCCGGATCGAGCTCGACGCTGTGGTGCTGGCGGAGTCGGCCTCGCCGGTGATGGTGTTCGAGACCGGCCTGCCCACCCGCTACTACCTCGACCGCACCGCGGTGAACTTCGAGCATCTCGAGCCGACCGACACGGTCACCGCCTGCCCGTACAAGGGCCGCACCAGCGCATACTGGTCGGTGCGGGTGGGTGGCGAGCTGCATCCGGACCTGGCATGGGCCTACGACTTCCCGACACGTCAGCTCCTGCCGATCGCCGGCATGGTCGCGTTCTACAACGAGAAGCTCGACGTGATCGTCGACGGCGAGCGCCTGCCGCGGCCGGACACGCATTTCTCCCGGTGAACCTGCGACGGCCGGCTCTGTGACCACCGGCTCTCCGGTCACGGGTCACATCCGGCAGCGCCCGGCGCTCTCACCTCGGTAAGGTCTCGATCGGCCGAAACGGCCTCACCGTCGCAGAGGACGGGCTGGTCCGGGCTGGGAAACAGTTCCCCCGCGACCAGCCGAACGTCAGTCTCCAACACCGCGCATCCGACCTCGCTCGGCACCGCCGCCTTGTCGCGGAGCGGAAGCCTGCACGAGAACGGATGCCCCACGCACGATGAGCACGACGTTGGACTGCACGGCTCCCTCCGAGCCCGGCATCGCCCGCACGCCGGACCATCAGCGCGTTCACCTGGTGCTGATGCTGGCGCTCACGTTCTCCACCGGTGTGATCGACGCGGTCGGCTACCTCGGCCTGGATCGGGTGTTCAGCGCCAACATGACGGGCAACATCGTGATGCTCGGGATGGCGCTGTTGGGCGGCGAGCACCTGCCGGTCGCCCGGCTTGCACTGGCTCTGGTCGGGTTCGTCGTCGGAGCGCTGGTGGCCGGGCGGGTACTGCGCAGGGCGGCGCCGGGATGGTCGACGCGCACGACCGTGCTGCTCGGGATCGACTCCGCCGTCGTGCTGGTGCTGTCGCTGGTGCTGCTCCGGTTCGGGGTGCACCCCGCCGACCCCGCCGGATCGTCCATCACGTCGGGGCTGGCCGTCGCCATGGGGATTCAGGCGGCCACGGCCCGGTTCATCGCGGTGCAGGACGTCACCACGGTGGTGCTGACCTCCACGCTCACGGCGCTGGCCGCGGACAGCTGGCCGGGCGGCAACGCCGGGCTCTGGTACCGCAGGGCGGCCGCGATCGGGCTGCTCCTCCTGGGTGCTGCCGCCGGTGCGGGGCTGCTGAGATGGCACATCACACCGGCGCTGCTGCTGGCGGCAGTGATCATCGGAGCCGTTGCGGTCGTCGGCCACCGCGTGGCGAGGAGCTGAGCCCCACCGTCGCCGCCGGCGGTTGTCAGGAGTGAATCGCCGCCCCGATCGGGTCTCCTCCCCGCGAACGGTTCGCATCGTCGATATCTGTCGGGTATGTCCGAATCGGCGGCACCGACTGCCGGTGCCGCACGGAAGGGGCAACCCGACATGTCCGAACGCGACATCGCACTCCGCAGCCTGCACGACATCGGGCTCGCGTCCTGGTTCGGCGGGTCGCTGGCCGGTGCGGTCGCGGTCAACGGGGCGGCCGGTGACCTGCCCGACGAGCGGCAGCGCCTACCCGCCGCCTGCGCGGGGTGGGCGCGCTGGACCCCGGTCAACGTCGCGGCGATCCTCGCCTACCTCGCCGGCGCCACCGGGCTCCTGCTGGCGGACAAGGACCGCGTGCTCGGCAAGGAGGGCGTGGGCGCCACCGCCGTGGCCAAGGTGGCTCTCACCGGTGTCGCGCTCGGGGTGACCGCCTACAGCGGAGTGCTGGGCAGGAAGCTCGGCCAGGCGGAGGGCGTGCCGGTCGACGGCGCCACCGATCCCAACCCGGACACCCCACCCGACGTCGCGTCGACGCAGCGGCAGATGGCGGTCTGCCAGTGGATGGTCCCGGCGCTGACCGGCGGCCTGGTCGTGCTCGATGCCGTGCACGACGAGAAGCGGCGACTGAACCGTGGACTGCCCGCGATCCTCGCAAAACTCGCACGACCCCTTCACCGTGGTAACTGATTTACATTTCAGTGAACCGTTGTGCCCCGGGCGTCGTGTCGTCTGCAAAGGGGAGCTGTAACCCGCAGTTCGCGGGACGGCCCCGAGGTGACGAAAGCGCCTTCCGGACGACCGCTGTCGGATTCGGGTGAGCGCCTGCCCGGAGACGAGGTGAACGGTGATCGCTGAGTGTGCTCGGTCGTGGAACGTGGACATGGACGGCTACGACAGGCGTCGTACCTGGGAGAACATCTACGACGACGGGTCACGTGCCGAGCTGCTGCCCTACCGCAGCGAGCTTCTGCGGCTCGACGAGTGCGGCCCGTCCACCGTGCAAGATCCTCATGTGCTCTGAGTCATCACGATTTCTTCGCCGCGCAGGTGGAGGGGCATCTGCGGCGCCGTGCCGCGGATCACTCCCGGCGGACGGCGGATCACGCGATCAATCGGACGGTGTCGTCAATCGGAGGCTCGTCCGCACGCAGCACCAGGTGCTCCCGCACCAGGGCAGGAGCACAGTACGACCAGGGGAGAGGCCTGAAATGAGCACGCGCACCAGCATCGAGGTGGCCGTCGACGGGGGCCGGCGGGCGACCGCCGCGCCGGCGGCACCGTTGATCTGGAAGTTCGGCGGCACATCCGTCGCCGATCACGACCGACTACGCGCGGTCGCCGAGCGAATGGTCGCCGCGCAGCAGTCCGGACGTGGCGTCGTCGCGGTCCTGTCGGCGATGGGGAAGTCCACCGACCATCTCGTGGACGAGGCGTACGCGATGTCGTCGCGCCCACCGCTGCGTGAGCTGGACGCGCTGCTGTCCGTCGGCGAGGCGATCTCCTGTGCGCTGGCGTCGATGGCGGTTGCCGAGCTCGGCTCCCACGCGGTGTCGCTCACCGGCCTGCAGGCCGGAATCAGCACCGATGACAGGCACGGCAACGCACGGCTGGTCGGCATCAACCCGCAGCGCATCCGCGACGCGCTGGCGGATGGGTCGATCGTGCTGGTCACAGGCTTTCAGGGGATCGGCCCCGACGGAGACGTGACGACGCTGGGCCGGGGTGGTTCGGACGCGTCCGCGGTCGCTGTCGCCGCTGCACTGGGCGTCGGCGAGTGCGAGATCTTCACCGACGTCCCCGCGGTGTTCACGGCGGACCCGCGCGTGGTCCCCGACGCGCGCAGGCTGACCTCCATCCGGCACGAGGAGATGCTCGAGATGGCCGAGGCGGGCGCGGCGGTGCTGCAGCCGCGCTCGGTGGAGCTGGGTCTGGCGCACGGCGTCGACATCCACCTGCGGTCGAGCTTCAGCACCGAGCAGGGCACCTGGATCCGGCGCGAGGGGGCAGGCTTCGAGGACGGGGCCGAGGTCGCGGGCATCGCGCACCGGCGGCAGGAGAGCCTCTACGCCGTCGACGGCGCGGGTGCGGGACCGGTCGTGGCCGCGCTCGCCGAGCGAGCTGTCGCCGTGGGCGCGATCGTGCCGGCCGACTCCGGGGTCCGCTTCTCCGCACCGGGCGCGGACGCCCACGAGGTCACTGCGGCGCTCGAGGCCGTCGGCCTGGTTGCCAAGGTCGACGAGGAGCTGGGTTCGGTCTCCGTGGTGAGTCTCGGCATCGCTCGCAAGCCCGGCATCGCCGTCCGCGCGCTCGCCGCGCTGGAGGCCGACGGCATCACGCCGCGCCTGGTCACCTCGACTCCCGGCCGCATCTCGGTCTCGGTGCCCTCCGGCCAGGTCGACGACGCGGTGCGGCTGCTGCACCGGATCTTCATTCCCGCGGCCGAGCGTGTGTCCGTTTCCGACCTGAATGCGCCCGCTGACGCAGCGTGATCCGACAATCGCCGACAAACGGTCGGAACGGTTCGCTCGAGCGGGGGTGCCGGCGTGCACCCGGGCGGACGTTATTGCTCCCGCGAATGCTGTGGACCAGCGCGGATAGCCCAGGTGGCCGTATAGCGTGAGCCTGTTCGGAATCGGAGCGAAAGAGGAGGACCCTCATGCCCTACGTGACCGTCGGCCAGGAGAACTCAGGTCCGATCGACGTGTATTACGAGGATCACGGCTCCGGTCAGCCGGTCGTGCTGATCCACGGGTTTCCGCTCAACGGCGCGTCATGGGAGAAGCAGACACCGGTCCTGCTGGATGCGGGGTACCGCGTCATCACCTACGACCGGCGCGGCTTCGGCAAGTCCAGCCAGCCCACGGTGGGCTATGACTACGACACCTTCGCAGCCGACCTCAAGACGCTGATCGACACCCTGGATCTGCGCGACATCGTGCTCACCGGGTTCTCGATGGGCACCGGCGAGGTCACCCGGTACATCGGCAGGTACGGCACGGACCGCGTGGCCAAGGCCGCGCTCTTCGGCCCGATCCCGCCGTTCCTGCTGCAGACCGACGACAACCCCGAGGGCGTGCCGGGCAGCGTCTTCGAGGGGTTCAAGGACGCCATCCGCAAGGACCGTCCGGCCTACCAGAAGGCGTTCCTGGACGACTTCTACAACGTGGACAAGCTGGGCGGCACCCGGATCAGCGAGCAGGCGTGGCAGACCAGCTTCATCACCGCGGTGGGGGCCTCCGCGATCGGCACGCTGCAGTGCGTCGACTCCTGGCTCACCGACTTCCGGCACGACCTGCCGAAGTTCGATGTGCCCACGCTGATCGTGCAGGGCGTCGAGGACCGGATCCTGCCCATCGACGCCACGGGCAGGCGGCTCCCGGCACTCATCAAGGGCTCCCGCCTGGTCGAGGTCGAGAACGGGCCGCACAACATCGGCTGGACCCACCCGGAGGAGCTGAACAAGGCGTTCCTCGACTTCCTGGGTGAGTAGGCGCACCAGGCGACTCGACGCCCCCGGCGCACTGCGCCGGGGGCGTCGTCGTGAAAGGGCGGTGGTGGGGAGCGATGGAGGTTGGAACCGGAGCCCCGGCCGGCTCCAGCGGCTCGTCCGGGACCCCAGCAGACATGGGCGGCAGAGCCGCGGCGACAGCCGGATCGCGGTGGGGTCCTCCGGTCCAGCTGGTGTTGTCGCTGTTCACAAGGCTGTCAGCGGAGGCACGGTTGCTCGATGGGGCGCTCCCCACAGCTGCCGGTGAGCTCCCCCGGGCCGACGTGGGGCTGCCCCTGCAGGTCAGGCGGACCGGGTCAGCAGGGTCAGGGCGTGGTGGCGCAGTGTGGCGAGCTCGGTGGTGACGCGGGGCCGGTCCGGTTCCGGTGAGGCGACGCGCCGCAGCTCGGCCGTGCGGGCCGCTGACTCGTCGCGCAGGTGCTGCTGGGCGGTGCGCACGGCGTCGCGGGTGTACTTGGTCGCGCCCAGAAGGAAGCCGTCGGCGCAGTTGCGTGCGAGCGACTTCGCCCGGGAACGGCGGGCGTCGAGCTGTCGCTTGCGCTCGCCGCTCATGGCCGCCCCACCCATCAGCAGAGCCGCGAGCAGCGCGGCGCCCACGACGATCCCGATCGGGAGGTGGATCCCGGCGAAGCGCGGCAGGACCAGTGCCATCATGAGGCCGCCGTATCCGGACATCACGAGGCTGCGTCCTCGCGCGGCCAGGGGCCGGCCCTTACCGGCAGGCGGTTCACGGGGCGGCAGCTTGCCGAAGAGGTCGGGCACCGCAGGGGGATCGACGGGCTGCAGCGCAGGGCCGCCGACCTCGGCGCCGACAGCCGCGGCGACCTCGGCCGTGCGCGACGCCAGCAGCGCGCGTGTCTGCCTGCCCTCGTAGTCGAGCCGCTCGCGCAGCCAGGTGTGCATGGCGTCCCAGTCCCGCGCCGGATCGCTCTCGTCGATGGCGCGCTCGGCCTCGGCCACCACGGTGCGCACGCGGGAGCGCAGGTCGAAGTCGACGTCGGATGAGACGGCCCCGAAACCGTCACCGAGCACCTGTGCCCAGCGGCCCCGGCCGGCCGGGCCGGGAGCGGTCTCGGCGGGAGCGGGGCGGCGGGGACGGGGCGCGGAGGTCGCCTCCATCTCGGCGACCGCGTCCAGCACGTGCTCGGCCACGGCGCGCGCCGCGCCGAGCTCGGCGTGCTCGGCGAGGTCGAGCAGCCACTCGGCCAGGGCGGGAATCCCGGACGTCGTCGCGAGTGCGGGGTCGTCCTCGGAGAGGGCGCGGGCATGCTGGTCGACCGACACCGCGAAGTGGGTGTCGGAGACGTCTGCCGAGCGCAGTAGCTCCAGGTCGGCCTGGAGGACATCCGGCCAGTCAGGGTGCCGGTCGGTCTCGGTCAGGGCGAACACGACGGTGGGAGAGCGGTGGCGAAGCGCGCTGAGCTGGTCGACCTCGGATGCGGAGAGCACCTGCTCGGCTGTGGCGATGAAGACGACGACGTCGACGGCCTCGGCAAGGCCTGCGTCGCCCGTCTCGGCGATGGTGATGCGGGGAGGGCCGGAGCCGGCGCGCAGCAGAGCGGCGGCCATCGAGGCCCTGCCCTGCTGCGCGCCGCCGGCGACCTGCACCGTGACCGACGGTCCGCATAGCAGGCCGCGGGCCTCGGAGAGCCGGTCGACGATGTCGAGCCGGCCTCCGGCCTTGGCCGTGCCGATCGCCGTGTCCAGGACGTCATGCGGCCTCGAGGTCGCGTGGTCCTTCGACGGCGGGGCGGTCATCGGTACTCCTCGGTTGCTGTGCGGTGAGGGGACGTCAGGCGTCGTAGTCGTCGTCCGAGTCGTCGTCCTCGTCCTCGTAGTCCTCGTCCGAGTCGCTGTCCTCGAAGTCCGAGTCCTCCTCGTCCTTCCAGGCGGTCGCCTCGTAGTAGATCTCGTAGTACTCGGTGCCCTCGAAGTCCTCGTCCATTTTCGGATCCTTCCGTCAGATGGGTCGCGGATTCTTCTTCCGCTGTTTTCGAACCCACGACAACGATGACGGCGAAGAACCGGCACAAACAGCGAGAAAGCCCCACCGTTGCCGGAGTGAACCCCCGTTGTGTCGAGTGGGGTGAACCCTTCGTGTGCAAGGCATCGCACCGGCCCCGGACATGCCACGAGCCCGGTCGCGGGAGGCGACCGGGCTCGGGAGGAGAAGCTGACGTCGGGTCAGGAGCTGAGTGCGGCGCCGATCTGGAGCAGCCGGGGCGCGTACTCGCGGGCGTGGTGGGCGCAGAACAGCAGCTCACCGCCGGTGCGCAGCATGGCCCTCACGTGGGCCGCTGCCCTGCACCGGTCGCAACGGTCGCGCCGGGTGAGCACGGGGGAGGGGACGGTGGACGTGGTCATGGCGATCACGCTGCTTCCAGGATGGCGTGGCCCGAGGGGGTGAGCCGGGCAGGCCCCGCGCCCGTGACCGCTGCGATGAGACCGGCCTTGGTGAGCCGGGGACCGGCGAACTGGTCACTGAACGGGAGACCGTCGACAACGAGCGCATTGCTCGTGGTGGAGATCTCGCAACGCCCCGCTGCGACGGCCCGGAGAACGGCACGGTCGCGGTGGGTGAGGGCGGCGGTCGTGGTGTTCATCGTCGTTCTCCTTTCGTCTCGGGAACGTCTTTTCGACAAGAGAAGGGTGCGCCGCAGCAGCTCCGGGATACAGTCCGTTTCCCCTACATACGGCTGGGTGGCCCCGCCGGTTCACGTAGGGCAGGCCCCCGTGGGGCAACCCGGCCGGCGAGGGGTACGTCGCTCGTCCGGAGCGGTCCTTCTCGAAGGCTGCGGCATCGACGCCGCGCGGTACCGAGTGTCCGAGAGGGGGTGGCATGCGGCATCAGTCGATTGACTGCCACGGCGTGACCTGGCTCCCAATCCGGTGCCGGCCGCTTCTCGTGCGGCGAAGATCCTGTTCGCTGCGCGGCTCAGCCCGTGTGCAGGGTGGTCAGGGTGCCGTCCGCGAGGTTCGAGACGTAGGCGATGGTGCCGTTCGGCAGCAGGGCCACCGACGTCGGAGACTTGCCCGTCGGGATGGTCGCCGTCACAGACATCGTGTCGGGGTTGATCACCGAGACCGTGTTGTCGGTGACGTTGACCGCGTAGGCGAAGCGGCCGTCAGGTGCCCAGGCGATGTCCTGCGGGTTCCTCCCCACCGCGATGGCGGAGATGACCTTGTTCGTGTTGGTGTCGATCATCGTGACGGACGCCGAGTCGTAGTTGACGTTCGCCACCAGCGGTCGGGTGGGGTGCACCGCAAGGCTGTGCGGGCTCTTCTGCACGGGTATCTCCGCGAGTATCGCGAAGTTCGACGTGTCGATCACGGACACCAGGTTCGACTCGTGGTTGGCGGTGTAGGCGCGCTTGCCGTCCGGGGAGAACTCGACCCAGTGCGGGTTGGGCGCCACCTTGATCTCGTTGGTGACGGCGTTGGTGGCGGTGTCGATCACCGAGATGGTGCCGGAGTCGTGGTTGGGCACGTAGAGCTGCTTCCCGTCGGGCGTGACGGCGGCGAGGAAGGGCCGGGTACGCACCGGGATGGTGGTCGTGATCGAGTTCGTGGTGGTGTCGAGCACACCGACGGCGGCAATGGTCCTGGCGTCGTTCCAGATGCTGACGTAGATCGTGCGCCCGTCGGGGGAGAAGGCCAGGTACTGCGGGGGTCCGGTGGCGACGGGGATGGTGGCCGTCACCGTGTTCACCGCCGTGTCCACGACGGTGACGACGCCTGCGTTGCGGTTCGCGATGTAGGCCTGACGCCCGTTCGGCGAGACGACGACGAACCCCGGGGTGGGCCCGGCTGCGATCGTGGGCCCGATGGACGGGATGGGCAGGCTGGCCGCGACGGCAGGCCGGCCCGCGGGCGGCGCGGCGGCCGGAGGCGCCTGCGCGGCGGGGGGCGAGGGGGACGCAGTGGTCGGAGCCGCGCCGAACTGGTTGGTGAGGAAATAGACGAGGCCGGCGATCAACACGGCCACGATGACCGCCGCACCCGCCAGGGCGAGGGGCCGGCGACCGATGACCGGGGCAGGCCGGGACGACGGTGGAGGCGGCGGCCCGGTCGGTTCCTCCGGGCCCCCGCCGCCCGGCCCGCCAGGACCGGGCGGGCCGGAGCCTCCGGACGGCGGTCCGCCCGGGCCTGCGGGCGTCTGCCGCTGGGCCGGGATCTGTGGTGGGGGCCCTGTGCGCTGGGCCGGGACGTCCGCGGCGGTCGCTGCGCCCGCGGGTCCGCGCTCGGCGTCCACGGCGACGGCAGCGCCCGCGGACGTGTCGTCGCTGCGGCCGCCGCGCGGGACGGGAATCGTCGCCGCCGGTGGGGCGCCGCCTGCGGCCGGGATCGCTCCCGCCCTGGCCAGGGTGGCGGCGCCGAGCGCGACGGCGTACTTGGGGTGGGCGTCCACCACGGTGGGGCGGCCCAGCTCCTCGGAGATCATCCGGGACACCAGCGGGATCCGGGACGAGCCGCCGACCAGCAGCACCGCGGACAACGCGCTCGCGTCGACCTGCGCGGAGCGCACCGTCCGGATCAGCGTGCCGATCGTCGACTCGATGGGGGCGCGGATCATGTCCTCGAAGTCGGCCCGGGTGACCCGCACGTCGAAGTGGCGGTGGGGCAGGAACACGGGGATGGTCGTCTCGGTGTCGATCGAGAGAGCCTCCTTGGCGAGCACGCAGTCCTGGCGCAGCCGGGCCAGCGCCACGGAGGTCTGCGGGTCGCCCATGTCCAGCTCGGACAGCGCTCCGCTCGACGAGTAGTTGACGTAGGAGAGGATCGCCTCGTCGAAGTCGACGCCACCCAGGCGTTCGATCCCTTCGGGAATGCCGAGGATCTCGATGCCGGCAGAGCGCTTCTGCAACACGGTGGCGTCGAACGTGCCCCCACCGAGGTCGTAGACGGCGATGATCTCGCCGTCGTTGAGGTGGCGCGACGCCGCGTAGTGGGCAGCGGCGGCCTCGGGCTCGGTGACCGTGCGTGGTGCTGTGAGCCCCGCGACCTGCGGCACCTCGTCGAAGAGCTCGCGGCGGAACGGTCCCCAGTTGGCCGGGTGGGTGAGGACGATGCTCTCGGGCTTCGTGCCCTCGGTCTCGGTCACCTTGGTCACCACGTCGTGCAGCAACGTGCCGAGCAGGGTGGTGACGGGATAGGGAGAGCCCCCGAGCACCACGGGTGTGGGGTCACCGAGACGGCGCTTGAACTCGCGGCCGATCCGGTCCGGGCTGCTGACGGCGCGGCGGGCCGCGGCGTCACCGGAGACGAGGGCGCCGTCCTCGCGCAGGTACACCACGGCCGGGGTCACCACGGTGCGGTCGCCCAGGGTGAACATCTCGACGTTGGACCCGTTCGCGATCGCGGCAGCGACGAATGTCGTGCCGAGGTCCACTCCGAGGTGATATCCCACGCGGCCTCCCGGGAGCCGGCACCGTACCTCGTCTCGGATACCCGCGATAGCGCTGGTCAGGGTCGCTCTGGGGTTCGCTCGCCCGCCGGTCGGGAAGCGTTACACCCCCGGCAGTAATCGGGCCCGTCGGGAGACACCAAGAGTGGGGAGAGCCCTACCCGGGGTGGGGTGCACCCCATTCCCGCGCGACCTCGCACGCCGGACCATACGAGGATGATGCTCGAGCCAGCGCAGTGCGCCGGCGACGCTCCCCGCACGCCTTCCGAGCAGGGCACGCCCGACGCGCCGTCATCAGCCGCACCTCCCCCGACCGACCCGCAGGCCCCCGACCCCGCCACCAGGCTCCCCACTCCTGACCCGGACGCCCGCCGCCGCGCCGAGCGCGAGCAGTGGATGCGTCGCCGGCGCCTCGAACGGCAACTGCACGACGGTGCCGCGTTGCGGATCTCCGCGCTCGCGCTCCAGCTCGGCCTCTTCCGGCACCGCGTGCCCGACGCGGAACCCGACCTGCACGCGTCCATCGACAGCCTCCAGGACGAGCTGCACGCCGCGCTCCAGGAGCTGCGTGATGTGGCCGGCAAGATCTATCCGTCCCTGCTCGACGACGCCGGGCTCGGCCCGGCCCTGCGCGAGGCGGCCGACCGTGTGGACATCCCGGTGCGGGTCGACGCCTCCGCCGACCGGTTCGATCCGGCGGCAGAGGGCGCCGCCTACTTCTCCGTGGTCGAGTGCTTGGCCGCGATGGATGCCGCAGCCGCTGCCGAGAAGGCTGCCGGCGGCGAACCCGGCGAGGAGCCCGTCGAGGTCGCGGTGCGGCGTGTGGGTGACGAATCGGACGGTTGGGTGCTGTCCGTGCAGCTCAGAGGAGTGAACGTGGCGCACGCCGGGGCGATGCTGGACCAGGTGCGGCGGCTCGGCGGCACCATCGATGTCGCCGGAGGGCCTGGCCCCGGCACGATCACAGCGAGGATTCCATGCGAGTAGCGCTGGCCGAGGACGGTGCCCTGTTCCGCGAGGGGCTGCTGATGCTCCTCCAGGCGGCGGGGCACGAGGTCGTCGGCAGCACGGCCGACGGTGACTCGTTGGTCGAGCTGCTCTCGACCGAGCGCGCCGACGTCGCGATCCTGGACATCAGGATGCCCCCCGAGCCGGACGGCGGGCTGGTGACGGCGGAGCGGCTGCGCGCCCTGCATCCCGACATGGGTCTGCTGTTCCTGTCCCACTACGCCGAGTCGCACTACCTGATGCGCATCCTGCAGATCGGCACCGACTCCATCGGCTACCGGCTCAAGGAGAAGGTGGGCAGCGTCGACGTCCTCACCGACACGCTCAGCCGCATCGAGGCCGGCGAGATCGTCATCGAGCCGGTGTTGGCCAAGCGGCTGGTGGAGCGGCCCCGCGGCGACAAGAAGGGGGCCATCGCCTCCCTGTCCGAGCGCGAGCTCGACGTGCTGCGCCTCATGGCGGAGGGGCGGTCCAACACCGGAATCGCCGCGCAGCTGTTCGTCACGCCCAAGGCCGTCGAGAAGCACATCGCCAACATCTTCGGGAAGCTCAACCTGCATGCCGACACGGCCGAGCACCACCGGCGGGTACTCGCCGTACTGACCTACCTCCGATCGCAGCGCGACGGCGACTGAGGCTTGGCCGCGCACGTCAGGACGCTTAGCGTGACTCCGAACCCGGATCCGATCCGGGTGGAACCGGTGGTGCGTGATGAACCGGACGAGCGTGGCGAGGGTGCTGCGGGCAGCGGTGGTGGCCTGCGGCGTCGCCGCGCTGCTCCTGCTGCTGGTCGACGGCGGCCCCTGGCTCTTCGGGTTCTCCGCGGCCGGGTCCGGCACCGCGGTGCTCCTGCCGTTCGTCGCCGTCGGTGTGTGTGCGGTGGGGCTCGGGTTCGTGCTGCCCCGCGTGGACGCGGCGGTCGGGCGGCTCACCCACCACCGTGAGGTCACGCCGTACTCGGCGCTCGCGGCGGCCGCCGCACGGATCCGGGCCGGGTCGCTGGAACAGGCGCTGCCCGGTCTCGCCCAGGTGCTCGCCGACGGCACCGGTGCCACCCGTGCCGTGGTGTGGCTCGCGGTCGGCGACCGCCTCGTCGCCACGGCGGAGCACCCACCGCGGGCCTCCGGCGGTTCGGACGAGGAACACGTGCCGAACCTGGCCGTGCTGCTCGCCCGGCCCGACACCGACCACGTCGTGCCGGTGCTCGACGGCGCGGAACTGCGCGCGGCGTTGGCGATCGGAAAGCCGGACGCTCCGATCACCCCGGCCGACCAGCGGCTCGTCCAGGACGTGGCGAACGGTGCCGCCCTGCTGCTGCGGGGCGTGGCGCAGAACGCCGAGCTGGCCGAACGGGTACGCCGGGCGGACGACCTCGCGACGCAGCTGGACGACTCCCGGCAGCGGCTCTCCCAGGCCCGTGAGGTCGAGCGCAGGCGACTGGTCATGGAGCTCTCCCACGCCACCGGCGACCGGCTGGCAGCACTGCGCGCCGAGGTCGATCGCGCTCAGGCCGCGCTGAAGTGCCGGCCGGAGGTGGCCGCTGCGGCGCACGAGGCGCTTCTGCTTGCCCGGGGTGGGCTGGACGAGCTGCTGGACCGCTTCCGGGTGATCGCCCGCGGCGTGTACCCGGCTGTGCTGCGCGACCAGGGCCCGGCCGCAGCGCTCGACGAGGTGGCCACCGACCTCCCGCGGCCGGTGCGGCTGACCGGAAGCCTCGGTGGGCGCCTGGACTGGGAGATCGAGTCGGGGCTCTACTACGTGGCTGCCGCCGCCCTGCACGCGCTCGCCGGCGGACCGGCGGAGAGCGAGCTCGTGGTGGCCTTCGGGAGGACCGACGGCCGGGCGACGGTGCGCATCGACGACGCAGCTCCGGACGTCACCCCTGACCGGCTGCGCACCGCGCTCGCCGACGACGTCGAGCGGCTCGCGGCGCTGGGCGGTGATCTCGAACTGATCCTCCCGAACGGGCCGGAGCGGCCCCTCGGTATGCGTGCCTGGGTGCCCGACCACCTCGAACCGGTGGTCGAGAGCGGCACAGGCGCCGATCTGGGGGTCCGGTGAACAGCCCGGTGATCGGCACTGCCGTCCTCGATGAGCCCGTCGACCAGGACCGGGACGGCGGAACGCGTGGGCTGCTCGCCGGGGCGACGTACGCGGTGCTCCTCGTGGTGGTCACGCTGCTGTCGTTCGGGTGGCTCGTGATGGGGGCCGTGGTCGGCGCCGCGGCGTACGTCCCGGCCGTCACCGCGGGCTTCTCCTCCGCCGCGGCGCAGGGGAGCCGATGGGCCCAGGGCGTGCTCGGCGCGATCCCGCGCAGCGAGCCGCTGGGCCAGGCCGTGCTGGACTACGTGCTCAGCCTGATCAGCATCGGCGTGGCGGCCGCGCTGCTCGTGTACCGGGGCAGCAGCTGGTCGGTCCGCTTGCTGGTGCTCGCCATGGTCGGCTCGGCGGGAGCGTTCAACCTCCAGGCGCACGCCGCCGACACCGCGGTCTACACAGCCACCGGCCTCTCCGTCGGCAGCCTCCACCAGATCTTGCTGCACGGCGTGGCCTGCGCGGCTTACATCGTCGCTCTGCTGGTGTTCCCCCCGGACCGGCGCACGGTCGCGGCTGCCGGGTTCGGCCGAGCCGTACAGGTGGCGGCCGGGGTGGGGACGCTGCTGGTGGTGGGGTTCGGCACCGCGCTGCTCCCGCACACGATCAGCTGCGTGCTGTTCTTCGGGTTCCTCGTGCCGCTCGCCGGGCTGGTGGTGCTCCCGCGTCGCATCAGTGCAGGCACCACCGCCACGGCGCGCGCCCAGGCCCGGCTGCTGTTCAGCGTGCTTGCGGTGGCCTTCACGATCACGATCCTGCTCGCGATCATCACGCTGTTGCTGTGGTTGATGGACTTCTCCGGCCTGACCATCGTCGACCCGACCGCGCACGGTCGTGCGGAAGAGCCGACGGGGCTGCTGTTCTGGTTCTCCCGGCTGGCCTGCATCGCGATCGCCGCGGCCGTGTTCCTCGCGATGCGGCCGGAGGGACTGTGGGCGGCGGAACGCCTGTTCAGCCGCGGGCTCGCCGTTGCGCTCGTCACGGCTGTGATCGGCGGCGGCTACGTCGTGGTGCGCACACTCATCGAAGAGGCGATCGGCGACCCGGTCGCGGCGTTCACCGGGTCGACCCTCGCCGTCCTACCGGCGGCGCTGGCGTTCCTCCCGGTCTACGTACGGGTCGAGCGGGTGGTCGACCGGATGCTGTTCGGCGCTCGGCCCACCCCGTACAGCGTGCTCGCCGGGATCGCCGCGCTCTCGCGGGCGGGCGCCACCGACGCGCCCGACCTGGAGCGCGTCGCCGAGGCCGTCGGGCGGGGCGTGGGCGCCATCACCTGCAGGCTGACGGTGGTACGGCCCGGGCTGCACGACCGGGCGTACACGTGGGTCGCTCCGGGTGCCCAGGCTTCGGACGAGCTCGCCGAGGTCGCCGTCCGGCACGGGACCGAACCCATCGGCACGATCGCGGTCGACCACACCACGGTCGCCGGGCTGCAGGGCCCGCGCCGCCACCTCCTGCAGGACATCGCCGACAGTCTCGGAGCCGTCTTCCAGGCGAGCCGGTCCGGGATCGAGCTCGAACGCCAGCTGCGCGCGGCCCTCGCCCACGCGGCGGAGATCGCTGCGTCGCGCCGCGCGGTGGTCGCCGAGATGGACACGGAGCGCCGGCGGATCGAGCGCGACCTGCACGACGGAGCGCAACACCACCTGGTGTCGCTGCGGCTGACTCTCGGCCTCGTCGAGCACCAGGTCTCGACCGGCCAGTTCGGCCCGGCCCGCGGCCGCCTGGAACAGGTCGCCGAGCAGATCGACACCGCCGAGTCGATCCTGGCCGAGACGGCGACGGGCGTGTCGTCCCCGCTGCTGGCCGAACGCGGGCTGGTGGGAGCACTGCGCGTCGAGCTCGCCGGCGGCCACCCGCCCGTCACGTTCGACTCCGAAGGCGTGCCCGCCGATCTCCCGATCCCGGCCGACGTCGCCGCCGCTGTCTTCTTCTGCTGCCTGGAGTCGGTGAACAACGCGCGCAAGCACGCGGGGGGCGCGGCGATCGGGGTCCGGCTCGCTCCGGGGGACGGGCGGCTGAGGTTCACGGTGTACGACGAGGGTCCCGGCTGGGATCCTGCCGCGCGTACCGGTTCGCCCGGCCGCGGGATGCGCAACCTGATGGCGCGCATCGGGTCGGTCGGCGGGCGGATCGAGATCCGGTCGCAGCCGGGCGTTGGGACGGTCGTCGAAGGTTCGGCGCCCCTTCCGCAACCCGCGACCGAGCTGTCCACCGAGGCCCCGGCCGCCGCTCCCACCCCCGCTGTGGCGGTGGCCGGCCTCCCGCTGATCGACCAGGTTCGCGACGCACTGCGCACCGCGCGCGAGCTGTACCACGGCACGCCGCAGGCCGAACCGTTGCGCGCCCTGGCGCAGCGCCTCGACGAGCCGCTGCGGGTCGCGGTCTCCGGGCCGTCAGGAGCGGGCACGTCCACGCTGGTGGAGGCACTGCGCGCGGCTGCCGACTGCGAGTCGGGCGCCGAGCTCTGCGTGACGCTGATCGACGTCCCGGGCCGGGAGCCGAGTTCGGGGGCGGCACCGCAACCCGGCTCGGACGACGAGCTCGCCCCGCTCGCCGACGCGTTCGTCCTGCTCCTGCGCCGCCCTCCCGGCAAGGACGGGGCGCTCCCCGTGCTGCCGGAGGGTCCGGACCCACCTCGTCCTGCGCTCGCGATCGGGGTGCTGGCGCGAGCCGACGAGATCGCCGGGGCGGACCGGATCGCCGCGGACTGGTGCACCCGCCTCGAGGTGCGGAGCCTCTGCCACGTGGTGGTGCCCGTCGCGGGGCTGGTTGCCCGCGCGGCCACGACCCTGAGCGACGCGGAGTACCGCACGCTTCAGGAGATCTCCGAGCCCGCAGGGGATGCCGGCGAGGTCGCGGCCGCGACCGGTGGGCCTGCCGCCGCGTCGTCGGGCTCCACCTCCGTGTCGGCCTCCTCGACCGCGTCGGTGCCGGGAACGGCGACCGGGTCGGTGGTGCACGTCGTCGAAGGCCACGAGCAGCTGCTGCAACGTTTCGGCCCGAACGGCGTACGGACGGCCGTCGATCTGATCCGGTGCGGGCGAGCACCCACATCGGCCGCGCTCGCGTCGGAGCTCCTGGACTCCAGTGGTGTGCCGCGGTTGCTCGAGCTGATCGACTCGCGGTTCGCCCGGCGCGCCGAGGCCGTCAAAGCCCGGACCGCGCTGCTCGCGCTGGAGACCCTGGTCCGCGACCAGGCACCGCCGTCGGGCGGCAGCGCACTCGTCTACCGGCTCGACCGCATCCGGTCCGGGGCACACGAACTCACCGAGAACGACCTGGTCGACGCCCTGCGCTGCGGCGCGCTCGACCTGCCCGACGGGGAACGCGACGTCGCCGAGCGGCTGCTGGGCGCCACCGGAGCGGCGCCGCGTGCCCGGCTGGGCCTACCCGCCGACGCCGTCCCCCAGGAGGTCGCCCGGGTCGCGGGGGAGCAGCTGGCCCGGTGGCAGGGGCTCGCGGCGCACCCGATGTCGGTCAAGGACGCCCGTGACGTGGCGGCCGTGCTCGTGCAGACCTGTGAACAGCTGCTCGCGCGGGCCGCGCGCAACGACGGTCGGATGGGAGGAACGACATGACCGTCTACATTCTGGTCACGATTCTGCTGGTTCTGGCGCTGGTGCTGGCCTGCTCCAGTCTTCGTGTCGTCCGGCAGTTCGAGCGAGGTGTGGTGTTCCGGCTCGGGAAGGTCCGTGACGCCGTACAGGGGCCGGGTCTCGCGGTGATCACGCCCATCGTCGACCATCTGCACAAGGTCAACATGCAGATCGTCACGATGCCGATCCCCGCCCAGGAGGGCATCACGCGCGACAACGTCACGGTCAAGGTCGACGCCGTCGTCTACTTCCGGGTGACCGACCCGGTGCGGGCGCTCGTCGACGTACAGAACTACGAGTACGCCATCGGGCAGGTCGCGCAGGCCTCGCTGCGGTCGATCATCGGCAAGAGCGAGCTGGACGACCTGCTGTCCAACCGGGAACGGCTCAACCAGGGCCTGGAGCTGATGATCGACAGCCCGGCGCTCGGGTGGGGCGTGCACATCGACCGCGTCGAGATCAAGGATGTGGCGCTGCCCGAGTCGATGAAGCGGTCGATGTCGCGGCAGGCGGAGGCGGAACGGGAGCGTCGCTCTCGCGTGATCACCGCCGAGGGCGAGCTGCAGGCGTCGGAGAAGCTGGCGCAGGCGGCCGGGATGATGACCGCCCAGCCCGCGGCACTGCAGCTGCGTCTGCTGCAGACCGTGGTCGAGGTGGCAGCCGAGAAGAACTCCACCGTTGTGCTGCCCTTCCCGGTCGAGCTGCTCCGCTTCCTCGAACGCTCGACGCCGCCCGAACCCTCCACCGCCGCCTCGCCCGAGGCGAGCTCCACGCCGACCACCGCCCTGACGTCGGAGGTGATCACCGAGAGGATCTCTCCGGGCGCGGTCGCCCCGGAGGACGTGCCTGCGGTCGCCCAGCCCCCGTCAGCCGAGGCCAACGGCGAGACACGCACGGCCGCGGGCCACGGATGACGTCGGAGGTAATTGATCGGTGGCACGGAGACCGTGAAGGTCTCCGGGTGTGGAGATCGCCGTCGTCGTCATCCTGCTGGTTGCGGGTCTGATCAACGGGCTGCCGGTCATCGGCGTCGCGGGGGCCGGGCGGCTCGCCCGGCTCTACGGCCTCACGATGGCCGATCCGGACCTGCTGGTGCTGATGCGCCACCGGGCGTTGCTGCTCGGGCTGCTCGGTGCCGCACTGGTCGGGGCGGCGTTCGTGCCGGGCTGGCGGGCGCCGGCCATGGTCGCAGGCCTGGTCAGCATGCTCGCGTTCGTAGTCCTCGCTCGGGCCGCTCCCGGACCGAAGATCAGAACCACGGCGATCGTCGACGTCGCGCTCTCCGCAGCGCTGGCCGTCGCGCTGGTTCTGCACCTGCTGCCGCACTGAGCCTGGTTTGTCACGTTTCTGCGTCTTCTCCCGTCCACTGGGGTGGGCCGCGTCCGTGAGGTACGGGGAGGAGAAGTGATGACCGAGGTGCAAGAGCGACGGGGGACGCCGGCGGCGGACCGTCTCGTGGTTGGTGTCGTCATGTTCGTCGCGCTGGGGATGCTGGTGGCCGGGATCTGGTGCTGGGTGGCGCCCGCCTCGTTCGCCGCGTTCACCAACTGGCCGGAGCACGAGCACTTCCTGCACGACGCCGGCGTGTTCCAGATGGGGATCGGGGTGATGCTGCTCGGCGCGCTCTGGTGGCGGGACGTGCTCACCGTGGTGCTGGTGGGTGCGGTGTTCACCAACGCGCTGCACGCGCTGAACCACGCCATCGACCTCGACCTGGGCGGCCGCAGCTCCGACCCCTGGCTCCTCGGGATCGTGGCGCTGCTCGCCCTGGCGGCCCTCGTCGTCCGGATACGCAGCCTGCGCCCGCGGGAGCGGACGGCGCGGTGAGCCTGGTCGTCGTGACGGGTGGGACCGGCACGCTCGGCCGGCGGGTGGTCGAGCGACTCGTGGCGGCGGGCCGCCCGGTGCGGGTGGTGAGCCGCAGGCAGAACCCGGACGGCTTGCCTGCGGGCGCGGAGTTCGTGCGGGCCGACCTGCGCCGCCGCGACGCCGCCGACGTCGCGGTCGCCGGGGCGGCGGTCGTCGTCCAGTGCGCCACGACCTACGGTCCGCGAGATGTCGAGCTGACGCGCAACGTGGTCGCCGCAGCGCAATCGGCCGGGTGGCCACACATCGTGTACGTGTCGATCGTCGGGGTCGACCGGATCCCGATCTTCTACTACCGGGCCAAGCTGGAGGCGGAACGGCTGCTGGCGAGCTCAGGACTGCCGTGGACGGTGCAGCGCGCCACGCAGTTCCACGACCTCGTCGCATGGTTGCTCGACCTGCAGCGCCGCTCGCCGGTGATCGTGGTGCCGTTGGGCGTCCGGGTGCAGCCGGTGGACGTCCGCGACGTGGCCACTCGGCTCGCCTGTCTCGCCGACGGCGCCCCGGCCGGTCGCGTGGCCGACATCGGCGGCCCCGAGGTCCACGAGCTGCGCGTGCTGGCGGCGCACTACCAGCGGGTGCGGGGCGGCCGCCGGCCCGTCCTCCCGGTCAGGTTCCCCGGGGCGGCGATACGTGCCTACCGCGCGGGCGCCAACCTGGCGCCCGGAAACGCGGTGGCGGGCACAACCTTCACGGCCTACCTGACGCAACGCCCGTAAGCCCCCGACGGCACACACCTCGTGGCCACCGTGCACACGGTCGGACATGTGTGCGGTGGCCACGAGGTATGCGCGGCGGCCTCAAGCTGCGGGTTAGGCCGGTGAGTTCGTCGTTTGGTCTCCTTCCAGCTGGGCCATCGCCCAGACGGCCCACTCGTGCACGGCCTCGTACTGGCGCAGGCCGAACTCGGCGGCCAGCTGTCCGAAGCCCTCGGGTCCGCGGAAGGACGAGCCTTCGTGTGCTGCCCGGATCTCGCGCAGCCCGGCAGCGGCGGCAGCGGTGCTCTCCGCGACGTGGCCGAGCACGATCTTGGCGTCGGCGGGGTCGAGCGCCGACAGCAGGAACATCCGCAGCACCTCCTCGTTGCGCACCTTCCCGCTCTGCTTGGGCGGCTGCAGCAGCCAGGAGCGCAGCTCCTCGCGTCCGGCGGGGGTGACCGCGTAGGTACGGCTGCCGCGCGCTCCCTCGGACGTCACCTCCACCAGGCCGCGCTCCGCGAGGCGGCCCAGTTCCGGATAGATGCTCGTGTGACCGGCGTGCCATGCGTAGCGGCCGAGGGAGAGCTCGAAGGACTTCGTGAGCGCATAGCCGCTGGCCGGCTCGACGGCAAGCAGCCCGAGCAGGGCGTGCGACAGGGACATGCCGCAACCCTACATTCCAGATTCGACATGTCATCATTGACATGTCGCTGCCGGGATGTCAGAGTCGGTCCCGTTCACGACGAAAGGGGCACACGATGACCACGGGCACCGTCCCGCTCTACCTGACCGGCCACATGGCTCCGGTTGCCGACGAGATCGAGGCATACGAGCTGCCGGTCTCGGGCGCACTGCCGCCCGAGCTCACCGGTCGCTACCTACGCAACGGCCCGAACCCGCTCCCGGGGGAGGATCCCGGGCACTGGTTCGGCGGCCACGGCATGCTCCACGGCATCCGGCTGCGGGACGGGCGGGCCGAGTGGTACCGCAACCGGTGGGTGCGCACGGGCGCTCTCGCAGGCAAGCGCTACATCCACGAGGACGGCACGATCGACCGCACGGCGGTGCACGCCAACACGCACGTGATCGAGCACTCCGGCCGGATCCTGGCCCTGGTAGAGAGCGGCTTCCCGTACGAGGTCACCGGCGAGCTGGACACCGTGGGCCCCGTCGACTTCGGCGGCAAGCTCACCACGGCGATGACCGCCCACCCCAAGGTCGACCCGGTCACCGGCGAGCTGCACTTCTTCGGCTACGGCGTGATGCCGCCCTACGTCACCTACCACCGGCTCTCCGCCGATGGGCAGCTCGTGCAGAGCGCGCCGATCGAGGTGCCAGGGCCGACGATGATGCACGACTTCGCCATCACCGAGAACCATGCGATCTTCCTCGATCTCCCCATGACGTTCCGGCCGCGGCCGGGGATGCCCTTCGCGTGGGACGACGAGTACGGCGCCCGGCTGGGTGTCATGCCGCTCGCGCGGCCCGGTGAGGTGCGCTGGTTCGAGATCGACCCGTGCTACGTCTTCCACGTCGGCAACGCCCACGAGGACCCGACCGGCCGGATCGTGCTCGACCTGGCCCGCTACAGCCGCGACGCCATCGCGAACCTGTGGGAAGGCATCAGTGCCGAGCACCAACCCGCGGGCCCGGCAGCGGCGGCCGCCGTCACCGGCATCTCCCGGATGAGCCGGTTCACCCTCGATCCCGCCACGGGCACGGCGACCGTCGCCGAGCTCGACGAGCGCGGCGTCGAGTTCCCCACCGTGGACGACGATCGCGTCGGGCGTCCCTCGCGCTACCTCTACGCCGTGGCCGACTCGGGCGCCGGCACCGCCATCGTGCGGTTCGACGGGCAGCTCGGCACGACGACCGCCCACGAGCTGGGGCCGGACGTGGTCCCTGGCGAGGCCGTGTTCGTGCCTGCGAGCGGCGCCGACCGGGCGGAGGACGACGGGTGGCTGGTCTCGATCACCACCCGCCGTGACGGCAGCGCGTCGCAGTTGCTCGTGCTCGACGCCACGGACGTCGCGGGTGAGCCCGTCGCCGCGGTCACCCTGCCGCGCGGGGTTCCCGCAGGCTTCCACGGGTCGTGGATCCCCGACCCTGCCGCCTAGGGCTCAGTCCTGGGTGACCATCACCTTGACCGAGCCCACGGCGTCGGCCTGGGTGCGGAACGCCTCCTCGACGTGTTCGAGGGGCAGCCGGTGGGTGATCAGCGGCTGCATCCGCACCCGGCCCTGGCCGAGCAGCGTGAGGGCCTCGCGGAAGTCCTCCGAGGTGACGTTCGCACTGCCGCGCAGCGTGATCTCGCGCTGCACGGCGAGCATCGCGTCGAGCTCGGCCCGGTGGTGGTAGAGCGCGACGAGCACGATGGTGCCGCGCGGGCGGACGAGGTCGACCGCGTGTGCCACCAGGGGCGCCGCACCGCTTGCCTCGACGACGAGCGCCACCTCACGCTCGCCGAGGTGCTCACGAAGCCCGTCGCGGACGGCGTCGAGCCCGCCTGCGCCGTCGAGGGTGACCATGCCGAGGCGGGCGCCCACCTCGCGCCGCAGCGGGGAGAGATCCACCCCGATGACGGGCCCGGCGCCCGCGGCCAGCAGGATCTGGCCGACCTGGAGCCCGATCGTGCCGAGTCCGAGCACCACCGCGGGCTCACCGACCTGCGGCTGCGCCTGCCGGACGGCGTGGGCGGCCACCGCGGTCGGTTCGATCAGGGCGCCGTCGGTGAACTCGGCGTTGTCGGGGAGCCGGTGCACGTTGCCGCCGAGTACGGCGTCGGGGATGCGCAGCCGCTGTGCGAACGCGCCGGGCAGGCCGAAGGCGATGCTGCGGGTGGTCCAGACCTCGCACAGGTGCCGGGCGCCTGCGAGGCAGCGGCGGCAGCGTCCGCACGGCTGGATGGGCAGGCCGGTGAGCCGATCGCCGACCGCGATGCCGTCGACCTCGGGCCCGACGTCGAGCACGGCACCCGCGAACTCGTGGCCCATGATCTGCCCGTCGCGGGTGTGCTGGCCCGACCGGAACGCGTGCAGGTCGGATCCGCAGACGCCGCACGCGCGCACATCGAGCACGACGTCCCGAGGCCCGGCGACCGGGTCGGGCACCTCCTCGAGCGGCATCCGCCCTGCACCCCTGAACACCCCGGCGAGCATGTCGGCCCCCTTTGGTCGATTCCCGGTCGGGGATGCTAGGCCCCGGCCCGGGCTTCGGGCGCCGACGCGCGCGAATCGGCAGGAAGCGGTGCGCGCAGAACCAGGCCGGCGAGATCAGCCGGGCCGGCGGGTGTACTCGTTTCGCAGCTCGACGATCCGACCGTCATCGTCGAGCCGTGCGTGCTCCACGCCGGCCGCCGTCATCAGGGAGCCGTCGGCCATCCGGGCGGCGACCACCCAGGTCGCGCGCTCCGTCCCGTCGGGGAGCACCGTGGTGTTCCAGAAGTGCCGGCTCTCGGCGTGCGCCGCCACGAACTCGCAGTACATCTCGCGGATGGCGGGGCCCGTGACAGGCGTGTCGTCGAGCTGCACCACGGCGTCGGGCGCGAAGAGGGCGACCAGCTCGTCCACGGCGCTCGGATCCGCGATCACCTTGTCGGCGAGGCCGATGTAGCGGTCCAGCACCCTCGTGGGGGACTGCGTCATTCGTTGAATGCTAAGGATCTCCCCGCTCGGCCGCTGTGATGGTCACGACAGGGGTGTGGGCGCGCCGCACAAGGGTATGCGCTGAGCGACATGTTGGCCTGCACGTATCGCCAAGTCGATCCGCCCGGTAGAGATGAGCGACCCCCGGGTGGTTGAACACGTTCGGGCGGTGGGTCAGTCTGGCGGGGAGCCGGCAGATCGGGCGTAGCGCCGGCACGCGATGGTGCAGAGAGAGGGGCGGGGCAATGACTGCCTTGTCATCGGACGAGTCGATGCCGGCTGGCTACGGGCCAGCCGCGGGCGAGCGCTGGCAGGTCGGCGGCGGGCCACAGGGCGGCGCTGATCGACAGGCCGATCGACAGGCCGAGTGGGAGGACGTCCTCGCGGCCACGCACGTGGCGTTCGACGTGCGGTTGCCCGAGTCCGATGCTCGGGGGTTCGCCGGCACGGTGCAGCGGCACCGGCTGGGGGCGCTGCACCTGGTCGACTGCGTCTGCACGCCGTTCGCGGGGCAGCGCAGCACGTCCGTGATGGGCGGCACGGGCGAGGACTCGATCGGGTTGCAGATGGTGATCCGCGGCGCCGAGCGTGTGGTCCGCTCGCGCACGCAGCAGCACGTGCTGGAGGCAGGCGCCGTCGGCATGTGGGACGGGTCGCGCGCCGTGGGCGTGGAGGTCGTCGAGCCGTTCACGAAGCGCACGCTCATCTTCCCCAAGGAGATGGTGCACGCCGTCAGCCCACGCTTCGCCGAAGTCGAGTCGCTGCCGTGGCTCGCCGAGCGCCCCGGCACCCGCTTACTCGTGCGCTATGTCAACGCGCTCGCCGCGGAGCTGCCCGGCCTGGACGAGCGCACGGCCACCGCCGCGGCGGACGTCGTGCTGGAACTGTTGCGGGCGGTGGTGGAACCCGAGCTTCCGCAGGCCCGCACGGCCCGCCGCGAGGCCCTGCGCGCCCGCGCCCGCCGCTACGTGCGTGCCAACCTCACCGATCAGGCACTCGGGCCGGAGTCGATCGCCAGGGCGCTCTCGGTGTCGCTGCGCACCCTGCACGCCGTGTTCGAGGACACCGACGAGTCGGTGGCCGCGCTGGTGCGGCGCGCCCGGCTGGCGCGCTGCCGCGAGGACCTCGCGGAACCGACGGCGGGCTCGATCACCGAGATCGCCTTCCGCTGGGGATTCTCCGACGCCACCCATTTCTCGCACGCGTTCAAGCGCGAGTACGGGATGGCCCCGCGTGATGTCCGGCGTGCGGCGACCGGAGGCGTGCGCACCACTGCGCGGATCGGCAAGTAATCCGGCGCGCAGCCGATGGCCTGACCCGATAGCCGGGATCCAGGCTTCCTCCTCGTACCGCGGAGCCGGGGGGCCGCCGAAATGTGACGAGGAGAGTGGACGATGCGGTTGCGATCGACCCGGGTCGTAGCGGCTGTCTCCGCGGTGTTGTGCGCGACGCTGATCGCCGCGTGCGGCGCGGTGGGCGCGAACACGCGGGGCGCCGCGGACGACGCCACGAGAGTGCGCCAGCTGGACCCCTACGGTGCTGATCTCGCGGCGGAGGGGACGCCCAAGTCCGGCGGAAACCTGATCATCGGCAACGACCGGGAGATCGTCAGCTTCGACCCGGCCCGGCAGAACGGCAACGTCGCCGCCCAGGCGATCTACGACCTGCTGTTCCGGATCGGGCCGGACGGCACCGTGCAGCCGTGGATGGCGTCCTCGATCGACACGGCCGACAACGGCCTGACCTGGCGGCTCGGTCTCCGGGAGGGCGTCAAGTTCTCCGACGGCACCGCGCTCGACGCCGACGCGGTGATCATCAACACCCAGCGCCACATCGACAAGCCGACCTCGCCCGCCCACGCGTACGCCGACCAGATCGCGTCGATGCGCGCGGTCGACCCGCTGACCGTCGAGTTCACGCTCAAGGCGCCACTCGGCGACTTCCCCGTCTTCTTCGCGCAGGCGTTCAACGCCGGGTCGCTCGGAATGATCGTCTCGCCCGCCGCGATCGCTCAGTACGGCGACGACATCGCGAACCACCCGGTCGGTGCCGGCCCGTTCGTGATGGACAGCTGGATCCGCGACAACAAGATGATCCTGAAGAAGAACCCGAACTACTGGCGCACGGGGCAGCCCTATCTCGACTCGATCGAGTTCCGGCCGCTGCCCGACACCGAGACCCGCTACTCGACGATGCAGAACGGCGACGTCGACATGATCTACGGCGGGTACAACAACGAGCTGGTGCGCGCGTTCGCCAACCCGAACATGAAGGTCTACTACGGGCCGGGTAACGGCGGTTTCTTCTTCTACTTCAACTTCCAGCAGAAGCCGTTCGACGACCGGCGCATGCGTGAGGCCGTGGTTCGGGCGGTCGATCTGAACGCACTCGGTGCGAGCCAGTACATGGGCCAGCTGATCGGCGCCGACGGCCTCTTCCAGGACGACAGCCCGTACCACAGCCCGGAGGCCTCCGCGGCCTGGCCGGCCTACGACCCGGAGAAGGCCAAGCAGCTCGTCCAGGACTATGTCGCCTCCGGCGGCAAGGCGTCCTTCGCCTTCAGCACCAGCCGCAGTGAGGTCTCGCTCGGCGAGTTCGTGCAGGCGCAGATGGCCGCTGTCGGCATCACCGTCGAACTGCGGTTCTACGACCTCGCCGAGTTCACCTCGCGGGTGATCCAGAGCGGCGACTTCAACCTGATCAGCTGGGTCAACACCTTCGACTACCCCTACCCGGGGGCCGCGCGGTTGCTGCGCTCCGACGGCAACGTCAACTACGGGAAGTACTCCAACCCCGCGGTCGACCGGCTGCTCGACGAAGCGGGCGCCACCACCGACGCCGCGAAGCGCGCGAAGGACTACCAGCAGGTGGAGCTGCTGTCCAACCAGGACATCGCGGTGGCGTGGATGAGCCGCAGCTACCTCTCGACGATCACCAAGCCCGACGTCAAGGGCGTGGACCGGTACCTCTCGCGCGACCTGTTCTACGGGTCGCTCTGGCTGGACCGGTGACGGACGGGCGCGACCGCGCAAGGGGAGAGCGGATGAGGGACGGGCAGTGAGCGAGCTTGCGAGCAAGTCGTCGGCCATGAGCGAGGGCACGCGATGAGTGCCGACAGTGGGCTCGAGGTGCGGATGCCCCGCCTGTCGGAGTCGATGTCGGAGGGCACGATCGTCCGGTGGCTCCACGCCTCGGGCGCCGAGGTCGAACGCGGCGACGAGCTGGCGGAGATCGAGACCGACAAGGCGATGGTGAGCTTCGAGGCCGACGCGGGCGGGATCCTCGAGATCCTGGCCGAGGAGGGCGCGACGCTCCCGGTCGGCGCGGTGATCGCGCGGGTGGGCGGCACAGTGGGCGGCACAGCCGCCGCGACCGGCGCGGTGCAGCAGGCTGCCGCCCCCGCGGCGCCCGCCGCAGCGGTGACCGCGGACCCTGCGCCTGCCACACCACCGTCGGTGCGGCGGATCCCGACATCCCCGCTGGCCCGGCGCCGGGCGAAGGAGCTCGGCGTCGACCTCGCCGACGTGCAGGGGACCGGGCCCGGCGGACGGATCGTGCGCGCGGACATCGAGGCCGTGGCGTCGGCCCGGAAACCGGAAGGCGCGGCGGCGAACGGAGCCGCCCCACCGACTCTAGCCCCGGCGGGCGCCCCGCTGTCGACGGTGGACACTCGGCCGGCCCCTGCGGCAGTGGCGCGCGAGAACGGTGCCGACCTGCGCGGGCCGGTCACGGTCGTCCCGCTCTCGCGGGCCCGGCAGCTGACGGCCGACCGCATGAGCGAGTCGGCCCGCACCGTTCCGTCCTTCCCGCTCACCGCCGAGGCCGACATGACCCGGGCTCTGGAGCTGCGTGCCGGCATCGCCGAGCTGGGGGAGGGCACGGTCGTCCCGACGGTCACCGACCTCGTCGTGGCGGCCTGCGGCCGGGCGCTGCGCGAGCATCCGCGGGTCAACGCCTCCTACCGCGAGGGCACGGTCGCGATGTTCGGGCGCGTCAACATCGGTGTCGCCGTAAACGCGACCGACGCGCTGCTGGTGCCGACGATCACCGACGTCGACGCCCGCTCGCTCACCTCCATCGCCGTGCGCACCCGTGAGCTGGCCGACCTGGCCCGCGGAGGCCAGATCGGCCCGGCCGACCTGGAGGGCGCCACGTTCACGGTGTCCAACCTGGGCATGTTCGGCGTCACCGTCTTCGAAGCGGTGATCAACCCGCCACAGGCGGCGATCCTCGCGGTCGGCGCACTGCGGCGGCTGCCGCGCGAGGTCGGCGGCGAGCTCCACGCCCGCCCGATCCTCACGCTCACCCTCACCAGCGACCACCGCGTGCTCGACGGGGCGGAGTCGGCGCGGTTCCTGCGCCGCCTCGTCGAGCTGCTGGAACGGCCGCTCGCATTGCTGCTCGACCACCCGACGACGAGTGAGGAGAGTGCATGAGCGTCGACATCCTGGGTGCCTACTGGACCACTGCCGGTCCCGTCCAGATCCGGACCGGCCGCGAATGGAGCCTTTTCGACTGGCCCGACCGCTGCGCCGAGGCCAAGCGCGTGGGCATGAGCGGCCTGGGGATCTGGCACACCGACCTGGAGCACCTGCTCGAGCGCTACAGCCTGGCGGAGATCAAGCAGATCTTCGACGACAGCGGGCTGCGGGACCTCGAGCTGGAGTTCCTCAACGACTGGTTCGTCCCGCCGGGCGACGAGAAGCGCGTCGCGTCCGACGGCCAGCGCGACCTGCTGTTCGAGGCCGCAGCGGCGCTCGACGCCCACCACATCAAGATCGGGAACCTGGCACGCTCGCCGGCGACCGTCGAGCGGCTCACCGAGGCGTTCGGCGAGCTGTGCGCCGATGCCGCGAACCGGCACGGCGCGCCGCTGACCTACGAGCTGATGCCCTTCGACATCAACGCCGCGTCGCTGGAGGCAGTGCTGCGGATCGTGGGCGGAGCGGCTGCCCCCAACGGCGGCATCGCGATCGACACCTGGCACCTCGGCAAGATGCACATCGCGCCCGACGAGCTGCGTGCCATCCCGCCGGAGTACATGACCTACGTCGAGCTGTCGGACGGCATGCAGGAGAACATGCCCGACCACAGCCAGGAGACCACCCGGTTCCGGCGCCTGCCGGGCGAGGGTGAGTTCGACATCCCCGGCTACGTCCGGGTGCTCGCCGACATCGGCTACACGGGCCCGTGGGGCGTCGAGGTGCTGTCCGACGCGCTCCGGGAGCTGCCCATGCCGGAGATGTTCCAGCGGACCGTCGACACGGCCGTCGACCAGATCGAGAAGGGGTTGAAGCCGTGAGCGGCCTCCCATCAGAACGGCTCGTCGAGCTCTACACGCAGATGGTGCGCATCCGCGAGTTCGAGGAGCGGGTCAAGCGCACCTTCGCCGAGCACCCCGGCGTGATCCGGGGGCACACCCACCTCGCCGACGGCGCGGAGGCGTCGATCGTCGGGTCGATCGCCGCGATCGGCGACGGTGACCAGCTGATGGCCACCTACCGCTGCCACGGCTACCCGATCGCCCTGGGCAGCGACACCGCCGCGATGATGGCGGAGATCTACGGCCGGTCCACCGGCACGTGCAAGGGCTACGGCGGCTCGATGCACCTCGCCGACCCGGACCGCGGCTTCCTGGGAACCTCCGGGATCGTCGGCCAGAACATCCCGCAGGGAACAGGCGCGGCCTACGCGGCCCAGCTGCGCGGGCGCGGCGAAGTGGTGCTCACGTTCTTCGGCGACGGCGCGTCCAAGCAGGGCGCCTTCCACGAGTCGCTGAACATCGCAGCGGTCTGGAAGCTGCCGGTCATCTTCATCATGGAGAACAACAGCTTCTCCGCGACGGTGCGCACCGAGCAGGAGGACGCCAACGCGGCGGCGGGCGAGCCGCTGTCGATGAAGGCGAAGGCCTACTCGATCCCCGGTGTCACCATCGACGGCTCGGACGTGCTCGCCGTGCACGAGGCCGTGTCGGCCGCGGTGGCGCGGGCGCGTGCAGGCGACGGGCCGACGCTGATCGAGTCGCGCGTCTACCGGCTGTCGGCGCACGGCAACTCGATCGCCCCGCCCGGGGTGCCGCTGCACTACCCGGAGCACGAGGCCATCTCGAAGTACGGCGCCGTGGAGGAGTACGAGGCCGCCAAGCGCGGCGACCCGATCCCGCGGCTGCGTGCCCACCTCGTCGAGACCGGGGCACTCACCGCCGAGCGCGCCACCGAGATCATCGAGGCGGCCCAGGCCGAGATGCAGCGCGCCGTCGAGTTCGGACTCGAGAGCCCCTACCCCGAGCCCCACGAGGCGCTCGCCTACGTCCACGCCTGAGGAGGAGTCCACCCATGACGAGTGAGACGACCCGCGAGATCACCTACATCGCCGCGATCATGGAGGCGATTCATCAGGAGATGGCACGCGACGAGGACGTCGTGCTGTTCGGGCAGAGCGTCGGCAACAACCCCGAGGACCCGTTCATCCAGGCGTTCGGCGACGGCCGCGTGCGTGTGACACCGATCTCCGAGACGGCCGAGATCGGCATGGCCGCCGGTGCGGCGCTCGCCGGCAAGCGGCCGGTGGTCGACTGCACGATGGCCGAGTTCCTGCTGGTCGCGATGGACCAGGTGGTCAACGAGGCCAACCGGTTCCACTACATGAGCGGCGGCCGGGTCACCGCGCCCCTCGTGCTCAAGGCCGGCTACGGCTTCACGGCGGGATGGGCGGGCCAGCACACCGGCTCGATCTATGGGATGTTCATGGGCGTGCCGGGGCTCAAGGTCGCGCTCCCGGCCACCCCCGCCGACGCCAAGGGCCTGATGGCCACGGCGATCCGCGACGACAACCCGGTGCTGTTCCTGCACCACTACCTGCTCACCCTCGAGAGCGGCCCCGTGCCCGAGGGCGAGCACCTCGTGCCCTTCGGCCAGGCGGTCGTCCGCCGCGAGGGCGCCGACGTCACGCTCGTGGCCACCGGCTGGACCGTCGGCCACGCCCTGCGTGCGGCCGAGCAGCTCGCCGCCGAGGGGGTGAGCGCCGAGGTGATCGACCCGCGCACGATCGCCCCGCTGGACACCGCCACGGTGCTGGAGTCGGTGGCCAAGACCGGCCGGCTCGTACTCGTCGACCAGGCGACCCGGCACTCGTCGGTGTCGTCCGTGATCGCCGCGGAGGTGGCCGAGCACGGGTTCTCGTCGCTGCGGGCGCCGATCGTGCAGGTCACGGCCCTGGACGCGTCGATCCCGTACTCGAAGCCGATGGAGGACTACATCCTCCCGGACGAGAACAAGATCGTCACCGCGGTCCGGAAGGTGCTCGGAGCGGGAGTCGTGGCCTGACGTGAACGGAACGCCGAGCCCGGAGCAGCTCCGGGACGCCCTGCGCCTCATGTGGCGGATCCGGGCCATGGAGGAGCGCGTCGGGCAGCTCAAGCGGGCGGGGGAGGTACACGGCCTCATCCACCTGTCCGTCGGGCAGGAGGGCGTGGCCGCCGCCGTCTGCGGTCAGCTGCGCGACGACGACGCCGTCTACAGCGGGCACCGCGCGCACGGGCACGCCCTGGCCAAGGGCGCGCCGCTCCCTGCGGTGCTGGCCGAGCTGATGGGCCGGGTCGACGGGCTGTGCAAGGGGCTCGGCGGGTCGATGCACCTGGTGGACGTCGAGCACGGGCTGCTCGGCGCCACCGGTGTGGTCGGCGGCAACATCCCGATGGCGCTGGGCAGCGCGCTCGCTGCCCGGATGCGTGGCAGCGACGCCGTCGCCGTGGTGTTCTTCGGCGACGGCGCGGTGCAGGCCGGGCAGTTCAACGAGTCGATCAACATCGCGACGCTGTGGAAGCTGCCCGTGGTCTTCGTGTGCGAGAACAACGGCTTCGCCGAGTTCAGCCCACGTTCGTCGCACACCAACGTGGAGCGCGTGAGCGACGTCGTCGCCCCGTACGAGCTGCCACGTGAGACGGTGGACGGCAACGAGCTCGCCTCGGTCTGGACGGTCTTCGGGCGCATGCTCGCGGCCGTCCGGGCGGGGGAGGGGCCCGCGCTGCTGGAATGCCTCACGCACCGGCTGCGCGGGCACTACGAGGGTGACCCGGACCGCTACCGCGAGGCCGTCTCGAAGGCCGAGTGGCAGGAGAAGGACCCGATCCTGCGGCTGCAGCGTCAGGGCGCCGCGGACGGCTGGCTCGCCGAGGGCGACCCGGCGGAGCTGGAGGCGGCCGCGCGGGCCGAGGTGGACGAGGCCGTCGAGGCGGCCCGGCGCAGTCCGTTCCCCGATGAGGCGCTGGCGGCGTCGCTGGTGCGGCCCGGAGGTATGTCATGAGTGACACGCACGAGACGACCTACGCCGCGGCGGTCGCCGGCGCGATCGGTGACGCCATGCGCGTCGACCCGAGCGTGTTCGTGATCGGCGAGGACGTCACGGCGGGCGGGCCGTTCACGACGACGGCCGGGCTCGCCGACGAGTTCGGCATCGAGCGCGTGCTCGACACCCCCATCAGCGAGGCCACGATCTGCGGGATCGCCGTCGGGGCGGCGCAGTCGGGCCTGCGGCCGGTGCTCGAGATCATGTACATCGACTTCATCACCCTCGCGCTGGACCAGCTGGTCAACCAGGCCGCGAAGGCGCACTTCATGTCCGGCGGCCAGCTGACCGTCCCGATGGTGCTGCGTACGCAGGGCGGCGCGGGTCACCGCTCGGGGGCGCAGCACTCCCAGAGCATGGAGAGCTGGCTGACCCACGTCCCGGGCCTGACGGTGGTGATGCCCAGCCGGGCCGTCGACGCGGCAGGGCTACTGGCCAGCGCGATCGCCGACCCCGGGCCTGTGGTGGTGGTCGAGAACAAGACGCTGTACTTCCGCAAGGAGACCGTGCCGGTGCACATCGAGCCGGTGCCGATCGGGAAGGCGGCGATCCTGCGCCCCGGCCGTGACGTCACCGTGGTTGCGCTGTCGCGGCTCGTCCACGAGGCCCTCGCCGCTGCCGAGGAACTCGCTGCCGAGGGCATCGAGGTCGAGGTGATCGACCCGCGCACGCTCGTGCCGCTCGACCTGGAGACCATCCTGGAGTCGGTCGGGCGCACCAACCGGCTGGTCGTGGCCCACGAGGCCGTGCAGCACGGCGGGTTCGGAGCCGAGATCGCCGCCGCAGTGCAGCACGCCGGGTTCGACGATCTCGACGCCCCGATCGAACGGGTCGGCGCGCCGTTCCAGCCGATCCCGGTCAGCCCGCCGCTGGAGGACGCGTACCTGCCGGGTGCGGCGGAGGTACGCGCGGCCGTGCTCGCGACGCTCGGCCGCAGCGGTTAGGCCTCACGTGGCGCTGATCACCTGACCCGTCCACTTCTGGCTGATCGCGGCGTACGTGCCGTCGTTCTGCGCAATGTTCAGCCACTGGTCGACCCATTGCTGCAGGGCCGGGTCGCTCTGCGGGATCAGATAGGCCTTCTGCTCGAAAGTGAAGGGATGGTCGATGCTTTCCCCGCAGAGTTGTGGGTTCGCCTTCGTCTCCCACCTGATCTCGCTGGCATCGGTGAACATGGCATCTGCCTTGTTCGCGATGACCTGACCGAAGATGGTGTTGTTGTCCGGGTAGTTCTCGATGGTGGCGTGGTGGATGTTCGCTTTGTCGAAATCGGCGTTCGTGCCGTCCGGGTTCACGACGACCCGCACCCCCGGCCGGTCGATGTCGGCGAGCGTCCGATACTTCGAGCTGTCGGCGCAGCGAACGATGGCCGCCTTGCCGTCACGCAGGTAGGGGGCGCTGTAGAGCGCGTGCTGCGCCCGGTCGAGGGTGACGGTGATTCCGCCCATCGCCATGTCGCAGCGGGTGCCCAGATCCTTCATCATCGTGCCCCACGTCGTCTGGACGACGTCCAATGTGACGCCCAGTCGTTTCGCCATGTCCTGGGCCATGTCGATGTCGATTCCGCTCCATTGCCCCTGCGGATCGCGGTAGGTGAACGGGCGGTAGTCCCCGGTGCTGCACACCCGCACCGTGCCGTGCTGGACGATCGCGTTCAGATTCGGAGCCTGTGCAGGTGGTGCTGCGGCCGGCGCAGCCGAGCAGGCTGCGCCGAGCAACGCGATGATCACTGCCGCCGCGCCGAGCGCGCCGATACGCCACGGGCTTCTCATGGACCGACACCTACCAGCAGATCGGCGGCCCGGCCGTATTGGCTGACGATGCAATGACGGCCGCGTTGTATCCGCGGGGTCCGCACCTGGGAATCCGCTGGCTGTGACATCGGCCACTTGTCCGTGCAACGGACCAATCGGGCGGCGCCGGAAATGGCTGGGACGAGTGCGATCGTCGCAATGATCCGAGCGGGGGTGTGTCCCGCCACTAGCGCTGGGGACAACGGTACTGCGGCGTAAAATAGGTAGCATTGCCAACTACGGGCGAGCGCTTACGAGCTTGCTGTTCTCCGACTCTCCTCCGAGGAGCTCCAGCAGTGACCAATGTGGTCCCTTCCGGTTCGAAGACGGTCGGCTTCCGCTCGGAGCGCGGACCGGTCCTCATCGCGGTGATGCTGAGCACGGCTCTCGTGGCGCTCGACAGCACGATCATCGCCACGGCGGTCCCCTCGATCGTCAACGACCTCGGCGGCTTCGAGCAGTTCCCCTGGCTGTTCTCGATCTACCTGCTCACCCAGGCCGTGACCGTCCCGCTGTACGGCAAGTTCGCCGACGTGCTGGGCCGCAAGCCGGTGATGCTCTTCGGCATCGCGGTGTTCCTGCTCGGCTCGGTGCTCTGTGGCGCGGCGTGGAGCATGCCGGTGCTGATCATCTCGCGCGCCATCCAAGGGATCGGAGCCGGTGCGGTCCTGCCGATCAGCATGACCATGGTCGGTGACCAGTACACGGTGGAGGAACGGGCGAAGGTGCAGGGTTACCTCGCCAGCGTGTGGGCCGTCGCGTCCGTGATCGGCCCGACTCTCGGCGGGATCTTCGCCGAGTACTTGACGTGGCGGTGGATCTTCTTCGTCAACGTCCCGGTCGGTGCGGTCGCCATGGTGATGCTGGTCCTGAAGTTCACCGAGAGCGTCCAGCGACGCAAGCACCGCATCGACTACCTGGGCGCCACGCTGCTCACCCTCGGCTGCTCGCTGCTGATCCTCGGGCTCCTGGAAGGCGGCGTGGCCTGGCGATGGGGCTCGGTCGCGAGCGTGCTGATCTTCGTCGCCAGCGCGGCGATGCTGATCGGTTTCGTGTTCGTGGAGCGGCGGGCCGCCGAGCCCGTGGTGCCGCTGTGGGTGTTCAGCCGGCGCACGCTGGTGGGCGGCAACCTCGTCTCCCTGATCATCGGGGCCCTGCTGATCGGCATGAGCTCCTACCTGCCCACCTTCGCCGAGGGCGTCATGGGCACCGGTGCGCTCGTCGCCGGCCTGACGCTGGGGGCGCTCACCGTCGGGTGGCCCCTCTCGGCCTCGCAGGCCGGGCGCATCTACATGCGGCTCGGCTTCCGTGACACCGGTCTGATCGGGAGCGTCGTCGTCGTCGCCGGAGCACTGCTGGTCGCCCTGCTGCCGATCGGGGCCACGGTGTGGCAGGCCGCCGCCGCGGCCTTCGTGCTCGGCATCGGCCTGGGCCTCTCCTCGGTCCCCACCCTGGTGGCCGTGCAGTCGACCGTCGGGTGGAGCCGGCGCGGAGTGGTGACCGGCACGAACATGTTCAACCGCTCGATGGGCAGCGCCGTCGGGGTGGCGGTGTTCGGAGCGATCGCCAACACCACTCTCGCCAACCGTTTCGCGCATCCGCCCGCGGCCGTGGCCGGGCAGTTGCCGCCGAGCGCCGACGCCACCAGCCTCGTGCTGAACGGGCACCCCGATCCCGCCTCACCGGTCGACGCTTTCGTCCGCGAGGTTCTCTACGCCGCCACGCACCAGGTCTTCGTGGTGATGTTCGCGGTCAGCATCCTGACCGTGGCGGCCACTGCGCTGATGCCCCGCCGGACGGAGCAGCTGTTCGTCGAGGAGGCTCAGCCGCGCGCGGAGTCGCCCAGCATCCCGACCGCCTGCTCGCCGAGCCAGCGTTCGGCCTCGTCATAGGACCACCCGCAGTCCTTGACGAGCGTGCGCCACGCGGTGAGCCCGAAGCAGAACCACAGCCTGTCCGCCGCCGCGGCGACGTCAAGGCCGGGGGCCAGCAGGCCGCGCCCGTGGAGGTGCTCGGCGACCCGCCGTAGCGTCTCCCGGTAGTACTCCGTGGCCTGCCGCCAGACGTCCTCGGCCGTCTCGTGGCTCGCCATCGAGGAGAACAGGATGTCGAGCGTCTCCCGGTGCGTCTCCTGGCCCCGCCGGGTGCCGCGGGCGAGGTGCCGCATCGCCGACTCGAGGTCGTCGGTCTCCAGGATCGCGGCGAGCGTCTCCTCGGCCCCCGACGTGTGCACGGCCGCGGCCAGCAGCTCGCTGAGGATGTCCGCCTTGGTGCCCGCGCTCGCGTAGACCGTCTTCACCGCGGTGTGGGCCCGGCCGGCGATGTCGGCCACGGTGACGCGGGCGTATCCGTGAGCGGCGAACAGTTCACGGGCCGCGATGAGGATGTCGCGACGGGTCGCGGCTGCCTCGGTCTCCCTTCGGACGGAGCGGTAGGGGCGGGTCGGCGGCATGTGCCCATTTTACGGTGAGGCGTACGGTATTCGTTGCAGAGGTGCTCACCTCAATGTGGATGCCATGCCGAACCGGGGAGGGTTCCTTGATCAACGCGTCGCCCGAGCGTGCCGAAGGCCTGCGGTTGTATGACGAGCTGCTGGCCGTGCACACGATCCTGCGGCGGGGCTCGGCGCTGCTCGTGGAGTCCTGGGGAGCGCTGGCGGCCGGCCGGCCCGTCCACCTGGGCACCCTCGTCGCCGTGGCGCGCTGGCACACCGCCTTCCTGCATCATCACCACCACGGCGAGGACGAGCAGTTCTGGCCGCTGCTCCGGGAGCTGTTCCCCGCGTCCGCCGAGGACCTGAGCCGCCTCACCGCCGAGCACGAGGAGCTCGACGCCGAGCTGAAGATCCTCGGCGAGGCCGTCGACGCGATCGGTGCCCTCGCGGGAAACGCTGCCGCCCGCCAGGTCGCCGCACGTCATGTCGCCGAGCTCACGGGCCACTCGTCCGCGGTGGTCTGTCACGACGCGCTCGTCGCGCATCTCGACGACGAGGAGCCCGTGTTGCGCACGCTCTTCCCGCAGGTCTCCCCGGACCGGATTCGACGGCTGCGCGCCGCGATCGTGGCGGCCGCGCCCAAGTCTGGTCCTGACCTGGTCCTCGGGCTGCTCGCCGACCCGGAGCCCGCTCCCGGCTACGAGCACATGACCCACAACTTCCCGGCACCCGTGCGCTGGCTGCGTCCGGTGCTGGTGGCGCGGTACCGCTCACGGCGACGGGCGCTCGGCGTGGGATAGTCCGAAACCGGGGCGGCGCGATCCGATCACTCGGCGTTACAGTGGGCATGTGCCCGATCCGCGAGGTTTGACCGATCCTTCAGCGCCTGAATCCTCTTCCCGTATGACGATCATGCCGTACGCTGAGCGGGTGACTGAAGCGGGAACCGGGCAGGTGGCAAGTCTCGCCGCGCAGATCGGCCGCGTGGCCGCACCCCTGCGCAGCCAGGTGCTCGACGTCCTCCGTGAGGCCATCCTGACCTTCCGCTTCGCGCCCGGACAGCGTCTGATCGAGCGCGAGCTGATCGACCTCACCGGGGTCTCCCGCACCACCATCCGGGAGGTGCTGCGCGAGCTGGCGGCCGAGGGACTGGTCAAGACCATCCCGCAGAAGGGCGCCATCGTGGTCTCCCTCTCCCCGGAGGAGGCCGAGGAGCTCTACGAGCTCCGCGAGGTCCTCGAAGGCCACCTCGCCAAGAAGTTCGTCGAACGTGCCACGGACGCCCAGGTGGTGGCCCTGCGCCGGGCATTCACCCAGCTCGAGAACGTGGTCGACCGGCAGGAGGGCACGCTGGCCGTGCTCAAGGCCAAGGACGTGCTCTACGAGCTGCTGCTCGCCGGGGCCGGCAACTCGGCGTTGCGGGCGAGCCTCTCGCAGCTGCACGCGCGGGTGAGCCTGCTGCGGGCCAGCTCGCTCTCGTCGGGTCCCGGCCGGCCGCCGGAGGCGGTGGTCGAGCTGCGCGCGCTGGTCGAGGCTGTCGAGGACAGGGACGCACAGGCCGCCGCCGACGCCATGGTGTCGCACGTCCGTGCCGCCGCCCGGGCCGGGATCGAGGCCGTGCGCACGTCGTCGCACTCCCTGCTGGCCACCAGTCGCTGACGTCTTCCGTTCCCCCGTCGCTGTTCGGCTCGAAGGAGAGTAGGCAATGGCACACGTCCACGGGAGCCACCACATCACCCTGTCGGTCGGATCGGCGCAGGAGGACGTCGACTTCCACGTCGGCACGCTGGGGATGCGGTTCATCAAACGCACCGTCCTGTTCGACGGCTCCCTGCCGATCTACCACCTCTACTACAGCAACGCGGCCGGCGACCCGAGCTCCGTGGTCACCACCTTCCCGTTCCGCCAGGCCGGGCTCATGGGCAGGCGGGGCACCAACCAGGCCCGGGAGGTGCACCTGGCGGTGCCGTCGGGTTCGCTCGACTACTGGCAGGAGCGGCTCTCCGGCCGTGGTGTCGAGGTGGCGAACGCCGAGGTGCTCGACCAGCGCAGGCTGCTCTTCCGTCACCCCACGGGCATCGAGTACGCCCTGGTGGGCGTCGAGGGCGACAGCCGCGTCGGGTGGACCGAGGGCGGTGTTCCGCAGGAGCACGCGATCCACGGCATCTACGGCGTCGGCGTCCATGTGGCGAACCCGGAGAACATGGTGGAGTTCCTCTCCGACTCGTTCTACGGCAAGTCTCTGGTGGAGGAGGGCGACCGGGTCGTGCACCAGGTCGGGCAGCCGAGCCAGGGTGGCTCCGTCGAGTTGGTGGTCAACCGCACGGACGAGCCGGGCACCTGGCGCTACGGCGAGGGCACCATCCACCACTTCGCGTGGAACGCCCAGACCCTGGAGAACCAGGACGCGCTGAAGTTCGAGATCGAGGGCGTCGGCTACACCGACATCTCCGAGCTCAAGGACCGCAAGTACTTCAAGTCGGTCTACGTTCGCACGCCCGGGGGAGCGCTCTTCGAGCTCGCGGTCACCCACGCCGAGGGCGGCTGGACGTGTGACGAGTCGCCGCAGGAGCTGGGGTCGAAGTTCCAGCTTCCCGATCAGTTCGAGGCTCGCCGCACCGAGCTCCTCGACCAGCTCGAGCCGATCCAGGTGGCGGCGAGCGACTGAGCCGGTCGGGCGCTCGGCTGCGGCGTCCGGTCCATTCCCTCGCGTGTCGAGGGACCCCGCATTGTTGGTGCTCGTCTGATTGTCATACAGTCGGGTGAGCATTCGCGGTTGGGGGTGGGTATGCCGGAGCAGTCCCTGAGTGGTCGGGTCGCCGTCGTCACAGGCGCTGCCGGCGGGATCGGCAGTGCCACTGCGGCACGGCTGTCCCGTGCGGGCGCGTCCGTCGTCCTGGTCGATCTCGACGGCGAGGCCGCGGCGACGTTCGCCGCCGGGCTCGACGGCGACGCGATCGGCGTGCAGGCGGACGTGTCGCGCGAGGAGGACGTCGAGCGCTACATGGACGCCGCGGTGGAGCGGTTCGGGCGGGTCGACCTCCATCACCTCAACGCCGGGATCCCCGGCTCGCCCACGGCGCTGCCGGACCTTGCCGTCGAGGAGTTCGACCGTGTGATCGCGGTGAACATGCGGGGGACGTTCCTCGGGCTGCGGGCAGCTTTCCGCCAGTACGTCCTGCAGGGTGGCGGTGGGGCGATCGCCGTCACGGGCTCCATCGCCAGCCTGCGGGGCAGCTCGGACCTGCTGCCCTACCACGCCTCGAAGCACGGGGTGCTCGGCCTGATGCGCAACGCCGCGGTATACGGCGGTCCGCTGGGCGTGCGGGTCAACGCCGTGGCGCCCGGCATCGTGCCCACCGCTCTCTTCGGCTCCGGCAGCGGTCCCGGTGGAAGCGCCGACATGGTGCAGCGCGCCTCGACCACCCCGTTGCGCAGGGCGGGCACGCCTGACGAGATCGCGTCCGTGGTCGCTTTCCTGCTGAGCGACGACGCCGCCTACATCACCGGTGAGGTGGTCTCGATCGACGGGGGCGCCTCGATCGTCAACAGTGTGCGTCCGTCCGGCGGCGCAGGGGCGTGGGACACCGCCGAGCTGGACGCGCGAACCGCCCCGCGCGCGTAGTCGGGCACAGATCTTGCTCGGTCCGAGATTGTATGACAGTCTGGCGATCGAACAAGCTGACGGAGTGCTGACGAGGGAGTGTGCGATGGCGCACGGCGTGGGGGACACCGCCTCTGAGATGGACGTCGGCGCTCGCCGCGTCGTCGCCTTGGCCACAGCGGTCGGCAACTTCACGGAGTGGTTCGACTTCGCGATCTACGGATTCCTGGCCGCCATCCTCGGGCGCCTGTTCTTCCCCGGCGCGAGCCCGGCCGCGGCCCTGCTGGCCTCGCTGGCCGTCTTCGGCGTCGCGTTCTTCATGCGGCCGCTCGGCGGGCTGGTGGTCGGGGCCATCGGTGACCGCCACGGTCGCCGCGCGCTGCTCACGCTCTCGATCGGCATGATGGGGCTGTCCACCACGCTGATCGGGGTGCTGCCCACGTACGCGGCGGCCGGTGTCGCCGCGCCGATCCTGCTGGTGCTGCTGCGCTGCGTCCAGGGCTTCTCCGCCGGCGCCGAGTGGACCGGGTCGGCGGCGTTCCTCGTGGAGCACACTCCGGTGGACCGGCGGGGCAGGTACGCGAGCGTCGTCTCGGCCACCGCCGCGCTCGCCACCGCGTTCGGCGGCATGCTGGTGCTCGCGCTGGAGCTGACGCTCACCTCCGACCAGATGCTCTCGTGGGGCTGGCGCATCCCGTTCCTGGTCGCGGTGCCGCTCACGCTGATCGGCACGTGGATCCGGCTGCGGATCGACGAGACGCCGGTGTTCCAGCGGCTGGTGAAGGCGGGCGCGGTGACCGACGCCCCCGTCCGGCGCGCCGGCCGTGACGTCAAGGCGATCGCGATCACCTTCGCGTTCTCCAGCGTTCAGGGCCTCGGGTTCTACTACCTCGCCACCTACGTCATCAGCTACCTCACCGCCACGGTCAAGCTGCCGGAGGCGCGAGCCCTCCCGCTCGTCGCGATCGGGCTGCTGGTCTACGCGGTGCTCTGCCCGTTCGCCGGGGCGCTGAGCGATCGGGTCGGCAGGCGCCGGGTGAACCTCATCGGTGGCACCGGGCTCGCGATCGTCAGCGTTCCCGCGTTCGCGCTGATGGGCACGGGCACTCCCGCGGGGGTCGTCGGCGGGATGGTGCTCTTCGCGGTGTTCCAGTCGATGGTCAGCGTGACCACCGTGTGCATGCTCGTCGAGCTGTTCCCGGCCCAGACGCGCTCGACGTCCAGCGCCATCGGCTTCAACCTCGGGCTCGCGCTCATCGGCGGTCCCGGCCCCCTGATCGCGGCCGCCATCGCCGCGGCGACGGGGAGCAGCATCCTGCCCGCCCTGTACATGGTGGTCGTCGCCGCACTGGGCACGCTCGCTCTGGTGCGCTGGCTCCCCGAGACCGCGGGCCGGGCGCTGGACGCCACCGCCGCCGTCCCCGCAGGATCGGCCCGATGAAGACGGGATACGAGGTGCTCGCGGTGCGCTATGGCGCACGGACCGCGAGCAAATCCGACAGCTATCTGAACTTCCACGTATACGGCGAACCCGACACCGAGTTCCCGATGGACTACTACTTCTGGGTCGTCCGCGACGGGGAGCGCACGATCCTCTTCGACTGCGGGTTCGGGGCCGAGGCGGGCCGGCGGCGTGGGCGCACCCTGCTCGTCGATCCGGTCACCGCACTCACGGCACTCGGCATCGACCCGGCCACGGTCACCCAGCTCGTCGTCACGCACGCGCACTACGACCACATCGGGAACCTGCAGAGCTTCCCGGCCGCGGAGATCGTGATCGCCCGCCGCGAGTTCGAGTTCTGGACCGGCCCCTACGCCGGGCGCATACAGTTCGCGCACTCGACCGAGCCCGACGAGCTCGACCGGCTGGCTGCGGCGGCCGCGCAGGGCAGGGTGCGGATGGTCGACGAGACGCTCGACCTCGCACCGGGGATCGAGCTGGTGGTGGTCGGCGGCCACACTCCGGGGCAGCTCGTGGCGCAGGTCGCCGTCCAGGACGAGGCCGGCGGGCCGGGTGCGGTGATCCTGGCCGCTGACGCGCTGCACTTCTACGAGGAGCTCGAGCGCGATCGCCCGTTCTTCGTGGTGGCCGACCTGCTGGACATGTACCGCGGCTTCGACACGCTGCGCGAGATGAGCGAGGACCCGGGGCGGCTGCTCGTCGCGGGTCACGACGCCGAGGTGCCCGACCGGTTCCCGGACCGGGTGCCCGGCATGTCCGGCGAGCTCGCCGACCTGATCGTGCGGGTCGCCGGACGAACGGAGAAGTCGTGAGTGGAGGAGGTGGTGTGGTGAGCGAGCTTGCGAGCGAACCAGTGTCACAGCGCCTTCGCGAAGCGTCGACCGAGCGCAGCGAGGGAGAGCGATGAGCAAGCCTGCAGTTGGGATGGTCGGACTGGGCAACATGGGCGGCCGCATGGCGCGACGCCTGGTCGATGCCGGGGTACCGGTCGTCGGGTTCGACGCGCAGCGCGCGCGGGTGGAGGCGGCCGGCGCGGAGCCGGTCGGTGACCCTGCCGAGGTGGCGCGGGTGGCCGAGGTGATCCTGATGTCGCTGCCCGACAGCCACGTCGTCGAGCCGGTCGTGCGCGGCCCGAACGGGCTGCTCGCCGGAGCAGCGGTGGGCGCCACGATCGTCGACCTGTCGACGGCGGCGCCGTCCTCCACCGTGGCCCTGCACGCCGAGGCGAAGAAGGTGGGCGTCCGGTACCTCGACGCGGGTATCTCGGGGGGAGCGGCCGCCGCCGAGAAGGGCACGCTCACGATCATGGCGGGCGGCGACGCCGCGGCGCTCGACGAGATCCGGTGGGTGTTCGAGCCGCTCGCAGCGAACGTGCACCACATGGGGGCGTCCGGTGCGGGCCACACGGCCAAGCTGCTGAACAACTTCCTCAACGCGGTGAGCCTCGCGGCCTCGGCCGAGGTGATGGTCGCGGGGCGACGGGCCGGGCTGGACCTGGCCCAGCTGCTCGAGGTGATCAACAGCAGCAGCGGCGTGAACTTCGCGACGCTCAACCGGTTCCCGCACATCGTGCAGGGGGACTACCTCGAGGGCGGGCTCACGGGGCGGCTCATGACGAAGGACGTCGCGCTCTACGTCGACCTCATCGGGAAGCTGGGTGTGCCCAGCCTCAACGCTGCGGGGCCGTTGGCGAGCTTCGGGCTCGCCGAGAGCCTCGGCTACGGAGATCAGATCAGCAACCGCGTCGTGGATGCGATCGGTGATGTCGCGGGGGGCACCCGCGTCCACGACACCAAGGAAGGATGAGAGATGCAGATCGTCCGGGGACGGGCCCCCGACTCGACCCCCACGCAGGCCCGGAGCGACACGTTCACCGGCACCGTGTGGGGCGACCCTGTGCTGCCCACCACCGCGGAGGGCAACACGATCAACTCGGTGACCTTCACGCCCGGTGCGCGCACCTACTGGCACCACCACACGGGCGGCCAGATCCTGGTGGTCACCGCGGGCCGCGGCTGGGTGTGCTCACACGGCGGGCCGCCCGAGGTGATCCGGGCCGGGGACGTCGTGTGGGTTCCGCCGGGAGAGCGCCACTGGCACGGCGGCACGCTCGACACGGTGATGACCCACCTGGCCGTCTCGCTCGGCCCGACGGTCTGGTCGGACGAGGTCGACGAGGACGAGTACCGCGCCCTGCTGGCGCCGGAAGGGCAGCGATGACGAACTCCGATGCGAGCAGCAACGACGGCGCCGCCGGCACCGATACGGCGGACGCTCGCTACGAGCGGGGCCTGGCAATCCGGCGCGAGGTGCTCGGGGAGGCTCACGTCAACCGGTCGCTGGCCGGAGTCAGCGACTTCTCCCGGCCCGTGCAGGAGTACGTCACGCGCACGGCCTGGGGCGACATCTGGAGCAGGCCCGGCCTGGACCGCCGTACCCGCAGCCTGCTCAACCTCGCGATGCTGACGGCGCTGAACCGCAACCACGAGTTGGGTGTGCACGTCCGGGGCGCGGTCACCAACGGCTGCACCGAGGAGGAGATCCAGGAGGTGCTGCTGCAGGCCGCGGTCTACTGCGGCGCGCCGGGGGCGCTGGAGTCGTTCCGGGTGGCCGAGCGCGTGCTGGGGGAGCTCGCGGCGGAGAGGAACGGAGTCGGTCATGGCTGATCTACCCGTGCGGGCAGTCGGGTTCGTCGGGCTGGGCCGCATGGGAGACCCGATGGTCCGCCGGCTCGCCGCGGCAGGCGTGGACGTGCGCGGCCACGACGCCGCGCCCGACCCGAGGGCTGCATTCGCCGACCTCGTGACGATCGTCGACAAGCCGGCCGAGGTCGTCCCCGTGGGCGGGGACGGGCCCCCGGTCGTGATTCTGATGCTCCCCGACTCGAACGTGGTCGAGGCCGTGCTGGGCGAGGGGCTGCTCGACGCCCTGACCCCGGGCACACTCCTGATCGACATGGGTTCCTCGGAACCGATGCGCACCAAGGCGCTCGCCGAACGGGTGGCCGCCCGCGGTGCCGTCATGATCGACGCCCCCGTCTCCGGCGGTGTCTCCGGAGCCACCGCCGGCACGCTCACGATCATGGTCGGCGGACCGGACACCGAGGTTGGCGTGATCACGCCGCTGCTTGCCGTCCTCGGTCGCGTGCGCCACGTCGGGCCGGTCGGCGCGGGGCACGCCCTCAAGGCGCTGAACAACCTGATGTCGGCCTCGCACCTGCTCGCGAGCTCGGAGGCGCTGCTGGCCGGGGAGCGCTTCGGGCTCGACCCGGCGGTGATGCTCGACGCGGTGAACGGGTCGAGCGGGCGCAGCGGCTCCACCGAGAACAAGTGGCCGAACTTCGTGCTGCCGGAGACCTACAACTCCGGCTTCGCCCTCGCGCTGATGGTGAAGGACATCCGCATCGCGCTGGGCCTGGCCGAGGCGACGGGCGCGCCGTCCGCACTCGCCGCCCGCACCGTCGAGCTCTGGAGCGAGGCCGCCGCGGCCCTGGCTCCCGATGCCGACCACACCGAGATCGTGCGCTGGCTGCGCGCCGGCGAGTCGACGGACCCCGATCCGAGGAGCGACCGATGACGCTGACCGCAGAGCAGCAGGAGATCAAGGACGAGTTCGTCAAGGTGCGGGGCACCTGGGGCGACCCGTGGGAGCGGATGCTGGAGCTCGACCCCGCGTTCGTCCGGGCCTACCTGCACTTCTCCGCCGTCCCCTGGACCGGTGAGTCGCACCTCGAGCCCAAGATCAAGGAGTTCGTCTACATCGCCGCCGACGCCGCGGCGACGCATCTCTACGTGCCCGGGATCCGCCAGCACGTGGCCGCCGCACTGGAGTTCGGGGCCACCGAGCAGGAGATCATGGAGGTCATCGAGCTCACCAGCACGCTCGGCATCCACGCCAGCAACATCGGCGTCCCGCTGCTGCTGGAGGTGCTCGAGGAGGAGGGCCTGCGCTCCGGGCCGGCCCCGCTCGACGAGCGTCGCGAGCGGCTCAAGGCCGAGTTCACGGCGAACCGCGGCTACTGGCACCAGTTCTGGGACGGGCTGCTCGAGCTAGACCCCGACCTGTTCGAGGCTTACATCGAGTTCTCCTCGGTGCCGTGGAAGACAGGGACGCTGCCGCCGAAGGTCAAGGAGCTCATCTACATCGCCTTCGACGCCTCGGCGACCCACCTGTACGTGCCCGGGCTCAAGCTGCACATGCAGAACGCGGTGCGGCTCGGAGCCACCGCGGGCGAGATCATGGAGGTGCTCGCGATCGTCAGCGTGATCGGTATCCACGCCGCCACGACCGCAGCCCCGATCCTCGCCGAGCTCACCCGAAACGTTCCCCGGTGACAGCCGGTCGGCTCGGCGCGGGGGACCGATTGCGCCGGCCGGCACTCCTGTTGCTGCGGGTGCGGCGCGAGCGGGATACGCGCCGCACCCGCAGCACGGGCGTCTTCTCGGTGTAGCTGTGCAGGGGCCTACTGGTCGCCGCGCCACCAGCGCCGCTTCGGCGAGCGGATCTCCACGGAGCCCGCTCGCACGGAGCCGGTGAGGCGGAACGTCGGGCCGGGGGTGCCGTCGGGCGCGGCGCGCCTCTTGTCCTCGAAGCTGCTGAGCACGGACTGCACCTCGTGGTGCTCGACGTGCGAGCCGTGCGGCATCCGCATCTCGACCGAACCCGCCACCACGTCCAGCTCGATCTCGACGACGTCGTGGGGGATACGCGCGGCGGTGAAGTCGAGGTCGGTCGATCCCACCTTCGCCCGGATCACCAGCCGGGCCGGTACGTCCCACTCGCCGCGGCGGGTGATGGAGCCGAGCACGCTGCGCAGCTCGGTGGTGCCCTCGGAGTCCACTGTGGTCGTGGTCGACTGCGGGGTGCGTACCGGACTCCGTCGCGTCGCCGTGCCCGTGGGCTGCTCGGGGTGGGTCATTCCCGGCAGGTCGAGCACCACGACGTTCAGCTCTCCGCGGGTGCGGGCGGCGAGCGCCACGTCGACCCGCCGCGTGAACTCGTCGAGGTCGAGCATCCCCGCGCCCGTGGCGCGCTGCAGCAATCCGATGATGTGCTCGCGCTCGGCGTCGGAGACGCGCAGGGACTGGGCATCGGGTGCGTGATCGGACACGGGCTGACCGTAGCGAGCGACCAGGGCATGGTCATCCACCGATCAGCGGGCTCGGGGTGGACGGTCCCTGCGTTTGTGATGTCGGTTCGAGAAGGTCAGAATCTTCGTAAGTGAGTGATCGCGATGACGAGATCGAGTTTTCGCCGCGCACTGCCCGCGGTCGCAGGCGTGCCATAGCGATCGGTGCGGCGGTGCTCGCCGGCGTCGGGTTGGCTGCTCAGGCGCGGTTGAACGGAGAGCTCGGCGCACGGCTGGGCGATGGGGTCGCAGCCTCGTTGGCCTCGACGACCGCAGGCATGGTGCTGTTGCTGGCGCTCGTGCCCGCCTTTCCGGCCGGGCGGCGTGGCCTTCGGTTCGTCGGCGCCGCCTTGCGATCCGGCGGGTTGCGGTGGTGGCACTGCTGCGGCGGGGTCGGCGGCGCGGTGTTCGTGGCAGGCCAGGGGGTCAGCGTCGGTGCGTTGGGGGTTGCCGCGTTCACCGTGGCGATCGTCGGAGGCACGGCGACCGGCAGCCTGCTCGCGGACCGGTGGGGGCTCGGACCGGGCGGACGTCACGCGGTCACTCTCGCCCGGGTCGGCGGCGTGCTGGTCTGCGTCGCGGCGGTCGCCGTCGCCGTCCACGACCGGTCGGGCAGTGAGGGCGCGTTGCTGCTGGTGGTGCTTCCGCTGCTCGCCGGCATCGCGGTCGCCGTCCAGTCCGCCCTCAACGGCCGGGTCGGAGCGGCCGCCGGATCGCCATGGCCTGCCACGTTGGTCAGCTTCGTCGTCGCCGAGCTCAGCCTCACCATCGCGGTGCTGATCGAGCCGGTTGTCCGCACTGCCCCGGCCGGGCGGCTCCCCACCGAGCCCTGGCTCTATGCCGCCGGCCTGATCGGTATCGGCGTGATCGCGACAGCGACGCTCGTCGTCGGTCAGGTCGGCGTGCTGGTCTTCAGCCTGGCCAGCGTTGCCGGCCAACTGTCGGGCGCGCTCGCCCTCGACACGATGACCCCGGGCCCCCGGCCCTCGGTTGCGACCTGGATCGCGACCGTCGTGACGTTCGGCGCGGTGGTGCTGGCGGCGCGACCGCCGCGTCGGCGTCGCTCGGTGGAGCCTGGGTGAGCTACGACGGGCCGATCTTGCTGGTGCACGTGAACGGCTCGTCGATCCAGTAGGTGTCGTGCTGCTCGTCGTGGACGATCGGGTACGTGGTGGCCGGATCGCAGAGCTTGTCGATCTGGGCCTGGTCCGCCGAACTGATGGTGAACCAGTACTTGTTGGTGTCCGGCGGCCACCTGGCATTCGTAGAAGAACCCTTTCATGCCAGGACCGAATACGTCACTGCGGAAGTCGGCGGCGAGCTTCTTGTTGAGGTTGATGTTGTCGCAGTCGGCCTTCATGCCTTCGACGCTGGTCGTCTCGGCCGCCTCGGTCGTGTACCCCTTGGCCGTGTGGGTGCCCGACGCCGTCCAGGTGCGTGCCGGCAGGGCGATCTGCTCGGCGACGTCGGCGAGCAACGGGCCGGTGGGGACGGCTTCCTGGGCCGGTGTCGGCGTGGCGGAATCCGCAACACGGCCCGGGTTCGAGCATCCGGCGACGCCGATGGCGAGAGTCGCCAGCACGAGAGGTGCGATCCGGACTCTGTTGCGGGCCAGGGGCGAGGACGTCACGGTGGGCTCCCTTCCGGGCAGACCCGGCGTGCCGGCAGCCGCCCGGGTGCGGACGCTAGCCGCCCCGGCGAATGGTCGGTGGGAACAGCGCCCGTTCGGGTTCCTCTCCCGAGCTCCCAGGGGGATCGCCTCTCGTCACGAACGGAGGCGCTCCACCACCGGCTCGAACGCCTCCCGGAACGGCTCGTGCACGGTGACGTAGGAGAACCCGTAGCGCTCCCGGTTCGCCAGCAGCTGCTCGGCCATCTGCTCCGGGCTGCCGATGAGGAGGTAGGGCGACTCCAGGACCTCGTCCACGCTCATCTCGCTGCCGAACCTGCTGATCATGTCCGCCGCGGCGGCGCGCCTGTCGAGGGCGGGCACCACCGCCTGTACGAGCAGGTGCCACTCGATCCGGTCGCTGCGCTCCCCGGCCCGCTCGCGCACGAACCGCATTCGCTCGTCCGTCTCCGCCGCCGTGGCCAGCCGGAACGTCCCCGGCGGCTTGCCCGCCACCTGGTAGGCGCCCGCGACGCCGATGATGTCGGCGTGCCGCGCGGCGACCGTCAGCACCCGGTCGCCGGTGCCGCCGACGATCAGCGGTGGTCCGGATCCCTCGAACCCGATGCGTTGCACGGGTTGCGGCGCCTTTCCGCCCGGCAGTTCGGCGAGATCGGTGGTGAAGAACCGGCCCAGCTCGGTGATCGTCGTCTCGAGGGTGTGAACACGTGAGCCGAAGGACGCCCAGGGGATGCCCGCGGCGTCGAACTCCCACTTCATGTGCCCCGCGCCGAGGCCGACCTCGAGCCGGCCGCCGGTGAGGATGTCGGTGCTGGCCACCTCGCGGGCCAGCAGAGCCGGGTTCCAGAACGGGGCGTTGAGCACCAGGGTGCCCACCCGCATCTGATCGGTCGCGTCGGCGGCCGCGACCAGCACCGGGAACGGTGCAGGTGCGCCGAGGTGGTCGGCGGCGAAGACGGTGTCGAACCCGGCGCTCTCCGCGCGCCGGCAGACCTCCTGCAGGGCCTCGCGGGACGGGATCCCGAAGATGTTGAAGGAGAACCGGAAGTCGCGAACCATTCCGACACCCTGGCGGTGCCGCCGGTGACGCACAACGGGGTTCGCCCCGCGCGGACACGCCCGTCCATCCCCGGCGCGAGACGGTTCCCGTGACCATTCGGCCTTTCCGGACCGGGGGAATGGCGGAATGCGGCTTTCCCGTCATCGCGTGGAAGACCCGGGAGTGATCGGCGACACCGGGCGGCATGGCGGCGACCGGCGCAATGGCACTGTGAATCCTGCCGCCGGATTCCGTCACCGGATCCCGTCGCATTGCCGAGGGAGCGGATCGGCGCTGGGGAGGGTCGCGTGGCATTCGACTACGTCGTCGTCGGTGGTGGCACGGCAGGATGCGTGCTCGCGTCGCGGTTGTCCCAGGACCCTGACGTGCAGGTGCTGCTCCTCGAGGCGGGCGGAGCCACCAGACCCGCAGCGATGGCCGATCCCATGCGGTGGACGTTCCTCGTCGGCACCGAGGTCGACTGGGCGTACGAGACCGTTCCGCAGCCAGGAGCTGGGGGCGCGATCTGTTCCTGGCCGCGCGGGAAGGTCCTCGGCGGGTCGAGCTCGATCAACGCCGTCATGCACACGCGGGGTCACCGTGACAGCTACGACGCATGGGCGGATGCCGGTGCCACCGGCTGGGACTACCCGACGATGCTGCCGTTCCTCAAGCGCATCGAACGCGCGGTGGACGCCCCCGACTCCCGCTACCGGGGGATGAACGGCCCGATGATCGTGGCGCAGGGCGAGGTGGCGCACCCCTTGTGGGAGGGCGCGGTCGAAGCCGCGGTCGAAGTGGGGCACCCCGGCGCCACCGACCTCAACAACGGGCTGGAGGAAGGGGTCGGGTGGAGCGAGTACAACGTCGTCGACGGCGTGCGGCAGAGCGCGGCCGACGCCTATCTGGTCCCGGGGCTCGAGCGGCCCAACCTCGCGGTGGTCACCGGGGCACAGGCGCGGCGGCTGCTCCTCGACGGGGGCCGCTGCAGCGGTGTGGAGTACACGAAGGACGGTGAGCTGCGCACTGCCTCCGCTGAGCGGCAGGTCGTACTGGCGGCCGGCGCGATCGGCTCGCCGCAGCTGCTCCTGCTCTCCGGGATCGGACCGGCTGCGCAGCTGCGCGAGGCCGGTGTCGACGTGGCCGCCGACCTGGCAGGCGTGGGGGAGGGCCTACACGACCATCCGATGACGACCGTGGGCTACCGAACGACCCGGCCCGTCCGTGCCGCGGCCTTCGTCCGCAAGCCGCACGTCCGGCTCCGCAGCGATCCCGCCGACCCGATCGACCTGCACCTGATCTTCAGCGACTCGCCGGCCCCGTCGACGGGAACGCCCGGAGCGGGAGACGGGTACGCGATGAGGGTCGCGCTCATGACACCGTTCAGCCGGGGGTCGGTGCGGTTGAACCCAGCGGATCCCGAGGGCGCCCCGCTCATCGACCCGAACTATCTGGCCGAGGAGCGCGACGTCGAGCGCATGGTCGTCGGGGTGCGCCGGGCGCGGGAGGTGGGGGAGGCGAAGGCCTTCTCCCCGTGGCGGGACCGCGAGCTGCTCCCCGGTCCGGACGTTCGCGACGCTGCGGCCTGCCGTGAATACGTCCGCCGGAGCGTGACGACCTACTTCCATCCGGTGGGGACCTGCCGGATCGGCGTCGACGACGGCGCTGTCGTCGACCCGGAACTGCGAGTTCGTGGCGTCGAGGGTCTGCGGGTCGCCGACGCCTCGGTGATGCCGATGATCGTCTCGGCCAACACGAACGCCACGACCCTCGCGATCGCCGAACGAGCGGCGGTGCTGATGACCGGGAACCCCTGACCACCGGTCCCGAACCCCGCGAGTCGCACGGGGCCCGGGTACTGGTGGTCCTGCGGCTCAGGCCTGCATCCCGGCCCGCCGCCCGAACACGGCGCCCGCGGTGAGTCCGGTGCCGCCGGGGTAGTTGCCGCTGAACAGCCCGCCCAGCATCTCCCCACAGACGAAGAGGCCGGGAACGGGTGCTCCGGCGTTGTCGAGCACCCGGCCACAGGTGTCTGCGCGCAGGCCGCCGAACGTGAAGGTGATCCCGCAGGTCACGGGGAACGCGTAGTAGGGCGGTGTCTCCAGCGGGATCGCCCAGTTGGACTTGGGCGGCTGGACGCGCGCCGCCCGGCCGTCCTTGATCGCGAGGTCGAGGGGGATGGTGCGGTCGATCCCGGCGTTGAACGCGTCGACGGTGCGGCGCAGCGCTGCCGGGTCGACGTGGATGCGCGCGGCCAGATCCTCGATGCTCTCGCCCACGACGACCGAGACGCCGGGCATGTCGTACTCCTCGGTCCGCAGCTGCGGCCGGGTGGTGGCGTCGAAGAGCTGGAACGCGAGCCCGTCGGGCTGGGCGAGGATGCGCGCGCCGTACTCGGCGTAGGTGTAGTTGCGGAAGTCGGCGCCCTCGTCGACGAAGCGTTCGCCGTTGGTGTTCACCACGATGCCGAGCGGGTAGCCGCCGCGGGTGAGCTGGTTGGTCAGCTCGCGGTTGCCTTCGTTGCCGGGGAACCAGGCGTCCCAGGCCACGCTGTGGCACGTCGTCCAGTCGCCGTGGGTGGCAGCGCCCGCGGTGATCGCCGCGGTGATCATGTCGCCGGTGTTGAGCGGGGTGCCCCGCACCTTGGCCCGCTGCCAGCCCTCGCCGAGGTGTTCACGGCGCAGTTCGGGGTCGGCCTCGAAGCCGCCGGCGGCGAGCACGACCGACCGGGCGTGGACAGTGCCCGTGGCGCCCGCGGTGTCGGTCCAGCTCACGCCGGTGATCCGGGCGCCGTCGCGCACCAGCTCGCGGGCCCGCACGCCGTAGCGGATCTCGACGCCGCTCTCCTGCGCGGCGCGGGTGTGCTGCTGGATCAGGCCCTTGCCGCCCCCGGTGGCGCCGATCGCGAGCCCGCCCCAGAACACCTGGCGACCCTGTGCGTCCGGATAGGCCTGTCGCTCGTACATCAGCCGGTAACGCAGGCCCTTGTCGTGCAGCCAGCGCAGCGTCGCCTGGCTCTCGGCGATCAGCACCTCGGTGAGCGCCGGGTCGTTGCGGCCACCGGTCACCTTCTTCATGTCCGCGGCGAACGTCGCGGCGGGGTAGGGCGGGAGCACGGTCACGGCGTGCCGGTAGTCCTCGTCGAGGAGGTCGGCGACGTCCGCGAGCCCGTCGTGCGCCACCCGGATGGCGCCTGCCGTGTAGTAGCTGTTGCCGCCGGCCTGCGCGGACTCGCCCTTCTCCACCAACAGCACCCGCCTGCCCCCCTCGGCGGCGGCGTGCGCCGCGCTGAACCCGGCGTTGCCTCCACCCACGATGACGACGTCGACAGCGTCTTCTGCTTCTCGCATTTCTGCCCCCCAGCACTTGTCCCCCGACGCCTGTCACTGTAAGCAACTGTCGACCATGCGTGACGACACCGGCGTGTCACGGCGCCGGTGCCGCCATGCCGGTGCGTGCACGACGGGGGACGGCGGATGGAGCAACGACGCTCGACGGCGGTGGCCGATGACCCGGGTGACCCGGCTGCCCGCCCCCGCCGTCGCTGGCACCGCTTCGTCCCTCTCGTGGCGGCCGTCGTCGCCACGATTGCGGTCGTGGCGACGGCACCGGTGGACACCACGGGTGTCGGCGGATCCGCTTTGCGGGACGTGATCGGCGACCGGCAGTTGCGGATCATGGCCCCGGCTGCGCCCGGCGGGGGTTGGGACCAGACCTCCCGTGAGATGCAGGGCGCGTTGCGCGAACTCGCCGGGCGTACCGAGGTCTACAACGTCGCGGGGGCAGGCGGCACGATCGGGCTGAGCCAGTTCGTCCGCCGCGCCGGCGACCCGACCGAGCTGATGACCACCGGTCTGATCATGATCGGCGCGGTGGAGGCCAACGACTCCCCGCACTCGCTGGCCGAGACCACGCCACTGGTCCGGCTGACCACCGACTACCAGGTGGTGGCGGTCGCGGCCGACTCCCCGATCTCCGACATGGCCGGTGTGGTCGCCGCGATGCGCAGCGACATCGCCGCCGTGTCGATCTCCGGCGGCTCCGCGGGCGGTGCGGAACAGATCCTGGCGGGCCTGATCGCCAAGGCCGTGGGTGCGGACCCCGCGCGGATGAGCTACGTCGCGCACTCCGGCGGCGGCGAGGCGCTCACCACCCTGCTGTCGGGCCGCTCGACGATCGGGATCTCCGGGATCTCCGAGCTGATGCCGCAGATCGAGGCCGGCACGGTGCGCGCGCTCGCGGTGTCGAGCCCGGAACGGCTGCCCGCGCTGCCCGACGTGCCGACGTTGCGTGAGACCGGCGTCGACGCCGAGCTGCAGAACTGGCGCGGCGTCGTCGCGACCGCCGACATCAGCCCCGAGCAGGAGCAGGCGCTGGAGGACCTCCTGGTGAACATGACCCGCACGGACGCGTGGCGAGAGGCGCTCGCCCGCCGCGGCTGGGGGGACGCGACGCTCGCCGGCCCGGAGTTCGAGGAGTTCGTCCGGTCCGAGCAGGACCGGGTGTCGCAGGTGCTCGACGAGATCGGACTGGGATGAGCGAGCGTGCGAGCGAATCGGTGGCACAGCGCCTGCGCGCAGCGCTGACCGAGCGCAGCGAGGGAATGCGATGAGCGAGCGTGCGAGCGAATCGGTGTTTCAGCGCCTGCGCGAAGCGCTGACCGAGCGCAGCGAGGGAGTGCGATGAGTGGGCCGGGGATGAGCGAGTCGGGGATGAGCGAGGGCATGACCAACCGGCAGACCGATACGACGCCCCCCGCACCCGGGGCCGTCCCCCGCACCACCGTGCTGGCATCCGGGGCGTTCGGCGCGCTGATGATGCTGACCTCCGTGCTCGTGATCGTGGACGCCGTGCAGTTGCCGGACACCACGGCGGTGGTGGGGCCCGCGGTCGTCCCGCTACCGGTCGGGGTGCTCCTCGGCGGTGTCGGAGCGGGTCTGCTCGTCGACTCCTTCACCAAGCTCCGCGAGGCGGTTCCCGGACCGCCGTGGCAGTCACGGGCCGGGCTGCGGGTGCTGGCGCTCGTCATCGCGCTGATCCTGTTCGCCGTCCTGCTGCCCCTGCTCGGCTACGTGGTGTCGGCGACGGCGCTGTTCGTCGCGGCGGCGCTGCTGCTGGGCGCCCCGCGGGGATGGCGGGTGGTGGCGTACGGGTGGGCGCTGGCCGCCACCGTCTTCCTGGTCTTCGACCGGATGATCGGGCTCACCCTGCCCGCCGGTCCCTGGGGGTTCTGAGGTGGACCAGCTCGGGCTCCTCCTCGACGGTTTCGCGGGTGCGCTGACCCCGGCGAACCTGATGTGGGCGCTGATCGGCGTGACGATCGGCACGGCGGTCGGCGTGCTGCCCGGCATCGGCCCGGCGCTGACGGTCGCATTGCTGCTGCCCATCACGTTCCGGCTCGAGCCGTCCGCCGCGCTGATCCTCTTCGCCGGCATCTACTACGGCGGCATGTACGGCGGCTCGACCACGTCGATCCTGCTCAACACGCCCGGCGAGAGCGCCTCCATGATCTCCGCGCTGGAGGGCAACAAGATGGCGCGGGCCGGGCGGGCGGCCGCGGCACTGGCCACCGCCGCGCTCGGCAGCTTCGTCGCCGGCACCATCGGCACGGTGGCGCTGACGTTCCTGGCGCCGGTCGTCGCCGACTTCGCGCTGGGCTTCGGACCTCCCGAGTACGTGGCGCTGATGGCCGTCGCGTTCGTGACGGTGAGCGCGCTGCTCGGGCCGAACCTGCTCAAGGGCGTGGCGAGCCTGCTGGTCGGGATCACGATCGGCCTGATCGGCATCGACTCGCAGACCGGCCAGCCCCGTCTCACCTACGGTGTCGACGCGCTGCTCGACGGCATCGACGTCGTGATCGTGGTGGTGGCGCTCTTCGCGCTGAGCGAGGCGTTCGGACACCTGCTCACCGGCACGGGGCACTCGACCGTGCAGCCGCTGCGGGAGCGCGTGGTGCTGTCGCGCTCGGACTTCCGTCGCTCCTGGCCCGCCTGGCTGCGCGGCACTGCGCTGGGATTCCCGATCGGGAGCCTGCCCGCGGGCGGGGCGGAGGTGCCCACGTTCCTCAGCTACAGCGTCGAGAAGAAGCTGACCAAGCACCCCGAGGAGTTCGGTCACGGCGCCATCGAGGGCGTCGCGGGGCCGGAGTCGGCGAACAACGCTGCCGCGGCCGGGGTGCTGGTGCCGCTGCTGACGATCGGGCTGCCCACGTCGGCCACGGCCGCGGTGATCCTTACCGCGTTCCAGTCCTACGGGCTGCAGCCGGGTCCGCAGCTGTTCACCGAGTCCGGACCGCTGGTCTGGACGCTGATCGCGAGCCTGTACGTCGGCAACGTCATGCTGCTGGTCCTCAACCTGCCGCTCGTGCGGGTGTGGGCGAAGCTGCTGCAGATCCCGGCTTACGGGATCTACGCCGGGGTGCTGGTGTTCGCCACCCTCGGGGCGTTCGCGGCAGGTGGCACGACCGTCGACCTGGTGGTGCTGTGCGGGCTGGGCCTGCTCGGGTTGCTGATGCGGGAGGCGGGCATCCCCGTGGCGCCCGCGGTGGTGGGACTGATCCTCGGGCCGATCGCGGAGCAGCAACTCCGGCGGGCGCTCACACTCTCGGAGGGCGACCCGGCGATCCTCGTGTCGTCGCCGATCACGGTGTTCCTGTGGGTGGTGGTGGTGCTATCGCTCCTCATACCCGTGGTACTGCCAGTGGTCAGGAGGCGCAGGCGGTCACTCGTCGCCGCCGGTCGTCCGGGCGAGGAGTGACATTCCGGCCGAACGGTAGGAGATGTCGAACGCGGAACGCCACTGGTTCTCTCGCAGATGTGCGTGATGCGGACATTCCGCGACGTGCTCGACGGACTGCGCCGGGCGTTGTCGTCGGTGGCCGCGACGTTGTCGCGCTGTTGTGGTGCTGAGTTTTGCTGGTGTGGTCCATGTCGATGTCCGTGAATGTGGGCAACTCCGAGTAGGGGCTCGACGTTGCCCGGCATAAAGATCGGGGTGTTGTCGACGACAGCGTCGATGCCGTAGGAAGTAAGTCGACCAGGTTGATGTGAGCCCGCGATGTATCGCCGCCACGGCTCGTCCGGAGACCGCTGACGATGGGCTGCGAATCTTGACCGCCGTGACACCCGGGAACGGATCCTCGCCGACGCGATCGGCACGGCGCCACCGCCGAGCGCGTACTCGACAGTTGTTACCGGAGCGGCCGGTCGATATACAAGCTGCTCCGCGCCGGTACGGATGAGCCGGCCTTGACGTGGCGACGTAACACGGCTGCGTGAGGATGTCGGATGGGCTCCACGCGAGGGATCCCGTGACCGGACGTACAGCCGGACATCCGTGACAATTATCTGTACCGGAGTCGCACCGCTCGGGATCCCGTTCCGTTGCGAGGTATGGCGGACGGGGTATAGGAGTTCGTACTGCTTCTCGTTCGGCCTGGCGATGTGCCCGTGATCGTCGTTCTCCGGTTACCTCGACGATGAGGAACTCCGCACCGATCGCCGTCCGGTATTCAGGAACTGTTCCAGAGGTGTGAGGGATTCAACCCGGCACCACTCGCTGAACGGAAACATACCTGGCCGGCCGCTGAACAATGCACCCCGCGCGTGCCCGCCACGAAGCGGACCCGTGGGCACGTCGGAGCTGCGTGAAGGAGCTCGGTGAGCCACAGAGATCCCCTCGGGCCCGATGGTGCCGACGCCGTGGTGGGCCGCCGCGGGGATCTCGACCGTATTCGTGTGTTGCCGGAAGCGCCCGACCGCGAGCGGCCCGTGCTGCCGGCGGGCGAGGCGGGAGCCGGGCACGACCGCGCTCGCCACGCCGGGCCGTGACCCCGTAGAAAGGAGCCGTAGTGCTGTCGAGAGGCCGTCCCGAACAGCACTACGGCTCCGCAACTCCGAGTGGATTCGCTATAGCGGAACTTGGGCTTCGCGTTATAGCCCTGTGCGCGTCACCGATATACCTTTCGTGCCCAGATCGGTGGCTCCCCGTATGTCCACCGCGCAAGGAGGACATCAGTGCAGCCCACCACCGGCACCGCGCCCCCACCGGGTGGGGTGGCCGGGCACGCTGCGGCCCCGGCGACCGCCGCGCGGGGTTCGTCCACAGGGGACGGCTCGCGGCTGCGCACCGTCGGCCTCGGGCTCAGCGGAATCGTCGGCGTGGTCGTCGTGCTCGAACTGGTGGTGCGCACCGGCCTGCTCCCGCACGCCTGGTTCCCGCCGCCGTCGGAGATCGTCCCGGCGTTCGTCGGGCTGGTCACCTCGGGCGAGCTGTTCGTCCCGCTCGGCCAGACGCTGCAGGGCTGGGTGCTCGGCATCGCCGCCGCTGTCGTCGTCGCCGTCCCGCTCGGTGTGCTGATCGGCTCGTTGGAGCTCGCACATCGCCTGACGCGCTTCATGCTCGAGTTCCTCCGGCCGATCCCCCCGGTCGCTCTGATCCCGGCAGCCGTCCTCATCTTCGGGTCAGATCTGGACATGAAGGTCTTCCTGATCGCGTTCGGTACCTTCTGGCCGGTGCTGTTGCAGACGGTCTACGGCGTTCACGACGTCGACCCGACGGCGCGGGACACGGCCCGGTCCTACGGGCTCACCCCGCGGGCCGTGCTGGTGCGGGTCACGCTGCCCAGCGCGCTGCCCTACATCGCCACCGGCCTGCGCATCGCGTCGGCGATCGGCCTGATCCTCGCCGTCACGAGCGAGATCGTGGTCGGCGTGCCGGGGATCGGGGGCCGGATCACCGACGCCCAGTCCGCGGGCGGTGCCGAAGCACTGATGTACGCGTGGATCCTCGCCGCGGGTCTGCTCGGGTGGATGCTCAACAGCGCGCTGCAGACAACGGAACGCCGGGTCCTGCACTGGCACCCGTCCTTCCGTGGAGGCAACCGGTGATCCGCGGTCGTGTCACGGACTGGGCGCTGGCGCTCCTCCTTCCCGTCCTGCTGCTCGTGGCCTACGACGCCTGGGCACGCACCGCGGGCGACTTCTTCTTCCCGCCGCTGTCGGAGATCGGCGCGACCTTCGCCGACGAGTGGCTCTTCACCCGCATCCCCACCGACCTGCTCCCCAGCCTCGGGCGGATGCTGGCGGGCTTCGCGCTCGCCGTCGGCGGCGGCGTCGCGCTGGGCGCGCTGCTCGGGTTCTCGCGCATGCTCTCGACAGCGCTGGACCCCGTGCTGCAGTTCCTGCGCGCGTTGCCGCCACCCGCGCTGATCCCCGTCTCCCTGCTGGTCTTCGGAGCCGGGGACAGCGCGAAGGTCTTCCTCATCGCGCTCGGAGCCGTGTGGCCCGTGCTGCTCAACACCGTCGACGGGGTGCGCGGGGTGGACCGCACGGCCCTGGACATGGCCCGCTCCTACCGCGTGCCGGCCCATGCACGGCTCACACGGCTGGTGTTGCCGGCCGCGCTGCCGCGGATCTTCGCCGGTGCCCGCACGGCACTGGGAATCGCGATCATCCTCATGGTGGTCAGCGAGCTGATCGGGGCCGACAACGGCGTCGGCTACGTCGTACAGCTCGCGCAGCGAGGGTTCGACATCCCCGAGATGTGGGCAGGCACCCTGCTGCTCGGCCTGCTCGGCTTCGGGGCCAACGCGCTCTTCGTCGCGTTCGAGAAGCACGTTCTGCACTGGCACATCGCGACCACCGGCCGAGCGAGCAGCGCACCGCGCCGTCGCTCCCGCCGCCCCACCCCGAAGCCGACGGAGGCTGCCGGTGCTCGACGTTCGTGACCTGACCAAGACCTACGACCCCGCCGGCGCGCCTGCCATGGCCGACCTGACGTTCACGGTGGGCGAGCGCGAGTTCGTCTGCATCGTCGGCTCGTCGGGCTGTGGCAAGACGACGATGCTGCGCTGCCTGTCCGGCCTGGTCGCCCCGACGTCCGGCACGGTGACGCTGGACGGGACCCCGGTGGACGGCCCGCCGAAGGACATGGCCTTCGTGTTCCAGGACTACAGCCGCTCGCTGCTGCCGTGGATGACGGTCGCCGGCAACGTGAGCTTCCCCCTGTCCTACAAGGGCCTCTCGAAGGCCCAGGCGGCCGCGGCCACCGCGGAGGCGCTGGCCGCGGTCGGCCTCGGCGACCGCGGTGACAGCTACCCGTGGCAGCTGTCCGGCGGCATGCAGCAGCGCGTCGCGATCGCGAGGGCGCTGGCCTACCAGCCCCGGATCCTGCTGATGGACGAGCCGTTCGCCTCCGTCGACGCGCAGACCCGCGCCGACCTCGAGGATCTGCTGCTCGACATCTGGCGCCGCTACGACATCACAGTCCTGTTCGTCACCCACGACATCGACGAGGCCGTGTACCTGTCCCAGCGGGTGCTGGTGCTGCGCCGGCCCGCCCACGTGCACGAGATCGTCGAGGTGGACCTGCCGGCCGAGCGCGACCAGCTGGCCACCAAGCAGCTTCCCCGGTTCGGTGAGCTGCGCTCGCACGTGCTGTCGAGCTTGCGTTCGCCCCAGGCCGCCGACACCCCGTCCGTCCTCCCCGGCTGACACCGCCCCCCACGCAGTCCGCTCCCCAGCAGCACGCCCCGAAGAAGAGGACACAGATGAGGACCTGGTTACGCCTCGGCGCCGCCGTCGCCGCCGCGGCTCTGCTCACCACCGCCTGCGGCGGCGGTTCCGGATCGGTACCGCAGGCCGGTGAGGACGGCCTCACGCCGTTGCGCATCGCCGAGACCGCCGGCGCCCCGCTGAACTTCCTCACCTACGGCGACGAGCAGGGCCACTTCGCCAACGCCGGGATCGACCTCGACATCTCCTCGTCCACGGGCGGCGCCACCGTGATCCCGCAGCTGATGAGCGGTGACCTGGACGTCGCGGGGTCGAACATCGTCTCCGGGATCATCGCGATCAGCCAGGGGCTGCCGATCCAGATGGTCTCGGCCGGCTCCAGCACCTCGGAGGACCCGGCGCAGGACTTCTCGGCCCTCATGGTCGCGCCGACCAGCACCGTGACGGGGATCGGCCAGCTCGCGGGGCAGAAGGTCGCGGTCAACAGCCTGCGCAACATCAACGACATCGTGCTCGGCAACCAGCTGCAGCAGGCCGGGCTGAACTACGACAGCGTGCAGTTCGTGGAGATCCCGTTCCCGGACATGGCCCCGGCGATCCAGCGCGGGGACGTGGCCGCAGGCATGCTCATCGAGCCGTTCGTCACCGTGGCGGAGGGGCAGGGCCTGAAGATCATCGGCCGTCCGTACTCGGATCTGCGCCCCGGCCTGCAGATCGGGACGTACCTGATGCGGCAGGACCTCGTGCGCTCCGACCCGGACCTGGTGCAGCGGTTCCAGCAGGCTGTGAAGGCCACTGCTGACTCCATCGCCTCCGACCCGCAGTCGTTCCGCACCGCGCTGCCCCGGATCAGCCAGACCGACCCGGCGCTGGCCGAGAAGGTGCGGATCAACCTGTGGCGCGGCGCCAGCGACCGCGAGTCGTTGCAGCTCGTGATGGATCTGATGGTCCAGTACAAGCTGATCGACGCGCCCGTCGACCTCGACCAGGCGGTGGCCGGCTGAGGGATGATCGCCGCGAGATCCGCCGGATCGCCCTTGCGGGGGCGCAGATCGCGATCTCGCGGCGATCTTCGGGGTCAGTGCGGGGAGCGGAGGCGCTCGTGCACCATCTCCGCTCCCCGCAGGACGTGCGTGGCGAAGTCCCGGATCGCCTCGATGTCGCCCATCCGGCTGCTCGGGGCGGCCACGCCGAGCCCGGCCAGCGGCTGCCCGACCGTGTCGCGCAGCGCCGCGGCCACGGCGCACACCCCGTCCGCGCTCTCCTCCCAGTTGAGCGCGTAGCCCTGGTTGCGGATCTCCGCGAGCTCCGCCTTGAGGGCCGTGCGGGAGGTGAGCGCCGCGCCCGTCGTCGCGGCGGGAAGCTCCTCGTGGGGGTAGCGCCGGTCGATCTCGGCGACCGACAGCCCGGCGAGGATCGCCTTGCCCACGGCGGAGGCGTGCGCGGCCCGGACGACGCCCGTGCGGTTGCCCACCCGGACCGACCGCGGGCTCTCGGCGCAGTCGACGAACCGGATCGTGGTGCCCTCGAGCACGGCGAGGCTCGCCGTCTCCTGGGTCTGCTCCCGTAGCTCCTCGAGGACCGGACGGGCGACGCGGCGGATGTCGATCCGGCTCACCGCGGCGAGGCCGATCTCCACCAGCGCGGGGCCGGGACGGTAGGCGCCGTTGGGCCGGTCCTGCATGACGAAGCCGCGCCGGCGCAAGGCGGTGAGCAGCCGGTGTGCGGTTGACCGGGCCACGCCGAGGAGATCGGCGGCCTCGGCCACGCGCAACGCCTGACGCTCGCCGATCAGCTCTAGCAACCACAGGGCGTTGTCCACCGACGTGGTCGGTGCGGCTTGCCCGAGCGAGCGGTGCTGCGGCGAGGCCGTCGGCCTGCTGTTCGACATGAAGGAACAATAGCCAACTTACTTCTTTCTGGGCGGAATGGATGTCTAGCCTCAGCGCCATGATCTGGGACCCCGCCACCGCCGCGCCGGTGAGCTTCGAGCGGCCGGTCGTCGTCGTCGGTGGTGGCCCGGTGGGTATGACCGCCGCCGCCGCGCTCGCCGTCGAGGGCCTGCCGGTCGTGCTGGTGGAACTCTCACCCGAGCCGCGTCCCGACTGGCGGGCCAGCACGTTCCACGCCGCCACCCTCGAGCTGCTCCAGACGATCGACATCACCGATCGGATGCACGCCGAGGGCCTGGTCGTGCCCAAGTACCAGTTCCGCGACCGCCAGGACGGGCTGGTCGCCGAGTTCGACTTCCGCCTGCTGGCCGACGAGACCCCGTTCCCCTACCGGCTGCAGCTGAACCAGCAGCACCTCGTGCGGATGCTGGCCGAGCGACTACGGGGCGACGAGCGGGTGCGGCTGCGCTTCGGCACCCGGCTCACGGGCCTCGACATCACCGCCGACGGCGCGCGGCTGCACCTGTTCGGACCGGAGGGCGAGACCGAGCTCCTGGCGTCTTACGTGATCGGCGCGGACGGGCCGCGCAGCGCGGTGCGGGGCGCGATGGGTGTCGACTTCGAGGGCTTCACCTACCCCGAGCGCTTCGCGATCACGAGCACGTCGGTGGACCTGCAGGAGCTGCTGCCCGACCTCGGGCACGTCAACTACGTCGCCGACCCGCAGGAATGGCTCTTCATCCTGCGCACGCCGGAGTCGTGGCGTGTGGTGTGGCCCGTGCCGGAACGACTATCCACCGAGGAGGCGAGCGACCCCGCACGCCTGGAGAGCCAGCTGCAACGCGTAGCCCCGTACGACGCCGGTTATCCGGTGATCGACCACCAGCTCTACAACGTCCACCAGCGCGTGGCCTCGGCGTTCCGGATCGGCCCGGTGCTGCTGGCCGGGGACGCCGCCCACATCAACTCCCCACTCGGCGGGGTCGGGCTCAACTCCGGGATCCACGACGCGATGGACGCCGCACGGCGGCTCGGCCGGATCGGGCGGGCCGGCAGCGGCGGTAGCGTCGACATCGACGCCGAGCTCAGCGCGTACGACCACGTTCGCCGCACGGTGGCCGTCGAGTACGTCCAGGCCGACACCCAGCGCAACACCGATCGACTGCGCGAGACCGATGACACGGTTCGCCGGCAGAACCAGGACGATATGCGGGCAATTGCTGCTGATCCGCAGCGAGCACGCGCCTACATTCGTCGGGTGTCCCTCCTGGAGAGCGTGCAGCGCTTCGGGATCGGCACGCCGCCTGCCGAGCTGGAACTGGAGGAAGCCAGATGACACTGGACCACGTCGGGACGGACGCGGACCTCGCCGAGCTCTACCGGGACCTTGCCGCAGTGGATCTCAGCCCGCTCTGGACGATTACCGAGCAGTTGCTCACCCCGACCCCGCGCCCCAGGTCGGTGCCCTGGCTGTGGTCGGCAGCCACGATGAAGCCGCTGGCCCGCCGGGCCATCCAGCTCGTGCCCGTGGAGCGCGGGGGCGAGCGGCGGGTGCTCAGCCTGCAGAACCCCGGGCTCGGCGGGTCGCCCTACGCCGCCGGCACGCTCTGGGGGGCACTGCAGTGCCTCGGCCCGCGCGAGGTGGCCCCCGCCCATCGCCACTCGCCGGGCGCGATCCGGTTCGTGCTGGAGGGCGACGGCGTCTTCACCACCGTCGACGGCGACGCCTGCGACATGCACCCCGGCGACCTCGTGCTCACCCCGTCGATGAACTGGCACGACCACGTCAACAGCGGCGACGGGGAGATGTTCTGGTTCGACGGGCTGGACCTGCCGATGGTGCAGGCCCTCGACAGCATCTTCTTCGAGCCCTACCCGGGGCCGGGGGAGAGCCAGCCGGAACCGGCCGAGCACAACGTGTCGGAGCGGCTCTACGCCGGCGGCACCCGCTACACCGACGGCGCTGTGGCCGACGTGCTCAGCCCGCAGCACTCGAAGCTCATGATCTACCGCTGGGCCGACACCCTTGCCGAGCTCGACCGCCTGACCGCAGCCTCCGAGGACGCGGTCGTCTCGGTCGAGTACACCGACCCGGAGTCCGGGGCGAGCGTGATGCCCACCATGGCCTGCGCGGCCTACCGGGTGCGGGCCGGCAGCCACAGCCTCCCGGTGCGCCGCACCGGCAACTCGGTGCACGTCGTCTTCAGTGGCCACGGTTCCAGCGTGATCGGTGGTCGCCGGTTCGACTGGGGGCCGGGCGACATGTTCGTGGTGCCGTCGTGGGCGGCTTCCGAGCACTTCGTCGATACCGAGCACGCCGAGGTGTTCGTCGTCTCTGACGCACCGGTGCTGCGGGCGCTGGGCCTCTACCGCGAGGAGACCCTCGCGGCCCCGCAACAGATCACCGACATCTTCTCCCCTCGCTGAAATTCTGGAGACTTCGTGAAGCTCGCGTTGTTCGACGACTACCGCCTCGGTGTCGTCCGCACCGCCCCCGAGGGTGACGTGATCGTCGACGTCACCGCCGCGCTGCCGGTCCCGCACGACCCGGACCCCGTCACGGCGGGCTGGTGGCGCGGCCTCGCCCGCGACTTCGACGAGCTCTCCGGTGCCCTGCGTGCGGCGGCGGCCGACGGCCGGGCCCGGCCGGTCTCCGACGTGGTGCTGCACGCACCCGTGCTGAACCCGTCCAAGGTGATCGCGGCGGCCAGCAACTACGGAGATCACGTCGCCGAGATGCACGAGGTGCAGCAGCGCACCCTCGGCCGCGTCGAGGCCTGGATGATGAACTTCGACGTCTTCCTCAAGTCGCCGTCGTCCATCGTCGGGCCGGGTGGGCGGATCGTGCTGCCGCGCGACGTCGTGGCGGCGGGACACGAGGTGCACCACGAGTCCGAGCTGGTCGTGGTGATCGGCCGCGGCGGCAAGGACATCCCGGTGGAGAAGGCGATGGACGCCGTCCTCGGCTTCACCGCCGGACTGGACATCACCGTGCGCAGCGCTGCCGACCGTTCCCGCCGCAAGAGCTACGACGGGTTCAGCCCGCTCGGCCCGTACCTCGTCACCACCGACGAGCTCGGCGACGGGTCGGACCTCGACATCCTGCTCACCTCGGGCGAGGCCGTGCGGCAGCAGGTGAACACCCGCGACATGATCACCCCGGTGCCGGCGATCGTCGCCTACGCCTCGTCGGTGATGACGCTGCAGCCCGGCGACGTGCTCTTCACCGGTGCACCTCCTGGCGTGGGGCCGATCGCCGCGGGCGAGCAGCTGGACATGTCGATCAGCGGGATCGGCTCGATGACGGTGACCGTCACGTCCGCAGCGGCCTGAGCAGCCCTCCTCAGCTGCGTCCTGGAGCGTCCGGGCCGAGCCACATGTCGATCTGGTGCCTCGTCCCGTAGTCCGGGTGCGGGTACGCGTCGTGGACGTACGGGGCGAGGATCGACGGGCTGTTGTACACGTAGAGCGGCACGGGATTCGAGACGTTCTCCAGGATGTAGCGCTGGATGTCGACCAGCGCCTGCAGGCGGGCGGACTGGTCGAGCATCCCGCGCTGCGCGGTGATCATCCGGTCGAGCTCGGGATCGTTGATCCCGTACCAGTTGCGCGCGCCGTCGGAGACCCACTCGGTGCTGAGGTACTCGTCGGCCGCGAGCATGGGTGTCTGCAGGCCGAATCCCATGTCGTAGTTCTTCCCGGCGAAGCTCTCGGTGAAGTACGTGGCGTAGTCCTGCAGGTCCAGCTCGACCTGGATGCCTACCTCCGCGAGGTCCTGCTGGGCCCACTGTGCCTCGCGGACCACGGTCTCGCCGTAGCCGTCGGTGAGGATCATCCGCACGCTGAACCCGTTGGGGTAGCCGGCTTCGGCGAGCAGCCGCCGCGCTTGCTCGGGGTCGTGCGGCTGCAGGCGGGCGCTCTCCTCAGGGGCGAGGCCGCCGAACAGCGTGGGGGTCACTGGCCCGCTCAGGCTGCCACCGGCGCGGATTGTCGAGAGCATCCCCTCCCGGTCGATCGCCATCGCGACGGCCCGCCGCACCCGCACGTCGTCGAACGGTTTGCGCTCCTGGTTCATGTAGAGCCGCACCTGGGTCAACCCCTGCTCCTCGTTGAGCTGCAGCGAGGAGTCCTGCGACATGATCCGTTCCACCTGCGCCTTGTCCAGCGTCAGGGGGCTGAGGTAGTCGACCTGGCCGGTGCGGAGCGCGGCGATGGCGGAGGCCTGGTCCGGGACGATCGAGACGTGCACGCCCGCCATGTGCGGTGTGCCCTCCCGGTAGTAGTTCGGGTTGGCCGACAGCACGCGCTCCCGGTCGCGCTCCCACTTGTCCAGAACGAACGGCCCGGTGCCGATGGCGGTGGTGTTGAGGTCGAACTCCCCGCGAGTCCCCTCGCACGGCAGGATCCACATGAAGTGGTTGGCCATGTTCTGGTCGAACTCCGCGTACGGCTCGGCGAGCCGGAAGACCACGGTGTAGGGGTCGGGCGCCGAGATGTCCTGCACCATGCTGATCAGGTTGAGCTGGTGGCCGGGCAGCTCGCGGATCCGCTGCATCGTGCACAGCACGTCGTCGGCGGTGAACTCGCGGCCGTTCACCGGGGGCTTGTCGTGGAAGCGCACGCCGTGGCGCAGGGTGAAGGTCCACGTCCGGCCCCCGTCGGACGGGCCCCACTTCTCGGCGAGGTCGCCCTCCAGTTGCGGGGAGCCGTACGGGACGTCCGGCCCGGTGTCGAAGTCGACGAGCTTGCTGTAGGTGGAGCCGATGGCGACGTGGGTGTTGAAGGACGACTGGGCCTGCGGGTCGAGCGAGCGCGCGTCCGACGGCAGGGAGTAGCGGAAGATGCCGCCGTCCTGCGGTGGCCCGGCGGGCTGCGCGACGCCTCCTGCCGGGCTCCTGCCGCCCGGGGCGGAGAAGCAGCCGGTGCCGAGCAGGGCCACGGCGACGAGCGTGACGATGATCTGCAGCCGGGTGCGTGGTCGCACGGCGGCCTCCCTCGGGGTCGGCGGGATCAACGGGTCTGCTGCTTCGGGTCGAAGAAGTCGCGCAGCGCATCGCCGAGAAGGTTGAAGGCGAGGACGGCGACGGTGAGGATCCCGCCGGGGAAGACGACCATCCACGGGGCGATCTCCATGTACCGCGAGCCCTCGCTGAGCATCGCGCCCCAGGACGGCGTCGGTGGCGGTGTGCCGATGCCCAGGAAGCTCAGCGCCGACTCGGCGATGATCACGATGGCGAACAGCAGGCTCGTCACCACCAGCAGTGGGGCGAGCAGGTTGGGCAGCCCGTGCCGGCGCAGGATCCGCCAGGTGCTGCACCCGCTGGCCCGTGCCGACTCGATGTAGAGCTCCTCGCGGATGCGCAGCATCTCCCCGCGGGCCACGCGGTTGAACGAGGGGATGACGAGCAGGCTCAGTGCGATCACCGTGTTGCGCACGCTCGGGCCGAGCAGGGCCGCGACGAACAGCAGCAGCACGATCCCGGGGATCGCCATCAGGGTGTCCATCACCCGCTGCAGCGTCGTGTCGAGCGCGCTGCCGCCGAAGTAGCCCGATGCCACCCCGATCGCGATCCCGATGATGCCGCCCGCGACCAGCGTTGCCACCGAGACCAGCAGGGAGGTGCGCGCGCCGTAGAGCACCCGGCTGAAGATGTCGCGGCCGAGGTCGTCGGTGCCCATCAGGAACTGCGCGCTCGGCGGCTGCTGGAAGGCCTCCCGGTGCTGTGTCACCGGGTCGAAGGGCGCGAGCACCGGGGCCAGCACCGCGGCGAGCACGAACAGCGCGATGAGCGCCAGTGCCACGACACCGAGGGGCTGCGTGCGGACCAGGTGACGCAGACCCCGCCGTGCGGTGCGGCGTGCGACCGGTACCCGGTCCGCCACGATCTCGGTCATCCGACTCGTCTCCCGTTCGTCACGCGTAGCGGATGCGCGGGTCGATCACTCCGTACAGCAGGTCGACCACGAGGTTGACCAGCACGAACACGGCGCCGTAGACGACGACGCAGCCCAGCACGACGGGGTAGTCACGCAGCTGGACGGACTCGAAGATCAGCATGCCCATGCCGGGGATACCGAAGATCGACTCCAGGATCACGGTGCCGCCGAGGATCGATCCGACCTGCAGGCCGACCAGCGTGAACACGGGCACGAGCGAGTTGCGCACGGCGTGGACGAACACCCGGGTCTCGGACGCACCCTTCGCCCGGACCGTGCGGACGAAGGGGGAGCGCAGCACCTCCAGCAGCGACGAGCGCAGCATCCGCGCGATCGCCGCCATGCCCGCCACGCCGAGCGCGAGTGCGGGCAACGCCATGTGGACGAGGTTGCTCCCGAGATCTTCGCCCGGCGTCCGGTACACCAGCGGCGGTGACCAGCCGAACCACAGCGCGAGGTAGGTCACGAGCAGCAGGCCCAGCCAGAAGTTCGGCACGGAGATCCCCGCGACCGAGACGACCCGAAGGCCCTGGTCCAGCCAGCTGTTCTGCCGCGCGGCCGCGAGCAGCCCGAGCGGAAGGCCGAGCAGGACGCTCACCAGCATCGCCATCACGCCCAGTTGCAGGGTGGTGGGCAGCCGGTCGGCGATCAGCGCGGTGACGGGCTCCTGGCTCTGGAACGACGTGCCGAAGTCGCCGCGGGCCGCGTCGGTGACGAAGGTGCTTAGCTGTGTCAGCAGTGGCTGGTCGAGGCCGAGCTGAGCGGCAAGGGCCGCGACCTGTTCCTCGCTCACGCCCGGGGCGTCGGCCAGTTGCAGCCGGACGGCATCGCCGGGGATCAGCCGCAACGTCAGGAACACGAAGACGGTGACGAGCGCGACCACGAGCAGGCCGTAGAGCGCGCGCCGGAGCACGTACTCAGCCACGGGCCGCCGCCTCTCCGCTCAGCAGGTGGCACGCCGCGATCCGGCCGGGACCGGCCGCGACCGGCTCCGGCGGCGTGGTGCGGCACGGATCGAACGCCGACGGGCAACGGGTGTGGAACCGGCAGCCGGGCGGGGGAGCGCTCGGGCTGGGTATCTCGCCGCGCACCACCCGGCGCCCGCGCAGGCGGGCGACGGCCGGGTCGGCCGTGGCGACCGCATCGGCGAGCGTGCGCGTGTAGGGATGGCGTGGGTCGGACAACAGCTCGTCGGCCGGGCCCTGCTCGACGATCTCGCCGAGGTACATCACGCAGATCCGGTCGGAGACGTACCGGACGACGTTGAGGTCGTGGGCGATGAACAGGTAGGACAGGCCGAGCTCGCGCTGGAGCGAACGCAGCAGGTTGAGCACCTGGGCCTGCACCGACACGTCGAGCGCGCTCACGGCCTCGTCGCACACCAGCAGCCGGGGATCGGTGGCCAGTGCCCGCGCGATCCCGATGCGCTGCGCCTGGCCGCCGGAGAACTGGTGGGGGTACTTGTCCAGGTCGCTCGCGGAGAGTCCGACGAGTTCGAGCAGCTCGCCCGCCCGTCGGCGGTTCGCTCGCGCGTCGGTGCCGCCCTGCGCCTCGAGGGGCTCGCTGATCACCGAGAACACGGTCATCCGCGGGTCGAAAGAGCTCACCGGGTCCTGGAAGACGATCTGCATGCGCCGGCGCAGCGGCCGCAGCTCGCGAGCGCGCATCCCGGTGAGCTCACGGCCCTCGAACCGGATGCTGCCGCTCGTCGGGTCGAGCAGGCGCAGCACCAGCCGGGCCACCGTCGACTTCCCCGACCCGGACTCCCCGACGAGGCCGACCGTCTCCCCCTGCCCGACCGAGAACGACACCCCGTCGACGGCCCGGACGTGCCCGACGGTGCGCCGCAGGAGCCCGCGCGTGATCGGGAAGTGCTTCACGAGGTCGCGGACGGCGAGCACGTCCTCGGTGGCGGGCACGGGAGCCGCGGCGGGTTCGGCGACCGACGACATCACGCGCTCTCCCGTCCGACGGCCGCGACGGTGCCGTGCGGGGCGGCTCGGTGCAGCAGGCACCGGCTCGTCCGGCCGCCGCCCAGTGCGTACAGGTCGGGCGTTGTGGTTGCGCACTCGTCCCAGGCCTGCGGGCAGCGCGGGTGGAACCGGCAGCCGTCCGGGGTGTCGTGCAGGCTCGGGACGGCGCCGGGGATGGCGGCGAGGGGGAGTGCCTTGTCGGTGGTGGGTGTGGGCACCGCGGCGAGCAGCGCGGTGCTGTAGGGGTGGCGCGGATCGCCGAGCACCTCCGCGGTGGGGCCCTGCTCCACCACCTGACCTGCGTAGAAGACCACCACCCAGTCGGCCGTCTCGGCGACGACGCCCATGTCGTGGGTGACCAGCAGCAGCGCGGTGCGGTACTCGCGCTGGACGGTGCGCAGCACCTCGAGCACCTGGGCCTCGATGGTGACGTCAAGCGCGGTGGTGGGCTCGTCGGCGATGAGCAGCCGAGGGGAGCAGGCGAGTGCGATCGCGATCATCACGCGCTGGCGCTGACCGCCGGAGAGCTGGTGCGGGTAGGCGTCGATGCGGCTGCGTGGATCGGGGATGCCGACCTGGTCGAGCAGTTCGATCGCGCGCTCCCGGGCGGCCCGCTTCGATATCCGCCGGTGCAGCCGGATGGCCTCGACGACCTGGTGGCCCACCGAGTACAGCGGGTCGAGCGAGGACATCGGGTCCTGGAAGATCATGGCGATCTCGTCGCCGCGGACCCTGCGCATCCCGCGGGTGTCCAGTTCGGCGAGATCGCGCCCGTCCCAGAGCACCCGCCCCCCGCTGATCCGGCCGCCGTCGAGCAGGCGCAGCACGGCCAGCGCGGTGACGCTCTTGCCCGACCCGGACTCGCCGACCACGGCGACCGTCTGGTTCTCGGCCACGCTGAAGCTCACGCCGCTGACCGCCTCGACGGTGCCTGCTGCCGTGGTGAACTCGACCCGTAGATCCTCGATCTGCAGGAGCGGTTCGGAGTCCAGGTCGGAGTTCACACAGCCTCCTCGTTGGGGCGCGGTGCTCTCGTCGGCCACGGCTAGAACCGGGCTCTAGAACTGCATCTGAGGGTGATGCGTGCCACTCTGTGTGTCAAGGTCCGTTTCATCCGGTCTGTGCGCAGCGCACAAACACCGCCGCCGGTCGAGGTCACGTGGCAGTTCGCGCAGCCCTTGTCATGAAAAGTCCAGTTCACTCTTTTTGTCGGACCTGCTCCGTAGGCTGCGCGAATGCTTCCCAACCTTGTGGACGAGGCGGCTGACCGCGCCGAGCATCGCCTCCGCGACCAGACGGTCATCTGGCTCACGACGGTCAGCCCCGATGGGCAGCCGCAGACATCGCTCGTGGGCTACGCGTGGCACGACACGACCTTCGTGATCCTCAGCCGGCCCGGCGCCCCGAAGGTCCGCAACCTGCGGGCCAATCCGAAGGTCGCGTTGCACCTCGACCTCGATGGCGACGCGGAGAACCACAGCGTCCTCACCATCGAGGGCATCGCCGCGCTGAGCTTCGCGCCACCGGGAGAGTCGGCTCCGCTGAGCGCGAGTGAGACCTCCGCCTACGTGGAGAAGCATCTGGAGTCGATGCGGTGGGCGGGTGTGACACCCGAGGAGACCTTTGCCGACTTCTCGGCGGTGATCCGGGTGACGCCCGTGCGCGCCCGCTCCTACTGAGCCGGTAGGAGCAGCGCGCCCGCCGGTCAGACGGGCGTGGTCTCCGCCAGGAGGTCGGGTTCGATCACCGTGCGCATGCGGGTGAGGACGTCCATCATCGCCTCGACCATCTGGCGGGCCTCCTTCGCCGACCGAGCGGAGGCGATCTCGCGGCGCGCCTCGCCCGTGAAGCTCGTGAGGAGGGCGACCAGCACCCTGTTGACCGGCTGGTTGTCGGCCCGCAGCAGCCGGAAGTTGCTCTTCACCCACTCCTTGCCGCTCTGGCGGAGCAGCCGTTGGAAGCCGGGAGGAGTGTCGCCGTCGTGGATGAGCTTGACGATGTCGCGGTTCGGCCAGGTGGCGTTGAGATAGGCGCGCGCACCGGCCTCGAACAACTCGAAGGGGTCGGTGACGCCGCTGTCCTTCGCGGCGGCGACAGCGGTGGCGGCTACGGCGTGCTGCTCGTCGCGGTACCGCTCCCACAGCGCGGTGAACAGCTCGCTCTTGCCCCCGAAATGGTGGTACAGGCTGCCGACGCTCGACCCCGCCCGCTCGACGACGTCCGAGACGCTGGCCTCGGCGAAGCCGCGCTGGGCGAAGACGACCCGCGCGGCGTCCAGCAGTTGGGTGCGGGTCTGCTCGGTGCTGCCCCACTGGCGACCGGCGCTGCGACCACGGCCCACGCTCCGCGTTGTCACGGCGCCTCCTCAGCCTTTCCCGGCCGTTCCGTTGCGGCCGCGGGGGACCGATAGTGCCAGCACACGCCGTGCACGGCGGTTCGACCCGCCCTACCCGGCCGGCCGGAAGACCGGGACCGCGGTGCCGTCGTGGTCTTCCCAGTCGAGCTCCACACGCTGCCCGATGCGGACGGTACCGGGTTCGGCGACCACCTCGGTGAGGATGCGGAAGCCCTCGTCGAGGTCGATGTAGGCCACCGTGTAGGGCGCGTGCGCGCGGAAGAATGACTGGCCGTGCTGCCGCACCACCGTGAACGTGTAGACGGTGCCGCGGCCCGCGGAGTCGAGCGTCTCGAGGTCGGCGTCGTCGTGGCCGCGGGGATAGAACACCACCTCGCCCGTGCTGCGACGGCGCTGGTAGGTGAGCCGGTGCTCGCCGCAGGCCCGCCAGAACGGGCCGGTGTCGGCCTCGTCCAGCACCGGCAGGGGGCGCGCGGGTGCCGCGTCGGCGGTGGCGCTCACGGTGATCAGTCCTTTCCGAGGACGATGGTGGCGGCGGAGTGGCGGGTGCCCAGCTGCCCGCCGTTGCCGTGGGCCACGGCCAGGCGGGCGCCCTGAACCTGCGAGGTCGACTCGCCGCGCAGCTGCCGGGCGGCCTCGATCAACAGGAAGATCCCGCGCATGCCGGGGTGGTTGGACGACAGGCCGCCGCCGTCGGTGTTCAACGCGGGTGCCCCGGGGCGGTCCCAGCGCAACCGGCCGCCCTCGACGTAGGAGCCGCCCTCGCCCTTCTTGGCGAAGCCGAGGTCCTCCAGCAGCGTCAGCACGGTGATGGTGAACGAGTCGTAGATCATCGCGATGTCGATGTCCTCGGGCCGCACTCCCGCCTCGCCGAACGCGAGCGGCGCCGACCGTGCCCCGGCGCTGGTGGTGAGGTCGCGGGTGTTGCCCGGGTAGCCCACCGCCTCACCGCTGCCGAGGATCCAGACCGGATCCTTGCGGATCCCCGCCGCGACATCGTCGCCGACGATCACCACCGCGCCGCCGCCGTCGGAGACGAGGCAGCACTCCAGCAGGTGCAACGGGTCGGCGACCATCCGGGAGCCGAGCACGTCGTCCACGGTGAGCTCGCCGACGTTCTTGATCCCGATGTCACGCAGCCCGGCGACGGCCTCCGGGTTGCGCACCGCATGCGCACGCGTGGTCACCGCGATCTCGGCGAGTTGCTCGGGTGTGGTGCCGTACTCGTGCATGTGCCGCTGGGCCACCAGGGCGTAATTGCCGATCAGCGGCAGCCCGTAGGGGGTCTCCATGTTCATCCCGGGTGCCGGGTCGGGGGTGCTGCGGGCTCCGGTGCCGATGGCTCTGGCCTCGCTCTTGGCGGTGGAGCCGTAGGTCAGCAGCGCGACGTTCGCCCGGCCGGCGGCGATGTCGCGGGCGGCGTGGGCGGCGTGGAACTCGTACGAGCTGCCACCCAGCGACGTCGTGTCGATCACCCGCGGTGCGATACCGAGGTGCTCGGCCACGGTGATGCCCGACATCGAGCCGGTCTCGCCCGCGTCGTACAGCGCGTCGACGTCGGCGAAGGTCAGCCCGGCGTCCTCCAGCGCCCGAGCAGCGGACTCGGCCTTGATCTGCATCTTGCTGCGGCCGGGTGCCCGGCGCAGGGGGTACTCGTGGATCCCGGCGATCGCCGCCCGTCGCGGTGCCATGTGCGTCTCCCCGTCTGGTGAATGCGGCCGGTAGGTCAGCGCGGTAGGTGGGCGCGGTGGGTCAGCGCAGCCGGAAACGGCCGCGGTCGATGACCACGCTGCCGTCCGCTGTGCTCGTCCGGAACAAAGCGTCGTCGGGGCCGCCGGCTCCCGTCCACACCGAGACGACGAGCTCCTGGCCGGGCAGGACCGGCCTGCTGAAGCGGCCCGACATCCCGCCGAACCGCTTCGGGTCGGAACCGCACACGGCGTGCAGAAGGGCGCGGCCGGTGAAGCCGTACGTGCAGAGCCCGTGCAGGATCGGGCGGTCGAAGCCGCCGCGTGCGGCGAACGCGGGGTCGGAGTGCAGCGGGTTGCGGTCGCCCGAGAGCCGGTACAGCAGCGCCTGGTCCGGGCGGATGCGGTAGCGCACCTGCTCGTCGGGCTCGCGATCGGGGAGCGTCCAGGTGTCGCTCTGGCCCGGCTCGCGGCCGAAACCGCCTTCGCCGCGGATGAACACGCCGCTGCGCGTGGTGACGAGCGGCCGTCCGTCCAGCGTCGCGGTGTTCTCGGTGGTGACGAGCGCGCCGCTGCCCTTGTCCTGGATGGCGGTGACCCCCGAGGTGACCTGCACCGCCCCGGCGACGGGCAGTGTGGCGTGCAGCTCGAACGCCTGCTCGGCGTGCACGAGCTTCGCGGGGTCGAAGTCGCCGAGCCGGCGGCCCGTACGAGCCGCCGCGGCGAGCACGCCGAAGGTCGGGAGCACCTGCTGCTCCACACCGGCGGTGTTCTCGGTGGTGAACTGCAGCTCGGTGGTGGGGTCGTCGGCCCCGGCCCCGACGCCCAGTGCGTAGAGGATGGCATCGGTGGCGTTCCAGGACCGGTCGACCGGCTCCGACCGGATCCCGACGAGGCTGTGGTCGAGCGCCATGGCGCGCCTCCAGCGGAGTCGAGTGGAACTACATTCTAGGACAACCCTCAGCGTGGCTCGATGCCCTTGTCAAGCCGTTGACAGCCTCGTCACGGTGCGGTCTCATGGAAGAATCTGATTCTAAAACACGGATTTACCTCTGGCGTGCAGTGCGGAGCAGGTGGGGGACCGGGTATGACTCAGGCCGATCACGTCGCAGTGGTCGATGACGAGCACGGAGTCGGGCAGCGGGACCGGGGCCGCCGGTCGCTGGCCTCACCACAGCGCCTCCGGTCGTTCTTCGCCCCACGGAGCATCGCCCTCGTCGGGGCGTCGGAAGGTTCCGGCTGGGCCCGGTTCATCCTCGACAGCCTCTCCACCTCGGGGTTCAGCGGCGAGCTGCGGCTCGTTCATCCCGTGCGTCCCCAGGCGTTCGGCCGCCCCACGGTGCCGAGCCTGCGAGCCCTGGACGAGCCCGTCGACCTGGCCTTCGTGCTGGCCCCCACCCGCGCCGTCGAGGGCGTGCTGGAGGACGCCGCCGCGGCCGGGATCCACAACGTCGTGGTGCTGGCGTCGGGTTACGGCGACGGCGGGGGCGAGGAGGGCCGGGAACGCGAGCGCCGGCTGGTCGAGCGCGCGGTGGAACTCGACCTCACCCTGCTCGGTCCCAACTGCCTCGGCTTCGTGAACGCGGCGGCCGGTGTGGCGCCGTTCGGCCTGCACATCGTGCCGCCGCTGCGCAGGGGAGGGCTGGGCGTCGTGCTGCAGAGCGGCGCGCTCACCAGCAACGTCCTCGCGTTCGCGCGGGCCCACGGCATCGGGATCAGCCTGCTCACGTCGATGGGCAACGAGGCGGTGATCACGGCGGCCGACGTGATCGAGCACCTCATCGACGACGACGACACACGTGTGATCGGTCTGTTCCTCGAGTCGGTCCGGGACCCTCAGCGGTTCACGGCCCTCGCAGAGCGGGCGCTTCAGGTCGGCAAGCCGATCGTGGCGCTCAAGGTGGGGCGCAGCCCGGCGGGCCAGTTGGCCGCGCTGGCCCACACCGGCGCCGTGGCGGGCGACGACGCTGTCGTGGCCGCGGCGTTCCGCCAGTTCGGGGTGACGAGGGTGGACAGCCTGGAGGAACTGCTGATCACGGCGGGGCTGCTCGGCTCGGGAACGGTGCCGACGGGCCGCCGGATGGGAGTGGTCACGGCGTCCGGCGGGGCGTGCGACATCATCGCGGACCGCAGCGCCGACGAGGGCGTGGAGATCCCGGAGTTCAGCGAGTCCACCGGTGACCGGCTGCGCGAACTGCTCCCGTCGTTCGCCGCGGCGCGCAACCCGCTCGACGTCACCGGGGTCATCCTGGCCGACACCGCCACGGCGAGCGCCAACCTCGGCGGCACCGCGCTGAACGCCGTGTCCGCCGACCCGAAGCTCGACTTCGTGCTCAACCTGATCTCCGTGCCCGTCGCCGCGCCTCCCGACCCGGCGGTGCCCGAACGCCGCATGGCCGACATCGCGGCCACCGTGGCACGGTCGCCGATCCCGATCGTCAACTTCTCCGCCACCTGCAGCGACCTCTCCGAGTACGGCGCCGACCTGCTCGACCGGCATGGCCTGCACGTCGTCGGGGGCATCGAGTTCGGGCTGACCGCGGTGGGGCACGCGATCCGGTGGAACGAGATGCGCCAGGACCGCGCCGCGCGTCCGGCGGCCGCACCGGCGCCCGCGCCGCGCGTCGCACTCGACGACCTGCCCAACGGTCCGTGGTCCGAGGCGCGGGCCCGTGACCTCCTGGTCGCGGCCGGAGTGCCGGTGGTGCCGGCCGAGCTCGTGCAGGACCCCGATGACGCGGTGGCCGCGGCCGAACGGCTCGGCCTCCCGGTGGCGGTGAAGGTCTGCTCGGCCGCCATCACGCACAAGTCGGACATCGGGGGCGTCGCCCTCGGCCTCGGCGAGCCCGACGCGGTGCACGCCGCGACGGAGAGCGTGCTCGCCGCAGGACGGGCGGTCACCGACGACGTCGAGGGCGCCCTGGTGAGCCCGATGCGCACCGGTGGCACCGAACTGTTCGTCGGCGTCTCGGTGGACCCCTCCTTCGGGCCGGTGCTCGCCGTCGGGCTGGGCGGGGTGTTCATCGAGGTGCTGCGCGACGTCAGCCTGCGGGTTCTGCCCGTCGATCCCACAGAGGTGGCGCGCATGCTCGGTGAGCTGCGCGGTGCGCCGGTGCTGGCAGGCGCGCGCGGGACGGTTCCCGTGGATCTGCAGGCCGTGGCCGAGGTGGTGACCACGGTCGCCGAGTGTGCCCGGTCGCTGGGCCCGGCCCTGCAGGTGCTGGAGATCAACCCGCTCTGGGTGGACGGGTCGCACGTCGAAGCCCTCGACGTGCTCGTGGTGACCGGGCCCAGCTGATCGACCCCGTAGACCGACCCGCCTGATCGACCGCCTGAGGAGGCGACGACGTGGAACTCGACCTGGGACCGGAGGCGTCCAAGTTCCGGCAGGAGACCCGGGACTGGATCGCCGACAATGCGCCCGCCGGCCTGGCCGACCTGGTCGACTGGACCGTCCCACCGATGACGGCGGGCGACCATTCCGCCCATGCGGCAGCAGCGAAGAGCCCACTGCACGAGGAGTGGGAGCGCAGGCTGCTGGCCGAGCGGATGATCTGCCCGCAGTGGCCGGAGCGGTTCGGCGGCCGCGGCTGGACCGCGGTGCAGAACGCCATCTACAGCGAGGAGTGCGCCCGGGCGGGCCTGCCGCGGATCCGGCGCGGGTTCGGTGAGGGGATGGTGGGCCCCTCGGTGATGGTGCACGGCACGCCTGAGCAGCAGGAACACTTCCTGCCGCGGATCATCAGCGCGGAGGACGTGTACTGCCAGGGCTTCTCCGAACCGGACCACGGCTCCGACCTGGGCGCCGTCTCCACGCGGGGCGTCGTCGACGGCGACGAGATCGTGATCAGTGGGCAGAAGGTGTGGACCTCGGGCTTCGCGCGGGCGAACATGATCTTCGTCCTGTGCCGCACCGACACCGCGGCCCCCAAGCACCGGGGCATCTCCTACGTGCTGCTCCCGATGCGCGACAACAACATCGACGCGCGCCCGTTGCGCCAGCTCACCGGCAACGCCGAGTTCGGTGAGGAGTTCTTCGACGGCGCGCGGGCACCGCTGTTCAACGTGATCGGCGGGCTGAACAACGGCTGGCGCGTCGCGATGACGACGCTGGGCCACGAGCGGGGCGGCAGCGCAACGATCGGCCACCTGAAGTACCAGCGGCAGCTCGCCGCGCTGGTCGAGCTGGCCCGCGAGGTGGGCCGGGACAAGGACCCGATGGTGCGCCAGCAGCTCGCGTGGGCGCACACGCACGTCGAGATCATGCGCTACCAGGGCCTGCGGCTGCTCGCCCAGCTGGCCGAGGGCCGCGAGCCGGGCCCGGAGGCGTCGATCTCGAAGCTCTTCTGGAGCGAGTACGAGCGCCGCGTCGGGGAGATCGCGATGGAGCTGATGGGACCCGAGGCGCTCGTGCGCCCCGACGGCGAGGGCTACCGGCTCTCGCACTGGCAGCAGGTCTTCCTCGCGAGCCGGGCCGGGACGATCTACTCCGGCACCAGCGAGATCCAGCGCAACATCATCGCCGAACGCGCGCTCGGGCTCCCGAGGGAGCCGCGCCCGGCCGAGTTGAAGGGAGCGGGGGCATGACGGCTGCCACGACGGGACTATCAGGGCGGGTCGCGGTTGTCACCGGGGCCGGGCGCGGGATCGGCGCCGGGATCGCCCGGCTGCTCGCCGCGCAGGGCGCGTCGGTGGTGGTGAACGACCTCGGGGTGGAGCTGGACGGCTCGGGGGCGGACAAGGGCCCCGCCGCCGAGGTCGTCCGGGAGATCACGGAGGCCGGTGGCACCGCGATCGCCGACGGCGGCGACGTCTCCGACCCGGACCAGGCCGAAGGGCTCGTCCGTACGGCGATCGAGGAGTTCGGGAAGCTCGACGTGCTGGTGAACGTGGCCGGCATCCTGCGCGACCGGATGATCTTCAACCTCAGTGAGAAGGAGTGGGACGACGTCATCCGCGTCCACCTCAAGGGCCACTACAACACCACAAAGCCCGCGGCCGCGTACTGGCGCGACCAGCGCAACCCCGACGGCCACTACCGGCTGATCAACTTCACGTCGGTCTCCGGGCTGCACGGCGCCCCGGGACAGCCGAACTACGCCGCGGCGAAGATGGGCATCGTCGGCCTCACCTACTCCTGCGCCAACGCGCTGGGCCGCTACGGCGTCACGGCCAACGCGATCTCGCCCGGTGCCGCCACCAGGATGACAGCGTCGATCCCCAGCGAGCGGCAGTCCGGGGCCCTGCGCGACAGCGACGAGCGCTCGCCCGACAACATCGCGCCGATCGTCGCGTACATCGCGAGCGAGGCGTCCGACTGGCTCACCGGCCAGGTCGTCGGCGCGCGCGGGTACGAGGTGCACCTCTACAACAAGCCTGCGCCCGTCCGGCACATCGTCTCGGACGGCCCGTGGGAGTCCGACCGGTTGGCCGAGCTCGTCGAACGCACGTTCAAGCCCGCCGTCACCGGGAACGGGCGGTAACGGCCATGGACCTGGTGTTCACTCCCGAGCAGGAGCAGCTGCGGGCCTCGGTGCGGCGCTTCCTCGCCGAGAAGTCGCCGATCACGGCGGTACGTGCGTTGATGGACGGGCCGGTCGGCTACGACCCGGCCGTCTGGCGGCAGATGGCCGAGCAACTCGGCCTGCAGGGCCTCGCCCTCCCGGAGAAGTTCGGGGGGAGCGGCTACGGGTTCGTCGAGCTGGCCGTCGTGCAGGAGGAGCTGGGACGCGCGCTGCTGCCCGGGCCGTTCTCCAGCACGGTGGTGCTGGCAGCGCACGCCGTCCTGGACGCCGCCGACCCGGCCGCGGCCGAGGAGCTGCTGCCGGGGATCGCTGACGGATCGACGCTCGCCACGCTCGCCGCCGCGGGCGAGGGCGGCCGGTGGGACCCCGAGGCGCCCACGTTGTCGGCCGAGCAGGCGGGAGACGGTTGGGTGCTGCGCGGCAGCGTCGATCAGGTGCCGGACGGGCACCTGCCCGGTCTGGTTCTCGCGGCGGCCCGCACTGCCGCGGGACCGTCGCTGTTCGCCGTCGACGCCGAGGCGCCGGGCCTCACCCGCACGGCGCTGCCCACCCTCGACCAGACGTCCCGGCTGGCTCGGCTGGACTTCACGGAGGTGCCGGCGCGGCTGGTCGGTACCGACGGCGCCGCCGGTTCCACGCTGCGGCGCACGCTGGACCGGGCCGCGGTCGCGCTCGCCCTCGAGCAGGTCGGCGGGGCGCAGCGCGCGCTCGAGATGGCCGTGGAGTACGCGAAGGTCCGCAAGCAGTTCGACCGCCCGATCGGCAGCTTCCAGGCGCTCAAGCACAAGGCGGCCGACGTGCTCCTGCAGGTGGAGTCGGCGCGGGCGGCCGCCTACTACGCCACGTGGGCCGTGGCGCGGGACTCCGACGAGGTCCCGGCGGTGTCGAGCCTCGCCAAGGCCTACTGCTCCGACGCGTTCTTCGCCGCGGCGGCCGAGAACATCCAGATCCACGGCGGCATCGGGTTCACGTGGGAGCACGACGCCCACCTGTACTTCAAGCGCGCGGCGGCCACGAAGCTCTTCCTCGGCGACCCGGCGTTCCACCGTGAGCGGCTGGCGGTGTCGATCGGCCTGTGAACGGTTCCAGGGGGACCAGCGTCGACACCCCCGGCGAAACGGAGGAGACCACCGACGACCGCGCTCGCTCGCGCTATGCGTGGCGCGTGTTGTCGGTGGTCTGCCTTGCGTCGCTGATGAGTGGGCTCAACAACAGCTCGCTCACGATCGCGCTTCCGGCGATCGTGAGCAGCTTCGACGCCAGCGTGTTCGAGACGACGTGGATCCTGCTGGCCTACCAGCTCACGAACGTCTCCCTGATGGTGTTCTTCGGGCGGCTGGCCGACCTCTTCGGCAGGCGTCCGATGTACATGACGGGCGTCGGGCTGTTCACCGCCGCGAGCCTGCTCGCCGGGTTCGCTCCGTCGGTCGGGCTGCTCATCGCCTGCCGGGTGGTGCAGGGCATCGGCACGGCCATGCTCATCACGAACAGCGCCGCACTGGTCACCGCGGCGTTCCCGCGCCGGCTGCTGGGGCAGGGCCTGGGCATCTACATGGCGTCGTTCTCGCTGGCTCAGCTGCTCGGACCGACGCTCGGCGGCCTGCTGGCCACCGAGGTCGGTTGGCAGTGGACGTTCTGGTCGAACGTGCCGGTCGGCGTGGTGTGCCTGCTGTGGGGGCTGCGGGTGATGGAGCGCGTCCCGCGCCGCCGTCAGCGGTTGCGGATCGACCCGCTCGGCAACCTGCTCGTCCTGGTCGGGCTCGGAACGCTGCTGCTCGCGTTGTCCCAGGTCGGGACGTCCGGTTGGGACGACCCGCTCGTCCTCGGATGCCTCACGGTCTTCGTGCTCGCCGTGCCGGCGTTCCTGCTCGTCGAGCGCAGGGCCGCCGAACCCGTCGTGGATCTGCGGACGTTCCGCGACCCGGTGGTCGGCATCGGAACGCTCGCGGGATTCCTCGCGACGGTGTCGCGGTTCGCCGTCGTGCTGCTGATGGGGCTGTACTTCCAGGCCGTCTCCGGCGACACCCCGGCGGAGGCGGGGCTCAAGGTGCTGCCGATTGCCGTCGCGTCGATCATCGCCGCACCGCTGGCGGGTGCGCTGCTGCGTCACATCGCCCCGCGCACGGTGGCTGTGGCCGCGTGCGCGATCTCGCTGGTCGGCGTCACGCTGCTGCTGTTCACGATCTCCGTCGACACCCCGTATCCCGTGCTGATCGGCGCCGTCGTGGTGCTGGGGATCGGGTCGGGCGCGTTCATCCCCGCGAACAGCACGGCGATGCTGCAGGACGTGCCGCCCGACCGGCTCGGGATCACCAACGCGGTGCGGCTCATGGCGCAGAGCTCCGGGGTGGTGATCAGCACGGCCGTGGCGCTCACGCTGGTGGCCGCGCCGCTGCCGGTCGCCCTGCGCCCGCAGCTCTTCGACGGGTCGCTGTCGCAGGTCTCGCCGGAAGCGCTGGAGGACCTCGTCACCGGGTACCGGTGGGCCTTCGGGCTGATGGCGGTGATGTCGGTGCTCTGCCTGGCCGCCTCCACCGTCGGGCGTCAGGTGCATGCGATCAGCCGGAGGGCCGCGACCACGGCCCCGACCAGATGAGGAGTGGTGGACATGGGTGTGCTCGACGGCAGGATCGCCCTCGTCACGGGGGCGAGCCGGGGGATAGGCGCGGAGATCGCCAGGCGGTTCGCGGCCGAGGGCGCCACGGTGATCGCCACGGCCCGCACGCTCGAGCCCGGCAGCTCCCAGCTGGCCGGGTCGCTCACCGACACGGTCGCTGCCATCGAGGCGGCAGGCGGCACGGCCCGGGCCGTCGCGGCCGACGTGTCCCGCGCGGCGGACCGCGTGGCGCTCGCTGAACGGGTCACCGCCGAGCACGGGCCGGTCGACATCCTGGTGAGCAACGCCGCCGTCACCTGGTTCACGCCGGTGGCCGACTTCACCGCCAAGCGCGTCGATCTCATGTTCGAGGTGCAGGTCAAGGCACCGATGCACCTCGCGCAGCTGGTGCTGCCCGGCATGCGGGAACGCGGCGCAGGCACGATCCTCAACATCTCCTCGCGCGCCGCCATCCACCCGCAGCTCCCGCCGACCGGCCGGGCGTCCCGTGGCGGCACGGTGTACGGGATGTGCAAGGCCGCCCTGGAGCGGTTCTCCACCGGGCTCGCGGCCGAGCTGTACGCCGACGGGATCGCCGTCAACGCGCTGTCCCCGAACCGGGTGGTGCCCACACCCGGCACCGTCTTCCACCACCTGACCACGGAGGACGCGCCCGACGCCGAACCGCCGGCCGTGATGGCGGAGGCCGCGCTCGCGTTGTGCCGCCCGCCCGCGAACGGGAGCCGTGCGCTCACCGGCCGGATCGCCTACTCCCAGGACCTCCTGAACGAGCTCGGCATCGCCGTCCCGAGCAGATGACGGCGGCGGGCTGGGTCCGCGTGGACTGCCACGTGCACACCGTTGCGTCCGGGGACGCGGTGCTGCGCGTCGAGCAGCTCGCATGCCGGGCGGTCGAGCTGGGTCTCGACGTGGTGTTCGTGACCGACCACAACGAGACCTCGGCCGCGCTCGCCGCGCAGGGTCGCGACCTGGGCGTCCGGATCGAGGTCGGTGAGGAGGTGCGCACCGCCGACGGGGAGGTACTCGGGCTGTTCCTCACCGAACGCATCCCGTACGTCCTCCCGATCCGCGAGGTCGTGCGCCGGATCCGGGCGCAGGGCGGCCTCGTGGGCCTTCCGCACCCCTTCGACCCGCTGCGTGCCGGCGCCGGTGCCGTGGCCGACGCCCTCTGCGCGGACGGCGCCGTCGACGTGGTGGAGGCGTTCAACGCCAAGGTCCACGACCTCACGCACAACGACGCCGCGGCCGCGCTGGCGTCGCGGCACGGCCTGCCGGTCATGGCCGGGTCGGACGCCCACGACGTGACCGGCCTGGGCGCCGCCTACGTCGAGATGCCGGACTTCGACGGCCCGCGCGAGTTCCTCGCCGCCCTCGCCCGCGCACGACTGGTGGGCGAGCTCCGCCCCCACGCCCCCCGCTTCCCACGCCGCGCGGGCACCGGCTGACCGCCGGATGCTGAACGAGCGGCACGTTCGCCCGCTAGGTCGGTGCGGCCGGGCCGCTCGTTGGGTGGGCCTGGCTGCCCCGCGGGGCCAGCTGCGCAGAACGAGCGGCACTTTCGCTCGGTGGGTTGGTGCGGGCGGGCCGCTCGCCGGGTGGCTCGCCGGCCATGGAGCCGCGCGAGCCCCGACCGCCCCGCGAACCCCTACTGGCACGTCCCCTCCCGACCCACCCCGACCGCACATATCTGGTGGCCACCGCGCACACGTTCTGCCATGTGTGCGGTGGCCACGGGGTGTGTGCGGTCGACGTCAGGGGCGGTCCGGTGGACCTGTCTCCTGCAGTCGGCCGTCGGCTAGTCGTAGCCAGCGGCTCACCTTGATCTCCGTGAGGAAGCGTTCGTCGTGGCTGACGACCACGAACGCGCCTTCGTAGGCAGCCAGCGCGCTCTCCAGCTGGCCGATGCTGATGAGGTCGAGGTTGTTGGTGGGTTCGTCGAGAAGCAGCAACTGGGGTGCCGGTTCGGCGTAGAGGACGCAGGCCAGGGTGGCGCGCAGCCGCTCGCCGCCGGACAGCACGCCGACCGGGAGGTCGATGCGGGAGCCGCGGAACAGGAAGCGGGCGAGCAGGTGCATCCGCTGTGCCTCCGGCATCGCGGGTGCGAACGCGGCGAGGTTCTGCGCCACCGTGCGGTCGAGGTTCAGCAGGTCGAGGCGCTGGGACAGGTAGGCGACCCGGCCGTCGGCCCGCCTGGTGCCCCCCTCCGGCTCCAGCTCGCCGTTGATCATGCGCAGCAGCGTGGACTTGCCTGCCCCGTTGGGGCCGGTCAGAGCGATCCGCTCGGGTCCGCGGATCACCAGGTCGGCACCGTCGCCTGCGAAGAGGGCCTGGTCGCCGTAGCGGACCTGCATCCGCTCGCCGAGGAACGCCGTGCGGCCTGCCGGGACGTTGGTGCCCGGCAGGATCAACGTGATCTTCTGCTCGTCGCGAAGCGCGCGCCCCGCCTCGTCGAGCCGGGCCTTCGCCTCGCTGACGCGCGCGGCGTGCGTCTCGTTCGATTTCCCCGCCGACTCCTGGGCGCGCCGCTGGAGCCCGCCTGCGACGATCTTCGGCAGGCCGGCGTTCTTGATGTTGCGGGCGGCATTGCCGGACCGGCGCTCGGCCCGCTCGCGGGCCTGCTGCATCTCCCGCTTCTCCCGCTTGACCTCCTGCTCGGCGTTGCGGATGTTCTTCTCCGCCACCTCGCGCGCGGCCTGCACGGCCGTCTCGTACTCGGTGAAGTTTCCGCCGTAGGTACGCAGCTCGCCCCTGTCGAGCTCGGCGATACGGTCCATGCGGTCGAGAAGCGCCCGGTCGTGGCTCACCAGCAGCAGGCAGCCGGTCCAGTCCTCGATCGCGCCGTAGAGCCGCTGCCGGGCATCGAGGTCGAGGTTGTTCGTCGGTTCGTCGAGCAGCAGGACGTCGGGCCGCTTCAGCAGCTGTGCCGCCAGGCCGAGGGTGACGATCTGGCCGCCGCTCAGGGTGCGCAGGTGCCGGGTGAGCGAGAGGTCGCCGAGGCCGAGCCGGTCCAGCTGGGCGCGGGTGCGCTCCTCGATGTCCCAGTCGCTGCCGATCGTGGTGAAGTGCTCCTCGCTCGCGTCGCCCGACTCGATCGCCGCGAGCGCCGTGATCACCGGGGCAATTCCCAGTACCTCGGCCACGGTCAGGTCGCCGACCAGCGGCAGGGTCTGCGGGAGGTAGCCGAGCACCCCCGTGACGGACGCGGAGCCTCCGCTCGGCCGGTACTCGCCGGCGATCAGCTTGAGCAGGGTGCTCTTGCCGGCCCCGTTCGGTGCGACGAGGCCCGTGCGGCCGCCGCCCACGGTGAAGGACAGGTCCCGGAAGACGGGGGTGTCGTCAGGCCAGGAGAAGGAGAGATTCGAGCAGATGACGAATGCGTCGGACATGCAGAGAGCCCTCATGTGTGATGCGGGCGTGCCAAAGCCGCCCAGCGGGGAACAGGAAGAGGTGCAACGACGGCGGCCCACACCGACGGCGCTCCTGCGCTCATGCCGGCGGCCGACCATGTCCGGTCTCACCCGGAGATGTCGTCGTCACCCACCATGTCTGGTCTCCCTCGGTCCCGATGATCGCGATCGACCATAGCAGGAGCGATCCCCTGTCTCATCGGGGTCCGCCGGTGGATCACCTCGCGTGCGTTCGGGGGCTTGTAACTGCGCCGTTCGGCGGTTCCGGATTCCACCACCTTCCCGCAGGTTTACCGCCCGATCGGCGAGGTATCGTTTCGTCGGGCGAAGACAGGATGGAGCAGGTGACGACGACGAGCGGTGACGGTCCACGGCGATCGCCGGAGAGTGGCGGCGATCGGATTCGTCGTGCCGCCTATGAGCTGTTCAGTCGCAACGGGGTGCGCGACGTCGGTGTCGACGCCGTCATCGCGCACGCAGGCGCCGCGAAGATGACGCTGTACCGCGCCTTCCCGTCGAAGGATGACCTCATTCTCGATTTCCTTCGCCGCCGCGAGCGGCTGTGGACCGAGGAATGGCTCCAGCGTGAGAGCAGGCTGCGTGGCGAGCGTCCGCAGGACCAGTTACTCGCCATCTTCGACCTGTTCTCGGAATGGTTCGCCCGTTCCGATTTCGAGGGCTGCGCCTTCCTCACCACCATGATGACGGTGAACGACCCTGCGAGCCCCGTACGCCGGGCGAGTGTGGAGCACCTCGCGAACATCCGGGGATACCTGCGTCAACTCGCCGAGGAGGCGGGGGTGGCGGACGCGGATCACTTCGCGCGTCAGTGGCACGTTCTCATGAAGGGCTCGATCATGGCGGCCCACGAGGGCGACACCGGGGCGGCGTCGGCTGCGCGTGAGCTCGGCGTGTTGTTGCTGCGGTCGCACGGCATCGCCGCCGACTGAGTCTCGCTCGACAGGCAGGGAACGGGCCGGCCCGGGGGTCGAAATCGGGCCGGCCCGAGGTAGTGGCGTCCGAAGGTGTGCAGGGGTCAGAAGCCGAGTTTCTCCGCGGCCAGGCGGCTTCCTTCCACCCGGGACGCGATCTTGCGGAAAGCAACGTCACGGGCGTAGTCGGGTGATCCGTGGTTCGGTTTCTCGTCGATGGAGAACGGCGAGAACCCGCAGTCGTCGGTGGCTCCGATCTGCTCCTTCGGAATGAAGTTCGCCGCCCGGATCAGCTGGTCGGCGATCTCCTGCGGACTCTCCACCCGCGGGTTCTGCGGATTCGTGACGCCGATGTACGCCATCTGTGTCACGCCATGGGCGTCGTCGCGCAGGTTCTGGCCGATCGTCTCGTACACCGGGTCCTTTTCCCGCTCGGATGCGAGCTGGATCAGGAAGTATCCGGCGTCGATGTCGAACATCGTGCCGAGCAGGTTGTTGTAGGGCACGTCGGCCGAGTGCACCGAGTCGCGGTCCCCACCAGGGCAGGTGTGGATACCGATGTTGCGCCGCTCGTCGGCGGAGAACCGTGCCATCACGCGGTTGTTCAGCTCGATGAAATGCGGCAACAGGCCCGCTCCCGTCCACGGGTTGCGTGGATCCTCCCGGGTGGCCAGCCGGCCCTCGGTGAAGTCCACCGACACACGCTCGGCTCCCGCGGCGAAGGCCTCGCGGATATCCCTCTCGCACTCGTCGATGAGTGCGGCCTCGAACTCCTCGCGGCTGTAGCCCTCTACCGGGTCCTTCAGTGGGTAGAGGAGCGCGAGCATCGACGGCGCGATCACCGCCTGCTTCATCGGCTTGTTCGCGTAGGGGATCGACTTGCGCAGCGTGTCGGCGGCGTGCTGGTTGTAGCGGAACGGGCCACGTTCCAGCTTCGGGAGCTGGCGGCCGTGGCCGTCGGCGAAGATCGCGAAGAACTGACCGCCCGGTCCGAGTCCCGGGGCGAGCCCGGTGCCGGCCAGGGTGTCGGCGATCGGATAGGTGGCGAACGACGACCATCGCTGCTCGCCGTCGGAGATGATCGGCGAACCCGTGGCCTCGAATCGTTCGATCGAATCCTTGACCGCCGCGTCCTGCAGCTTCTCGAGATCGTCTCGGCCGATCTCGCCTGCGTCGTACTTCGCGTAGGCGTCCTGCAGCTTGGCCGGTCGGGGGAGCGAACCCACCGGCTCGGTGGGGACTCCGGTGGCCGTGCGCGGGTCGTAGCCCATGAATGGATCTCCTCCTTGAGAATCCAGGCCAGGGATCTCCCCGATCCCGAGGCCTCGTGCTCCTGCTCGTGAAATGCTCGATCACGCACGACCGACCGGATCCTCGGCCGTGCCTCGGAATGAATGCGCCATGCGAGAGAGACAGGTCTGTCTCAGACTTCGCTCGAAAGGGTAGTCTTATTCGCATAGCTGGTCAATGAGTGTTTTGGTGCTACCTGAACGCTCCACTGATCCCTGGTTGATTGAACCGTTCCCGGAGGGTTTCCCGAGGGGTGTGATTGCGCGGACATCGCGAACTGCACCCGGCCACGGCGGGATGCCCCTCCGGGGTGAGACCGGCCTGTCTTGTGGTTCCGGTCACACAGTGGGAACATCAGCCACATCAGGCGCCCACCACCGCCGATCCGGAGGGCACCGCCTATCATGGCCGAGCTCGAACCGCGCAACTTCCTCCAGCCCTGCCTGCTGCTGCTCCTGCGTGAGCAGCCCGACCACGGCTATGAGCTCGCCGCGCGTCTGCGCCCGATGCACGACGGGGACGGCGACGCCGGCGGCGTCTATCGCGCTCTGCGCAGCCTGGAACGGCATGGGCTGGTGCGTTCGGAGTGGCAGACGTCCGATGTCGGACCGGCCCGGCGCACCTACTACGTCACACCGGAGGGTGTGAACTGCCTCGACTCGCTGGCCGACAGCCTCGGCCAGACGCACGAAGCGCTGCACATCTTCCTCGATCGCTACGCGCGGGTGGTCGCCGCGGCGAAGCGGGGCTGCCCAGAGGGGAGCCGCATTGACCGTCGAGCTGACAGCTACGGACGTACGAACGGCGTTCACGCGTCGCGAGGGGCCAATCGGCCTGCTGGCCACTGACGCCCCCGCGCTGGCCACCGCCTGCCACGCCATGGCGAGGCGGTTCCACCGGGGCGGACGGCTGATCGCGTTCGGTGCCGGCGGTGCCGCTGCCGACGCCGCGCACGTCGTGGTCGAGTTCGTGCATCCCGTGATCATCGGGAAACGGGCGCTGCCTGCGCTGTCGCTGCGGGGCGGATCCGGTGGGTTCCGTGCCGAGCTGGAGCTGTTCGCGGAGCCCGAGGACATCGCGCTGGCCATCGCGCCCGACGGTGGTGACGCCGCTCTCGCCGACGCCCTGGCGGCGGCACGCGGCCGCGGCCTGTTGACCGTCGCCCTGGCCGGGGCGGCGGACGGGCCGCTCAACCGGTCGTCTCCGGACCATGTGCTCGTGGTGCATTCGGACGACCCGCGGATCGTGCGCGAAGGCCAGGTCACCACCTACCACGTGCTCTGGGAGCTCGTGCATGTCTTCCTGGACGCCCCGGAGGTGCTGGCATGAACACCGGCACGGGCGCGCGCGGGCTGCTGCCCGATCCGCACCCCGGCGACACCTGTATCACCTGCTCCGACGTCGCCGTGGCCGTCACGGTCGTCGAACTGCTCGGCGACGACATGGCCCTCGTGGACACCGACGCCGGCACGCAGGAGGAGGTGAGTGTCGCGCTCGTGGACGTCGAGGTCGGGGACACCGTCCTTGTCCATGCAGGAGAGGCCATCGCAAGGCTGGAGCCGTCATGAGCGAGTGTGGGAGCGAATCAGTGTTACAGCGCCTTCGCGCGGTGACGTCTCCCGATGGGCCGCCCGAGTGCAGCGAGGGCGAGCGATGAGTATCGAGTCGCTCTACCCCTTCCTGCACGCGGGCGCCGCGGACCGGGACGTGCTCCTGGCCGACGTCGCCCGGTCGACGGCGGAGAAGGTCGGTGAGATCGGGCGGCTGCGCCACGACGTCCTGGCCGCCGACGCCGCCGAACTGGCGGTCTGTGCCACGGCGATGGCGCAGCGGTTCGACCGTGGCGGGAGGCTCTTGGCCTTCGGCAACGGCGGTTCGAGCACGGACGCGGCAGCCATGGCTGCGCTCTGCGTCGACCCCGGGCCGGCATGGCGGCCGCTGCCCGCCCTCGCGCTCGCGGCGGACGTCGCCACGCTCACCGCTCTGGCCAACGACGTCGGGTTCGAGAACGTCTTCGCCCGTCCGGTGGCCGCCGCGGGGCGCCCCGACGACATCGCGCTGGGCCTGTCGACGAGCGGGGGGTCGGCCAACGTGCTGCGCGGCCTGGCCGTCGCCCACGAGCGCGGCCTGCTCACCGTGGGCCTCGCCGGTTACTCGGGCGGAGCGATGGCCGAGGCTGCCGAACGCGGCGAGATCGACCACCTCTTCGTCATGCCGTCGGCGTCGGTGCACCGCATCCAGGAGGCGCAGACCACCACCTACCACGTGCTGTGGGAGCTGGTGCAGCGCGCGCTGGGTCGTCCGTGAGCGAACCGTCGGTGCGGGCCCGGATCCGCGTCAGCGGGATCGTGCAGGGCGTGGGGTTCCGGCCGTTCGTCCATGGCCTGGCCGGGGAGCTGGGCCTCGCCGGCTTCGTGAGCAACGACGAGTCCGGTGTGATCATCGAGGCCGAGGGCAGCGCCCACGCGCTGGACGCCCTGCTCACCGCACTGCGCGACCGGCCGCCCGCGCTCGCGCTGGTCACCGACGTCGCCGCCACGGGCGTGCCGGTGCGCGGCGACACCGCCTTCGCCATCGCCCCCAGCTCGGCCCACGGCCCGCGAGCCACTCTCATCTCGCCCGACACGGCGACGTGCGCCGACTGCCTCGCCGAGCTGCGTGACCCGTTCGACCGCCGCTACCGCCACCCCTTCATCACCTGCACGAACTGCGGGCCGCGGTTCACGATCGTCACCGGGGTGCCCTACGACCGGGTGGCCACCACCATGGCCGGCTTCCCGATGTGCACCGCCTGCGCCACCGAGTACCACGACCCGGGCGACCGGCGGTTCCACGCGCAGCCGGTGTGCTGCCCGGACTGCGGGCCGACGCTGCGGCTGCTGGGCGCCGACGGCCACCACCTCTCCGGCGACCCGATCGCCACCGCTGCCCGGATGCTCGCCGACGGCGGGGTGCTGGCCGTGAAGGGGCTCGGTGGCTACCACCTGGCGGCGCTCGCGGGCCACGAACAGGCGGTGGCTGAACTGCGCGCGCGCAAACACCGGGAGGACAAGCCCTTCGCCGTGCTCGCCCCCGGGCTCGACGCGGCCGCGACGCTCGGGCAGGTCGGGCCTGGTGAGGCCGCCGAGCTCACCTCCCGCCGCGCCCCGATCGTGCTGCTGCGCCGGCGCCTCGGCGCGCCACTGGCCGCGGCAGTCGCGCCGGGCAACGACCACGTCGGTGTGATGCTGCCCTACACGCCCGTGCACCACCTGCTGCTCGACGAGCTCGCCGCCACCATCGTGCTGACCAGCGGCAACCTCTCCGACGAGCCGATCGCCCACCTCGACGACGACGCCCTCGCCCGGCTCGGTGGCATCGCCGGCGCCTTCCTCACACACGACCGGCCGATCCGCACGCGCGCTGACGACTCGGTGCTGCGGGTGGTCGCCGGGCGCACCTACCCGATCCGCCGCTCCCGCGGCTACACCCCCGAACCCCTGCGGATCGGCGTGACCGCGCCGGAGCCGGTGCTCGGTTGCGGCGCCGAACTGAAGAACACCTTCTGCATCCTGCGGGGCGCGGAGGCCTTCCCGTCGCACCACGTCGGCGACCTGGAGAACGCCGAGACGTTGCGGGCCTACACCGACGGCATCGAGCACCTCGGGCGCCTGCTCGACGTCACGCCCGCGGTGCTCGCCCACGACCTGCACCCGGAGTACCTGTCCACGAAGTACGCGCTCGACCGCGCTGCCGCCGAACCCGGCCTCAGGCTGATAGGGGTGCAGCACCACCACGCCCACCTGGCCGCCTGCCTGGCGGAGAACGGCGAGACCGGGCCGGCCATCGGGATCGCGTGTGACGGCCTCGGCTACGGACCGGACGGCGTGCTGTGGGGCGGTGAGGTGCTGCAGGTGTCCCTCACCGGCTTCCGGCGGCTCGCGCACCTGGAGCCCGTGCCGTTGCCGGGTGGCGTCACGGCCATCCGGCAGCCGTGGCGGATGGCCGCGGCCTGGCTGCACGCCACCGGCACCGACCCGGCCGGCCTGGCCGTCGCGGCGCGAAACGCTCCACTGTGGACGCAGGTGGAGAAGCTGATGGTGTCCGATGTGGAGGTTCCGGTCACGACGAGCGCCGGGCGCCTGTTCGACGCCGTCGCCGCGCTCGTGGGGATCCGGGACCGGGTCAACTACGAGGGGCAGGCGGCCGTCGAACTGGAGCAGTGCGCGTCGGCGGTGGGGGAGTGCGACGGCTATCCCGTCGGGTTCGACGGCGGGCTGATCCGGGCGGGCGATCTCGTGCGCGCCGTCGTCGCCGACCTCCGCACGGGCACCGCGGCGCCACTGATCGCCGCCCGCTTCCACGCGGGCCTGCACGACGCGCTGGCCGCCGCGGCCGTACGGGCCGCCGCCGGCACCGGGCTCGACGTGGTGGCCCTGTCCGGCGGGGTGTTCCAGAACCTGCGGCTGCTCCACGGCGTGTCCCGGCGGCTCACCGCGGCCGGGCTGCGGGTGCTCGTGCACTCCCGGATGCCGTGCAACGACGGCGGGATCAGCCTCGGTCAGGTGGCCGTGGCTGCGGCGACATCCGCTCGCGCATGATCGGCAGGTCTGCCGTCCACGTGATCAAGGTGGCGAGGGTGTCAACGCACCTCGATCACGTGGACCACACGGTCCAGCGCGCGGAAGTTCTCGGCGTTACGGGTGGCGAGGCTCAGGCCGTGACGCTCGGCGGTAGCGGCGATGAGCAGGTCCAGGCGCCGTGGACGAGGGTTTCGGCCTGCGGCTCGAACCATGGTGGCGAGCAGGCCATACGACCCGGCAACAGCGATGTCCAGCGGGATCACGTCCATGGCGTCGACGATGGCCCCCAGCCGGCGCCTGCGTCGTAGCCGCTCCTCGGCATCCACGGAGGCGCCGACCCCGTGCTCCAGTTCGGCGACCGTGACCGCGCTGACCGCTACGTAGTCGGCGATGGACGCAAGGCCTGCGGTCGGCGGCGCGATCACGACGGACGTATCCAGCAGCACCTGACGTGTGACTCCTCCTGTTGTCACCTTTCCCCGTCCCGATCCCACGGGTCGGAGGAGTGGTCGTCGCCGAAGAGTTCGTCGGCTTCAGCGACATCGCGCGCCCACGCGCCGGGGTCAGGCGCGGGTCCGGAGGCGGTCAAGAGCTCGTCGAGTCCGGCGGCAGGTATCAGACGCCGCCGGGAGGTCGTCCGCTGATGCGGCACCAGATCGGCGACTGCACGTCCGTGGACCGTCACGGTGAAGGACTCGCCTTCGGCTACCCGTCGCATGATCTCGGCGTTGTTGTTGCGCAGCTCGGACTGCCTGATGGACTCGGCCACGCTCGCCAGCATGGCTATGAGATAGCGGTATCGCTATCGCGGGGTTCGAGGTCGGCGGCCGTGTCACGGCGCGACGAACACTCGATCGTGCAGTTAAGGCTCCGTTCGACGTGATTGGCTGCGGTGATCGAGCGTTACCTCCCCAGTACCGAGCGCGACGATCAAGGGGAAGTGACCATGGACCTGCTGACGCCGGAGCTGCTGGCGGAGATCAACGCCGTGTGGGACGCGAACCAGGCAGGCAAGATCACTGTTCAGGAGGCCTCGCGCCAGGCGAACGAGCTGCTCGGCATCCCGCCCGTCGACGCCAACCAGGAGCGTCGGGTTGCGGTGACCTGAGGCGATCAGGGCGATCACCGGCAGCGGACAACCGTGGTCCCGGGGTGCGCGCGGACGGCGCACGTGCCGGCAAGTGACGACAGGCCTGGGCCGTGGTGCTGGGAAAGGCGCGGTGGTGACGCGAACGGCGTGCGGCGCCCCGTCGGGTGCGCGGCAGCCGCAACGTACGGAATCTGGCGGAAGGTGCGGAATCGAAGCGCGCGCCGCTAAATGGACATCCATCGCGAAACCGCCGGGTATGAGCTACGCCATATCTCCACTCTGAACGCAAAGATCGGCCCAACCGTGTGTGGCATGTCGGCCGGTGCAAAAGGTGGCGGCTCACAACGGAAGGACTGAAATGTCTCGTAGCTGGGTTCGGCGCGTCCTGGTCGCCGCTGCTGCCGGTGCCGTGGCTGTCGCCGCACTTAGTCTCGCTGGCGTCACCGGTGTGGCCTCCGCCGCGGTGCCCGCTGCAGCCGCATCCGGAAAGCTCGTCACGGTTCCCGTCGTCCTCGAGTCAGCTGCTCGGCCCGCTGCTCCTTCCGCCCCGATGCCGGGGGATCTTGGTGAGTTCGATGTCTTCAACAATGCGGAGTTCCAAGGTGGGTTCGCCAACCTCACCAACGCCATGATCCCCGATCTGGGCGCCAACAACCTGAACCTGAACGACCTGATCTCGTCTGCCGTCAACAACTCCGAGATAAAGATGTGCCTGTTCCCCGACGAGAACTTCATGGGTCAGCCGATCCAGTTCCCCGCGCACACGCAGCTCGGTCAGTTCGGCCAGAACCAGAACGACACGATCTCGTCGGTGCGACCCTGCTACGACAACTGACGTTCCGAGTGGTGCGCGTACGGCGCGACGGCTCGAATCCGGCTCCGGCGATGGCCGGGCGAGACGGCTCCTGACCAGCTGCTGCTGGCAGGGGCGTTCTCGTTGTGCCCGGTGGTGTCCGGGTCGTGTCGCCGGGCTGCCCCGGAGATCGGGATCGGTCGCGGCCTTCTGCGGTGGACCACATGCCGATACACGGGTGGTGTGGGAGCCGTGTTCACCGGGGCACGGGTGGTAAAACCACTAGTTCTCACGCTGCGCGAACCTCTGGCAATATCCGGATGTGCACTATCGCTATTCGCGTCGCTTGGCCCTACTGCAATCCCGTCGCAATGATCGAGCCCTGCACGATGTGGATCTCATCACATCTGCCACCTGAACGGCAAGGCGCGGTAATGCGTGTCAAGCCATGTCGGTCACCGCAATGGCGGTGGCTCGGACGGGAGGACTCGGAATGTCTCGCAGTTGGATTCGGCGGAATGTGGTTGGTGCGGCCGCCGGGACCCTGGCGCTCGTAGCCCTGACGTTGGGCGGCGTGACCGTCGGTACGGCGGCTGCCGCACCAGCGGCGTCGACGGCCGGCGCCGTCGGAGTGCAGCCTGCCGCCGGTGCCGCCGCGCACGGCAACGACAACGAGTTCGACCTCTTCGAGAATGCCCAGTTCGATGGCTTTTTCGCGAACTTCGACAGCACCAAGGTGCAGAGTCTCACGGCTTTCAAGGTGCAGGGTGATCCGAACCAGGATCAGAATGACTTCTTCTCGTCCATCGCCAACAACTCGCAGACGGCGATGTGCGTGTACTCCGACATCAACTTCCGGGGCAAGAGCCTGCTCATCAACCCGGGGGTGGCTGTGTCCAACCTCGCGGCCGCCCAGCTCGGCGGCGGCCAGACCTTCGACCTGAACGACCAGATCAGCTCGCTTGCTCCTGCGATCCCGAACCCCGCAACGGGAGGGCTCGGCTGCCCCACGTCATGATCTCGGCTCGTGTGAGGGGTGCCCGCCGGTCGGCTGCGTGAGTGAGCGCGACGGCGGCGCACCCTTCCGGCGGATGCCCGGCGCGGCCCTGATCACGGCGGGTTCGGTGCTTACCGGGCCCGCTGACGATGAGATCTGGTGAGCCGGGCGGTCTACTTCCCCATGGGCACTCTGAGCTACACGATGAGCATCTCCCTCGACGGCTACATCGAGGACGTGAACGGCGGAATCGCCTTCTCCGAGCCGGACGAGGAGGTGCACCGCTTCGCCAACCAGCAGACCCGTGAGACGGCAGCGTTCCTGTTCGGCCGCGGCCTCTATGAGGTCATGGAGGAGTTCTGGACGGCGCCGGAGCGGGCCGACGGGCACGAGGTGGAGGCGGAGTTCGCCCGCGAGTACGCCGCGACGCCGCGGATCGTGTTCTCCGACTCGCTGGAGTCGGTCGCGCCCGGGTGCCGGCTGGTGCGCCGCGCCGATGCGATCGACGAGGTGGTCCGGCTCAAGAAGGAGACCGACGGTGACCTGTCCGTCGGCGGCGCCGGTCTGGCGGCATCGCTGCTGGACCTGATCGACGAGTTCCGCCCGCGCGTTGCGCCTGCTTTCAGCGGCGGCGGCAAGCCGTACTTCCCGCTCGGCGCCGACCTCCGGCTGCGGCTGGTCGAGCAGCGCACCTTCCGCTCCGGCACCGTGTACCTGCGTTACGAGAGGATCCGCTGATGGAACACGTGTGATCGGAGGACTGCTACCGGGCCACCTCGACCCGCCCGTCGTGCTCGTCGAGGACGTAGACCCGCGTCGTCCGCGCCCGGTAGATCCGGAACTGCGCCGCCCCGGAGACGTCGCGTTCGCTCCATGACCCGATGCCCTGCTTCTGCGTGCGGCCGTTGTAGACGGCGAGCGCGGCGGCGCGGTCGCCGGGGCCGACCTCCTCGGCCTCGGCCTCGACGTAGACCGCCGCCGCCTCGCCCACCGCCACCGTGGAGTCGAAGACGACGATGCCGACAGCGGCCCGGCCGGCGATGTTGGCGGAGTGGCGGGCCCCCGGGCGCGACACCCAGACGAAGTCCGCGCAGTCGAGGGCCGCGAACCACACGGGGGTGGCCCACGGTCGCCCGTCGGCGTCGGCGGTGGCCAGCGTCATGTAGGTGTTGGCGGCCACCACCCGGCGCGCCTCGTCCGCCGCCGTGCCCGCGTCCACGCTCTCCCCGACCGCCATGGTCCTGTCTCCCGACGCCGAAGGTGCTGTCGCGGGTCAGACTCCCCTGGTGGGGGGAACTCATCGGTCAGCTGCGGACCGACGCCACGTGGACAGGCTCAGTGTCCGGCGCACCGGCGCAGCCAGCCGTACCAATCGTCGAGCCCGTCGCCGCGGGTCGCGGAGATCTCCAGCACCTCGACGGCGGGGTTGGCCCGGCGCGCGTAGGCGATGCAGGCGGCCACGTCGAAGTCGACGTGGGGGAGCAGGTCGATCTTGTTCACGAGCATCAGGTCGGCCGTGCGGAACATGTGGGGGTACTTGAGCGGCTTGTCGGCGCCCTCGGTCACCGACATGATCACGACCCTGCCGGCTTCGCCGAGATCGAACAGCGCAGGGCAGACGAGGTTGCCGACGTTCTCCACGAAGAGCAGGGAGCCCGGTTCGGGCGCGAGGGTACTGAGCCCCGCGGCGACCATGTCGGCGTCGAGGTGGCAGCCCGCGCCGGTGTTGATCTGCACGACGGGCGCCCCCGTTGCGCCGATGCGTTCGGCGTCGAGCAGCGTCTCCTGGTCGCCTTCCAGCACCGCGCACGGCAACTCGTCGCCGAGGTCGCGGATGGTGCGGGTCAACAGCGTCGTCTTGCCCGAGCCCGGTGAGCTCATCAGGTTGAGCGCGACGACGTCCCGGTCGGCGAGCCACTGCCGGTTGAGTGCAGCGAGGCCGTCGTTCTTCGCCAGCAGGTCGACCTCGAGCTCCACGGTCCGCGTGTCCGGCTCGGAGTGGGCATGGCCGTGACCGTGCGGGTGGTCATGGTCGTGGGAGTGGTCGTGCGGGGTCGGGCCCGGCCGGCCCAGGTCGGTCAGCCGGACGCCTGCGTCGTCGGAGCAGCCGCAGGTCGTACACACCTCAGACCACCTCCACCTCTCGGATCCGCAGCTCTCGCCCGCCCTGCACCTCGATGTCCGCGCTGCCGCAGTCGCACAGCGGCAGCACCTCGCCGGTCTCGAACGCCGCTCCACAGGTGCGGCACACCGCCTTGCCGGGCGGCTCGTCGATCTCCAGGGTGGCGCCCTCGCACGTGGTGCCGGCCGCCACCATCTCGAAGCAGAACCGGACGGCGTCCGGCACCAGGCCGGAGAGCTGCCCGACCTCCAGCCGGATCCGGCACACGCGGGCGTCCCGCATCCGCTGGGTCACGGTGGTGACGACGGTCTGGGTGATCGACAGCTCGTGCATCGACGCCGACTGCCTAGCAGATCCGGGGCAGCGGGTCGCCCACCAGCAGATCCACGATCCGGGTGCCCCCGAACGCGGTGCGCAGCAGCACCAGTCCCGGGTCGTCCTTGATCGTCCCGATCGCGGCGGCGCCCTCGCCGAGTGGGTGGGCTCGCAGCGCGGCCAGTGCGGAATCCGCCCGGTCCGGAGCCACGACGGCGATGAGCCGCCCTTCGCAGGCGACGTAGAGCGGGTCGATGCCGAGCAGTTCCGACGCGCCGTTGACGACGGGCCGCACCGGCAGCGAGGCCTCGTCGAGGACCACCGCCACCTGGGCGGCCGTGGCCACCTCGTTGCAGATCGTGGCCACGCCGCCGCGGGTGGCGTCTCGCAGGAGCCGTACGCCGTCGCCCGCTGCGTCGAGCAGTCCGGCGCTGATCTCGTGCAGCGGTGCGGTGTCGGAGACGATGTCGGCGGAGATGTCGAGCTCACCGCGCGCCAGCATGACCGTGATGCCGTGGTCGCCGATGGGGCCCGAGACGAGCACGACGTCGCCGGGACGGGCCGCAGCGGCCGACAGGACCACGTCGCGCTCCAGCACTCCGACGCCCGCGGTGTTGATGTAGAGGCCGTCGGCCTTTCCCCGCTCGACGACCTTCGTGTCGCCGGTGACGATCTGCACGCCTGCCGCCTGCGCGGCAGCCGCCATCGACGCCACGATGCGCTGCAGGTCGGCGACAGGGAAGCCCTCCTCGAGGATGAAGCCGCAGGACAGGAAGAGCGGCCGGGCCCCGCACATCGCGAGGTCGTTGACGGTGCCGTTGACCGCGAGGTCGCCGATGTCGCCGCCGGGGAAGAACAGCGGGGACACCACGTAGGAGTCGGTGGTGAACGCGAGCCGGCCGGTCACCCCGTTCGTCCACGTCGGGGCGAGCTGGGCACCGTCCTCCAGCTTCTCCAGCACCGGGTTGCGGAACGCGTCGAGGAACACGGCCTCGATCAGCGTCTGCGTCGCCTTGCCCCCGGCGCCGTGGGCGAGCGTGATCCGTTCCTCCTTGATCCGCGCCTTGCGGGCGCGGGCCTTGGCGATCCGGGCCAGCACCTGCTCCTCACGGGTGAGGTGCTCGGATCCCGCGTGCGGGTGCTGAGTTTCCGCGTGCGCGAGCTGGGCCTCGTCGGCGGCAGCCGCAGCGACCGCCTCCTCCGCCCAGTTCGCCCGCGTGGCGCCGGCTCGGTCGATGCCTGGGCCGAGATCCTGTGTCATGTCCGGGTCGCCTCCTTCACGCGCTCCCGGCTGAACCGCCCGAAGTTGTAGTAGGCGGCGCAGGCACCCTCGGACGACACCATGCAGGTGCCGATCGGGGTCTCGGGCGTGCACGCGGTGCCGAACACCTTGCACTCCCACGGCTTGAGCACGCCCTTGAGCACCTCGCCGCACTGGCAGGCCTTGGGGTCGGCCACCCGCACGCCCGGCACGAGGAAGATCCGCTCCGCGTCGAACCGCGCGTAGCGCTTGCGCACCTGCAGCGCCGAATGCGAGATGAAGCCGAGCCCCCGCCACTCGAAGTGTGGACGCAGCTCCATCACCTCACCGATCACCTGCAGCGCCCTGGTGTTGCCGTCCCACGGCACCACGCGCGCGTACTGGTTCTCGATCTCGCAGCGGCCCTCCTTGAGCTGCAACAACAGCTGGTAGACCGACTGCAGGATGTCCAGCGGCTCGAAACCGGCGACGACCAGGGGTTTGCCTGCGTCGCGTGCGATCCATTCGTAGGGCCGGCACCCGATCACCGTGGAGACGTGGCCCGGTCCGATGAACCCGTCGAGGCGCAGGTCGGGTGAGTCCAGGATGGCCTTGATCGCCGGGATGATCGTGACGTGGTTGCAGAAGATCGAGAAGTTGTCGAGACCCTCGGCCTCCGCACGCAGCACCGTCATCGCCGTGGACGGGGCGGTGGTCTCGAAGCCGATGGCCATGAAGACCACGCGCTTGTCAGGGTTCCTGCGCGCGATCTTGAGCGCGTCGAGCGGTGAGTAGACCATCCGGATGTCGGCGCCTGCCGCCTTGGAGTCGAAGAACGACCCCCGGCCCCCGGGAACCCGCAGCATGTCGCCGAACGTCGTGAGGATGACGTCGTCGTGCTCGGCGATGGCGATGGCGTCGTCCACGCGGCCCATCGGGATCACGCAGACCGGGCAGCCCGGCCCGTGCACGAGCGACACGGTGTCGGGCAGATAGTCCTCGAGGCCGTGCTTGTAGATCGTGTGGGTGTGGCCGCCGCAGACCTCCATGAACTTGTACTGCCTGCCGGGCTCGCACAGCGCGGCGATCTGCGTCGCCAGCGTGCGGGCCATGCCCGCATCGCGGAACTCGTCGACGAACCTCATCGCCGTCCCCTTACCTCTGGTCGTGCCCCTAGGTGATGTCGCTGGCGGCGAGCGCCTGGAGCTCGTCGGTGTAGGCGTCGCCGAGACCGGTGAGGAAGTCGAGGGAGGCCTTCGCCTCGGCCTCGTCGATCTTCGACAGGGCGAAACCGACGTGGATGAGGATCCAGTCGCCCGGTTCCAGGTCCTCGTCGCGCAGCAGGCCGATGTTCACGGCGCGCTTGACGCCCTCGACGCTGACCATCGCCAGGTCTTCGTGCTCGGCCAGCAGCTCGATGACCTCGCCGGGAATGCCCAGGCACATGCGGATCTCCTCCTACATCCGGCGCATGTCGCGGTACCGGGAGATCTCCCCCCGCGACTGCACGGCGAGTACGGTGCCGGTCGCCGCGACGGCCACCAGCGCGAGAATCAGCAACTTGCGGATCATCTGCTCACTCCTTCGTCGATCATGAGTTCTGTGACGAGAGCGGTCACGGCGCGTACGCCGGGCTCGACCGCTTCGGCCACCGCCGGACTCAGGCCGATGCCCTCGTCGAGAACGGCGGGCTCGCACCCGATGACGAACACGCGCTCCACCGGCCGCTCCAGGTCCATCGACGCGGCCAGCCCGTCGAGCAGCGTGAGCACCGCGGCGGGGTCCATGCCGTGGCCGTCGAGCGCGGGGACCTCGGCGCCGGTCTCGTCCCGGGCGCCGTCGAGGTCGTGTTCGAGGGTGTAGAGGGTGCCGGGCCGATCGCCGCGCTGCGTCGCGTCCACGATCACCAGCGCGCGGTACCCGTCGAGGAGCCGGTAGGCCAGGTGAACGCCCCGGATCCCGCTGTCGACGAGCTCGACACCCGCCGGCAGCCCCCCGCGGCGCTGCAACTGCTCGACCACGGCGACGCCGAAGCCGTCGTCGGAGAGGAACACGTTGCCGATGCCGGCGACGAGCACCCGGCCCGGCGTGCCGCCGTCGCCGATCATCGGAGTGCCTCGAGCTCGTCGGGGTGGAAGTAGCGGAAGCGGCCGTGGGCGAGCTGCATCTCGGCGCCGGGGTCGCCGTCAACCGAGACCGCGACGTGCACGCGTCCGTCCACGTCGTGCACCACGGCCTGCACGGTGGCGCGCATGCCGTCGAGGAAGCGGTCCTGGATGTCGCCGCCGCGCCCGGGGTGCAGCACGACCCGGCTGCCCTTGGCCACCGGCACGTCACCGACCATGGTGGTGTCGGTGTCGGGATCGACGGCTGCATCCTGGGCGGGGTCCCACCACGGCAGCACTTCCGGGGGCCGGTCGGCAGGGCTGTCGGCGCCGAACGCCGCGCCGCCCGTGTCGATCGTCGGGATGTCGGACGCCGCTGCCGCGGGCCGCATCGAGCGGATCGCCCCGTGCAGTCGCTCCATGATCTCCGGCGGCATGGCGTCGACCGCGTCGATGATGCCGGCGGCGCGCGGGTCTGTCGAGCGCGCTTCGGCCTTCTCCTCGTCGGTGAGTACGAGCGTCCGGAGGGTGAGGATCTCGTCGTTCTCGAGGCCGTCGAAGAGGTTGATTGTGCTCTCGGGGGCCAGCTGCGGATGGTCGGCCAGGATGATCGGCGAGGACAGCACGAGGTCGCTGCGCTCGGCCGGTCCGGCGAGCACCGGCCAGGTGTGCTCGTTGACGCATTCCTCGGTGGCCGGTTCGGCCCACCGCGGCGGGTCGGTGAGCGACAGGAACGTGCCGGGCCGGGCAGCGATCAGGGTGTGTGCCGCGATCAGCGACGTGCGCAGCACCTCCTCGCGGGGGGCGCCGGGCGCGCAGTCGCCGTCGTTGACGATGTCGAGCCGCAGCCGGTGCACCAGGTAGGGCCCCGGGATGTCGGTGGCCGAGACGACCAGCCGGGCGGTCACCGGCCAGCACTTGCGCTGGAGCAGGCCCGCGACGGCGCCTGCGGCGTCCCGGATCTCCTCGGTCTCCCGCGTCCCGGGCAGCAGGATCGTGACGGTGACCTCCTCGCGCAGCACGGCGCGCAGGTCCAGCACCGCGTCGACGTGGCGGGGCACACCCTCCTCGAACCGCAGGTGGCGCTTCCCGTCGACGGCCAGTTCCGGCACGGGAGTACCGTCCGGGGTGAGTGGCGAGCGGGCCTGCAGCTGCAGGCAGCGCAGCCGGACGTGCAGCTGCGTGGCGCCGTCGCGACCGGGTTCGAGCAGGCATTCCATGCGGTTGCGGGTGGGCTCGCCGGCGTCGGTCTCGGGCGTGAGCACGCCGAACTGCCAGCGCAGCCGGTTCTTCTGCGCCGTCGCCCGGTAGGGGTAGAGCAGGTAGCCCTCGAACAGCACCGCGTCCGCGACGGCCGCGACCTCGTCGAACAGGGAATCGGGATCGGGCGACCCGCTCGCGCGGCTCGCGCCCGGGGGAGGGGCGACTCGCGGGGAGTTGGTTGCCTGAGGGTCGGTCACCGCTCGGCCTCCTTCAGGAGGTGCTCGAACGTCTCGTCCCAGTTCGGGATCGCCCGCTCGGAGCGGTAGGCCGACAGCGCGTCGAGGGTCCTCGTGCCGACCCGGATCCAGCCCGAGCCAGGGAAGTGCGCGTCCATCGCCGCGCGCCACGTCGCGACGGGGAGCCGGAAGGTCGCCTCCTCGTGCCAGGAGACCAGCCCGACCTGAACTCCGGCGAGGCCCCCGTAGTAGACGACGCCGGAGAACAGGAACACGAGCGGAACGGCCCTGGCCTCGGCCCTGTCCGCCCCGCTGTCCTCGGCACCGTCCTCGCCGTCGGCGGTGAGGCCGTGGAAGTACTTCGTGGACGCGACGTCGAGGTCGTAGGTCAGCGGCACCGAGATCGGCACGACCGTCGAGCCGCTGAAGCCGGTGACGGTCGTACTGATCTGGGCGAACTGCAGGGGGTTGAGCGTCTCTCCCCACCGTGCGGGGGCACCGAACAGATCCGCGAGCTTCCCGGTCTCCTCGGGGGTGTAGCTGCGGCCGCGCGGCTCGATCCGGATCTGGGTCCGCAGCGCCACCGAGTGCACGCGCTGCACGCCGTCGTGGCTGACCTCCACGTCGAACACCAGTGACGGTCCGGCCGCGTAGGGCTCCGGCCGGGCTCCGATGCAGGCGAAGCTCAGCACGTCAGGCCTCCGGTCCGGTGGCGGGTGGGACGGGTCGCGCCTGCTCGCGCAGGGCCTCGAAGAAGCCGTCGATCTCGTGCCACGCCTCGGCGCCACCGTCGAAGCCGCGCCAGTGCAGCTTCACCAGCCCGACGAGCCGGTAGCAGGCGTCGATCGGCACGAGAAGGCCCTCGGCCGATCCGGCAGCTCCCGACCCCGCCTTGTCCCGGCGGACGAGCAGAGCCTCGACGTCGGGCTCGAGCGCCGCGGCGAGGCGCCCGGCGCCCAGCCCGGTGGCCCAGGACTCGAGCCCCAGCTCGCTCTCCGTGGCACCGGCAGGGCTCGGGTAACAGGCGATGACCTTTCCCTGCGCGGAGTTGTGCAGGAAGAAGGCCATGCTGACGGGGATCTGCAGCTCGTCCCACTGGGCGTCGGTCAGACGGAACTCAGGGTCGGACAGGTACCGGTCCGGCACACGGCGGTAGCCGCCCCCGCCCGCTCCCGGGTTGTCGAACAGGAAGCCGCACGGCCCGCACGCGCAGAGCATCCGGCGCTCGGCGACCTGCACGAGGTGCGGGTGCTGCGGAGGCACCGGCGTGGCGCACAGCTCGCAGACCTCCTGCACCGGTTCCTGCTCCACGGAGTCGACCAGGAACCGGCGCAGCGAGGAGATCCCGGGCATTCAGCCCACCCTCTTCGGGGACGCCGACGGGCGTACCCCGATCTGCAGGAGAGCCGGGCCCGCCGGCACGGTGTCGAAGACCACGCCCGCCACCTCCGGGGCCAGCTCCGTGATCGATGTGGCGACCACGTCCTTCACGGTGTCGGTCCCGCAGCCGCCGCCTTCGATCTGCACGTGCACGCGGCCCTCGTCGTCGAGCCCGGCGAGGGTGAGGCCGGAGCCGTGCGAACCGAGCCTGCGGGCCGCCGTGCCCATCGCGTGCGTGAGCCGCTGCTCGAGCGGCACGGGGTGCAGGTCGTGCAGCGCGAGCAGGCCTGCGACCAGCGGATCTGCCGCCATCCGGTGCACGATCGTGTCCCCGGCCCCTGCCCGGACGATGGAGACCATCTGCTCCAGGCCTGCGCCGTAGAAGCGCATCAGCACCCGCACCAGCTCTTCCGCCGCGTGCCCCACCGCGGGGCCGCCGTCCGCCGTGATGCTCTCGAGGAGTTCCTCGATGCGTCCGGCGAGCCCCTGCGGATCCAGGTCGGTCGAAGCCACTGCTGCCGCTCAGATCGTGTTCAGCATCGACGGCGACGTGATGCGGTGCAGCGGTTTCCCGTCGCCCTTGTACATGTGCACGCCGCACGGCAGGCAGGGGTCGAAGCTGCGGACCGTCCGCATGATGTCGATGCCCTTGAAGTCCTCGCCCCGGCTCTCCTCGAAGATCGGCGTGTTCTGCACGGCGTCCTCGTACGGGCCGGGCGTGCCGAACGTGTCGCGCACGCTGCCGTTCCAGGGCGTCGGCGGGTACGGGTGGTAGTTCGCGATCTTGCCGCCCCGGATCACCATGTGGTGCGACAGCACACCGCGAACCGCCTCGGTGAACCCGACGCTGATGGCCTCGTCCGGCACCACGAACTTCTCCCAGGTCTTGGTGTGCCCGCCGCGCACCTCGTCGAGTGCCTTCTCGATGAAGTGCAGGGCGCAAGCGGCCGCGTAGGCCTGGAAGTAGGTGCGGGCGCGGTTGCGCTCGATCGCGTTGGACAGCGGCCTGCCCTGCTTGTCGTGCGGGATCCGCCACTCGAAGCTGACCTCCGGCTTGAGCGCGGTGCGCGGCAGGTTGATCAGCACGCTGTTGCCCGTGGCCTTGACGAACCCGATGTCGACCAGGCCGCCCAGCGCCGTGGTCCACAGCCGGGCGAGCGGGCCGCCGCCGGTGTCGAGGGCGAGGTGGTCCGTGCCGTCGAACCAGCGTGGCGACATCGTCCAGCTGTACTTGTCGTCGAAGTCGCGCTTCTGCGGCGCGGGGATCGTGTGCTGGTTCCACGGGTGCCTGCGATCGACCGGGTTGCCCAGCGGGTCCTGCGTCGCGAACATCTCCTGGTCCTCCCAGTCCCGGTAGAACGAGCTACCGAGCAGGATGCGGATTCCCAGGTTGATCTCGACCAGATCGTTGGTGACGAGGTTGCCGTCCACGACGATGCCCGGCGTCACGAACATCTTGCGACCCCAGCCGGTCATCGTCCGGTACTGGAAGTCGCAGTGCTCCGGGTCGTTGAACGCGCCCCAGCAGCCGAGCAGCACGCGCCGGCGCCCGACCTCCTCGTAGCCGGGCAGCGCCTCGTACATGAAGTCGAAGAGGTCGTCGTGCATCGGGACGACGCGCTTCATGAACTCCACGTACCGCATGAGCCGGGTGTAGTAGTCGGTGAACAGCTGGACCGTGGCCACGGTCCCGACGCCGCCCGGGTAGAGCGTGGAGGGGTGCACGTGGCGGCCCTCCATCAGGCAGAACATCTCGCGCGTGTACCGGCTGACCTGCAGCGCCTCGCGGTAGAAGTCGCCGGTGAACGGGTTGAGCGCCCGCATGATGTCGCCGATGGTGCGGTAGCCGTGCGCGTCGGCGTGTGGCGCCTCGGTCCGGTTGGCCTGCTCGAGCACACCTGGGTTGGTCTCCGCGACCATCCGCTCGCAGTAGTCCACCCCGACCAGGTTCTCCTGGAAGATGTTGTGGTCGAACATGTACTCGGCGGCCTCGCCGAGATTGATGATCCACTCACCCAGGTGCGGCGGGCGCACCCCGTAGGCCATGTTCTGGTTGTAGACGGAGCAGGTCGCGTGGTTGTCGCCGCAGATGCCGCAGATGCGGCTGGTGATGAAGTGGGCGTCGCGCGGGTCCTTGCCCTTCATGAAGATCGAGTAGCCGCGGAAGATCGACGAGGTCGAGTGGCACTCGGCGACTCGCTTCTGCGAGAAGTCGATCTTGGTGTAGATCCCGAGGCTGCCGACGATCCGGGTGATCGGATCCCAGGCCATCTCGGTGAGCCCGGTCTTGTCGGTACCGGTGCCCGACGGCTTTGCCTGTGTCGTGGTCATCGACGCGTTCCCCTTACCAGGACTTCGTGAAGCCGGTGGTCAGCTCGCGCCCGTTCTTGCGCCAGCTCGGTTCCTTGTCGAGCTTCCGTTCCGTGATCCCACGCAGGCGGCGGATGATCGCTCCGTACGCGCCGCTGGCGGCACCGGAGACCCTGCTTCCGGGAGGGGCGTCCATGAAGGGCATGAACTTGTCCGGGAAGCCGGGCATCGTGCAGCCGATGCAGATCCCGCCCACGTTCGGGCAGCCGCCCACACCGTTGATCCAGCCCCGCTTGGGGACGTTGCACTTGACCACGGGGCCCCAGCAGCCCAGTTTCACCAGACATTGCGGTGAGCCGTACTCGGTGGCGAACTGGCCCTGCTCGTAGTAGCCGCCGCGGTCGCAGCCCTCGTGCACCGTCTGGCCGAAGAGCCAGGTGGGGCGCCCTTCCTTGTCCAGCGGGATCATCGGCGCCGCGCCGGTGGCCTGGTAGAGCAGGTAGAGGATCGTCTCGGAGAGGTTGTCGGGCTGGATCGGGCAGCCGGGCACGTTGACGATCGGGATGCCGGCCGGCGTCGTGAAGTTCCAGCCGAGGTAGTCGCGCACCCCCATGGCGCCGGTCGGGTTGCCCGCCATCGCGTGGATACCGCCGTACGTGGCGCACGTGCCGACGGCGAGCACGACGAGCGCCTTGGGCGCGAGGCGGTCCAGCCATTCGCTCGTGGTCATCGGCTGGCCCGTCTCCGGGTTGTTGCCGAAGCCGCACCAGTAGCCCTCTGGCTTGATCTTCTCGTTGGGAATCGAACCCTCGACCACCAGCACGAACGGGTCGAGCTCGCCCCGTTCGGCCTTGAAGAACCACTCGATGAAGTCGTTGTTGCCACCGACCGGGCCGTTGTCGAAGTCGATGAGCGGCCAGTGGACGGCGATCTTCGGGAGGCCCGGCAGAGCCCCGAGGGCGATCTCCTCGATGCTGGGCTGGGTTGCCGCGGTCAGCGCGACCGAGTCACCGTCGCAGCTCAGGCCGGCGTTGATCCACAGAACGTGGACGGTCGGTGCCTCGGCCTCCGTGGTGGACGCTTCCGTCGTGGACATGGCGGTCCCCTCGATGGCGCTGCCCCGTGGGGCGGCGCCTGTCCGACGTGGTGGGAAAAGTCCGTTGTAACGGCCTGGGCCGGGCGCAGTAAGTGATCGCCGTCACTAGATGTTCCGGACACTGACCAGGTCGGGTGCCCCTCGAGCGTGGCCGCCGTCAACGACCCGATCGGCTCACCGGTCCTCGGGAACAGGTTCGGAATCGCGATGAGCAAAGAAGATCAAGTGCTTGATTTTGGCGGTCATTGGAATTCGAACTTAAGATAGGCGACTGTTGCCAGTCGGATCGGACCAGGAGTGCGTAGTGCCGTTGACGCGCAGATCGTTCATGAGGGGCCTCGGAGTCACCGGAGGCGCAGGCATGATGTATGGGGCAATGTCGGCTATCGGACTGGCCCCGGCTGCGGCACGAGAACCGTTTCGGGCACCCGAGCTGGGCGACCTCGTCGGGCAAGGCCCTGGCCACCACACGGTCACCGTCCTCGGGGCCGGGCCTGCGGGTCTCTGCACGGCATACGAGCTGGGCAAGGCAGGGTACGACGTCACGGTACTGGAGGCGCGTTTTCGCCCAGGAGGACGAGTGTGGTCCATCAGGGGCGGCACGGAGGAAACAGATCTCGACGGAGAGATACAGCGCAGTACGTTCTCCGAGGGACATTTCCTCAATATGGGCGCCACCCGGATACCGCAAGGCCACGTCACGCTCGACTATTGTCGCGAGCTCGGTGTGGCGATCCAGGCATTCCCGAATCAGAACGCGAACGCATTCGTTAACTACACCAGTGACACACCCTTGACCAAGACCTCGATCACCTACCGGGCGGCCAAGGCCGACACCTATGGCTACATCTCGGAGTTGCTGCAGAAGGCCGCCTCCCGGGGCGCCCTCGACGACGTGCTGAGCGCCGACGACAAGCAGGCTCTCGCGGAGTTCCTCAAGGACTTCGGCGACCTCAGCAGCGACGGGCGCTACCTCGGCTCCAGCAGGCGCGGATACACGTCCCAGCCGGGTGCAGGCACCGACGAGGGCACCCGGCTCCCGCCGCCGCCTGCCCTGTCCGACGTGGTCCGCAGCGGGATAGGGCGCAACTTCGGGTTCGAGCTGGAGAACGACCAGGCCATGATGATGTACACGGTCGTCGGCGGGATGGACCAGATCTACCACGCGTTCCACCGCACGCTCGGCGACCGTGTCCGCTTCGGAGCGGTCGTCACCGCGATGCGCAACGTGCCGGAGGGCGTCACCGTCGAGTACACGCACGGCGGCGTCGGCCGGTCGATCACCAGCGACTACGTGGTCTGCACGCTTCCGCCGCACCTCGTGGCGCGGTTGCGCACCAACCTCGCCCCGAACGTGCTCGCCGCCTTGCGCGCGCCCAAGGCGGTGGCGTCGGGAAAGCTCGGCATCGAGTACTCGAAGCGCTGGTGGGAGACCGAACAGCGGATCTACGGCGGCGTGAGCAACACCGACAAGGACATCCGCGAGATCATGTTCCCCTTCGACCACTTCCACGGTGACCGGGGCATCGTGGTCGCCTACTACACCACGGGGAAGCGCCAGGAGATCTTCGAGCCGCTCCGCCACCGCCAGCGGCTGGCCAAGGCACTGGCGGAGGGAGCGGAGATCCACGGCGACAGCTACACGAAGAACGTGGGTCCGTCGTTCTCGGCCGCCTGGCGGCGCATCCGCTACTCCGAGTCCGCGTGGGCCTCGTGGAGCGCCAAGAGCCCCGAGTACAACCTGCTCCTGCAACCGGCGGACAAGATCTACTTCGCCGGCGACTACCTCTCGCACGCGCTGTCGTGGCAGCACGGCGCGCTGACCTCGGCCCGTGCTGCCGTCGCCGCCGTGCACGCCCGCGCCGCCGGTCCGCGCTGACCGCGGGCGGACCGGCAACGGCACTACGCCATGATCTCCCCGACGATGCGATCGGCGTAGGTGCGCAGGAGCTCGGTCAGGTCCTCGTCGTCGCTCCGGACGCGACCGGTTCTCCCGATCGCGGCGACGCACCCGATCACCGTCATCCGGCCGTCCCGCAGCGGCACGGCCAGCGCGGAGCGACCCACCTTGATCTCGTCCACCTCGTGGGCGACTCCGCACTCCCGGATCCTGCGGAGCTCGACGGCCAGCACGTCCGGCTCCACGATCGTGCGCGCGGTGAGCGGCCGCAGGGGCGCGGGGACTCCGAGCTCCGGCCGGTGGGAGAGCAGCAGCTTCCCGATCGCCGACGCGTGCAGGTGCGTGCGGATGACGTTCTCCCCGGCCAGTTCGTGGTCGGGGTCGCGGTCCACGAGCCGGATGCGGTCGTCGGCGTAGGACGCGACGAAGATGCCGAACCGCACGCGGGCCCGCAGTTGCTCCACCACCGCGTGGGCCGCCCGGAAGTCCTCCGACGCGTCGCCGCCCACCGCACCGGCCAGCTCGCGGGTCCGCCGTCCGAGCGCGAAGCCGGAGAGGTCGGAGACCCGCACGAGGAAACCATCCGCGACGAGGAGGTTCAGCAGCCGGTACGCCGTGGCCGGGGGGATCCCGCTGAGGCTCGAGATGTCCCTGGCCGTGGCGCCCGAGCCGAGCTGGGCGACCGATTCCAACAGCACCAGCGCCTTCTGCGCCGCTCGTGTCTCGTGGCCACCGGGTTCGTGCGGCCGCTGCGTGACCGCGGCCATCAGGAGGAGTCGGTCGGGGGGCCGCCGCGATGCCGGCGCCCGGGTGGTGCCCGGCCTGCGACGAGAACGGGGTTGCCGTGGGCGTCGGGGGCGAACACGCCGGCGCCGGGCAGCACGTCGTCGGACTCCGCGTGGTCGAACGCTCCTACACGGTCGAGGTCACCAGGGCGGCGCCGAAGCAGGCGGCGGTGCCAGAGCAGGCCTGCGGACAGCAGGGCCGCGATCACGGCGGGGCCGCCGATGTCGCTGTCGAGGATCCGCGCCACGAGCAGGTAGCCCAGGAGCGCGATCCCGGCGAGGCTCGCCGCGAACGCCGCGAGCAGGACCCCCGGCGTCTGCTCCCGGATCCGGCGCAGGAACCGGATCGAGGCCACCGCCACGAGGACGTAGGCGGCTACGACCATCGCCCGCACGACGTCGCGCAGAGTGTCGAGCACTGGGGAGGGCGCGAGCAGGGCGCTCGCCGCGGCGACGAGCAGCACGATGGCCAGCAGCGCCGCGTAGGGCGTGCGGAACCGGCGGTGCACCGCCGTGAAGACCGGGGGCAGCAGCCGTTCGACGCCCATCGAGTACACGAGCCGGGACGCCGCGTGCGACGACGCCGTTGCCGAGGCGAGCCACGAGCAGGCCAGCCCGAGGTTCAGGGCGACCACGAGCAGGGTGGGTGCACCCGAGTCCGTGCCGTGCAGGTAGACGTCGACGATCGTGGTGCTGCGGCCCGTCCACGCCGCCCAGGCGGCGAAGACGAACAGGCCTCCGCAGATCATCGGGGTCAGTAGAACCGGGCGCGTGATCGTGACCAGCGGGCGCTTCGCCTCGGGACCGAAGAACGTGGCGCTCTCGAAGCCGGCCAGCGCGAAGATCGCGCCGAGGGCGACGTAGAGCACACCGTGCGGAGCGGTCACGGGTCCGGCGGCCGGCGACACGGTCCCCGCGGCAGGCAGCAGGGTGAGGGCCACGATGAAGAGCAGGGACCCGGCCTCGACTGCGAGGATCGCGAGTGCGGCGAAGCGCGCCCCACGGACCAGCACGGCCAGCGCGGCGGCCGCGACCGCGGCGTGCACGGCAAGCGTTGCCACCGGACCGTCGACGTCGAACCCGACCTCGCGGAGCACGGCGGTGAGCGCCGCGCTGCCGCTGTAGAGCGTGAGCGTGGCACTCCCCAGGTACTTGACCAGCACGGCGACGCCGGTGGTGAGAGCTGCGCGCGTGCCGAGACCCTGGAACACGAAGCTGTACAGGCCACCCGCCGCCGCTTGCCGCCGCGTGAACTGGGTGACGCACAGGGCGATCAGCGAGATCAGGATCGTCGCGCCCAGGATCGTCAGGAGTCCGACGAGCGGCGACGCGTTCCTGAGCATCGTCATCGGCAGGACCACCATGGACGCCGCGGGCGCGGTGGTGGCCACCGACTGGGCAAGCACCTCCACCCCGGAGAGCCGCCTGCGTCCGAGGGCACGCAGCGGCGACATCGCGGGTCGATCGAGCTCCTCGGCGGAGAACGACCGGGTGATGGCGTCCGACAGCGCCGACATCGTTCCCTCCGAGGTCATTTCGCCACTGATCGTGACGAAAATTAGGGCCGAGATGTTGCGCTGAGGTTGCCTGCCCGAGTCGAACGGAGCCCCCGGAGTGGGAACCACGCCGGGCGCTCCCACTCCGTGCGCGCCGGATCGTTCGCGGCCGTTTCACCGATCGACTCACACGGCTCCCAGCCTTGGTGACCGTCACTCATCGGGTCGTCGAGAAGGAGCAGGAGCGTGCGGTGCCAGTAACGCGGAGATCGTTCATGAAGGGACTCGGCGTCACGGGAGGCGCGGGGGTGATGTACGGGGCGATGTCCGCGATCGGGCTGGCTCCGGCCGCGGCGGAGGTGCCGTTCCGGGCGCCCACGATGGGGGACCTCGTCGGCCAGGCCCCGGGGCACCACTCCGTGGCCGTGCTGGGTGCGGGGCCTGCCGGCATGTGCGCGGCCTACGAGCTCGGCAAGGCCGGCTACGACGTGACGGTCCTGGAGGCGCGGACGCGTCCCGGCGGCCGGGTGTGGTCGATCCGGGCAGGCACCGAGGAGACGGACCTGAACGGGGAGACGCAGCGCTCCACGTTCTCGGACGGCCATTTCTTCAACATGGGCGCGACGCGGATCCCGCAGAGCCACGTGACGCTCGACTACTGCAGGGAACTCGGCGTCCAGATCCAGCCGTTCGGCAACCAGAACGCGAACACGCTGGTCAACTACGCGAGCGACACACCACTGTCGAAGACCTCGATGACCTACCGGGCGGCCAAGGCCGACACCTTCGGCTACGTCTCCGAACTGCTGCAGAAGGCCGCCTCGCGCGGTGCTCTCGACGACGTGCTCTCGGCTGACGACAAGCACGCCCTCGCGGAGTTCCTGACCGACTTCGGCGACCTCAGCAGCGACGGGCGCTATCTCGGCTCGACCCGGCGCGGGTACACCTCGGAGCCGGGTGCGGGCACCGACTACGGCACGCGCTTGGCGCCGCCGCACAGCATGTCGGACGTCATCCGCAGCGGGATCGGGCGCAACTTCGCGTTCGACTTCGAGTACGACCAGGCCACGATGATGTTCACCCCGATCGGCGGGATGGACCGCATCTACTACGCGTTCCAGGACCGCCTCGGCGACCGCGTCAAGTTCGGCTCCGTCGTCACGGCGATGCGCAACGTCCCCGAGGGCGTCACCGTCGAATACACCGAGGGCGGCCGGGCCCAGTCGATCACCACCGACTACGTCGTGTGCACGATCCCGCCGCACCTCATCGGCCGGCTGGGCAACAACCTCCCCGCCGACGTGCTGGCGGCGCTGAAAGCAGCCAAGGTCACCTCGTCGGGAAAGCTCGGCATCGAGTACTCGAGGCGCTGGTGGGAGACCGACGAGCGCATTTACGGCGGCGCGAGCAATACCGACAAGGACATCGCGCAGATCATGTTCCCCTACGACCACTTCCATTCCGACCGGGGCGTGGTGGTCGGCTACTACAACACCGGCAAACGCCACCAGGCCTTCGAGTCGCTCACCCATCGCCAGCGGCTGGCCAAGGCACTGGCGGAAGGCGCCGAGATCCACGGCGACAAGTACAAGAAGGACGTCACCTCGTCGTTCTCCGGGAGCTGGCGGCGCACCCGGTACTCCGAGTCGGCGTGGGCGTCGTGGGACTCCACGAGTCCCGAGTACAAGCTGCTCCTGCAGCCCGTGGACAAGATCTACTTCGCAGGCGACCACCTCTCGAACGCGATCGCGTGGCAGCACGGGGCGTTCACCTCGGCCCGGTCCGTCGTCGCCGCTCTGCACAGCCGTGTCGCGGGACCGAGCTGATGAGCCTGCCGCCGATCACCCGGACAGCGACCACCCGGACAGCGACCACCCGGACAGCGACCACCCGGACCCCCACCACCCAGCCACCTCAACACCGACGGGAGCACTCGATGCCGACAGCGCCACACCAGAGAACGCCGCACCTGCGGGCACTTGCGACGGGGGCGGCCGTGCTGGCGCTCGCCGCGGCCGGATGCTCGACCGGTACGTCCGCGGCGGCGCCCGCCCCTCCCGCCGTCGTGTCCCAGGCTGTGCTGGAGCCGGGGCAGGACAACCCCATGATCGCCCAAGGCGTGGCGCTCGGTGCGGGCGCCGCGTTCTACAAGACCAGCGGGCTCGGGCCGAAGCAGATGAACGCCGCGGCCGCCGAGGGGACCCCCGAGTCGTTCATCGACACCGACCAGTTCGCCGGCGGCGTGCTCCCCACCGGGGTCACGATCACCGAGGCCCAGGGGATGAACGTGCTGCGCAACATCCGCGAGAACCTCGAGGCGCAGGGCCTGACGCTCGAGAACGTCACGACGATGCGCGTCTTCCTCGACAACGCCCCCGGGTCCGACCGCGCCGACTACGCCGGCTGGAACCGCGCCTACCGGCAGTTCTTCGCCAACACCAACCTCGCAAGCGGCGACACCGAGCTGGTTCCGCTGGGCAGCGCGGCCCCTGCCGCGCCGCTGGTCCGCAACCCGGCGCGGCCGAGCCGCTTCGCGCTCGAGGTGCAGAGCCTGCCCGTGACCGGCTGGCTGGTGGAGGTGGAGGTCGACGCCGTGTTCCCCGTGGGCAGCGGACCCCGCTGACGACCGGGACGGACGGCCGTCCTACGTGCGGCGCCTCCGTAGGACGGCCGGGGGCATGGGGGAGAGCCGCGATGTGACGCGGTCCGATCCGGGCGATTGATCACCGCATGACGACCCTGGCTGCCCGACAGGCGATCGGTCGCAGGCCGGCCCGTTCGGGGTGAACCGCGACACGGGCGCCGCCGTCGTGCTGGCCGATCACGGCCGGGGGTGGTACGACGAAAGGTGATCTCGCCGTCGCCCGACCGTCGCGGTGACAGCCGGCCGATGGGCCGGACGTCGAGGGAAGTCGGGCACCGCGGCCGCTGGGGCAACGGAGCCGACTCGACGTGAGCACCTCGGGATGCGTGCGCGAGTCGATCGCAGAGGAGCCGTCATGTCCGTCGATGAGATGTCCGAACCCGTCCCCTCCGTCGAGGTGTCCCCGCAGGAGCTCCCGGGCGCTGTGCGGAGCCTCGGCTCGATGAGCTGGGTCCGCGAGCCGCTCGATGACGCGGTGGGCGGTCGCCGCCGGGTGATCGCCCCGCCGAGCGCCGCGACCATCGGCACTCCCGCGCACGGTGCTAAGGCGGCCCTGCGAACCGAGCTCGGCAAGCCCAACACGGTGTTCATGATGGGCGACAACCCGGAGCTGCCGCGCATGCCGCAGCGGCCGACACTGCTCGACTACTACCGGCTGCGGTTCGACGGCTTCTCCGTCTCGCACATGCTGCAGAGCGCCAAGATCGCCAAGGAGCGCGACCTCGACGAGAAGGTCGTGATGGCCTGTCTCCTGCACGACATCGCCATCGCCGGGCTGATCTCCAGCCACCACGGGCACTGGGGAGCGCAGCTGATCGCGCCGTACGTCGACGAGGAGGTGGCCTGGGCGGTCGAGAAGCACGAGGCGCTGCGCTACTTCGCGGACGAGTCCGTCGGCTACTCCTACCCCGAGGCGTACATCGCGTACTTCGGCGCCGACTACGACCCCCCGGCGTACATCCACCAGGAGCACGAGGAAGCGCGCAAGCACCGCTGGTACATGACCTCCCGGCTGATCACGATCAACGACATCTATTCGTTCGACGCCGGGGCGCAGGTGCAGTTCGAGGAGTTCGAGGACATCATCGGCCGCAACTTCCGTCAGCCCGAGGAAGGGCTCGGTTTCGACGGATCGCCGGTGGCGCACATGTGGCGCACGATGATCTGGCCGAACAACTTCCTGTGATCCCGTAGCTGCCTCTCCTCAGCCGCCCCGGGATCAGTCGCGCGCGGCAGTGGGCAGCATCGCCAGGTCCTCGAGGGGGATCTCGGTGCCGGTGTCGTCGACGACGGCGACGTGCACGGGGCGGCCGGTGCTGTGTGAACGCCGGATGGTGGACGGTCCGGCCGGGCGCGGCCGGTACTCGTCCCCCCATTGCTGCAGGGCGGCCAGGACCAGCCGCAGCTGCCTGCCGGAGTCGGTGAGGTGGTAGCCGACGCGCGTGCGGCTGCCGGGCTCCTGGTACTGCTGCTGCTCGAGGATGCCGGCGGCCACGAGGGTGCGGAGGCGGGCGCTCAGCAGGTTGGGAGCGATGCCGAGGGCGCTGCGGAAGTCGGCGAAGCGGGTGGTGCCCAAGAAGGCGCTGCGCAGAATGAGGAACGTCCACCTCTCACCGAGGATCTCGAGACTGCGCTCGATCGAGCATGACGGCTCATTCTCTTCGGCCTCCATTCAACAAGAGTAGGACGAAGGGTTCGATCGCGGGCAGCTGACTCCGGGATCGCAACGTAGCCCGTGCTCCACTGGGACAACGCCGGATCTGTCGACGGGAGAAGATCATGATCGACCATCGGTACAAGGTGTCCAGAACGGCCTTATTGCTCGTGGATCCCTACAACGACTTCCTTTCCGAGGGCGGGAAGCTGTGGGAGGCCCTGCGGCCGGTTGCCACGGAGGTGAGGCTGCTCGACAACCTCCGCGCTGTCACCGCGGCGGCGCGCGCCTCTGGTGTGGTGACGTTCGTCGTGCCGCACCGCAGGTGGGAGCCGGGTGACTACGACGACTGGGACCACCCGAACCCGACGCAGCATGCGATCCGGAAACGGCATACCTTCGCCCGTGGTGAGTGGGGTGGTGAGTGGCACCCGGACCTCGCGCCTCGGCAGGGCGACGTGGTGATCAAAGAGCACTGGGCGCAGAGCGGGTTCGCCAACACAGATCTGGACTTCCAGCTCAAACAGCACGGCATCACACACGTGGTCGCGATCGGCGTACTCGCGAACACCTGCATCGAGTCGACCGGTCGTTTCGCGATGGAGCTGGGCTATCACGTCACGCTCGTGCGCGACGCGACCGCGGCGTTCAGCCTGGAGATGATGCACGCCGCCCACGAGCTGAACGGACCGACCTTCGCACACGCCATCGTGACGACCGACGAGCTGCTCGCGGTCCTGCCGCAGATGTCGTGACGTCGGCCGCGGACCTGGTCGCCACGCCGGAGCCACCTCCCGCTCGGGGGACGGGAGGTGACCCGGCGTCGTCCCGGTTCGTGAGGCCGGGTTCGGGGAGCGGAGGGTGCGCGCCGGTCAGACTCCGGCGCCGACGAGTACCGGCTGGACGTGCGTCGCGGCGGGCGGTGGCTCGTGGCCGACGGGATGGGCGAGCAACCAGTCCCACACCTCGACCGGGCCCTCGGCGATGTGCACGGCGCCGCAGTGACAGGTGCCCTGGAGCTGGTCGCTGCCCGGCAGCCACACCACGCGCAGCACGCCGGGCCCGGTCAGCATGCGGGTGGGCTCGATCGTCATGCCGGGCTCACCTCGCCGCCGCCGTGGCCGGCTCCTGCCGCAGCATCGCCGCGAGCATCCGCCGGGCGGCGAGGCCGCCGGTGTCGATGTTGATGGACAGCTCCTGGTAGCCGGCCGGTTCGGTGGCGATCACCTGCTCCAGCACGTCGAGTGCCGCGACGTCCTGCAGCACGACGGTGCGGTTCTGCTCGGCGATGAAGTCCGAGACCGACGTGTCGTCGAGCGCGAAGTCGCGGGCGACCGCCCAGAAGTCGTGGGTGCTGTGCTCGGTCTCCGGGGTGATCGCGTAGACGACCTCGACGTGAAAGGCATCGGGGTCGGTGCCGTCCGGGTTCGGCAGGGACCCGACCGGTGCGATCCGGCTGTGCAGCTTGTAGAGGCACGGCGGGGTGTACTCGATGTCCTGCCAGCGTGCGATGCGTCCGGTCAAGCCGGTGGAGGTCGCGTAGAACGGCGGGCACTCGGCGTCGTCCATGTGCCGGCTGACGTAGACGATGCCCGCGGCCTCGTCGACCTCGGTGGTGATCGGGGTGCTGGCCACCTCGGGCGTGCCGATGTAGCCGCCGTGCAGGTAGGTCTCGTGGGAGAGGTCGAGGAGGTTGTCGACCAGCAGGCCGAAGCGGGCCGCGAGCGGCTCCATCCCCGACACCGTCGTGTAGTCGGGCGAGACCAGCCACGGCGCCCGCGGGATGCGCGTCGCATCGGCCCGCGCCGGGTCGCCGATCCACACCCAGACGAACGAGTCCTGCTCCACGACCGGATAGCTGCGCAGCCGGGCGGTGCGGGGAACCCGCGTCTGACCCGGTACCGCGACGCATGCGCCGTCGGCGCCGTAGGTGAAGCCGTGGTAGCCACACACCACCGAGTCGCCGACCAGCCGGCTCGGCGCCTGGGACAGCGGGAACCGGCGGTGGACGCACCGGTCGGACATGGCAGTGAGCTGCCCCGCCTCCGTGCGCCAGAACAGGATCGACTCGCCGCAGATCGTGCGGGAGAAAAGATCGTGCCCGATCTCGCGGCCGTAGGCCGCGACGTACCACTGGTCGCGGGGGATCGTCGTCATATCAACGAATGTTCCGGCCGGAGCACGGGTCTCCGAACCCCCGTTACCACATGCCGGAAACCCGATCCGCGGCTCAGCGGATCAGCTTTGTCCATGTCTGCAGGCCGCGAGGACGGCGGTGATCACGCCGATGTGATGTCTGGCTACTATCCGCGCGCACCGAGGACGGGAGAACAGTGACCGCAGCCGAGGCGAAGCACGACCAGTCCCCGCGTCCGGGGGGGCACAGGTTTGCGGAGCGCCGCAGGGAGCTGGCCGATGCGGCGATCCAGACGCTGTCGGAGCTCGGCTACGCCCGCACCAGCCTGCGTGAGATCGCCCAGAACTCCGCGTTCTCCCACGGCGTGCTGCACTACTACTTCGCCGACAAGGTCGACCTGATCACCTACTGCGTGCGCCAGTACAAGGCCCAGTCCGTGCTGCGCTACGACCAGATCGTGTCCAGGGCGAAGACGCCGGAACGTCTCGCGGACGGCTTCGCCGACGCCCTGGTCGCCACCGTGCGCGACGAGGGCAGGATGCACCGCCTGTGGTACGACCTGCGCTCGCAGGCGCTGTTCGACGACTCCTTCCGTGCCGATGTCCTCGAGATCGATGACAGCCTCGAGCGGATGATCTGGCGCATCGTCAGCCGGTACGCCGAGCTGCTCGGCGTGGAGCCGACCACCACGCCCTCGATGGCCTACACGATGTTCGATGGCGCCTTCCAGATGGCGCTGCTGCGTCACCTCGCGGGTCAGCCGGAGGCGCTCGCCGAGCTCCGGACCCACACCCGGATGCTCCTCGCGCACGTCACGTGCACGCCGGTGGGCACCGAACGCGTCAGCTGATCGTCGCCAGCGCCCGGGGCGCCACCTCGACGCAGACGGCAGTGCCTGCGTCCACCGCGAGCACCTCGCCGTCGAGCTGCAACGGGGTGGGCTTCAGCGTGGTGAAGCCGTAGTGGGTGGCGCTGGGCTGCGGGCCCAGTCCCGTGGTGGCCGCGCGGATGGCGACGCCCAGGATGCGCCACTTCGCGGTATGGGGCAGCGTGATCACCTCGAACCGCCCGTCGTCGGGCCTGCCCGACTCGCTGAGGACGGCGTACTTGGCCATCTGACTGATGTTGGCGAACACCAGGCTGTCGATCCTGCGGCGGCTCCCGTCCTCCAGTTCGATGCTGAAGGGGCGGAAGCGGGCGAAGGTGCGCACCACGGAGACGATCTCCCGGAAGGAGCCCTTGCCGCCCTTCTCCAGATCGACGGCGACGACCGGCGTGAGCCCGACTCCGATGTAGGAGTGGGCATAGTGGACGCGGGCGTCCGAGCCGGTGCCGACGGTGAGGCGGAGCAGGTCGATGCGGTGCACATCGCCCGCCACCACCGCCTCGATCAGCGGGCGTTGCCGGATGGTCCGCCGGTGGTCGTTGGCGTTGCCCGCCGCCATCACCGCACACACGGCGTCGTCGTTGCCGGCCTGCATGACGCCGTCGACCACCTCGTTGTATCCGCCGTCGCCACTGACCGAGACGATCAGCGGGCGGCCGCCACCCGCGGCCGCCTCCCGTGCCAGGTCACGGCCGTGCCCGGCCCGCTGCGTCGGACTCATCGCCACGGGCAGCCCGGGCATCCGCTCGCCCAGGCCGGCCCGCAGCTCGTCGGCGAGCTCGGGTGCCTTGCCGGTGCTGTTCGGGTTGAAGATCACGACAACGCGGTCGAACGCGGGGAGCAAGGACCGCTCGGCAGGCCCGTATCGATTCACACGGGCATATACCCCGGTGCGGTCCGATTCATCCGGTGCACGCGCCCGTCACTCACCGGCCGGTGCGTTGAGCTGCCCGATCCGGATCGCGTTGCCGAACGGGTCACGGATCCCGAAGTCGACGCCGTAGGGCTTCTCCGTGGGCTCGTCGGTGATCTCCACCCCGCGCGCCTTGAGCGTCTCGTACGACTTCTGCGCGTCATCGGTGCTGATGCACAGCCAGCCACCCATCGCGCCCTTCGTGACCAGCTCGCGCACCTGCGCCGCGGTCGCCTCGTCCATCGCCGGGGGACCGGGCTTCTCCAGCAGGATCTGCCGGCTGGGGTCGCCGGGGACGTTCACGGTGAGCCAGCGCATGAAACCGAGGTCCTGGTCGGTGTTCAGCTCCAGCCCGAGCTTGTTGACGTAGAAGTCGAGTGCCTCGTCCTGATCGAGCACGACGATCGAGGACTGCGTGATGTTCTTCAGCATGCGGATGACGCTAGGGCCTGGGCTCGGCGTCCTGCTTATCCGAAACTGCTCCGTCCGACGGCGCCGTGGACGCGGGGCGTAGCCACGCCCTCGCGAAGCAGGTCGGCACGGCATCGATCGGGCCGCTGCCGCGCCTGCGGTACTCCGACGGCGACTCGCCGACGATCTCGCGGAACGTCCGGCTGAACGTGCCGAGGCTCGAGAAGCCGACGTCCACGCAGATCTCGGTGACGCTGCGGTCGGAGGTGCGGAGCAGGAACATCGCGCGCTCGACGCGGCGGCGCTGCAGGTAACGGTGCGGTGTCTCGCCGAACGTCGCGCGGAACGTGCGAATGAAGTGGGCGGGGGACACCAGCGCGATGCGGGCGAGTGCGGCGACGTCGAGCGGTTCGGCGTAGGTGCGGTCCATCGCGTCCCGCGCGCGGAGCATCCGCCGGTTCGAGTCCTCCGCGGCGCTGCGCTCACCAGGCCGCGTCACGGGGTGCAGGGTAACCGGCACACACCTCGCAGCACGTGGCGTTTCCTCGCAGCGTGCCGGCGTGCTGCGAGCACGCACCACATGCTGCGAGGTCTCAACGGGCCGGTTCGAGCTGGAGCTCTCGCTCCTGGCCCGGTGCCAGCTCCACTGCCTGGCCCTGCACCAGGAGGTTCACGGGTGTGGTGCCACCTGGTCGCACGCTGAGGTGGATGCGGGTCTCGCCCAGGTCGACGTCCACCCGCTGGCCCCGGTAGTGGACGCTGAAGCGCAGCTGCTTCACCTCCGGTGGCAGCGCCGGGTCGAAGCGGAGCACCGGCCCGAGGGCTCGCATGCCGGTGAGGCAGCGCAACACGATGTCGACCGTGCCCGCCATCGCCCCCAGGTGGATGCCTTCGGCGGTGGTGCCGCCCTGGACGTCGGCCACGTCGCTCTCCAATGCGTGTTGCAGGAACCGCCAGGCCTCCTGCGGGTGGTAGCGGGCCATCACCCAGGCGCTGACCACGCCGCTGAGCGTGGAGCCGTGTGAGGTCCGCTCGAGGTGGTACTCGACGGTGCGGGCGAGCTGTTCCTGGCTCACCTCGTAGCCGAGGTTGTGCAGCAGCCCGCGCAGCTCGTCGCGGGAGAGCAGGAACAGCAACATCAGCACGTCGGCCTGCTTGGCGAGCTTGTACCGGTTGGTGCTGTCGCCCTCGGCCTCGAGCAGCCGGTCCAGCCGCTGGATGTTGCCGTAGCGCTCCCGGTAGCCCTCCCAGTCGAACTCGGGCAACGCCTCGTAGCCCTCGAACTGCGTGAGGACGCCGTCGGCGTGGAAGACGACCTTCATCTTCGTGGTGATGTCCCGCCAGCGCTCCGGCTCCTCGTCCCGGATGCCGAGCTCCTGGACGAGCTCCTCGCGGTAGTGCTGCGGCATGACATCGAGCGTCTCCAGCGCCCGCTGCAGCACCCACACGGCCATGACGTTGGTGTAGGTGTTGTTCCGCAGTCCGGGCTCGTCGGAGTCCGGGTACGCCTCGTGATATTCGTCCGGGCCCACCACGCCGTGGATCTCGTAGCGGTCCTCGGAGTCGTTGTAGGTGGCGACGCTCGCCCAGAACCGGGCGATCTCGATCAGGAGCTCGGCGCCGGTGAAACGCAGGAACCCGATGCTCCCGGTCACCATGTAGTGCTGCCACACGTTGTAGGCGATCGCGATGTTGACGTGGCGCTGGTTGTGCGAATGGTCGGGCAGCCAGCGCCCCGACTTCGGGTTGAGGTGGACCTTCTGGGTCTCCTCACGGCCCGTCGCCCCGCTCTGCCAGGGGAACATCGCGCCCTCGTACCCCTCGGCACGGGCGGCGGCGCGGGCCGTGTCGAGCCGGTCGTAGCGGTACTGGAGCAGGGCCTCGGCCAGGCTCGGGCGTTCGAAGTTGAAGAACGGGAAGATGAACATCTCGTCCCAGAAGACGTGACCGCGGTAGGCCTCCCCGGTCCAGCCCCGCGCCGGGACGCCGACGTCCAGGTGCTGCGTGTGCGGTGAGATGGTCTGCAGCAGGTGGAAGATGTGCAGGTGCAGGACCGTCTCGGTCCATTCGTTGGCGCTGTCGAGCTCGATGTCGAAGCGGTTCCACAGGCTGTTCCACGCGCCCTCGTGGCGGGCCAGCAGCGGGGAGAAGTCCTCCGCGGTCGCGGCGGCGAGCCTGGCGTCGTCGCGGCTCTCGGAGATCCCGCGGTCCCGCGACGTGAACAGCGCGACGACCTTCTCGACGCTCACGGCGCGGCCTTCTTCGAGGTCGAGGCCCAGCTCGTGGCCGATGTACCCGCGCTCCTCGACCAGCCGCCGGTAGGCGTTCTGCCGCTGCCCGTCGCGCATCACCCGCGTGCGTGCCGCGACGGCGACCCGCACGTGCGACTGCAGCGTCTCGACCTGCAGATCGACGGTCTCCGCGTCGATCTCGCCCTGGCCCAGCACCTGGAGGTGGCGGCTGTTCAGGTCGCGGTAGCGCTTGACGCCCGTGTTCTCGACCCGCCCGTCCAGCCCGGAGACGACCTCGATGCGGCCCGACCAGTTCTGCGCCGTGAACGTGGTCTCCAGACCGGCGAAGTGTTCGTCCTTCATGCTCACGAACCGGCGCTGGACCATGCTGGTGCGCCGGCCGTCAGCGTCCTGCCAGGTCAGGTGCCGGGTCAGCACCCCGCGGTGGATGTCCAGCTCGAAGCGGTGCTCGATCACGTCCGCGCGGCGGGCGTCGAACCATTGGCCGCCCTCGATGCGGAAGCGCAGCGGCAGCCAGTTCGGGACATTGACCAGGTCCTCGTTCTCGACCATGCGCCCGGCGACCTCGGTCTCGGCGCGGTCGTAGAGCCCGGCGACGTACGTGCCGGGGTAGTTCACGTCGTCGGCATCCTCCTCGGGCAGGGCGCCGCGGGTGACCATGTACCCGTTGCCGAGGGAGAGCAGTGCCTCCCGCAGCCCCTGCCGGGCGGGGTCGAAGCTCTCGTACACGAGCGTCCAGACGCTCGGCGGCTGCTGCGTGTGCCGCTGCCTCATCTCGGCCGCCGCCCGTCGCTCCTCCAGATACCCCTGGAGCACAGCACGCCGCGAGACGTCGTCCAACGTGGACACGACGAGGTCCGCGCCCGCGTCGAGCAGCAGGTCGCGGTCGTTCAGCCGGGCCACGCCGAGCCCGGCCATGCCGCCGGCCTTGGCGGCCTGGATGCCGCTGGTGGCGTCCTCGGTGACGAAACAGTCGGCCGGATCGACACCCAGCTCCTGGGCGGCGGTGAGGAAGATCGTCGGATCCGGCTTGCCCTTGGGGAAGTCACGGCCGGAGATGTCGGCGTCGAAGACCTGCGCGAGCGTCATGCCCGGGGTGATGAACTCGTAGTCGATCCGCTGCTCGGCGGCGAACAGGTCCAGACGGATCCGTTCCAGGAACAGCTTGGCGTTCTTCGACGAGGACGCCGCCGCGACCGGGATGCCCATCGCCTTGACGTCCAGCACGAACCGCAGCGCGTCCGGGAACGCCATGAAGCGGCCTTCGTCGATGAGCCGGAGCACGTGCTCCTGCTTCGCGTCCGCGTACTGCTGGATCCGCGAGTCGATGTCGGGCACCCCGAAGTGCTCCATCGCCGCCCGGGCCCCGGCCATGCGTGGCATCCCGGCCATCACCTGCTGGTAGACGGCAGGCGTGAAGCGCTCGGGGGTCCAGCTCGTCTGGTCCCGGATGTCGCTCCACTCGGCCTCCATCAACGACCGGAAGGCCTCGCGCCAGGCCAGCTCGTGGGGGGAGTCGACGAGCACCCCGTCCACGTCGAAGATGGCGCCACCGAAGCCTGAGGACCGATTCATCGCTGACTCCCTTGTTCGGGTGCGACCCCCGGTGATGCTGCGAGCTCCTGGTCCCCCAGCGGCGGTGAGATCACGCGTGAGGTGCCGGGCGGCGCCGTCCTGGTCGTGGACGTCCGTGTGGGGTGGGTGGCGTCGACCTCGGCTCGCGTCGGCGGGTCGGCGCCCGGGCGTGAGCAGGTGATCGCCGCGACGAGAGCGGCCGAGTCCAGGACGCTGATGAGCGTCGACTCGTCGATCGACGCCAGCGCGGCACGGCGTGCGCCGCCGATCAGGCCGGCCCGGCGGAGCCCGTCGAGCAGACCGGAGGTGAAGGAGTCGCCCGCGCCGACCGTGTCCACCAGGTCGATCGGCAGAGCGGGTCGGCGGAGCTCCAGGTCGGCCGTGGTCGCGTAGACGCCCTGACCGCCGCGGGTCACGACGACGACGGCGGGGCCTCGCCCGAGCCACTCCCGGGCGACCTCCTCGTCCCGGCGATCGGGGTAGAGCCAGTACAGATCCTCGTCGCTGACCTTCACGACGTCGCACAGGCCGACGATGCGCTCGATGGCGGGGCGGGCCCGCGTGGGCGACCCGAGCAGTCCGGGGCGGACGTTGGGGTCGTAGGAGATGGTGACCCGGCCCCGCCCGTGCTCCCGGCTCATGAGGTCCTCGACGTTCGTGGCGCCCGGGGCGAGTGCGGTCGCCAGCGATCCGGTGTGCAGGCAACGGGCCTCGATCGGGAGGGGGGCGAGCTCACCGACGTCCCATTCGATGCGGAAGTCGTAGGTCGCGAGCCCCGCCGCGAGGGTGGCTATCGCGAGGCTGGTGGAGGTGCCCTGGCCGGGGCCACCCTCGACCCGCACGCCGTTCGACCTCAGATGCCCCGAGACCATCTCGCCCAGGGCGTCGCCGCCCAGCCGCGTCACGAGCGTCACCTGGTTGCCGAGCCGGGCGAGCCCGAGTGCGACATTGGCCGGGCTTCCACCGGGATGTGCCACGAGCGTGCGGCTGCCACGCTGCCCGACCAGGTCCACGAGCGCTTCCCCGACGACGACGAACATCCGTCCACTCCTCTCGCGGAGAATCGACGTACCGGGTCACGCGCTCACGGTGCCGCGCCCTCGCTCACGGTTGCACCCCCGTGGCGGGTGGTTCGGAGGTCGAACAGCGCGTAGCAGGCCACCAGCCCGAGGCACACGGCCGGCACGACGAAGGCCGGTGCGGCGCCCGCGGTGTCCATGATGCGGCCCTGGACCAGCGGGAGAAGTGCCCCGCCGAGGATGGCCATGACCAGGCCTGCCGCACCGAACTTGGTGTCCTTGCCCAGACCCTGCAGGGCGACGCCGTAGATCGTCGGGAACATCAGGGACAACGAGAGCGAGATCGCGACGACGGCGATCAACCCCAGCATGTTCGGTGAGAACACGGCGACGAGGGCGAACAACACGCCGAGCGCACCCATCGCGAAGAGCAGCTTCGTCGGCCGGAAGATGCCGAGCAGATAGGTCATCACGAACCGGGAGACGAGGAACAGGATCAGGCTGGCCTGCAGATACCAGCCCGAGGTCGCCGTACTCACCCCGACGACGTCCTGTGCGTACTGGATCGTGAAAGTCCAGGTGCAGACCTGGGCGCCGACGTTGAGGAACTGCGCGGCCACGCCGTACCGGTAGTGCCGGTTGCGCCAGAGGCGCCCGAGTGCTCCGCTACGGCCCCCCGCGTCCAGTCCGAACGCGGAGTGTTCCTCGGGCACGTTGATTCTGCGGAAGGCGATGAGTACCCAGATCAACAGGAGCACGAAGGCGATGCCGGTGTAGGGCCCCAGCACCAACGACAGATCCCGCTCCTGGACGTCCCTCAGCTGATCGGGCGTCATCGATGTCTTCGCCGATTCCGGAGTGATCTGGGGAAGGATCAGCACCGCACCGAGCAGGACCCCGATGTTCGCACCGACGGGATTGAACGACTGCGCCAGGTTCAGTCGCTGGGTCGCACTCGACTCGGGACCCATGGCGATCACGAACGGGTTCGCCGACGTTTCCAGTATCGAGAGCCCGGAGGCCAGCACGAACAGGGCGAGCAGGAAGAACCCGTAGGTGAGCAGCATGCTCGCCGGAATGAACAGGAGCCCGCCGACCGTCGCGCAGGCCAGGCCGGTGAGCACGCCTGCCTTGTAGCCGAAGCGTTTGTTGATCAGCGCAGCCGGGATGGCGAGCGAGAAGTACGCGCCGTAGTAGGCGAACTGCACCAGCGCCGACTCGAAGTTCGACATCGAGAAGATGTGGCGGAACACGCCGACGAGGACGTCCGTGAGGTTGGCAGCCGACCCCCACGCGGCGAAGCAGAGCACGACCAGGATGAACGGGATGGTGAGGCCCGGGTAGACCAGGCCCGGTTTACGCGCGCCTTCCTCGTGTGGCTGTACGCGGGTGACCGAGCCGCGGTCCATGGGATCACCCCTCCCGGACACTGATCGAACACATATGTGATGTGGGCCACAGGTCGGTTCGAACGCTAGACCGCACCTCTGCGGGATTCCAGAGAAGTGGCCATAAACTACGTTCTGTGATCGGTCGGGTGGGCCGGGTGACGTGATGACCCCAATGGTTCGGTCGGGGAATCCCCCACGTGCCCTGAGCGGCTACTTCTCGTCGAGCAGGCGGAGGTCCGACGGTTCCCGGAGCAGATCCTGCAAAATGATGTTGCCCTCGACGATATAGCGCTGCTGCATGTGCTCGTCCCACGCGGCGCGGGAACGGAACATCTCCACCATCACCCAGGTGTCCGGGTCGTCCTGCGGCTGCGCGAGGTGCATGAAGACGCACCCCGGCTCGGTGAGAGAGTTGCGGCGCATCGACTGCAGCTGAGCCTCCGCCTCCTTCATCCGATCCGATCTCGGTTTGATCGTGACAACGAGGAAGAGTGGGCGGTCGGGTTCGCTCATGTGGGCATTCCTACCGTCTACCGCTGCTTCTTCGCGTTCATTCTCACCCGCTGCGATGAGCGGTACTGTTCCCCGCGTCGGCGTTGTGCCGGAAACCGCTCATCCGCGGAATGGCCACGCCCGGCACTGAGGAGGCGTCATGCACCGTTACCTCGTGGTTGCGAACCAGACGCTCGACAGCGACGACCTCATGGAACTCGCCCGGGAACGGATCGCCGCAGGCCCTGCCGAGTTCTGGCTCGTCGTGCCGGCCACCCCCGTCAAGGACCTCGTATCGAGCGCGATGGCGATCCCGATGCCGGTCATGGGCGGAGTTCCCACGATCTCGGGACCACCGGCCGAGGCGCGCAGGCTGGCGCAGGTCAAGCTCGACGCCGCGGTGAAGAAGCTCACCGCCGCCGGAGCCACGGCGGGTGGCGAGGTGTGCGACCCCGACCCCATGCGCGCGGTCGAGGCGGCCACGGCCGGCCGGGAGTTCGACGAGATCATCGTGTCGACGCTGCCGAAACGCCTCTCCCTCTGGTTGCGCCAGGACCTGCCCGACCGCCTCGTGCACAAGTTCCACCTACCGGTCACGCACGTCGCCGCGAGAGACGTCTGAATCCCGGTCCGCCCGCGCCGCCCTTTCCGTTACCTGTGGGGGATGGCCTACCTGTGGGGGATGGCCGCGAACGGTGAGAAGGGCGTCGCCGTCCCGCCGGACTTCACGCGGTTGCCTCAGAAGCAGGGGTTCGGTGGGAGCCCGGCACCAGCTGCAGGGTCACGCCGAACCGGTTCCACGCGTTGATCGTCGCGATCGCGGTGACGAGCGCGGCGAGCGTCGGCGGGTCGTAGTGCGCGGACGCCTCAGCCCACACCTCGTTGCTCACGCCGTGCTTGCCGAGCTCCGTGGCCTCCTCCGCGAGGGCGAGCGCCGCGCGCTCGGCGGGTGTGAAGAACGGCGCCTCCCGCCAGGTGACGACGGAGAAGAGGCGCTCGTCCGGTTCGCCGAGCGACTTGAGATCGTGACTGTGCATGTCGACGCAGTAGGCGCAGCCGTTCATCTGGCTGACGCGCAGCTTCACCAGGTCCAGCGTGATCTTCGGCAGCGGGCTGGCCGCCAGGTACTTCTCGAGCGCGAACATCGCCTTGTAGGCCTCGGGCGCAAGCTGGCTGACGTCCATGCGCGGTTGCATGTGTGCTCTCCTCTGTCGCTGGTTCTTCCGCATCGATTTGTGTGCAGCACGAGGACGAGATCCCGATCTCGGATGTGACGACCTGGACGCCCGGTCCTCATGTGACGTGAAACGCATTCGGGATGTGTCGGGCGATGTCGATCTCTCCGTGCGTCGATGCGGGTGTCGAGGCCGGATCGGCGGCTAAGCTCGGTCAACTCGTCGGGAAGGAACGACCAGCGTGATGCAGATCGGCGAGGTCGCCGAACGGGTGGGCCTGTCACTGCGGACGATCCGGCACTGGGACGAGGTCGGCCTGGTGGTGCCCTCGAAGCGATCGGCGGGGGGCTTTCGTCTTTATGGCGAGGCCGACATCGACCGTCTGGTCCTGGTGAAGACCCTCCGACCGCTCGACCTCAGCCTGGAGCAGATGCGCGAGCTCCTCGCCACCATCGACGGCCTGGAGGACGACGAAGGCGACGATCCTGAGCGCACAGCCGAGCTGGCAGGGCGGCTCACCGTGTTCCGGGCCGCGGTCGACAGCCGGGTGGAGGCCCTGCGTTCCCAGGTGCAGAGCCTGGAGATGCTCTCGCGGGACCTGCGCCGCCTGGCCGGGGAGCGTCGGCGCCCGGCGCCCGGCTGACCTACCCGGTCAGCATCGACGACATGTCGTTCACGGGCGGCACGCACCAAAAGGGCACGGCCGGGCCTGCGGGATGGCCGACCACATCGCGGCGTCCCGCTCGGTGCGGGAACACTCGCCGCAGGCTGGGCTCGGCCGAGCGTCACGGGGCGTGATCACCGGCACGTCGGTGGAACCCTTGTCGAGTCGTAGTGTCAGGGGCGACACGAGAAGGGTCCGTTGATCGTGGGTCTGCGGTTCGGGATGTTCGTGCCACAAGGGTGGAGCCACGACCTGGCGGGCATCGACCCGGCAGCACACTGGGACGTGATGAAGGGCCTGGCCCGGCATGCCGACGCCGGTCCGTGGGAGTCGATCTGGGTCAACGACCACCTGCACGCGGTCCCCACGCCCCCTCCTGTCGAGACGGGCACGCACGAGGCGTGGAGTCTCGTCGCGGCGCTGGGTGCGGTGACCGAACGCGTGCGGCTGGGCCCGGTGTGCACCTGCATGGGCTTCCGCAATCCTGCCTACCTCGCGAAGGTGGCCGCGACCTGCGACATCGTCTCCGGCGGGCGGGTCGAGATGTGCGTGGGCGCAGGCTGGGACGAAGGGGAGTGGACCGCCTACGGCTACGGCTTCCCGCCGGTCGGTGAGCGGCTCGGCATGCTCGAGGAGGGCACCGAGATCATGCGGCAGGCCTGGACCACGGGCGTCGCGACGCTGCACGGCAAGCACTACCAGGTCCAGGACGCGATCGTGCGTCCGCTGCCGCTGCAGGACGGCGGAATCCCGCTGTGGATCGCGGGCGGCGGCGAGAAGGTCACCCTCAGGATCGCCGCGAAGTACGCCCGATACAGCAACTTCGACGGCTCGCCCGAGGGTTTTGCGCGCAAGTCGGCGGTGCTCGCCGAGCACTGCCGGGACGTCGGCACCGACTTCGACGCGATCGTGCGCTCCTCCGTCTACTACGTGATGGTCGGCACCTCCGAGACCGAGGTCGAGGAGCGGATCGCGGCGCACGAGGCGCGGCTCGTGCCGATCCTCGGAGTCGACGGTGCGCAGGAACTGATCCGGCGGTTCCTGCGCAACGACGGGCTCACCCTGCGGGGGACGCCGGAGCAGGTCGTGGAGCGGCTCGAGGAGATGCAGGCCAGGGGCCTGGCCTACGGGGTTTTCGTGTTCCCCGGCGCGGCGCACGACCGCTCGAGCCTCGAGCTCTTCGAGCGCGAGGTCATCCCGGCGCTGCGCTGATCCCGGCGCCGGGTTGTTCGGACGACCGGCGCGAGTGCGGACCTGTCGGACGGGCGTGCCGCTCGTCCGGGTGGCTGCCCTGCGTGGGCGGTCCGTGCCGCCGCGTAAAGTCGTTGGTCTGATGTCTGGAGCTGTGGTGGAGAAGTCTGCGGGGGAATCGTCACGGGTACCGGGCGAGGCCCGGGTCGAGCTCGAAGCGGGGCGGCGGCGCACGTTCGCCGTGATCAGCCATCCGGACGCGGGCAAGTCCACGCTGACGGAGGCGCTGGCGCTCTACGCCGAGGTGATCGACGAGGCCGGTGCGGTGCACGGCAAGGCGGGCAGGCGCGGCGTCACCTCCGACTGGATGGAGATGGAGCGCAAGCGCGGCATCTCGATCACCTCGGCCGTGCTGCAGTTCGCCTACCACGACTGCGTGATCAACCTGCTCGACACTCCCGGCCACGGCGACTTCTCCGAGGACACCTATCGGGTGCTCGCCGCCGTCGACGCAGCGGTGATGCTGCTCGACGCGGCCAAGGGCCTGGAGCCGCAGACGCTCAAGCTGTTCGACGTCTGCCGCACCCGCGGCATCCCGGTGCTGACGTTCGTCAACAAGTGGGACCGGCCCGGCCGCGAGGCGCTCGAGCTGCTCGACGAGGTGGAGCAGACGATCGGGCTGCGGCCCATGCCGGTCACCTGGCCCGTGGGCGTGGCCGGGGAGCTGCGCGGGCTGGTCGAGGTGGCCACAGGGGAGTTCCGCCGCTACTCGCGCACCGCGGGCGGGGCCACGCGCGCCACCGTGGAGCTGGTGCCGTCCGAGGTGATCGCCGCCGAGGAGCCGCAGTACTGGGCCACCGCCCAGGACGAGCTCGCGCTGCTCGAGGAGATCGGCGCCGGGTTCGACGAGAAGGACTTCCTCGCCGGGCAGGCCACCCCGGTGCTCTTCGGGGCGGCGCTGAACGGCGTGGGTGTCGCCCGGCTGCTCGACGCGCTGGTGGAGCTCGCGCCCGCCCCCGAAGCCCGCGACGACGCCGACGGCAAGCCACGCCCCCTCGACGCGCCGACGTCCGGGCTGGTGTTCAAGGTGCAGGCCGGTATGGACCGCGCCCACCGCGACCGGATGGCGTTCGTGCGGATCTGCTCCGGGCGGTTCGAGCGCGGCATGGTGCTCACCCACGCCGGCACCGGGCGCCCGTTCGCCACGAAGTACGCACAGGCGGTGTTCGGTCAGCAGCGCACCACCGTGGAGGAGGCGTTCCCGGGCGACATCGTCGGGCTGGTCAACGCGGGTGCGTTGCGGCCGGGCGACACGCTCTACGCGGAGTCGCCGGTGCACTTCCCGGCCATCCCGAGCTTCGCGCCGGAGCATTTCGCCGTGGTGCGCGGTGCCGACGCCGGTTCGTTCAAGCAGTTCCGCCGGGGGATCGAGCAGCTCGACAGCGAGGGCGTGATCCAGGTCCTCACCTCCGACCTGCGTGGCGACCAGGCGCCGGTGCTCGCCGCGGTCGGCCCGCTGCAGTTCGAGGTGGTCACCGCCCGGCTCGAGTCCGAGTTCCGGGCGCCCGTCACGCTGGAGCACCTCGGGTACTCGGTCACCCGCCGCACCGACGCCGCAGGCGCCGCGCTGCTCGCCGGGCAGAGCGAGGTGGAGGTGCTCACGCGCCGGGCCGACCACGCCATGCTGGCGGTGTTCAGCAACAAGTGGCGACTCGAGACGATCCGGCGCAAGTTCGAGGGGATCATGCTCGAGGCGTTGCCCGCGGGCTCCACCGCGCACTGACCTACTGCATGAAGTGGCCCGGGCCGTTGATCCGGTAGGCCGTCGGGGCGGGCTCCTTGATCGATGCGTAGTCGACGGTGAAGGCGAAGACCTGTGACGTCGACCGCTTGATGGCCCAGAGCGTCGGCTTCCTGCTGCTGGTGCGGTCCCAGGCGATGGCCTGGCCCTCGACTCCGGGGAGATGGACCGTGGCGATCCACGTGAGGTCCGAGCCCGCGTCGGGCATCTCCATGACGTAGGCCTCGTCCAGGTCGTGGCCGATGATCCAGAGGCGGTTGTCGGGGCCCCAGGAGCCGCCGGAGTTGCTCATCGGCCTGAAGCGGTCGACGATCTCGCGCGGCACCCCCCAGGCCTGCTGGACCTGGAAGTCGTCGTTCATGGTGACGATCTCGGTGTTGTCGGTGTCGCCGTAGGGCTGGGTCTGCCCGTCCGGGACCTCGTCGTAGTTGGCGAAGCCTGCCCACCAGCGTCCGTCGTGGCGGTCCAGCCATGTCAATGAGCCGATGAAACGGCCGAAGCTGTGGGTGCCGACGTGCTTCATGGTTCTGGTGTCGAAGATCTCGATCGAGCTCTCCTCCGGCGCGTTGTCGTAGTCGGAGGTGGCGACGTACAGCCGGTGGCCGACCACGGTGCCGCTGTCCATGTGGATGATCGGACCACCCTCGGGCGATACGAACTGGAGCACGGGCATACCGCTGTTGCGGTCGTACTTCGTGATGATCCGGTTGTCCACCGCATAGAAGTACTTCGCGTCCACCGCCACACCCTGATTGGCATGAAAGGCGTTGAACGTCTTGTTCACGGTGGCGGTCGACGTCGGGGGAACGGCGACCGACGGGGCAGCAGGCGCATTCGCCGCAGGTGGCGGGACGGGTGCCTGCGCCGTCGCGAGTGCCGTATTCCAGACGAGTGCGCCCGCGACCGCTATGGCGGCGCCGGCACCGATGACCGTGTTCCTGCTCTTCATCCCCATCGCTTTCCGACCGCCGCTCGTTGATTCCCGCATCGGGACGACACTGGCGTGCGGAGGACTCCGCGGCGCGAATGCGAGCCGACGCAGCGGTGAATGCCCGTGGTAAGGAATGACATGAGCGGCACGGGAACGAGTTGCCGTGGGAGAGCATCCAGGTGGAAGGATCTGCGTACGGAGCACGCACCGGAGCCGGAGGACGCGGGTGGATCTGCAGCGGTTCAACGCCCTGCCATCGCAGGAGGCCGAGCGGGAGTTGCTCTCCTGCTGCTCGGCGCCGCGGTGGGCGCGAAAGGTGGCGGCGGGCCGCCCGTACGCGTCGCTCGCCGCGCTGCAGGCCGCCGCCCGCAGCGCACTGGACGACGCCGATCTCGACGCCGCGCTGGACGGGCACCCGCGCATCGGTGACCGCGGGGCGAGCGGGGCGTCCCGCTGTGAGCAGAGCGGTGTCGCCGCGGCCGGGGCCGGCGTGCTGTCCGAACTGGAAGAGGGCAACCGGGCCTACGAGCAGCGGTTCGGCCACGTCTACCTGGTGTGCGCCACCGGCCGCAGCGCCGAGGACCTGCTGGCCACCCTGCAGGCGCGGCTCGGCAACGACCCGGCCACGGAACGGGGCGTCGCGCTCGCGGAGCTGGCCGCGATCAACGAGATCCGGCTCGATCGGCTCGTGACGCCGGACCCGCCGGCATGACGCTGTCCACGCACGTGCTCGACGCGGCGCTCGGGCGTCCCGCCACGGGTGTCGGTGTCCGGCTGGAGGCGCTGCCCGGCGGCGAGCTGCTCGCCGACGCGACCACCGACCACGACGGCCGCGTCCGCGAGCTCGCCCTCGACCTGGCAGCGGGCTCCTACCGGATCACGTTCGACACCGGCGGCTACTTCGCCGCCACCGGTCAGCAGGGGTTCTACCCCGAGGTGGCCGTCACGTTCGTCGTCACCGACCCGGGGGAGCACCACCACGTGCCGCTGCTGCTCTCCCCGTTCGCCTACTCGACCTACCGCGGGAGCTGAGACTGATGGGGATCGTGCTCGGAGGCCACCAGTACGGGAAGGCGGAGAACCGCCTCGTCCGGATCCACCGGGAGACCGACCGCCACGAGATCCGCGACGTCACCGTCACGACGACGCTGCGGGGCGACTTCGCCGAGGCGTACCTGCACGGCGACCAGGCCTTGGTCCTGCCGACGGACTCGCAGAAGAACACCGTCTACGCGTTCGCGAAGGAGAAGGGCCTGCGGGAGATCGAGGACTTCGCGCTCGCTCTCGCCCACCACTTCGTCGACTCCGTGGAGCCGGTGCGCGGCGCCCGGATCGCGGTGGACGAGTTCGCCTGGGAGCGGGTGCCGGTGGGCGGGGAGGGCCACGCTCACACATGGGTGCGCCGCGGGCCGGAGATCCGCACGGCCGTTGTCGACGTGGAGGGCGGCCGGGCCGAGGTGGTCTCGGGGCTCCGCGACCTCGTGCTGCTCAAGTCGACCGGCTCGGAGTTCGCCGGGTTCCTCAAGGACGGCTACACCACGCTCCCCGAGACCGACGACCGGATCATGGCCACCGCGCTGGTCGCGCAGTGGCGCCACGCCGACGGCGGCCACGAGGCCATGGACTGGGCGAAGAACTGGGCCGACGTCCGGCGGATCATGCTCGAGCAGTACGCCACGGTGCACTCGCGCGCTCTGCAGCAGACGCTGTGGGAGATGGGCCGGGCCGTGCTCGAGGCCCACCCCGGGATCGCGGAGATCAGCCTGCAGGCGCCGAACAAGCACCACTTCACCGTCGACCTGTCGCCGTTCGGGCTCGAGAACCACAACGAGGTCTTCTACGCGGCCGACCGCCCCTACGGTCTGATCGAGGCGACGGTCACCCGCAGCTGACGGCGCTCACCGTGCCGTCAGCCCGGCGATCAGATCCTCGTCCGTGATCGTCCACGCCGCGGGACCGAGCCGGACGCCGAGCTGCACCACGTCGCCGTCGTAGTGTGCGCGGACCCACGGGAAGATCCTGCGGACGAGGCCGAGCATCGCGACGTTCTCCGGGAGCACGGCGCCGGAGAGGGTGGTGTAGCCGAGGCTCTCGGCCAGCTCGGCGATGGCGGTGACCAGGCGACTGCCGATCCCGCGCCGCTGCCAGGCGTCCGCCACGGCCACGGCGATCTCGACCGACTCCGGCCCGCTGCGGGCCAGGCGCGCGATACCCACCGGGCCCGGTCCGTCCGGTGCCCCGACCACGGCCACGACCGCGGCGCGGCATCGGCCGTCGAGATCGACGAGACCGGCCCGCACGGGGCCGGTGAGCCGGTGGACGGGGGAGTGGAAGCGCAGGTAGCGGCTGCGTGGCGAGAGCTGGGCGAAGACGGCGTCGACGGCGAGCCCGGCGTCCTCCGGGGCCAGCGGGTGCACGTCGAGGGCAGGACACTCCGGGCTGGCACGAACGATCGTACTTTTCGGGGCGGAGTGAGGCATCTGCGGGCTCCAGGGTCTGCTCGAAGCGGGCGAGGTCAGGCGAGGTGAGCGGGCGGAGTCATCGGGCCGCCGCGGCGGCCAGCAGCGCATCGAGGCCTCGGTGGGCTCTCGCGGCGGCGTCGGGGTCGGTCAGGAGTCGGCTGGCGACGTGGAAGGAAAGCATCAGGCCTTCGACGTCCTGGGCGAACTGGCGCGGATCGATGTCGGACCGGAAATGGCCTTCGGCAACGCAGATCGTGGCCATCGTGGCGAGCGTGTCGAACCAGGCGCGCTGGTCATGTACCAGGCGCTCCCGTACGGGTCCCGGCTGATCGTCCAGTTCGAAGGCGGCGGCGGCGAGCGGGCATCCGCCCTCGGTGGAGTCCCAGGCGAGCCAGCGATCGAACAGGGCGCGCACGCGCGGCTCGCCCCGCGGCGCCGTGAGTGCCGGGCGCACCACCTCGGCGGTGAACCGCTCGGTGGCGTGGTCGAGCACGTCAAGCTGCAACGACTCCTTCGAGCCGAAGTGGGCGAACAGGCCGCTCTTGGACATCCCGGTGCGGGTGGCGAGCGACCCGATCGTCAGTCCGGCGAGGCCGACCTGGCGCGCGAGGTGGCCCGCTTCCTCGAGGATGGCCTCTCGCGTCGCGTCGCCCTTGCCCATGGCGTCCGTTTTAGCACGATCGTTCGTGTCTGCCCAGGTTCAGAGGGACCGGAGCGCCAGAAAGACGTCCACGCGGTCCGGAAGCGCACCGAGGTCGCGGCCGGTAAGCTCCTCGACCCGGCTGATCCGGTAGCGAACGGTGTTGACGTGCAGGTGCAGCCGCTCGGCGGTGCGGGTCCAGGAGCCGGAGCAGGCGAGGAACGCCTCGAGCGTGACACGCAGACCGGCACCCGTGCGGGCGTCGTGATCGAGCACCGGGCCGAGCACACGCACGGCGAAGGCGCGGCGCACGTCGTCGGGCACGGCCGCGAGCAGCGCGATGTGCGAGGCGGTCTCCGCGTCGGTGACGATCTGCAGCGCTCCTGCGCGCAGGGCCGCGACGTCGTGGGCATGGCGGGCCACGTGCAGGGCCCCGGTGAGCGCCTCGGTCCGCGAGGACCTGCTGACGCCGACCGCCAGCCGCTCTCCCGAGAGCCCTGGGACCAGCCGCTCCAGTGCCCGCCGCAGCACCGAACCGGCCCGCTCCCCGCCCGGGCCGGGACCGTTGTCGGGCAGCAGCGCGACGGCCGTACCGGCGTGCACCCCGACCATCGGCGGACCGAGGTGCGCTGCGGCATCCACGAGCACCGCGTATGCGATCTCCGCCTGCTCCGGCCGTCCCACGAATCCGGCCACCACCACGACCAGCGGTTCCGCCGGGTCGAGGCCGGCGTGGCGTAGTCGCGCCGACGTCTCCGGCACGTTCGCCGCTCCGGCCGCGATCATCGTGACCGCTTCGTCGGCGATCGCCCGGGCCACCCGCACCCCCTCGCCCCGACGGGCGCGGTCCAGGGCGGCGATCGCGGCCAGCTCGTTCACGACCTCGACCGTGTCGGCGTCCCAGCCGGCCGGATCGCCCTCCACCACCACCAACCAGGACGACAACCGCTCCGCGGCCGGCCCCACGGGAAACACGGTGCAGCGGTCGCGGCGGAGGGTCGCGGGCAGCTGGTCCGCCCGGAGGAAGGTCGACACGAGGCGGTCGATGACGTCGGGACGCAGCGGTCGCGGCCCGGGGACGATCTCGCGCCCGGTCGTGCTGATCACCCGGCACACCGTTCCGGTGGCCTGCGACACCTGTGTGGCCAGCTCGTCGAGGCCCAGCCCCTCGGCCACGGCCGAGAGGAGCCGCCGCTGGCGACCGACGGTGTGCGCCAACCGGGCTCCCCGCGCCGTGGTGAGCTCGGTGATCACCAGCTCGGTGATCGTGGCGAACGACACGTCCTCCGGCACCTCGACGAGCGGCACGTCGTGGCGCCGGCAGGCCTCGACGACGTCGTCGGGCACACCCTGGAACACCGTGGCACCCGCGGCGAGCGCGGCGGCGCCGGAGCGGGCCAGCGTGGCGACGAAACGATCGCTGTCGGACGGCTCGCGACGCCACACCAGGCCGCTCACCACCAGCTCTCCGCCCGACAGGTAACGGCCGGGATCGATCAGGTCGGTGGTGTAGACCCAGCGCAGCGGCCGGTCCAGCGCGGCGTCGTCGCCGTGCAGCAGTCGCAGCCCGAGGCCGTGACGGGCGACGAGATCCCGCAACAGCATTGGAGGAACCTACAACGGGTAGGCAAGCCACCATCGACTATTCATCGACGCGGTGACTTTTCGCGGAAACAACGCGGCGCTGTACTGCTGTCATGGACTTCCTCGCCCCGGCGACCTGGGCCGACGCCCTCTTGGCCAAGGCGGAGCATCCGGACGCGGTGCCTCTCGCCGGTGGCACCGACGTCATGGTCGAGCTGAACTTCGACCACCGCCGACCTCCCGCCCTGCTCGATCTCACGAGGGTGCCGGATCTGCGCGAGTGGTCTCCGGATGCGGACGGGACGATCCGGCTCGGCGCCGGCGTCACCTACGCCCGCGTGATCGACGAGCTCGGCGACGTCCTCCCCGGCCTGGCGATGGCGTCCCGGACGGTCGGGTCACCCCAGATCCGCAACCGGGGCACGGTGGGTGGCAACCTCGGCGCCGCCTCCCCGGCCGGGGACAGCCACCCGCCACTGCTCGCGGCCGACGCTGTGGTCGAGGTGGCCTCGGCCGCGCGCGGCACCCGTCTCGTACCGGTGGCCGAGTTCTACACCGGGGTGAAGCGCAACGCCCTCGCCGCCGACGAGCTCATCGCGGCGGTGCTGGTCCCCTCGGCGTCCGGGCCTCAGCAGTTCTGCAAGATCGGCACCCGCAACGCCATGGTGATCGCCGTGTCCGCGTTCGGGTTCGCGCTCCACCCCGACCGCAAGGCCGTGGGCACCGGCATCGGCTCGGCGGCGCCCACCCCGCGGCGGGCAGGCGAGGCGGCGGCGTTCCTGGCGGGGGAGCTCGAGGCGGCCGGGCTGTGGGAGTCGCGCGGTGAGCTGCCCGAGAGTCTGGCCCGGGAGTTCGGCCACCGCGTGCGCGATGCGGCCGCTCCCATCGACGACGTGCGGGGCAGCGCCGCCTACCGCCTGCACTCGCTCTCGGTGATGGCGCGCCGCGCCGCCACGTGGGCGTGGGACGACTACCGGAGGGCGGCCTGAGATGCGCATCGAGCTGACCGTGAACGGCGCGACCCACGAGGTCGACGACGTGTGGGAGGGCGAGAGCCTGCTCTACGCGCTGCGCGAACGGATGGGGCTCCCCGGCTCGAAGAACGCGTGTGAGCAGGGTGAATGCGGCTCGTGCACCGTGTACCTCGACGGGCTGCCGGTGTGCTCCTGCCTCGTCGCGGCCGGCCAGGCGGTGGGGCGCGAGGTGACCACCGTCGAGGGCCTGTCCGCGCAGGGGGAGCTGCATCGCGTGCAGCAGGCCTTCGTCCAGGCCGGAGCCGTGCAGTGCGGCTTCTGCACGCCCGGGCTGATCGTCACCACCCACGACCTGCTGGAGCGCAACCCGCAGCCGTCCGACCCGGAGATCCGCGAGGCGCTCGCCGGGAACCTCTGCCGCTGCACCGGCTACGAGAAGATCATGGACGCCGTGCGGCTCGCCGCCCGTACCGAGGAGCGGTCGCGATGACGATCACGGGGACGATCACGGGGACGACCACGGGGACGACCACGGTGATCGAGGGCGCCCACGTCGTCACGGTCTCCGGCGCCGAACACGCGGGCGGCCACGTCGTCGTCGAGGGCAACCGGATCACGGCGGTCGGTGCCGGGCCCGCGCCCCGCGCCGAGGGCGCCAGGGTCGTCGACGGCCGGGGCTGCCTGCTCACGCCCGGCTTCGTCAACACCCACAACCACCTCTACCAGTGGGTCACCCGCGGCCTGGCCGTCGACGCGACACTGTTCGAGTGGCTCACCACGCTCTACCCCGTGTGGGCGGGCATCGACGAGCATGCCGTGCACGTCTCCGCGAGCGCGGCGCTGGCGCAGCTCGCGCTCACCGGCTGCACCACCAGCACCGACCACCACTACGTGTTCCCGCGCGAAGGCGGCGACGTCCTCGCCGCGGAGATCCGGGCCGCGCAGGACGTCGGGCTGCGGTTCCACCCGTGCCGCGGTTCGATGGACCTCGGCCGCAGCGACGGCGGCCTACCACCCGATGACGTCGTCGAGGACCGCGACACCGTGCTCGCCGCCTCCGAGGCCGCCATCGACCGTTGGCACGACCCGTCGCCGGGATCGATGGTGCGGGTCGCACTCGCACCGTGCTCGCCGTTCAGCGTCACGGGCGAGCTGATGCGCGAGTCGGCTGAGCTGGCGCGGCGGCGCGGCGTGCTGCTGCACACCCATCTGGCCGAGACCGTGGACGAGGTGGACTTCTGCCGCGAGCGGTTCGGCTGCTCGCCGCTGGAGTACGTCGAGCAGCTCGGGTGGATCGGTGAGGACGTGTGGTTCGCCCACACCGTGCACCTCGACGACGACGGCGTGAAGAAGATCGGTGCGACGGCCACCGGCGTGGCGCACTGCCCGTCGTCGAACGCGCGGCTCGGGGCGGGGATCGCCCCCGTCCGCAGCCTGCGCGAAGCCGGCGCCCGTGTCGCACTCGGTGTCGACGGTGCGGCCAGCAACGAGGCGGGGAGCCTGCTGGAGGAGGTGCGGCACGCGCTGCTGTTCGCCCGCGCCGTGGGTGGCCCGCAGGCGCTCGGTGTCCGCGAGGCCCTGGAGCTGGCCACCCTCGGCGGTGCGGCCGTGGTCGGGCGGAGCGAGGAGATCGGCTCTCTGGACGTCGGGAAGCTCGCCGACCTCGCACTGTGGCGCATCGACGGCCTCGCCCAGGCCGATGTCAACGACCCGGTCGCCGCGCTCGTGCTGGGGACGCCACCGCCGCTGGAACTGCTGCTCGTGAACGGGCGCCCGGTCGTCGAACGCGACCGCGTCCGCACTGTCGACGTGGACGCACTGGCGCGCGAGTGCGTGGCCGTCCATCGCACTCTCCTGGAGAGGGCCGGCCGATGACCACGACCACGACCACTACGACGACGACCGCTACGACCGTCCCGGGTCGTATCGGTGACAGCCCGCTGCGCCCGGACGCGGCACTGAAGGTCACGGGCGAGTTCGCCTACGCGAGCGACCTGTGGCACGACGACATGGTCTGGGGGGTGACGCTGCGCAGCCCGCACCCGCACGCCCGCATCGCCCGGATCGACATCGGAGAGGCGCTCGCGGTGCCCGGCGTGACCGCGGTGCTCACGGCCGACGACGTGCCGGGCAGCAACGCGGTCGGCCTCGAACATCTCGACACACCCGCCCTGGCCACCGGGGTGGTCCGCTACGAAGGCGAGCCGGTGGCGCTCGTCGCGGCCGACCATCCCGAGACCGCGCGGCGGGCGGCCAAGAAGATCGTCGTCGACTACGAGGTGCTGCCGGCGCTCACCGACGCGCGCCGCGCGCTCGACGCCGACGCTCCTCTCGTGCACGAGAGCAGGCGCGACGAGGGCGGCAACCTGGTGCGCCGGGCGCAGATGCGCCGTGGCGACCCGGCCCCGACGGCGCCGGTGGTGGTGGCGCTCGACTTCGAGGTCGGCATGCAGGACCAGGCCTTCCTCGGTCCCGAGTCCGGGCTCGCCGTCCCGGACGACGAGGGTGGTGTCGACCTCTACGTCGCCACCCAGTGGCTGCACGTCGACCAGAAGCAGGTCTGCCGTGTGCTCGGGCTGCCGCCGGAGAAGGCGCGCCTGCACCTGGCCGGGGTCGGTGGCGCCTTCGGCGGGCGCGAGGACCTCTCGATGCACGTCCACGCCTGCCTGCTCGCCCTGCACACCGGCAAGCCGGTGAAGATGAGCTACTCCCGCGAGGAGTCGTTCTTCGGGCACGTGCACCGGCACCCGGCGTGGATGCGCTACGAGTTCGGTGCCGAGCCGGACGGGAGCCTCCTCTACGCGAAGGCCGACATCCTCTTCGACGGCGGCGCCTACGCCTCCTCCACCAGCGCGGTGGTCGGCAACGGCGCCTCGATGGGGCTGGGTCCGTACCGGATCCCGAGCATCAGCGTCGACTGCACCGGGGTCTACACCAACAACCCGCCCTGCGGCGCGATGCGCGGTTTCGGGTGCGTCCAGGCGGCGTTCGCGCACGAGGCCCTGATGGACTCACTCGCCGACGCCGTGGGCGTCGACCGGGTGGAGATCCGCGCCCGCAACGGCATGCGGGAAGGCGACCGGAACATCACCGGGCAGCTGATCGACTCGGCGGCGCCCGTCGAGGAGCTCATCCGCATCGTCGCCGGCATGCCGCTGCCCGCCGAGCACCCCGACGGCGAGTTCGACATCAGGAACCTGCCCGGGGGCGTCTCGAACACCACCCACGGCGAGGGTGTGGTGCGCGGGATCGGCTACGCCGTCACCTACAAGAACGTCGGGTTCTCCGAGGGCTTCGACGACTACGCGACGGCCCGGGTGCGGCTGCAGATCACCGGCGGCGAGCCCGTGGCGACGGTGCACACCGCCGCGGCCGAGGTGGGGCAGGGCCTGATCACCATCGAGCAGCAGATCTGCCGCACGGAGCTGGGAGTCGACCGGGTGGTGCTGCACCCCGCCGACACGTCGGTGGGCTCCGCCGGGTCCACGTCGGCGTCCCGGCAGACCTACATGACCGGCGGGGCGGTCAAGGCCGCGTGCGAGGCCGTCCGCGCGGCCGTGCTGCACCGGGCCGCGGCCCTGCTCGGGCGCTCCCCGGTGGAGCTGCGGCTGGACGGCGACAAGATCGTCGACACGACCGGCGAGGTGGGTGCCGCCCTGGCTGAGGTCCTCGGTGACGACGTCGTGGAGGAGACCGTCGAGTTCCGGCACCGGCCCACGGTGCCCTTCGATCCGGAGACCGGTGCGGGCAACGCCCACGTGCAGTACGCCTTCTCGGCTCACCGCGCGGTCGTCGAAGTCGATGTGGAGCTGGGCCTGGTGAAGGTCGTCGCGCTGGACACCGCGCAGGACGTCGGCAAGGCGATCAACCCGGACGCCGTGGTCGGCCAGATCCAGGGCGGTAGCGCGCAGGGGATGGGGCTCGCTCTGATGGAGGAGGTGGTCGTCACCGACGGGAAGGTGCGCAACCCGTCGTTCACCGACTACCTCATCCCGACGATCCTCGACATGCCGCCGATGCGTATCGAGGTCCTGGAGTACGCCGACCCGCACGCGCCCTACGGTGTGCGTGGCGTCGGTGAGGCCCCGACGATCTCCAGCGGTCCGGCCGTCGCGGCCGCGATCAGAGCGGCGACGGGGAAGGCTCTGCTGCGCGTTCCCGTGCGGCCCGAGCACATCACCGGCACCTGACGAGCACGACGAAGGAGCGCAGGATGCCCTTGATGTTCCTCAACGGCACCGCCATGTCCGGCGGCGCCGACCACCATCTCGTCGGCGACGCGCCGCTGGTCACCCGCACCACCACAGCTCCGCGGTACCGCTTCCACGCCGTCGGCGGGCGCTATCCGGCGCTCGAGGACGTCGGGCACGGGGGAGCGGCGGTGCACGGCGAGGTCTACGACATGTCCTACGAGCAGCTGCGCGAGGTGCTGCTGCCCGGGGAGCCCGACGGGCTGGAGCTCGGCGTGATCGAACTGGCCGACGGCACCGGTTCGCTGGCGATGATCCTGCGCCGCGAATACGCGCAGCTGCCGCCGTTGACGGACATCTCCGCGCAGGCGAGCTGGCGGGCCTACCAGGAGCGCGTGTGATCGTTCTGCGCGCACAGCGCGCCGTCGTCGACGGTGCCGAACGTCCCGCCGCGGTGCTCGTGGACGGCGAGCGGATCGAGGCCGTGCTGCCGTACGACACGCCGATCGACGGCCGGTCCGATGTCGGCGAGGTGGTGCTCGCCGACGACGAGGTGCTCCTGCCCGGGCTCGTCGACACGCACGTGCACGTCAACGAGCCCGGCCGCACCGAGTGGGAGGGCTTCGCCTCGGCCACCCGCGCCGCGGCGGCCGGCGGCGTCACGACGATCGTGGACATGCCGCTCAACGCGCTGCCGCCCACCGTCGACGTGGCCGCCCTGGAGGTCAAGCGCAAGGCGGCCGCCGGGCAGTGCACCGTCGACGTCGGGTTCTGGGGCGGTGCCGTTCCGGGGAATGCCGGGGAGCTGCGTGCCCTGCACGACGCGGGCGTGTTCGGCGTCAAGTGTTTCCTGCTCGACAGCGGGGTCGCGGAGTTCCCGCCGCTGGTGGGGGAGGACCTCGCGGCGGCTCTGCATGCGGTCGCCGCGTTCGACGGGCTGATGATCGTGCACGCCGAGGACGGCACGCTCGTCCGGGAGGCGAGCGGACGGCGATACCTCGACTTCGTGGCGTCCCGGCCGCGCGCCGCCGAGGACAGCGCCATCGCCGCGCTGCTGGCGCTGGCCCGCGAGACCGGCGCCCGGGTGCACGTGGTGCACCTGTCCTCGGCCGATGCGCTGCCGCAGCTCGCCGCCGCCCGCGCCGACGGCGTCCGCGTCACCGTGGAGACCTGCCCGCACTACCTCGCGCTCACTGCCGAGGAGGTGCCCGACGGCGACACCCGCTTCAAGTGCTGCCCGCCGGTGCGGGAGGCCGACAACCGCGACGCGCTGTGGCGCGGCCTGGCCGATGGGGTCATCGACATGGTCGTGAGCGACCATTCGCCCTGCACCGCCGACCTGAAGCAGCTGGATCGGGGCGACTTCGGCGCTGCGTGGGGCGGGATCGCGTCGCTGCAGCTCGGGCTCCCGGTGGTGTGGGCGCAGGCGCGCGAGCGGGGGCACTGCCTCGCGGACGTCGTCCGGTGGATGGCGGAACGGCCGGCGGCGCTGGTCGGGCTCGAACGCAAGGGCCGGATCGCGGCGGGCGCCGACGCGGACCTGACGATCGTCGCGCCCGACGCGACGTTCACGGTGGGGAAGCTGCACCACCGCAACCCGATCACCCCGTACGCCGGGCGGGAGTTGCACGGCGTGGTGCGCAGCACGTGGCTACGCGGCGAGCAGGTGGACGTCGGCGGCGTGCCGCGTGGGCGCCTGCTGTCGCGGGAGGGCGAGTGAATCGATGACACAGTGCTGCGGAACTCATGGGCCGAACGCGGTGAGGACGAGCGATGACTGATTTCCGGCAGCTGCCCGACCTCGCTCTGCGGACGCTCGGCGGCGGCGTCGTCTGGGCCAACGACGAGGCCTTCGCCGCTCGCGAGAACCTGATCACACCGGGACCGGCGACATACGAGCCCGCCACGTTCGGGCACAAGGGCCAGGTCTATGACGGCTGGGAGACCCGCCGTCGCCGCGAGCCGGGCCACGACGAGGCGATCGTCCGGCTCGGCGCCCCGGGGATCGTCCGCGGTGTCGTGGTCGACACCGCGTGGTTCACCGGCAACTACCCGCCGGAGGTGGCGGTCGACGGGCTCGCCGCCACGGGGCACCCGACGGTCGACGGCCTGCTGGCCGACCCGGGCTGGGAGCCGCTGCTGCCCCGCTCGGCCGTCAAGGGCGACACCGAGAACGTGTTCGCGGTGACAAGCGATCGGCGCGTCACGCACGTGCGCCTGCGGATCTTCCCGGACGGCGGGGTGGCGCGGCTGCGGGTGCACGGCGAGGCGCTGCCCGACCCACGGCTGCTCGATGCGCTCGGCACCGTCGACCTGGCCGCGATCGAGAACGGCGGCCGGGTGGTGGGCTGCTCGAACCTCTTCTACAGCTCTCCGAACAACCTGCTCGTCCCCGGCCCGCCCCGCTCCATGGGCGAGGGCTGGGAGACCTCCCGCCGCCGCGACGACGGCAACGACTGGGTGGAGGTGGCCCTCGCGGGCGAGTCGGTGATCGCGGTGGCGGAGATCGACACGAGCTACTTCCTGCACAACGCGCCAGGCTGGGCCACGTTGCGCGGCCGGCGGGGAGACGGCGAGTGGTTCGACCTCGTGCCACGCACGGCGCTGCAGCCCGACACCCGCCACCGCTTCGTGCTCGGGCCGCCGCCGGAAGAGTCCGGGCAGCCCCGGCCCGTCACGCACGTCCGGCTCGACATCTTCCCCGACGGCGGCGCCGCCCGGCTGCGCATGCACGGGCGGCTGACCACGCAGGGCCAGGAGGCCCTCGACCACCGCTGGCAGGCCGCGACCCCCCAGGCGTGATCCACACCCGAGGCGGCCCCACCGCCGGACGCGCTGCGCGTTCGTCCGATTGGTCCGGCTGGAGGGGGCTCTCGTTCGGCGAGCGTGGCGGGGTGGCGTTTCTGACTTCCTTCGGCGCCGGCTCGCGGTGTGACCCCGTGCACCGCAAGGATCAGCCCCATGGCCCGCTATACCGTCAACTGCTCGATCCTGTTCACCGAGTTGCCGCTCCTCGAACGGCCGGCGGCTGCCCGGGCCGCCGGGTTCGACGCCGTCGAGTTCTGGTGGCCCTTCCCCACGGCCACGCCCGAGGACGCGGAGGTGGAGCGGTTCGTCCGTGCTGTCGAGGATGCCGGTGTGCGGCTGACCGGGCTCAACTTCGCGGCGGGGGACATGCCGGCGGGTGACCGGGGGCTCGTGTCGTGTCCCGGGCGGGAGGCGGAGTTCCGGGCGAGCGTCGACATCGCGGTGGGCATCGGCGGACGCCTGGGCACCGGCGTGTTCAACGCCCTCTACGGCAACCGCATCGCAGGCACCGACCCCATGAAGCAGGACGACGTGGCGGTGGAGAACCTCGCCTACGCCACCGGCCAGGTCGAGGGCGCCGTTGTGGTCGAGCCGGTCAGCGGCGTCGACCGCTATCCCCTGCGCACGGCCGCCGACGCGATCGCGGTGGCCGATCGCGTCGCATCGCCGAACCTGAAGCTGCTGGCCGACCTCTACCACCTCACCGTGAACGGCGATGACGTCGCCGCGGCGATCGAGCGGTACGCCGGCCGGATCGGTCACGTGCAGATCGCCGACGCGCCCGGCCGGCACGAGCCCGGAACCGGCGAGATCCCCTTCGACCAGCACCTCGCGGCACTCGACCGCGCCGGGTACACCGGGTGGATCGGCCTGGAGTACCAGCCGTCCACCACGAGCGACCGCGCATTCGACTGGCTGCCGTCCGCGCAGCGCGGCGCCACGACCCAGGAGAACACATGAGCGAGCGTGCGAGCGAATCATCGGCGATGAGTGAGCGTGCGAGCGCATCACCGAGACAACGCCTCCGTGCAGCGGGGGCGCAGCGCAGGGAGGGCGAGCGATGACCACACCGCAGCAGACCACGATCGCTTTCATCGGGCTGGGGATCATGGGTGCTCCCATGGCAGGCCACCTGATCGACGCCGGATACGACGTCGTGGGCTACAACCGTTCCCGTCCCGCGGTGGATCGGCTGGTCGAGCGCGGCGGGCGGGCCGCGCAGAGCGTGGCCGAGGCCGTGCGCGACGCCGACGTCGTGATCACGATGGTTCCCGACAGCCCGGACGTCGAGGACCTCGCCTTCTCCGAGGAGGGGATCTACGCCTCGGCGAAGCCCGGCACGCTGCACATCGACTGCTCCACCATCCGCCCCGACGTCGCCCGCCGCGTTGCTGCGGCCGGGGCCGCGCGCGACATCCGCGTGGTCGACGCCCCGGTCAGCGGCGGCGAGGCCGGGGCGAAGGAGGGCTCGCTGTCGATCATGGTCGGTGGTGAGGCCGACGACGTCGAGGCCGCCCGCCCGTACCTGGACGTCGTCGGCGCCACGGTGGTGCACGTCGGCCCGCCGGCCGCGGGTCAGACCGTCAAGGCCGCGAACCAGCTCATCGTCGCCGGCAACATCCAGTTGCTCGCCGAGGCGCTGGTGTTCCTCGAGGCGCACGGCGTGGACACCGAGTCCGCCATGACGGTGCTCGGCGGCGGGCTCGCCGGGAGCGCCGTGCTGAACCGGAAGGCGGCCGGGATGCGGGCTCGCGAGTTCGCCCCGGGATTCCGGATCGACCTGCACCACAAGGACCTGGGCATCGTGACGGCGGCGGCACGCGAGGCCGGCGTCGCGATCCCGCTCGGCGCGCACGTGGCTCAGCTGGTGGGCGCGCTGCGCGCACAGGGTCACGGGGGCCTCGACCACAGCGCGCTGCTGTTGCTCGTGGAGCAGCTGTCCGGGCGGGACCAGCACGGCTGACCGCCCCACGAGCGCGGGGATCGATTTCGACCTACCGGCGGTTGAGAACTGTGGCCGTGCCCTGGAACAGCGTCCGGTCAGTGTTGATCCCACTACATGCTCGACGACGAGGAGCGACTTCAGCCATGGCTGACATCAACGGTGTGTGCAGCGACCGCTTCGACGCTGTCCGGACCGCGCTGGAGAAGAACCTCGATTCCGGTGACGAGCTCGGAGCATCGATCGTGCTCGACGTGGACGGCGACGTCGTGGTCGATCTGTGGGGTGGCTTCGCCGACGAGGCGCGGACGACGCCGTGGGCGCAGGACACGATCGTCAACGTGTGGTCCTCGACGAAGACCCTCACCAGCCTGTCCGCGTTGATCCTGGTGGACCGGGGGGAGCTCGACCTGCATGCCCCGGTGGCCACGTACTGGCCGGAGTTCGCGGCGAACGGGAAGCAGGGCGTCGAGGTCCGGCATCTGCTCGCGCACACCTCCGGTGTGTCGGGCTGGGACCAGCCCTTCGCCATCGAGGACATGTACGACCGGGAGCTCTCCACCGCCCGGCTCGCCGCGCAGGCGCCCTGGTGGGCGCCGGGTAGCGCGTCGGGCTATCACGCGGTCAACCAGGGTCATCTGGTCGGTGAGGTGGTGCGGAGGGTGAGCGGGAAGCCGCTCAAGCAGTTCGTCGCCGAGGAGATCGCCGGTCCGCTGGGCGCCGATGTCCAGATCGGTGCCGTCGAGAGCGACTGGGCGCGGATCGCCGAGGTGATCCCGCCTCCTCCGCTCGCGGTCGATCTCGGCTCGCTCGATCACAACGATCCCGCCTACAGGACCTTCACGGGGCCCGGACTCGACGCCGCGACGGCCAACACGCCCGCGTGGCGCCGTGCCGACATGGGTGCGGTCAACGGCCACACGAACGCCCGTGGGATGGCTCGCGCCCTGTCGGTGGTCGCCCGCGGCGGTGAGGTCGACGGGGTCCGCCTGCTGTCGCCCGCGACGATCGACATGATCTTCGACGAACAGGCGAACGGTGTGGACCTGGTGCTCGGTGTGCCACTGCGCTGGGGCATGGGCTTCGGGCTGCCCCAACTCGACACCGTCCCGTACATCCCGGACGGGAAGATCTGCTTCTGGGGAGGCTGGGGTGGCTCGCTGATCATCATGGATCTCGGCCGCCGCATGACGATCTCCTACATGATGAACAAGATGGGTCCGGGCATCATCGGCTCCGACCGCAGCGAGTCCTACGTGCGGGCGATCTACGAGGCACTGGCGGTTTAGCCTGCGACGTCACCGCCCGCTCGTCAGCACCCCGATCTGCTCGGCCGACAGCACGCGTTCGATGCCGAGCACAGCGGCTCCGGCCAGGCCTGCGTACTCGCCCAGCACGCTGTTGGTGAGCACGAGGTTGCGGGTGGCGAGCGGCAGCGCCCGCTGGTAGACGACGCTGCGCACGCCGGCGAGAAGCTCGTCGCTCGCCGCGGTGAGGGATCCGCCGATCGTCACCCGCGCCGGGTTGTAGAAGTGCACGAGCGTGGCCACGAGCTCGCCGATCAACCCGGCGGCCTCGCGGACGGCTCCGAGTGCGGTGGCGTCGCCGCGGCCGGCGAGGGCGCGCACGTCGGCGATCGAGATCGGCTCCCCGTGCGTGCGCCCCAGCCGGCGGGCGATCGCTCCGGCGGACGCCACGGCCTCGATACAGCCCACGTTGCCGCAGACGCAGGCGTCATCGGGTGCCCCGCGCACGCGGACGTGGCCGATGTCGCCCGCCGCGCCGTCGGCGCCGTGGTGCAGCACGCCCTCACCGGTGACGAGCCCGCCGCCGATACCGGTGCCGACCTTGACGAACAGCAGCGGCACCTGGTCGGCCGGCAGTGCCCGCGCTTCGCCGAGCGCGCGAAGGTTGACGTCGTTCTCCAGGACGGCGGGGCAGCGGTAGGTCTGCTGCAGCCGCGCCGTGACGGGGTAGGCGTGCCAGCCCGGCATGATCGGCGGGCGGACCGGCACCCCGAGCTGCCCGTCCACGGGGCCCGGTAGCCCGATCACGACGGCACGCACCGGGACGTCGCCGGGTGCCTGCGCACGCAGTGCGGTGAGGTGGGACTCGACGATGTTCAGGACGACCTCCGGGCCGTCGGTGACGTCCACCTCGACGTGGGCGTGGCCCAGCATGCGCTGGCTGAGGTCGACGACGGCGAGGTGGGCGGCGCTCGCGCCGACGTCGGCCAGGAGGACGTGCCCGCCCCGGGGGGAGAGCGCGAGCCGGTCGGCGGGCCGCCCCCGCCCCGCCGTGGGTCGCGTTCCGTCGAGCCGCAGCACACCCCGGGCCAGCAGTTGGTCGACGGCGGTGCTCACGGTGGTGCGGGCGAGCCCCGCGGCGGGGACGAGATCGGCCTTGCTCACGGCCGTGCCGGAGGCGACCAGCCGGGCCACGGTGCTGAGGGTGACGGCCGACTCGAAACGGCCCGAGAGCGCGGGCGTGCTCAGGCGCAGCGGGGGCAGCAGGGGCGGCGGGGAGGGCAGGAGCATCACGGTCCGATTTCGACGGAAAAACAGCGCAAAGATGCATTATTCGGTCGTTGTACGGCACTGGTCAATGCTCCTACCGTTCCCCCGCCGGTGAACCACGTCGAGGTGGGGGATGACAGCCAGGATGGCGGAGGAACCGCTGCTCACGATGCGCGGCATCGTCAAGCAGTTCCCGGGCGTGCGCGCTCTGGACGGGGTGGACCTCGACGTCGCCGCGGGCGAGGTGCACTGCCTACTCGGGCAGAACGGCGCGGGCAAGTCGACCCTGATCAAGGTGCTGGCCGGCGCGCACCGGCCGGACTCCGGTGAGATCGTCTGGGCGGGCGAGCGTGCGTCGTTCGGCTCGCCACAGGCCGCCGACGCTGCGGGGATCGCCACGATCTATCAGGAGCTCGACCTCGTTCCCGGGCTCAGCGTGGCCGAGAACGTGGTGCTCGGCCATGAGCCCGCGCGCCTGGGCTTCACCCGGCCCCGCGACGCCGAGAACCTCGCGCGGACGCTCCTGCGCCGGCTCGGCCATCCCGAGATCCCGCCGCGGCGCGAGCTCGGGCGGCTCTCGGCCGCGGGGCAGCAGGTGGTGAGCATGGCCCGCGCCCTCGCGAGGGACGCGCGCCTGATCGTCATGGACGAGCCGTCGGCGGTGCTCGACCCCGAGGAGGTCCGCAACCTCTTCCGCGTGATCCGCGAGCTCACCGCGGACGGCGTGGCCGTCGTCTACATCTCCCACCGGCTGGAGGAGATCCGCGAGATCGGCGACCGGGTCACGGTGCTCAAGGACGGGCGCAGCGTCGCCCGCAACCTGCCGGCCCGCACCACGCCGACCGCTGACGTCATCCGGCTGATGACCGGCCGGACGATCGAGTACGTCTTCCCCGAGCGCCCGGAGACGCCGCCCGGCGACGTCGTCCTGGAGGTCGACGGCCTCGCGCGCGCCGGGGAGTTCGCCGACGTGTCCTTCACGGTCCGCGCGGGAGAGATCGTCGGGCTGGCGGGTCTCGTCGGGTCGGGCCGCTCGGAGATCCTCGAGACGGTCTACGGGGCACGCAAGGCGAGCGCCGGCACCGTGCGGGTGCGGGGCAGCGCGCTGCGGCCCGGCTCGGTGCCCGCCGCGGTGCGGGCGGGGATGGGGCTGGCGCCGGAGGAGCGCAAGAGCCAGGGCCTGCTGATGGGCGAGCCCGTGTTCCGCAACGTCTCGCTGTCGGCGCTCGCGCGGTTCGCCCGGTTCGGATTCCTGACCGCGGACGCCGAGCTTCCCGCAGCGGGAGCGATCACCGCGCAGCTCGACGTGCGTCCGGCCGACGCCACCCGCCCGGTCCGGACGCTCTCGGGCGGCAACCAGCAGAAGGTCGTGCTGGCCCGCTGGCTGCTGCAAGGGTGCTCGATCCTGCTGCTGGACGAGCCCACCCGGGGTGTGGACGTGGGGGCGCGCAGCGAGATCTACGGGCTGATCCAGCGGCTCTCCGCCGAGGGCGCGGCGATCGTGCTGGTGTCCAGCGAGGTGCCCGAGGTGCTCGGCCTCGCCGACCGGGTGCTGGTCGTGCGCGAGGGCCGTGTGGTGCACGAGGCGCCCAGCGCCGAGCTCGACGAGGGACGGGTTCTCGACCTCGTCATGGAATCGCTCGACGAGTCGTCTAAGGAGAGAGCGGGCCATGAGTGACAAGGGCGCTGTGAGCGGCACGGAGGCCGCGCCGGCCGCGCCGCCGCCGGATCGGATCCCCGCCGCCGACGAGCGGGGCCGGGTGGAGCAGGCCGCGCGGGCCGCCGAACCCGCCCGCTCCTCGTGGAGCCGGTTGCTCGACAGCGGCGCGGGCCGCAACCTCGGGCTCGTCGCGGTGCTCGCGCTGCTGTGCGTCGTGGGTGTGGTCTCCGCCGACACCTTCCTGACCACGTCGAACCTGCTGACGATCCTCACCTCGGCGTCGATCATCGGCGTGCTGACCGTCGGCGTGACGTTCGTGATCATCGGCGGCGGCATCGATCTGTCGGTCGGCAAGGTGATGGCGCTCGCCTCGGTGTGGGCCACCACCGTGGCCACGCAGTCCTACGGCGCGGCCGTGATGGTGTTCTGTGCGGTCGCCGTCGGCGTCGGTGCGGGACTGGTCAACGGGATCCTCATCGCCTACGGCCGGATCGTGCCGTTCATCGTGACGCTGGCGATGCTGATCTCGGCGCAGGGCCTGGCCGAGCAGATCTCCGACCGGCGCAGCCAGATCGTCACCGACCCGGTGATCGCGGGCATCGCCAACACCCGCCTGCTCGGAATCCCGCTGCTCGTCTACATCTTCGCGGCGGTGGTGGCCGTGGGCTGGGTGGTGCTCAACCGCACCACGTTCGGCCGCCGGACGTTCGCGATCGGTGGCAACGCCGAGGCGGCCCGTCTGGCCGGGGTCGACGTGCGCCGGCACACGATGCTGCTGTACGCCGTGTCCGGCCTGTGCGCCGGCATCGCGGCGATCATGATCGCCTCGCTCACCACCACGGGTTCGAGCACCCACGGCACGCTCTACGAGCTCGACGCGATCGCGGCGGTGATCATCGGCGGCACGCTGCTCACCGGCGGTCGCGGCACGCTGATCGGCTCGATCCTCGGCGTGCTCGTCTTCACGACGATCACCAACCTCTTCGTGCTCAACAACCTGGCGACCGAGGTCCAGAACATCGCCAAGGGCGTGATCATCGTCGTCGCCGTGCTGATCCAGGCTCGCGCACAGCGCTCGTCTGCTGCCGGTTGACACCGCAGGACCGAACCACAACAAAGGAGTTGATCATGCCCGACCCCATTGCCGTCCCTGGTGTCCTGCGGCGCCGCGGCTTTCTCGCCGGTGCCCTCGGCGTCGGAGCCGGTGCCGCGCTCACCGCGTGCACCAGCAACGAGGCCCCGTCCTCGGGCACGGCGCCGGCGCCCGCCGCAGCGGGCGGAGGTGACAACGCCGCGCCCGGCCAGCCGGTGACGATCGGCTTCTCCGCGCCCGCCGCCGACCACGGGTGGATCGCCGCGATCGCGAACAACGCGAAGGCGCAGGCGGACCGCTACACCGACGTGACCTTCGAGGCGGTCAACCCCACCAACGACATCACGCAGCAGATCGCGGCCGTCCAGACCCTCATCAACAGGGGCGTCGACGCACTCGTCCTCCTGCCCAACGACGGCAGCCAGCTCACGTCCGTCGGGCGGGCCGCGATGCAGGCCGGGATCCCCGTGATCAACCTCGACCGCATCTTCGACTCGCCGTTGGCCTACCGCACCTGGATCGGCGGGGACAACTACGGCATGGGTGTGAGCGCGGGCAACTACATCGGCGAGCGGCTGCGCAGCGCCGGGGTGGCCAACCCCGTGATCGGCGAGATCGCGGGCATCGACAACCTCCCGCTGACCGCGGCCCGCAGCCAGGGCTTCGCCGACGCACTGAGCAGCTTCGGCTTCCAGGTCGGCCCCCGCCAGGCGGCCGACTTCACCGCGCAGGGCGGCCAGCGGGTCACCGCCAACCTGCTGCAGGCGGCACCGCGGCTCGACGCCGTCTGGAACCACGACGACGACCAGGGCATCGGCGTCCTCGCCGCGATCAACCAGGCCGGACGCAACGAGTTCTTCATGGTGGGCGGTGCCGGCTCGGCCAACGCCATGCGCGACATCCAGGCCGACAACACGGTGCTGAAGGCGACCGTCACCTACAGCCCGTCGATGGCCTCTTCTGCCGTTGCGCTGGCGCGGCTCGTGGCGCAGGGTCGAGGCATGGGCGATCTCGCGGAGCAGGAGGTGCCGGCGTCGATCACGCTGGCGTCGGCAACGATCACGAAAGAGAACGTTGCGACGTACCTGCCACTGGGCTTCGAGTCCTGACCGCCGTGGGTGGAGAACGGACCCTCGCGGTCGGGATGATCGGCTACGCCTTCATGGGCGCGGCCCACTCCCAGGCATGGCGCACGGCACCGCGTTTCTTCGACCTGCCGCTCGAGCCGGACATGGCGGTGCTCTGCGGCCGCACGCCCGAGGCGACCACGGCGGCGGCGAAGCGGTTGGGGTGGCGAGCCACCGAGACGGACTGGAAGGCGTTGATCCGGCGCGACGACGTCGAGCTCGTGGACGTCTGCACGCCGGGTGACACGCACGCGGAGATCGCGATCGCCGCGCTGGATGCCGGCAAGCACGTGCTGTGCGAGAAGCCGCTGGCCAACACGGTCGACGAGGCGCGCGCGATGGTCGCCGCCGCGGAGCGCGCGCAGGCCAAGGGCGTGCGCAGCATGGTCGGGTTCAACTACCGGCGGGTGCCCGCCGTGGCGCTGGCCCGGCGACTGGTGGAGCAGGGCCGGATCGGGCAGGTGCGCCACGTCCGTGCGCAGTATCTGCAGGACTGGATCGTGGATCCGGAGTTCCCGCTGGTCTGGCGACTGCAGGCGGAGCGGGCAGGGTCCGGGGCGCTCGGTGACATCGGTGCCCACATCGTCGACATGGCGCAGTTCGTCACCAGCGACCGGCTCGCCGACGTCACGGCGCTGACCGAGACGTTCATCACGGAGCGGCCGCTGCCCGGGTCGTCGAGCGGGCTGACGGCCTCCGGGTCGAGTGAGCGCGGCCCGGTCACCGTCGACGACGCCGCGCTGTTCATCGGCCGGTTCGCCGGCGGTGCGGTAGCGAGTTTCGAGGCCACCCGGTTCGCCACCGGGCGCAAGAACTCGATCCGGCTGGAGATCAACGGCAGCACCGGCTCGCTGGCGTTCGACTTCGAGTCGATGAACGAGCTGTCCTTCTACGACGGCACGGACGACCCGGAGACCGCAGGCTTCCGCCGGATCCTCGTCACCGAGCCGACGCACCCGTACGCCGGTGCGTGGTGGCCGCCGGGCCACCTGCTGGGGTACGAGCACTCGTTCACCCACGAGATCGTCGACCTGCTGCGCGACATCGCGGCCGGTGCCGATCCCACGCCGTCGTTCGCCGACGGCCTGCAGGTGCAACTCGTGCTCGACTCCGTCGTCCGGTCCGCGCAGAGCGGCAGCTGGCACTCGATCCCATCCTGATCACGCTCGCGAAAGGGGCTCGGCGCGATGGCGCGACCGATCACGCTGTTCACCGGCCAATGGGCCGACCTGCCGTTCGAGGAGGTCGCCCGGCTGGCCGGGGAGTGGGGCTACGACGGGCTGGAGATCGCCTGCTGGGGCGATCACTTCGACCCATGGGCGGCGGTCGAGGACGACGGTTACGTGCAGGGCCGCCGCGACATCCTGGCCAAGCACGGGCTGGAGGTCTACGCGATCTCCAACCACCTCACCGGGCAGGCCGTCTGTGACGACCCGATCGACGAACGCCACCACGCGATCCTGCCCGCGCGCGTGTGGGGCGACGGAGAGCCCGAGGGGGTGCGCCGTCGCGCGGCGGAGGCGATGAAGACCACCGCCCGCGCTGCCGCCAAGCTCGGCGTCGACACGGTGATCGGGTTCACGGGTTCGAAGATCTGGAAGACCGTGGCGATGTTCCCGCCGGTGCCGCAGTCGATGGTGGACGACGGCTACCGCGACTTCGCCGACCGCTGGAACCCGATCCTCGACGTCTTCGACGAGGTGGGGGTCCGGTTCGCCCACGAGGTGCACCCGTCGGAGATCGCCTACGACTACTGGACCACCGTCGCGGCGCTCGAGGCCGTCGGGCGCCGGCCGGCGTTCGGGCTGAACTGGGACCCGAGCCACTTCGTCTGGCAGGACCTCGACCCCATCGGGTTCCTGTGGGACTTCAAGGACCGGATCTACCACGTCGACTGCAAGGACGCGAAGCGTCAGGTCGGCAACGGCCGCAACGGGCGGATGGGCTCGCACCTGGCCTGGGCCGACCCGCGCCGGGGCTGGGACTTCGTCTCCACCGGCCACGGGGACGTCCCGTGGGAGGCGTGCTTCCGCATGCTCAACACGATCGGCTACGCCGGGCCCATCTCCATCGAGTGGGAGGACGCCGGGATGGACCGCCTCGTCGGGGCGCCGGAGGCGCTGGAGTTCGTGCGCCGTCTGGCGTTCGACCCCCCGTCTGCGGCTTTCGACGCGGCTTTCAGCAGCAACGGCTGATCCTGCGGCTTGGCCCCGATGTCCGGCGTGACTTACGGTCGCGCTGATCACGGGACGGAGGCTGCATGGTGGAGCTGGATGCGGTGCGGGCTTCCGGTGGTGGTCGTGCCCGCCGGTGGCGCGGCCCCCGGAGGGGGGCGGATGCGATGCAGACGCTCGCCGCCGGGCGCACCATCGCGGCCGGCCTGCGCGGCGGCATCGACGGCTCGGGAGCCGGTGGTGCCGCGCGGGGGCTGCGGCGGCTGCTCGACGCCGACGCCGTGGGGCTCGGTGGTCTGCACGGCGAACTGGCCTGGTCGGGCCGGCCCGTCGACGTCCACGCCGCCGAGGAGCTCGCCGACACCGCGCTGCGCACCGATGCGCGCGCGGCGGGTGGCGGGGCGGTCGCGCTGCCCGTCCATGCGCGCGACGAGCTCGCCGGGGTGCTGGTCGTGGCCGGACCGGTGCCCGGCGCGGCCGTGCGCGAGGCCGCGTCGTGGGTGGGCGAGGCGCTGGAGCGGGCGTTGCTCGAGAACTCGGCCGCCGTCGCCCAGCAGGCCGAGCTCCGCGCGCTGCGAGCGGAGATCTCCCCGCACTTCGTCTACAACAGCCTCACCACGATCGCATCGTTCGTCCGGTCCGACCCGGAGCGCTCGCGCGACCTGATGCTCGACTTCGCCGAGTACACCCGGCACAGCCTGGCCCGCCACGGCGACTACACGACGATCGCGGGGGAGTTCCGCGCGATCGAGGCCTACCTCGCTCTCGCGCGCGCCGTGCTCGGTGACCGCCTGCGGGTGCAGGTGCGGATCGCCCCGGAGATCCTGCCCGTCGCACTGCCGTACCTGGTGCTGCAACCGATCGTGGAGAACGCGGTGCGCCACGGGGTGGAGCTGCCCGGTTCGAGCGGGCTCGTGCAGGTCAGCGGGGAGGCCGACGGCGGCGACTGCATGATCATCGTGGAGGACGACGGGCCCGGTATGGACCCGGAGTACGCTTCCGCCGTCCTAGCGGGGTGTGGGACACCGGGGAGCCTCGGACTGGTCAACGTCGACCGGCGGCTGCGCACCGTGTTCGGTGCCGGTTACGGCCTGGTGATCGAGACGGCGGTCGGCGCGGGCGCCCGGGTCGTGCTGCGCATCCCGCGTTTCCAGCCGGGGGTGGTTGTGTCATGACCGGGGGGCCGGGGCTGCGCGTGCTCGCAGTCGACGACGTCACTCCTGCGCTGGAGGAGCTGCGCAGGATGCTGGTGGAGTCGCCGGAGGTGACCGCGGTGGACGTCGCGGCTGATCCGATCTCGGCGTTGCGGCTGATCCAGGCCGGGCCGCTCGACGTGGTGTTCCTCGACATCTCGATGCCGCAGTTGACCGGGATGGAGTTGGCGTCGCTGCTCAACCGCATGACCGACCCACCCGCGGTCGTCTTCGTCACCGCCTACGAGGAGCACGCCGCCGCGGCGTACGGCATCGGCGCCGTCGACTACCTGCTCAAACCGGTCCGCCCGGAGCGGCTCGCCGCCGCGCTGGCCAGGGTGCGGCGCTTCACCGCCGCCGCTGCAGCCGGTCCGGACGCGCAGCCCCCCGCGGCGATCGACGCGCTCGCCGCCGTTCCCGTGGAGCTGGCGGGCTGCACCCGCTTCGTCCGGCGCGACGACGTCTGCTTCGTCGAGGCGCAGGGCGACTACGTCCGGCTGCACACGCCGACGGGCGCCCACCTCGTGCGGATCCCGATCTCCCGGCTCGAACAGCACTGGCAGGCCGCGGGGTTCATCCGCGTGCACCGCAGCTACCTGCTCGCCGTGCACGCGGTGCGGGAGCTGCGCAGCGATCTCGGTGGCGGGCTGCTCGCCCACACCGATCTCGGTGACGTCCCGGTCAGCCGCCGGCATGCGAGGGACCTGCGGGAGCACCTGCTCGACGCGGCCAGGCGCGGAGCGTTCGACCACGCGAACTGGCAGCGACTGCGGTGACGAGGACGGCCCGATGACCCGGCAGCGCCGGGTCGCTGTGACGAGCCCACAGACCAGACTCTCGCTCGCGGGGCGGCGAACGGGCGCGCCCGCCACGGTGCCGCACCTCGCCCCCGCCGACGCCGAGCGGGCACGCCGGATCCACCGCAGGCAACTGCGCTACGCGCTCACCGTGCTCGGTCTGCTCGCCGTGCTGCTGCTGGGCCTGCCGGTGCTGCTCGCCGCGGCGCCTTGGCTGGACGGCGTGCGGCTCGGCGGTATTCCGATCTCGTGGCTGGCCGTGGCCGTGCTGCCCTACCCCGTGCTCGTCATGCTCGCCCAGTGGCAGCTGCGCCGGGCTGAGCGCACCGAGCGTTCGGAGACGTCCGGGCCCCGGGCAGGGGCCGGGGAGTGATCCTCGCGATCGTCCCGGTGCTGTTGATCACCTTGCTGATCGGCGCGCGCGGGGTCGCGGCGATGCGCACCACCTCGGACTTCCTCGTGGCCTCGCGCCGCATCTCCCCGACCGTCAACGCCGCCGCCGTCTCGGGCGAGTACCTCTCGGCCGCGTCGTTCCTCGGCGTCGCCGGGCTCGTCGTCAAGGACGGCGTCGGCGCACTCTGGTACCCGGTCGGCTTCGCGGCGGGCTACATCGTGATGCTCGCGTTCGTGGCCGCTCCGATGCGGCGCACCGGTGCGCTCACCGTGCCGGACTTCGCCGAGGCCAGGCTGGGTTCGCCGGTGCTGCGCCGGCTCGCGGCGGTGATCGTGCTGGTGATCGGGTTCCTCTATCTGGTGCCGCAGTTCACCGCCGCGGGGCAGGTGCTCGCTGCCGTCGGAGGCAGCCCGTACTGGCTCGGCGTGGTGATCGCCGGCGCGGCCGTCAGCGTCACGCTCGCCCTCGGTGGCATGCGCGCCGCCACCTACGTCCAGGCGTTCCAGTTCGGCCTCAAGCTCCTGCTGTTCATCGTCCCGGCGATCTGGCTGGTGCTGCACGTCGGCCCGAGCACCCGCGCCAACGCGCTCGAGCCTGTCGAGTTCACCCGGTTCACCGCCGCGACGCCGGTGGAGTTCCGGCTCGACACCGAGCTCACGCTCACCGAGCCCACCCATGCGTCGATCGCGGGTCACCCGCAGCAGTTGCTCGCACCGGGGCGCTACATGGCGGATGCCGGGAGCACCTGGGTGTTCGCCGCCGGGGCACCCGTCCCGCGCGTCGGAACGGGGCAGCCGCCTGGCGGTGACGAGTGGGCGCGTCCGCTGCTCGATCCCGGCGGCTACCCGGTGCTCGCCACGTGGTCGGTGCTGGTGGCGACCGTGCTCGGGACGATGGGGCTGCCCCACATCCTCGTCCGGTTCCACACCAGCGCGGACGGTCGCGGCGCCCGGCGCACCGCGGCCATCACCGTCGGGATGCTCGGCGTGTTCTACCTCTTCCCCGCGGTCTACGGACTGCTCGGTGCGGTGCTGCTGCCGCAGCTCTACCTGTCCGGTGGCACCGACACCGTGGTGGTGGCTCTCCCGGCCACCGTCGACCAGGGCTGGGCCGGAACGACCTTCACGGCGCTGCTCACCGCAGGCGCCTTCGCGGCGTTCCTCGCGACGTCGCTCGGACTGCTCCTGGCCGTCTCCGGCGCGCTCGCGCACGACCTGGTGCCGGGCACGCTCCGGCGGCTGCGGTTCACCCCGCTCGTCGCGGCGCTCGTGGTGGTGCTGCTCGCGCTGCCGGCGGAGCGCATCGACGTCGGCGTGCTGGTGACCTCGGCGTTCGCGGTGGCGGCGTCCACGTTCTGTCCGCTGCTCGTGCTCGGGATCTGGTGGCCGCGGCTGACGGCGCAGGGCGCTCTCGTGGGCATGGTGGTGGGGCTGATCTGCTCGGCGGGTGTGATCGCCGTCGACCTCTTCCTCGGTGCCCCGCCCGGACTCATCGACATCGTGCTCGGGCAGCCTGCCCTCTGGTCGGTGCCGGTGGCGTTCGCGACCATGGTGCTCGTGTCGCTGCGCGGCAGGCCGCCGGCCTGGGCCGCGGCGGCGATGCTGCGGCTGCATCTGGACGAGAACCGGTCGGGATCCGCCGCGACCGATGATTTCTCCCCGCCACGGGCGTCTTAACGGGCAGTGGGCTCCCAGGGTCCACCCGAAGTTGGGAGGCCCGGTGAACCGCTTGTTGTCCGACGTGGTCCTGGTTCTGGACTGCGCCGCGCCCGGCCACGGGTGAGGCTGCACCGATGGACGTCGAGCCCCTCTCGTTCGGCCGGCCGTCGGGGCCGTCGTTTCGCACCACCGTCGTCACGATCGCCTGCGGCGACACCCGGGCCTACGACGACGCGGAGTGGCGCGACGCCCTGGTCATCGTCGAGGCGGGGGAGGTTGACCTGGAGTGTCAGGAGGGCGGCCGTCGCCGCTTCCGCACCGGGAACGTGCTGTGGCTGACGGGGCTGGGCCTGCGCGCCCTGCACAGCGTCGGTGCGGAGCCCGTCGTGCTCGTGGCCGTGTCGCGCCGCGACCCCGATTCGGATCCGGACTCGCCCTGACCCAGGACGCGCACTCGCCGCCGCGACCCTCGCGGTGCCCTGGGCACCGCCCACGATCGGGACGGCGCGCGGGACCGGCCTCTCGGTGGCGGTCGGAGGTTGCGGGCCTCGGCGCGCGGAATGATCTTGGCTGCTGGGTGTCAGAGGTCGTCGACGCCGGACGAGACCAGGTCGGTCACCGACGACAGCAGGGCGCCTCTGTGGCCGGAATCCCCGCCCCGGTCGGAACCGCCCCGGCCGGAGTCGCTCCAGTTCGAATCGCTCCGGTCGGAACTGCCCTGGCCGGAGTCGCTGCTGTCGGAATCGCTCCGGTCGGAACCGCCCCGGTTCGAATCGCTCCAGCTCGAGTCGCTGCGGTCCGAATCGCTACGATTCGAATCGGAGTGGTTCGAATCGCTGCGGTTCGATTCGGCGGTGCCGCCGCCGGTGTTCTCCTCCGAAGAGCCGGAGGAGGCGCCGGCATCCGAGTCGCCGTTGTCGACGCTGCCGCCGTCGTTGTTCCGGGAGCCATCGCTGTCGACGGCATTGTCGTTCTCGGCGGAGTCGTTCCCTGTGGAGTCGTTCCCTGTGGAGTCGTTCTCGGCATTGACGGACGAGTCGGCGCCGTCGTTGGACCCGCCGGAATCCCCACCGGAGTCGGGGCTGTCGGAGTCGGCAGCGGCGCCGGCGTTGTCCGGGCCGGAGTTGTCGTTGGTGATCTCGGCGTTCGAGCCGTCGTTGCCTGCGCTGTTGTCGTTGTCGGCGCTGCTGTCGGCGCCGGCATTCTCGGCAGGGCCGCTGTCGTCGCCGCTGCCGAGGACGTCCGAGGAGCCGGCGTCGTCGTCGGTGCCGAAGGTGTTCGACCCGTCGCCGTTGCTGCCGGAGCCCGCGTCGCCCTGCCCGCCGTCGTCGGCGGTGTCCGAAGTGGACTCTCCCGCCGAGTCGTTGGCGGCCGGGCCGGACGGCTGCTCGGGCGCGGAGGTGTCTCCCGCGACGGCCGGCTCGCCCTGACCACCCGGTGAGGTGGGGATCTCCGGCTGGGCCTCGGGGGACTGCGACCCGGACGTGGGCTGTGACTCGGGTTGATCCGACTGCGGGGTGCCGGAACCCACCTGCGGCTCCGGCTGGTCGGCACTGCCCGAATCCGTGTCCGAGGTGGGCTGGGCCGGTCCGCCGGGCTCCTGCCCGGCCGGGGTCTCGCCGGTGCCCGTCTCGGCGTCCGGATCCACTGCGGCGCTGGTGGGTGTGCCGGTGCCCGGCTCGTTGTCGGTGCTGGTGGGGGTTTGGCCTGCTTCGGAGCTGGTGGGCGTCTCGTCGCCGGGCTCGGCTTCGGTGCTGGACGGTGTGTCGATCACGACGGGTGCCTCGACGCCTGCTCCTGGCGCGCCCGGCGGCGGGCTCGTGGGGACGGACGGGGACGGGGCGGGTGTGCCGGCGTCCGCCGTGCGCCCGGGGCTGACCGAAGCCGCGGGCGGGAGCACTCCGCGGGAGGCGCCAGGCAGGGGCGGGGAGGCCAGCGCGGTGCTGTCGGAGGGAGTGGTGGGGGCGGGGATGGCCGTGCCGGCCTGGCCTGACGGTGCCGTGGAACCGGAGTTGGGGCCGCGCTGGTCGGGTGCGTCACCGAGGGCGGAGAGCAGGCGCTCCTGCTCGCGGGCGAGCTGGTCGTGGCCCTCGGCAGGCCGGACTTCGTCGAGGCGGGGCGTGACCTGCGCGATGGCGCGGGCGGCGTCGGCAGGGCGGCCCTGGCGGATCGCGGTGCGTGCGACTTCGAGGCCCGAGTTGACGTCGGCGGCGGCCTCGAGCGACCGGGCGCGATCGGCGTAGAACACCTTGGAGATGGGCCAGAGGACCTCGCCGGGCGAGGCCTCGGACGACCCGACCGCCAGCCCGGACGTGCCGATCACGACCAATGCCGCAGCGATGGCGAGCCGCCGGGCGTAGGGCGCCACGGCCCGGTGCTTCCCGTGGCCGTGTTTGGCGAGTGGGATCGGAATGACGGATGCGGGGTGGTCGGGATCGGCGTTGTCGTGGCCCGAGGCCGCCACGGGGGTGGCCACCTGCGTCTCGTCCTCGGGCCGGACCTCGGCCACCCACGCGGCGAGCATGGCCACCAGCTCGTCGTCGGTGCTGCGTGTCTCGCGGGGGAGCTGGCCCAGGGCTACGAGCCCCGCGGCCAGCTCCTCGACAAGGGCGTCGTCGGCCCGGAGCGCGGCGAGATCGATCGTATGGTCGCCGCCGCGCCCCGGTGCGTCGCGCTCGTGGTTGTTGCTGTCCATGGGGTCGCGGTCCTCGGGATCAGGTCCCTTCCGGGCATCGTCCTCGTCGCCGAGCCGCACCCCGACCTCCGTTCATGAGGCTATGCCGGCCGGTGAGCCACTGGCGGGTAAGACTACCCTGTCCATACCGTCTACCGGGCCTGTCCCACTTGGAGTCGGTTCAACGGGTCAGGGCGTTTCTCCGAATCACGTCCGCATAGAACAACGCGCTGTCCTTCGGCGTGCGGACCTGCGTGTTGTAGTCCACGTGGACGATACCGAAGCGTTTTCCGTAGCCCCACGCCCACTCGAAGTTGTCGAGCAGTGACCAGAGGTAGTAGCCGGTGACCGGGGCGCCCGCCTCGATCGCTTCGTGCACAGCGGCCAGGTGTCCACGCAAATAGTCGATACGATCCGTATCGATAACGCGGCCGTTCGCGTCGATCACATCGGGAAATGCAGCCCCGTTCTCGGTCACCATGATCTCGCATCCCGGTGCCTCGCGCGCCACGCGCAGCAGCAGCTCGGTCATCCCGCGCGGGTCGATGCTCCAGCCCATGTCGGTCTTGCGGCCGTGCTGGAACGGGAACTCGACGTCGTCGCAGGCGATCCACGGGCTGGCCTTGCCCTCGCCGTGGCCGTCGGCGTGCTCCTTCGGACGCTCGCGCGTCCAGTGCCGTACGTGGGTGGGGGAGTAGTAGTTGACGCCCAGGACGTCGATCGGCGCCGCGATCACATCGAGGTCCCCGGGCTGCACGAAGGACCAGTCCGTGACGGCCGCGGTGTCGGCCTGCACGTCGGCGGGGTAGGCGCCCTTCAGCACCGGGTCGAGGAACACGCGGTTCTGCAGCCCGTCCACGCGCCGGGCCGCCTCGGCGTCCTCCGGGGAGTCGGTCTGCGGCCGGACCCACGCCAGGTTGAGCGTGAGGGCCACGCGTGAGGTGGGTGCTGCGCGCCGGATCGACGCGGCCGCCAGCCCGTGCGCGAGGTTCAGGTGGTGCACCGCGGTGAGCGCGGCGGCGTCGTCCGTGCGGCCGGGGGCGTGCACGCCGCTCGCGTAGCCGAGGTAGGCGCTGCACCACGGCTCGTTGAGCGTGATGAACAGGGGCACCCGGTCGCCGAGCGCCGCCGCGACGACCTCGGCGTACTCGCCGAACCGCTCCGCCGTACGCCGCGACGTCCAGCCGCCGGCGTCCTCGAGGGCTTGCGGGAGGTCCCAGTGGTACAGGGTGATCGACGGCGAGATGCCGGCGGCGAGGAGCTCGTCGACGAGGTCGGAGTAGAACCCGATGCCCTCCGGGTTGACCGGCCCGAGGTCGTCTGCGGTGACCTGCGGGGTGATCCGCGGCCAGGACACGGAGAACCGGTAGGTGGTGAGCCCCAGCCGCGCCATGATCGCGACGTCCTCGCGGAACCGGTGGTAGTGGTCGTCGGCGACGTCACCGGTCTCGCCGCGCTCCACGCGGCCGGGGGTGTGGGAGAACGTGTCCCAGATGGACGGGGTGCGGCCGCCCTCGGTGACAGCGCCTTCGATCTGGTAAGAGGCGGTGGCCGAGCCCCACAGGAACCCCGCGGGGAACTGCAGGGCATCGGTCGACGGAGCAGCCTGGGTGGTGGTCAATGGATCCTCTCAGATCGGGTTACGACACAGCACGAGTTCTCGTCCATCAGCCCTTGACCGCCCCGGCCATGATGCCGCCGACGATCTGGCGTCCCAGCAGCACGAACACGACGAGCACCGGCAGCGTGCCGATGAGCGTGCCGGCCATGATCACGGCCGTGTCCGGGACGTAGCCGCTGCCGAGGTTGTTGAGCGCCACCTGGACGGTGGGGTTCGAGGAGTTGAGCGTGATGATGGGCCAGAAGAAGTCGTTCCAGGCCGTCATGAAGGTGAGCATCCCGAGCACGGCGGCGCCGGGCCGGGCGATCGGCAGGACGATGCTGAAGAACGTGCGCAGCGTCGTCGCGCCGTCGACCTTGGCCGCCTCGAGCAGCTCGTCGGGCAGCGCCTGGATCAGGTACTGCCGCATGAAGAACACGCCGAACGCCGTGACGAGCGTCGGCAGGATCACCGAGCTCAACGTTCCGGCCAGGCCGAACTCGGCCATGATCGAGTAGAGCGGGACCACGGCGAGGCTCGGCGGGATCATCATCGTGCCGAGCGTGATCGCGAAGAGCACATTGCGTCCGCGGAAGCGCAGCTTCCCGAACGCGAACCCGGCCAGGGTGCAGAACAGCACGGTGGCCGCGGTCGTGATCGTCGAGACCACGAGCGAGTTCCACAACGCCAGGCCGATGTTCTGCTGGTGGATGGCCGTGGCGATGTTGTCGAACAGGTCGGGCCCGGGCAGCACCGGCGGCGGGAAGGTGTTCATCTCCGACATCGGCCGGCTCGCGGCCACGAGCATGTAGTAGAACGGCGCCACGAACAGCAGGGTGGTGACGGTGAGGATCGTGTAGGTCAGCCATCCCGCGGCGTCCTGCGATCGCGCTCGTCGTCTGCCCGGTGCCGGTGCGAGGGGCGTCGCGATCCGGCGCACGTCGACGGTCGTCACGACAGGGTCCCCTCGGTAGCGGGCCGGCGTCTGCGCGCCAGCCAGGTGTTGAGCAGCACCAGCCCGATGATCAGCACGAACATCACCCAGGCGACGGTCGCCGCCCGGCCGAGCTGGCCGTACTGCCAGCCCTGCTGGTACATGAACAGCCCGAGCGTCTGGTACTGGTTCACCGACCCGCCGTTGGCCTGGCCGCCGCCGAACAGCAGCGGCTCGCCGAACAGCTGGCTCGCCCCGATCGTCGACACGATGATCGTGAACAGGATGGTCGGACGCAGTCCCGGAATCGTGACGTGCAGGAACTGGTGCCACCGGTTGGCGCCGTCGATCGCCGCGGCCTCGTAGAGGTCCTTGGAGATCGACTGCATGCCGGCGAGGTAGATCAGCGCGTTGTAGCCCGTCCAGTGCCAGATCACGATCACCGAGATCGCGATCTGGGCCGTCCAGTTGCCGTTGCGCCAGTCCACCGGCTCGATGCCGACCACGCCGAGCAGTCCGTTCACGATGCCGCCGTCACGGCCGAAGATCAGCGCGAACACCAGCGTGGCGGCCGCGACCGAGGTGGCGTAGGGCATGAGCATCGCGACACGCAGGAACGTGCGGCCGCGGAGCCGGTAGTTGAGCAGGTGGGCCAGGCCCAGGGCGAGCAGCAGCTGCGGGACGGTCGACAGGATGCCGATCGTGAACGTCTTCCACAGCGCGTTGTAGAAGCTCGGGTTCGTGAAGAGCCAGACGAAGTTGTCGAACCCGACCCAGCGCATCCGACCGCCGAGCCGGTAGGAGTGCAGGCTGATCCACGCCGTGTAGATCAGCGGGAACAGTCCGAAGGCGAAGAAGACGAGGAAGAACGGCGCCACGTAGACGTACGGTGCCGAGCGGCCCTCGAACGCGTAGAGACGCGAGCGCCACGGGGGACGAGCCGGTGTCCCGGCCGCCGGGGGCGTCCCGCGCTCCCCGGCGACCGGACGATCGACCTGCGTCGTCATGGCGTCAGCCGGCCTGGTTCTTCACGTTGCCCACCGCCGTCTTCCAGGCGTCGTCGGGGGAGGCGCCGGTCGTCTCCACCGAGAGCAGCGCCTGCACCATCGCGTTCTTGATGACGCCGTCCTCCGGGCCGAGGATCTGCACGGGCGCGTTCTTCGCCGACTCCGAGAAGATCTTGCCGATGGGAGCGTTGTCGAAGTACGGGTCGGTGGTGTCGGCGACCGAGGCGATGCCGTCGGTGGTGGACGGGAAGTTGCCGACCGCGCGGAAGACCTTGGCCTGCTGCTCCGGGGCGGTGAGCCACGCGATCAGCTTGGCGGCCTCGTCCTTGTGCTTGCTGGCCTGCGGGATGCCGAGGTAGGCGCCACCCCAGTTGCCGCCTGCGCCGCCGGGTAGTGACGTGACGTTCCACTTGCCGGAGCCGCCGTCGCCTGCCTTGCCCTTGATGTAGCCGATCATCCAGGACGGGCAGGCGATCGTGGCGAAGCTGCCCGAGGAGAAGCCCTGGTCCCACCCGGGGTCGACGTACTGCTCGAGCTTCGCGGTGAGCCCCGACTGGCCGGCGTGCGCCGCGGTGTCGAACGCCGAGCGGACCGCGGGGTTGCTGTCGAAGACCAGGTCGCCGCCCTGGCTGTAGTAGATCTGCTGCTGCTGCGAGACGATCGCGTTGTAGAGGCCACCCGCGGAGTCGTGCCACGCGGTGCCGGCGGGGGCCGAGGCCTTGAAGCGCTCGCCGAGGGCGAGGAAGGCGTTCCAGTCGGGCATCTCGGCGGCGATCGCGGCAGGGTCGGCGGGCAGGCCGGCCTGCTGGAGGAGGTCGCTGCGGTAGCAGAGGCCCATGGGGCCGATGTCGGTGCCGAGGCCGAGGACCGCGCCGTCGGGTGTGGTCGCGGCGGCCTCCTTCCAGCCGATGTAGCGGCCGATCGCCTCGGCGGCGGGGGTGTCGCGCAGGTCGGTCCACTGGTCCGGCTGGTTCGCCACGACATCGGAGATCCGCGCGACCTCGATGCCCTGCACGTCGGCCACGCCGGCGCCGGACGCGAGCCGGGTCTGCAGCGCGGGCCAGTACTTGTCCTCGCCCTGGGTGGACTCGTACTTGATCGTGACCCCGGGGTTCTGGGCCTCGTACTCCTTGAAGAGCCCGACCTCGTCGTAGCCGAATGTGCCGAAGAGGCTCACCCCGAGCTCGACGGGACCACCCGCGGCGGCGTCGGCATCGCCCGAGCCGCCGCCGCAGGCACTGAGCAGCAACACGCTGCTCGTGGCGACGGCTGCCAGCGCGGCCGCCGTTCTCCGTGGGGTTTGCATTGATCCTCCAGATTGTCTAGATGAGAGCGCTCTCACATGACGGGCGGGACCACCCGGACGAGCGGCGCTCTCGGCCCATGGGTGTGGACGAACGCGCCGCTCGTGCGGATGGTGAACTGCCCTGCGCCCCTGTCAGCCGGCCTGGTTCTTGACGTTGTTGACGGCCGTGTTCCACGCGTCGTCCGGGCTGACTCCGGCCGTCTCGACCGAGAGCAGCGCCTGTGACACCTCGTTCTTGATCACGCCGTCCTGCTGCCCGAGCACCTGGATCGGTGCGGCGTTCGCCGAGTCGGAGAAGATCTTGCCGATCGGCGCGCCGTTGAAGTACGGGTCGGTGGTGCCGGCCACCTGCGCGATCCCTTCCTTGGTGGACGGGAAGTTGCCGACCTTCGCGAAGAGCTGAGCCTGCTGCTCGGGCGCGGTGAGCCAGGCGATCAGCTCGGCGGCCTCGGTCTTGTGCTCGCTCGACGCGGGGATGGCGAGGTAGGAACCGCCCCAGTTGCCGCCCGCCCCGCCGGGGAGCGACGTGATGTTCCACTTGCCGGAGCCGCCGTCGCCTGCCTTGCCCTTGATGTAGCCGATCATCCAGGACGGGCAGGCGATCGTGGCGTAGCTGCCGGAGGAGAAGCCCTGGTCCCAGCCCGGGTCGGCGAACTGCTCGAGCTTGGCGGTGAGGCCCGCCTGTGCCGCCTTCGCCGCGGTGTCGAACCGCGAGCGCAGCTCCGGGTTGGAGTCGAAGATCAGGTTGCCCGACTTGTCGTAGTTCTTCACCTCCAGCTGGGAGGTCATCGCGTCGTAGATCCCGCCTGCCGCGTCCGCCCACGCGGTGGTGGCCGGCGCGGAGGCCTTGAAGCGCTCACCGAGGGCCAGGTAGGCGTCCCAGGTGGGCATCTGGGCGGCCAGTTCGGTGGGGTCGGTGGGTAGGCCGGCCTGTTGCAGCAGGTCCGTGCGGTAGCACATGCCCATCGGGCCGATGTCGGTGCCGAGGCCGAGCACGGCGCCGTCGGGCGTGGTGGCGGCCGGTTCCTTCCAGTCGATGTAGCGGCCGATGGCGTCGGCGGCCGGGGTGTCGCGCAGGTCGGTCCACTGGTCGGGCTGGTTCGCCACGACGTCGGCGATGCGCGAGACCTCGATGCCCTGCACGTCGGCCATGCCGCTTCCGGAGGCCAGGCGCGTCTGGAGGGCGGGCCAGTACTTGTCCTCGTCCTGGGTGGACTCGTAGCTGATCGTGATGCCGGGGTGCTGCGCCTCGTACGCCTCGAAGAGGCCCAGCTCCTGGTAGCCGAATGTGCCGAACAAGTTGACCTTGAGCTCGACGGGGCCACCCTGGGCGCTGGTGTCGCTCTCGCCCGAGCCACCGCAGGCGCTGAGCAGGAGCACGCTGCTCGTGGCGACGGCCGCCAGCGCTGCCGCCGTTCTCCGTGGGGTCTGCATTGATCCTCCAGATCGTGTGAGAGCGCTCTCACCGCGTGGAAGGAGAGTCCCGATCGAGTGATGACTTGTCAATGAAGTGTCCGGGTGCGTGACCGAACTGTGCTCCCGGCGCGCCTTCGGAGCCGGAACCGTCAGGCTGTGTCGCGCAGCACGAGCTCGGTGCCCATCACCATCGGCTCGAGCGGCTCTCCCCGCTCGATCAGCGCGAGCAGTCGGGTGGCCAGCGCCTCGCCCATGCCGATGATCGGCTGCCGGACGGTGGTGATGGCGGGGTGGCTCGACGACGCCGTGGGAGAGTCGTCGAAGCCGACGACCGCGACGTCACCCGGCACGCTGCGACCCGTCTCGGTGACGGCCTGCATCGCGCCGAACGCCATCAGGTCGTTGGCGGCGAACACGCCGTCGATCAGGGGCTCGGACGCGAGCATCTCCAGCATGGCGTGGCGTCCGCCCGCGATGGACCAGTCGCCGTCCCGGACGCCGTGGCTGCGCAGGCCCTGGGCCGCGAGCTCGTGCTGGAAGCCCGCACGCCGGTCGATCGCCGCCGTCATGTCGAGCGGGCCGGTGATCGTGGCCAGCCGTGTCCGTCCGCGCTCGACCAGGAGTCGCACCGCCGCCTGCGCGCCCCCGACGTTGTCGGCGTCCACATAGGACAAGCCTGGGGTCTCGGTGAACGGGCGGCCGGAGAGGATCACGGGGACGCCGGCCTCCTGGAGTCTCCTGGGCAGCGGGTCGTCGCCGTGCAGGGACACGAGGATGACGCCGTCGAGATGGCCGCCACGGGCGAAGCGCTCGAAGCGGTCGCGGTCGGCGCCGGTGCTCAGGATGCTGAACACGAGTTGGACGTCGTGCGCGGCGAGCACCGCGTGGGCGCCGCGCAGGACCAGCGCGAAGTGCGGGTCGCCGAAGAACCGCTCCTCCGACTCGGCGACGACGAACGCGATCGAGTCGCTGCGGCGCGTCATGAGCGACCGTGCGGCGCGGTTCGTCACGTAGGAGAGCTCGGCGGCGGCTCGCAGCACGGCCTCGCGCGCCTGCTCGCCCACGGTGGTGGAGCCCGCGAGCACCCGTCCCGCGGTCGCGCGCGACACGCCCGCTCGCGCCGCCACCGACTCCAGCGTCGGTGCTGCTCGTCCCGCCGGTCTTGCTGTCATGCCGAAGAGGATGTCAGGACGAGGCGGCTTGTCGCCTCCACTTCCTCACGCGCGTGCCGGATTCTCCCCGCGGCCCGGGTACCGCCCGGATGCGTGTACAACTGGAAGCGACCACAGCGGGGGGCTGCTGACCAGCGTGAGAACGCACATTTCGGCCGTAGGGGACGCTTTCGGTTGCTTGACCCGCCCCGGTCACGATGGTTCCATTCCAGGCTCGCCGATGAGGAGCGACGGGTGCTGGCGGTTCGCCCTGACCGCCTTCGGGGCTGCGGAGGTCGCCGATGAGCGATGCGGCCGGTCGACCTGAGGGGGGTTTCACCGGCCTGGTCGGCCGTGACGCGGAGCTGGACGCCATTCGCTCGTTCCTGTCCGCGGTGGCTGTCGACGGGCGCGCTCTCCTGCTGGTCGGTGACGAGGGCCTCGGCAAGACGACGTTGCTCGACGTCGCAGCGGAGATGGCGTCGGCGGCGGGCATGCGGGTACTGCGTGCCGCCGGTGTGCAGTTCGAGGCCGACGTGAGCTTCTCCGGGCTCCACCAGACGCTGCTCCCGCTCCTCGACGGGCTCGTCCTGATCGACCCCGAGCACCGCGAAGCACTGTCCGTGGCGATGGGGTCGGGGGACGGCCCGTCCCCGGAGCGGTTCGTGGTGGTCGACGCAACACTCTCGCTGCTGCGCGCGGCGGCCGCTGCACAACCGGTCGTCGTGGTGATCGACGACCTGCAGTGGCTCGACCGCGTGAGCGCGTCCGTGCTCGGGTCCGTCGCCCGGCGCCTCGCCGGCAGCCGGATCGGGATCCTGGCCGCCTCGCGACCGGACGGCGGGGGCTTCATGGAGCTCGCGGGCCTCCCCGCCCTCCGGCTCGACCCGCTCGTCGACGATGCGGCCATCGACCTCGTGGCGCGCCGGTTCCCCGTGCTGGACCAGCGTCTGCGGCGCAGGGTCCTCAGCGAGGCGCAGGGGAACCCGCTCGCGCTGCTGGAGCTGCCGACGGCACTGGCCGGCACCAGGCGCGCCTCGGTGCCAGGGCTGCCGTCGTTCCTGCCGCTCACCCGCCGCCTCCAGTCGCTGTTCGGGGCGCGGGTGTCGGATCTTCCGTCGGCCGGCCGCGAGGCGTTGCTCCTCGCGGCGCTGGACGGAACGGACGATCTCCGGACCCTGCGTGCGGCGGTCGGGCTCCGCGCGGAGGGCGACCCGCTGGTGCACGCCGTACGCGCCCGGCTGGTGTGGGTCGACGAGCACCGCGGGTATCTGTCGTTCCGGCACCCGCTGATCCGCTCCGCAGTGGTCGAGCTCTCCTCCGACGAGGAGCGCCGACGCGCCCACCGGACGCTCGCCCTCGTGCTCGCCGACCAGCCGGACCGGCGGACCTGGCATCTGGCCCAGGCGGCGATCGAGCCCGACGAGCACGTGGCGAGCCTGCTCGAAGAGGTGGCCCACCGGGTATTGCGTCGCGGTGACGGCACCGGCGCCGTGTCGGCGCTGACGCGCGCCGCGGACCTCAGCCCGGCCCGGCCCGACCGTGCGCGGCGGCTGGCCGAGGCGGCGTTCATCGGTGCCGATCTGCGAGGGGAGTCGGGCAATGCGTCGCAGTGGCTCCTCGACGCGCGCCAGGCCGACCCGGAGGTCGGCAACTCGTTGCACGCGGCCTCGGCCGCGGCGTTCCTGCTCACCATCGGCGAGAGCGACGTCGACACCGCGCACCGGGTGCTCGCCGGCGCGATCGAGACCGGGTCCCATCACTACGACGCCCGCGACCCCGCACTGATCGCAGCGTTGCACACCCTCGTGCTCATGACCTGGTTCGGCGATCGGCCCGAGCTGTGGCGTCCTGTCCACTCCGCGCTCGAACGGCTCACGCCGGAGGTGCCCGAGATCCTGGCTGTGCAGAGCGAGACCATGCCTGACCCGGCGCGGATGGACATCCGCGTCCTGGACCGGCTGGACATTCTCATCGCAGGCCTCGCCGACGAGCTCGACCCGATCGCCATTTCGCGCATCGGGATCGCCGCGATCTCCGCCGACCGTCTGTCGGACTGCCGGGAGGCGTTCTGGCGGGTGGTGCGGCTCGGCCGCGAAGGCAGCTTCTCCCGGCGCTACGCCGGGTGCCTGATGATGCTCGGCTACGACTACTTCTCCGTCGGCGAGTGGGAACGGGTCGACGAGCTCGTCGAGGAAGGCCTCATGGCGTGCACGGGCCCGGAGGCCGAGTTCTTCATGTGGTGCTTCGTCGCCAGCAAGGCGATCCTCGCCGCCGTGCGCGGAGACACCGACACCGCACGGTCCCTGGCGGATCGTGTGACCCGAGTGGCTCCGCGCGGGGTCTTCAGGGCCCGGGGCATCGCCGAGTACGCGCGTCTGCTCGCCGCGCTCGGTGACGGCGACGCCGAGGCCGCCTACCTCCACGCCACCACGATCAGCCCGGCGGGCACCCTCGCGTCCCACGCGCCCATCGCGTTGTGGGTGTGCCTCGACCTCGTGGAGTCCGCGGTCCGCACCGGGCGCCACGACGAGGCGGCCGCGCACGTGGCCGCCCTTCAGGAGGCCGGTATCGCGAGGATCTCACCCCGGCTCGCCATGCTCTCGGGCGCTGCGGCGGCAACCGTCGCCGACGGGGACGCAGCGGTCAAGCCGTTCGAGGAGGCACTCGCCGCCGGTGCCGGCCGGTGGCCGTTCGAGGAGGCGCGGGTGCAGCTCCTCTACGGCGAGAGCCGCAGGCGGGCGCGGGCGACCGTGGAGGCGCAGCCGCTTCTCGAGGCGGCGGCGTGCACCTTCGAACGCCTCGGCGCGCGTCCCTGGGCGGCGCGCGCGAGGAGGGAGCTGCGCGCGACCGGCTATCACGTGCCGCGCCACCTCGACTCCGATCCGTCGCCGCTCACGCCACAGGAGCGGGAGATCGCGGATCTCGCGGCGTCGGGGCTGAGCAACAAGCAGATCGCGGCACGGCTCTTCCTCTCCCACCGCACGGTGGGCGCCCACCTGTACCGGATCTACCCCAAGCTCGGCATCAGCTCGCGCGCCGCGCTGCGTGACGCACTCGACGCGTTGGACGTGGGCACGTGACCGGCGCGGCAGCTCACGCGCTCGCGGCCGGCTCCGACGCGGCCCATTCGCCATAGGACGTGAAGGACTGCAGCGCGAGCCGGGTGCGGAAGCTGCGCTCCCCGCCGCTCACGGGATCGGTGAAGTCCAGCGTGGCGGAGAGCAGTTGCAGCGGGCGGCTGAAGTCGTCGAGGGACTTCTCGGTGAGCACGGGGTAGAAGTCGTCGCCGAGGATCGGCAGCCCGAGACCGCTCATGTGCAGCCGCAGCTGATGGGTACGGCCGGTGTGCGGGGTGAGGCGGTAGCGGCCGAGCCGCCGGCCGTCGGGGCCCTCGCGGTGTTCCAGCAGTTCGATCAGCGTCTCGGCGTTGACCGGGCCCGGCTCCTCACGCGCGCAGATGATGCCCCGTTCCTTCACGATCCTGCTGCGCACGGTGCGGGGGAGGGTCAGCTGCGGGTCGTACGGTGCGATGGCCTCGTAGGTCTTGCGGACCAGCCGGTCCCGGAACAGCGTCTGGTAGGCGCCGCGCCGCTCCGGGCGCACCACGAACATGAGCAGTCCGGCGGTCACGCGGTCCAGCCGGTGCGCCGGGCTGAGAGTGGGCAGGCCGAGCTCACGGCGCAACCGCACGAGCGCGGTCTCCACGATGTGCTGTCCGCGCGGGATCGTGGCGAGGAAGTGCGGCTTGTCGATCACCACCAGGTCCTCGTCGTGGTGCACGGTGCGGATCTCGAACGGCACCGGCACCTCGGTGGGCAGGTCCCGGTGGAACCAGAGGAACGACTCGGGGACGAAGGGCGCGTCCGGTGCGATCGGACCGCTGAGGTCGACGATCCGCTGCTCGCGCAGCATGCTGTCGATGCGGGCGGGGTCGACGCGGGGCAGTCGTTCCACGAGGTGGTCGCGCATCGTCGTCCAGGACCCCACGGCAGGCGTCCGCAGCCGCACGGCGTCGAGACCGTGCCGTTGCGGAAGAGGGGACCGGAGCTTTCGCCGCATCGTCCGAGACTACGGGGCGGGTCGTGATCCGGATCGGGGGTCAGATCTCGGCGCGGATCCGCGTGATGATCTGCGCCGTGCGGTCCGGCGGGTCGACCTGCGCGCAGAGCCGATCCATGACGGCGGTGTAGCGCTCGACGTCGGGCCGCTTGTCGAGGTAGAGCGCACTCGAGAGCTGCTCGATGTAGACGACGTCGGGCAGGTCGGGCTCCGGGAACCGCAGGAGGGAGAACGAACCGCCCGCGGCGGCGTGCCCGCCGTAGCTGAAGGGCACGATCTGCAGGGAGACGTTCGGCAGCTCGCTCATCTCGATCAGGTGTGTGAGCTGCGCGCGGCTGAGCTCGGGTCCGCCGAGCGGGCGCCGCAGCGCCGCCTCGTCGATCACCGCCCACAGCGTCGGAGCGGCCACCGCGGTGAGCAGCTCCTGGCGCCGCATCCGCAGCTCGACGCGGCGCTCGACCTCCGCCGCGTCGGTGTGCCCGAGCCGGGTGACGGCTCGGGCGTAATCGGCGGTCTGCAGCAGCCCGGGAACGAACTGCAGCTCGTAGGTTCGGATCACCGATGCGGCCTGCTCCAGGCCGATGTAGGTCTCGAACCAGGTGGGCAGCAGGTCGGCGTAGCGGTGCCACCAGCCCGGCGCGTTGGCCTGCCGGGCCAGTGCGAGGAACTGGGCACGTTCCTCGCCCTCGCCGACGCCGTAGAGGGTGAGCAGGTCGGCGACGTCGCGCTCCTTGAACCCGACGCGCCCGAGCTCGAGCCTGCTGATCTTCGCGGGGGAGGCGCGGATGGCCTCGCCCGCGGCCTCGCGGGTGACGCCGGCGGCCTCGCGCCTGCGGCGCAGCTCACCCCCGAGGCCGATCCGCAACACGGTGGGTCCGCCGCCCGCGCCCCGGATGATGCTGGTCGGGCGCACGACGTTCCCGGTGCCTCCGGGCATGGCGCCCCCGTCGTCGGTGGTGGCGTGGTTGCCGAGCTTGTCATCGGGCGTGACGCCGTCGGCTCCGCCGTCCTCGGGCCCGATCTTGTCGGGCAGCACGTTCACAGCCGCCGCGCGATCGCCGCGGCGCGCGTCGCAACGCCTGTGGTGGGCGCGTACACGCCTGATGCTTGAGTCGTCGCCACACCGGTCATCGCCGTACGCGCTCCCCCCGGAGTACCGCTCACTCGCCCGCGCAGATTGATGAGAGCTAACACTGTGCCCAGCCCGTGTCGTTCCGACAAGCGGGTGTATGGCATCCGAGGTGCGCTCATCCTGCGAGATCGTCGAACTCTCCGCGGTGAACACCCTCGAGGAAGGCTGCGATCTCGGCCCGAGTGTAGATCAGTACCGGGCCGTGGGGCTCCCGGGAGTTTCGCACCGCCACCGTCCCATCGGAGAGTTCGGCCAGCTCAACGCAGTTGCCGCTAGGGTTGCTCACCGAACTCTTACGCCAGGTCACTCTGAGGTACTTTACCTGCACGTGCAGATGGTTGTGCAGGAGTACTTGCGGATGCAAGGCTTTGCGGAGAAGATCGTATACGGGGACACCACCCAACTGGGTGACATCCGGAGTACGGCGAGCGGGGGGAAGCCATGAGTTACTCCTGGGGTGCAGGGCGAAGCGCGACCCGGCTGAACGATCGCGGGAGGCCCCTGCTCGAGGCCGTACCCGCGATGCCGATCCGGGTGGCGGACATCCGCCCCGTCCCGCCCCGCGACGATCGTGCGGGCTCCCCGAGCGGTGAGCACCGGAGGGTCGCCGACGAGCTCGCCCCGATGGTGGAGGTCTGGCAGCGCCTGCTCGCGGAGCACGTGCCGGATGCGGCCGGGCGCTGCCGCACGTGCACCAAGGGCGGCACCGGCCTGCCGTCCATGCCGTGGCCCTGCTCGATCCACGGGATCGCGGACATGGCCCGGCGGGTGCACGACGGGGACGAGTCCGCTGCCATCGGGCCGGACCGGCTGTCGTCGTAGTGTCGCGGAACCCCGTTTCCTCGGCACCAGCTGTCCGCCAGGCCCCACCTGCTTAGGCTTCCCGCCCCGGTCGCCACCGCTGGTGGCGCGTGCCCGCCGTCGTGCTGCGGATGAGCTCCAGGCGCGGCCGAGGATCATCGGTCCGGCCGGCGCGGGGCTTGCGGCTACCCGCGGCGAACGGCTTCGGCCACGACACGGCCGGTCCCGCGTACCCCTGATCGGCTGCGGCGTGCAAGGTCCAGTGCGGGTCGTAGAGGTGGGGCCTGCCGATGGCGCACAGGTCGGCGCGCCCGGCCAGGAGGATCGAGTTGACGTCGTCCCACGAGGAGATCGCACCCACCGCGATCACCGCCACGCCGAGCTCGCGACCGACCTCGTTGCGGATCCGGTCGGCGAAGGGTGTCTGGTAGCTGCGTCCGAACGCGGGCTGCTCCTCGGACACGACCTGCCCGGTCGACACGTCGATGCCGGCGGCCCCGTGCTCGGCGAACGTCCGGGCGATCACCACGGCGTCGTCGACGTCGATCCCGCCGTCGTACCAGTCGGTGGCAGAGATCCGCACGGTCATGGGCCGCTCCGCGGGCCACGCCGCGCGCACGGCGTCGAACACCTCGAGCGGGAAGCGCAGGCGACCCTCGAGGTCCCCGCCGTAGCGGTCGGTGCGGGTGTTGGACAGCGGTGAGAGGAACGACGACAGCAGGTAGCCGTGGGCGCAGTGCAGCTCCAGCACGTCGAACCCGGCACGCGCGGCGGCTCGGGTGGCGACCACGAACTGCTCGCGGATGGCGGTCAGTTCGTCCGTGCCGAGCTCCCGCGGCACGGCGTTGGCGGGGGAGTAGGGGATCGGCGACGGCGCGACGATCTCCCAGTTGCCCTCGGGCAACGGCTCGTCGATCCCCTCCCACATGAGCTTCGTGGAGCCCTTACGTCCGGAGTGGCCGATCTGCACCCCGATCTTGGCGTCGCTCTCGGTGTGCACGAAGTCGACCACCCTGGTCCAGACGGCCTCCTGTTCGGGCGTGTAGAGCCCCGTGCATCCGGGGGAGATCCGGCCTTCGGGACTGACGCACACCATCTCGGTCATCACCAGTCCGGCACCGCCCATGGCCTTGCTGCCCAGGTGCACGAGGTGGAAGTCGCCGGGCAGCCCGTCGTCGGCGCGGTACATGTCCATGGCGGAGACGACCACCCGGTTGCGCAGCGGCAGGTTCCCGAGCCGGAACGGCTGGAACATCGGCGGCGCCGGGTTCTCCTCGCCCGCGAACCAGCGCTCGGTGGCGGCCACGAACTCGGGATCGCGCACGCGCAGGTTGTCGTGGGTGACCCGGCGGCTACGGGTGACGATGTTGAACGCGAACTGCGTGGGGTGCTGGTGCACGTAGTGGCCGATGTCCTCGAACCACTCGCGGCTCGCCTGGGCGGCTCGCTGGGTGGAGAGCACCACCGGCCGCCGCTCCTCCTCGTAGGCCGAGAGCGCGGTGTCGAGGTCGGGCTGCTCGTGCAGGCAGGCCACCAGAGCGAGGGCGTCCTCCATGGCGAGCTTGGTGCCCGAGCCGATGGAGAAGTGGGCGGTGTGCGCGGCGTCGCCGAGCAGCACGACGTTGCCCTCGCGCCAGGTGGTGGTGGTGACGGTGGGGAAGGCGAGCCAACGCGAGTTGTTGCCCGAGAGCTTCGCGTCGCCGAGCAGATCGGCGTAGAGGTCCGCGATGGCGGCGATGGAAGCGGTGTCGTTCTCGCCCGGGGCGAGGTTTCGCGCCGCGATGTCGCCGAACGCCCGCTCCCAGACGTCCTCGTGCATCTCGACGATCACGGTGCTGGCGTCGCTGCTGTAGGGGTAGCCGTGCAGCTGCACGACCCCGGCCCCGATCTCCCGGACGTCGAACGTGAAGGCCTCGAGCACGTGGTCGGTGCCCAGCCACATGTACCGGCTGCGCCCCGTGCTGACCGCGCCGCCGAAGTCTCCCGCCGCGCGGACGGCGGAGTTGGCGCCGTCGCTCGCGATCACCAGGTCGTGCGAGGTGCGCAGCGTGGCGAGTGGAGGTGCCGGCGTGCGGAAGTGCACCGCGGCGCCCACCTCGGCGCAGCGCTCCTGCAGGATCGCGAGGAGCTCCTTGCGGCTCATCGCCGAGAACCCGTGGCCGCCCGAGGTGGTGACCGTGCCGCGGAAGTGGACGTCGATGTCGTCCCACCGCGCGGCGTGCCGCTGCATCGCCGCGAACACGGCGGGGTCGGCGTGCTCGATGCCGCCCAGCGTCTCGTCGGAGAACACGACGCCGAACCCGAACGTGTCGTCCGCGGCGTTGCGCTCCCACACCGTCACGTCGTGGCTCGGGTCGAGCTGCTTCGCGAGCGCTGCGAAGTACAGCCCGCCGGGGCCGCCGCCCACCACCGCGATCCGCATGTGCCTACCGTCCCCCAGCTTCGTCGGGAGTTGTCTCTCGTGTTGCAGCGCGATCGCGGAGCACGAAGCGCTGGAGCTTGCCGGTGCTGGTGCGCGGAAGCTCGGGCAGGAACCGCACGATCCGCGGGTACTTGTAGGGAGCGATCACCTGCTTGGCGAAGTCCTGCAGCGCCAGCGGGTCGGGGGCGGCACCGGTGCGCAGCACCACGTAGGCCGTGACGACCGCGCCGCGCTGCTCGTCCGGCGTGCCGACCACCGCGCAGTCGACGACGTCGGGGTGCGCCAGCAGCGCCTGCTCCACCTCCGGGCCGGAGATGTTGTAGCCGGAGGAGACGATCATGTCGTCGCTGCGGGCGAGGTAGGTGAAGTAGCCGTCGGCGTCGCGGACGAACGTGTCGCCGGTGTGGTTCCAGCCGTGCCGGACGTAGTTCTGCTGGCGGTCGCCGTCGAGGTAACGGCAGCCGGTGGGGCCCTGCACGGCGAGGTGGCCTGGCGTGCCGTCGGGCACGGGGTTGCCGTCGTCGTCGAGGACGGCCGCCCGGTAGCCGGGTACGGCCCGGCCGGTACAGCCGGGACGGATGTCGTCGTCGGCGGCGGAGATGAAGACGTGCAGCATCTCGGTGGAGCCGATCCCGTCGATGATCCGCAGGCCGGTGGCGTTGTAAACCGCGTGCCAGACCGACGCCGGCAGCGCCTCGCCCGCGGAGATCGCGCGGCGCAGGCCCGCGAGCCGGTCGAGCCGGCCGCCCGCGAGTATCGCCCGGTACGCCGTGGGTGCGGTGAAGAGCACGGTGGCGCCCTCCGCGGCGACGGCGTCCGCGAGCTGGTCGGGCGTGACGCGGTCGAGCAGCACCGTGCTTGCCCCGGCGTGCATGGGGAACACCAGGAGCCCGCCGAGGCCGAACGTGAACGCGACGGGCGGCGTGCCGAGGACGACGTCGGTCGGCTGCATGTGCAGGACGTGGCGGGAGAACGTGTCGGCGATCGCGAGGATGTCGCGGTGGACGTGCATCGTGGCCTTCGGGCGGCCGGTGGTGCCCGAGGTGAAGGCGAGCAGGGCCACGTCGTCGGCTGCCGTGTCGACGGCGACGAAGTCGGTGGCCTTCTCTGCGCTGCGGCGCGTGAGCTCGGCGTCGCCTGCGTAGTCCATGGTGGGCAGGTCCGCGGGCAGCGCCTCGGTGTAGGCGTGGTGGCACAGCGCCAGTGACGGCCGGGCGAGCTCGCAGATCGCGGTGATCTCGCCCGCGCGCAGCATCGGCATCGTGCTCACGGCGACGCCACCGGCGAGCAGCACCCCGAGCCAGCACGCCACCAGCCACGGCTCGTTCGGTCCGCGCAGCAGCACGCGGTTGCCCGGGACGAGGCCCATGTCCTCGGTGAGTACGGCGGCGATCCGGGCGGCTCGGCCGCGCAGCTGTCCGTACGTCCACTCCTCGCCGGAGCCCCGGACGCACGGCCGGTCGTCGGGGGCCGCCGTGGCCAGGACCTGCGCGGCGTTGAGCCGGTGGGGGTACCGCAGCTCCGGCAGGTCGAAGCGCAGCTGCGGCCACTGCTCACGGGGTGGGAGGTGATCCCGGCAGAAGAGGTCGATGTGGGAACTGGGCGGGCGGGTCTCGCCGGTCTGGTCACTGCGGGCGTCGACACTGCGGGACACGGTCACGGACGCCACCTCCTCCCCGGTGGGATCGAGTATGGCGAGGACGTGACGAGAGTCAAGTAAACAGCACGTACCGGTGGGCCGATATCGTGGGCCCGTGACCGCCGTCGACCGTGCGCCTCTGGTCGGAGGCGTCCTGCAGCCCCGACAGCTGATCGTCACGCTCTACGGGCTCTACGCCCGCGACGACGACGGCCGGCTCTCGGTGGCGGCTCTCGTGCGGCTGCTGGCCGGGCTGGGGGTGGAGGAGCCCGCGGTGCGCTCGTCGATCTCGCGGCTCAAGCGCCGGGGTCTGCTCGCGCCCGACCGTCGCGACGGCGCCGCCGGGTACGTGCTCACGCCCGCGGCGCAGCAGATCCTCGTCGACGGCGACGCGCGGATCTTCGGACGGCGGCGCGCCACCGAGAGCGACGGCTGGGTGCTCGTGGTGTTCTCGGTGCCGGAGTCGGAGCGGGAGAAGCGCCACGCGCTCCGCTCGCAGCTGGCCCGGCTGGGGTTCGGCACCGCGGCCCCGGGGGTCTGGATCGCGCCCGGTCACCTGGCCGACGAGGTGATCGACGTGTTGCGCAGGCTCGGTCTCGACGGTTATGTCCAGCTGTTTCGCGGCGAGCACCTCGCGTTCGGGGACCTGCCCGCCACCGTGCGTGAGTGGTGGGATCTCGACGGCTTGTGTGATCTCTACGCCGCTTTCCTCGAGCGGCACGGTCCGGTGCGGGAGCGGTGGTCGCAGCGGCGTTCGCCCGACCCTGCGGCGGCCTTCGCCGACTACGTGCGTCTCGTCACCGACTGGCGGCGGCTGCCGTATGCCGACCCGGGGCTGCCGCTGCACCTGCTGCCGCCTGACTGGAACGGCGTGCGGGCCGCGGAGCTGTTCGCGGAGCTCGCGCGGCTCCTGGCCGAGCCGGCGCGAGCGCACGTCCGGGAGCTGATCGTGGGGCGGTGACGGCTCACGATCGCGCCGGGGTGGGGGCGAGCAGTGCCTGTCGCACCGCGCCGACCAGCCAGATCATGGTGAACGGGATGACCGTGAGGTTCTTGGCGGCGAGCAGGACCGCCCAGTAGAGCGGCCCGACCGGCGTCAGGGCGGGGACGAGGCGCTCGGGCACGACGTCGGCGAGCACGAAGAGCAGTGCGATCAGCACGGCCTGGAGCACCAGGCTCCGCGGGTGTCGCGCCGAGAACGCCCGCAGCCGCCGTCCGGCCTCGGCCGCACCGATGGGCCCGATGGCCGGCTCCTGCTGGATGGCGAACCGGAGGGCCAGGGCGATCAATGCGACGCGCGCCGCCAGGGTGGTCAGCTCGAGCGTGACGCCCAGGACGGGGTCGCGCGCGCTCATCTGCCCCGTGAACCGTTCCACGGCGGGGACCGCCGAGAGCGCCATGACCATGACCAGATGGCGACGGAAGAAGTCCAGAGCCCAGCGGGGCACGGCGGTGGCGATGCGAAGTTCGTTTAGCATGCTAAAAGGTATAGCATGCTAAAGTAATATCGGTCCAGAGTCCGAATTGCCGGAGGGCGAACGACGATGAGCGAGATCCCCGACCCCGCCGAGTGGGGCCGGCGGCTGAGCACGGCCGTGGTGATGTTCCACGAGGCGGTCGGCACCCGCCTCGGTCTCAGCGCGGCCGACCAGCGGGCGCTGGCCCTGGTGACCGGCGAGGCACCGATGACGGCGGGCCGGTTGGCGCAGCTGACCGGGCTGACTCCCGGCGCGGTCACCGGGCTCGTCGACCGGCTGGAGCGCGCCGGTCACGTGCGACGCAGCCCCGATCCCGCCGACCGCAGGCGTGTCCTCGTCGTCCCTGTGCGCGGGCGCCGGGCCGATCCCGGCGACGCCTTCGCCGAGCTCGGCCGCGACATGGCGGGCTTCATGGCGAAGTACGACGAGCACGAGCTCGCGGTGATCGCCGACTACGTGCGGAACACGATCGACGTGCTGGAGCGCCAGACGCGCCGACTCGGAGAAGGGGGCTCCGCCTGATGTGACGGGCGGAGCTCAGTTCTCGACGGGCATCACCGCGGTGCCCTGCAGCTCCACCAGCGCCTCGGCGTCCCACAGCCGGGCGACACCGATGCCCGCCATCGCGGGGTACCGCGCGCCGACGAGGCGCCGCCACACCGTGCCGATCTCGCGGGCGTGTTCGCGGTAGCCGTCCATGTCGACGATGTAGATCGTCAGCTGGGCCAGGTGCTCGGGACCGCCGCCCGCGGCACGCAATGCGATGAGCAGGTTCTCGAGGGCGCGCTCGAACTGCGCCACCAGCCCGCCGGGGACGATGTGCCCCTCGGCGTCCATCCCGGTCTGGCCTGCGAGGAACACCGTGCGTCCGGTCGCCACCACGGCGTGCGCGAACCCCGAGGGCCGGGCCAGCTCCGGCGGGTCGACGCGCTCGATCACGACGGCCCTGCTCCGGCCACGCCGACGACTGTCCTGCTCACGCTTGCTCCGCTCATGACTGTTGCGCTCACGACTGCCCTGCCTGCGGCCGCGCTGTTCACGACTGCCCTGTTCACGACTGCACGGCCCCGCCGTCGACGTTGATGCCCTGCCCGGTGATCGCCGCGCTCGCCACGCACAGCAGCACGGCGTCGGCCACCTCGTCCGGGGTGATCAGCCTGCCGATCGGCTGCCGGCCTTCGAGCCACTTGCGCGCCTGCTCCGTTGTACGGCCCGTGATCGAGCTGATCGACGCGGTGGTGACCTCGGTCATCGGCGTGTCGACGAAGCCCGGGCACACCGCGTTGACCGTGACGCCGGTGGTGGCGAGCTCCGCGGCCGCGGCTCGGACGAGTCCGAGCAGTCCGTGCTTGCTCGCCGTGTACGCGGCGATATAGGGCTCGCCGTGCCTGGCCGCCATCGACGCGATGGCCACCACGCGGCCGAACCCCTGCTCGACCATGCCGGGCACCGCCCGGCGCAGCATCCGGAACGGCGCCGTGAGGTTGAGGTCGAGCATCCGCTGCCAGTCGGCGTCGGTGGTGCGCCGCAACGGGGCGGACCCTCCGGCGCCTGCGCTGAGGACGAGCACCTCCACCGGTCCCCACGCCCGTTCCACGTCGGCGAACGCGCACTCGATGGCGTCGGGGTCGGTGACGTCGGCCGGCACGATCAGCGACGGGCCCGGCAGCTGCGCGGCCAAGACCTCCAGCTCGCCCGCGCTGCGCGAGGTGAGTGCCACCCGGTGGCCGGCGGCCGATAGTCGCTTCGCGACCGCTGCTCCGATCCCCCGACCGGCTCCGGTCACCAGGCAGCGGCGCGCGTCGTCCACCTGTCGAGCTTGTCAAGCGGCGATGACGGCCGTCAACATCGCAGCATGCGGATCGACGAGTTCACCGACATCAAATATGTGGTCGAAGACGACAACCACGCTGTGATCACGATCGACCGGCAGGAGCGGATGAACTCCTTCCGCGGCCGCACGGTCGACGAGCTGATCTCCGCGTTCAAGCATGCCTGGGCCGACCGCCGCGTCGCAGCCGTCATCCTCACGGCCGGCGGTGACCGCGCGTTCTGCACCGGCGGCGACGTCAAGGAGCGCGCGGAGACCGGCGGCTACGGCGAGACCGAGTGGGGGACCTTCGAGATCGAACGGCTGCACCGGATCATCCGCGACATCCCCAAGCCGGTGATCGCGGCCGTCAACGGGATCGCGATCGGCGGCGGTCACGTCCTGCACGTGCTCTGCGATCTCACCGTGGCCGCGGAGCACGCGACCTTCGCGCAGGCCGGACCGCGGGTCGGCTCCTTCGACGCCGGGTTCGGATCCGCCTACCTCGCCCGTGTCGTGGGGGAGAAGCGGGCGCGGCAGATCTGGTTCCTGCTCGACCGCTACGACGCCGCCACCGCGGAGCGCTGGGGCCTGGTCAACGAGGTCGTCCCGGCCGCTGACCTGCTCGACACGGCACGGGCATGGGCGCGCAAGATCGGCTCGTACTCACCCACCGCGCTCAAGTTCCTCAAGCACTCGTTCAATGCCGACACCGACCACATCAGCGGCATCTCCCACCTCGCCTTCGACGGGCTCGAGGAGTACGCCCACGGCGACGAGGGCATGGAGGGGGCGCGGGCGTTCGCCGAGAAGCGGCCGCCGGACTTCTCCCGTTTCCGCTGATCATGGTTCCTGGAATGCATGACCGGTCGAGCTAGACTTTCCCTGACGTCGCGAAACGGCTTTCCGGGGAAGGAACGATGAGCGACCAGGAACACCGGCTAGAAGCCGATTTCGTGGTGGTCGGCGCAGGCACCGCCGGATGCGTCATTGCCGCACGATTGTCGGAAAATCCCGACAATCGGGTGGTGTTGCTGGAAGCCGGACCGGTCGACGGGCCCGAGATGATGGCGATCCCGTCCGCTTTTGCCGCGTTGTCCGGCACCACGGTCGACTGGGCCTTTCGCAGTGAACCGCAGTCCGCATTGGACGGAGCTGTCCTGGCCTACCCCCGAGGTCGTGTCCTGGGCGGGTCGAGCAGCATCAACGCGATGGCCCACATTCGTGCGCACCGGTCGAGCTACGACGACTGGGTGCGGGCCGGGGCCAGTGGCTGGGGTTACGACGACCTGCTGCCCTACTTCCGCCGCAGCGAACGCACCGACGGCCCGAACAGCCGGTGGCGCGGCGTCGACGGGCCGATGCAGGTCGCGGTGTCGGCTCAGACCGGCCCGTTCACGCTCGCCCTCCGCGACGCTGTCGTGGGAGCCGGAATCCCGTTCTCGAACGACCTCAACGGCCCCGACGCGGAGGGCGCGGGATGGCTGGAGAGGAACATCGTCGACGGTGTCCGTCAGTCGGCCGCCGACGCCTATATCCGACCGGTACTGGCGGATCGCCCGAATCTCACGGTGATCGCAGGCGCCCTGGCCCGTCGGCTTCTCGTATCCGGGGAACGGTGTCGTGGAGTGGAATACTCGGCGGGCCGCCAGATGTACCGCGTGGAGGCCGGCCGTGAGGTGATCGTCTCGGCGGGAGCGATCGGATCACCGCACCTTCTGCTGCTTTCCGGTATCGGGCCGGAGGCCGATCTGCGCGGCCACCGCATACCGGTGGTCGTCGACCTTCCCGGGGTCGGGGACAACCTGCAGGACCACGCGATCGCCGACGTCGTCTACTCGGCCACGAAGCCGCTCGTGCACGACGGCGATGTGGAACGCAGCCTGACCGTGATGATGCGCAGCGATGCGGACATCGGATATCCGGACGTCCAGTTGTTGTGCTGGACCTTCCCGTCCTGTCCACCGACGGTGCGACCACCGGAACTGGGCTACACCCTGGGCGTCGTCGTGGGCCGTCCGAGGAGTCGCGGGCGGATCAGGCTCGCATCCGACCAGGCCGACACCCCACCGTTGATCGACCCCCGGTTCCTCAGCGATCCCCACGACGTCCAGGTGCTCCTCACAGGGCTCCGCAGGGCACGGGAGATCGGTAGTGCTGCCGAGCTCGACGAATGGCGCGACACGGAGTTCCGGCCGGGCCCGGACGTCCGCGAGCCCGAGCAGTGGCAGGAGTACCTCTGCGACGACACGCACAGTGCCCGGCACCCCGCAGGAACCTGCCGGATCGGTGACGACGACGGCGCCGTGGTCGACACCGTGCTGCGCGTCCGAGGTATCAGCGGTCTGCGCGTCGCCGATGCGTCGGTCATGCCGTCGATGGTGGGCGCGAACATCAACGCCACCGTGCTGGCCATCGCCGAGCGCGCAGCGGAGCTGATCGGGTCCGCGGCCGGCTGACGCGTGAGGGTGCGGTCCGGGCTGCCGAGCGCACGCGTTGCGGGCATCAGATGATGATTCCGGCACGCAGTCGATCGACGAGGAGAGCGCATGGGCACGGCCGAGGTCGCCGGGCAGCGGACCGACGTGGAGACCTGGTGGCGCGACGCCGTGGTGTACCAGCTCTACATTCGCAGCTTCGCCGACGGGAACGGAGACGGGATCGGTGACATCGCCGGTATCCGCGCCCGGCTCGGGCATCTGCGTGATCTCGGCGTCGATGCGGTGTGGATCAACCCCTGGTACCCCTCGCCCATGGCCGACGGCGGGTACGACGTGGCCGACTACCGCGCCGTGGAGCCGATGTTCGGCACCGGTGAGGAGGCGGCGGCGCTGGTGGACGAGGCGCACGCGCTCGGGCTGCGGGTGATCCTCGACATCGTTCCGAACCACAGCTCCGACCAGCACGCCTGGTTCCGGGAGGCGCTCGCGGCCGCCCCCGGTTCCCCGGAGCGCAGCCGCTACCACTTCCGGCCCGGCCGGGGCCCGGGTGGCGACGAGCCGCCCAACGACTGGCGCAGTGTCTTCGGCGGCCCGGCGTGGAGCAGGGTGACGGACGACGGCAGGCCGGGGGAGTGGTACCTGCACCTCTTCGACGCGGCCCAGCCCGACTTCAACTGGAGCGACCCGCGGGTGCAGGAGGAGTTCGAGTCGATCCTGCGGTTCTGGTTCGACCGGGGCGTGGACGGGTTCCGCATCGACGTGGCGCACGGGCTGGTCAAGTCGGACGGGCTGCCCGACCTGGGCCTCGACGAGCAGACCATGCTCGGCCCGGTCGAGCGCAGCGATCACCCGCACTGGGACCGCGACGGCGTGCACGACATCTTCCGCGCGTGGCGCCGTGTCGCCGACTCCTACGCGCAGCCGCGGGTCTTCGTCGGCGAGGCGTGGGTCGACTCGCCCGAGCGGCTCGCGCGCTACCTGCGGTCCGACGAGCTGCACACCGCGTTCAACTTCGACTTCCTGCGCGCCCCGTGGGAAGCACCTGCCCTGCGCCAGGCCATCGACCACTCGCTCGACACGGTGGCCGCGGTGGGCGCGGCCGCGACCTGGGTGCTGTCCAACCACGACGTCGTCCGGCACGTCTCCCGGTTGGGTCGCCCGGCCACCAACGGCGCGGGGCACTCCCTCACCGATCTCGCGCCTGCCCCGGCCTTCGATCGGGAGCTCGGCAGGCGCCGGGCCAGGGCCGCAGCCCTGCTGATGTTCGCGCTGCCGGGCGGTGCCTACGTCTACCAGGGCGACGAGCTGGGGTTGTGGGAGGTGGAGGACCTGCCCGACGAGGTGCTGCAGGACCCCACGTGGACGCGCTCCGGGCACACCGACCGTGGCCGTGACGGCTGCCGCGTGCCATTGCCCTGGTCCGGCACCACGCCCCCGTTCGGTTTCAGCCCGGCGGGAGCGCACGCCGCGCCCTGGCTGCCCCAGCCCGCGGACTTCGCCGCCGTCACGGTGGAGGCGCAGGTGGACGACCCGGAGTCGATGCTCAGCCTGTACCGGGCGGCGCTGGCGCTGCGGCACGAGCACCCGGCTCTGGGCGACGGGCCGTTCACGTGGCTGCCGAGCGAGCCCGGCGTGCTCGCGTTCGCCCGCGGCGCGGGCTTCGCCTGTGTGGTGAACCTGTCGGACGGTCCGGCGCAGCTCCCGGCCGGGGCGAGGGTGCTGCTCGGGAGCGGCCCCGATGCCGGGGACGGGATGGTGCCGCCGGACGCGGCGGTCTGGCTCGCCGTCTGAGGGGTTCGCCCGGCGACCCGGCTCCCGGGTCGCCGGGCCAGCAGCTATCGGGGGGTGGGGACGGTGATCGTCTCCGTTTTGCCCGTGCTCGCCTTCATCTCGGCGATGGTGGCCTGCAGAGGGTCGCGGTCGCCTGTGCTGTTCTCCCAGAGCATCCAGGGCCGGGTACCACCCTGGTAGGCCGC
>NZ_JAKXMK010000001.1 GCF_022524485.1 Pseudonocardia alaniniphila
CCAGACCGCCACCGGGCTGCGCGTCCTGATCGCCTTCACCATCCTCTGCGGGATCATCTACCCGCTGGTGGTGTACGCGGTCGGACGAATTCCCGGACTGTCCGCCAACGCGGAAGGCTCGATCATCTACTCCGCCGACGGCACACCCGTCGGGTCGTCGCTCATCGGGGTCGACCCGGTGCCCGCAGACCCGGCCGCCGATCCCTACTTCCACACCCGACCGTCAGCGTCGTCCGAGGACGTGCTGGGTCCGGCCGACACCACCACCTCCGGCGGTTCCAACAAAGGTGGGTTCAACCAGGACCTGCTCGACACGATCAACCAGCGCCGCGCGCTCATCGCCCAGCGGGAGGGCGTGAACCCGGCGCTCGTGCCGGCGGACGCGGTGACCGCGTCCGGCTCGGGCCTCGACCCGCACATCAGCCCCGCCTACGCCGAGCTGCAGGTCGCGCGCGTGGCCCGGGTCACCGGGTTGTCGCAGGACGAGGTCCGCAACCTCGTCGCGAACGCGAGTACCGGACGGATCCTCGGCTTCCTCGGGGAGCCGACGGTCAACGTCACCGAGCTGAACCTCGCGGTGCAGGAGGCGACCCGCTGAGTGATCCCTTCGTGCGCGGAGACCGCAGCGGCGGTCTCCGCGCACGCTGTGCATTCCGGTGAGGACGGCCGATATGACAACACGACGCGGTGACCTGCGGATCTACCTCGGTGCGGCGCCCGGGGTCGGTAAGACGTACGCGATGCTCGGTGAGGCACGCCGACGCCTCGAACGGGGCACCGATGTGGTCGTCGGGCTGGTGGAGACCCACGGCCGGACGAAGACGGCCGAGTTGCTCGCCGGTCTGGACGTCGTGCCACGCCGGCCGGTGGGTGGTCATCCGGGCCTCGACGAGCTCGACCTCGACGGTGTGCTGGCACGCGCGCCCGAGGTCGTCCTGGTCGACGAACTGGCCCATACCAACGCCCCGGGGTCGCGCCACGCCAAGCGCTGGGAGGACGTCGAGGAGCTCCTGGATGCCGGGATCGACGTCCTGACGACCGTCAACATCCAGCATCTCGAATCGCTCAACGATGTCGTGGAGCGGATCACCGGCATCCGTCCACGAGAGACGGTGCCCGACGACGAGGTGCGCCGGGCCGATCAGATCGAGCTGGTCGACATCACACCGGAGGCCCTGCGCAGGCGGATGGCGCACGGCAACGTCTACCCGGCGGAGAAGGTGGACGCGGCGCTCGCCAACTTCTTCCAGCCGAGCAACCTGACCGCGTTGCGCGAGCTGGCCCTGCTCTGGGTGGCCGACGAGGTCGACGTGGCCCTGCAGCGCTACCGCCGTGACAAGGCGGTGACCGAGACCTGGGAGACCAGGGAACGGGTGGTCGTCGCGCTCACGGGCGACAAGGAGAGCGAAACGGTGCTCCGCCGGGCCGCCCGCATCGCGAAGCGCTCCGGCGCGGCCGACCTGCTCGCCGTGCACGTGCTGCGCGGCGACGGACTCATCGGCCCCCCGGCCGGGGCGGTCCCACGTTTGCGCGCGCTCGCTGACGACGTCGGGGCGAGCTTCCACACGGTGGTGGGCGGGGAGGACGTGCCGACCGCGCTGCTGGACTTCGCCCGAGGCGCCAACGCCACCCAGTTGGTGCTGGGCACATCGCGGCGCTCCCGGATCGCCCGCATCTTCGACGAGGGGATCGGCTCGCGGGTCATCCAGGATTCCGGCTCGATCGACGTCCACATGGTCACTCACGCCGGGGCGGGGCGCGGCGTGCACCTGCCGGCGTTCCACACCGTCCTGTCGCCGACCCGCTTGGCGGCAGGCTGGGTGCTCGCGCCCCTGCTCCCGAGCGTCGCGACCGTCGCCGGGGCGATGCTGCAGGGAGTCCTCGGCATGGCGAGCGACGTCGTGATGTTCTTCCTGGCGACGGTCCTCGTGGCGTTGGTCGGCGGGTTGGGACCCGCCCTTCTCGCGGCGGTGCTCGGCGGGCTCATGCTGAACTTCTTCCTCACACCGCCGCTGTACTCCCTCACCATCGGCGAGACCGAGAACCTGGTCACCGTGCTGGCGATGATGCTGGTCGGCGCCCTCGTTGCGCTCGTCGTCGACCGGGCGGCCCGGCGCGCGCAGCAAGCCGCGCGGGCGCGCGCCGAGGGAGCGCTGCTCGCGTCGTTCGCCCGCACCGTGCTCACTCGGACCGAACCGCTGCCACGCCTGCTGGAGAAGGTGCGCGAGGCGTTCGGCCTGCACTCGGTGGCGATCTTGGAGCGCACCGGGCCGGACGACTGGCGGTGTGTCACGTCGTCGGGCCGGAACGGGTGCATGACACCGGAGGAGGCGGACGTCGACGTGGAGGTCGAGGAGAACCTGCACCTCGTCGGTAGCGGGCGCTCCCTCGCGGCAGCGGACCGCAGGCTGCTGGAGGTGGTCGGAAGCCAGGCGCTCCTCGCTCTACGGAGTCAGCGGGCATCGGCGGCCGCCGAGGAGTCACGCAGCCGCGCCGAGGCGACGGAGCCCCACACCGCGCTGCTCTCGGCGGTCGGGCACGACCTGCGTAGCCCCCTGACCTCGATCAAGGCGGCGACAGGCAGCCTGCTCGACCCGGATCTCGAGCTTCCTCGAGCCGATCAGCGCGAGCTGATGACCACCATCGACGAGTCGGCCGACCGGCTCACCGGGCTCGTCGACAACCTGCTCGACTCCTCCCGCCTCGCCTCCGCCGCAGTCACACCGCTGCTCACGGCCGTCGGCTACTACGAGGTCGCGAGCCGGGCCCTCGTCGGGCTGAAAGGAATGGGCCGGGTGAAGGTCGACATCGACGAGACGCTGCCTGATGTCCTCGCCGACCCCGGTCTGCTCGAACGCGTGGTCGCGAACGTCGTCGACAACGCGCTGCGCTACGCAGGCGACGCGCCGATCGTGCTCCGGGCGAGTGCGCACGCCCGCCGGGTCGAACTGCGTATCGCCGACTCCGGGCCGGGGGTGCCGAAGAAGTCGAGGGACGCGCTGTTCGCGCCGTTCAAGCGGCTGGGCGGGGCGTGGCCGAGCGACCGGGACGGCGCCACCGGTGTGGGTCTCGGGCTGTCGGTGGCCCGTGGCCTCACGACGATCATGGGAGGCACGTTGACTGCAGAGGACACGCCGGGCGGCGGCCTGACGGTCGTCGTCTCGTTGCCCGAGTTCGAGGGCGGGGACCGGTGCCAGTGACCGCGCGCAGAATCCTGGTGGTCGACGACGACCTCCAGATCCTTCGCGCGCTGCGGATCAACCTCACGGCGCACGGCTACCACGTGATCGTCGCCCCCGACGGCAGGTCCGCGCTGCGGGCCGCGGCCGACGCCCATCCCGACGTCGTCGTTCTCGACCTGGGTCTGCCCGACATGGACGGAACCGAGGTGATCGCGGGCCTCCGCGGCTGGACCAGGATGCCGATCATCGTGCTCACAGCACGGCACGCCTCCGGCGCAATGGTGAAGGCGCTGGACGCGGGCGCCGACGACTACGTCACCAAACCGTTCGGGATGGCTGAGCTGCTGGCGCGGCTTCGTGCGGCGGTACGCCGGTCGGCTGTGTGGAGCGCCGACAGCGGCGCGGCCTCCGAGCCCGTGGTCGAGACCGCTGCCTTCACGGTGGACCTCGCAGCCAAGAAGGTCATCCGTGACGGCGGAAACGTGCGGCTGACCCCGACCGAATGGGGCGTGCTGGAGCTGCTGGTGCGCCACCGCGGCAAGCTCGTCGGGCAGCGGGAGCTTCTGCGGACGGTCTGGGGTCCCACCCACAGCACCGAGACCAACTACCTGCGGGTCTACATGGCCCAGCTACGCCGGAAGCTGGAACCGGACCCCGCCCATCCCCGCTATCTGATCACCGAAGCGGGAATGGGCTACCGCTTCGAGCCCGAACGCTGAGGAGAGTCTCCGGTGAGGGTGCGGCCGAGGAACCCGCGGATGTACCCGGTCACCGTGTCGAGGGCGCTCTCGAGCAGGAAGTGACCTCCCTGGACGAGGTGGATCTCGGCGTCGGGAAGGTCGCGCCTGAAGGCGGTCGCGCCGTCGGGACCGAAGATCTCGTCGCCTGCGCCCCAGACCGCCAGTGTGGGCACCTGACTCGTGCGGAAGTACTCCTGGACGGCGGGGTAGAGCGGCGGGTTGGTGGCGTAGTCGCGGAAGAGGTCGAGTTGGATCCGGTCGTTCCCGGGGCGGAGCAGTCCGGAGTGGTCGAGGAGCCAGGTGTCGGGGTCGACCAGGTCGGGCTCGGGCACCCCGGTGAGGTACTGCCAGCGGATGGCGTCGAGCTCGAACGCACCGCGGAGGGGTCGTTCGGTGTCGGGGCCGGGGGCTTGCGCGTAAGCCCAGATCGGTGCCCAGAAGTCGGGGACGAAGCCGTCGTCGTAGGCGTTGCCGCTCTGGCTGATGATGGTCTGCACCCTGGCGGGTTGGCGCAGTGCGAGGCGCCAGCCGATGGGCGCGCCGTAGTCCTGCACGTACATGGTGAATCGGTCGACGCCGAGCTGGTCGAGCAGGCCCTGGGTGATGTCGGTGAGTGCGTCGAACGTGTAGGTGAACTCGTCCGCCGAAGGTGTGGCCGAATGCCCGAAGCCGAGATGGTCGGGCGCGATGAGGTGGTAGCGGTCGGCGAGTGCGGGAATGAGCTTGCGGAACATGCGTGAGCTGGTGGGGAAGCCGTGCAGGAGCAGCACAACTGGTGCGTCGGCGGGGCCGGCCTCCCGATAGAAGATCTCGTGGCCGTTGACGGTGGTGGTGCGGTGATGCACGTCGATCATGGCTGGTTGCCTCCTTTGACGTGATGGCTGCGTCGCGGGCGGCGATGTGACCGTCAAAGGCGATGTGGACTGCCCGGCGCGCCGGGCGGTGAATGTGGCGTGTCCGGATCGAGCGGCTCGGTGCGACGACGCCCGCGCCCGCGCCACGGTAGGCGCGGGCGCGGATGATCGCCACGCAGTGTGCCGTGGTGGATCAGGGCGCGGCCTTCATGCCTCGACCCATTCGAGCAGATCGCCGGGCTGGCATTCGAGTACCCGGCACATGGCTTCCAGCGTGCTGAAGCGCACGGCCTTGGCGCGGCCGTTCTTCAGAACCGCCACGTTCGCGGGCGTGAGCCCGACACGCTCGGCGAATTCACCGACGCTCATCTTGCGTTTCGCCAGTTCGACGTCGATGCGCACCACGATCGGCATCAGATGACCGATTCCATGTCGGTGCGCAGTGTGGTGGCTTGCCGTAGCAGTGCACGCATCACCACCATCAGGAGCCCGATCACAGCGACGCCGATCAACATCAGCAACAGCACCATCGGCATTCCGGGGTCGTCGGCCTGGAAACCGACCCAGACGAACACGCCCAGCAGCACCACCCACGCGGCAACGATGGCCCACACGATCACATCCACCCACACCAATGACGCCTTGGTGAAGATGCGGTCGTTCTTGACCATGGTGAGCAACTTCCAGGTGGCCACGATCACCACCTGGACACACAGCACCCAGAACACCGCCAGGGCGGTCAGCGGCCACCTCAGGTGCGCATCGCGCGGGGACTCCTGCGCCATGTGCGCGATACCTCCGGGCAGCGAGAGGGTCTGGAAGACGAGCAGGATCCCGAACAACAGCACGAGGAATACCCGGAGCGGGGTTACCGCTCGGTGCTCTGCGATCATGCATCGAGTATCGCTCGCTATCTATCGATTGTCAATCGATTCGCGGCGGCCCCTGCGGGTGATCCCGGAGCACATCGCGGGTCAGCCTCGGTCGGTGAAGGACAGGGCGAGCTGTGCCGGTCGGCGGTCGCGGCTCTCCAGGTCGAGCAGCGCCCGTTTGACCCCGAGGCCGCCCGCGTAGCCGGTGAGATCGCCGTCGGCGCCGATGACCCGGTGACAGGCCACCAGGATCGGCACGGGGTTACGGGCCATGGCGACGCCGACACGGCGAGGGCCGTCCCCGGTGAGGCCGACGGCCGCGGCCAGGGCTCCGTAGGTGGTGGTCTCACCGTGGTCGACGCCATGGGCGAGGGCCTCGAGCACAGAGCGACGCTCGGGTCGAGCCTGTCCAGGTCGATCGGCACGGTGAAGCGGGTACGCGTTCCGGCGAAGTACTCGTCGAGTTGGCGCCGTGCCTGGTCGAGCCACTGCCACGCTCTCTCGGACCCCGCCTCACGCTCTGAAGGCGCGTCAATGGCCGTCGCGCGGAACCGTACGCGGGTGATCCCGGCGTCCGACGCGGACAGGGAGAGCCGGCCGATCGGGGTGTCGTGGACGACCGTCGGGTGCGCTGCTGGGGTGGACATGATCGTCTCCTTCCGGTGGCCGGGAGTGCTCCCGGCTTCGGCGATGCAGAACCCCGAAGTGCCGCAGCGGTTGCAGACGGGCGGATGCGGGCCCGATGGTGTCCCGACGGGTCCGAGACGGCAGGCGGCCGCAATTTCTCGGGGCGTCGCTGCAACCGTTGCCGTGAGGCGGTGTTCTGTCAGACATGGTCGAAGACAACGACGGCGGGACGGCCTCGGCCGATTCTCCCGGCGACGGCCCGGTCGAAGACCAGCTGTCCCGCGACCTGGTCGCCGATCTCGACGCCGGGTTCGCCGAACTCGTGCGCATGCACGGTGACCTCGTGTTCTCCGTCGCCCACAACCTGACACGCGGGGCGGCTGACGCGGAGGACCTCGCGGCCGACACCCTGCTGCGGGCGTACCGGGCTCTGCGGGGCTACAACGCCCAGCGGATCCGTGACCTGTCGGTACGCCCGTGGCTGATGATCATCCTGAGGAACGCCGCGCGCAACCGCGCCCGGGATGCCGTCCGCCGGCCCGCTCCGCCGCCGATGTCGGAGCCGAGTGACGAGTCGGACTCCGCGGCGGGGCCCGCTGAGCAGGCAGAGCGGTCGGAGACCCGTCGCGAGCTGGGTAGTGCGTTGGCCGAGCTGCCCGAGGTGCAGCGCACGGCGGTTGTCCTCCGCCATGTCGTCGGCCTGCCCACCGCGGAGGTCGCGCAGGTGCTGGGTTGCAAGGACGGAACGGCCAAATCACACATCTCACGGGGACTACAGCGACTCCGAGCACTGCTCACCGAGACCATGACCGTCCCGGGCCCGCGCGGCACCGACGCGCTGCCCCGGGTGGTTCCCGTGACCGTCAACCGCACGGCACAGCCGATGCTCGCAGCGGGGGAGAGACGTCGATGACCACCAATGACTCGCGATTCGACAGCGACCGGCAGATCATCAGCGCGCTCGGTTCGCTGGCTGCGTCCGCGCCCGTGACGCTGCCCGACAGGGTCTTCGCCCGCTGGGCGAGCGCACCGAGCCGGCTCGGCGAGGTATTCGTCGCGTTCACGGACGCAGGCGTCCAGTTCGTGTGCCCGTTCGAGTCGGTGCACGGTGACGTCGAGGAGTTCGGGCAGGAGTATCGGGCGCGCTTCGCCCGGCCGTTGCAGCAAGCCAGGACGGTGCCTGCCGGCGTACTGCCGGCGCTGCGCGGCCGTACGGACCGCGACCTGCGCCTCGACCTGGCCGGCCTGACGGCGTTCGAGCAGGCCGTGCTCAGCGCGACCCGCCGCATTCCGGCGGGACAGACGCGCCCTTACAACTGGGTGGCTCGCGAGGCCGGCAGCCCGAGGGCGGTCCGTGCCGTGGGAACCGTCCTGGCCCGCAACCCGGTGCCGCTGCTCGTGCCGTGCCACCGCGTCGTGCGCGCCGATGGTGCGATCGGGCAGTACATCTTCGGGTCCGTGCACAAGGAGGAACTGCTGCGCGGTGAGGCAGTCAACCTCGACGGGATCCAGTCACTCGCCCGTCGTGGCGTGCACTACCTGGCCAGCGACACCACGGGAATCGTCTGCTTCCCGAGCTGTCGTGACGCCCGCCGGATCACTCCGGCCCACCGGCAGGGCTTCACCACCCTCGCCGCTGCTGTGGCGGCCGGCTACCGGCCGTGCCGCACGTGCCGACCCGGGGTGGAGGACCTCGGTGCCTAGTGCCGGCGCGCCACGAAGGAGCGGATCTCCCTGTCCCACACCGCCGCGATCTTGCGGTAGCCGTTCCTGTTCGGGTGCAAGCCGTCGGAGAGGTCGCCGGGTCCGAGCAGCGTGGACGTGTCGACGAAGGTCATCGGCTCGCCTCGCCTCGCGTGCCGGGCCACCACCGCGGCGGCCAGCCGCTCGTACTCGGCGCGGGCCTGGGGATGATCGCGCAGCGGCGCCCACACGCCTGCCACGAACACCGCCGCGTGCGACACGCCGTGGATGGTGTCCAGCAGCTTGTCCAGGCGCGCGGCCGTGACCTGAGCGCTCACACCGCTGTTCAGGTCGTTGGTGGCGACCTGCAGAAGCACCACATCCGGGCGCTGCGCCCTCATCCAACCGGCTACCAGCGGCTGCATCTGCACCAGCGTCCATCCGGGGTGACCCTCGTGGTGGCGGTCGGGCACCGACGGAGGACCCGTCTGCTGCGAACCCACCATCACGAACGCGATCCCGTCACGAGCCAGGAGCGACTCGAGCGGGCCACGGAATCCGGCCGTGCCGAGACTGCCCACGCCCACCGTGCTGGAGTTGCCCAGAGGCATGATCCGCAACGGATGGGCGGCGACGCCGGCCGTTGTGGCCGCGCCTACGACCGCGTCGCTCCCCGCGGCTTCGTGCGTCGCCACGTCGAACATGACGGCGAGCCCCACTGCACCGGCCAGAACGGCAGCGAGGACCGGCAGCGCACGACGGCCTGCTCCGGGCTCTCGCGGATGGCCTCCTCTTCGCATGTCGCACCCATCAGTTCGAACACGTGCCACGGAAGTCGTCAGGGTCGATCATGCCGTTTCCGGGGCCGATGGTGCCCACACCACCAGCCGCGTGGAAATGTTCGTCGGTTGCGTGGAACCGGTTCCCGGACGTTGGGGCATGCTCTCCTCGTAGTCGACGGTTCGGCAGGCCGGAGGCGGTGACGTCGTCTCCTGCGTTCACAGGATGATTGACGGTGTCGCCAGGGCAACCGAGCTGTGCGGCCTGGTACGGCGTGGTGCCCAGGTAGAAAGGAGTCGCTCGTGCTGTTCCGCCAGCTGGAGTATTTCGTGGCGGTGGCGAGGGAGAGGCACTTCGCGCGGGCGGCGGAAGCCTGCTACGTGTCGCAGCCCGCGCTCTCGGCGGCCATCGCCAAGCTCGAGCGGGAGCTGAACGTCACGCTGATCAACCGTGGCCACAACTACGAGGGCCTCACCCCGGAGGGCGAACGGCTGGTCGTGTGGGCCAAGCGGATCCTCGCCGAGCAGGACGCGTTCAAGGCCGAGGTGGCCGCCGTTCAATCGGGCATCACCGGGACGTTGCGGCTGGGGACGGAACCCACGGCGTCTACGACCCTGGCGCTTCCCGTGGCCGCGTTCTGCGCGGCGCACCCGCTGGCCAAGGTGCAGGTCAGCTCCCGGTTGGCGACGTCGGACCTGCACCGGCAGCTGCGCGAGTACGAGCTCGACGCCGCGATCGCCCACTTCGCTCCCGACGACCGGGAGAGCCTGCAAGTGGTGCCGCTCTACGAGGAGAGGTACGTGGTGTTGGTGTCGGCCGACCAGCTGGTGCCCCCGACCGACACCATGACGTGGGCTGACGCGGCCCAGTTGCCGCTCGCGTTGCTGACGCCCGACATGAGGAACCGCCAGGTCATCGACAGCGCATTCACCGACAGCGGGGTCGAGGTGACCCCGCAGGTGGAGACGGACTCGGTCGCTTCCCTCTATGCGCACGTCGGCGCAGGCGGGTGGGCGAGCATCGTGCCGCACACGTGGTTGCGCGCGATGCCGGTGATCGGCAGGACGAGAGCGGTCCGCCTGGTCGACCCGGTCGTCAGGGCGCAGGTCTCGGTGGCGATTCATGCGGCGACCCCTGGTTCGGTTGCGGCCCGGGCGTTCGTGAAGGCGGCAACGAGCTTGTCGCTGGCCGAGTTGTTCGACCAGCCGTTGCCGAACGAGCACCGCGTCATGTGAGACCGGAGTCCGCGGTCTCAGTGTGCGTACCGGGCCTCCACCGCGCGCCGGTCGAGCCCTCCCTCGGCGGTACGCGGCAGGGCGTCGACGACCTCGAGCCGGTCGGGCACCTCGGCGGCGGACAGCCGCTGACGGCAGTACTGCAGGATCTGTTCGGCCCCGATGCCCTCACCTTCACACACGACCACGGCGGCGCCGACCCGTTGCCCCACGGTCGCGTCGGGGATGGCGAACACGGCCACCTCGGTGACACCGGGACACCCGGCGAGGATGTCCTCGACGTACTCGGGCGAGATCGTCTCGCCGCCGCGGTTGATGAGGCTGTTGATGCGTCCGGTGAGGAACAGGTAGCCGTCCTCGTCCAGCGAGCCCAGGTCGCCGGTGCGCAGCCACCCGTCGCGGAAGCTGTGCGCCGTACCGGCCGGGTCGGCGAGGTAACCGCGGGCCACCGTGCGGCCGCGCACCCACACCTCGCCCTGCGCTCCGGCCGGGCAGGTGTGCCCGTTCTGGTCCACGACACGAAGGTCCACTCCGGTCGGCCGGCCGACCGACCCGTGCTTCAGCGGCCCGTCGTGCGGCAGCGGCTCGCTGCTCGCCATGTGTGTGGACTCGGTCATCGCGTACGCCGACAGCATCGGCGCACCGAGCGTGCGCTCCAGCGCCCGCTGGGTGGCCGCGTTGAGGGGTGCACCGCAACTGCGCACGAACGTCAGAGGCACGACCTGCGGTCCCGGGTACTCGTGCGCCGACCTGTCGAGAAGGATCTCGTGGATGGTCGGGACCGCCGTGAACCAGGTGGCGGCCACGGCCCGCATGTCGTCCCAGAACGTGGGTGCTGCGAACCGTCCCTGCTCGGGTAGCAACACGCATCCGCCGCTGGCCAGTGAGGCGAGGAGCGCCGCGAACAACCCGTGGCTGTGGAAGAACGGCATCACCGCGACCGTCGCGTCATCCGGTCCGAGCTCGTAGGTGGCACAGATGCTCTGCACGGAGGCGGCGACGTTGGCGTGTGTCAGCGGGACCATCTTGGCCTGGTCACTGGTTCCCGCGGTGAACAGGACGAGAGCGTCGTCGGCCGAGAGTTCCGCGCCCCCGCCCCGGACCCGTCGCACCACCCGCGCCCCGGTGTCGAGCACAGCCGTTGCCGTGCCGGCAGGGGAGATGCGCAGGTCCAGACTCCATACCGGGACGTCGGCCTGGGCGATCGGGCCGGCGTCGGCCGGTGGCGGACCGAGGAGCACCGCCTGTGCCCCCGACGCCTCGAGCCGGGCCGACATCTGTGACGCGGGCAACGCGGGGTCCACCGGAGCGACCACCAGCCCGGCCCGCGCCGATGCCAGGAGCGCGACGACGAACTCGGCGGTGTTGGCGCCGACGAGCCCGATCGCGTCTCCGCGGTGTAGCCCGGTGTCGCCGAGTCGTGCGGCGACGTCATCGACCACTGTGGCGAGGGCGTGGTAGGACAGATGGATCCGGTCCCCGGTGACGACGAGCGCCCGGGCACGAGGACGATGGCGCACGTGACGGTCGAGCAGATCGGTGAGGCCCGTGATCGCCGGCGTGCGGTGCCGGTCCGCGTCGCGCACCGATGCCGTCGGAGCGGCCATGACCAGCACCTCCTCACGCCAGGTCCGCGAAAGCCGTCACGGGCGAGCCTGCGTGGACGGGGAGCGCCCGTCCAATACGCACCGGCGACCGGCCGATAGCGAGCGTCTATCAAGGAAGTCGGACACCTGCGGGACCAGCGACGATCATGAATCGATAGATGTTGTTTATCAGCTGGTCGGCTATAGGTCTTGGACGCGGGGACGCGCGCTGCGGAAAGTGATCCGCAGCATCGGAACAGGCCTAACTACCCAAGGAGGACCTCGGACAATGACCGCCCCTTCAGAGCTGGAGACCGCGGTGAACGCCGACGTTCCGGCCGAGCCCACCGACGGGTATCACCTGGTGGTCGACGCGCTCAAGCTCAACGACGTGCGGACCATCTACGGAGTGGTCGGCATCCCGATCACCGACCTGGCCCGTCTCGCCCAGGCGGAGGGCATCCGCTACGTCGGCTTCCGGCACGAGAGCAACGCAGGACACGCGGCGGCGATCGCCGGGTACCTGACCAAGAAACCAGGCGTATGCCTGACGGTGTCCGCACCGGGCTTCCTCAACGGGCTCGTCGCCCTCGCGAACGCCACCACCAACTGCTTCCCGATGGTCCAGATCTCCGGATCGAGCGAGCGGCACGTCGTCGACCTGAAGCAGGGCGACTACGAGGAGATGGACCAGCTCGCCGCTGCGCAGCAGTTCTGTAAGGCCGCGTACCGGGTGAGCCGCGTGGAGGACATCGGCCGAGGCATCGCCCGCGCGCTGCGCACCGCGATCTCCGGTCGTCCCGGCGGTGTCTACCTCGACATCCCGGCCGCGGTGCTCGGCTCCATCATCGACGCGGACAAGGGCGCCAAGACGCTGAGCCGTCTCGTCGACCCCGCGCCGCGCCAGCTGCCCGCGCCCGACGCGGTGGACCGTGCGATCGAGGTCCTCGCGGGTGCCGAGCGGCCGCTGGTGGTGCTCGGTAAGGGCGCCGCGTACTCGCAGGCGGACGACCAGATCCGCGAGTTCATCGAGTCCACGGGCATTCCGTACGTGCCGATGTCCATGGCGAAGGGCCTGCTGCCCGACGACCACCCGCAGTCGGCGGCCACCGCCCGATCGCTGGCGCTGAAGAAGGCCGACGTCGTCATGCTCGTCGGTGCCCGGCTGAACTGGCTGCTCAACCACGGCCAGGCCCCGCAGTGGAACCCCGACGCCAAGTTCGTCCAGGTGGACATCGAGGCGACGGAGATGGACAGCAACCAGCCCATCGCCGCCCCGCTCGTCGGGGACATCGAGTCGGTGTTCGAGGCGCTCGCCGAGCGGACCAAGCCCGGCCAGATCTCGGCCCCCACCGCCTGGCGTGAGGAGCTGGCTGCGCGCTCGGCCCAGAACGTCGCCAAGATGGCGGAGCGCCTCAAGGTCGACAAGCACCCGATGCAGTTCATGGGTGCCCTGAAGGCCATCCGGGACGTCGTGCACGAGCGCCCGGAGACCTACATCGTCAACGAGGGCGCCAACGCCCTGGACCTCGCCCGCAACGTGATCGACATGCACGTGCCGCGTCACCGCCTCGACAGCGGCACCTGGGGCGTCATGGGCATCGGCATGGGCTACGCGATCGCCGCCGCCGTCGAGACCGGCGATCCGGTCGTGGCCGTCGAGGGCGACAGCGCGTTCGGGTTCAGCGGCATGGAGCTCGAGACGATCTGCCGCTACAAGCTGCCGGTCGTCACGGTCATCATGAACAACGGTGGTGTCTACCGCGGCGATGACGTCAACCCCCTGGGCGACGGCCCGGCGCCGACGACCCTGATGTCCGAGGCGCGCCACGACCTGATGATCGAGGCGTTCGGTGGCAAGGGGTACCGCGCGACCACACCTGCCGAGGTCACCGCGGCCCTCACCGAGGCACTGGCCTCGGGCGGCCCGGCGCTCATCGACTGTGTGATCGACCCCTCGGCGGGCACGGAGAGCGGCAACATCGGGCACCTCAACCCGAAGGGCATCGGCAACTTCACCGGAAAGAAGAAGTAGGCGGGTTCCATCCCGGGCCGTTCGCCGGCCCGCTGATCGACGTCGACTCCGGTCCGGACCGCTCGTCCGGGCCGGAGTCGACGTCGTCACGGTCGAGCGCAGGCGATGGCGACGTGACTCCGACACCTGCGCGACATCGTCGCCACAGGCCCACTCGACGGCCATCTCCGGCCGGTCCACGCGCCGGCGATCTTCCTGATCTTTCGATCAGTCGCGACGGCGTTGCTCCCAGCCGCCCGCTACCCGGCGCAGTCGGTCCGGTGCAATCGTGATGAGTATGCGGAAAGTAACGGTTCCGCGATCACGGCGATAGGCTCAATGTGCGCGCAACGGCCATGGACGAGCGGCGATCCAACCGAACCCGGGTGCCGATCCGATCGTGTGCCGTCGCACGTGTCCTGTCATGAACCACGCTCTGATTCCTGCACCCGCACCGCTGTGCCCGGAGATCGGCGCCGTCCGGCGCCTGCACCCCGCTCCGGCCCGGCGGACCTGGGTCCGGCAGTCGGAGGGACGAGGCAGGGTCCGTCCCTGTTGACGTCGAGCCACCCGCTGCCCCTGGCCGGGACGCAGGTTCGGGCATCGCCCCCCGTGAGAGCTCGTGCAGAGGGAGCCCGCCGCGGCCCGTGCACGTCGGGGCGTGGGCGACTGCCGGGCGACCAGCGTCACGGCAACGGATCATGACGTGGCTCGTTGCTGCTGTAGCGATTGGCGCAAAGGTTGCGCCGGAGGAGGAACGCGTGGAGAAGCGTCCTATCGGGCTCGCCGTCATCGGAGCCGGGTACTGGGGTCCCAACCTCGTACGTAACGCCCAGGCGACTGCAGGGTTCCAGCTGCAGTACCTGTGCGACGTCGACATCGAGCGAGCCCACCGAGTGCTCGGGCGGTACTCCACCGTCCGCGCCTCCGCCTCGCTCGACGAGGTGCTCGCCGACCCGGCGGTGGACGCGGTGGCTGTCGCGACGCCGGCCGCCACCCACCACGCAGTGGTGATGGCAGCGATCGAGGCCGGTAAGCACGTCCTGGTCGAGAAGCCGCTCGCCGCGAGCTTCGTGGAGGGCCGGGAGCTCGTCGAGGCCGCCGAGGAGCGCGGACTCGTCCTGATGCTCGATCACACCTATTGCTACACGCCCTCGGCCCAGTACCTGCGGGACCTGATCCGTGGCGGCGGCCTGGGAACCCTGCAGTACCTCGACTCCGTGCGCATCAACCTCGGCCTCGTGCAGCACGATGTCGACGTGCTGTGGGACCTCGCTCCCCACGACCTATCGATCTTCCTGTCGATCCTCCCCGATGACGTCACGCCGGTCGCGGTCTCGGCTCAGGGTTCGGACCCGGTCGGTGCAGGCCGCGCGTGCCTGGCACATCTCAACGTGCAGATGAACACGGGCGCGATGGCCCACATCCACGTCAACTGGCTGTCCCCGACGAAGATCCGCACCATCGTGATCGGTGGTTCGGCGCGCACCGTGGTGTGGGACGACCTCAACCCGCTGCAGCGGCTGTCGGTGTACGACCGGGGCGTCGACCGCGCGGATCCGGCCGAGCTGGGCCGCGATGACCGCGCCGCCACGATCGTCTCCTACCGCACGGGCGATATGGTCGCGCCGGCGCTGAAGGACAAGGAAGCGCTGCGCTCGGTGATGGAGGAGTTCGCCGCCTCGATCACGGAGCAGCGTGCGCCGCTCACCGACGGCCGTTCCGGACTCCAGGTGCTGGCCCTGCTGGAGGCCGCCACGGCGAGCCTGCAGCAGGGTGGTGTATTCATGCCCGTCCTGACCGACCACACGCGCTCCCCCCAGGAGATCTCCCTGTGACCACCAGCACCGGCCAGCCTCTGGCCGCGCAGCGCATCCTCGTCACCGGCGGTGCCGGCACGATCGGCTCCCACGTCGTCGACCTGCTCCTGGAGGCCGACGCCGCAGAGGTCGTCGTCCTCGACAACTTCGCGCGCGGGCGGATGGAGAACCTTGCCGAGGCGGAGGCCGTCGGCGGCGATCGCCTCACCGTCGTGACCGGCGACATCAACGACCCGGCACTCGTGCGTGATGTCATCTCCGGCATCGACGTGGTGTTCCACCTCGCTGCGCTGCGCATCACCCAGTGCGCCGAGCAGCCGCGGCTCGCGCTCGAGTCCCTCGTCGACGGCACGTTCACCGTGATCGAGGCCGCCGTGGCAGCCGACGTCAAGAAGGTCATCACCTCCTCGTCCGCGTCGGTGTACGGGCTGGCCGAGTCGTTCCCGACCACCGAACGGCACCACCCCTACAACAACGACACCTTCTACGGCGCCGCCAAGGCGTTCAATGAGGGCATGCTGCGCAGCTTCCACGCCATGAACGGGCTGGACTACGTGGCGCTGCGCTACTTCAACGTCTACGGCCCCCGGATGGACACCCACGGGCTCTACACCGAGGTCCTGATCCGGTGGATGGAGCGGATCTCCCGCGGCGAGGCTCCGCTGATCTTCGGCGACGGCGCGGCGACGATGGACTTCGTGCACGTCCGCGACATCGCCCGGGCCAACCTGCTCGCCGCGCGGGCGGATGTCACCGACACGGTCTACAACATCGCCACCAGCACGGAGACCAGCCTCAAGGGCCTGGCCGACGCCCTGCTCGCCGTCATGGACTCCGACCTGAAGGCCGTGCACGGTCCGGAGCGGGCGGTCAACGGGGTCACCCGGCGCCTCGCGGACATCTCCGCCGCTGCCAGGGACCTGGGCTGGACCCCCGAGATCGGTCTCTCGGACGGCCTGGATGATCTTGTGACCTGGTGGCGCCACGCCGCCCAGCCGGCAGTCGCGGGCTGAGCCGATGCGCCCCCGCTCGCAGAGAGGTGACCAATGATCCCCGTGATGCGTCCGCTCCTCGGTGAGGAGGAGGCCCAGGCCGTCGCCGACGTCGTTCGGTCCGGCTGGGTGGCCCAAGGGCCGCGGGTGGCGGAGTTCGAGAAGGAGTTCGCTGCGTCCGTCGGCGCGGCGTACGGTGTCGCGACGTCGTCGTGCACCACGGCGCTGCACCTCGCGCTGTACGTGCTCGGCGTCGGACCGGGCGACGAGGTGATCGTCCCGTCCCTGTCGTTCATCGCCTCGACCAACGCGGTGCGGTATTGCGGCGCGGTACCCGTCTTCGCCGACGTCGACCCGCTGACCGGGAACATGACCGCGGACACGGTGTCGGCGGTGATCACACCGCGTACGCGTGCCGTGATGGTGGTGCACCAGGCAGGCGTGCCCGCCGACGTGCCTGCCATCCGTGCGGTGTGCGGGGAGATCCCCGTGGTCGAGGACGCCGCCTGCGCGGCGGGCTCCACATTGGCCGGACGGCCGGTCGGCCACGGCGCCCTGATGGCGGCCTGGTCGTTCCACCCCCGCAAGCTGATCACCACCGGCGAAGGCGGGATGATCACCACCGACGACGCCGAGCGGGCAGCGAGGCTGCGGCGGCTGCGTGAACACGGGATGAGCGTGTCCGCGGCGGACCGGCACGCGTCCGGTCGCAACACGGTGGAGGAGTACGGGGAGACCGCGTTCAACTACCGGCTCACCGACATGCAGGCAGCGATGGGACTGGTCCAGCTGCGGCGCCTGCCCGCCATCGTCGCCCACCGCCGGGAGCGCGCCGACCGCTACCGGGCTCTGCTGGCCCCGCTCGGGCTACGCACGGTGTGCGACCCCGAGGGAGGCACGACCAACGTGCAGTCCTTCTGGGTGGAGCTCCCCGACGCGGCACCGCCTGTCAGCGAGGTGCTCGCAGCGCTGTCCCAGGCAGGCGTGTCAGCGCGCCGGGGGATCATGGCCGCCCACCTGGAGCCCGCGTACGCGGGGCATCCGCACGGGCCGCTGCCCGTCACCGAGCACCTGACCGCTCGGACGCTGATCCTTCCGCTCCACCACGACCTGTCCGACGCCGATCAGGACGTCGTCGTAGCGGCCCTCGCCGCGGCGATCGGCCTGCAGAGCGCCGTGCCGTCCCACTGATGACACATCCGACTACGCCCGAGGAACACTCGTGACCAGTACCCTCCCCACCACAGACCCGGTGCCGCTCCTGGACCTGGCGTCCGCCCACGCCGAGGTGGCCGATGAGATCGCCGCCGGCTGGGCCGACGTCCTGGCGCACACCGCGTTCGTCGGGGGCCCACGCGTGGCCTCGTTCGAGTCGGACTACGCCACGTGGTCCGGCATCCGGCACTGCGTCGGTGTCGGCAACGGCACCGACGCGCTGGAGCTGGCGCTGCGAGCGCTCGGCGTCCGTCAGGGCGACGAGTGCATCCTGCCGGCCAACACCTTCATCGCCACGGCCGAAGCGGTCGTTCGGGCGGGTGCCACGCCGGTCCTCGTGGACTGTGCCAAGGACACCTCGCTCATCGACGTCGACGCCACGGCCGCTGCGGTCACCGAGCGCACGCGCGTCGTCCTGCCCGTGCACCTCTACGGGCAGACGGCTCCGGTCGAGCAGCTGCGAGCGGTGCTTCCCGACGGTGTCGCGATTCTGGAGGACGCCGCGCAGTCGCAGGGCGCGCGGCGCAACGGGGTGGCCGCAGGCAAGCTCGGAGACATCGCGGCCACGAGCTTCTACCCCGGGAAGAACCTCGGTGCCTACGGCGACGCGGGCGCGGTGCTGACCGACCGCGACGACCTCGCCGAGGCCGTCCATCTGCTGCGTGATCACGGCTCGCCCCGCAAGTACGAGCACAGCGTGCTCGGGTTCAACAGCAGGCTCGACGCCCTGCAGGCCGTCGTCCTGTCGGCGAAGCTGCGCAGGCTCGACGCCTGGAACGTCGCACGTCGCGCCGCCGCCGCTCGCTACGGCGAGCTGCTGGCCGATGTGGACGGAGTGGTCACGCCGGTGGTGGCCGAGGGCAACGAGCCGGTCTGGCACCTGTACGTGGTGCGCGTGCCCGATCGCGCGCGGGTGCTCGCAGAGCTCTACGAGGCCAAGATCGGTGCCGGCATCCACTACCCCGTGCCGGTGCACCGCACCGAGGCCTTCGCGCACCTCGGCTATGACCTCGGCACCTTCCCGGTCACCGAGCAGCTCGCCGACGAGATCATCTCCCTGCCGATGTTCCCCGCGATCACCGCGGCGCAGCAGGAGCGCGTGGTGTCCGTCCTCGCGGCGGCGGTCCGGCGGTGACCCTCGCCGAGGAGGGCGTCCGCGTCCACCCGCACGGGCTCTGCGAGAGCACCGACGTGGGCGCGGGCACCCGCGTCTGGGCCTTCGCGCACGTCCTCGCCGGTGCGCGCGTCGGGCGTGACTGCAACATCTGCGACGGCGCGTTCGTCGAGGACGGAGCCGTTCTCGGCGACCGCGTGACGGTCAAGAACGGCACCCTCGTCTTCTCGGGCGTGACGTGTGAGGACGAGGTGTTCCTCGGTCCGAACGTGCTGTTCACCAACGATCTGCGGCCGCGCGCCGCAATCCGGCGTGGCGCCGACGAACTGCTTCCCACCACCGTGCGCCGCGGAGCCTCGCTCGGCGCCGGTGTCGTGGTCGTCTGCGGCATCGAGATCGGGGAGAGCGCGTTCGCCGCCGCAGGAGCCGTGGTCACGCGGGACGTTCCCGCGCACGCCTTCGTTGCCGGAAACCCGGCCCGTATCAAGGGTTGGGTCTGTGCGTGCGGGGAGCGACTGGGAGACGACTTGGCCTGCCCCGCATGCGGGACGCCGCACGAACGTGCGGGATCGGGCTTGCGTCGCCGCTGACCAAGCGGACCGGCTCGGGGTCGAACCACTCGGGCACACCGGAGATGAACCCGGGCCGGATCCGTTCAGCGCTGTTGAAGTAGTCCTCCTGTGCAGTGCCGCGGCGTCGGTTCACGGCGCGTTCGGCGACCCACGTGCCCACCGCGCTGGCCGTGCGGGCCACCTCGGCGAGCGACGGCGGCTGGTACTCGGCGAGGACCTTGTCGTACCAGTCCAGCTGCACCTGGGTGGCGTGCTCGAGGCTGTAGAACTGCCGCACGAGCGCCAGCGCGAAGTCGCCGTTCTCCTTGCGGAGCGCTTCGTCGCCGAGCAGCTGATCGAGCTGCTCGACCAGGGTGTCCTCGCCGGTTCCGCCGTCGCCGATGCCGTAGAAGCCGCGCCACCGGAACTCGCGGGAGGACTCCTCGTCCAGGATGCGGAAGAAGCCGTGCTCGCCCTGCACCACGCACGGCTTGCCGAAGGCCATGGCGCGCAGGAGCGAGCCGCCCATGCCCAGCATCACGTCGGAAGCGGCGTAGGCCGAGCGTGGGTCCGGACGCTGACCGGTCAGCACCACCACCTCGCGGCCGAACCGCGTGTTGGTCTGGTCGGCGAGGGCCCGCAGATCGGGCATCGCGGGGCCGTCGCCCACGAGGACCAGACGCATCCGGTGGCGCGGTGCGACCCGGCCGGCCGCCCGGATCGCGGTCTCCAACCCCTCCTGCTTGAGGACGCGAGCGAAGCGGCTCACGACCACCACGAGCAGCTCGTCGTCCTCGACGCCGATCTCGGCGCGGAAATCGTCGCCGGGAAAGTCCGGGGTCTGCCCGACGCAGTCGGTGGGGATCTCCAGCACGCCGACCGCCCCGCTCCGCTGCCGGACGGCCGCGGCGATCACGGGATTGCAGACCTGCAGGGGCACCGTCCCGGGCATGAAGTCCGGCACCGACATGCTGTTGATCGTCATCGTCATCGGGATGCCCTCGCTGCGGTGCGGCCCGAAGAAGGTGAGCAGAGACGGGGTGAGCTCGTAGGCGTGCAGGATGTCCGGGCGGAACATGCGGGTGAGCTCGGAGAGCCTGCGGTAGGACGCCGCGGCCCGCTCCATGGTGTCGAGCTGGACGTGCATGTGGCGCACGCCGCGGTCGCGCAGGACGTCGACCAGGGCACCGTCGGGTCCGGCGACGAGCACGTCGTGGCCCCGGTCGGCAGCGCCGCACGCGAGGTCGACGGCGTTCATCTGGCTGCCACCGAGGTCGAGCTGGTGGACGGCGACGAGGATGCGTAGCGGGCGAGCTACCTGCTCGCTGTTCACCGACGTAGTCGGGTTCACGTAATTCCTTCCGCTCTGACCCTGCCCAGCGGCTCGGTCACCGGTTCGGACTCAAGTTCTCCCTGCGCACCCTGATCGGCGTCGGCACGAAACGCGCGGATCAGGGGCACCGCGGCGATGGCGCACCCCACCACCTCTGCGCAGAGGTACGCAACACCCACCCCGTCGACGCCCAGCGGCCTGACGAGGACGAGCGCGAGGACGACGACGATCACGGCGCTCAGCGTCTGCAGGACCACGACCCGGCCCATCTGCTGCTTCACCCGGGAGACCGAGATGTACATGCCGTGCACGATCGTGAAGGGCAGCGCGGCGGCCATGAGCCGCAGCAGGGACGTGCCCTCCTCGGCGTAGGTGTCGCCCAGCAGGGAGAGCAACCACGGAGCGCCGATCAGCAGGAAGGGCGTGCCGGTGAACCCGATGAGCCACGAGAGCCGCCACGCGCGGCGCATCAGCGCGGGCCCCTGCCGGACGTCGTTCGACGCCTCCGTGATGTAGGACGACGCGATGTTCCACAGCAGGACCGTGACCGCCTCGCTGATCAACCAGGGCAGCGCGTAGTAGGCGTTGGCCTCGGTGCCGAGCAGAGACACCACGATCAGCGGCATGCACAGCGGCACGATCACGGACGTGGCGCCCGTGGCGTACTCGCCGAGGAAGAGAGCGCCGAGGGCACGCCTGCTCGGCAGTGCGACGGCGCCCTCCTTGGAGCTGCGCCGGGGCAACACCCGCAGCAGGAGAGTCGGGGTGATGACCAGCACGGCCAGCGCCGCGGGCGTCGCCCACGCAAGCACGATGCCGTTGCGCATCGCGGTGACGGCGAACATCGCGACCAGGCCGAGCTTCACGGCCGAGAACAGGAACTGCTCGATCGGGACCCAGCGGGCTGCCTGCAGGCCGATCAGAGCCCAGTCCTGGAGCGCGAACAGGGCCAGCACGACGACGAGCAGCGGGAACGCGGCGCGCTCGGCCCCGGAGCCGAAGAGCGTGTCGTCGGCGAAGAAGAGCGCGAAGCCGCTACCGAGCACCGCGGCGATGAGCGCCGTCACCCCGTATCCCGCCAGCACCATCCTGCGTGATCGTTCACCGGCCGATCCGAGGAACCGGGTGAAGAGCAGGCCGGTGCCGAGGCTGGCCACCACGCTCATCATCATCGCCGTGTTGATCAGCGCCGACGCGCGGCCGACCTCCTCAGCGGGGTAGCGCGCGGCGACACCCCAGAAGACGAGGCCGAACAGCGCGGTCATCCCTGATGTGGCCATCAGCGCGACAGCGTTCAGCTCGAGCCCGCCGGGGAGCGGGATGCGCCGGCCACGCCGACGGTGCTGACCGCTGGGCAGGGACTCGTCGGACCTGGGTCGGACCGCCATCAGGCGGACCGTGGCTTCCAGGTCCGGCCGACCGGGAGGGGCGCTACTGCCTTGCGTCATGCCAGCTGGACTCTCCGGAACCGTGGCCGCGACCTCTGGCCGCTACCGGTTCCCGACCTCGCCGACACCGCTGCGGCAGGGGCGTGCGGGCCTGACTGCGCTGTGCCTCCATCGACGAGTTGGGTGTCGTCGAGGAGCACCGCGCGATCGTACAACCCCCCAGAATGACCGGATCATCCTGCTCCGGAGGCCTGTCAGGAGGCGGTGCCCGGCTGGTGGAGCGCCCACACGTCGCACCCGTCGGACTGGCTGGACCGGACCTGCGTGGCGTTCGCGGCGAGCCAGTGCGACAGCGCACCGCCGGCGGGGACGAGATCGTCGTCGGGTGCCACGTAGAACCGAGCGCCCTCCTGCCGGAACTCCGCGAGACGGGAGGGGTCCTGCTGGTCGGCCGCGAGGCTCCACCCCTTCCGATCGGCGAGGTAGAAGATCACCGGCTCCTGGAAGTTGTTGGCCACGCCGCTCTCCGTGCTCAGGCTGGTCGTGCCGACCACGACGAGCTGGTTCGGCGCGGAGACCGCCGTCAGGCCGGCGGCGCACGTGCCGAACGTGCCCGTCGTGGAGGTCATCGATCCGATGAGGACGTTCACCGACTGCGCGGCGAGCGCGACGACCGCAAGCCCGGAGACGACCGCGAACCCGAGCGGCGACAGCCGCGGGCGCAACCACGCCGCCGCTGTGGCGAGGCCGAGACCGACGCAGATCGCGGCGTAGGGCAGCGAATAGACGTGGTACTGGATTCCCAGGTCGGAGCTGCTGTAGCGGCCGACGGCGAAGTAGTAGACGACGAGTGCGCCGGCGCCCGCCACCACGAGCGGGAACGCCGCCGTCCGTCGCCGCCACAGCCATGCCGCTCCGAGGACGGCCAGCGGGACACCGACCACGCCGTAGATGAAGATCGCCTCGGTCTTGAGGTTGCCGAGGTAGAAGGCGGGGGAGAGCCACAGCTCGAAGCTGCCCCACTTGCTGTCGCCGCCGGAGATCACGCCGAAGGTGTTGCCGTACGCGGCGTGCAACTGGGAGGCGTGCCACAGCCACAGCGCCGGCGCCACGAGGGCCGCGACACCGGCCACGTACACGGACTGCCGCCGGAGCCGCGCCGGAGCCGCGAGGACCAGCCAGACGCCCATGACCAGTCCGATGTGGAGGGACGTCGGCTTGACCAGCGCCGCGGCCGAGGTGGCGGCGGCAGCGCCCACCAGCCAGATCCCACGATCCTCCTGCACCCAGCGGCAGAACGCGAGCAGCGCCAGGAGGTAGAAGGCCAGCACCGTCGCCTCCGGCATGAAGGCGGTGCCGTAGCGCATGAAGGCCGGGGAGACGGCGAAGGCGACCAACGCCCAGCGGGCAGCGCCGATCGGCAGCAGCCGTCGCGCCAGTCCCCAGAACGCCGCCGTCGCGATCAGCATGAACGCGAGGGAGACCAGCCGGCCCAGCCACTCGTGTTCCCCGAAGACCTGATACAGAGCCGCCGAGAGCCACGGCATGAGCGGGAACTCGGTCTCGACGTACCCGGGCCCCGCGCCGCCCCAGTTGATCTGCGGGAAGAACAGGTTCATCCCGCCCGTCGCGAAGTTCCGTGCCATCGACGCGGTGTCGGCCTGCCGCCAGATGTCGCCCGGGTAGGCCATCGGACCCAACGCGCGCACCACCGACAGCACCGTGACGACGACGACCACGGCCAGCGGCCCCGTGCCGAGCGTCTCTCGTCCGGGCAGCGACGGAGCACGTCGGGCGTTCTGGGGTAGCTGGGTACTTAGCACGTATGAAGGATCTTCATCCTTCGCTGTGGAGACGCTGAGCGAAGGCTCTGGGCTCTCAGTGCATCTTCAGCTTCGCGCGGTACCTGCTCCAGCGGCGGCCACGCCCCGACCCGGTCCGGCCGGGCCATAGGCTGCGGCGCGCAGAGCCGGTACCGAACCCGACCGGCCCGCTGGACGTCCTGGAGCGACGGCCCGGAACAAGGAGAGGTGGCTGCGACATGAACGCGGATTCGGCCGATGGGGCGTCGACCGGCAAGGCCCGGATCGGTACTGCGGCGATCCGCCAGGCGCTGGCCGGCACGAAGGCGGCGCAGGTCGCGTACGGCTGTGCAGTGACCGGGCGCCTGGGCGTCGAGCGCTGGGCTCTCAGCAGGCGACGGCTCGAGTGGGCGCCGGTGGCACGGCGTGGCCGCATCCTCGCCTACCACTCGATCGGAACACCGTCGTGGGGCGTGAACGACGTCCGCCCGCGCGACTTCGAACGGCACCTGCAGCTGGCGGCCGACGACGGCTGGACCTTCGCGACACCGGCCGAGGTGATGGCCGAGCCCGAGAAGCAGCAGTTGGCGCTGACGTTCGACGACGGCGTCACGAGCGTTCTGGAGAACGCCGCTCCGGTGCTGCGCCACCACGGCATCCCCGCGACGATGTTCGTGGTCAGCGGGTGGGCCGACGGGAAGCACCCTGATCAGTACCAGCACGTGCTGGACTGGAAGGGCGTCAGCGCGCTCCAGGAGTACGGCATCAGCCTCGCGAGCCACTCCGCCACCCACCCCGACTTCGGCAGGCTCGGAGCGGCCGAGGCGCGCGAGGAACTAGAGGTGTCGCGGCAGCGGATGGAGCAGATGCTCGGGCTGACCGTCGACGAGTTCGCGATCCCGTTCGGTCAGTCGCGCAACTGGACGGACGCGGCGCGGACCGCTGCCGAGGGTGCGGGGTACAAGGTCGTGTACGCGCAGGCCGTCGAGACCCGACCGGCCGGCACCGTTCCGCGGACGTTCATCACCCGCATCGACACCCCTCGGCTGTTCCGCGCCGCGCTCGCCGGCAGCTACGACCGCTGGGAAGAGTGGTACTGAGAGTCGGGCCACCAGACCTTCTTGAGGCGCCGGGCCCGGCGCAGGCCGATCAGGTAGGTCGCCGGGCCCTGGATCATCCCGAGCGCCTCCTGGAGACGCAGCCCCCGCGGGTACGGCGCCGCCGCGACCGAGTCCTTCGATCCCGTGCGGAACTCCGGGCCGAACACGTGACGGACGCCCGCGGCTGCCTTCTTCAGAAGAAGGGCGCGTTCCTGCGGACGTGTGAGCAGCCGCTTGGCGAGCAGCGCGGTCAGCCCTCGCCCGTAACCGCGCATCTGCGCCTGCAACCCGGCCCCGTCCGCGCGGTGGCGATGGAACGAGAACGCCGCAGGCTGGTACACGAGCGTGCCGCGGAGGGTGAGCACGTCCAGGAACAGGTCCAGGTCCTCACCACCGGCGGCCGGGCTGCCCGCGCCGAGTGCCTCGTCGAACTCCCAGCCCGGCGGGAGTGCGCTCTTCCGCAGCGCCATGCTCGCGCCGGTGCCGTAGCTGCCCAGCTCGTACGGGAACAGCGGGGATGACGTGGGTGACGCGGTGAGGTGGTAGACGCGCCGCTCGGTGCCGCGGCCGAACCCGGCTGCGCACTCGAACCACCACTGCCACAACGACTCGAGCTCGGCGGGCTCGACGAGCCCCGTCACACAGGTGACCGCAGGGTCCGCGAACTCGGCGCTGATGCGGCCGAGCCACGACGGCTGGACCATGACGTCGTCGTCGGTGAACGCGATGATGTCGCCCGTGGCGGCGCGCAGACCCCGGTTGCGCGCGTACGACAGACCGGGGCGATGTTCGGGCACGAGCCGGATGCGCGGCTCGTCGGCGTAGCGCTCGGAGATGAGGTCCGCCGTGCGGGGGTCGCTCGGCGAGTTGTCCACCACGACGATCTCGAAGTCGGGGTGGTCGGACTCCAGCAGGGCGTCGAGGGCGAGCGGGAGGGACGCCGGACGTCCACGCGTGGCGAGCACGACGCTCGCCCGGGCCTGCGGGATCGTGGACGGGACGACGGCGCAGGGGCCGGCGAAGCCGAGCAGCAATCCTTCGGGATCGACCTTCGGGCCTTCTGCTCCCAGCTCGACGCCGTCACGGACCAGGTGAGCCCTGACGTGGTCCTCGAGCTCGGCGCAGATCACCTCGGCGAGCGTCGCCGGTGCGATCCGATCGGATTCGAAGTCGAGCCAGACCACGCCGATCGGGACGTCGTGCAACAGCACCAGCACCCGCACCCCGCAGTAGGGAATGCCGCTCTTCGACGGGAGGCGCTTGACACCGTTCAGAGGTTCGGCGAGGTCGACGGTGACGACCTGGATCGGCTGGAAGGCCCCGTCGGCCGCCGGGGGCGTGCCGGGTTGTGCCCGGCGACCGTCACGGACGGAGGTTACCGACATCAGCTGGGCGGGCTTCGATGGTGCGGCAGCGGATTCGGGCTGGGTGCTCATGGCGGATTCCTCGATGGCGGGCCGGACGGTGAGCGAGCCGGACGGGGAGCGGGGGCCGGCGTCGAGCGAGCCGGACGGGGAGCGGTGGACTGGGGACGGGCCATCTCGCCGGGCGGGGAGCGAACCGGACGATCTGGCCGCAGAGCGACGGACGACGATCTAGCCGGACGGGGACCGCGCGGGACGGTCCGGAGCCGGGACGCGCGTCGCCGCGCCGCACCTGCGCACACGAGGAGTGTCCACTACACCCTCACGCTCCTTCTTCCGAGTGATACCTGACCATCGTGCCGTATGTGTTTGTGTTGGCATACCGACCGGTTCCGACCCGCGCGTGTGCCACCGGGGTGACCCCCGGTCACGGGGAGTGAAACCCGGCTATCCGGACTTTCGCTGACCGACTGCTCGGCGTTACCGCGGATCGAGTCCTGCCACGCGCTGGCAGACGATCCCCCGGCGGGGGCGTACGACAGCCGTTGCATCGCTCGAAATCAGCGGGACAACGATCGGGCGCGACGTCGGGATGCTGTGGTTCAACCTTCCAGCGTGGACAGTCGCGCTATCCGGGGCCGGGGCTCACCGACGGATGCTCAGCCGGTGCGCTGGTCTCCGCTGAACGGGCACTCCGTCACCTGCGCGGCCCGGCGTTGGAGGCCCCTCATGGCGGTGGGCAGCTCCGCCGGGCCGCGCAGGGGCGCCGGGAAGTTCAGTCGGGCGCGGCGGGTATCGGCCGGGCAGTCGATGCGGAACGTGACCCCGAACCGGTCGACGCGGATGGGCGCCACCGCGTGTGCGCCCTGAAGCACGGCGGGGTCGAGCAGGTGGGCGAGCTGCACCACCTGCTCGGGATGCGCGGTCAGCAGGTGTTCGACGACGCCGTCGCTCTCGGCGGCCAGGGGGTCCGGGGTGGCACGGGCGTAGGCGTCGGGATCGACCGGTTCGCCATCGAGGCGCAGCTGGGCAACCGTGATCCGGAGAAGCAGGGACGCGTCGGGCCGCAGCACCGTCTCGGCCGGCCGGTCCCAGTAGGCCGCGAGGAGCACCTCCAGTGCGGCGCGGACGTCGTCGGCGACCTCGATGGTGCCGTGCACGGTCACGGAGCCGAGAAGGCGGTCGGGGCCGGGTACTCCGCTCACGAGGGCGCTGCACACCGTGGCGGGCACGATCTGACCGGCCACGCGCTCCGCGAGCGGTCCGTTCTCGTTCACCAGCAACACGAGAGAGCCGTCGGTGTCGACCGCGAGGGCGTCGAGTACGACACGCAGATCGGCTCCCACCTCGATCACTGAAGAAACGGCGTGCGACAGCACGGTGCGGGCGCGCTCGGCGGGGTCGGGGCCCGGCTGGACGGCTGGCGAGATCACGCAACTCCTCCGTGAATTAGGATCGCCTAACCTTAGCTGTCTGTCATGAGATCGCAAGAGTCGTGATCGCCTGGGTCGCGCCCGCGTCGGGGATGTCTCCTGTTCCACCTCCCCACCGCCGCCCGGCACGTGCGCGAGCGGGCCGACGGCCACTCCCATGGCTTCCAGGCGCCGCGCGTCGCCCGTCACCTCAGCTGCGCGGATATCCACCGGATCACCGATCCCGCGATTTCCCCGGCCTCGTTGACCTGGCGGATGGCGGCCTCGAGCCCGTCGGGGTCCCTGGCGTCCACGGCTGACAGACAGGCCGCGCTCGCCTGCTCCGCGAGCGACTGTGCCTGCTCCCACAGGGCCTGCTGGTCGGGATCGGGGATGGTGAAGTACGCCCTCGCGTCGGTCGCCCACCTACCGATCGCGGCGCATCCGGAGCGGATTGCCAGGAGGCCGGCCACCTCGTCGTCGCGGATCAGCCCCAGGCCGTTCCCGAGTTCCTTGAATGAGTCGGCCAGCCTGATCCGGAGGTCGTTCCCGCCGTAGCGGATCCAGGCGACGACCTGGGCGCGGCGGGCCTGTTGTGTGGTCGGGGCGAGGGCGCTCGCCGATCCGGGGCCATCTGTGGTGGCCGACGTAGAAGGGACGTAAGCGCCGATCATCGATGTGCCCGTCAGTGCGTTCAGCCCGAGGGCGATGACGACGGTCGACACGACGACCGCTCGGCGGATCACCAGAACGGTCGACGGCGAGCGCTCCCGACCCGTCACGACGACGCTTTGGTCGGTCCGCCGGAGAAGCCGGCGGACCGCCGCGGCGATCCCCGACACGACCAGCGCCACCGCCGCCGCGGCGAACACTCCGAGCCCGGTGGCCATCAGGATGACCGAGCCGACGACCGGCCAGGTCCCGGTGACGACCTGGACGCACGACGCGATTGTGCCGGCGTCCGGCTGCTGCGCGAGGCAGCCGAGCCCGAACGTCAGCAGGATGATCCCCACGCTGCCCACGAGGCAGGCCGTGCCCGCCACGATCACCCCCACGAGCACGCCGTCCCGGGGCCGGACCGCCGCCGACAGCGCCGCGGCCCCCAGCGGTCCCACCAGGAGTGCTGCCAGGACCGTGGCCAGGTACGTCATCGCTGAGGAGATGTCCCGAGAGCCGAGCGGGACCAGCAGAGTGGCGATTGCGAGGCCTGCGGAGAGGAGACCGGCCGCCGTGCCGGCCGCGAGCATCCGCCACAGCGACGGTAGCCCGCTCCGGACCAGCCAACTCCCTGCCGTGGGTCCGATCCATGCGGTCAGCGGCACGAGCCAGAGAGCCGTGGTCGACCACACCAGCAACGGGCCGAGCTCCATCGTGGCCACCGCCAGGGAGCTCATGATCACTGTCACCAGTGATGACTCGCCGACAACCACGCCGCCGGGGCGAAGGGCCGCGTGGGCAACGACATCCGGCCGGAACAGCGAGGGTGCGTTCCAGGACGTCAGCCAGTACGCGAAGACGCCCGCGGTGGCCAGGAGGCCGACCGCCGCGGGCGGCCGTACCGAACGCGTCGGCACGGCTGTGATCAGCAGGCGGGCGCACTGCGCTGTCCAGCACGTCACGACTGCCGCGACGACACCCATGAGAAGCGCGAACCACGGTGCTGTCGGTAGCCAGTGACCACGTTCCAGCGCTGTGCCGATGAAGAGCGTCCCGGTCGCCACTCCGGCGCCGAGCCAGATCCCGGCCCTGACACCTGACGGGGTCCTGCGCCCGGCCGCCACGGCGTGGGCGGCCCGTCGCCAGAGCGTGAGACATGTCGTGCCGGCGAGCAGCGCTCCGGCGAGTGCCGCGGTGCCGTGCGCGACCAAAGGGCTCGTAGCGACCTCGGAGCCGTACTGGAGATGGCCGGCGATCAACGCGGCGGTGGCGCCGGTCAGGAATGTCGGCAGTGCCGGTACCCGGAAGAGGTGTTGCGGATCGCGTAGTGCCTGCGCCCGGTGCGCCCAGCTCGGGTGCGTCGCGACGAGGGCGGCCACGGCCGAGATGACCGGGCGTCGTGAGCGGGGAACGTCGTGCGGATCCCGGCCGGCTTCGTCCCATACCGAGCGAGAGGCACCCCAGTCCACGGCGCGCCGATCGGCGTAGAGCTCGCGTGTTCTGAGAATGTCCGATCGGGACAGGTAGACGAGCAGCGCGGTGAACAGGTACAGCGCCATGGACCGGGCGTAGTCCGGGCCCGAGCTGGCCAGGTAGATGTGGTTCGGGGAGTCGGTCAGGAAGAACCGGCTGGTGACGAACAGCTCGACGTAGCGGGCCAGCGATGGCAGGAGCATCGTCAGCGCGAAGACACGCCAGAGAGCGATCGTGGCGTAGGTGATCCCCACGTCGCGGTAGCGCAGGTGGGCGAGTTCGTGCAGGACGATCGCGGCGAAACGGCCGGGATCGGTCGTCCTCGTGAGCAGGAGGCCGCCCGGGAGCGAGACGTACATGTTGCCCGGACGACCGAAGGCGACGGCGTTCATCGACCCGGAGGCCCAGTCCGCGACGAAGCACGCCGATGGCACGTCCGCACGGGCCGCGAGAGTCCGCAGGGCCTGTCCGGCCTCCGACGACGGGTCGACGGGCCGCAGTCCGCGCCGCCGGATCCTCCAGAGCGGCGTCACCCAGCAGAGCACAGCCGCGAGGAGGAAAACGCCCCCGACCGCCCCGATCGGTGCCCACCACGCCATCCCGTACCGCTCTGTGCAGGCGTTGAGTGCTGCGGAGTTCCTCCCGCCGACTGCGGAGAGGTTTCCCATGAAGGATCCGCCGGGATCGAACCCGGCCGCGATGTTGCACCCGGCGATGTCGTTGTTCGGGTCGCCCAGAAAATGCAGGAGGACGATGTGGGTGCGCATCATGGCGACCGTGCTCGCGGCGACCAGGACCACGAGCAGAACGAAGCGCAGCCCGGTGCCCGAACCGAGCGCGTGCACTCCCGCGGCCGGCTCAGCCGGATCGTCCACGCTGCCGGAGTCCGTCAGCGCGTCAGCGCGGTGTGGCGACATCAGACAGGCGGCGGTGGCCCGGCCGATCCGTTCCCGGCGTCGTTCGACAGAACCTCGACCAGGGCCTCACGGACCCGCTCGATCTTGTCGGCCGGCACTCCCCGCTCCTTGGCGAGAGCGGTGACCTGGTCGCGGATCTCCGCGATGTGGTGCGCGGACAGCGCCGGCGGAACCGTCGGTGCAGCCTTCCCACGCCGTGCAAACCACCGCGCCCAGCGGGGCGCTCTGCGCCGAGCACCGTCGATCGAGTCGTCGACGATCTTCCGAACGGCTTGGTCGAGGGCTATGTAGAGCACCGGGCTGACGAGGACCGCCACGTCCTCCAGCCCGAACCCGAGCCGCTCGTCGCGCGCCGGGCCCTGGGACAGCCGAGCGACGATGACCTCGTCGGTCGCCCCGCTGAGACCGTCCACCATCGGCAGTTCCTCGGGAGCGGCCTGGGTGACCACGGCACGCACCACCGTGCTGATTCTCCGACCGGGAACGGACCCGTTCTCGTTCTCGTCAGGCGCCATCGATTCCACACCCATCTGAGGGCTTCTCCTCCCGCCGTTGCGATGGACAGGAACCGTCCGGTTGCTCGACCAGTGCCGGCGACAGAGTCATCCGAGGTGCTCCCTCGCGCGCGGCTTGACCAGCGGCGGGATCACACGTGGCACCGCAAGATCGTAGCGCGATCGCGCCGGATTGATCCCTTTCAGCCGCTTCAACCGGTTCAGCGCGGCGCCGAGCTGCCGCGGGCCGGCAGGCTGCCTCGCCCGCTGCGCCCCGTGACCTTCCCTCCCGACACGACGATCTCCCCGCGGCTCAGGACGTCGCGGGGCCAGCCGCGCACGGAGGTGCCGTCGTAGGGGGAGTAGCCGGCACGGCTCTCCCCGCGACTCCCGTCGACGACCCGCGTCTCGTCGGTATCCCAGATCACGAGGTCGGCGTCGGATCCCGGGGCGATCGTCCCCTTGCGGGGATACAGGCCGAAGAGGCGGGCCGGGTTGGTTGCGGTGAGCTCCACGAAGCGTGCCAACGAGATGCGGCCGGTGAGCACGCCTTCGGAGAAGAGCATGGGGCGCACGGTCTCGAGGTCGGCGACACCGGGCCGGAGCCGCTCCAGTGAGGTTCGGGCTTCGAGCTTCTGCTCCAGCGTCCACGGAGCGTGGTCCGTCGCCACGGTGTCGACGGTGCCGAACCGCAAACCGGCCCAGAGGGCGTCGACGTCGTCCTGCCGTCGCAGCGGTGGCTGGCCGATGTACTTCGCCCCGTCCTCCCGCTGCAGGAGATCCTCGGTGAGGTAGAGGTAGTAGACGGGCACGCCGCGGGCGCGGGCGGCCGAGCAGGCGGTGAGGGCCCGCCTGCTGGAGAGGTGCACGACGTAGATCGGCGTGTTCGAGACCTCGGCGAAGGCGATGAGCTGGGCGACCGCGGCCTCCTCCGCCGCGTCGGGGCGTGACTCGCCGAAGTGGCGGAAGTCTGCCGGCCCGCGCTCGAACAGCGACGCCGTGCAGTGCCTGATCAGCTCGTCGTCCTCGCAGTGGACCATCGTGAGAAAGCCGCGGCTGCCGGCTTCGGCCATGAAGCGGTAGTACTGGCGGCGCCGGGTCTGGAAGGCGCCGAGCGTGGCGAAGACCTTGATGCTGGTCTGGCCCAGCTCCTGAAGCGCCGTCAGCTCGCCGGGGTCGAGGTGTTGCTCCTCGGTCACCACGGGGTGCAGCAGGACGTCGACGACGGCCTGAGCCCGCACGTCGTCGGCCACCCGCCGGCACGCATCGGCCAGTGCCTCGCCGGGACGCGGGAAGGTGATGTTGCCGACGGTGGTGACCCCGCCCGCGGCGGCTGCCCTGGTGCCGCTCTCGAAATCGTCGACCCACGGGTACGAGCCGTCGGTCAGCTCGGCGGGCGAGAGGTGCACGTGCCCGTCGATCCCGCCGGGGAGCACCAGGCATCCCTGCGCGTCGATCACGTGGTGCGCATCGATCGGGGAGGACGAGATGGTGGTGACGATCCCGTCGGCGATCGCGATGTCCGCGCGAACCACCGAGCCGTCGATGACGACCTCGCCGCCTCGGATCGTGGTGTCAGCGCTCGTTGCGGTGCTCATCGCCGTTACCTTTCTCCTCCTGCGCTGCGGTGGCTCGGGTCAGGGCCGGACCGTGGCGCCTGCATCCTCGGCGGCCGCGGCGCGCGCCGGCACCGAGATCGGCTCGGCTGCCACGCGTGCCCATTCGAACCGCGTGACGAGCAGTCGTGTGATCACGACGAACACCAGCCCGGTCAGGATCGGGGTGACGAGACATCGGAGCACCGCCTCCGGGAGGAGGAAATACAGGACTGCTCCGATCGCAGTGGACAGGACCGCCACCGGGTTGGTGCCGCGCAGATACCAGTACCGGCCCCCGTGTACGAAGAGCTGGGGCACGTCGATGCGCCACCGCTTGACCACGACGTAGTCGGCGACCAGCACTCCCGCGATCGGGGCGAACAGGCAACCGATGGCCACACCGGAGATGGTGTTGAACCCGTCGATGATCGCGGGGAACGCGGAGATGGCGATGCCGATGGCGCTCGCGACCAGGGTGGACCAGAACCGTCCCAGCCTCGGGATCATGTTCACGATCGCGAGGCCGCCCGTATAGAGGTTCAGGACGTTGATCGTCCAGTTGTCGAGTACCACCACGATCAGGAGCGCGACGAACACCACGCCCGACGTGGTGATACCCGAGATCACGTCGAAGGGGTTGGAGACCGTGCCCAGCGTGGCTGCGGCTCCGTAGGCCCCGAGCACCGCCGACAGCAGTGCCCCGAGGATCGCGGCCGCCATCGTGCCGATCCACATGTCGGCACGCGTGCGGGAGTAGCGGCAGAAGTCGGCTGCGTCGGTCACCATCGTCAGCCATGCCGCTGCCACGGAGTTCGCCCACACGGCGATCCCGACCCAGCCGAGCGTCGACGAGCCGTTGAACGAGAGGACCTCGCTCGGATGAAAGCCAGGAGCGTCGTGCGATACGAGCAGGTACAGCGAGAATCCGAGGACGACGACCTTCAGTGGTAATGCAATGCGAGAAAGGTGTTTCAGTGGGCCGTAGCCCATGGTGGCGATGAGCACTTGGAAGGCGGCGAAAACGAGGCTCGTCGGCACGAGGGGGAGCGAGATTCCCAGCCACGCATGAAGGACCGCGACGATCGCCAGTGCACCGGCGATCGTCTGGAAGGCGAACTGGAATGTCGTGACGGCCACCCGCAGCAGGGACGCTATCCAGCGGGAACCGATGACCCCGTACGTCATCCGGGTGCTCACCTGGCCCGGGACGCCGTGGTCGACGCCGATCGTCGCCACGATGATGTAGGGCACGAATGCCACTGCGATGCCCAGTGTGACGGCGATGACCGCGCCCCAGAACGACAGTCCGCCGGCGACGGCGAGGCCGCCGATCAGAATCATCCCGGGGTTCACCAGGAAGTTGAATACGATCGAGAATATGTCGCCCCAGTGGGTGGTGCGGGCTTCTTCCGGAACCGGTTCGATACCGCGTTGCTCCACGCCTCGGGGCTGTCGGAATCGCGGCCGCAACGACTCTTCGAAACGATCGGAATTCGCCATCGAAGACCTCCGGGCGAGTCGGCTGTGGGCCGGTCGGACTCGTTCTCAGAAGGGCTCCCGCGGAGCCGATTGTCTTCGTTACCCTTGGTCAACTACATCGACGTTGTCAAGGATCTCGGGCGAAACGACTGATTTGTCCGGTGTGCTGCGGTACCGGTGAGGGAGACGTGGTGCCCGGACCGTCGGGGTCTCGGCTACGCCAGCGGCTCGAGGGCGTGCAGCCGCGGCAGCACGTCCTTTCCGATCCGCTCGAACGATCGCAGCATCAGAGCGTGGTCGCCCACGATGTGCCGTACGAGCGCGTGGTCGAAGCCCATGGCGCGGTACTCCTCGAGTTGCTGCACCACCGACTCGGCGGATCCGACGAGCAGCTGATCCATGCCTCCGCCGCGGTAGCCCTCCGCGAGGATCCGACTCACCACGCTTTCGGCCTCGCGGTCGGATTCGCCCACATAGATGTCACGGCGAAGCACGGGCAGCGGCGTGCGTCCATGGCGGACGGCTGTCTCCCGGTATGCGTCCAGCTGCTCCGCGAGCTCCGCGCGGGTCGAGTTCTGGCCGGCCAGCCACCCGTCCCCGAGCCGCCCGGCCCGCTCGGCGGCGGCACGCACCGTGCCTGCGAGCCAGAGTGAGACGGGCACGCGCGGTAGTGGTCCGGTCTGCACGTGGTTCAGCCGGTGGTAGCGGCCCTCCATGGTCACCGGCTCGCCGGTCAGCAGGGCCCGCAACGCGGTGACGAACTCCTCGGTGCGGCCCACGCGGGTGCGCTCGGCCATGCCGAAGGCGGCGAACCGGCCCTTGCCTTGCCCGAGCGCCAGAACGACCACGAGTGGCGCTTCGGAGAATGCGGCGATCGTGCCGATCTGCTCTGCCGACAGGATCGGATCGTAGAACGGGGCCAGCAGCACCGCCCCGAGCGTCATGTTTCCCGTTACGGGCATCAAGCGCGCAAGCGTCGGCACCGGGGAGAAGGCATTGGCGTAAGCCGACGGAACGGCATGACTGTCGCCGACCACCAACATGTCGAGGCCGGCATCGTGGGCCGCGGTTGCGACAGCGAGCAGGTTCGTGGCCTGTTCGCGGGTGGACATCGCTCCCATGGGTCGTTCGATGAAGCCGCCCGGCGGTAATGCCGTGAGTGCAACCCGAAAATGCTCGAAGGTTTCCGGTGACGTGGGAAAGACGAACCGAAGTGATGTTCCGAGCTTCATCGAAGCCCCCTGGGCGGCAGATTCGTATCCGGTTGAATCCAGAACAGTATCCACCTGTTTTTGGTGCTGCAATGTGACCGGTACCACGAGGACATGCTCCGCAGGGCAGGTCACGCAGAGTCAGTTGTCGCCGACCGGTCGTCACTACGGCCCGATAACTCTGTTTCGTCAACAGTTTCGGGAGGTCCCGGTGCTATGGCTATGCTGCCCGGCAGGCCGGTTCTGGGCGCAGCCGGCGTGCGCTGGACGATCGGTTTACGACAATGTTGACTGCTGATTCCTTGTCGTGCTCCCGTCGATTCTGCGACGGTGGGTTCATGAACCGTCGATGGGAAGTGCCCGCCTACGACTACGTCGTTGTGGGAGCCGGAACGGCCGGTTGTGTGCTCGCTTCCCGATTGTCGGAGAACGATTTGCGCTCGGCTGCCGCTGTCCAGGTGGGGCACATGCCGGCCGACGACGTGAGCAGCGGGCTGGAAGAGGGGTTCGGCTGGTGCGACAACACCATCGTGTAGCCGACGCGTCGGTGATGCCGTCGATCGTCTCCGCCAACACCGACGCCACGGTCTGCGCGATCGCCGAACGAGCAGCCGGCCTCATCGGTCACGATGCGACCCGGCCGGTGTGACGATGTACGGGTTGCACCCGTCGACGCCCGGAAGTCGGGCGTCGACGACCAGACCAGTCAGGAGCGTGCATGACCAGTTCCGGGATTCCCGTGCCCACCGTGTCGGCGGCGCGGTTGCGTCGCGACCTCGAGCATGTCGCCGGCTACGGCGCCACGGCGAGCGGCGGCGTCAGCCGAACGAGCTTCTCCGAGGCTGATCGGCAGGTGCGGGCCTGGCTCGTGAACGAGTGCGAGCAGGCCGGGCTGGCGCTGCGCACCGACGGCATCGGCAACGTCTTCATACGGCTGGAGGCTCGGGACGCGGCCGCCGGCACGCCCCCGGTCTGGGCGGGCTCGCATCTGGACAGCGTGCCCGAAGGGGGCCGCTTCGACGGTGCGCTCGGGTCGCTGGCCGCGCTGGAGGTGGTGCGAAGGCTGGCCGAGGAGGACGTGCCCCTGCGACGTCCGGTCGAGGCCGTGGTCTTCGCCGACGAGGAAGGCAGCTACCACCACCTGCTCGGCTCGACGGCCGTGGCGCACGGCTTTACAGCGGACGAGCTCGCCCGCCTCCGCGGGCGCGACGGTGACCTGCTGGTCGACGCGCTGGAGGGCATGGGCTGGGACCCTGCCGCGGCGACCCGGACGGCGGTGCGCCCCGGGGACGTCCACGCCTACGTCGAGTTGCACATCGAGCAGGGCTCGGTGCTTGAGTCGGCCGGCGCCGGGATCGGGGTGGTCACGGCGATCGTGGGGATGGGAGGCGGCCACATCGAGTTCCGCGGCCGCCAGGACCACGCCGGCACCACACCGATGCCGCGGCGGCGCGACGCGCTGCGCGGCGCCGGTGATCTGCTGGTGCGCCTGCCGGAGGCGGCCCGGTCGGTCAGCGAGACCGCCGTCGCCACGTGCGGCATCCTCCACGTGGAGCCTGGCGGGGCGAATGTCGTGCCGGGCCTCGCGCGCGTCCAGCTGGACTTCCGCGACTCCGATCGCACACGGATCCTGCAGTTGGAGGAGGCCATCGTGTCCGCGGCGCGTGACGTCGCCGACTGCCATGGCCTGGAGATGAGCTACACCCGCGAGAGCATCACGGACCCGGTTCCCCTGAACCCGCGGATGCAGGAGCTCGTGGCGACGGCGGCGGCTGATCAGGGCATGAAGACCCTGAACCTGCCCTCCGGCGCCGGGCACGACGCACAGAACGTGGCGAGGCTCGCCCCCACGGGCATGATCTTCGTGCCGAGCGTCGACGGTCGAAGCCACTCGCCGGCCGAGCTGACCACCTGGGAGGACGTCGAGGCCGGGGCGAACGTGCTCCTGGCGACGGTCCTCGCACTCGCCACCGAGTAGCCGCCCGCCGCGACCGAGCCCGGGCCACCTCGGTGACGTGGCCCGGGCTCGTCGGAGATGCGTACCGCGAGGCAGCGCCCTGCCTCGACCGTGTCAGCGTCCGGTGGCCCCCTGCGGTCGCGCCTGTGCGTCCACAGGTGCGATGTCGATCCTCAGCTCGCCGAACGCGTCGATGTAGATCGCTACCCGCAGGCTCTCGTGCGGCGAGAGGATGACCGGCAGATCGGCGCCGATCAGGGGGAAACAGCGAACCCGCAGCAGATGCGGGCCTGCCTCCACCGGCATGCGCGTCGTCGCGCCGATATGTAGGTTCGCGGCCCGTTCGTCATCGACGTACACGTGGAGCCGTCGGGCCATGCCTGCCGTCAGTCCCAGAGGCCGGTGCAGGACGAATTCAGCTGTCCGCTCCCTGGATGGAGCAGAGTCGGCACACATGCAAGTCACCTCTCGGACCGTCACGCGCATTCTCGCGCTCCGGACAGCGTCTCGCCGCCGGTGGCGTCTGAGTACCTGCCTTGACGCCGTTCAAACGGATCCTGCCCGAAACCACATGACGTGGCGCTACCAGGGTCTGGTCGGCTCCCGGTGGCTGCCGGCTCCCACGTGCAGCGGGTGCTCGCGTCGTCTCCCGCGCCGTTCGCGGAGGACAACACGGGCGCTCAGGACCGCGATGGTCGAGTAGCCGCTGAGCAGCACGGCGAGGAGAACGTGCGAGCTGGTCATGGGTGGCTCCCGTGGTATTGCGGCCAGAGGTCGACGTGAATCGGCCCTGGGCGGGCCGCCGACGTCCACCAGGTGAGGGTGCGCGGCGGGGCTTGGCGCCCGGAAGGCGCATCGGCGGCTTGTTGACGCCCGATGCGGAGATCCCTGCGCGTTCTTGACGTCCGATAGGTCCGACAGGGGCGGATTACGAGGGCAGGGCTGCGGGATGCGGCGCGGCGGGCAGGCTGATCACGATGGTGAGCCCACCGCCCGGTGTGTCCTCCGCGGTGATGGTGCCGCCCATGGCCTCGGTGAAGCCACGCGCCACGCTCAGCCCGAGGCCGAGCCCGCTGTTCCCCCGGTCGCCGAGGCGCTGGAACGGGGCGAACATCCGCTTGAGCCGGTCGGCGGGCACCCCGGGACCGGAGTCGACGACGCGTAGCTCGACCATGTCGGCGTACCTGCTGGCCCGTAGCTTGACGGGGGCGCCGGCGCCGTGGCGCAGCGCGTTGTCCACGACGTTGACGACGACGCGTTCGAGCAGGCCCGGGTCGGCGAGCACCGCGGGGAGCCGCTCGTCGATCTCGAGCCCGACGCGCTCCGCAGGCCGGTACGTCGGGTCGAGTCCGCGCATCGACAGCAGCGCCACCTCGTCGAGCCCGACCGGACGCGGCTCCGGTGCCACGGCCCCGGTCGCGATGCGCGAGGAGTCGAGCAGGTTGTTCACCACAGCGGTGAGCCGGTCGGCCGATTCCTCGATCGTTGCCGCGAGCTCCGAGCTGTCATGCTCGGACAGCCGGAGATCGCGGTCACGCAAGCTGTTGGCCGACGCCTTGATCGATGCCAGCGGGGTGCGCAGGTCGTGGCCGAGGGCGGACAGCAGTGCGCTGCGCAGCTCGGTCGCGTCGGCGCGCCGGTGCGCCTCGGCCACCTCGCGCGTGGCCTGCTGGTTGCGTAGGGCGAGCAGCGCCTGACCGCCGACCGCTTCGAGTAAGCGCTGATCAGCGGCCGGCAGCGGGGTGCCGCGGCCGACGAGGTGCACGTCGGGTTCGACCGCCACGTCGACGTCGGCCTGCTCGGGGCGCGCGCAGTCCGGCGGTCCGGAACATGCGGACGTCGTCCAGTGCCCGTCCTGGCGCTCGAGGATCGCCACCGTCGTCAGCCCGAACGCCTCGCGCAGCTTGTCCAGCAGCCGCGGGAGCGGCTCGGGGCGGGTCAGCACCGTGCGTGAGAGCGACGCGAGCAGCGCCGCCTCGGACCCTGCGGCGGCGGCCTGCTGGGCGCGCCGCGCGGCCCGGTCGACCACGAGCGCCACCAGTACCGCGACCAGAACCATCGCCACCAGGGTGATCACGTTCTCCCGCTCGGCGATCGTGAGCGTGTAGAGCGGCGGGGTGAGGAAGAAGTTGAGCAGCAGAGCACCTGCACCGGCGGCGAACAGGGCGGGGCCGAGCCCGCCGACGAGCGCGACGACGACCGTGGCGAGGAAGAACAACACGACGTCGGTGGACAGGCCGAACACACTCTGGCCGAGAATTCCGGCCGCGGTTGCGGCCACCGGTAGGACCACGCCGAGTGCCCATTCCGTGGCGCGGCGGGTGAGGGAGACGGCGCTGAACCGGTGGGGCAGCCGGATGCCTCGGCCGGCCTCGGGGTGGTTGACCATGTGGACGTCGATCTGCCCCGAGCGCTGCACCACGCGCGTGCCGATGCCCTCGACCAGCAGGCGGGCCGCGCGGGACCGGCGGGAGGTGCCCAGCACGAGCTGGGTGGCGTCGACACCGCGGGCGAAGTCGAGAAGCGCGGCAGGCACGTCGTCACCGACCACGGTGTGGAACGAGGCTCCGACGTCCTCGGCTACGCGGCGCAGGTTCGCGAGTGCGCTGACCGGTGCGGTGACCAGCCCGTCGCCGCGCAGGACGTGCACCGCGAAGAGCTCTGCCGAGCTGGAGCGCTTGGCGATCCGGGCGGCCCGACGCAGCACGGTCTCGCTCTCCGGCCCGCCGGTCAACGCCACCACGACCCGCTCGCGGGTCTCCCACACGTCGGTCACGTGCTGGTCGGCGCGGTAGCGCTGCAGTGCGACCTCGACCTCGTCAGCCACCCACAGCAGGGCCATCTCGCGCAGCGCCGTGAGGTTGCGGGGCTGGAAATAGTTGGCCATCGCCGCGTCGACCTTCTCGGCCGAGTAGACATTGCCGTGCGCCAACCGGCGCCGCAGCGCCTCAGGAGTGATGTCCACGAGCTCGACCTGCTCGGCGCGGCGTACGACCTCGTCGGGCACGGTCTCCCGCTGGTGCACGCCGGTGATCCGCTCGATCACGTCGTTGAGCGACTCCAGATGCTGAATGTTGAGCGTCGTGAGCACGGTGATGCCTGCGTCGAGAATCTCCTCCACGTCCTGCCAGCGCTTCGCGTTCCGCGAACCGGGCGCGTTGGTGTGCGCCAGCTCGTCGACGAGCACGACCTGCGGCGCGCGGGCGAGCACGGCATCGACGTCGAGCTCGGTGAGGACGACGCCGCGGTGCGTGAGCCGGCGGCGGGGGAGTACTTCCAGTCCCTCGATCAAGGCTGCGGTCTTCGAGCGGCCGTGGGGCTCGACCAGACCTACGACGACGGCGGTGCCGCGTCCCGCGCGGCGGTGGGCCTCACCGAGCATCGCGTAGGTCTTGCCGACGCCGGGCGCCGCCCCGAGGTAGATCCTCAGCTCGCCGCGCGTACCCATGACTTCACCTCGACTGCTCTCTGCTCGCGATCACCTCGCGCCCGATGGCAGCGAAGTCGAGGGTTCGACAGCATGCGACCGCCGGAGTCTCCGGGAAAGGAACCTTGACGATTTCCTGACGACGCCGCGGTTCAGGGGCCGTTCAGCGCAGCGGGATACCCCGCCTGGCCGGTTGATCAGTCGGGTTCGAGGAAGTTCGTCAAGATTCGGGTGTGCGACGTCCGGAGAGCGCTCGTACGCCGGTTTGGCCGGGGAATGTGCGGGCAGGCTGCGGTTGTGAGTATTCGACCGGCCGATCCGACCTTGCCGTGGGGCTCGTTGACGGCTGCCCTGGGAGCGGGTCGACGCGTGGAGCGGGTCGAGCTGAAGACCATCCTGGACGTCGAGCTCGAACGGGCCCTGTCCGTGCTCGACGTGAGAGTCGATCGGCCGCAGCTCCGGCTCGTCTACTACCTCGACACGCCGGACCTCGCGCTGCACCGGCGCGGCATCATCGTGCGGACCCGCGTGACCGACGGCGTCGACGAGGATGTCGTCGTGAAGCTGCGCCACACGGAGCCGCAGGTCAGCAGGCGTGTTCGAGGCCTTGCGCTCGAGCTGGACGTCCTCCCCGATGTGGCGATCTGGTCGGCGTCGATCAAGCGGCGCCTGCGCGCCGGGATGGTGCTGGACTCGATCGGACGGCGACACCCCGCTCAGCGCCTGCTCTCGAGGAGGCAACGCGCGCTCCTTCGCGCCGCTGCCGGTGACGGGTTCGACATCGATGATCTGGTGGCCCTCGGTCCGGTGAACGTGGTGCGGCTGACCTCGGGGGAGTTCGAGAATCGTATCGATGTGGAGTCGTGGATCTATCCGGACGGTTCACACGTCGTCGAGCTGTCGGTGAAATGCCGCCCGACCCGCTCCCACCGAGTAGCCGCGCGCCTGCGCGAGCTCATTGCCGACCGGCAGATCGTGATGTCACGGCAGCAGACGACCAAGACACAGGTGTTGATGCAGCATCTCGCGTCGCGGTAGCCGGCTAGGGGTGGTCGCGGGCGCGAGCCGCGCTGCGCGCCGGAGCGGACCCGACGGCGTCCAGCTCGCGGCTGCGGGTCTCCGGCGAGAGCGCGACCGTGACCACCGTGATCGCGATCAGCGCGATCACCCACCAGTAGAAGGCGGCGCCGGCGTCGTGCTGTCCCAGGTAGGCCTGGAGGTAGGGCGCGGTGCCGCCGAATGCTGCGACGGTCAGTGAGTAGGGAACGGCCAGGCCCAAGGCGCGGATGCCGGTGGGGAAGAGCTCGGCGAACAGGGCCGGGAGGATGGAAAGGGTGCCCCCGAGCAGCACCGTTGCGACGGCCGCTGCCACGAAGAGCTGCCAGGCCTGGCCCTGGATCAGCCCTTGCAGGGGAAAGAGCAACACAGCGGTCGAGATCATGCTGACCAGCAGTATCGGGCGGCGCCCGACGCGGTCGGCGGCTGCTCCCCACAACGGCAGGCTCACGGTGAACAGCACGGTGGCGGCGGCAGTTACCCAGAGGGCGGCGGCTGGGTTCGTGTGCCGTTGCTCGATGGCGAACGGCAGGACGGCCGCGCTCCACGTGTAGAAGGCCACGGTGACGCCTGCGGTGAGGCCGATCACCTGGAGCAGGAGCACCGGCCGGGCGCCCATCTGCCGCCACGGTGAGGTGCGCCGGCCGGGGGCGGCAGCACTGGTGAAGATCGGCGTCTCGTCCAGTCGTCTGCGCATGACGGCGCCGAACAGCCCGAGGACGCCGCCCAGCAGGAACGGGATTCGCCAGCCGAAGGCTGTCATGTCGGATCGGCTGAGCAACGTGGCGAGAACCGCGCCCAGAGCGGTGGCGAAGAGGCCACCCAGCGAGCCGGAGACGTAGTTCAGGCTGGACCACCGGCCGCGCCGGGAGGCCGGAGAGATCTCGGCGAGGTAGGTCTGTGCGGCCGGCAGCTCACCGCCCTGGGCGAATCCCTGGATGAGCCTGGCCAGGAGCAGGACGATCGGTGCACCGATGCCGATCGTGGTCGCCGTCGGGCTGACCCCGATGATCAGGCTGCCCGCCGCGGCAGTGACGACGGAGAGGGTCATGGCGGGTTGCCGTCCGACCTGGTCGGCCATCCACCCGAAGAAGAGCCCGCCGAAGGGGCGGGCGACGAACCCCACGGCGAAGACGGCGAGCGTGCTGATCAGGTCGCTTCCCGCGTCACCGCTGGCGAAGAACTGTGAGGCGAAGAATACGGAGAATGTGGCGTAGATGCCCAGGTCGTACACCTCGATCGCAATGCCTGCGCCGACCGTCGCCAGCATGCCGAGTCGGCCGAATGCCGGGCTCGGCCGATATCTCGAAACTCCCATGACGCCATCCCCCTCGGGTCCGTCGAACGGCCCCACTTCATCAGGCGCAATAGTCGCTGTCGATGCCGAGGCGCAGGCGCGCAGATATGTCAATTCGCCCGTTTCCGCTGGGCGGCCGATCGCGGCGTGTGGTCCCGTTCACGCTGCAGATGCTCCAGGTCGACTCGCCGAGGCTCCGGCGGTGAACCGGGTGGTCGTGCACGGATGCCGCGGTGCGCCGACCGGCGACCTGATCTTTCGTGCCCTTGGTGGCGATGTGTGCCTGACTGCGACGTGTGGGCCTGCATCGGGTGTGGCGGGGCTTCGCGCAGTGGGCAAGGATGGCGGAACTGCCTGAAGGGAGGAGGTCGGCATGGTGGACATCAACTGCGACATGGGCGAGGCATTCAGCATCTATCGCTGCGGCGACGACGAGGGCTTGATGCCGTGGATCACCGTCGCCAACGTGGCCTGCGGCTTCCACGCCTCGGACCCGCGCGTGATGCAGCAGACCGTGGCGCTGGCCAAGGAGCACGGCGTCCGGGTCGGAGCCCATCCGTCGTTGCCCGACCGCGAGGGCTTCGGCCGCCGTGAGATGAAGCTGGAGCGCGACGAGCTCACCGCGGCCGTCGTCTACCAGGTCGGCGCCTTGTCCGGCTTCCTACGTGGCCAGGGCATGGAGCTCAACCACATCAAGGCCCACGGCTCCCTGTACGGGATGGCGGCGCGCGACCCGGAGGTCGCCGAGGCTCTCGCCGACGCCGCCGACGTCTTCGGCGTGCCGCTCATGGGCATGGCGGGCACGGTGCACGAGCAGGTCTGGGGCGCGCGGGGTGCGGGGTTCATCTCCGAGTACTACGCCGACCTCGACTACCGTCCCGACGGCTCGCTCATCATCACGCGCGTGCACCAGCCGTTCGACCCGGCCGCGTCGGCGCGGGGAGCGGTGCGCGCGGTGACCGACGGAGTCGCCACGGCCCTGGACGGCTCCGAGATCCCGGTGCGTGCCGACTGCGTCTGCGTGCACTCCGACACCCCGAACGCCGTGGACGTCGCCAAGGCCGTCCACGAAGCTCTGCGCCCGCACATGTCAGCCTGAGAGGAGCCCCATGGCCCGGCACGAGGTCGTCTCGCCGATCCCCGGCGTGTTCTACCGGAGGCCCGATCCGGAAAGTGGCCCGTTCGCCGCCGAAGGACAGACCGTCGGCGCGGACGACACGGTCTGCCTCGTCGAGGTCATGAAGTCCTTCCACCAGGTGCCTGCGGGTGCGGCGGGCACGGTCGTGGAGTTCCTGGTGGAGAACGAGGACGTGGTCGACGCCGGGCAGCCGGTCGCGATCATCGAGGCATCCGCGGACGGACAGGGGTGAAGCGCCTGCTCGTCGCCAACCGCGGCGAGATCGCGGTCCGCATCGTTCGTGCAGCCCGTGACCTGGGTATCTCCACCGTGGCGGTGCACAGCACGGCCGACGCGCAGGCCCCGCACGTCCGGCTCGCCGATGCCGCCGTCGAGATCGGACCGCCGCCCGCCGGTAAGAGCTACCTGCTCGCCGACGCCATCCTCGACGCCGCCCGGGAGACCGACTCCGACGCCGTGCACCCCGGCTACGGGTTCCTCTCCGAGCGGGCGTCGTTCGCTGCTGCGGTCGCCGACGCGGGCCTTGCCTTCGTCGGCCCGTCGGCGGCGGTGATCGAGCAGATGGGCGACAAGGTTCGGGCCCGCCAGGTGGCCGCCGCGGCGGGTGTCCCGACGGTGCCCGGCACGCCGGGCGGCGTCGCGGACGTCGACGCCGCGGTCAAAGCGGCCGCCGAGATCGGCTATCCGATCATGCTCAAGGCCGCGGCGGGCGGCGGTGGACGTGGCATCCGTGTCGTCACGGACGAGGCGGGGCTGCGTTCGGCGTTCCCCGCTGCGTCGAAGGAGGCAGCCAGTGCGTTCGGCGACGGTGCGATGTACCTCGAGCGGTTCCTCCGTCGCGCCCGGCACGTCGAGGTGCAGGTGCTCGGTGACGGACGAGACGTCGTGCACCTGTTCGAACGCGAATGCTCGCTCCAGCGCCGCAGGCAGAAGGTCGTGGAGGAGGCCGTCGCCCCCGGCATCGACGACGGCGTGCGGCAGGCCATGACCGCGGCGGCCGTGCGGCTCGCCCGGGAGGTCGGCTACAGCAGTGCGGGCACCGCCGAGTTCCTCGTCGACGACGAGACGGGCGAGTTCTTCTTCATCGAGATGAACACCCGCATCCAGGTGGAACACCCGACCACCGAGCTGATCACCGGCATCGACATCGTGGCCGAGCAGCTCCGGATCGCGGCGGGGGAGCCGCTGCGGTTCGCGCAGGACGCGATCGTCGCGCGCGGCTCGGCGATCGAGTTCCGCGTGTGCGCCGAGGACCCCGAGAAGGACTTCATGCCCTCGCCGGGCAAGATCGAACGCTTGGTGCTGCCGGCAGGTCCCTGGGTGCGTGTCGACACCTGGCTGGAGCCCGGCGGCACGGTTCCCCCCTTCTACGACTCCCTGCTGGCGAAAGTCGTCGTCTGGGGAGAGGACCGGGAGTCAGCGATCCGGCGCGGGCGGCGCGCGTTGGGGGAGTTCGCCGTGGACGGTGTGCCCACCACCGCCGCGCTGGGCGCGGAGATCCTCGGCCAGGACTGGTTCGCCGCGGCGGATTTCCACACCGGCGCGCTGGAGCACTGGTTGGCCGAACGGAAAGAGGCGGCGACGTGACGGTGACGGACGTGCAGGCCGCCCGCTACAGCTGGGGCGGCGACGAGTTCGTGTTCGTGGAGCTGGCCGAGGAGATGAGCCTGCAGGCCAACTTCCGCGTCATGGCCATCACGAAGGCGCTGCGCGAGAACCACCCCGAGGGCGTGCTGGAGATCTGCCCGGCCAATGCGTCCTACCAGGTTCGCTACGACCCGGACGTGCTCGAGCCGCACAAGCTGCTGGGGTTGCTGCAGGACCTGGAGAAGCAGGTCGGCGACGCGCACGACCTCGCGCTTCCCACCCGGGTCGTCGAGATCCCGGTCCTCTATCGCGACCCGTGGACCACGGAGACGCTCATGCGTTTTCGCGACCGCCACCAGGATCCCGACGCCACCGACATCGAGTACGCCGCACGGATCAACGGCTACGCGTCGGTGGAGGAGTTCATCGACGCCCACGCCGGCTCGCCGTGGTTCGTCTCCATGGTCGGGTTCGTGGCGGGCCTGCCGTTCAAGTTCCAGATGGTCCCCCGGGAGCGGGCGATCATCGTGCCCAAGTACCTGCGCCCTCGTACCGACACCCCGAAGCAGACCGTGGGCTACGGCGGCTGCTTCGCCTGCATCTACTCGGTGCGCGGTGCGGGCGGCTACCAGATGTTCGGCATCACCCCGGCGCCGATCTACGACCCCACCCAGCAGCTGCCCGACTTCACCGACTTCATGGTGTTCTTCCGGCCCGGTGACATCGTGAAGTACACCCCGATCGACCGCGAGCAGTACGACGCGCACGTCGCCGAGGTCGAGGCGGGGACGTTCCGGATCCGGACGGCCCCGACGGAGTTCGCGCTCCAGGAGTTCCTCGACGACCCCGACGGCTACAACGCCCGGCTGCTGGAGGTGCTGCGGTGATCGAGGTACGCAAGCCGGGCCTGTCCACGACCGTCCAGGACGCAGGCCGTGCCGGTTACTACGACGTCGGCATCCCGCCGTCGGGCGCGCTCGACCAGTACTCCCTGCGGGCCGCCAACCTGCTCGTCGGCAACCCGGCGGGTGCCGCGGCCCTGGAGATCGTCTACATGGGGCCGGAGCTCGCATTCGAGTCCTCCGCGGTCGTCGCGGTGGCGGGCGCGAACATGACCCCACGGGTGGGCGGCGAGGAGCGGCCCCTGTGGGAGTCCTTCTCCGTGGCCGCGGGTGACGTGCTCGACTTCGGCTACCTGACGGCGGGCGCGCGCGCCTACCTTGCCGTCTCGGGCGGAATCGATGTGCCTCAGGTACTCGGCAGCCGCTCCACGTACGGCCTCGGTGCTCTCGGCGGTTTCGCGGGGCGCCCGCTGCAGACCGGCGACAAGCTCCCCGTCGGCTCGTCGTCCGGCGCGAAGCCCGGGCGTAGCGTGCCGCTCGATCTGCGTCCGTCCTACTCCAAGGACGTCGAGGTACGCGTGATGATGGGCCTGTACGACCACCGCCTCACCGTCGCGGGCCGGGAGAGCTTCCTCGGCACCACGTGGACGCTCACACCGGTGGCCGACCGCATCGGCTTCCGCTACAAGGGCGCCGAACTGGAGACCGTCGAGCGCGAAGCGCCGTTCGGTGCGGGGCAGGACCCGTCCAACATCGTGGACGCGCCGTATCCGATCGGCTCGATCCAGGTGCCCGGCAGCGTCGAGCCGATCATCTTGCATCGCGACGCGGTCTCGGGTGGTGGCTACATGATGGTCGCCACCGTCCTGTCCGGTGACCTCGACGTGGTCGCGCAGTCGGCACCCAACACCCGCACCCGGTTCGTCGCGGTCGATCTGGACGCCGCCCTGGCCGCGCGGGCCGACTACCGAGCCCGCACCGGCCGGTTGGCGGAGGCCCTTTCGTCGATCCCGGGATGAGGCTGCGCCGGTCGCGGGAGGCATCGCGACGCGGTCCCGGGCGGCGGCCACATGCCGGGCGCCTGCCTGCTGTGGCCGCGGCGCGTTATCGGCCCGGGGCCTGACCAGGGCGACTCACGCCACGAGGCGGGGCCGAGCCTTGCCGCTGACGTGGCTGAGGCTGGCACGGCAGGCCGCCAACAGTCGGGCGGTGGCCGCGCTGATGCCCTGGTTGCAGCGTGGGCATCGCATGGTCACCGTTCGCGCGAGCTCGTCCACGGCGACCGGCAGCTCCGTCTCACAAGCGCGACACCAGCGGTGTCGCGTGACCGGGTTGACGTGCAGTGGTGACGACACGCACTGGTGGATCCACCGGCCGTGCACGTGGCAGGTGAGCCGGTTGTCGGGGTCGAGCCGGCCGGCGTCCTCGCCCTCGTCCTCTGCGGCCAGCCAGTGCGCCAGGGTGTGGTCGGTCGAGCTGCGCGCCTGACTACGGGGTTCCCGCTGGCTCATGCCGCTGACCTCCTCACCTTCTCCGGCCGCCCGCGCAAGGTGCGTGACGGGTCTCTGCACCGCAGGAGCAGCATCGCGAGCACACGTACCCGGCGCATCACCGCCAGCGGACGTCATCCTCGGGGGCTGACGGGAGTCCTCGAGGTGATGCTGGCAGGTATGCGGTGGGCTGGTTCGAGCTTCCACGTCTCGCTGATCGCGGCGCAGGTACCGCCGTCCTCCGTCCCATTGCTGCAGGGCCGGATCGCTCTGCGGAAGAAGATATTCCTTCCCGGTGGCGGTGCCGGGATGGTCAACGCCACGCCTCGGACCGATGCGTGGGAGCGGATATAACCGCAGACGTATTTATCCTGCTCCACCTCAGTGGGTCGTGGCCGGGCTGTAGTGATCTGCTGGATCCATCAGCCCCTCCGGTTCGGGTGATATCGGACATTATCTGGCGATCACACTTCCGTGTTACTTTCAATACTAGTTGCCCTGCCGCCTTTGCCGTCGGAGATATCAAAAGGAAGTATGTAGACGTGTCGCCGTTCGAATCACGTCGTCTTCCGGATTGAGATGCTCCTACATCCAGGGAGCTGTCTCCGGCCGCATTCTGTCGAGAATGCGGTTTCCGGCGCGGACGTCGAGCACCGTCACTGGGTTGTCGGGGGGTAGCCGGTGCCGGGCGAGTTGCCTGTCATCACGATCGTCGTAGTCGTCACGACGGGATATGGAAGCTGAGTGAGCAACGTGGCTGAATTCGATGTCGGGCAGGTCGACGAACTTCTCGGCACCACTCGGGCTGTGCGCAAGCATCTCGATCTCGAACGAGGGGTGTCCGGCGAGATCCTGTTGCACATGATCGATGTTGCGGAGCAGGCGCCATCCGGAGCGAATCAGGAGAGCCGTCGATGGTTGATCGTCCGGGACCCGGACCTGAAAAGAAAGATTGCCGAACAGTATCGGGAAGCGGGCAAAGCGTATCGGGAGTTTCCATGAACGATGGTGGGGAGAGCGAGGCGGCGAAGGCCGTTGTTCGCCGAAACACCGAGGAAGTGCAGAACAACGGTGACTTCGACGTCTTCGAGGAGCTCTTCGCCGACGACTTCGTCGACCACACGCCGCAGCACCATCACGTGGCGGTTCCGCCAACCGTCGCACGTGCTTCTCTGGCTGCGTGAGGGCTTCCACGGGCTGCGGGTGGACGTCGCAGGCCGCGGCGTCGAAGCGGCCGTCCCGGCACCTGGCCGTTGCCTGTGTTTCGTACTCTCCGCAAACAATCCTCCATGACCATGTCCCATCCGCCGATCGCGGCATCTGATGTCGGCTCGGTGAAGCGGAGGGCTCGACACCGGCGCTCGATGTGGCCAAGGCGCGCTCGATGGACGCTTCATCGAACGTGCTTCATATCCCGACTGCCCGCACGTCGATATACCTGATTGACCCAGAGGTTGTAGCGCGGCGCCTTAATTGGCGAGAAATGGAGGATTCGTGACACGCGACTATGCCTTCGTCGGATCTGGAGGAAGCCCGCCGCATCTCAGGAGTCACCAACGCACCGACGGCCATCAGCCATTTGAATCAAGCGCTCGGGCTCTATCGCAGAGTCGGTGCCCCACCGCGACACCGCCCGCCTGCACAGACGGAGTCCTCTCATGGCTAATGGTGCCGTGACAACCACGCAACCTTCGTCCCCGCAGCGGCTGAGTGGAAAAGTGGCGCTTGTCACCGGCGCGAGCTCGGGTATCGGTGAGGCCTCGGCGAAGGCACTCGCTGCGCAGGGCGCGCGGGTTGTTCTCGCCGCTCGGCGTGAGAAGGAGCTGGAACGGGTTGCCGAGGAGATCGAGGATTCAGGTGGTGAGGCGCTGGTCGTTCGCGCCGACATGTTCGTCGTGGAGGACGTCGTCAACGCCGTCCGGACCGCGGAGAAGCGTTTCGGGGGTCTGGACGTCGCCTTCAACAACGCCGGTATCCCCGGGCTCACCGTGCCGATCGCCGAGCGCACCGTGGAGTCGTGGCGTGCAGACATCGAGGGGATCCTAACCAGCACGTTTGTCGCGATGCGGCATGAGATCCCCGCGATCCTGCGCCGAGGTGGGGGAACGATCATCAACAATGCCTCGGTGCTGAGCGTCGTAGGGTCCAGCGGGGGCGTTAGCTCATACGTGGCCGGCAAGCGCGGCGTGCTCGGGCTAACTCGTGCTGCCGCGCTGGAGCTCGCGCCGCAGGGCCTGCGCGTCAACGCGATCGCGCTGGGTCCGTCGACACGCCGATGTTCTGTGCCGTAATCACGAAATTGAGAGGAGGTTCCGAGCAGCCCATCCCCTGGGGCGGGTCGCGCAGCCGGAGGAGGCAGCGTCGTTGGTCGCATATCTGGCCGGGGACGACGCGAGTTTCATCACCGGCGCGATTCGCAACATGGACGGTGGCTGGACGGCGCACTGAATCTCGGGCACACGAGATGTTGAGCCACACAGCTCCTCGGCAGCATCCGGATTCGCTCGAACTGGCCATATTGGCAAAACGCCGCCCTGCGGTTGGTCGTTGAGGGGGCGACCAACCGCAGGTCCGGTCGGGACCTTTTCGGGCGAGTTGCCGCTCTGGCTGAGCAGACTGGGCTAGACCGCCACCGCGGTCAGTGCACCGCAAGGCGACGTGGCGACCAGCAAAAAACAGTACAACATGGATGTGAGGGATCCTTGAATTGGAGGAAGCAGGCGTTCGTTGCGCACCATCGATTCCACGCTTAGGCGGTCGGGCTCAATGTCGAAAAAAAGCTCGGTGATCCACCCGTGGAGTCAGCGGAAGTGAGGATTCTTGTGTGGTTCACATGGTCATTCGCGTTGCTGTCACTCGCGCTGTGTATCGTCGGCCTCCTGCTCGACGACTCAAATATCCTGACCGTCGGATTTTTGGTTCTCATGGCATTTTCGACATGCATCCTTCTCGTGGCGGCTGTTCTTCGCTGGAACTGGTGAGAGAGTGCCGTCTGGGTGGATATGGGTATGAGTTCGTGGGCCGCAAAGTGCAGTTCGAGAGCGTCGACGCCATGCGGGTCGTCGATGGGAAGATCACCGAGCACTGGGGGGTGGGAAACCTGCTTTCCCTCCTGTGGAAGCTCGGCAACCCGCCTGGCTCGGACCAGGCGGAACGATGAAGCCTCAGAGCAGTGCTCGGCTCGCGGCGTTGCGGAGCCACTGTTCGGCTCTGGGGTAGGTCCACCCGTTGTCGTCGACGAAGGTGAAGAACCCGGCGTAGCCGAAGTAGAACCACAGGATGTCGAGGGCCTCGTCGGTATCGACGCCCTCGCGGAGGGCGCCGAGATGGGCGAGGCGTTCGGCCACCGCCGCGAGGAAGCCGCGGTAGCGGGCAGTGCCGGTGGCAAGGCCGTCGGCGGCCGTCGGGTCGTGCGGTGCGGCGGCGAGCACCACCCGCATGATGTCGCCGTAGTCCTCGCGCATCTCGCGGGTGAGTGTCGCGAGGAATTGCAGGAGATCCGCGGGGTCGTCGAACTGGTCGATCCGATCGCGAGCGACAGCCGCCTCGGGTGCCGCGGACCATACGTCGATCAGCGTGCGGAGCAGCCCTTGCTTGCCTCCGGTGACGGTGTAGACGGTGGCCGGGGAGACGCGAGCAGTGGCCGCGATCTCGTCCACCTTGGTCGCGAAGTAGCCCTTTTGTCCGAACAGCAGGCGTGCGGAGTCCACGATCGCGCGCCTGGTCGCCTCGGCGTACTCCTCCCGGCGGCTGACCTTCCGGTCGTGGCGGCCGTCGCCGGAGTTCTCGTTCACGTGATCAGCGTAGCGCTCTGGTGGCTGGAGTCGGACTCTAGTGAGTACAGTCTTACTCAGATCGTAAGGTTTTCGGTCTAGCGATGGGAGGGGGTAGGAGATGGGTGCAGATGGGGCGGCGGTGGCCGTGGCGCGGGATCTCGAGGGGCGGCTCGGACCGGACCGGATAACCGGGGTTCGGGCAGCACCAGCTGGGAGTCCGAGACCCGATGAACAGTGAGACGCAACGCCGCCGCGCGCTGGGCGAGTTCCTCAAGGCCTGCAGACGCCGGCTCGCCCGCGACGACGTAGGCCTGCCCCCGACCAGAGGGGGAAGCGACGCCGGCCTGCGCAGGGAGGAGGTGGCCGTCCTCTCCGGCGTGAGTGTCACGTGGTACGTGTGGCTCGAGCAGGGACGCAGGACCCAACCGTCGAGAAGCGTGCTCGACGCACTTGCGCGCACCCTTCGGATGTCGGCCGCGGAGCACTCGTATGTGCTGTCTCTGGCCGGGTACTCGGACACGCCGCCCCTCGCAGAACGGACTTCGTCGACGGTTCCGACTCACGTCCGCCGGCTGCTCGACATGCTCGGCGGCCTTCCGGCGTACGTGGCCTCCACCGACTGGCAACTGTTGGGCTGGACCGATGCTTACGCGGCTCTCTACCCGGCCGTGGCCACAGTCCCCGAGGCGGACCGGAACCTGTTGTGGCTCATGTTCACCGATCATTCGGTCCGAGAACTGTGTGCCGACTGGGAGCTCGTCGGCCGGTGTCTCCTTGCCGAGTTCCGAGCCGAAGCCGGTGCCGGTCTGTTCGAACCGCCCACGTCCGACCTGGTCGAGAGGCTCATCCGGGCCAGCCCGACGTTCCTTGCGGCTTGGGAGGAGCACGATCTCGCCGGGTTCACCCATCCCGAACGCCTGATCCATCACCCGGTCGGCGACCTGCACCTGGAACGCCACCGCTTGAGATTCTCCAACCCGGCCGACCTGCACATGGTGATCTTCACGCCGGTGCAGTCCACGGCCACCTGCGCACTACTGCGTGAGATGACCGCCGCGGGTGATGGATGCGCGTGACCGTGCTGACCGTGAAGCCGGTGGCTCAGCCGCGGAGGATCTCGCCGAACCGCGCGCAACTCTCGTCGATGGCTGCCTGTGCGGCAGGCGAGACGGCTCCCATGTCGAAGAAGCCGTGGATCATCCCGTCGTACAGCCGCACCTCGGCCTCCACGCCCGCAGCGCGCAGCGCGTTGCCGTAGGCCTCGCCCTCGTCGCGCAGCGGGTCGAACTCCGCGGTGACGATCAACGCCGGCGGCAACCCGGCGAGGTCGGCTGCGTGCAGCGGCGACAGTCGCGGGTCCTTCGCGTCGTCCCAGGTGCCTGCGTAGTGGCCGTAGAACCAATCCATGCTCGGCTGCTCGAGCATGTAGCCCCTGGCGTTCTGCACCCGCGACGGGTACTCGCCTTCGGCGTCGACGGCCGGGTAGATCAGGAACTGCCCGACCAGCGGCGTGCCGTCGGAGTGCAGCTGTTGGGCCACGGCGGCGGCGAGGTTGCCGCCCGCACTGTCGCCCGCGACGGCCAGGCGCTCATTGCCGCCGAGCGCGCCGAGGTTTCCGGCGACCCAGCGGGCCGCGGCCACCGCATCGTCCGCCGCGGCAGGGAAGGGGTGCTCGGGCGCCAGGCGGTAGTCGACCGCGACGACGACGGCCCGGCTGCCCCGGCAGACGGTGCGGGCCACGTTGTCGTGGGTGTCGAGATCGCCGATGACCCAGCCGCCGCCGTGGAAGAACGCGACGGTCGGGAACGGGCCCTCCCCCTCGGGGCGGTAGATGCGGGCCTTCAGCTCGCCTGCTGCTCCCGGGACCGTGACGTCCTCGATGCTGCCGACGGGGACGACATGCTCGAGCTTGCGCGCCCCGTGGGTCAGCTCCAGGTACTGGGCGCGCCCGGCCTCGGGCGTCCCCTCGTACAGGGGAGGGGCACCTGCCTCGGCGAGCTGGGCGAGCAGTGAGGCGATGGGCGGATCGACGGGCACGGGGTCTCCTGTATTGCAGGTGGGGAGCGTGAAGGGTCAGCTGTAGGCGAGCGCCCCGTCATCGAGGTCGGCGGCAGGCAGCATCTGGCGCTCTTGCGCGTACTCGTGCAGGTGCGACCACGGCTCGCGGTCGCCCTGCTTGAACATCAGGTGCTGGGAGCGCATGACGTACCCGGCATTGAAGTTCTCCGGGTCGATCCACGGGAGCAGCGGCATGTCGGCGTCCTGCGGCCGCAGCGTCGGCACCGCCACCGTGGCCTTCTTCTCCGCCATGTGGGCGAGCAGCCGGCAGACGAACCCGCTCACCAGGTCGGCGCGCAGCGTCCAGCTGGCCCGGAAATAGCCGAACACGTAGGCCATGTTGGGAACGCCGCTGATCATGATCCCGCGGTAGGTGACGCGCTCCGTGAAGTCGACCGGCTCGTTGTCGACGGTGAATGCGATGTCGCCGAAGACGGACAGGTTGAAGCCGGTGGCCGTGATGACGATGTCGGCCTCGATCTCCTCCCCGGAGGCGATCCGGATACCGGTCTCGGTGAACGTTTCGATGGTGTCGGTGACCACCGACGCCTTGCCCTCGCGCATGGCGGCGAAAAGATCGCCTTCCGGGACCACCGCGAGACGTTGCTGCCACGGCCGGTACCGGGGGCTGAAGTGCTTCTCGATGTCGAATCCCTCGGGCAGGAGCGGGCGCATCTCCTCGATGAGGAACTTGCGCAGCTCGTCGGGCGCCTCGAAGGACATCCGGGTGATCTCGTCGAGCTGCGCGACGTGGGCACGCCGCAGGATCTCGTGGGTCCATTCCTCGGGGACGTCGAGCGCCCGGAGGGTGACGGCCAGCTCGTGCGTCTGGGGGCGGGAGATGAAGAACGTCGGTGACCGCTGCAGCATCGTGACGTGCTCGGCGGTCTGCGCGATGGCCGGGATCAGCGTGGCCGCGGTGGCCCCGGAACCGATGACCACGACCCGTTTGCCCGCGTAGTCAAGGTCGTCCGGCCACTGCTGGGGGTGCACGACGCGGCCCTGGTAGCGGTCCGTGCCCGGCCAGTCGGGCGTGTAGCCCTGCTGCTGGCGGTAGTAGCCCTGGCACATCCAGAGGAAGTCGGTGGTGAAGCGCAACTGTTCGCCCGTGTCGACCCGCGTGACCTCGACCGTCCAGCGGCGGTCGGCCGTGGACCAGCGCGCGGACGTGACGCGGTGCCGGTAGCGGATGGCGCCGGCCAGGTCGTTCTCGTCGATGACCTCGTCGAGATAGGAGAGGATCTCCTCCGCGCTCGCGATCGAGGGGCCACGCCAGGGCTTGAACCCGTAGCCGAAGGTGAACAGGTCGCTGTCGGATCGGGCGCCGGGGTAGCGGTGTGTCCACCACGTGCCGCCGTGGCCGTCCAACGCGTCGAGGAGCACGAACGACCGGCCGGGGAACCGATCTTTCAGGTGGTAGGCGGCCCCGATGCCGGAGATCCCGGCGCCGACGATGAGGACGTCGACATGCTCGGTCGCCGTTGCGGTGGCTGCGGGTTCGGTCATCGTCATGCCAGAGCCTCCACTGTGTGGCCTACATCACCGACCGTACTCATGGCGCCATCAAAGCGACAGAACGCCGATCCGGTTCGACGGTCCCGTGCGCTGTGAATCGAATCACGTTCTAGATTGGCGATCGGTGTCGGCGTGGTGGCCGGGGCTGATCACTTGAGCGTGGTGCGGTCGGCGTAGAGCATGACCTTCGACCCGATCGCAGACGTGAGACCTGGGAGCCCGCATGCCCCGCACGGAGATCACCATCCCCACCCCCGACGGCGACTGTCCCGCCACCTTGCACGTGCCGGACGGGGGCGGCCCCGCGCCCGCGGTGATCTTCTACGCGGACGCCGGTGGGGTGCGCGAGACCATGCGAGCCATGGCCGACCGCCTGGCCGCATCCGGCTACGTCACCCTGCTGCCGGACTTCTACTACCGGTCCGGTGACTGGGCGCCGTTCGACGTGGCCACAGTGTTCTCGGACCCGACCGAGCGGGCGCGCCTGATGACGATGATGCAGAGCCTGGACGCGGACGCGATCGCCCGTGACGCCGACGCGTTCTTCGACTTTCTGGGAGGCCGCCCCGAGGTGTCCGGGACGACCGTGGGGACCACCGGGTACTGCATGGGCGGCCGCACGTCGCTGATCGTGGCCGGACGGCATCCGGAGCGCGTGGGCGCGGCGGCCTCCTTCCACGGCGGCCGGCTCGCCGCCACCGACGATCCGGACAGCCCGCACCTGCTGGCCGACCGCGTCCGCGCCGCGGTGTACGTGGCGGCCGCGCAGAACGACGACTCGTTCCCGGCCGAGCAGTTCGAGCGGCTGAAGGGAGCCTTCGAGTCGGCGGGGGTCCGCTACACGATGGAGGAGTACCCGGCCGCCCACGGCTTCGCGGTGCCGGACAACCCCACCCACGACCCGAACGCCGAGGAACGCCACTGGACAGCGCTGACAGAGCTGTTCGCAGCAAACCTGCAGAACTGAGCGTTGTGGAGCCGTAGTGCTGTCGGGCGGGTGCCCACGACAGCGCTACGGCTCCACAACTCAGCGGATCTGGGCTCCGTATGTCTTCTCTACCTTCAGTTTCATCAGGACTCTGCGGTCTTCCACCATCACCGCTCGGTACTCGTCCCAGTTCGGGTGCTCGCCTGCGGCCTTGCGGTAGTAGTCCACCAGTGCCTCGACCTCGGGGCCGTGGGGGTCGGTTCCCGGGCCGATGAGTGTGGCCGTGCCGTCGGCGGTGGCCCACGACCAGCCGTCCTGGCTGGTCACCTCGAGCGCGGCCCGCGGGTCCCGACGCAGGTTCGCGGTCTTGGCACGTCCTTCGGTCATCGACACGTAGATCACGCCGGCGTCCCGGTCGTAGAACGGCGTGACGGGGGAGAGCTGTGGACGACCGTCCGACTTGATGGTGGCCAGGACACCGAGCCGGCTTTCGGCGAGCAGCGCGTGCGGGTCGAATTGCGTGGCGGTCATGCTCGGCAAACCCGTGATCGGATGTGAGCTATTCCTCAGCCGACGTCTTTGACCGTCCCGGACGTGTGCTCACGTCGTCCGGGCGACGAACGGCACGGCGGCCTCCGCCGTGTAGTCGAGGAAGGTGAACGCCTCCTCGACGTAGAGCCGGACCGTGGTTTCGGTGTGGCTGAGGAAGCCGACCGAGACGTCCTGGACGAGGTGCAGTGCGAAGTCACCCCCGCGGGCGCTGAGCACGAGGGGCGATTCGAGCGCGCGGGCCGGGAGGACGTCGCCGTCGAGGAGGCGGCGAAGGTGTTCCGTGACCGGGAGGCCGTGCTCGGTGCTGGCGGTGACCCGCACCCACTCCTCCTCACCCAGGAGCAGGGCGTACCTGCCGGCCACACCGGCGTCGCGGAGCAGGGCGAGCGCGCGGGCCACCGCGTCCGGGTAGGAGGTCACCTCCGTCGGCGACGGGACGGTGCGTTCCCGGCTCGTCTCGCGCACGCCGGTGATTCCCGCCGCCGGGTAGCCCTCGACGATGGCACGGTCCTCGGCGAGCCCGAGGGCGACGGCCGCGTCACTGGCCGCAGTCCAGTCACCGTCCTGCGCTCCGCGCTCGACGTCGTCGAGGTCGGAGCGGTCGAGCTCGAACTCGACGCGCAGCTCCACCACGGGCACCGCCAGCCGCTGCCGCGCCCGGACGGCGCCGCCCGGTGACTCGACCGCCCGCAGGTGCCCGGTACTGATCGCCGCGGTCGTCGCGTCCGCGTCCATGACGTCGACCACCCGGCGGCAGGCGACGGTGCTGGTGAACGCCTGTGCAACGGCTTCGTCGATCTCCTGCCAGGCGGCGTCGGAGATCGGGGCCAGGTCGCGATGCAGGTTGTTCACGGCAGTGTCCGTCCTTTGAGGGATCCGATGGTGAGCGACGTCGATGGCGGCGAGTCCGCGAGCTGATCGAGCAACGGCACCGACGGTGCGAGGAAGAGCGACCCCGTGACGGCACGGGAGAAGTCGAGGATGCGGTCGTAGGTGCCGGGTGGGTCGCCGAGGAACATGTTCCGGAGCATCTGTTCGAGCACGTCGGGGTCGGCGGCGTAGCCGATGAAGTACGTGCCGAACTCCCCGGCGGCCGGGCTGCCGAACGGCATGTTGTCGCGAACGATCTTGCGCTCCCGGCCGTCCGCATCGGTGATCGTGGTGAGCACTTTGTGTGCGCTGGCGGGGGCCACGTCGTCGTCGAGTTCGACGTTGGAGAGCTTCGTCCTGCCGATGACCCGTTCCTGCGCCCCGACGTCCAGCGCGTCCCATGCGTCGAGGTCGTGCAGGTACTTCTGCACCATGACGTAGCTCGATCCCGCGAACACCGGGTCGTCCTCGCCCACGATCGCGGCGCTCGTCGCGGCCTCGCCCGTCGGGTTCTCGGTGCCGTCGACGAAGCCGAGGAGGTCGCGGTTGTCGAAGTAGCGGAACGCCTGCACCTCGTCGACGGCGGTGACGGCGCCGCGCAGCGCCGCGAGGATCTGTGTGCTGAGCTCGAAGCAGAGGTCCTGCCGCCGGGCTCGGACGTGGAACAGCACGTCGCCGGGGGTGGCGATGGCGTCGTGGCGGTGCCCGCGGATGGCCGGGAACGGGTGCAGCGCCGTGGGAGCGGTGATTCCGAACAGGTCGGGCCACACGCGAGCACCGAACCCGACCACGCAGGACAGGCCCGCGTCGAGGTCGCGGAAGCCGACCGTGCGTACCAGGCCGGGCAGGTCGGCGCAGAACTCACGGACGCGGGTGCGGCTCGCTTGATCCGGATGCACCGTCACGACGAGGAACACCGCCGAACGGGACAGCGGCGCGAGCACGGCCTGCGGTTCCGTCATCGGGTTGCCCGCACTGAGACCTCGGCGACGCGGGGCGGGGCCGGGTGCGTGCCCACGCTGACACACCTCTCCAGGTCCGCGATGTGCTCGCTCATCCGATGTCCTCTCTCGGTCCACAGCGGCGTGACATTCCACAGTGGCCGCACAAGCGTCCGCCCGACATCGCACGAACGTGCGATCACCAGCTATGGGCGGCAGTCCGGCCAACCGCGGCGGAAGGTGGCGTAGCTCCAGCACAAGCGGGTCGGACAGGAGTGTCAAGCGCATCCGACGTGATGTAATCGGCGCCCGTCCGGATCGTCAGTCCTCCTCGTCGACCGTGTCGCCGGCCGCCTCGTCCTCCTCCAGGGCCGTTTCCTCGTCAGGCTGCGGTCCGGCGGCCTCCGCATCGATGGCGGGTCCGGGCGGGGCGGTGGGCACTGGCGTAGCAGCGGCGGCCGGCACGGGTTCGGTGTCCGCGACGGGCGCCACGGCCTCGTCCTGGTGCGCTCCGATGCGGCTACCGCCCACCAAAGCAAGGAGCAGCAGCCCCGCGCAGGCCAGGGGGACGAGGAACTGGGCTGCGCCTCTAACAGTTGGCCGCCGTGCCGATGAGCCTCTGATGGCACCTCGGCGACCGAGCCGAGCCGCGAGGTGCCGACGGGTGGCGCCAGCCGCTGCGGCCACGATCCGCTCGAGCGGCCCCTGCCCGATCCATCGTCGCCACACCATCGCGAACGCCATCGCGCCCAGCACCATGAGGAGGTAGAGCGCGGCAGGCCGGCCCCGCAGCACGCCGGTGGCGAGCAGCACCAGGTGTGCGGAGTACAGCGTGAGGGCCATGGCGCCGGCGGCCGCCACGGGCGAGAGCGCGCGGGCCAGGACGGGCACGCGGGTCAGCAGCAGCGCCGCGCCGAGCACCGCACCGGCCGAGCCGAGGGTGTGCAGCAGATCGACCGGCGTGTGTGAGTGCGGGGCGGGGAGCGCCAGGTACCACCATGAGATCGGCGACCGGGCTTCGGCGAGGAGAACCTGCGCCTCCCACAGCAGCGTGCTGACATCGGATGCCCCGGTGGAGAGCAACGCGTCGAGCCCGCCGAAGGGGTACAGCAGCAGCGCGGACGCCGAACGGGCCGCGACGGCAAGGGCGACCCCACCTCCGAGCAACCACCATCCGACCCGGCGGGAGGTCAGGTCGAGGCGCCCGATCGCGAGCCCCGCGCAGAGGTAGGCGAGGTAGACCAGGAGCGGATATTCGCCGGTGACGAGCAGTTGGACGAGCAACCCGAGCGGATCCTGCACGAGAATGCCGAAGCCGGGATCGAGTTCGGTGCGGGCGTAGGGCAGCCCGAGAGGCGCAGTCGCCACCAGCACGACCGGCCCCAGGACGATGAACCCGGCCGCTATCCCGGCGAGTAGCCGCGGAGGAAGGCCGATCAACGGAATGGCGAGCAGGAACAGCAGGGCATAGAAGGGGAGGATCCCTTCGACGTCGTTGAACGGTGCGAGCGCTCCCAACGCCAGACCGATCGCACCGATCAGCAGGGCCCGCACCACGAGCCCGCCCGCCACGGCGGTGCGCTCAGGTCCCTGCACGACGTGCCTGCCACCGGAGATGAACGCCAGGCCGACGCCGGCGATGAGGACGAAGGTGGCCGCGGACCGCCCGGCGGCGATGACCGTGGCGGTGGTGGGATCGCCCTTCTCGTTGACGACGGCGACGACGTGCGTGGCCAGCATCCCGAACAAGGCGACGCCGCGGGCGACGTCCACCCCGATCACGCGCGACGAGCGCGGCACCGGCCGGGCGGCCGGCAGGGTCGGGGGTGCGACCTGCGTCAATGGGGTCATCGCAGATTCCTCGGTCATCGTGGCGCAGCGGAGATCGGAGCGTCAGGTGGCCGGGCGACGACTGGTGGTTCGCCGGTTCCGGCGGGCTTCTCAGTGGGTGAGCATGCGTCCTGGGCAGCGGTCGGAACCATCGAGCGCTCCCCCCGATCGCCGGGTGTGGACCCCCGGTTCAGGTAGGGAACGACCCAGCACGAGCGGTCAGTGCCGAAGGCCCACGGGTTTCGGCGCCCGTCGCGGATGGGTCTCGCGTGTGCCGATCTGGCACCACAGGCCCGAGGCGGCGGTGAGTCCCGCGGCGACGAGGACAGCCGTGCCGAGCGAGGTGAAGGTGGCCGTGATGCCGCCGACCAGCGCGCCGACGGCGTAGCCGAGGTCTCGCCAGAAGCGGTAGCCGCCCAGCGCCGCAGAACGGGCCCTGGGGTCGACGCTGTCGCTGATCGCGGCGAGCAGGGCGGGATAGACCAGAGCTGTGCCGACGCCGAGAAGGAACGAACCGGCGATCCCGGCGAGGAACGCCTCGGAGAGCCCGACGACGATGACGACGAGGCCGATCGCCTGGATCAGCATGCCTGCGACGATCGGTGGCTTGCGTCCGATGCGATCGGCGAGCAGCCCGGTGGCGATCATGCCGGCGGCCCACATGAACGGGTAGACGGCCTTGATGACGCCGACTCCGCTGAGCGAGACACCGGACTGGATGAGCAGGACGGGGAGCAGCACCCAGACGAGCCCGTCGTTGAGGTTGTTGACCAGCCCGGCCTGGCTGATCGAGGCGAGGCTGCGGTTGCGCCAGGTGACCTCGGCGAACATCTGCCGCATGCCCGGGGCCGGAGCCGTCTCGTCGGACGGGTGGTGATGGGCTGCCTCGAGACGGGCGTGTGCCGCGGTGTCACGGACCAGCGTGATCGACAGGGCGAGCCCGGCGACGGCGTAGGCGACGCCGAGCAGTTCGGGAGCGGGTCGCAGGCCGTAGGCGGTGGCGAGGTAGCCGGTGGCGAGGGCGGTGATCGCCACGCCGAGGTAACCGGCCGTCTCGTTGATGCCCAGGGCGAGGCCGCGCCGCGCGGGGCCGATGAGATCGATCTTCATGTTGACGGTCATCGACCAGGTCAGGCCCTGGTTGATGCCGAGCAGGATGTTCGCGCCGATCACCCATCCCCACGACGGGGCGTAGGCGAGCATGAGGGGGACGGGCAGCCCGACGACCCAACCGGCGACGAGCACGGTCTTGCGGGTGTAGCGGCCGACGATCGCGCCGCCGACGAGGTTCGTGATCGCCTTGGTGACCCCGAAGGCCACCACGAACAGGGCGATGCTGAGGTCGCCGAGCCCGAACGCCTGCGATCCGACGAGCGGGGTGACGGTGCGTTCGAGCCCGACCATGCCGCCGACCAGCAGGTTGACCAGCGCGAGCAGTGCGAACTGGGGCAGGTTCTCGCGAAGCCCGAGCCGGACCGGCCCGTGGGTGGCGCGGTCGCGACCCGTGGCGAGCTCGTTCACGGGCCCGGGACGAGCTCACCGCCAGTGGCGGCGGCCCAGTCGTCGGGCCCGCCCCGGAGCACGGCCACCTCGTGGTGCCCGGCGCGTTCGAGCAGGCTCGCCGCGCCGGCCGCGCGTTCGCCGTGTCCACACATCACCACGGTCGGCACGTCGGTCAGTGCGGCCGTGACGTGGGTGAGCGAGCCGAGTTCGACGTGCACGGCGCCGGGCAGGTGCCCGGAGGTGAACTCCGCCTCCTGGCGGACGTCGAGCACCCGGTGCTGCTGGTCGATCTCGGCGGGGCCGAGCAGGCGGATGCCAGTGGTGGGGAGTCCGGCGGCGGCCCAGGCGTCGGTGCCGCCCGCCAGCTCTCCGACGAGCCGCTCGACGCCGATGTTGAGGGCCTGCCAGATCAGCTCGACGAGGTCCTGGTCGGGGTCGCGCACCACGACGATGGGGACGTCGGCGGCGACCATCCAGCCCAGCCAGGTCGCGAACTGGGCGCGCAGCGGGATCGACACCGCCCCCTGGATGTGGGCGCGTGCGTAGTGGGCAACGGGCCGAACGTCGACCAGCACCGCACCAGCGGCGCGCCGCCGTCGCACGTCCGATACCGGGAGCTGGGGGAGCCGGCCTGCCGTGGTGGCGTCCAGCAGCGTGGGCCCGCGCCGGTTGACCTCGGCCAGCCGCAGGAAGTACGGGGGGTGGCTGCCCAGCGATCCGAGCAACTGCTCGACGAACCGGTCCTCGTCGTCGATCCGCAGCAGCGGGTTGCTCGCCAGCTCGCGCCCGATCGTGGAGGTCCGCTCGGCGCCCGGCGGCGCGGAGCAGAACGAACCGGCGCCATGCGTCGGCCACACCGCTGTCGGGTCCGGTAGCCGCGCCAGCCGCTGCAGCGAGCGGAACTGGGCCCGGGCCAGCTCTTCGGTCCGCTCGGGTCCGAGCAGGTCGGTGCGGGCTGCGGAGCCCACGATCAGCGATCCGCCGGTGAACACCCCGACCGGAGAGCCGCTGTCGCTGACGAGGAACGAGAGGTGCTCGTCGGTGTGCCCGGGGGTGCCCATGGCGCTCAGCACCAGCCCGCCGAGATCGACCTCGTCCCCGTCCGTCAGGCCGCGGTGGCCGAACTGGCGGCCTCCGGCTGCCGACGCCAGCACCTGCGCGCCGTCGTCGTGGGCCAGTTGCCGGGCGCCCGAGAGAAAATCGGCGTGCAGGTGAGTGTCGGCGGCGAACCGGATGCGCAAGCCCGCCTTGCCGATCGCCGCCCGGACCGCACGCAGATCACGCGGCGGATCCACCACGAGCGCGCCGCCGTCGCCGAGGTCCACCACGTAGGTCGAGTTGCCCAACCCGGTGTCGACGAGCGGGAGCACCGCCTCCGAGGAAGCCGCCACAGTCACGTCGTTCGAGTCACGCATGCGATCACCTCGGAGCGTGGGGGAGGAAGGGGAATCCGTGGACGTCGAACGCCCGGGCGTTCGCCTCTCCGCGGGTGGCCACGGAGGTGTCCCACGCGGCACCTACGTGCACATCGGTGAAACGTGCTTGTTCGGGAATCGCCTGCCGGCCCGCACGGGGCAGCCCACTAGCGATTCAACCGGTCCAGAGGTCGATGTCGCGCATCGCCTCGACCGGCATCGGGACCTGCTTGCACAGCACGCCGGGACCGACCGGTGTGTCCCCCATCGATGCCCTACCTCTCGGATCTTCAAGCGATTGTTTGAGAATGCGCGGCTGGCGGCGGCGTTGTCAAGTAATCGTGTGAACTTGACAGGAAGCCATGCCGGGATCGACGATCGCGGCATGGGCGACCGCTTGGCGAAGGACGCACTGTTCGCCGCGTTCGCTGAGGTGGCCGCTGCGCTGGGGTCCGGCAGGCGGGCAGAGATCGTCGACCTCTTGGCTCAGGGCGAGCGCTCGGTCGAGGAGATCGCAGGCGAGATCGGCCAGAGCGTCGCGAACACCTCCCACCACCTGCGCACCTTGGCTCGCGCCGGGCTCGTCGACACGCGCAGGGACGGCACGCGCATCTACTACGCGCTGGGTGGAGAGCACGTACAGCACATGTGGGCGGCCGTCCGTGCCGTCGCGGAGGAACGGACGGCGGGGCTGGACCGGCTCGCGCTGGCCTACCTGGGTGATCGCAGCGAGCTCGAGGCCGTGGACCGGGCCACGCTGGTCGAGCGGATGAACCACGGCGGCGTGCTCGTGCTGGACGTCCGCCCGGCCGCCGAGTACACCGCGGGCCACATCGCGGGCGCCTGCTCCGTGCCGGTCGACGAGCTGCATCGCTGGCTGCGCGGCCTGCCCGATGACCTGGAGATCGTCGCCTACTGCCGGGGCCCGTACTGCGTCTACGCGGACGAGGCGGTGCGCGCGTTGCGCGAGCGCGGATATCGCGCTGCACGACTGGAGGACGGGTTTCCCGAGTGGAGACGCGCCGGGCTTCCCGTCGCCGTCGGCCACTGACCGGCGCCGAGGGGGAGGAGCACGGCAGGCAGGGTGTTCATGCCGCGTTCAGCCGGTGTCGGGGCGGCGCGCGGCACTCTCGTCAGTAGCGATCAGGGCTGGCGGAGTGATGGGGGCGCGCTCATGGTGCGGATCGGGACCTGGAACCTCGAGAACTTCTTCCGCCCCGGCGGTCCTGCCGGCCCGACGACACAGGATGCCTACGACGCCAAACTCTCGGCGCTGGCACAGACCATCACCGAGCTGGCACCCGATGTGCTCGCCGTCCAGGAGGTCGGTGAGCCGGCCGCCCTGCAGGATCTGGCCGACAAGCTCGCCGGGTACGCCCACCTGGCCACCGCCGACCCGGACGAGCGCGGGATCCGTGTCGGGTTCCTCTCGAAGCTCGAGCTCCGCGACACCCACCAGGTGTCCACGTTCCCCGCACCGCTGCGCCCGATCCAGGTCGACGACACCGCAGACGCGGTGGACGCGATGGGCCGACCCGCCCTCGTCGGCACGGTCACCACCGCTGCGGGCACATCCATCACCCTCATCACCTGCCACCTGAAGTCGAAGCTGCTCACCTTCCCCGGCGGTGCCTTCTCCACCCGGGACGAAGGGCTGCGCGCCCGCTACGGCGCTTACGCCCTGGGTCGCCGCGCCGCGGAAGCCACCACCGTTCGCGACGCGGCCACTCAGCTTCTCGACGGGAAGGGCAAGGAGCGGGCAGTGCTGGTGCTGGGTGACCTCAACGACGAGCCCGGTGCCGCCACCACACAGATCCTGTACGGGCCGCCCGGCTCGGAGATCGGCACTCGCGGCTATGACACCCCGGACCAGGGCGACGGTGCGCGGCTGTGGAACCTCGCGGCGCGCATCCGACCCGCGGACAACCGCTACTCGCGTATCTACCGCGGCACCAAGGAGCTGATCGACCACGTCCTGGCCAGCCACCTCGTCGCCCATCACGTCGACGACGGCGACCTGACCGCCGGCCCCGCTCCGGACTCCATCGACGACGACCCCAACAGCCGCCGTGACACGCCGGCCTCCGACCACCGCCCCCTCATCGCCACCATCGATCTCTGATCGCCGGACGGGCTGACGAATCGGTACCTCAGCAGTCGTCGAGCAGCCGCCATGCGGTGAGGGCGAGCCGGGCCCGTGTCAGTCCGGTGGGCTCGGCGAGGTCGATGCCCAGCGTCTTTCCGATCTGTTCCAGCCGGCGGGCGACGCTGCTGTGGTGCAGGTGCAGAAGGTCGGCGGCTTGGCGTTGCGAGCCGGTCGCGCAATAGGCGTCCAAGGTGTCCAGATCTTCCGCGTTGACGGCCATGCGGGCGATCGCCGCCACGTCCGCGTTGTTCCGCACGGCGTCCGGAGGCACGTGCGCGAGCAGCGCCAACGCCCCCAGCCCGTCGAAGTGGACGATCGGCTGTCTCGGGGTGGTGAAGCGCAGCGCGATCCGGGCTTCCCGCCACGAGCGGTCGGGGCTCTCGGCGGCGCCGATGCCTGCGCGCACACCCACCGGAAACCCGGTCGCGTCCGTTGTGGTGGCCAGGAGGACGCCCACGTCGGCAAGCGGTGCCGCTTTCACCGGGCGGTTCGGGCAGACCAGGCGGCCGACCTGTTCGAGTGGAAGCTGCGACCGCACGGCGACGACGTGGACGGGAAGGTCGGCGGCGAAACCCAGTAGCCGCAGCGCCCGGGCTCTGGCCGCCTCGTCGCTCTCGGAGCTGATCACCAGCTCGACGAGCGCGGGGTCGGCCATTGTGGTGCGGGCCGGGCCGTACTTCTCGATGACCGCCGCGGCGGCGATCGCGAGCCGGTCCAGCACCACCTCGTCGAGCGGGCTGGGCGGACCGGGGCGTTCCAGCCACACCGTGCCGATCTCCTCCTCGTCGAGTGTGATCGGCGCGGAGGTGGACGCCGGTGCCGCCGGCGCCGACGTTTCCGTGCCCTCGGGCGAGACGCGGATCGCGCGTCCCGTGCCGCGGAGCCGAATCCCGGCCACGCACTCGGCAAGGCCCGCCGAGGCGCGGGCGAGCGCGGGGAGATCCACCCGCCGGCGCATCAGCGTGTCGTAGAACATCACGACCCGGATCGCACCTTCGACCTGCGAATCCAGCTGCGACAGCCGTTCGGCCAGTGCCTCCATGGCAGGAGGCTATGCGCCGCCTGGTGCGTGATCCAGGCGATTTGCCCGACGGATGGCGGGTGATCTTCTGATGATCGATCGCGACGATTGTCGGCATGGATCCCGAACTGGAAGCTTTCATCCCGTTGTTCCCCCGCGCCGACCTGACCGACCCGGTCACGGCGCGTAAGAGCTTCGCCGGTCTGGCCGCCGCGGTGCCGGCGCCCGACACCGCGGGGATGGAGATCGAGGACCGCACGGTGCCCGCCGATCCGGGTGTCCCGGTTCGGATCTATCGCCCGCACGGCGCCCAGGCCGCCATCGTCTGGCTGCACGGCGGCGGATTCGTCATGGGTGATGTGGACACCGAGCACCCGTGGGCCGCCCGCATCGCCGGCCTGTCCGGCGTCATCGTGATCTCGGTGGGCTACCGGCTGGCTCCCGAGCATCCGTTCCCTGCTGCACTGGACGACGCCTACGCCGTGCTGGTCTGGGCGGCCGAGCACGCCGCCGAGCTCGGCATCGACCCGGCGCGGATCGCGGTCGGCGGCCACAGCTCCGGCGCGGGTCTCGCGGCCGCGGTGGCGCTGCGGGCGGGTGACCAGCACGGGCCGCCGATCTGCTTCCAACTGCTCAACCAGCCGGGGCTCGACGACCGGCAGGAGACGTGGTCGGCGCGCACCTTCACCGAGACGCCCTGGCTGACCCGCGACAAGGTCGCCGATGGGTGGCGGCACTACCTGGGCTCCGCGCCCGCATCGCCGTACGCGGCGGCGGCCCGCGCCGACGACCTGTCCGGCCTGCCGCCCGCCCACATCGCCACCGCGGAGTTCTGCCCGAACCGCGACGAGGACATCACCTACGCGGTGCGCCTGCTCCAGGCGGGCGTGTCGGTCGAGCTGCACCAGTGGCCCGGCACCTTCCACGGGTCGCAGGCGATCCTGTCCGCCGAGGTGTCTCAGCGACAGAACGCCGAACTCGCCGCAGCCCTGCGCCGTGCGCTGGCCGTGTGAGGTCGTCGGTCACGGGGCTACGCGCTGCGGCTGACCGGAACATTTGTCCAAGCGATCGGCGCGCACCGGCCGCGACAGTGGGCTCATGACGATCCCGCTGGACGACGGCGACGCCCTGTCCTCATTCACCATCGGCGTGGTCGGGTGCCTGGTCGTGCCGAGATCGACGAAGACGAGAGAGCGATGAACGCCACCGACCTTGCCGAGGCGAGGGAGCAGTCCACATCCCCATCGGATTCCCATTCTCCCGCGGTGCAGAGCATGGGAGCGCTGCTGCGCCCCTATCTCCCGAATCTCGCCGCCGTTGTCATCCTGCAGATCATCGGTGCAATCGCGGGGCTGGCGCCATTGCTGGCGGTGGTCGAACTGGGTCGTACCCTGTTGTCACCCGGCCCGGTCGATCACGCTCACGTCCGGTTCGTCGTGATCGCGGGTGTGGTCGGCCTGTTCGTCCGGCTGCTGTTCACGGCCGCATCGTCGGGGATCGGCCATCTTCTCGACGGCCGGGCGCAACTGTCGTTCCGCCGGCAACTCGCCGTCCGGCTCGGGCGTGTGCCGATCGGCTGGTTCTCCCGGCGCCGGACGGGCGAGCTGGCGAAGGTCGTGGGCGAGGATGTGAGTGCTGTGCACCCGTTCATCGCCCACACGCCGGGCGAGCTCGTCTCCGCCTTCGTGGTGCCGCTGGTATCGCTGATCTATCTGTTCACCATCGACTGGCGGCTCACGCTGATCACGCTGATTCCGGTGGTGCTGGCAGTGGCGCTGGTCCCTCTGATGATGACCCCGACCCGGCTGCGCGAGCAGACGGAGTTCGACGGCGCCATGGCACGGATTGCGAATTCAGTTGTCGAGTTCGTTCAGGGCATCGCGGTGGTCAAGGCGTTCGGCGGAGGCGAGCGTGCCCACCGTAAATTCCGCACGGCCGTCGACGACTTCGTCGGCTCGTTCTACCGGATGGTGCACGGTCTTGCCGGGATCGCCGCGGGAATGCAGACGGTGCTGTCGCCGCCGTTCGTTCTGCTCGTCGTGCTGATCGGCGGCGCGGCTCTGATCACGACCGGTGGCATGGCGCCGGCCGACCTGCTGCCCTTCCTGCTGCTCGGACTGGGGCTGACCGCTCCGGTGGAGGTCCTCGGGCACGGCTTCGACGATCTGCAGAACGCCCGGCGGGCGGTCGGCCGGATCCGCGACGTGCTCGGGGTGCCCTCGCTGCCGGAGCCCGCGCACCCGGTCGCGCCACAGGGTCACCGGGTGGAACTGCGTGACGTTCGATTCGGCTACGTCGCCGATCACGAGGTGCTGCGCGGGATCGACCTGGTGCTCGAGCCCGGCACGGTCACCGCGGTCGTCGGGCCGTCGGGAAGCGGAAAGTCCACGCTGGTTCAGCTGTTGCCGCGGTTCTTCGACCCGACCCACGGTTCGATCGCGCTCGGCGGTGTCGATCTGCGGGAGCTCGCCGGCCGGGATCTCTACCGGATGGTGTCCTTCGTCTTCCAGGACGTTCGCCTGCTGCGCGCGTCGGTCGCGGACAACATCGCGCTGGCGGTACCGCATGCCGATCTCGACGATGTGGTTCGCGCCGCCCGGCAGGCGAACATTCACGACCGAGTTCTCGAGCTGCCGCGCGGATACGAGACGGTGATCGGTGAGGAGGTCGGGCTGTCCGGTGGCGAGGCACAGCGGATCTCGATCGCACGCGCACTGCTCGCCGACACACCCGTTCTCGTGCTCGACGAGGCGACCGCTTTCGCCGACCCCGAGACCGAACAGGCGGTGCGCCGGGCCCTGACGACGCTGGACGGCGACCGGACGGTTCTGGTCATCGCCCATCGTCTGGAGACGGTCGCCGACGCCGACACCGTCGTGGTGCTGGAGAACGGGTCGATCGTCGAGCGTGGCAAGCCCGCCGAGCTGCTGGAACAGAACGGAAAGTTCGCCGCGTTCTGGCGATCCCACCGATCCGCGGTCGCCGCCGAGATCGAGACCCGCGTCGGCGCACTGCAAGGAGACGAACTCCGATGATTCGCATGCTGCTGCGCGTGCTGGGACACGAATACGCCCCGCCGGTCCGTCGCACCGTGGTCCTGATGACGACGACCGCGGTGGTCGAGGGTCTGTCCTATGCATTGCTGGTTCCGGTGCTGCGGGCACTGTTCGGGAGCAATCCCGCGGATGCGCAGCCCTGGCTGATCGCGTTCGGGGCCGTGGTCGCGGTGTACGCGGTGCTGCGCTATGTCAGCGATCTGTCCGGATTCCGAGTCGGGACCACGCTGTTGCACGGCATGTATCAGCGTCTCGGCAATCATCTGGCCCGACTCCCCATCGGCTGGTACAGCGCAGGCCGCGTCGGGGAGGTGTCCGTCCTGGCCAGCACCGGTGTCCTGCAGGCGATGAGCGCGATCGCGCATCTGCTCGCACCGCTGATCTCCGCAGGCGTGACGCCCCTGACGATCGTCGTCGTGATGCTCGCCTTCAACTGGCAGATGGGGCTGGCCGCCCTGGTCGCCGTACCGGTCGTGGCGGCGATCCAGATCTGGGCGGGACGCTCGATGGACGCCGCCGACGCCGATCGCGCCGAACGCGGCCATGAGGCCACCGGGCGAGTCATCGAGTATCTCCAGGCCCAGCCGGTGCTGCGAGCCGGCGGCCGGACCGTCGAACGCTTCCGGTTCCTCGACGACTCGTTGCGGGAAATCCAGCGGGCGTCCCGCCGTTCCACCGTGTCGGCGCTGCCCGGCGTACTCGGCTTGGCACTCACGGTGCAGGCGGTATTCACCGTGTTGTTGGTGCTGGGCGCCTACCTCGCGCTCGGCGGGAACGTCGGTGTGGCGGAGGTCTTGGCGATCCTGGTTCTGGCCGCCCGCTGCGCTGATCCACTGTTGTCGCTGTCGGATATCGGCGGCCAACTCCGCGGCGCACGTTCGGAGTTGACGAGGCTCGACACGGTGTTGCGCACCGAGCCGCTGCCGGAGGCTCGCGAACCGATCCACCCGGTCGGCCATGACCTGGAGTTCGAGTCCGTCGCTTTCCGGCACGGCGACCGCATGGTGATGGACGGCGTGTCGTTGTCCGTGCCGGAGGGACAGCGGCTTGCCGTTGTCGGACCGTCGGGTGCGGGTAAGAGCACATTGCTTCAGTTGCTCGCGCGGTTCTACGACGTGGACGCGGGCGTGGTGCGTGTGGGCGGTGTGGACGTGCGCGCGATCGACACCGAAGTGTTGATGGCGCAGATTGCGATCGTCTTCCAGGACGTCTATCTCTTCGAGGGCACGATCGAGGAGAACGTGCGTCTCGGTCGTCCCGATGCCGAGGAATCCGAGGTGCGGGCGGCGGCCACCGCGGCGCGGTTGGACGAGGTCATCGAGCGACTGCCCGGCGGATGGGCGACGAATGTCGGCGAGGGCGGAGCGCTGTTGTCGGGAGGTGAGCGCCAGCGTGTCTCGATCGCGCGAGCGCTCTTGAAGAATGCGCCCATCGTGCTCTTGGACGAGGTGACCTCCGCGCTGGATCCGGTGAACGAGTCGGCCGTCCACGACGGTATCGAGCGACTGATGGCGGGCCGGACGGTGGTGATGGTGGCGCATCGGATGCGCACCGTCCGCCGCGCCGATCGCGTCGTCTTTCTGGATGGCGGCCGGATCGTCGAGGAAGGCAGCCACGACGAGTTGTTGGTCCGGGGCGGCCGTTACGCGGATTATTGGCGAATTTCCATGACGTCGGCAGGTGGGGTCGAAAAGGTGCGGTGACGCCCCCTCGGCGGACCTCGACCGGCTGCGCTGCGCCGCCGGTCGGGCGAACGTCCGGGCCCCTGCGGGTCGTCGTCGGATAAGGGGTTGCCCCGCTCGGCTAGCGTCGCTGCTGTCCGTCAGCCCGCATTCCACGACGTGCCAATCGGCACGCAAGAAGAGGCAGCACCGTGGCCAAAGCCGTACTCACCCCGCAGGCGGAGAACTTCCCCGCCTGGTATCAGGACGTCGTTGCTCGCGCCGAGTTGGCCGAGAACGGTCCGGCGCGGGGGACCATGGTGATTCGACCGTGGGGCTACGCGATCTGGGAGCTCATGCAGGCCGATATGGACCGGCGGATCAAGGAAACCGGCGCCCAGAACGCCGCGTTTCCGCTGTTCATCCCCATGAGCTTCCTGGAGAAGGAGAAGCAGCACGTCGAGGGCTTCTCCCCGGAGCTGGCCGTGGTCACCCACGGTGGCGGGGAGCAGCTCGCCGAGCCGCTGGTGGTGCGTCCCACGTCCGAGACGGTCATCAACCACTACTTCGCCAAGTGGATCCAGTCCCACCGGGACCTTCCGCTGATGCTCAACCTCTGGAACAACGTGGTCCGGTGGGAGCTTCGGCCGCGCCTGTTCCTGCGCACCACCGAGTTCCTGTGGCAGGAGGGACACACCGCCCATGCCACCTATGAGGACGCGGTGGAGGAGACCGAGCGCATGCTGGAGGTCTACCGGCGGTTCATGGAGGAGTCGCTGGCGATCTCGCTCGTGGTGGGAGAGAAATCGCCGGGGGAGCGCTTCGCCGGCGCCGAGCACACCTTCACCTGCGAGGCGCTGATGCGCGACGGCAAGGCGCTGCAGATGGGGACGAGCCACAATCTGGGCCACAACTTCGCGCGCGCCTTCGACATCCAGTACCTGGACGCGGACGGCGAGCGCCGCTACGCCGCCACCACCTCGTGGGGAACGTCCACCCGGATGATCGGCGGAATGATCATGGTCCATGGCGACGACCACGGGCTGCGCCTGCCCCCGGCGATCGCGCCGCACCAGGTGGTGGTCATGCAGTTGGACGAGGGGAGCGAGGTCGCGGAGGCGGCCACGCGTGTCGAGGCGGCGCTGCGTGCCGCCGGCGTCCGCGCGCATCTCGACGCCCGCACCCACACCTCGTTCGGACGCCGCTCCGTCGACTGGGAGCTGAAGGGCGTGCCCGTCCGGATCGAGCTGGGCGCGCGGGAGCTGGCCTCCGGCCAGGCCACGCTGGTCCGCCGCGACAACCGCAGCAAGAGCTCCGTTCCGCTGGACGGCGCCGCGCGCGCCGCCGCGAGCCTCCTCGACGAGATCCAGCGGACGCTGTTCGCGGAATCGCGCGCGTTCCGCGAGGAGCACACCTACCCGGTCACCGACTTCGACGAGTTCACGCAGCGCGTCGGCGACGGCGGGCTCTTCCTCGCCGCCTGGTCGGGCACCGAGGAGTCGGAGCAGGCGCTCGGCGAGGCCACCAGCGCCACGATCCGCTGCATCGTCGACGCCGACCCGCCGGCACCCACCTGCCTCATGACCGGCATGCCGGCAAAGCACACCGTGCTGATCGGCCGCGCCTACTGACCTCGACCGCACACATCCGGTGGCCACCGCACACATGGCCGAATGGGGTTGCCTCGGTTTCGCGGACACCTGTCTGTGGCTGACGATGGTCAGCACGGAAGGAGTTCGGATGCCTGCACCGTTCCCGCCGGAGTTCAAGCGCCGTGCCGTTCAGATGGCTCGGGAGAGCGACAAGTCGGTGACCGAGGTGGCCCGGGAGCTGGGGGTCTCCCCCTCGGCACTGCGGAACTGGATCACCCAGTCCGACATCGACGAGGGCCGCAAACCCGGACTGAGCAGCCAGGACCGCTCCGAGCTGGCCGAGTTGCGGCGGGAGAAGTTCCGGCTGGAGACCGAGAACGAGATCCTGCGCCGGGCCGCGGCATTCTTCGCCCGGGAGATCCACCCAAAATGAGCTGCGGGACGCACTGGTGACGCTGCTTCTCGCGCACTCCGGGGAGGCGGGCAGCCTCGGCGAGCCGCTCGCCGAGGCCGAGAGCTACCTGCAGCGGGTGGCGAGTCGTTATCCGCTGACAAGCGTGATCGGCGCCGAGGGGGTCACGTTGCGGGCCGGTCAGACCGGCGTGCCCGGGGTGCTCGCCTCGGTGCTGGCCGGGATCACCGAGCTCGCCCAATCCGGGGCCTGGCCCCGGGTCAAGGCGTGCCGCAACCCGCCGTGTCACTTCGGGTTCTTCGACCGCACCCGCAACTCCTCGGCCGGCTTCTGCAGCCCGGGGTGTGCCTCGCAGGCGTCGATGCGCGGCTACCGGCAGCGCAAGAAGAACGCGGCAGCCCGGTAGCTGCCCGACCCGGAGTCGGTGCTCAGGCGCCCGTGCCCTGCATCACGCCGGCCGTCAACTCGGCCGAGCGAAGCCGGTTGTCGATGTCCTGCGAATGGTGCGCGATGATCAGCTCGTCGGCCTGCGTCGACTCGGCGAAGTTCTCGAGGAAGCGGCAGACCTGCGGCGCGGTGCCTGCCACGGTGTACTTCATCATGTTCGCGATCTGCTGCCCGTTGGGCGTGGTCAGAAAGGCGTCGATCTGGGCGTCGGTGTAGTCCGGGGTGCCCGGTGCGCGCGAGAGCATCCCCCGCACGCGTGCGCGGCGCACCGTCTCGAACTGCTTCTGCGCGTCGTCCTCGTCGTCGGCGGCGATGACGTTCGCACCGACCATGACGTAGGGCTCGGCGAGCTGCTCCGACGGCTGGAACTCCCGCCGGTAGGTGGCGACGGCGTCGAACAGCGCGTCGGGCGCGAAATGCGAGGCGAAGGCGTACGGCAGGCCCAATGCGGCAGCGAGCTGAGCTCCGAAGAGCGACGACCCCAGGATGTACAACGGCACGTTCGTGCCCGCCCCGGGCACGGCCTGCACCCCCGGCACACGGGACTGGCCCTGCAGGTAGCCCTGCAGCTCCACCACGTCCTGGGGGAAACGGTCGGACGACGTCACGTCGCGCCGCATCGCACGCATGGTCACCTGGTCGCTACCCGGAGCACGGCCGAGGCCGAGGTCGATGCGGCCCGGATAGATCGTGGCCAGGGTGCCGAACTGTTCGGCGATCGTCAGCGGAGCGTGGTTCGGCAGCATCACGCCGCCCGCGCCGAGCCGGATCGTGGACGTGTGCGCGGCCACGTACCCGATCAGGACACTCGTGGCCGACGACGCGATCGTGGGCATGTTGTGGTGCTCGGCGTACCAGACTCGGCGGTAGCCCAACCGCTCAGCGGCCTGGGCCAGCCGCACGCTCCCCTCGAAGCTCTCCCGCGCCGTCTGCCCGGGCGCAACGGGTGCAAGATCGAGGATGGAGAGCGTCACGGGCATCAGTCGGGCCTTCGATTCGTCGGGAGCCGGGAGGACTCGGATGAGTCGCTCGTCAGTGAGTAACCCGCGGGAAGCGGGGTTCGTTCCCGTCCGTGTTCGGCTCAGGCCCTGCAGGTCAAGGGCTTCCCGCCGTTGTAGGTGACCATGTCGGACAGAGCGGCGATGACGTCGATCGGTCCGCCGCGCTCCACTCCCGCGAGCTCGGCGTATGCGCGGTGCAGGTTGCCGACGATCCGCTCCGCGTCCGGCCAGTCGGCGAAGCGGCCGAGGTCGGTGTCCTGTGCCGCCCGGAGCGGGGTGACGCCCGCGGCCCGGCCGCGCTCGGCGATGTCGAGCACGAACCGCAGATAGTCGAGACTCGCGTCGAGCGGTGCCCGGTCGTGGAAGACCGGGCCGTGACCGGGGATCGTCGTGGTTGCACCGAGCGGGGCGACGACGGTCTCCAGAACGTCGATCGCGCCGGCCACCGAGCCCATCAGCAGGAACGGCGTGCCGCCGTTGAAGATCAGATCGCCGCAGAACAGCGTGGAGCGCTCGGGGAACCAGACCAGCGAGTCGTTGGTGGTGTGCGCGGGCGTGCCGACATGCCGGACCTCCGCGCGCAGGTCGCCGACGTGCAGCGTGACGCCATCGGTGAAGGTGAGGAACGGCGGGTCGAGCGGCAACGAGCCCCAGTCGGGGTTCTCCCAGAACGGCAGCTCGCGGGGCGGGCCGAACGCGATCATCTCCTCCCGGGCGCGCTCGTGAGCGACGATCGTGGCGGAGCCGAACAGCGCGTTGCCCCAGGTGTGGTCGCCGTGGTGGTGGGTGTTGACCAGCGTGCGAACGGGGGCCGAGGTCACCGAGGAGATCGTGTCGACGAGCGCGCGGGTGCGCCGTTCGGTGGAGCAGGAGTCGACCGCCACCACGCCCTGCGGACCCACGGCGAACCCCGTGTTGTTGATCCACCAGGTGCCGTCGGGCTGGACGTAGGCATAGATCCCGTCCGACACCTCCTGCAACTGGGGCGGAGCGGGGACGGTGATGTCGTGCGTCTGGGAACTCATGGGCCCTCCTTCCGGAGCGGGTGGACGGGTGCTCCCTCGACCACCGGAGCGTCGATCGCGCCGAGCCCGTCGACCTCGAGACGGACGCGGTCGCCCGGCACCAGGTAGGGACAGGCGTCGGCGCCGTGCACGAGAGAGAGTTCGAGGATGTGATCGGTGCCGACCGTACCGCTGCCTATCAGGTCACCGGGCACCACGCGGGTGCCGCGCGAGGCATAGGCGATCATTTCGCCGAAGGACCAGTACACGGCGTCGAGACGGCCGGCGCTGTACGGCTTCCCGTTCACCGACGCTGTCATCTCGGCCGCTGCGGGAAGTTCGTCCGGGTGAGCATCCAGGGTCCGCAGCTCGACGCCGAGTTCTTGCCCTTCGCCGGCCCGAGGTTCAGCTTCATCTCCTCGCCATGCAGGTCGCGGGCGCTCCAGTCGCAGAAGAGCACGTATCCCGCGATGTGCAGGGCGGCCGCGTCCGGCGTGAGGTCCGAGCCCTCCTGCCCGATGACGGCGGCCGCCTCCAGCTCGTAGTCGAACGCCCGGCTGCCCGGTGAGATCGCGACTGGGTCGTAGGCACCGCGCAGAGCGGCCGAGTTGGTGAAGTAGAAGACCGGCTGGGAGTACCAGAGCGGGTCGACCTGCAGGCAGATCGCGGCACTGGCCGTGACGACGTGTTCCTCGAACCCCATGAAGTCGCGGATCGACGGCGGACGCGGGACGGGCGGCAGCAGCGTGACCGTCGCGGGGTCGACGTCCGGCTCCCGTAGCGCCGCCTCCGCGGCTTCACGGAGCCGAATGCCGTCGTCGCCGAGCAGCTCGACCAGGCTCGTGCCGGTCGGCGCGGGATGAAGGCGGTCCTCGTGCCGGACGGCGGTACGGACGAGGCCGTCGGCCCCGGCGTAGCTGCTCCAGCGCATCGGGTGCTCCTCGATGTCGGATTCATGGGGTGTCGTCATGATCCGCCCGCCAGGAACCGCCGAAGAATCATGGAGCCGATCGAATGCTCACACAAGCAGGCTCGGCCGGCCCGGCGGAGAGCTCCGTGGGTTTCTCGGAGAGCGCCAGCAATTCGACGTCTACTCCATACGATTCGGGCGATTCTGTGTGACGAGGACACGGCGAACGCAGTGTGTCAGTTCCAACACCAGCGTCTCCAGCGGCCCTTCCCCCACGAACCGTCGCCACGACACCGCGAAGAGCAACGCGCCGACAAGCAGCACGAGATACTGCTCGACGCGCATGTTCTCCAGCACGCCTGTGGCGAGGATCAGAACGTAGCCGCTGTAGAGCGTGAGCGCCATCGTCCCGGCTGCTGTGATCGGCCGCAGCAGACACGTCATCGCCGGAATGCGCACCAGGAGAAGAACGACACCGACCAGACCAACGCCAGAACCGAGGCTTTCGAGGTTGTGCACGAAGCTGTGCCAGACCGGTGGGTCTGGCGGCAAGGCAAGTCGGCACACCAACCCGACGACCACGAGCGCGAGCCCGCCGACAAACAGACGGGCGACGGCCTGTACCGATGACAGGTCCAGCCGGCCTATGGCCATTCCGGCGATGATGAAAGCGAGATAGGACAGAACGGGATAGGAACCCGTGACGAACAGGCCGGTGATCCACCCGGACGGGCCGACGATCAGGCTTGTGAATGTGAGATTACCTTCGGATCCCGCAGCGCCGCTGTCCAGCGTGGCGGTCGCGATGAGCGGCGCAATGACCATCACCAGCGCCGCGATGCGCGCCAGCAGGTTGGGGCGGCAACCGAGTAGCGGGATCGTGAGCAGGCAGAGGAGGCCGTAGGAGGTGAGGATGACGGTCGTGTGGTTGCTGAACCCGAGCACGAGGCCGATCACCACGATCAGTACGGCCTGCACAGCGATCACCGCGCGGATGACAGTTCTGCCGCGCCCGTGCAACGGCTGATCGCCACCGAAGCTGAGCGCGAGGCTGATCCCCGCGACCACCACGAAGGCAGCCGCGGCGTCAGACCTGACCGTCTGTGCGAGCGCACCGGGCGGGGGCTTGTCGTCGACCTGATCGAACACGTCGGCCGCCATCATGGCGAGCAGCGCGATTCCCCTTGCCAGGTCCATGCCTTCGATTCGGGTCCGCCGCGTGGGCACACCGCGTTCCGAACGGGACACCCGCTCAGCCCTCCGCATGGACCGTGGCCGCCGCGCCGGCCATGTCACGATCGTCCTGATGATGCGCTGCGGGGTTGCCGTGCCATCGGGCACCCGGAGGGACCTCCTCGCCCTTCATGAGGAACGAGTGCGCTTCGATCACGGCGCCGTCGCCCACGTTGGTGCCGTAGTGGATGAACGTGTTGATCCCGAGGGTGACCCGGTCGCCGATGGTGGAGCGGTCGGACTTGAACGCGCCGTCCTCCTGTGAATGGCACTGGAAGTTGCTGGTCAGGTTGAGGGTGCAGTCGTCGCCGATGGTGACGAGCGTGCGTTCGGTCATGGTGAGGCCGTCGTCGAAGAGGCGGCGGCCGACCTTCACGCCCAGCATGCGCCAGACCATGCCCTTGAACGGAGTGCCGTTGAACAACTGGATCCAGGTTTGGGCGGGCACCTTCCAGTACCGCTCGTGGCGCCAGAACGCGCGGTCGTAGATCGAGCAGAACCGCGGCTGGAGGTCTCGGAAGCTCATGACAAGGCGCTCCACCAGCACCCAGTAGAGGATCGTGAACAGCACAGTAACGACGCCGAACAGTGCAGTCGCTACTTGGTCCTCCCAGTGAGCGCTAGACGCCGTCGCGACCGAGCCGAGAAGCAGGATTCCGATGACGTAGAGCCAGCGCACGAGCAGATACAGCGCCATGGTTCCGATGTTGTGCCTGTTCTTGGCGGCCAGACGGTGTCGCTGCTCGGCGCGCCCCAGGTGATTCACATTCGTATCCCGGTCCACTGATCGCGGAATCTGAAAGGCGGGTGCGCCCAGTAGTCCGATGCCTTCCCGAAACGGACCATCGAGCGGGACCATTGCTTTCGTGGCGATGAGACAGTTGTCGCAGGCTCGGCTCTGAGCCGGGTAGGTCACGATGTTTCCGATGAAATTGTGGGCTCCGATCGAAACGCGGGACAGTTGAAATGAGTTCGACGAGAAGTCTGCATTGATGATGGACAGGGTGTCGGCCACCATCGTTCCGCTCCCGATGGTTGTCAGATACGGGTTCTCGTGCTTGAGTTCTGCGCCGAAATTCGACCCGGTCTGAACAACGGTGGACAGATCGTACCCGACCCACTTCAGATAGTGGACGATATAGGAGCTGTCACCGAAGAGCATCGTCAAGAACCTGTTGTTTGTCATTCGCGCGATCGCCTTGTGGATGCCGTAGTGGAAGCCGTAGAGGGGATAGATCGTGTCTGGTTTGATCAGGCGGTTCAGCGCACGCGGAAGCGTGCCGGCGACCAGTAGACCAATGATCAAGTAACCGCCAAAAAGCACCAGCGAAGCCCAGAGTATGTCGTGGTAGAGGGTCAATCCCATGAATGCCGACGGCTCAGGACCCAGGAGTCTGTTGAGCTCCGGGATCTCGGCGAGAGCGAGGACCACGAGCCCGACCATTACCGGCATGGCCACCACTAACGTGGTTACGACCTGCGAGACGCCGAAGAGAGCGCTTCTCGCCCTACCTCCGTTCACCTGATTCACCACGCGATAGTCCACCGAGGTCTGCCGAGCCGGTGAGCCGTGCCAACTCTCTCCAGCCGGCACCGACTGCCCCGTGTGTAGCGAGGAGGAATGGCCGAGCTGCGCTCCGTCGCCCATCGAGACGCCGATGTCGATGACCGAGGTCTCACCGACGAAAACGTCCTTCCCGAACGTCACCGGACCCGTCTGGATCACTCCGCTCTGGGCCCGGTAGCAGGAGACGAACGAGTCCTTGCGGATGACCGTGTTCTGTCCGATCGTGAGCAGGTCGGTGCATACCGGCAGGGTTCTGGTGAAGATCGCGACACCGGGGCCGATCTTCGCGCCGAGTGCTCTGAGATAGAAGTTCAGGATTGGCGAAGTCGTGCTGGAACGTGATCTTCCGCCGATTATCAGCAGCAGCGGATTCGCCCGAATCAGCGTCTTGACGATCCAGAAACGGACATATGTCAGGCTCCAGATCTGAATCTCTTGAGGCTTCCACCGTCCGATCAGTACCCACTTCATCACAATCGGAAGAACGCAGAGGGCGAGGATGCTGACGTCGCCGAACGCGATGGCTCGCACATAGACCTGAACCAGGCCCGCGCCGGTGGAGATCCACTCATAGCCCACTTCCGCCACGTACTCGACGCCCCAGGAGTACGCGACGAAGATCACGAGTTGGAGGGTGCCGCACAGAAGAACCTTCGCAGGACCGGCCCGTAGCCGCGCAGTCGCCCGGTCGGCGGTCGTCGGCACAGATTTCTCGACGGCGTCCGGCGTCGCACCGGTCAATGCCGTCGCCAGGCTGCTGATCGTCGGGTGGCGATAAACATCCGTCATCGACACATCCGGAAGATCTGGCCGCTTCCGAACCCGGGCGCAGAACTGAGCCATCAGCAGGGAGTCGGCACCCAGATTGTCGAAAAAGTGACAGTCGACCGGTACCTGATCCGCACTCACGATATTTGCAAGCAGGTCCGCAAGCTTCCGCTCGACGTCAACGGTCGAGCCGCGGCGCGGGCCGAAGGTTGAACGGTTGCTCCCGGCATCCGTCGATGCCGCCGGGCGCAACGCCGTACTTGTCGGTTCGGGCATCTCTGCAAACCTCCAATGTATCTCGTGATGTTTCTGCGAGTCCCACCCGGGTCCGGCACGGGCTCGCGGTTTCGAGATGGGAATGGCGGGAGTGGTTAATTCTGCGCGTCGGTCCCTTTGGTGCCGTCCCGGCACGTGGCGGCCGACCAGTTCCTTGCGGAGCTTGCCGGTGCTCTTGCAGCACTCCCATGCTGATCGACCCGGTGAGCCCGCAGTGGAGCGTCGTCTCAGGCATGCATGCATCTCTATGCGTTGATCGCATGCTAGCTAGTCCGAACCAGTCGGTCCACTTTCGGGCAGTGACTCATGGCACTACTTCTTGAGAAAATCGGTCTCTATTCGGGCAAACTGGAATGAATAGACTGGACCGGTCAGTCAGTAACTTCTCGCATCGCGGCGGACGCATTTCAGGCGGGTGCGCAGGTAACAGTCGGTCATTCCCCGGTCCAGCAGGTGCGACCGGAGCTTGACCGGTGGTTCGGCGGCCGGTGTGATCACTGCACAGGCGATGTCCCGCTCGGGCCGTGAGGCAGCTTACGAGAGCCGCCTCGGCGGCGGGCGGTCTACTCGGACAGTGCGGAGTCGACGTCCTTGTTCGGAATCATGAGCCCACCGCCCGAAAGGCGCTCTGGCTTCCCTGCATGCCGTGGGTGTCATGCGCCCTACCTGCGAGACGGCGCAGAGGTCGGGTCACGCGGTGCTGGTCATCGTGCGCCAGACCATGGTTCGGACCACCGGGGCCACATGTCAAATGCGAGTATCAAGCGGTCGCCGGCGAGCTCTTTCATGGATCACCTCCGCCGGGACCAGTTCGGATGCCTCCTCGGACCGTGGTTGGCACCCGTGACGAGCGCCGTCGCGCCGGCGATCTTCATCAGTTGCTCCTCGGGTCTCGAAGGATCTTCCGGCAGTGCCCCGTAGCCGGACGGTCGTTGGGATCGGCTGACGATGCGCAGATCGGATGAGCGAAACCGCGACGACGAGCGTGATGTTCAGCGCCGCGTCGAATTCTTCCTCGTGGTGTCGAGATTCGGTCACCTCTTCGGCACCGTAGCCGATGGCGGCCGCTCGCCGTCGGGTTTCGGCATCCCTTCAGAAGGCATATGACGTTGTCCTGCAACTGCATGTCGCTCCGCCGCAAGCCGCCACGACAAATCATGACAAGGGTCAGCAAAGCGTGCAGAGGGTCGCTGACTGCCCCAAGTTCCTATGACAAAATCTCGTTCTTCGGTCATACTGGGGAAGTGAACGGACCCTGCACTGTATCGGCGGTGTTGTGATGGAGACGCTCGTCGACGAAATCGGCCCTGATGTCTACCGAATCTCCACCTATGTCGAGCAGGCAAACCTCGTGTTCAACCAGTACCTGCTGGTTGCCGAGGAGCCGCTGCTGTTCCATTGTGGAGCGCGGCAGCTCTTTCCGCTGGTCCGCTCGGCGGTCGATCGTGTGATCCCGGCCGAGAGTCTGCGGTGGATCAGCTTCGGTCATGTCGAGTCCGACGAATGCGGTTCGATGAACGAGTGGCTGGCGGTGGCGCCTCACGCCGAGGTCATGTACGGGCGTCTCGGTGTGATGCTGTCGCTCAACGATCTCGCCGACAGGCCACCGCGAGTCGTGGCCGACGGCGAGTCGGTCGACCTGGGCGGCAAGAGCGTCCGATGGATCGACACGTCGCACGTGCCCCACGGCTGGGAGGCGGGCCTCCTGTTCGAGGAACGCAGCGAAACCCTCTTGTGCGGCGATCTCTTCACGGCCTCCGGCAGGCAACCGGCGTTGTCCGAATCGGACGTCGTCGAACCCGCGATGGCTGCCGAGGCGAAGTACCACTACACCGCCCTCACCCCGAATACCGCCCCGACGGTCCGACGACTCGCCGACATGGCGCCCTCGACGCTGGCGCTGATGCACGGTCCGGCCTTCTCCGGTGATGCCCCGGCGGCGTTGACGGGGTTGGCGCAGCTCTACGACGAGGAGTTGCACGCAGCGATCGACAGAGCCGGCCGATCAGCCTGACGGAATCGCTACCTGCACTCCGCTGAATCGCTGGTCATCGTCGCCAGTACTGGTTGGCCGCGGCAATCGTGGCGAACTCGGTGGCGATGACCTGCGAGGCGGCGATCAGGTCGCTCGCATTGTTGGCGTAGACCGGACGCAGGGCCTTCCGCACCTCGGCGTCGGGTTGCAGGGCCTTGATCGAGGACCGTGCCAGCTTGATCGCCAGCTCGCGGCCTTCCTCGGGTGTCTCGGTGATCAGCATGCTGGTTGCGACGGCAGCGTTCACAGTGCATCTCCAGGTGGATAGGTCAAATGACGCGTCGATGGTGATCTGTCGGGCGTGAGCAGTCGTCAGTGCATGTGTGGGTGGTCGTGACCGCTGGGGCGCTGGGCCGGCGTGTGCGCGCGTGTGGTCACGTCGTCGGCGTGCACGGTGCCGGAGTCGGCGAGTAAGACCAGTTCGCCGTTGGCGCGCGGTGGCGCGGCGGGGCCGTCGACGTCCAGCGGGTGCTCACGGCGCTTCCACCTTGGCGACGCCGACCATGGCGTCCCGCGTGACGAGCCGGGCGAGCTGTTCCTCGGAGAGGTTCTCGGTGCCGGCGGGTCGTTCGGGCAGCACCAGCCAGCGCACTTCACTGCTGGAGTCGTGGACGGTGATCCGGACGCCGTCGGCGAGGTCGAGGCCCATCTCCGAGAGCACGGTGCGTGGTTCCTTGACGACGCGTGCGCGGTAGGCGGGGTCCTTGTACCAGCTCGGGGGCAGGCCGAGCACCGACCAGGGGTAGCAGGAGCAGAGCGTGCAGACCACGACGTTGTGGACGGTCGGTGTGTTCTCGACGACGACGATGTGCTCACCCTGGCGCCCGATGAAGCCGAGTTCGTCGATAGCGGCGGTGCTGTCGTCGAGCAGCCACTGCCGGTAGACCGGGTCGGTCCAGGCCTTCGCGACGACCTTGGCCCCGTTGAGTGGGCCGATGTTGACCTCGTACTCGGTGATGAGTCCGTCCATCACGACCGGGTCGATCAGGCCGCGTTCGGTGAGCAGTTGCTCGAGGGCCTCGGTGCGCAACGCCGCGGGAATGGGCGCGCTGGTTCCGGTGGTCATGGGGTCTTCTCCAGATAGCTTTCGTAGAGCTCGATCGTGACGGCGAAGGGTTCGGCGCCGCCGCCCCACAGCTCGTGGGAGTCGAACCGCACCGTGTAGACGTGCTGGGGGTTCTCGCCCATGAAGTGCGCGTTCGTGTCGGGCAGCAGTGCGCTGGGCTGGATGAGCTGGACGGTTCCGGTGTGCCCGCGGACGTAGCCGGCCAGCCTGGTGTGCCCGGCGGGTGAGATGTTCTTGGCGCGCACCCGCTCGCCCACCGTGAAGGCCGGCGGAGCGTCCACGGGGCGCAGCGCGCCCGGGGCGGTGGGTGCGTAGTCGGGTTTGGCCGGCCGGGGAATCGGCGGTTCCTCGGCGTGCTCGCCGCGTAGGTTGCGGGCGCGGGCGTCGACCGCGCCGGGGGCGAGGATCGCGCTGTCGGTGAGCATCAACTCCGAGGCGTTGAGCCAGCGACCGAAGTAGCCCTGGTCCAGGTAGGCGGAACGGTTCAGACGCTCGATCGCGTGCCGGAAGGCGTCGACGTTGAATCCGGCCAGGTGCTGCGACAGCAGCGCCAACGCGAACGCCCTGCCCTGCCAGCGCTCGGCGAAGAGCGGCTCGTCACGGTCGGGCGGACGAGTCGGCCCCCAGCCCGGGGTACCCCCCATGTCGGCAATTCCGTCCATGCCGCCACCCCTCGATATGCTCGCGAGCCGCTGGAATTCGCGAGAAGATTTCCCATGTCTATTTTTCGGCGCCGGGGTCAGGCATGAATTTCTGACGGTTTCGCTCGACGAAGTCGTCGAGCGTGACGGCGGGACGTCCTGTCAGTCGCTGGATGTCGTCCGTCACCAGGTGGGTGTTGTGCCGGCGCAGCGTGATGCTCTGGGCGGACAGGTGCGCGGCGGCTGTGGGATCCGCCTGTCCCGCCGTGGTGCTCGCGATCAGCTCGCGCCATTCCTCCGGCGGGATGGGCTGGTAGTGGACGGGACGGCCGGTCGCCTTGCTGATGATCCCGGCGATGGCGGCGTGACTGGCGCGCTCCGCTGCGCCCACCACGGTGGTGCGGTCGGTGACCACACCCGGATCGGCCAGGAGTGTTGCAGCCATCGCGCCGACGTCCGACGCGGCGATCCAGGAGGGTTCGAAGTCACCGAACGAATTGCGGATCTGGCCGAGCTCGCGGATCTGGCTCCCGTGCAGGGAGAGCAGGTTCTCCATGAAGAAGGCCGCGACCCGCAGATGGGTGCCTCCATATCCCGCCCACTCGAAGATCCGTTCGGTCACCCATTGGGCCCGTCCCTGTGGGCTGCGGCTGGCCGGGAAGGCTGCGTCCAAGGACAGATCGACGATTCGCTGCAGACCCTGCTCGTGCCCGGCGGCTGCGAAAAGCCCGGCGGCTTCGGTGATTCCCGCGCGAACCGGGTAAGAGAAGTAAGCGGCCTCGATTCCCTCCAGCGCTGCGAGGATGCTGGGGTAGTCGGCGAGGTCGCCGATCGCGATCTCGACTCCCATGCCGAGCAGTTCTTCGGATCGCTCATCGAGCCGGCGAACCATGGCCCTGACGGGTATTCCTCGGCTGAGCAGTTCGGCGGTGACGTGGCGGCCGGTGCCGCCCACGCGCCCGGTCGCTCCGGTTACCAGAATCCGTGGTTTCGCACTTGTCACCAAGTACTCCTTTCCGTGAGGGGTGGGGTTTTCTGAAAGCTGACCTCGATCACATGCTCGGCTGAGCCTCACATCGCCCTCGCGCATTCGACGGCGTGTGGACTCATCGATCTCCTTCCTGCCTGGCCTGGCCGGGATGAGGAGATCGTCACGACCGTCCAGGTGGTAGTAAACTGAAACCAGGTTAGGGCAAGGTGGTCTTGATTCGCAACCAGGATGAGGGGGAGACGCCACCGGTGAGCGCGAAGACGTGGACGAGCCCGGGCTGTCCGGTGGCGCGGGCGGTCGACATCGTGGGCGACAAGTGGTCGCTGTTGATCATCCGTGACGCCTTCGACGGCATCCGGCGCTTCAGCCAGTTCCAGCGAAACCTGGGAGTGGCGAGGAACATCCTCAGCGGGCGTCTGCAGAACTTGGTGGAGGCGGGTGTGCTGAGCGTGCAGCCGGCGTCGGACGGCAGCAGTTACCGGGAGTACGTGCTGACCGAGAAGGGGCAGGATCTGTTCGATCTCGTGATCAGCCTGCGTCAGTGGGGTCAGGACCACGCCTACGAGCCGGGGGAGAAGCACGCCCGGCTGGTCGACGTGGCGACCGACGAGCCGGTGCCGAGGCTTGTGTACACCGCACCCGACGGGTCCCGGGTGCGTGCGAGCGACACGCGGGTGCGCAAAGCCGGCGAGTGAGCCTCGGCGCCGGCCAGGTCGGGCAGAGGCGGCTGCGCCGGGCTCCGGTTAGGCCGCCTGGGTGGGTGTCCATTGGTCGGCGCCGAAGACTTCGTAGCGGATCTGTTCGGTGGGCAGGCCGCGTTGGCGCAGGTTGCTGCGGATGGTTTGCATGAAAGGAACGGGTCCGCAGAGGTAGGCCTCGGTGTCGGGGTGGATGGGGATGTCGTCGGGTTGGACGTGGCCGGTGTGGAGTTCGATGCCGGCGGGTGCGGGCTCGGTGCTGGTGGGGTGGGCGTACCAGACGAGGTGGCGGAAAGACCGCAGGCGGGAGCCGCTGGTGATGATGTCGGCGCGCAGGGGGTGGCGGGTGGCGTCGTTCTCGGCGTGAACGGCGACGACGTCGCGCGTGGGTTGGGTACGCGCGATGTGGTCGAGGATCGCGGCGATGGGGGTGATGCCGACCCCGGCGCTGATCAGGACCAGCGGGTGGGTGCCCGGGCGCAGGGTCAGGTCGCCGTAGGGGGCGCTGAGTTGCAGGTGGTCGCCCTCGCGGACGTGGTCGTGCAGGAAGCACGAGACCAGGCCGGCGGGGGTGTCGGGAGTGGCGGGGCGGGCGCGGCGGACGGTGATACGCAGCGCTCCACCCGCTGGGGCTTGGGAGAGTGAGTACTGGCGCAGTTGGCGCCCGATCCCGGGCAGGTCCACGGCCAGGGTGACGTACTGGCCGGGAGTGAAGGCGGGTGCGGGCTGGTCGTCGGTGGGTGTGAGGACGAACGAGACGGTGTCGTCGGCCTCGTCGCGGCGGTGCGCCACGGTGAACTCCCGCCAGGGCTGCTCCGAGGTGACCCCGGCTTCTGCGTAGAGGCGGGCTTCGCGCCCGATGAGGCGGACGGCGAACAGCCAGTAGAGCTCGTCCCAGGCGGCGGCGACGGCGGGGGTGACCGCGTCGCCGAGGACGGTGGCGACGGCGTGGAGAAGGTAGTGGCCGACGATGGTGTACTGCTCCGGCCGGATGCCCAGAGAGGCGTGACGCTGGGCGATGCGTTCGACCATGACGTCGATCGGGAGGCCTGCCCCGGCTCCGATCTGGGTGGCGGCGAATGCGGCGACGGCGCCGGCGAGGGCTTGGCGTTGGGCGCCGGTGGCTTGGGCGCTGCGGGAGAACACATCGAGCAGTTCGGGGTGTTCGGCGAGCATGGTGTCGTAGAAGACACCGGTGATGGTCTCCAGGTGCTGGCGCACGACGGGCAGGGTGGCCCGCACGATTTCTTCGTTGGCCGGGGACAACATGACTTCCTCCATGAGAACGCAGGGGGGATCACCGGTTCGCCTCGGGCGTCCGGCGGACCGTTCTGGAACGAGAAGAGCGGGTTAGTTGCGGGGGATCAGGTCGGCGATGCAGATCCCGGGTCGGGCGAAAGGTGTGAGGGTGGTCGTGAGGCCACCGTCGGCGGCGCCCTCGACAGTGGCGTCGAGTAGGCCGCGGTGCACGCCGCAGACCACGCCGGGGTGACGGCGGGCGACGTCGAGGAACGGGCAGGCGTGCAGTTCGATCCGGCTACCGGTGGCGGTGGGGACGGCGACGGGTTCGAAGCCCAGTTCGGTGAACAGCGCCACCGCCCGATCCGTCGCCACCGACAACGAGGACGACACCGCGGACGCCTCAGGGGCGGGAGAGTCGGGCACCTCGGGAGCAGCGGGGTCGGACACCGTTGTGGCCCACGCGCGCCCGGCCTGCTCAGGCAGGTTGTCGTGCCCGCCCTCCTGCTCTAGTCGCCCGGCCAGGATCTCGGCCAGCAACTGGTAGCCACCGGTTTGCACGCCCGGGGTCACGGACGCGTACAACGCCTGGGGGCGTCCCGGGCCCGAACGGGTCCCGGTGTGCTGGGCCACGAACCCGGCCTCGATGAGCACGTTGAGGTGGAACCGCACCGTGTTGACGTGCAGACCGGTGCGCTGGGCCAGCATCCGCGCGTCCACCGGTGTCGCGGACTCCCGCAGCGCCGCCAGCAACTGGCGTCGGCTCGCCACCGCGAGCGCGTCATGGGCGGTCGGCGGGGCTGAGGGCGTCTGCTCGGGCACGATCTTGAATATAGACGATGCTGATCGTTTAAAACCTGTGAGCGCGGCGACAGCTTTCGCCGAGCAGCTGCGAGGATGAGGCCGTGCGCTTGTTCGTCGCACTGACGCCGTCGGCCGCCGCGGTCACCGAGTTGTGGACCGCGAGCGAGGCCCTGCGTGCTGAACAGCCAGGGCTGCGATGGGCTCTCCCGGACCAGTGGCACCTCACCCTGGCTTTCCTCGGAGAGGTCGCAGATGTGGCGACGGCGGACCTGGCGCAGCGGCTGGGGCGCGTTGCCGCTCGACACCCTCCGCTCGTGTTGTCACTGGGTGGCGCGGGGCGCTTCGGGAATCGGGTCCTCTGGATCAGGGTGCGGGGAGACACCGACCGGCTGCGCTGCCTGGCCGCATCCGTGCGCGCGTCGGCCCGGCGTGCTCGATTGTCCGTCGAGGACCGGCCGTATCGGCCGCACCTCACGCTTGCCCGGGCGCGGGACGGGGCTGACCTGCAGCCCGCCGTTGCGGCGCTGGGTGAGTTCGAGGGTCGGGCGTGGACCGTCGACGAGTTGCATCTGGTCTGCAGCCACCTGGGCGCCGGTCCGGGCGGCACAGCGCGGCACGAGACCTACGTATCCTGGCCTCTACGCGGGCGCTAGTGGGACGCCGGGCCGATCACGACCTGCGCATCGTCATGCGTCGTCCGGACGACCGGTCGCTGCCTCGGGCTCGCCGGCGCCACCGCGGGATGCGCCGCGTCCCGAAAGCGCGAGCTCGTCGCGCAGCGGGTCGTTGCTCGCGGAGTCGCCGCGGCGGGAGGCCGTGACGAAGTAGGCGATGACGAGCAGGGCGAAGAACGGAATCCCGACCTTCCAGGCGATCTGCAGGCCGTCGATGAACGCGGTGGAGACGAGTACCGCGCCGAGGAACAGGAACGCGAGGCCGGTGGTGACGGGCGCTCCCCACATGCGGGCGGGAGAGTCGGGCAGTCCGTGCTGTCGGCGCAGCAGCCGGAACCGCGCGTGGGACGCCAGGATCATCATCCACACGACCAGCGCACCGAACACCGAGATGCCGAAGAGGGCGAGGTAGGCGTCAGCTCCCTGGTTGACCGAGAGCGCGGCGGCGATCGCGAGGCCTGCCGTGGACAGCACGAGGGCGTTTCGAGGTGCTCCCGATCGGCTGACCTTTCCGAGCGCGGCGGGTGCGTAGCCGTGCCCGGCCAGGCTGTGGAGCATGCGTGTGGTCAGATAGAGGTTGGTGTTGGCGCTGGACAGGGCGGCGGTCAGGATCACGAAGTTCATCAGCGAGGCGCCGCCGGGCACCTGGGCTGCGTCGAGTACCCGGACGAACGGGCTGGCATCGAGACTGCCGCCCTGCGCTGTCTGCGACCACGGCGCGATGGTCAGCACCACGGCGATGGCGAGGACGTAGAAGATGGCGAGCCGGACCACCATCTGACGTGCGGCTCGCGGGACGTCCCGGGTCGGGTTCTCCGCCTCGGCCGCGGTGACGGACACGACCTCCGTGCCGATGAAGCTGAAGACGACGAACACCATTGCGAGGAAGACCCCGCTGAGGCCCATGGGGAAGAACCCGCCGTCGGAGGTGAGGTTGTCCACCCCGGTCGCGGGCGCACCCGGCAGGCCGACGGTGATGAGCAGGATGCCGAGCAGGATGAACACGACGATCGCCGAGACCTTGATCATCGACAGCCAGTACTCGAACTCACCGAAGAAGCGCACAGTGGCGGCGTTGACGACGATCAGCGCTACGGAGAACACGACGACGGCGAGCCACAGGGGCACTGTCGGCCACCAGTACTGCACGTAGATCCCGGCGGCGATCACCTCACCGCCCACGGCGATCACCTGGATCGTCCAGTACGTCCAGCGGGTGACGAAGCCGGCCCATCGGCCCATGTAGGAATGCGCGATGGTGCCGAAAGCCCCCGCCGTGGGGTGCACCGTGACCATCTCGGCCAACGCCCAGGCGATCACCAGCGCAACCAGCGCCACGACGACGAAGGCGATGATCGTCGCCGGTCCCGCCTGCGAGATCGCCAGTGCGGACCCGAGGAAGAGGCCCGTGCCGATCGCTCCTCCGAGCCCGATCATCGTCAGCTGCCGCCCGGTCAGCCGACGATGCAACTGGTGCTCGGTGGCGCCTGTCGTGACGCCGTCGGGCTCAGCCATTGCGTCCTGATTCCACGGCCCGGCCTTCGTGGACGTGAGACCGTGGTCGACCGGTGTGCGGCCGGTGCGTGCCGGCGTCGTCGTCCGGTGATCCGTGGTGCTCGGTCGCGGTCATCCGGCTTCTCCTCGCCACCGGGTACCCGGCCCCGGCCACCCCACGGACCTTAAGGACGGCTTCAATGAAGGTCAACAATCTTCAACGACGTTGACAGCGACGCAGGTGGGGCACGCTGTCGACGACGCTCGCGGGCCGCTCGGGCCCCGTCGGTGCATGAGCCGGACGTGTCGCTCCGCCGAGAAGAAGCGGCCTGTGGGATACGCACCGTCAGCGCGGTGCGCCGGCCCGAGCCGTTCGAGTGCGAGGCGGGTCGACCGAATCGAGGAATTCGGTCTCGGTCGGTGTCATCGGGACCGGGTGGTGGTTGATGTCGTCGCCAACGGGTGAATACGTCGAAGATCTGTCGATTCTCAGCGTCCTTTCAGTTCTCAGCTTCCATTCAGGACGTTTTCAATACGGTCCCCGGCCATGTCCACTGCACTCATAACAGGTGGCAATACAGGGCTCGGCGCGGCGTTCGCTCAGCGGCTGGCGGCCCAAGACCACAACCTCGTCCTGGTCGCGCGGAACCGAGAGCGGCTGGAGGGCGTGGCGGGCCGAATCCGCGCTGAACACCGGGTCGAGGTCGAGGTGCTGTCCATGGACCTGGCGGTGCCGGCCGAGCGTGCGATCGTGGAGAGGAGGTTGAACGGCGAAGTGGGTGGCCCGGTGGATGTTCTGGTCAACAACGCCGGTGTGAGCACCCACGAATTGTTCGACCGCGCCACTCCCGCTGGGCTCCAATCCGAGATCGACGTCAACATCACCGCGGTACTGCAGCTCACCCGCGCCGCGCTACCCGGCATGCTCAGCCGTGGCCAGGGCATTGTCATCAACGTCGGCAGTTTCGCGGGCTATCTGGGTAACCCTGGTTCGGCCTACAGCGCCAGCAAGGCATGGGTCATGAGCTTCACGGACTCCATTGCCGCGTCGCTGGTCGGTACCGGCGTCCAGGCGATTGCGATCTGCGCCGGTCAGATGCGCACCGGCCGGCACATCCAGGCGGGACGGCCGGTCGGATCCGCGAAGTCGCCGCTCTGGCTGGAGCCGGCCGACGTCGTCGACCGCTGCCTGAGCGACCTGCGTAAGCAGCGCTCGCTCAGCGTCCCGGGCGCGACGTATCGCACCGCTGTGAACCTGCTCGAGCTACCGCGCCGGTCGCTGCGCACGGCGGCCCGGCTGGCCGGCCACAGTCGTGAGCAGCAGGCGATCCGAGTGCGCGCGCCGAAGGAGCCCGAGTCGCCGCCTGTGATCTCGCCGCCGGTGCACCAGTGACCCGTGCACCTGTTCGGCGTGGCGGTCATGCCGCTGAACGGGCGGTTTCCGGGCCCGCGAGGGACGCGCGTGCTGCGGTCGCGTGCGGCGCGATCACGCTCCGCGGGGACAGCAGGACGACGCCGACGGCCGTGGCGAGGACTCCCGCGAGGCCGATCACGAGATGGAGCGGCGTGGTGGAGATCGGCTCGCCGAGCGCCAGAACGGCCACCATGCCTGCGGCCAGCGGATCGACGAGCGTCAGCGTGGCGAGCGGAGCGCCGAGACCGCCGTCGCGGTACGCGTGCTGGGTGAGGACGACTCCGGCGGCGGCCGCCAACAGGCCCGCGCCGATGACGGTCGGCGCGGTATGGCCGAGCCACACGGCCTTCGCCGTGCCCGAGGTGAATCCGAAGCACAGCGCGGCGGCCACCGCATAGAGGACCGGCGCCGCACGAGGCAACCTGTGCCTGATCGCGATGGCACCCGTGGCCAGTACGACGGCCAGCACTGCCACGACCGCCGCGACGACCCAGTACCCCAGCACCGGCGAGACCGATGCTGAGTGGCGGGGGATGGCCGACAGCGCCGCAGGTAGACCGAACACGATGCATGCGGCGCCGAGCAACGTCGGGCGGTCGGGGGTCGTTCTGGTCATCCGGGCGTGGATCACCAGGGCGAACACCAGCGCCGTGACCCCGAGCGGCTGCACCAGGAGTAGAGCGCCCGAACCCAGCGCGGCGAGGTGCAGAAGGGCCCCGAGGCAGCTCGCCGCGATCGCAGTCCACCACCCGCGCCGCCGCACCAGCCGGGCCACCAGATGGAGACCTCCCGACTGATGGTCGGCGACCTCCCGGTGCTGGAGCACCGCGGATGCGGAATAGCAGACGGCGGAGGCCAAGGCGAGGGCGACCGCGAGGAGGATCTGCACGAAGACGACGTTACTGACCCGCCGCTTCCGTGCGGTCATTCCGAAGGCAAGATATCGACAAAATCAGCCGTCCACGTGGGCGTGTCGAGGGCGGTTCGTCGAGTCTGCGACCGTATTCGCGCAATGTCGCGATCCTCGCAACCACAGCGGCGACATTGCGGCGGTGCACCTTCCGCGTCTCCGTCCGGACTAATGGTTCCCGCCGCGCGCCGCGCCTCACGCCCTCCCAGCGGGCAGTGGTGACACGGCGACCAGGGCCCGCACGTCGTCACGTCTGAGCCGGGCTCCGCGGGCGTGTTCGGCAGCGAAACGTTGCTCACCCAGCGCCGCCCGCACGAGTGTGGTGATCCGATCGATGTCGGCGCGTTCGGTGGGCGATGCGGACTGGCCGTTCGCGCCACGCATCGCGTCGGCCGTGCCCAGGAGCCGAGCGGCCCGGTCGTGGTGCCCGGCGACGGCCATCGCGCCCGCCAGCCCGTCCACCGCGATCGTGAAGTCGCGGCCCGTCGTGAATCGCGCCGCCAGGTCGAGGACCTCGAGGTGCGATGCGACGGCGCCTGCCGCGTCGCCACGCTGCTCGGCGACGAAACCGAGTTCGGCCATGACCATGGGCAGGTGCGGGGGTGGGGTCTGCTCGGCGTCCTCTCGCGGGGTCAGGCTCAGCAGGCCCAGCAGGTGGGTCTCCGCGAGATCGAGGCGGCCGTCCCGGCGAGCGGCGAAGGCGAGCCCGAGCATGGCGAAGATCCGCCCGGGCCGGTGCCCCTGTGCGACGGCCAGCCGCAGCGCCTGCTCGCAATGCACCACTGCCGTCGCGTGGTCTCCCCGTTGCAGCGCGATCCAGCCGAGCCAGCCCAACCGGCCGGCGACCTCCGCCTGCAGACCCAGTTCCTCGGCCAGTCGCAGTCCCTCGCGGTGCTCCCGCTCCGCCCGATCATGGTCGCCGGTCATCTCGGCCAGCGCACCGAGCCAGCTGGTGGCCTCCAGCCTCCCCCAGCGGTCGCCGACCTCCCCGAACAGCTCGGCGCTCCGCCCGGCCTCGCGTTCGAGGGCCACCACGTCGGCGCGGATGTGTGCGAGCTTCGCCCGGCAGGCGAGCGCCGCCGCCGTTCCCCACCGGTCGCCGAGCTCCTCGAAGACGGGCAGCGCCCGCTCCACCAGCTCCTCGGCCACGGCCAGGTCGCCGAGGTCGATGCCGGCGTAGGCCAGGAACCACTCGACACGGGCCCGGCCTGCCGGATCCCCGGCGTCTTCGTACAGCTCCAGCGCGGCGCGGCGGCGCTCGTCCCGGTCGGCGAGGTCGCCGTGGAGAAATCCGATACCGGTGTGCCAGGCCATGGCCCTGGCTCGCAGTGCTGTGGCCGTGGAGTCCGCGCCGGCTACGCCCAGCGCCGCGGCCAGCCACCGCCGGGCCTCCGGGACCCTTCCACGGAGGAACCAGTACCAGGTCAACGCGTTGACGAGCCGCAGAGCGCCCTCGGCGTCGCCGTCCCGGACAGCTGTGGTGAGAGCGGACCGCAGGTTGGCCGTCTCGGCATCCAGGCGCCGGAGCCACCGCCGCTGGTCGGAGCCGTACAGCTCGGGCTCCGCCCGCTCGACGAGATCGGTGTAGAAGTGCTGATGGCGCAGCCGGACGTGCTGGGTCTCCTCCGCATCCCGCAGTCGGTCGAGGCAGTAGGCAGCCACCGACTCCAGCAGCCTGTACCGCGGCCCGTCCGGGCCGGAGGCGACGACCACCAGCGACCGGTCGACGAGGCGGACGAGCTGGTCGAGCACGCTCAGCTCGACGTCTGCGCAGACATACTCGGCGGCCTCCAGCGTGCAGCCGTCGGCATGCACCGCCAGGCGGCGCAGCACGGTCTGCTCGGGAGCGGTCAGGAGGTCCCAGCTCCAGTCGATCATCGCCAGCAGGGTCTGCTGGCGCGGCGGCGCGCCGCGGTGACCCGTGGCCAGCAGCCGGAACCGGTCGTCGAGGCGGTCCACGAGCCCCTGGACGCCGAGCGCCCGCACGCGCGTCGCCGCCAGTTCGAGGGCGAGGGGGATGCCGTCGAGTCTGCGGCAGAGCACCCCGACGGCGGGAGCGGTCTCCGCATCGAGCGTGAACCCCCTGGTCGCGGCGGATGCACGGGCGACGAACAGCTGTACGGCGCCGGTCCGCCCGAGTTCCGGGAGCTTCGCAGCGCGGTCGGGCACGTCGAGCGGGGGAACGTTCCACACGACTTCACCGGCGAGCGCGAGCGGCTCCTGGCTCGTCGTCAGCAGCCGTAGCCCTGGAACGGTGCGCAGCAGCTGCTCGGCCAGCGTGGCGACCGGTTCGACGAGGTGCTCGCAGTTGTCCAGCACCATCAGCAGCCTGCGGGGACGCAATGCCTCCGTGAGCCGCTCGACGGCGGACACCGGCGCGCCCGACTCGATCCCGGCCCGGACATCCAGCGCGGTCATGATCGTCTCGGCGACCAGCGGCACCGCGTCCTGGTCCGCGACCGGGTCGAGCGCGGCCAGTTCGACGAGCCACGCTCCGTCCGGGAACGCGTCGTTCAGCCGTCGTGCCGCCTGGATCGCGAGCCGGGTCTTGCCCACTCCGCCCGGGCCGGTGAGCGTCACCAGCCGGTCGGACTCGATCCGGCCGCACACGTCGGCGACGGCGGCCTCGCGCCCGATCAGGTCGGTGAGAGGTTCGGGCAGCCTCGTTCCCGGGTGAGGGGATGGCGGCGCCTGGGTGGCGGGCGCGGCGAGCGCCGGATCCTGGCTCAGGATCGCGCGTTGCAGGGCGGTCAGCTCGGCGCCGGGGTCGAGCCCCAGCTCGTCGGCGAGCAACACCCGCAGCTCGTCGTAGCTCGCGAGGGCTTCGCCCGGCCGTCCCGCGCGGTAGAGGGCGCGCATGTGTGCCGAGCGCAGCCGCTCCCGCATGGGATGCTCGGCCAGCAGCGCGCTGAGCTCAGCCACCATCGCGGCGTGCTCGCCCAGATCGAGCCGGGCCTCCGCCCACTCCTCCTGTGTCGTGAGTCGCTGCTCGGCCAGGCCCGCGACCGTCGCCGCGACGAACGGCTCGTCCGCGAAGTCGGCGAACGCGGGCCCGCGCCAGATCGCCAGCGCGTCCGCCAGCACAGTTGCCCTCGTCCGCTGGTCGGACGTGCCTGCGGCTTCCGCGAGCAACGACCGGAACGTGCCGGTGTCGGTCGTGCCCCGGATCAGGTATCCGGCAGGAGTGTGGACGACCAGGTCCCGGCAGCCGGGCTCGGCGTCCTCCAGTGCCCTTCTGAGCTGGGAGACCTTCACCGACAGGGCAGCAGCGGGGTTGGAGGGCGGTCGATCGCCCCACAGATCGTCGATCAACCGGTCGGCGGGCACCGGCCGCCCCTCGTGGACGAGCAGGTCGGCCAGCAGGGCGCGGACCTTCAGCCCCGGAACCGCGACGGGCAGGCCATCGGCCGTCCACGCCGCCACGGGCCCGAGTACCCCGAATCGCACGGCGGCCACCGTAACCGCCTGCTCACGCGGGCCGTAAACCGGCGAGAAGGTTTCCGTAAGCGATCGTCGGCAGAGTGAGCCGCACACCAACCGACAGGAGCACGACAATGCGAAAGATCATCGCTTCGACCCACACCACCCTCGACGGCTACATCGACAACCCGCACCTGTGGTCGATGCAGTACATGAACGACGAGGCCCAGGCCTACGCGATGGAGCTCACCCTCGGTGCCGACGCCCTGCTACTCGGGCGGGTCACGTACGAGGGCATGGCGCAGGCCTGGCCGGCGATGGGCGGCAACCCCTTCGCCGACCACGTCAACAGCATCGCCAAGTACGCGGTCTCCTCGACCCTGGACCCCTCGGCTCTGACCGCATGGGACAACTCGACCCTCATCCCGGGCGACGACCTCGTCGCCGAGGTGACGAAGCTGAAGGAGCAGCCCGGCAAGAACATCCTGATCTGGGGCTGCGGGCGGCTCACCGATGCGCTCATGGAGCACGGCCTGCTCGACGAGTACCGGCTCTGGGTCTCTCCCGTCATCCGCGGCGAGGGGCAGCGCTTGTTCCGCGACGGCATCGCCGCCACTCTCGAGCTGGCCGGGTCGACCCAGTTCCGCAGCGGAGGCGTCGTGCTCGCCTATCGCCCGGTGAACGCGAACGCCGAGCCGGTGGCCGCGGGCTGAGGGCCGCGATCGGCCGGCGTCGCGGTACACGCCGTGCTGGTCGCCGTGATCGGTCTGGGGCTCGGGTTCACCGGTCGTGCGGACATCGTCCTTCCCTGCTTCGCGGTGCTCTTCCTGCTCTCGATTCCGCTACTCGGGTTGCGGCCATGGATGCTGACGCGCATCGCGGCCGTTTTGTTGCTCGTCGCTGCGCCGATGATCACCGCGACGATCGCAGGCGCCGTGCCGAGGCCGGTCGACAACCCCACATTCGCCACCCTGGTCACGGATCCGGACGGGCTGGTCATCGGGTTGTTCCTGACCGGCTTCTACCCGGTGATCGCCTACCTCGCCTATATCTGTGCCGGGCTCGTCATCGGCCGTTTGGATCTGTTGTCCGTCCAGGTCGCGTACCGGCTGCTTCTCGCAGGGCTCGCAACCGCGGCCGCGGGGATGTTGTGGTCGATGCTGCCGCTGCCGCATCGGCAGAGCTGGATGGTTCTCATCCATGACGTCCACGCCCTCGGTGCGGCGATCGCGGTCCTCGGGGCGTCGCTGCTCGTGGTGCACGTCCCGGTGCTGGCACGCCTGCTGTGGCCGGTGAGGACGGCGGGAGCCATGCCGCTGACGCTCTACTCGGCACATGTGCTGGTGCTGGTCGCGGGTGTGCTGGAGCACGAACCCGTCGTGCTGTTCCTGTCGCTGATCGCCGGAGGGCTCCTGTTCGAGGTGCTGTGGCGGGCGTTGGCGAGGCAGCAGCAGGGCCCGCTGGAATGGCTGGTCGGGGCGGCCTCGCGCAGAGTGCGCCGTGCCGTTCTCGGGTCGCGAGGCGCGGAGGGGCCGGCCTCACACGCCGGTCATGGTGAGTTGCGGCGGACGCCGGGGCGGCAGCGCTGCCGCCGGTCGGCTGACGGCCGTATGCACGCTCAACGGCACGTGCCCTGACCGTCGAGCATGGTCAGGGCACGAGCGTTGTCGCGGCCGGCCGGCCGCGGCGTGAGATCAGATCCGGGCCTTCGCCAACTCCGCCTCCACGATGTCGGCCGCGGCGCCGGCACCGCCCGCCGCGCGCAACTCGTCGCGGAGCACCGTGAGGCGATCCCAGACGTCGATCGAACCCACGAGTGAGAGCAGCGCCTCTCGCAGTGCCTCGGGAGTGGCGGACTCCGCCGGGATGGACACGCCGACCCCGAGCTGTTCCAGCATTGCCGCGTTCCCGAACTGGTCGACGGCCTGCGGTACGGCGATCATCGGAACTCCGTGGTAGAGCCCTTCGGAACACCCACCCATCCCCGCGTGCGTCACGAAGGCCTGCGCGCGGGCGAGTATTGCGACCTGCGGGACCCAGCGATGCAACTCGACGTTCGGAGGCAGCGGGCCGATCGTGGCCGGGTCGACATGAGAGCCGATCGCGATCACGACCTGCCAGGGCAGCGGACCGAACGCCGCCACGCAGTCGCGGTAGAACGCCGCTCGGTCCGTGTAGGCGGAGCCGAGCGAGACCAGCAGGACGGGCTTTTCCGACTCCGGCCACTCCTCCTGGTGCGGGCGCCGGTCCAGCGAAGGCCCGACGAAGGTGTAGACGTCGTCGTCGACGCGGTCGGCGTTGGGCTGCATCGCCCGCGGGATCAACACGATGCAGCGCGGCGGGCGACCGCTGAACGTGTCGACGTCGAGGTCGATCCCCAGCTCGGCGAGCCAGTGCGCGAACCGCGCCTGGTAGCGCTCGTACTCCGGCTCGCCCAGGAACGTCAGCACGTCGGCCATGTCCTCCTCGTAGCCCCGCCAGGCCACGAGCGTGGGGGAGAGCTGCACGAGCGGGAGGCCCCAGCAGTGAGCCAGGGCCCGGCCCGGGTAGCCCGCGATGTCATAGAGGACGACGTCCGGCCGGTCGTCGGTGAGCGCCGCCTCCAGCTGCGGCAAGACGCGAACCGCATCGTCGAAGAAGATCGACATGCCCTCGATGGGGTCGCTGGGCCACTGCTCGCCGCGCGTCTCGTCGGGCAGGCCCGAGGTGTAGACGAGTGGGGTGGCGCCCGTGGAGCGGACGGTGGCGGCGAAGGACTCGGGGATCGCGTAGGTGACGCGGTGGCCGCGGTCGACGAGCTCGGCGATCACCGGCAGGTTCGGGTTCACGTGGCCGTGGGCGCCGACGCTCACCATCAGGATGTGGGACACGAGGATTCTCCAGGTCTGCTGTTCGGACGAAGGCAGGACGCGGACCCGCCCGGCGTGCGGGCGGGTGCGGCGGGAAGCCCGTTCAGCCGTACAGCTGCTTCTGGATCACGGCCGGGACTGTAGCGGAGGCGGCGAGGACGTCGAACCGAATTACCGGGGCATTCGGGCGAACGGGATCAACCGGGGTGCGGTGCAGCCGGTGGCGGATGGCGCCATGCTGCGCGTGCGCAGGGTAGGGGAGCAGCCGCATTATTATCACAATGTGACCAACGATTTCCTGCTCGACGGGATGAGCGCATCGTCTGGCTCGCCGGCCGAAGCGCGGGGAACCGGAGTCGGGGTGCTGGATCGCGTGGTGGCGATCCTGGACGCGGTCGAGACCACGCCTTTGAGGTCGAGTGAGCTGGCGCGGCACGTGGGGCTGTCGGTTCCGACGGCGCATCGGCTGGTGCGCGCCATGGTCGTACACGGGCTTTTGCGGCGCGATGCCGAGGGGCGGCATTGGCTGGGCCAGCGGTTCCCCTCGTCACCGCTGGTGCGCACGGCCGAACCCGTTCTGGTCGCGCTGGCTCGACAGACCGGTGAATCGTGCCAGTTGTGGGTGCGGCGTGGAGTTCGACGGCTGTGCGTGGTGTCGATCGAGGCCGACAAGGAACTGCGGGCGTCATTGCCTGTTTCGGCACTTCTGCCCATTTCCGTGGGGGGATCGGCAGCTTTCGCCCTCGAAGCGCCTGCTCCGGAGCCGGATCACCCCGGGTGGTTCGAGTCGGTGGCCGGACGGATAGCGGGCTTGTGTTCGGTGAGCGCCCCCGTGCGGCAGAACGGCGAGGTGCTCGCCGCCGTCTGTGTGTCCGCGCCGATAGCCCGAGCCGCCGAGGGACCCGGAGCCCGGTTCGGGGATGCCGTAGTGGCGGCGGCGGCACAACTCGAGGACGCCCTGCACCACGGCCGGTGAGCAGGATCGCGGCAGTGTCCGCGTAATTCGCAGAGGCGCAGCAATCGGGAATCCGCCGCGTTTCGCCGTTTCTATCTGATTCCGAACCGCCATTGCCGGCGGTGTCTTGCTGGCCGCCCTGTGCCCGCCTACCATCAGGATTTGGAGCCATTTCATCAAATAATGAGAACATGCCCGCAGGCGCCTGCTGATCGGCCGCCCGAGAGGGGGCCTCGAGGAGCGAGTGTGACCACGGAACCTTCTGCCCGGGCGACGAATGCGCCGACCGTGGCCGAGTACCTGCTGTCCCGGCTCGCGGCTGCGGGTGCCAGGCACGTCTTCGGCGTCCCCGGCGACTACAACCTCCGTTTGCTCGACGCCGTCGTGGATCACCCGGATCTGGAGTGGGTGGGCACGGCCAACGAGCTCAACGGGGCCTATGCGGCCGACGGGTACGCCCGCGTCGGCGGTTTCGGCGTCGTGCTGACGACCTACGGGGTCGGCGAGCTCTCCGCTCTCAACGGCCTGGCCGGGAGCTTCGCCGAAGCTGTGCCGGTCCTGCACATCGTCGGATCACCGGCCACGGCGGTGCGGCAGGCCGGCGCGCCGGTGCACCACAGCCTCCTCGACGGGGACATGGACCATTTCGTCCGGGCCCTCGACGAGGTGACGTGTGCTTCGGCAGTGCTGACCGAGGAGACCGCCGCCATGGAGATCGACCGGGTGCTCTCCGTGGTGCTCGAGCGGAAGCGCCCGGGCAGCATCAGCGTGCCCGCTGATCTCGTCGACACCCCGATCACGCTCACCGCGAGCACCCCGTCCGCGGGTGCGCACCTGGCGGCGCCCGTGTCCGCTCTCGCGGAGTCCGCGACCGCGATGCTCGAATCGGCGAGGAGCGTGGTCGTGCTGGTGGACCACCTCGCGCGCCACGGTGTCACCGCCGAACTCGATGCGCTGGTGGGCGTCAAGAACGTGGCCTCGGCGGTCACCGTGGCGGCCAAGGGCCTGATCGACGAGAGCGCGCCGGGCTTTCTGGGGGTCTACGTCGGAGGGGTCAGCGACGAGGCCGTGCGCTCCGCAGTGGAGGACGCCGACGTCGTCATCGGCGTGGGGCTGTGGTGGGCCGATCTGAGCTCGGGCGGGTTCACCGTGAAGCTGGATCCGGCACGGCTGATCGACGTGCAGCCTGCCCGGGTCGACGTCGCCGGTGAGATCGTCGACGGGCTCCCGATGGCGAACGCGCTCGTCACGCTCGGGAAGATCCTGACCGACCGTGCCCCGCTGCCCGTGCGGGAGGCGCTCCCGGCCCCGTTCGTGGAGGAGCCGTCGCCGTGCGGTGCTCTCACACAGTCGGTGTTCTGGGAACGAGTTCAGCGGTTCCTGCGTCCGGGCGACATCGTCGTGGTCGACCAGGGAACCTCGTCCTACGGGCTGGCGCCGTTGCGCCTCCCGTCCGGTGTCGACGTGATCGCGCAGTCGCTGTGGGCATCGATCGGGTATGCCCTGCCCGCCGCCTTGGGCGCTCAGCTCGCTGCAGGCGGGAAACGGCGCCTCGTGCTCGTGACCGGTGACGGCGCGGCGCAGATGACCATCCAGGAACTCGGCGCGTTCTTCCGGCGAGGCCTGGATCCGGTGGTGATCGTGCTCAACAACGACGGCTACACGGTCGAGCGTGCCATCCGCGGACCGAAGGCTCCGTACAACGACGTGGCCCACTGGAACTGGACGGCCCTGCCCGCGGCGCTCGGTGCCCCGGACGGGACATCTGTGCATCGGGTCGAGACCACGTCGGAGCTCGACAAGGCCTTGGCCGCCTGCGAGGGCGCCGCCGGCGCTCTCGCCTTCGTCGAGGTCGTACTCGATCGTTTCGACACACCCGCCCTGCTGTGCCGGATCACCGAATCGGCGGCGAGGCAGAACGGGGCGTGACAGGCGCTGCTTCCCCGGCTCTCCGCAACCGGGTGAGAGTGGCCCCTTTCGTCCCCCGTTTCCGTCCCGCGGATTAGTCCGGCTCATCACCGATCGCGCCGAATGCGACACCCGGTTCAGGGTGCGAAGCGAGCCGTGTCTCCGCGATCGCCGCTGGTGGCACGTGCAGCGTCGAAAATGTGTCGTCGGAGGTGCAACCGAAACTCGCAGCGGTCCGTGTACTACGAGGGCGGCCCGTTGCGATCAGAGGAGTGCAGCCGGATGGTGGAGCACCGCACGACGATTCACCTTCCTCCGATCAGGGAGATGCTCAGGCAGGCGGGGCGGCCGCTGCTGGAATTCACGCTGGTGCCGCTGGCCCTGTTCTGGGTGCTGCTCAACGAGGTCGGGTTCAACGCGGGGTTGATCGCGGGCTTGGGGTGGGCGGGGCTGGCGATCGGCAGGCGGTTGGTCGCGGGCCAGAAGCTGCCGACGATCCTGTTGATCACCACGGCGTTGCTGGTGGTGCGTACGGTGGTCGGGCTGGAGACGGGCAGCGCGTTCCTCTACTTCCTGCAGCCCACGGTGCAGAACTTCGTCTTCTCGCTGATGCTGCTGGTGACGATCGGGCTCGACCGTCCGTTGCTGGCGAAGCTGGCCGACGACTTCTGTGCCCTGCCGAAGGGCATCAGCGGGCATCCGGGGATCAAGCGGTTCTTCAAGCGCGTCTCGTTGCTGTGGGCGCTGGTGTTCCTGATCAACGGCGTGACCACGATCGTCGTGCTGGCCACGCAGACCGTCGGGAACTTCCTGCTCGTGTCGACCGCAGGCTCGTACTCGGTGGTGGCGATGGGCATCGCGTTGTCGGTGTGGTGGTTCCGCCGGGCGCTGGCCGGTAACGGCATCCGGCTGCGCATCGGGCCATCCGCGGTCGTCTGACGCCTCACCGTGCGGCGGGGTCGGGTTCGCTCAGCGCGGGGCGTGGCCACGGTCGCCCGTTGACGCGCTCGATGCCGGTGTTGAACCGCTTCAGGCAGGCGGCGAAGGTGGCGATGTCCTCGGGGTCCCAGTCGGACATCACCTCCTCCATCCGTCGCACGAGCGCACCGCGCTCCTGATCGAGCCGGCGCTCGCCCTCGGCGGTGATGCGGAACTTGCGGGCCATCCCGCCGTCCGGGTCGGGGATGCGTTCCACCAGCCCGGCACGCAGCACGGCGGAGGTCTGGCGGTTGAGCGTCGAGGGATCCAGCCCGAACGCGTCGCTGAGCTGCCCGATGGACATCGGGCCTTCCACCCGGATGCGGCTGAGCAGGATGTACGCGCTGCGCTCCATGGTTCGGCCGCCCTCTCGGGTGGGCGGGGCCGACAGGTGCAGGTGCCTCCCGAGCAGCATGGTCTCGTACTCCACCAGGTGCGCCGGTCTGTCGATCTCAGGTGTCACGTCCGGTCCTCCCGCCGTCAGCTCTCCCGTCGCGACGGGTGCGTGATGCATAGCAAAACCTTATGCATCACGCACTCCTTATGCACGATGCATAACATGTGTACGGTGCACATATCGATCGGCGTCGAGCCGGTGGTGCATGGAGAGGCCTGGAGGAGCAGCGATGAGCGGCGCAGTGAGCTCGGTCGAGAAGAACCTTGCCGAGATTCCCGACTACCCCATGACCAGGGCGGCCGAGTGCCCGTTCGACCCACCGCCCACGCTGAAGGCACTGCAGCAGGAGTGTCCGATGGCGAGGGTGCGGCTGTGGGACGGCAGCACGCCGTGGCTGGTCACCAGGTACGCCGACCAGCGGACGGTGCTGGCCAACCGCAAGGTCAGTGCCGAGATGGATCGGCCGGGCTACCCGCGCCAGGCTCCCGGTAACGGCACCCTCAGCTTCATCGGGATGGACGACCCCGAGCACGCGCGGCTGCGATGGATGGTGAGTGCGGCGTTCTCCGTCAAGCGGGTGGCGGCGATGCGGCCTGCGGTGCAGAAGATCGTGGACGAGGCGATCGACACGATGCTCGCCGGCCCCACGCCCGTCGACCTGGTCGAGGCGTTCGCGCTCCCGGTGCCCTCGCTGGTGATCTGCGATCTCCTCGACGTGCCCTACGACGACCACGACTTCTTCCAGAGCATCACCCGGACCCTGGTGAACCGGGGCTCCACGCCCGAGCAGCGGGCGGCCGCGCACGGGCAGCTCGCCGGCTACCTGGACGCGCTGGTGGGCGCGAAGCTCGCCGATCGTGGAGACGACCTGCTGTCCGGTCTCGCGGCGCGGATCGAGTCGGGCGAGCTGACCAGGCAGGAAGCGACCGCGACGGCGGTGCTCCTGCTGATCGCCGGCCACGAGACCACCGCGAACATGATCGCTCTCAGCACGATCGCCCTGCTGGAACACCCCGACCAGCTCGACATCCTCCGTGAGACCGATGACCCGAAGGTCGTGGCGAGCGCGGTCGAGGAGCTGCTGCGCTACCTCAACATCACCCACGGCGGTCGCCGCCGTGTGGCTCTGGAGGACATCGAGGTGGCCGGGCAGCACATCCCGGCCGGCACGGGCCTGATCATGCCGAACGACATCGGCAACCGGGACCCGGAGGCCTTCGCCGACCCCGACCGGCTGGACATCCGCCGCGACGCGCGCCACCACGTGGCGTTCGGGTTCGGGGTGCACCAGTGCCTCGGCCAGCCGCTCGCCCGGATGGAGCTGCAGGTCGTCTACAGCACCCTCTACCGGCGCATTCCCACGCTGCGCCTGGCCGTGGAGCGCGAGCAGCTCCGGTTCAAGACCGACGGTTTCGTCTACGGCGTCTACGAGCTGCCGGTGAGCTGGTGATCGGCCCCGGCGATCCGACCGGCTGCGGGTGGGTTCCATTCCGGATATAGGCGGACGAAATGGGGCCTGCGTGTGAACAGTCACAGCGGTGCACGCCCTGATCCTCACCTACCCTGAGATATCTCGGGCGCGCGAATTGCGGCTGCGGTGGGAAATGGTTCTGTCGGCGCAGTGATCCCGGGCGAATTGTTTGTCGTCCTCGTCCGGAGGCCGGAATGCGCACAGGACCGCGGCGGGTGTTCGCGCAGCTCAGCTCCACGTCTCCACCGGCGCACCCCGTCCGGTTGGTCGACACCGCCGTGGTCCTCGGGGGGAGCGTGGCGGGGCTGCTCGCTGCGCGTGTGCTGGCCGATCACGCGCGGTCGGTGCTGATCATCGAACGCGACGCACCGGCCGGTGGCGGACGCCGGGGCGTGCCGCACGGATTGCAGATCCACCTCGTGCTCGCGGGTGGCCGGGTCCAGCTCGAGCGGTGGTTCCCGGGTTTCGGTGAGCAGGCCGCCGCGCTGGGTGCGGTGCTCGTCGATCCGGCGCACTCCGCCGCCTTCTCGGACGGTCTGCGCCGGGTCAACGTTCAGGAGGACGTGGTCCTGAGCTGCAGCCGGCCGTTCCTGGAGAAGCAGCTCCGCGATCGTGTACTGGCGCTGCCCACCGTCCGGTTCCTCACCGGCCAGGCCTGCGGGCTGGACATCGACGCCACCGCCGTGACCGGCGTGCGGTACCGGCGGGACGGGGTCCAGCACGTCCAGTCGGCAGATCTGGTGGTGGACGCGATGGGCCGATCCAGCAGGCTCAGCGACTGGCTGGAGCACGCCGGATGGAAACGCCCACCGCTGCGGCGGGTGCCGACCGACGTCAACTACGCCACCGGATTCTTCCGCAGGGAGCCCGGCCTGCCGGACGTCGCCAACGTGGTCGCCCGCCACCGCCCCGGCAGCCCCGTGTCGCGGGTCGGTGTCGCCTCGCTCAAGGCGATCGAGGACGACCGGTGGCAGATCACGCTCGCCTGCTCCGGCGAGGACCCGACCGGAAGCGACGTCGACGAGTTCATGGCGCTCTGCAGGTCGGAACTGCCGTCGTTCTTCGGCGATGCCGTGGATGGTGATCCGGTCGGGCCGATCGAGACCTTTCACCAGGCGGACAGCCGCCGTCGCGACTTCTGTGCCGACTCCGTGCCGGCCCGGCTGATCGCCGTCGGAGACGCCGTGGCCTCGTTCAACCCGGTCTACGGGCAGGGGCTGTCGTCGGCGGCGTTGCACGCGTCCTGTCTGGCGGCGTACCTCCAGTCGAGCCCGCACCTGACCGCGCCGGCGCGGTCGTTCTTCGCGATGCAGAGGGTGGTCGTCGATGCGGCGTGGGAGATCTCGACCGCCGCGGACAAAGCCCGCCACCACCCCGACGGCTCGCCGTCATGGCGGGAGCGGCTCGGACGCTGGATCCGGGCCGAGGTGCAGACCGCGTCGGCGACCGACGTGGTGGTCGCGCGGCGCTTCCGTGCGGTCACGGTCATGCTCGAGCACCCCGCGGCCCTGCTCGCCCCGGGTCTCGTGGCCCGCGCTGTGCTGATCAACCTGCGCAACAGGCTCGCGGACGGGCTGGGGCGTCAGAGCATCCGGCCGAGACGCGCCGAGTGCGCGGCGAGTACCGGCACGAAGTCGCGGTGCATCTCCTCGGCGCTCACCCGGGCGCTGGACGCGCTGACGCTGATCGCGGCAACCGTCCGCCCGCGTGCGTCGTGAACCGGGACGGCGACCGCGCGCATCCCCAGTTCGAGCTCCTCGTCGCTCGTGCCATAGCCGTCGACCCGGGCCGAGCGCACCAGGCGGGTGAGCTCGTCCGGGTCGATGACGGTGCGGATCGTGCGCCGCTCCCGGCCCCCGCGGGCGAGGTAGCTCGCCACCTCCTCGTCGCCGAGGCCGGCGAGCAGCACCCGGCCGGTGGCCGAGCAGTGGGCGGGAAGCCGGGCGCCGATGCGGACGCCGGTCGAGACGATCCGCTCCACCTCGGCACGCGCGACGAAGACGGACCAGCCGTCCTCCCACACCGCGAGGGACACCGACTCGTTCAGCGTGTCGCGCGCGGCCACGAGGTGGGGGTTGGCCAGCGCCGGAAGGGACGCGGTGTCGAGGTAGGCGCTGCCGAGCCGCAGCATGCGTGGGGTCGGACGGAAGTACTTGCCGTCGTGATCCAGATAACCGAGATCGGTCAGCGTGAGCAGGCAGCGCCGTGCCGCGGCGCGCGTCACGCCGGTCAGCCGCGCTGCATCGGCCACCGTGAGCTGCGAGGACGTCCTCCCGAACGCTTCGATCACGGCGAGCCCCTTGGCGAGGCCTGCCATTCCCTCGGGTGCTCGCCCGGCTCCGGCGTCCTTGACATCGCCGGAGTCGCTTGCCTCTACTGTTCGAGAAACCACCACAGTGTTCGTTATACGAACATGGAAGGCGCCGGTCAAGGCGCCGCGCCTTGAAGAGGAGGTGCGCTGTGCCCACCACCGCAGCGCTGCCGGACTGGCCCGAGACCCTTACCCGGGTTCCGTACTGGGTCTTCCAGCGCGAGGACGTCTACGCGGCGGAGCAGGAGAAGCTGTTCCGCGGGCCGTGCTGGAACTACCTCTGTCTCGAGGCGGAGGTCGCCTCACCCGGGCAGTACCGCACGAGCTACCTCGGTGACCTGCCGGTGATCGTCGCTCGCGACCAGGACGGCGAGCTCTACGCCTTCGAGAACCGCTGTGCGCACCGCGGGGCTCTGCTCGCCCTCGACAACCGGGGCACGGCCAAGGACTTCACCTGCGTCTACCACGCGTGGACCTACAACCTGCAGGGCGATCTCACCGGCGTCGCGTTCGAGGGCGGCATCAAGGGCAAAGGCGGGATGCCGGAGTCGTTCTGCAAGTCCGACCACGCACCGCGCAAGCTGCGCCTGGCCGTGGTGCACGGACTCGTCTTCGGCAGCCTCTCCGACGACGTGGACGACATCGAGGACTACCTCGGTGACGAGATCATGGATCGGATCGAGCGGGTGCTGGGCGGGCGCACGCCCGTGGTGATCGGGCGCTACACCCAGATGCTGCCCAACAACTGGAAGCTCTACGTGGAGAACGTCAAGGACTCCTACCACGCGAGCATCCTGCATCTGTTCTTCACGACGTTCGAGCTCAACCGGCTCTCGCAGCGTGGCGGGATCATCGTCAGCGAGAACGGCGGCCACCACGTCAGCTATTCGGCGGTCGACCGCGACGCCGAGCGCGACGCCTCCTACGCCGAGCAGAACATCCGCTCCGAGAGCGGCTTCCGGCTGGCCGATCCTTCGTTGCTGGACGGCTTCAGCGAGGTCGGCGACGACACCACTCTCCAGATCTTGTCGACGTTCCCGGCGTTCGTTCTGCAGCAGATCCAGAACTCGGTGGCGGTGCGCCAGATCCTGCCGCGCGCCGTCGACCGGACCGAGCTGAACTGGACCCTGCTCGGATTCGCCGAGGACACGCCCGAGCAGCGCACCGCGCGCCTCAAGCAGTCGAACCTCGTCGGATCCGCAGGCTACGTGTCCATGGAGGACGGCTGTGTGGGCGGCTTCGTGCAACGCGGGGTGGCCGGCGCGAGCGACCAGGCCGCCGTCGTCGAGATGGGCGGGGCGTCGGCGACGTCGAGCGAGAGCCGGGTGACCGAGGCGTCTATCCGGGGGTTCTGGAAGGCCTACCTGGCGGCCATGGAAATCGGCGCCGGGATCGGCACCGGGATCCGCCGCGAAGGAGTGCCGGCATGACCGACGCCTTCCGGGCCATCGCGCAGGCGCAGGCCGCCTACGCCCGCTGCATCGACTCCGACCGTCTCGAGGAATGGCCTGACTTCTTCACGGAGAAGTGCTTCTACACCGTCACCACCGCGGACAATCACCGCGAAGGGCTTCCGGCGGGGCTGATCTGGGCCGACAGCCGCGGCATGCTCGTCGACCGCGTCACGGCGCTGCGCGAGGCGAACATCTACGAGCGGCACTCCTACCGCCACATCCTCGGCCAGCCCTTCCTCCTCGACGACGGCCCCGACGCCGCAGGCGAGGTGCGCAGCGAGACACCGTTCCTCGTCGTGCGGATCATGCGTGACGGCGCCACCGACCTCTTCGCCTCCGGTCGCTACCTCGACCGGTACGCGTTCGACGGTGATCGGCCGGCGCTGTCCGAGCGGGTGGTGGTCTGCGACAGCTCGCGCATCGACACCCTCCTGGCACTCCCGCTGTGAGCCGCGTGCTGCTCAGCGTCGGCGACCCGAACGGGATCGGTCCGGAGATCGCGGTGAAGGCCGCCGTCGCGCTTGCGGGTGAGCCGCACCTCGCACCCGTGCTCGTCGCGGACCCGTACGTCGTCGCACCGTGGGTGCAGCAGTCCGAGCTGCGGCTGCGCGAGATCGATGCTCCGGCCGTCCCCGTCGCCGACGCGGTGGACGTCCTGGCGGTCGAGGCGCTTCCTGACGGTGAACTGCTCCCCGGCACGGTCAGCGCGGAAGCGGGCGCCGCAACCGTCGCGTATCTCCGCGCGGCCGTCGGCGCGGTGCAGGCGAGGATCGGGCGGGCGATCGTGGCCTGCCCGCACTCGGAGACCGCGGTGAACGCGGCGGGCATCCCCTTCGGGGGCTACCCGGGTCTCCTCGGCCGACCTGGCGTGCGTGCCGAGGGACCACGTCTTCCTGATGCTGGTCGGCGGTGGTCTGCGGATCGTGCACGCGACCCTGCACGAGCGGCTGGGCGACGCGATCGCTCGACTCACTCCTGAGCTGGTCGCGGCTGCCGCGAGCGCCGCTGCCGCCTACCTGGAGGGGGCCGGCGTCGTCAGCCCGCGGATCGGCGTCTTCGGCATCAATCCCCATGCCGGAGAGGGTGGCCTCTTCGGCCGCGACGACGACCGCGTCACGGTCCCGGCGGTGGCTGCGCTGCGCGAGCGGGGGACCGACGCGGCGGGGCCGCTCGGAGCCGACCTGATGCTCGGTCCCGACCGACGCTCCGAGTTCGACGCCTTCGTCGCGATGTACCACGACCAGGGCCATGTCCCCATCAAGCTCCTGGCGGGCCGCACCGCGTCGGCGCTGACCGTCGGCGCCGGTCTCATCTTCTCGAGCGTCGGGCACGGTGCCGCGTTCGACATCGCGGGCAGGGGCGTCGCCGATCCCGATGCCGTGCTGTGCGCTGTGCGGCTGGTCGGAGGCCGCCACGTGGAGGTCCCGGCGTGAGCAACGACGTCCGGGTCGCCGGAAGCGAGATCGTCTTCGAGTGTGAGCCCGGCGAGACCGTGCTCGACGCGGCCGAGCGCGCGGGCTACGCAATGCCCTACTCCTGCCGCAAGGGTGTGTGCTCGACGTGCGTGGGCGGTGTCACCGCAGGTACGTGCGAGGTCAGGGGCCGTGGCACCGTCGAGGGCCCCGCGACGGGCGTGCTCCTGTGCCAGGCCCGGCCGGTCTCGAGCGTCGAGATCGCCCCGCAGCGCATCGTCAGTAGCGAGCCCCCGGCCCGGCGGGTCGTCGAGGCCAAGGTCCACAAGATCACGACGGCCGCGCCCGACGTCGCCGCGGTGGCCCTGCGCTTTCCGGCGGGAATCCGCGTCAAGTTCCGGGCGGGGCAGTACCTGACCGTGCGCCTGCCCGGCGGCGACACCCGCAACTACTCGATGGCGAACCCGCCCCACCAGAACGACGGGGCACTGCTGCACGTCCGTCGCGTGCCGGGCGGCCGGTTCTCCGGCGAATTGCTCGACGGGCTCACGAAGGGCGACACCCTCACCGTCGAGTTGCCGTTCGGCGAGTTCGCCCTCGACCACGACTCCGACCGGCCGGTGGTGCTCGTCGCGACCGGCACCGGATTCGCTCCGGTGAAGTCGATGGTCGAGGACCAGATCAAGCGGAGCGGCGACCGGCGCCTGCACCTCTACTGGGGCGCCCGATCCCGCGAGGACCTCTACCTCGCCGAGCTGCCAGGCCGGTGGGCGGAGAAGCACGACTGGTTCTCCTTCACCCCGGTGCTCTCGCGGCCCGATCCGGCATGGCCCGGGCGGTCCGGGTACGTGCACCGCGCGGTGCTCGCCGACCACGCCGACCTCGGATCCCACGACGTCTACGCGTGCGGCAACCCCGATATGACGGCCGCAGCACGTGCGGATTTCGCCGCTGCCGGGCTCGATCCCGATCGCTTCTTCTGCGACGCGTTCGTCGCCTCCGGCGACGCCCAGCCCGTCGCCGGCTGATTTCCCGTTCCCACCACATCCAGGGGTCCGCCATGACCCCGGAGCGAGGTCAACGATGTCCCTCGACCCATCCACCCTGCGGCTGCCCGGCTTCGTCGACGAGCGCCGCGTGAGCCGGTTCCAGTACGCAGTGATCAGCTTGTGCGGGTTGGTCATGTTCCTCGACGGGTTCGACACCCAGGCCATCAGCTACATGGCGCCGCACATCGCCAAGGAGTGGGGCCTACCCACCGCGGTGCTCGGCCCGATCTTCTCCTCCGCCCTGGTCGGGCTGATGATCGGCTACCTCGTGCTGTCGCCGCTGTCGGACCGGTTCGGCCACAAGCGCGTCATCGTCGTCGCCGTGGCCGGGTTCGCGGTGTGCACGCTCGCGGCGGTCTGGTCCGCGGGCGTCACCGAACTGGTCGTCCTGCGGTTCCTCACCGGTCTCGGTCTCGGCGCCGCAGCGCCGAGCTGTGTCGCGATGACCGGCGAGTTCAGCCCGAAGCGCCTGCGCGCGACCTTCGTCCTGGCCATCTACTGCGGGTTCTCGCTCGGCTTCGTCGTCGCCGGTCTGGTCGCGGGCTGGCTGATCCCGGTCCATGGTTGGCGCTCGGTGTTCTGGGTCGGAGCGATCGCCCCGCTCGTCCTCCTGCCGCTGCTGCTGCGCTTCCTGCCCGAGTCGCCGGTCTTCATGCTCCGCCGCGGCCAGGACCCACAGCGCGTCCACCGGATCTTTCGGCGCATCGATCCGACGCTCGCGCCGACAGCAGCACCGCGGTTCGACGTCGCCGGTGAGGACTCCGGGAAGCGCGCCGCTCTGAGCAGCCTGTTCACCCGGGACCGTGTGCTCGGCACCGCCCTGCTCTGGTTCGTCTTCGCGATCAACCTCGCCGAGTTCTACGCACTGCAGAGCTGGCTGCCGACGATCCTTCAGGGGCTCGACTACGACATGAGCGTGGTGGTCACCACCACGACGCTCACCACCGTGGGCGGCATCGCCGCGGCGTTCATCACCGGGCCTGCGATGGACAGGATCGGTGCCTACCGCGCGCTGGGCGTGTTCTACCTTGCGGGAGCCGTGTTCGTCGCCGCCACCGGTATCGCGTTCGGCGCCCCGCTATGGGTGCTGATGATCGCGAACTTCCTCGCCGGCTGCGCGATCAGCGGTGGGCAGAAGAGCCTGATCGCGCTCGCCGCGGTGTTCTACCCGGCCTCGATGCGGTCCACCGGGGTCGGCTGGGCGCTCGGGATCGGCCGCATCGGGGGGATCCTCGGCCCGATCATCATCGGCGCGGCGCTCTCGGCCGAATGGTCGGCAGGTGCGGTCTTCTACGCGATGGCCGTCCCGGTGCTCGCGGCCGGGCTGGCGGTGCTGCTGCTGGACCGCCGCTACGGCGGGCGCGCAGCCGAACGCGCGCACGAGCCCGCAACAGCAGAAGCATGATCGACGGCACACACGGTGGGGCTTCCGCACACATGGCCGAACGCGTGTGCCGGGACCGCTCGGTGTGTGGGGTCGGCGAACGACCTGGTGGAGCCGGGTCCTTGGTCCGTGTACCCGGGAGCCTCACGCCTCCGTGTGGGCAGGGCGAGTCGCGCCTAGCGTCCGGATCGAGGCGATTCCCAGGAGGCGACAATGCGCATTCGCGAGATCATGTCCAGCCCAGCCGTCGTCGTCCCACCGGAGATGCCGGTGAAGGACGCCGCGGCCCTGCTCGCCTCGCACAGCTTCACGTGCCTGCCGGTGGTGGCCGGGGATGGTCGCCTGGTCGGCGTCGTGGGCGAAGCGGAACTTCTGGAGGATCGCTTCCCGCCCGACCCGCGGCTTCCCCTGGACGAGCGTGAGGACCGGGATCCCGGCGACGCGGTTGCGGATGTGATGGAGCGCGACGTGCTCACCGCGCATCCGCAGGAGGGCGTCGCGGATCTGCTGACCGTGCTCCGTTCGGCGAACATCAGGTCCCTCCCCGTCGTCGAGGACGGCGTGGTGATCGGCGTGATCACCTACCGGGACCTCGTGCACGCCCTCGCCCGTGACGACGGCCTGATCGAGGCCGACGTGCGACGCAGGCTCAATCTGTGTGGAGGGGTGGGCCGCTGGCGGGCGACGGTGCGGGACGGCGAGGTGACGATCTTCGACGAGCGCAGGGACCCCTCCGACCGGAACGCGGCGGTTCGCGTGGCCGAGTCGGTCATCGGGGTCACCCGATGCCGAGTCGTGGAGACCTCGACGCTCGGTGGGTGACGCCCACCCGGTGACACTGCGCCCCGCCCGGGTGCGTGCCGGGCGCGGGTTCTATGACTCCTCGCACGTACTCGGTGGTGGGTCGGCTGATCGTGCTCCGCGCCGACGGCCGAGCCGGTCAGCAGCACGTCACTGCTGTGATGACTTCGCCCCGTTCGGGGCGTCGCGCTCCGACGGGTCCGGCTTCTGCTCCTTGTCGATCTTGTCGCCCTTGTCGTCCGCCCTCCCGGGAGCCCCGGCGGAGTGGTCCGGCCGCGAGGGGTCGTGTGCCTGCCCGGGAGCGCTTCCGGAGTGGCCCGGTGCCGCACCGGAGCCGTCGGATGCGGTGGCGTCGGATGCGGTGCCCGTATGGCCTGGCGCCGATTCGGATCTGCCCGGAGCGTTGCCGGACTGCCCGGACGCTGAAGTGCCGTGCATGTCGGCGCAGTAGGCCGCAACCGCGTCGGGGTCTCCCGCGGCGGCGACCAGCGCGGTGAACGCTTGGCTCTCCGCGGCCTTGCCGGCGTCGTCGGCTGCGGCGGTGGTCCAGGCGTGGCAGAGGCCGGCCAGGGATGGCCCGGTTGCGGGATTGCTCTGTCCGCCCGCTTGTCCGGCTGCGCCCGCCGGCCGGTCGGAGCCGTCCGGCCGGGCCGGCTCGGCAGGCACGGACGGGCGTCCCTCGGTGCTGGTGTGCGCGCCGGTGACGGGTCGGTCTTCGGGAACTCCCGTCGACTGCGCGGCGAGCGCAATACCCCCTGTCGCGCCGGCCACCAAGGCGATCGCGGCGATGGCCTTGGCTGCCAGGATCTTGGACACGACTGTGCTGAGCATCGATGCTCTGCGAGGCGGGTGGCGGGGAAGCGACGCGGTTCTCGGTGCGTCGACGAAGGCCGCCAGTGCGGCGCTTTCGCCTGCAAGCTCACTCGACGTGCCGGGGCCCGCGGCGACGTCGAGCAGGTGACGGAGGTCGGCAGGCCCGTCGCCGCCGTCGAGCAGTCGTTCGGTGGCGGTGCGGGTCAGCCGGACCGGATCGGAGGTACGCACCTCGTCCCGTCCAGCGCCGTCGCCTCCTGAACCGTTACGCATGCTCGTCACCTGCTGACCACCGGTCGTTCTCCAACCGGCGCGCGAGCCGCCGGAGGCCGCGGTGCGCAGCGACCCTTACGGTGCCGGGGCGCTTGCCGAGCACCCGGGCCGCCGCCGGGGCGTCGAGCCCGACGACCGCGCGCAGCAGGACGGCCTCGGCCTCGGCCTGTGGCAGAGCCAGAATGTGCTCCATCGCCCAACGGGTGGACAGCGCCTCCATCCCCGCGTCGTACGGTTGTCGCGGTTCGGGCACGGCGGCGAGAACGGCGATATCGGCCGGCGACGCAGGACGCCTGGTTCGCGTGCGCGTCGCATCCATCGCCCGGTTGCGGCAGATCGTGCTCACCCAGCCGCGGAACCCGTCGAGATCACCGACGAAGCCTCGCAGGTCGCGCGTGACCTGCAGCCATGTCTCGGCCGTCACGTCCTCGGCCTCGCCGCCCACCAGCACGGTGGCGTAGCGCAGCAGCCGAGGCTGGAGATCCCGGTACAGAACCACGAACCCCGCCTCGTCGCCGCGACGGGCCGCACACAGTGCCTCGTCCAGGTCGGGATCGGCAGGGTCCGGTTGGGGCCCGGGCGGGGCCATTTCGCCCGCGGCAGCGCGCACGCGTCCTCCACGTCGGTCGGGGACGGAAGGTGCGGAGCAATGGGGGAGCGCAACCGCTGACCGTCCGCCCCCTCAGCGCCGTGGACGCCGAGACCGTTACGCGGCCGGTCCGCCGATTTCGATCGAGGCTCGTGGGCCTGCCGGCGCAGCCAAGCGCCCGGCCTACGCGGCCCCGGCCTCGCGGACGGCCTCGCGCTGCATCTCGATGCCGGTCTTCGTCCGCAGCGGGACCTCCTTGATGGCGAGTACCGCAATCAGGGTGAACACCGACAGGACGGCTGCGACCAGGAAGATCTGCGAGGTGGCATCGCCGTAGGCGGCCCTGACGATGTCGGCGAGGGCGTCGGGCAGTTCGTTGAGGCTCCCGATCCCGACGCTGCCGGCGTCGCCACCGGCTGGGACCGGTACGCCGGCCGTGGTGATGCCGAGCACGGTCAGGTCGGTCACTCGCGCGGCGAGCACGGCTCCCAGCACGGACACACCCACCGTCCCGCCCAGCGACCGGAAGAAGGAGACCGTCGAGGTGGCCGCACCGAGATCGGTGCCGGCCACGGTGTTCTGCACGGCGAGCACGAGGTTCTGCATCGTCATGCCCATTCCGGTACCGAGCAGGAAGAGGTAGCCGCTGAGCAGGACCATGTTCGTCGCGTGGTCGGTGGTGGCGAGCAGTCCGAATCCCGCGACCATGAGGATCGAGCCGCCGACGAGGAAGCCCTTCCACCGTCCGAGCCGGGTGATGAGCTGGCCGGACAGCGTGGACGAGAGCGTGGAGCCGATGATCATCGGGAGTGTGAGCAGCCCGGCGGCGGTCGGGGAGTAGCCGCGGGCGATCTGGAAGTACTGGCCGAGGAAGACGGCACTGCCGAAGAGCGCCACCCCGACGGCGATGCTGCCGACGGTCGCCAGCGTCGTGGTGCGGTCGCGGAACAGCCGCAACGGGATGATCGGCTCCTTCACCTTCATCTCGACGAACACGGCTGCGGCCAGCAGGGCGACGCCGATCCCGGCGAGCAGCAGCGACGTTCTCGACCCCCACGCGAACTCGGTGCCCGCGAGCGTCACCCAGATCAGCAGGTCACAGACACCGCCGGCGATGAGGGCCGCGCCGAGGTAGTCGATGTGGACGGGGCGCTTGATCACCGGGATGTTGAGGGTGCGCTGGACCACGATGAGCGAGACCAGCGCGAGCGGGGCCCCGACGAAGAAGCACCAGCGCCAGCCCAGCCAGCTCGTGTCGACGATGACGCCGCCGATCAGCGGTCCGGCCACCGTGGCGACGGACATCACGCCTGCGATCGGCCCGGTGTAGCGGCCGCGCTCTCGGGGGCTGATCATCGCCGCGATGGCGATGACCACCAGCGCCTGCAGTCCCCCGAGCCCCAGGCCCTGTACGGTCCGCCACGCGATCAGGGTGTCGACCGACTGCGACAGACCGGCGAGCACCGAGCCGACCGTGAAGATCAGGATGGCGAGCTGGACCAGCAGCTTCTTGCTGAACAGGTCGGCGAGCTTGCCCCAGATCGGGGTGCTGGCGGTGGACGACAGCAGGGTCGCGGTGATGACCCAGGTGTACTGGTGCTGCGTCCCGTGCAGATCGGTGATGATCGTCGGCAGCGCGTTCGACACGATCGTCGAGGACAGGAACGCGGTGAACATCGCCAGCAGCATCCCGGAGAGTGCTTCCAGGGTCTGCCGGTGCGTCATCCGGCCGCTGTCCTCGGCGGATGACGGCTCCGCTGGATCGCGGGGTGGGGCAGTGGGCTGGGTGTCGGACACCCCGTCGGTAGACGTGGCCAAGGTCGTTCTCCTCGTACTTCGAGTGTTCGGCGAGCGGCCGCCGGTCGCGTCAGCGCGCGGCGGGCGTCGTCGGGTGGGGGAGTGCCGGGCGGGACGGGGCCGGCGCCGACTGCCGAAGGTCGTCGGCGAGCCGATGGAGCGACGCCACCAGATGGTGGGCGTCCTCGTCGTCCCAGTCCTCGAGCGCCTGCGCGACCCATCCGATCCACTCGCCCCTGTACCGGGCGATGGCGTCGCGTCCTGCGTCCGTGATGCCCAGAAGCTGCGCCCGGCCGTCGACCGGGTCGGGTCGGCGGGCCACGAAGCCCGAGCGCGCAAGCGTCGCGACCTGCCGGCTCACCACCGACGGGTCGACGCAGAGGCGTTCGGCCAGCTCGCCCATGCGCTGCTCCCCGTGCCGGTCGAGCGCGACGAGCGTGGTGACGGACGCGCCGGGCAGATCACCGAACAGCGCTGCTTGTCTGGCGCCCCGTCCTGTACGGACGATCGTCCGCAGCGCCTCGATGAGATCCGCGGCGGTCGTCGACGCGATCACTGTCCCCCTCCATGGTTGATACATGCAAACTAACTCAAGTTAGTTGTATGTAGCAACCTTCAGAAGTGTGGTTCTGGCGAGCCCTACTTCTGCGCGGCCCGGGTGAAGCCCTCGGGGACCACGAGGTCGTCGGGGCTGAGCTCGTGGATCGAGGTTCTGCCCAGGCCGAGGAGGGTTTCGTCGATTCCGCTGCGGAGGATGGCGAGGACGTTGCTGACGCCCTTCTCGCCGCCCGCGGCCATGCCCCAGAGGTAGGCGCGTCCGATCATGACGGCGCGGGCGCCGAGTGCGAGGGCTTTGACCACGTCGCTGCCGCGGCGGATGCCGCCGTCGAGAAGGATCTCGATCTGGTTGCCGACGGCGTCGGCGACGGCGGGCAACAGCCGGATCGTGGCCGGGGTGGAGTCGAGGTTGTTGCCGCCGTGGTTGGACACCGAGATCGCGGTGGCGCCGATGTCGACCGCGCGGCGGGCGTCGTCGGGATGGGTGATGCCTTTGAGCATGAACGGCCCGCCCCACTGCTCGCGCAGCCAGGCGAGGTCCTGCCAGGTCGGCAGGGGGGTGGACATCCATTGCCCGTAGGCGCCGAAGAACGTGGGCACCTGCTCGCCCGGTGCGACGAGGTTGGGCACGCCGAGGTCGGGCAGCTTGCCGTGCTTGAGCCACTGCAGCAGGTAGGCGGGTTTGAGCGCCACCTGGGGGGCGTAGCGGGCCATCGCCCTGAGGTCGAGCTTGTCGGGGATGAAGGGGCTGCCCCAATCGCGGCGTGAGTCGAACACCCAGTCGAGGGTGACGATCAAGCCCTTCGCACCTGCGGTGCGGGCGCGTTCGGCGCGGGCGAGGATGGCGTCGCGGTCGCCCACCCAGTAGGTCTGGAAGAAGAGCTTGTCGTTCGCGGCCGCGACGTCCTCCACCGGCTTGGACGCGAACGAGGACAGGCCCATCGCGGTGCCCGCACCCGCAGCCGCGCGGGCCACGGCGACCTCTCCGTCGGGGTCGACGGCCTGCACCCCGGTGGGGGAGATCAGCACGGGGAAGCTGACCTCTTGGCCCATCACGGTGGTGGCGAGCTCGCGGGCCGCGGGCAGGTCGGCGACGTGCGGACGGAAGCCCAGCTCGGTGAAGGCGGCGACGTTGTCGTCCATCGTGACGCCGGCCTCGGCGCCAGCCACGAGCGCGAGGTAGACGCCCTTGGGCAGTCGCCGCTTCGCGCGCCGCTGCGCTTCCGCGACCGTCTCGAACCAGTCCCTGGTGCTGGCCATCTCAGAACTCCGTCACGCCGGCGTCGGGTGCGATCTCGTGCGCCGTGACGTACTTCGACTCGTCGGAGGCGAGGAACAGCACGGTGTCGGCGACGTCCTCGGGCTCCGTGCCCTCGACGGGCAGGAGGTTCGTGAACATCCCGCCCAGGCGGGGGTCGCCCGCTATCACCCTGCCGAGCACGGCCTGCATGTCTCCGGAGCCCATCGGGGTGTTCACGCCGGTCGGGTGCACGCTGTTGACCCGGATGTGGTGCTGGGCCAGTTCGGCGGCGAACGCCTTGGCCATGCCGCGCACGGCGAACTTGCTGGTGGTGTACGGGACCATGAACGGCTGCACCTTCAGGCCTGCGGCCGAGCTGATCAGGATGATGGAACCCCCGCCCGCGGTGACGAGGTGCGGGGCGCCCGCCATGACGGTGTTCCACACGCCGGTGACGTTCGTGCTGATCGTGTCGTCGAAGATCGTCGAGGTGACCTCGTTCCACGGCGCCGGAATGCAGATCCCGGCGTTGGCCACCACGATGTCGAGCCTTCCCAGCTCGGCGACCGCGTCGTCCACGGCCGTGCGCAGGGCGCCCAGGTCGCGGACGTCCAGCCGGCCGGTGATCACCCGGCGGTCGTGCTTCTCGACCAGGCGGGCGGTCTCCTCGAGGTCCGCGGGCGTCGCCGAGTCGTAGGCGACGCCGGGCAGCGGCGCGCACACGTCGATCGCGATGATGTCGGCGCCCTCGTGAGCCAGCCGGACGGCGTGCGCCCTGCCCTGCCCTCGCGCGGCGCCCGTGATCAGCGCGACCTTGCCTGCGACGCGTCCTTGCATCGTTTCTCGCTCCCTCGGGTCGGTGGCCGGCGACTGCACAAGCGTGGCACCGCAGCGCTACCGCGCCGTTTTGGCATCGAGTGCCACTATAGGGATGACTGTCCGATATGCACCCACCGACACGGGAATGTGATCAGTGATGGGAATGCCGTCGCATCTCCGATTCGGGCATGCGTGACCGGTCGGCAGGCAGTGGCACGCAGCCCTGCACCGCCGTGCCGGCACCCGGCCGCGAACGCACCTCGACCCGGCCGCCGACCGCGCGCATCCGGGCCTGCACGTTGCCCAGCCCGCGGCCCGGACCGGACCCCGCATCCTGGTCGTATCCCGGGCCCTCGTCGCGCACGGTGAAGCACAGCCGACCGTCGATCGCCGACAGGCGCACCACGACGTCCGCGCCCGGCGCGTGCTTGCAGGCGTTGTTGACCGACTCCAGGCAGCTGAAGTACACGGCGGCCTCGACGGGGGCGGGGAACCGGCGGCCGGCGTCGAGGCCTGCGACGTCCAGCACGACCGGCGGCATGCTCAGGAGCTCGCGCTCCAGCGCCGCCACCAGACCGCGTTCGGCCAGGACCGGAGACGACACGCCGGTTGCCGTGGCGGCGAGCACCGCCTCCGTGCTCCCGATCTGCTCGGCGATCTGGTCGAGCCGGTTGCGGGCCTGCTCGAACTGCGCCGTCTCGACCTGGTGCTCGGCGAGGCCCAGAGTCAGACGCAGGGACACGAGACGATGTTGCGCCCCGTCGTGCAGGTCACGCTCGATCCGGCGTCGTTCGCTGTCCATCTCCGCGATCGTCCGGCGCCGCGACACCGCGATGTCCTCGGCGCGCGCGAGCACCGCTCGGAGCTGGCGGTCGAGCTCGACTCCGGCCCGGTTCGCCTGCATCACCACGCCGAGGCTGTCGGCGATGTCCGTCAGCAGGCGCCGGCGTTGCGCGTACAGGCCGACGACCGCGCCGCGGTCCACGGCGATCGACCCGATGCGCTCCTCGCCGTGATGGACGGGCACCTCGATGAGGTCGTCGATGCCGGGGTCGGTGCCGTCCTCGGCCCACGAGTAGATGCGGTCGCGCAGCCCGGGCCGGATCACGGTCAGCCGGCACATGGTCGCCCCCAGGCCACGTGCGACGGCCTCCGCGACCCGTGCCAGATCCGGTCCGTCCCGTGGGGTGGAGCGCGACAGCTCCGTGATCCCGGCGAGCACGTTGTAAGGGGTCGGCCGGGTTCCGTACAGCAGCCGGTCGACCAACCTCTCGGCCCGGACGTGCACGGGGAGGAACGACAGCGCTTCCAAGGCCGTTGCGAGCACCGCGACCACGACGACACCGCCGATGATGCCGGCGCTGACCATGACCCCGGCGATCACGCCGGCGATCGCCTCGACGACCGCGAACTCGCCGCCGACCAGCGCCACGACCAGCGTCGCGGCCAGCCACAGGCTGAGCACGCGCTCCGCGGTCCACAGCCCGGTCCGTCGGGTGACCACCAGTACCGCTGCAGCGACCGCGGACGACGCGAACCGCGCGAACCAGAACAGCAGCGCTGTCGGCTGCTCGATCCCGCCTGCCGCCTGCGCCGTCTGATCCTGGACGAGGGGACCGGTCCACCCGAGCTCCCACCACATCTGAGTGATCAACCCCAGCACGGCGGCCACCGGGAGCACGGCTGCCACCACGGTGAACAACAGCCGGGCCTGGGTGCGCTGCTCCGAGGTCAGACCGGCGCCGACGCGGTGTCGCGGTGTCACGGCCAGCGCGATCAGCGGGACGAGGAATCCGAAGAAGACCACGCAGCCGAGCGTGCGCGGCAGCAGAACGGTTCCGACGCCGACGAGCAGGAGCACGCCAAGACCCGTGGCGATCAGGCTCCTGCGCAGTCCGGAACCGGCCAGCGGGAGCTGTCCCGAGGGGAAGAGCAGCAAGGCCAGGACGTAGGACGCGCACGCGATGGCAGGCAGGACCACCAGGTACAGGATCTCGACGGGCAGCCCCGTCGTCGCCTGCAGCACGACCGTTCCCGCGTACGCCTGCAGGTTGAACGCGCCGGCCGCCGCGATCATGGCGACGGCCAGCAGCCGGATGGGCCGGTCCTGACGACGGGAGGCCAGCAGAACTGTGGCGACGACGAGGTTGAGCACGCTGAACGAGTAGTCCAGCACAGCCTGATCGAGTGGCTCACTGAACGGCTTCGCGTCGAGCACGGCCCGGGCCCAGCCATCACCGCGCGCCGCGGCGTCGGCGAGGGCCGGTGCGCCGTCCGTGAGCAGCACGAGGGCACCGCCCACCAGAAGGCTGATCGAGAGGACGACGCACGCCACGAACACCACCGCGTACCCCACGGTGGCAGGCCGGGACGGGCCGAGCTCTCTCACCGCATCCACGCCTCCACGGAAGCCTGCCCGACCTGAGGCTCGAGCCGGTCCGGCAACCAGGCATCGAGGACGACCACGCGCGCCGTCCCGTGCGCGGTGCTCCCATCGGCTCCGGCAGCGTGATCGATCAGTTCGAGCTCCCCTCCCAGCGCCGCGAGTCGCTCGGCGTCGCCTGCGAGCGCATCACGCACCTCCTGGGCAGTGACGACGGGCGCGGTGTCCTCGACATGCACGCTCAACCGGCCGTCGGCATGTTCGAGGTGCACCAGCAGCTCGCGCTCGGCGGGCCGGCCCGCGAGCTGCTGGATCGCCGAGGCGGTCAGGTAGTAGATCCCGGACTCGACCTCCCAGCTCAGCCGCCTGCCGAGGTCGCCGGTCAGCCGCACCGCCCGTGGCAGATCCGCGGCCAGCTCCTCGAGAGCCGCCATCGGCCCCTGGTCCCGCAGAACCGCCGGGTAGACGCCACGGGCGATCACCCGGAACCGGTCGATCAGATCCTCGAGCCCGACGCGGGCCCGCTTCAGCGCATCCATCGCCGTTCCCGCCCGTTCCCGCCCCGGGGTGAGGACGGACCGCGCCCCGACCACCTCGTCCCGCAGTGCCGCGAGCCGATCGACGGTTGCGTACCCGAGCTCCACGACCAACCGGCGTCGTTCGATCTCGCGGGCATGGGCGAGACGTTGCTGGGACGCCTCGAGCTCGGAGGCCAGGTCGTCGGCCCGCCGGATCCGTTCCGCCAGCTCGGCGTTGAGCGCGACACTGCGCAGCAGCAGACCTGCCCCGTTCGCCACGTCGTGCATCAGCCGCTTGTCCTCCGGGGTGATCGCGGCGTCCGGTTTCCCGATGGCCAGCACCGCGCGCAGCACCGGCCCGTCGAGCACCGGGACGACGTAGTCGGTGTCAGGTCGGCTGAGCAGGACAGCGAGGCTCTCGACGGTCGGCGGTGCGGTGTCGTGGGGTGGCTGGGCGGCCGCGCTGACGAGGCGGTCGTCGACGGCGAGCCATACGACGGTCCGGCTCGCTCCGGTGCCGCTCGCCACCACCTCCGTGAGTCCGGGGAGGGCCTGCTCGAGGGAGCCCGCGCGGATACGTGCCGCGGCCGCCGCCAGCGCGGAGTACGGCGTCACCTCGCGGTGGTGGGTCAACCGACCGACCAGACGGTCGACCCGCGGCCGCACCAGCCCGAGACCCACCACGCACAGCGCGGCCGCCACGAAGGGCAGCAGCACGGCGAAGGACGCCGCGGATCCGAGCACCGTGCCGCCGCCCCGCACCACGACCGTCAGGACCACGGCCACACAAATGCTCACCAGCAGCGGCCGCGCCAGCTGCGCCACAATCGTCCGGTTCATCCCGCACCACCGGTCTCAGCCGGATCCGTCCGGCTGCTACACGCTAAACGCCCTGGTGGCCGTGGCCAAGGATGCTGCCGAAAGTAGGGTTTGCCCCCTCTGGCAGGGGGTTCTCCCGAAACGTTCGGGGGTGTACTCCATCGCGGCGCCGACGCCGAGCAGGCACCCTCATCACGGAATGAACACAGGAGACGCCATGGCGAAGAACCTGAGCTCCGCCGAGCTCGCCGCCGAGCACGTCGAGCTGCTGCCTGCCCGCACCCTCGTCACGACCTTGCTCACCCCGGCCCCGACGACCGGCACCGGCGTCGTCACCGCCCTCAGCGGCGGTGTCGACAGCGCTGCTCAGACGCCGTGCAATGACGTTCCGTGGTGGTCTCCGAAGCCGCCGGGCTGCAAGTGATGACGTCTCGGACGACGCTCGTACGTCCGAGGAGATCCCCGATGAGCCCCGCCGACAGCGCACTCGTCGCTCGCACATCGACGGTCCCTCGACCGGCCGATGGCACCGAGTTGATCGGGCAGTACTCCGGCTCGGGCTTCACCGAACCCCGTTACCTGGCCTGCCGCGGCGACGGGCAGGTCGTGCAGCTCTCCGAGCGGGTGTTCCGGCTGGCCAGGCTGGTGGATGGGCGCCGCGATCTCGACGAGCTGGCCGCGGCGCTCGGCGCCGAGATCGACCGGACGGTCACCGCGGCGCAGGTGGCGTTCCTGCTCGACAACAGGCTCCGCCCGGCCGGTCTCGTCGCCGCCGACGCCGGACCGTCGCTCCCTGCCTGCCCGGATCCGTTGCTGATGCTCACGCATCGGGCGCGGCTCGTGCCCGAACGCCTCGTGTGGGCGATCGCCGGGCTGCTCGGGCCCCTCTTCGCCTCCCCGGTCGTGGCCCTGATGCTCGCCGGGTTCGCCGCCGTCGACGTCCTCATCCTCGCCGGTGGTGGCTTCGGGCAGATCCTGCCCGCCGTCCGGGCCTTCAGCGACCAGCCTGCGCTGACCGTCCCGGTACTGGCGGTGATCCTCGCCGTGGCGGCCCTCCACGAGTGCGGCCACGCCGCCGCCTGCCGCTACGGCGGTGCCCGGCCCGGGGCGATGGGCATCGGGCTGTACCTGGTCTGGCCGGTGTTCTTCAGCACGGTCACCGACGCCTACCGCCTCTGCCGAGCGGCTCGGCTGCGCGTCGACCTGGGCGGGGTGTACCTCAACGCGGTCGCCATGACCGTGATCGGTCTGGCGTACCTGACCACCGGCTCACCATGGCTGCTGGTCGTGCTGGTGGCCCTGCACGTCGAGACGATGTGGCAGTTCCTGCCCTCGGTGCGACTCGACGGCTACTACATCCTCGCCGACCTCGTCGGCGTGCCGGATCTGTTCGCCCGCCTCGGCCCGATCCTCCGCAGCGCGCTGCCCGGACGCGGCAACCACCCACGGGTCGCCGAGCTGACACCGCTGACCCGCCGCATCGTCGCCTGCTGGGCGGCGCTGACCACGGCGTTCCTGGGCTGCTGGAGCGTCATGTTCGTCGTGCTGGCGCCGCAGGTCCTGCCCGTCGTGTGGGCAGCACTGGTCGGGCACCTCGGGGCGACTGCCACCGCGGTCCGGGCCGCGGATGTCGCCGCCGCCGCATTCGGCGCCACCCAGCTCGTGCTGCTCGTCCTGCCCTACGCCGGCCTCGCTTTGATCGCCGTCACCCTCGGACGCCGGCTCTGGAACGCCGGCTTCCCCAACGGATGGCGGCGCCCGTAACCCTCACTCGGGCCAATCGGAACCCATGATGATGTCGACGAAGTCCTCACGGACGAAGCCAGGCACGAAATGTGCGAGCACATCGTCGTTCATGGTGCCGAACGTGCTGGCGGGGCGGTCCTTCATGCCGTCGGTGAAGGCGCGCAGGATTTCGCGTTTGAAGTTCGGCCGAGGATGCGCCTTGACCACCTCGGCGATGTTCTCAGGACTGATCTCGTCGAGGTCCCAGCCCAGGACGTCGGTCTCCACCCCTGCGCTGACGAGCGAGGTCTCGGGTTCGAGATGGTTCGGGACGCCGGGCGTGGTGTGGAGGGCGATACCCAGCCAGACGGCGCGGGCATCGGCCGGGCTGTGCCCGTGGTCGAGTAGGAAATCCCTGGCCAGGTCGGCGCCGTCCACCTCGAAGCGCTGGTCGGTGCTCCGATAGCGCTCGGTCAGCCCGAGGTCGTGGAACATCGCACCGACGTAGAGCAACTCGGGGTCCACCTCGAGCTTGCGATGCCGGCCCTTCAGGCTGCCGAACAGGTACACGCGCCGGGAGTGGTCGAACAGCAGCGCTGAGCTCGCCTCGCGAACCATGTCGGTGGCCGCCCGGACCAGCGCCGTATCCGGGATGGTGACGTCCGCGATCGTTTCGTTCATCGAGTGGCCTTTCGTCGTCTCCTCAGACTCTGCATCAGTCGAGGGCCGCGATGGCCTCGGCGACGCCGGTGCCGTAGTCGGGGTCGGCTTTGGTGCAGTGGTCGATCCAGCGTTGTTTGATCTGGGTGGGGACGCCGATCATGGCGCGTGCGGTGTTTTCGTACAGTGCTTGCTGCTGCTGTGGGTTCATCGTGCGGAAGAGGTTGCCGGGCTGGGTGTAGTAGTCGTCGTCGTCTTGTCGGAAGTCCCAGTGGTCGGCCACCGAGCCGACGGGCTCCGGTGGGTTGCGGTAGCCCGGTTGTTCCTGCCAGGTCCCGTAGCTGTTGGGTTCGTAGCTCAGGGTGCTGCCGTAGTTCCCGTCGACCCGCATGGGGCCGTCGCGGTGGTAGCTGTGCACGGGCACTCGCGGAGCGTTGACCGGGATCTGGTGGTGGTTGACGCCGAGCCGGTAGCGCTGGGTGTCGCCGTAGGAGAAAAGCCGTCCCTGCAGCATCTTGTCGGGTGAGAAGCTGATTCCGGGGACGACGGCGGCAGGGTTGAACGCGGCCTGCTCGACGTCGGCGAAGTAGTTCTCCGAGTTGCGGTTGAGCTCCCATTCGCCGACCTCGATCAGCGGATAGTCGCCCTTCGGCCAGATCTTCGTGAGGTCGAAGGGATGGTAGGGCACGGTCGCCGCGTCGGCCTCGGGCATGATCTGGACGCACAGCTTCCAGCGTGGGAACTCGCCCCGCTCGATGGCCTCGTAGAGATCGCGCTGCGAGCTCTCGCGGTCTCCGCTGATGACGGCCGCCGCCTCGGCATCGGTGAGGTTCTTGATCCCCTGCTGCACACGGTGGTGGAACTTCACCCAGAAACGCTCGTTGTCGGCGTTGATGAAGCTGAAGGTGTGGGATCCGAAGCCATGCATGTAGCGGTACGAGGCCGGGATGCCCCGGTCGCTCATGATCATCGTCACGACGTGCAGCGACTCGGGCAGTGAGCTCCAGAAGTCCCATTGGTTCTTCGGGCTGCGCATGTTGGTGCGTGGGTCGCGTTTGATCGCGTGGTTGAGGTCGGGAAACTTGAGCGGGTCGCGGAAGAAGAACACCGGAACGTCGTTGCCGACGAGGTCCCAGTTCCCCTCTTCGGTGTAGAACTTCGCGGCGAATCCGCGAATGTCCCGGTCGGCGTCGGCGGCTCCGCGTTCACCGGCCACGATCGAGAACCGGACGAACATCTCGGTGGTCTTGCCCACCTCCGAGAAGATCTTCGCCTTGCTGTACCGGGTGATGTCGTTGGTGACGGTGAAGGTGCCGAATGCTCCGGAGCCCTTGGCGTGCATGCGTCGCTCGGGGATGACCTCGCGGTCGAAATGGGCGAGCTTCTCCAGGAACCAGATGTCCTGCAGGAGCATCGGGCCACGGGGGCCGGCTGTCTCGACGTTCTGGTTGTCGGGCACGGGCGCGCCTGCGGCGGTGGTCAGCCTGCGTTCGACCGGCCGGCCGTTGCCGGCAGTCACATCGTCTTCGGGCATGGGCCTCTCCGTGTGCTCTCGTGGCTGGGCGGGTCAGATCGGAATCACCGGTGGCGGCGGCGTCGTCGGACGGCGCGGGTCGAGCGGGATCGATCTGTGCAACGATCGTCAACCTCCTTCTCCGGAGCGTCGACACATACCTCGCGGTGGGAGACCAGTCTTCGGCCTGTCGGTGTCCCGGCGCCCCCGGGTGACTCCCGGGGTTCGCGCCGCCGACCACGGGAAAAGCCCGGGGTGGTGCACCCCGGGAGTGGTGGGCGGCGGGGTCTCGGGGCCGGCCGGTTCGAGCTGCGGCGTCAGCTCTGGAGGTACCTGAGCACGGCGAGCACTCGCCGGTGCTGTGCGGCGTCCGACCGACGCAGGCCGAGCTTGCTGAAGATGCTGGTCACATGCCGTTCGACCGCCGGCACCGAGACGACGAGCGTGGCCGCGATGCCGGCGTTGGAGCGTCCTTCGGCCATCAGGGCGAGCACGTCGCGCTCGCGCGGAGTCAGGTCGTCGAACGGGCTGCTGACGCGCTTGCGGATGACCAGTCGTTGGATGACGTCCGGGTCCAGGGCCGACTCGCCGGCAGCGACGCGGCACACCGCGTCGACCAGGATCTGGGGGCGGGCGACCTTCTCCTTGAGCAGGTATCCCACGCCCTCCGGCCGCTCGCCGACGAGCTCGCGGGCGTAGTGGGCCTCGAGGAACTGCGAGAGCACGACGACGCCGATGTCCGGCATCGTCGCGCGGATCTCCAATGCGGCGCGGAGCCCGTCATCCTCGAGGTCAGGGGGCATGCGGATGTCGGCGATCACGACGTCGGGGTGGTGCGTGCGGGCCGAGTGGAGCAGGTCCGGTGCGTCGACGGCCACGCCCACCACGTCGAGGCCTGCGCGTTCGAGCACGCGCACGATGCCCTCTCGGACCAGCGCCTGGTCCTCGCCGACGACGACGCGCAGATGCTCGGTCATCGGCCGGGCCTCGCGCGTCCGAGGGCCCGGTCGGCGGGGTGGACGGCCGGACCGTTCGGCCGGGCTGAAGCGTGGCCGTGGCACCGGCGGTACGCGCACGGGCGCCCTCCCTCCCCACGCACACCCGCCTCCCGGCTATCGCGGTTCCTCCCACTGAAATCGGAGCATATCGCCCCGTTACCTGCCGCTTCCGTTCTCGGAACGTTCAGTACGCGAATCCACACGACATCCCGCACCCGCCGTGGGTCGTCGACCACATTCCATCACTGTGGGGCACGCCCTACGGGTGAGGGTCGGCTTGCCTCACGGAACAGTTGAGCTAGCTCAATGGACAGGGGTGGCGGCCGCGGCTGAGGATAACGGGGTGAGAAACGAGTGACCGTCCCGGCGCCACCGTGTATCGGCCGCATCACTGCTCATGGCCGACATACCGTCGATTTCACGCATCAGCACGAGATCGGTGGCCCAGGCCGGACACTCCGCTCGTGCTGTTGCACCGTTCCCCGAGCGCGGCTGCCACATTCTCGGCGTCATGCTGGAAACGCCGACCGAATCCGCTGGCAGGCATCACCACCTGCTCGCTCGAACGAGGGCACGAGCGAGACGTGTGGGCGGTAGGTAAGGAGCTCGTCGGGGTGAGGCGGAGGCTCGAGATGGATGGCGCGAACGGCCGCAACCACCAGAACTCGCTGCGGGGCCGGCGCAACGAGTGCGTAGTGCTTGATCGATTACTGGAGGCCGTGCTGACAGGTGAGAGCCGAGCTCTGGTGGTGCGCGGCGAGCCGGGCGTGGGTAAGACCACGCTGCTGGAGTACGTCGTCGAGCGAGCGCCCGGCCGGGTGGCGCGTGCCGCAGGAATCCAGTCCGAGATGGAGCTGGCCTTCGCCGGCCTTCACCAGCTGTGCACCCCGATGCTCGACCGGCTCGACCGCCTTCCCCTGCCCCAGCGCGATGCGCTGCGTACGGCATTTGGCCTCAGTGCCGGGAATCCGCCGGACTGCTTCCTGGTCGGGCTGGCTGTGCTGGGCCTGCTGGCCGAGGTCGCTGATGGGCAGCCGTTGATCTGTGTGGTGGATGACGCCCAGTGGTTCGATCGTGCGTCGGCGCAGGCGTTGGCTTTCGCCGCGCGGCGGCTGGTGGCGGAGTCGGTGGGGTTGGTCTTCGCGGCGCGTGATGGCGAGGCAGCAGAGCTGGGGGACCTGGCGCAGCTGGTGGTCGCCGGGTTGCCCGATGCCGATGCGCGGGAGTTGCTGTGTGCGACGTTGCGTGGGCCGTTGGATGGGCGTGTGCGTGACCGGATCGTCGCCGAGACCAGGGGCAATCCGCTGGCGTTGCTGGAGTTGCCGCGCGGGTTGACCCCGGCGCAGCTGGCAGGCGGTGTCGTCGTGAGTGGCACCGGCACGCTCGCCGGGCAGATCGAGGAGAACTACCGGCGCCGGCTCGCCGCGCTCCCGGCCGACACCCAGCGGCTCGTGCTGGTCGCCGCGGCCGAACCGCTGGGCGATCCTGTGCTGCTGTGGCGTGCCGTCTCCCTGCTCGACATCAGCATCGCCGCCGCCGCTCCGGCGGCATCGGCCGGGTTGCTCAGGATCGGCCGGCGGGTGCTGTTTCATCACCCCCTCGTCCGCTCGGCCAGCTACCGGGTGGCGTCGCCGGAGGAGCGGCGGATCGCGCACCGTGCGCTGGCGGACGTCACCGATCCGGAGGCCGATTTCGATCGTCGTGCTTGGCATGCCGCGCAGGCCACCGCGGGGCCGGATGAGGAGGTCGCGGCCGACCTGGAGCACTCGGCGGGGCGCGCGCAGGCACGCGGTGGGCTCGCTGCTGCCGCCGCCTACCTGGAACGGGCCGCGGAGCTGACCGCCGACCCGGAGTGCCGGGTGCAGCGGGCGCTGGCCGCGGCACAGGCCACACACCTGGCCGGGGCGCCCGACGCGGCGCTCAAGCTGCTGTCGCTGGCCGAGGCGTGCTCGCTGACCAAGTTTCAACGCGCCCGGGTGGACCTGCAACGCGCCCAGATCGCCTTCACCCTCGACCGCGGCCGAGAAGCCCCATCCCTGCTGCTGCAGGCCGCCCGACAACTCGAACAACTCGACGTCGAACTGGCCGGTGAGACCTACCTCGACGCCCTGCTCGCGGCGATGTTCGCCGGCGCGCTCGCCGGCGGCGTCAGCGTGCAGGAGGCCGCCCACGCCGCCCGTGCCGCGTCCCCGACGAGGCGGGCCCCGCGCCCACCGGATCTGCTCCTCGAGGGCTTGGCGCTGCGGTTCAACGACGGCTACGCCTCCGCGGCGCCGACGCTGAAGCGGGCGCTCCGCGCGTTCCGGGGCGACGGCCTGTCCGCGCAGGAGGGCCTTCGCTGGCTCTGGCACGCCTGCGTCACCGCGGCCCACCTCTGGGACCACGACACCTGGGAGGCACTCGCCACCCGCTTCGTGCGCACCGCACGCGAAGCCGGCGCCCTGACGATGCTTCCGCTCGCCCTGGGCCAACGCATCGGCGTGCACGTCTTCCTCGGTGAACTGGCCGAGGCCGCCTCGTTGCAAGAGGAGCTGAACTCGGTCACGGACGCGACCGGACATCCCCCACCACCACTCGCCGCGTTGCTGATCGCGGCCTGGCACGGGCGCGAAGCCGAGGCCGGCGCGCTGATCGAGGCGACCACCATGGAGGTGCTGCAACGCGGGGAGGGCGACGGGCTCGTCAAAGCCCAATGGGCAGCGGCACTCCTCGGCAACAGCCTCTGCCGCTACGAGGACGCGCTGGCCTGCGCAGAGCAGGCCGGCAGCCAGCCGCCGGTGCTGGGGGTCGCCCCGTGGGCGGCGCTGGCCGAACTCGTGGAAGCGGCCGTGCGCTGCGGGATGGCCGAACGCGCTGCTGAGGCATTCGGTCGGCTCACCGATGTCACGCGCGCCAGCGGCACCGACTGGGCTCGGGGCGTCGAAGCCCGCTCCCGCGCCCTGCTCAGCTGCGGTCAGGACGCCGAGAGCGCCTACTGCGAGGCGATCAACCGGCTGGGCCGCACCCGCGTCCGCGGCGAGCTCGCCCGCGCCCACCTCCTCTACGGCGAATGGCTACGCCGGGAGGGCCGACGGCTCAGCGCACGCGAGCAGCTACGTGCCGCCCACGAGATGTTCGCCGCCATGGGCGCCGAGGCGTTCGCCCAGCGGGCGGCCGCCGAGCTGCGGGCCACCGGTGACTCCCCACGTAAACGGACGGTCGAGACCAGCACGGAGCTCACCCCCCAGGAAGCGCAGATCGCGGGGCTGGTGCGTGAGGGACTCTCCAACCCCGAGATCGGTGCCCGGCTGTTCATCAGCCCACGCACCGTCGAGTGGCACCTGGGGCGGATCTTCTCCAAGCTCGACATCACCTCACGCAGGCAGCTCCGCCGCTGACGGCGGGGCCGACGCATCGCACGTCGGTCGCGGTGCCGTCCCCTGAACATGACGCGAGCCCGGTCGCGGGAGGAAACCGGGCTCGACGAATGGGCGATCCTCAGGGATCGATACTGAGCTCTGCGCCGATCTCGCGCAGCCGGGGCTCGTGCTGACGTGCGTGGTGCCTGCAGAAGAGGAGCTCGTTGCCGGCCGGGAGCAGTGCCCGCATCCGCGCGGCGGCGCTGCAGCGGTCGCAGCGGTCGAAACGGGTGAGAACGGGGAAGTCCTGGATCGTCATGTCGTCACGCCGCCTCGAGCAGGGCTGCGCCGGAAGCGGTGAGCCGGGCCGGTCCGTGGTGCGAACCGGCGTCGATCAGACCGGCGGCTGTGAGCCGAGGGCCGGTGAACTGGTCGCTGAGGAACCGCCCGTCCACGACCAGCGCGCCGCCTGTGTCGTCGGAGATCTCGCAGCGGCCCGCGGCGACGGCGCGGAGAACGGCGCGGTCGCGGTAGCTGAGGGGGTTGGCGGTGGTGATCATCGTCGTTCTCCTTCCGGCTCTGTCGTTCCTGTGACCCTTGAAGGATCCGTCGCGGGCCCTGTCTCCTGCCATCCCGCTGCCCCCCGAACCACTGGAGCGAACCCGCCAACCGAGAGTGGGGGTTGCCCCCCACCCGCACCGGCTGCTGCCGGATCAGGCGACTCACAGGGTGGGGAGGGGCGACTCACGAGGGCACTCGCGAGCCGCCGAGTACGTCCGGCGCATGACGAAACCGGCCTCGGCGAGGAGGCCGGTCTGTGGTGGCCGAGCGGCCGTGCACCGGGGAAGGAGCGCAGCTAGCGCTGCATGCGCGCGGCGGCGGCGAGGACGGCCGCCGCGTGCGCCCGGGCTTCGTCCGGGCTGTTCACGGTGCGACACGGGATCACGAGGATCCGCGCACCGAGGAGGTGGACACCTCCGGCCCAGGTCACCTTGTAGGGGTCACGCTCGGCGTATCCGGCGGGCCGGATCGGGTCGGGCAGCTCCACGCTCGCGCGCAGCGGCGTCTGCGCCCGCGCGGGCCCTGGACTGGTCGCCGGAACGCTTCGCAGGGTCACCGACTCACGCCGGCTCCCGTACAGCTCGATCGAACACGGCTGTGCGGTCGCGCTGCGCGCGTTCACCTGGGTGTAGCCGGACGGTGACTCGGCCGGCTCCGCGTCGTGCTCGGTGCCGGCCGTGGTCGAGCGGACGATCGTCGGCCGGAACGGGGACGGGTGGCGCGCGCCCAGGGGCGCCGACTGACGCTTGTCCGTGGACACCGTCGCCGCGGTCGTGACGGCGTCGATGACCTGGCGGACGATCTCGCCCTTCGCCTCGTCCGTGATGTCGGCCGAGTGCCAGTCGATCGACGAGGCGATCCGGGCGAACTCGTTCCCGTCGTCCTGCTCGGACGGATGGGGAGCAGGGGGGCGGACGAGCCGGTAGCCACGGGCGTCCAACCAGGCAGCCATGTGCGCAGGAGCACGGGTGGCCGGGGCCGTGCCGGTGCCTGAGGCGAGGAGGTAGTCCGTCATCGCGTTGGCAATCACCGTGGCTGTATCCACGGGATGAGAGTGCGCTTCGCCCGCCCTCCTGTCGTCAGGGCCTGCGGGCATCCGCTCTACCGGTTGGCAGGAACCCGCAGTGGGTGTCAGCCCGGCCCGCGGGCCCTCGCCGGCGCCGTGCTGGGCCCGGCCGGGCATCGCTCGTTCCGGCTAGCTGCAATGTGCGACGCGCCGACTACTGCGATGCTGAACGTGTGCTGCGACGTTGCCTGATTGTTGACGACAACGAGCGCTTCCTCGAGATCGCCCGTCTCAGCCTTGAACGCCAGGGACTGGAGGTGGTGGGGACCGCGACGAGTATCGCCGGGGCCCTGCTGGAGGCGGCCGTGTTGCGCCCGGATGTCGTGCTGGTCGACGTCGCCCTGGGGGAGGAGAGCGGGTTCGAGCTCACCCGGCGGTTGGTCGAGGACTTTCCTGAGCTCCGCGCCCGCGTCGTGCTGATCTCCACGCGCGGCGAGGAGGACCTCGCAGACCTGATTGCGTCCAGCCCTGCGGCCGGATTCCTCTCCAAGTCGCTCCTGTCAGCGACCGCCGTGCTCAACCTGGTGGACGCCGGAGGGCGCTGAGCGGAGGCATGAATGCCACGCGGGCAGCGGCATCTCGGCCTGCATTCGGCGCAGGCGCACGTGGCGACGTGTCCGCAGGGTCGTCAGGGAGGCGGACCCCGGATTAGCGTCTCGCTGCGGGAGTCGTGAGATGGCAGATGTCCGGATTCGACCGTCCGTTCTCCGCCGGCTGAGTGGATTGCTCGTCGGCGTTGTGCTCGTGGCTGCGATCAGTGGTCTGATCGAGCTCCTCGACGGGCATGTTCCCGTCATCAGCCTGCTGGTTCTCTACCTGCTGGCGGTCCTACCGGTCGCCCTCATCTGGGGTTCGACGGCAGCGGTGGCGGTGGCGATCATCAGTTCCGGGGCCTACCTGCTCCTGTTTCTGAAGCCGGCCCGCATCCGTGCCGACGATCCGCAGACCTTGTTGCCGCTGGTGATCTTCCTCATCACCGCGGTCGTCGTCGGGCAGCTCGCGGCGCGGGCGCAGCGGCAGGCGCGGGAGTCCGCGAGGCTCACCGAGGAGCAGACGGCGTTGCGGCGGGTCGCAACCCTCGTGGCACAGGCGAGCCCGCCGTCGGAGGTCTTCGAGGCCGTCACGCGCGAGGTCGGCCTGCTGTGCGGCGCCGACCTCGCGCGCCTGGAACGCTACGACGACGACGGGACCGTGACCGGTGTCGCGGCCTGGAGCCGCGTGCCGGTGCGGCTGGCCGTGGGCACGCGGTTCGCTCTCGAGGGACTGAGCATCGCCGCCCGGGTGAAGGAGAGCGGCGGTCCCGTCCGGGTGGAAGGCTTCGTAGGCGCCAGCGGCCCGATCGCCGAGGAGGCCCGGCAGCTGAGGATCCGTTCGTCGGTGGGCTCCCCGATCGTGGTCGCCGGGCACCTCTGGGGTGTGATCGCGGCCTCGACGCGCAGCCACGTCCCGTTCCCGGTCAACACCGAGGCGCAGATGGCGGACTTCACGGAGCTCGTGGTCACCACGATCGAGAACGCGCAGGGTCGCGCCGAGATCAGCGACCTCCTCGACAACCAGGCCGCACTGCGGCGGGTCGCGACCCTCGTCGCCCGTGGCGCGCCCACGGCGCAGGTGGTCGCCGAGGTCGGGGAGGAGGTAGGCCGCGTGCTCGGAGCCGAAGCCACGATGACCGTCCGGCTCGATCTGGACGGCCTGGTGACGGTGGTGGGCAGCACCGGTGTGCACGGCGAACGGCTGGCCGAGGGGACCCGGTGGAAGATCGACCCGCCGCACGCCCTCGCGACCGCGCTGGCCACGGGCGAGCCGGCCATTCTCGACGACATCAGCGAGGTACCCGGCGAGTTCGCTGCGGCGATCCGCGAGACCGGCATCAGGTCGGCCATCGGCATCCCGATCGTCGCCGGGGGCAAGTCGTGGGGCGCTCTCGCCATCGCGACGCGAAACGCGCGCTTCCCCGTCGGCACCGAGCACCGCATGGCGGCCTTCACCGAGCTCGTCGCCATCGCCGTCGCGGACGCGGAGAGCGCGGCGGAGCTCGCTGCCTCCCGGGCCCGGGTCGTCGCCGCGTCGGACGAGGCGCGGCGGAAGATCGAGCGGAACCTGCACGACGGCGCGCAGCAGCGGCTCGTCACGCTGGGGCTCGAGCTGAGTCTCTTGCAGGGCTCGGTGCCGCCGGACCTGGACGACCTGCGATCCGGGATCGGCCGGATAGCGGCGGATCTCGCCGAGGTCCTCGACGAGCTGCGCGAGATGTCGCGCGGGATCCACCCGGCGGTCCTCTCCGAGGGAGGGCTCGGATCTGCCCTGCGGGCGCTCGCCCGCCGCTCGACGGTGTTCGTCGAGCTCGACGTCCGGACGCAGGCCCGCTTTCGCGAACCGGTCGAGGTCGCGGCGTACTACGTCGTCTCCGAAGCGCTGACGAACATGACGAAGCACGCCGACGCGTCGCGCGTGACAATCCTCCTGGAGGAGCGATACGGGAGCCTGTGGCTCGAGGTGCAGGACGACGGCGTCGGAGGCGCCGATCCGGCGCGCGGGTCGGGACTCGTCGGCATCCGCGACCGGGTGGAGGCCCTCGGTGGGACGTTCGAGGTCAGCAGCCCGGTCGGCGACGGCACGCTGGTGCAGGTGACCCTTCCGATCCTGCCCCGGTGACGGTCGCCGTCAGCGGGCGTCCAGGAACGTCAGTACCGCGAGCACACGGCGATGGCTGTCATCGGTCTCGGGCAGGCTCAGTTTCGTCAGGATGCTGCGCACGTGCTTCTCCACCGTGCCCTCGCTGATCCAGAGCCGGCGTGCGATGCCTGCGTTGGAACGGCCTTCGGCCATGAGGGTGAGGACGTCGCGTTCGCGGGCGCTGACCACGGCGAGCGGGTCGTTGCGCTTGCGGGCGGCCACCAGTTCCTGCACGAGAGCGGGGTCGACGACGGAACCACCGCGGGCGACCCGTTCGAGCGTCTCGATGAACTCGTTCACCTCGGTGACGCGGCTCTTGAGCAGGTAGCCGATGCCCTGGCCACTGGCGAGCAGCTCCATCGCGTGCTCGACCTCGACGTGGGCCGAGAGCACGAGGATCCCGGTATCCGGCTGCTCCCGGCGGATCTCCCTGGCCGCCTCCAGCCCCTCGTTGGTCTGGGTCGGCGGCATCCTGATGTCGACGACCACCAGTTCGGGTGTCGTCTCGCGGACGAGTTCGAGCAGACGGGTGGCGTCACCCGCCTGGCCGACGACCTCGAAGCCCGAGCGTTCGAGCAGGCTTGCCAGGCCCTCGCGAAGCAGGACATCGTCTTCGGCGATGACCACACGTAGCTGGGTCATGGCCGCTCGAGCGCTGGTCCTGCGCGGGCGTGGGCGTGCGGATACGGCGCATAGCTCATAGGGGGATTATCCCGACGTCGGGGGCTCGCAGCGAGCCATCGGCACCTCTCGCCCCATTCGGCGGCTTCCCGGAGCACCGGAACCGGCCGGCGCCGACTGCTGGAACGGCCAGGTTGACGGAGCCGGTGACACGGCCGGCGGGCTCTGTCAGCGCGCGCCGATCGCCGGATCGGACATCGTGGTCCTGCCCGTCTCGACGTGCCCGGCGAGGCGCCGCAGGAAGGTGCCGTCCCCGTCGGAGACCACGGACAGGTCGTACCAGCCGTCACTGCCGGCAGTGCGCACCGTGTGGACCACACGTCCGCCGCGCGCGATGTGATAGACCGCCGACTGGTCCGTCTGCTTGACGTCGTTGACCGTGAGCCGGACGGCCCGGGCGCCGCTGTTGGTGAGCACGAGCTGCACTTCTGCGCCTGCCGAGCGGTGGCGTGCAGACACCTCGGGGCCTGCATTGCTCGTGTGACCGGCCAACCGGCGCAGGAAGCCGTTGGGACCGTGCACCGTGAAGTCATAGGCCCCCCTGTCGGCAGCCGCGATGGTCCAGTCGCCCGACAGCTGCTTTCCGGCGCTGACGGTGTAGGTCCACGGTCCGTTCGTGTCGGTCGACGAGGTGACGTAGAAGCACGCTCCCGCGGCACCGTGGTTGGAGAAGGCGAGGTTCAGGTGGCCGCTCGTCAGGCACCCGTCGGCTGCCAGGTCGTAGGGCAGCGGGAGGGCGGGGCGCCGGCCGGTCTCCTGCTTGGGGAGCGCCGGATTGTCGGGCAGCGTGGGGACGTAGTCCTTGTGCCTGATCTTGTCCGGTGGGTAGTAGGTGTTGGTCGCCGGGAGGGCCGGCACGCCCGCGTCGGCACGGGAGAAATCGAAGGCCGAGGTGAGGTCACCGCACACGGTGCGCCTCCACGCGGTGATGTTCGGTTCACGCACCCCGAAGCGCTGCTCGATGAACCGCAGGACCGAGGTGTGGTCGAACACCTCCGAACAGACCCGGCCACCCCTGCTCCACGGCGAGACGACGAGCATCGGGACGCGCGGACCGAGGCCGTAGGGTCCCGGGACCTGGCCGGGCAAGGCCGAGCCGAGGAGCTCGTCGCTCACGTCGACGGTCGACTTCCCCTGCGCCGCCGAGGACGGCGGGTAGGGCGGCACCATGTGGTCGAAGAAGCCGTCGTTCTCGTCGAAGGGGATGAGCAGCGCCGTCTTGCTCCACAGGTCCGAGTCGTGCGTCAACGCGTCCAGCAGCTGCGCGATGTACCAGGCCCCGTAGTTGGGCGGCCAGTTCGGGTGCTCGCTGTAGGCCTCGGGCGCGACGATCCAGGACACCTGCGGAAACGCGCCCGCTGCGATGTCGGCGCTCAGCACGTCGAAGAACCCGTCGCCGTTCTTGGCGTTCGTCCCGGTGCGGGCCTTCTCGTAGAGCGGCTGTCCGGGAACGGCGTTGCGATACTGGTTGAAGAACAGCAGCGAGTTGTCGCCGTAGGTGCCCCGGTAGGCGTCGTCGATGTTGCCCCACTTACCCTCGTCGGTAAGGCCGTCACCGATGTCCTGATAGACCTTCCAGGAGATTCCGGCCGCTTCCAGCCGTTCGGGGTACGTCGTCCAGCCGTAGCCGAGCTCATCATTGGTGACGACCGGACCGCCACCTTTTCCGTCATTACCCACGTAGCCGGTCCACAGGTGGTAGCGGTTCGGGTCGGTGGGGGCCATCATCGAGCAGTAGTAGGCGTCGCAGATCGTGAACGCATCGGCGAGCGCATAGTGGAAGGGAATGTCATCCCGGGTCAGGTAGGCCATCGTCGTGGTGCCCTTGCTGGGTACCCACTCGTCGTACTTCCCTTCGTGCCACGCCGCGTGGGTGCCGTTCCAGCTGTGGTCGAGGTCCTCGATGAACTGCAGTCCGAGATCCTTGACGGCCGGCCGAAAGGGCAGCACGTCGTCGGAGTTGTGAGGCTGCTGCCACACCGACCGCCCGTCGGGAAGGGTGACGGGATGGGGGTCTCCGAAGCCGCGCACGCCGCGCATCGACCCGTAATAGTGATCGAAGGAGCGGTTCTCCTGCATCAGGATGACGATGTGCTCGATGTCCCGGATACTTTCGGTGCCGTGCTGAGGTTCGATGGCTGCCGCGCGGGCGATGCTGTTGGAGAACATGGAGGCGACAGCTGTGCCGCCCGCCAACTGCACGAATCTGCGACGGCTCAAGGCGGTCATCGATCAGGTCTCCCGGGTTCGAAACAATGTTTCTCGGGATAGCCTCATCAGCGCTCGCGGATTTCAGTTGACCGGTCGACGACGGCTGGGCGAACTTCCGGCGACCGGTCGTGTGATGCGTATTAACCGAATGTCCACTCGGGCCGGCTGCGCCTTATCTCCGTTCGGTCCGATCTGTGTGGAGATCGCCGGGCGCCATGGACGATCGCCGGTCCGCCGGCCGCCGGGAGAGTGAGTCTGTGTACTGCTCATGATCGATGCTGGACACTCAGAGGCCCTCTTTGTCGTCCAGGAAGGCCAGTTGCCATGACCGCACCTGAACTTCGGCCGGTGGATCTGACGGTCGTCGACACCAACACTGCCGAGTGGACGCTGTTCCCGATCCCTCAGATCGGAGTGGAACTGGACGCCCTGCCGTTGATCGCGGACCCGGACACGGGCATGCAGGTCTTCAAGATGGTCTACCGCGCGGGTTTCACGAACCCCTGGCACCACCATCCCTGTGCGCATGGCATCTACGTGCTCGACGGCGTCCTCACCACCCACGGAGGGGAGTTCGGGCCGGGTAGCTTCGTGTGGTTCCCCGAGGGCGGGATCATGGAGCACGGGGCCTCTGCGGACGGTGACGTCACCTTTCTCTTCATCACCAACAAGCCGTTCGACATCCACTACGTCGAGCGTTGAGCGCTGAATCGAACCCAGGCGAGGTTGTCAAGGTCAACGTGATGTGCCCCATTCGGTCTCGACGGAGGCGTTTCCACCACCGACATTGGTGACGGACCGTCGGGCGTCGAGGCGTGCCGGCGGTTCCATACACTGATCGACCGGATCCCGCCGTGCCCCCGAAGCATGCGCGTGACCTGCAGCCCCGACCTGCTCGAGACCCCGGCTCGAGCCGAAGGAGTTCAACCTCGTGCTTGCTGACATCCTCCTGCTCGTGCCCGCCTGCATCGCCGGAATCGGCGGAGCGCTGCTCGGCGACAAGCTCGGGCTCTGGATCAAGGGCGCACTCGCCGACCGCGGAAGCCGCTGAGAAGCCGCCCGCGGCGGGGCCGTACGCCGCTATCCAGCAACGGCTGACCTGCCTCCGCGGTGGCTGCGCGTGACCACGGCGACGGCGAGCGCGGTGGTGAGTGGAACCGACGCTACGAGTCCGATGCTGCCCACCAGGGTGCGGACGACCTCGGTGGCGATCACCTGTGTCGTCAGCGTGTCGGTGAGTCCGCGTTCGGCCACGCTGAACAGCAGGAGGAGGGGGAGCGCGGCTCCCGCGTAGGCGAGCACGAGGGTGTTGACCGCGGATGCGACATGGTCGCGGCCGATGCGCATGGCGGCGCCGAAGAGCGCGGTGGGGCGAAGGTAGGGGTCGGCGCGACGTAGTTCCCACACGGCGCTGGTCTGGGTGACGGTGACGTCGTCGAGGGCGCCCAGGGCTCCGATCATGAGACCGGCGAGTACGAGCCCGCGCCCGTCGAGGTCGGTGCCGAGCGTGGAGGCGAGGTTCGCGGTGTCCTCGTCCCTGCCGGTCAGCGATGTCAGCGCGGCGAACGCGGCACCGAGCACGCCGATGAGCAGCAGGCTGAGCAGCGTCCCGAGCGCGGCGGTCGACGTGCGCGCGGAGAATCCGTGGGTGAGGTAGAGGACGCCGAACATGATCGCGCAGCACCCGACGACGGCGACGGCGAGCGGATCGCGGCCTGCAAGGATCGCGGGAAGCATGAAGGCGAGCAGCACCACGGCCGTGAAGCCCAGCCCGACGAGCGCCGCCAGGCCGCGCCACCGTCCGAGCGCCAGCACGGCAGCGGCGAAGACGAGCGCGAGGACCAGCAGCGGCTGGTCGCGTTGGAAGTCGACGATCTGGTACGAGTCGGGGTCGGCGGGGTTCTCGCCGCTCCAGAGCATGATCACGTCGTCGCCGGCACCGAAGGGGGCCTTGCCCCGCACGACCGACACCAGCGTGACGATGCTCTGGCCGGCTCGCGGTCCCTCGGACATCTCGGCGGTGAGGGCGAGACAGCCGCTGCCCCCGGGCTGCCCGTCGGTGCAGTCCACCTCGGTCGCCGCGGTGACGTGCGCGGCGATCCGCACGGAGGGGTCCTGCGCCGAGGGCCGTCGGTCCTCGAAGGGGTAGAGCACGATCAGGCCGACCACGGTGGCGAGGAGTGCCGGTACGAGCAAGGCTGCGATCGCGAACCGGACGCGTCGGTCGGCGGGCGTGGCGGGCCCATGCCCGTGCCCGTGTCCGTGCTCCGGTTCGATCCCGCCGCGCGTGCTTCGGCCTCGATGCCGGTGCCGGGCGCCCACGTACTGCGGGGACGGGTCCTGGGGGTGCACAGGGCGATCCTCCCGCGCCGGCGCCGGCACCCTGCGACCGCCGGGCGCCACCTGGTCGGATCCTGGTGCCTGCCCGGCGGTGTTCAGCTGTGTCGTGGGTGGCCGCCCGTGATCAGGAGGCGGCCGAGGTGGCCGGTGCGGGGGTCGGCTCCGTGGCGGCCGAGGGGCGCGCCACCAGGAACGACAGGCCGACGACGACGATCGAGATGACCGCTGCGACCAGGAACGCCGTGTGGGTGCCCGCGGCGTCGATCGCTCCGGTCGGATCCGCGGACCCGACCGTCGTCACGGTGATGAACAGAGCCGTTCCTGCTGCGCCTGCCACCTGCTGCAGGGTGGTGACGATCGCGCTGCCGTGGGAGTAGAGCTCGCCGGGCAGCGATCCCAGCGCGTCGGTCATGAGCGGGGTGAACATCAGCGACAGACCGATCGTGAGCACGACGTGGATCGCGATGATCATCCACAGCTGCGACTCCGCGCCGAGCGTGGTGAACAGCCACAGGGCGACGCACAGCACCATCGCGCCCGGCACGACGAGTGGGCGGGCGCCGAACCGGTCGAAGAGCCGCCCGACCACTGGTCCCAGCAGCCCCATGACCAGACCGCCCGGAAGCAGCGCCAGACCGGTGGCGAGGGTGGTGGCCCCGAGCACGCCTTGCATGTAGAGCGGCAGCAGGATGAGCGCCCCGAACAACGCCATCATGCTGATCACCACCAGAACGAGGGCCACTACGAACGGGCGATGGGAGAAGGGGCGCAGGTCGAGCAGGGCCCGGTTGTCGGCCTGCAGCCGGAGCTGGCGCGCCACGAAGGCGACCAGTGCGATCGCCCCGATCACGATCGGGATCAACGGCGTGATCCTCGCTTCGCCGCGCAGGGCCTCGCCGATGCTGCTGAACCCGTAGAGCAGGCCGCTGAAGGCCACGGCCGAGATCAGGGCCGAGGCCACGTCGAGGGGCACCCGCTGGGTGTCGGCCGGAATGCGCAAGCGGGCGGCGCCGATGGCAAGGGCGATCACCGCGATGGGGAGCACGATCCAGAACATCCAGCGCCACCCGAGCGCGCCCAGGATCAGCCCCGACACGGTGGGGCCGATCGCCGGGGCGACCGCGATGACGATCGTGATGGTGCCCATCGTGCGGCCTCGTCGATCGGCCGGCACCAGCCGCATCACCGTGGTGATCAGCAACGGCACCATGACGGCGGTACCCGTGGCCTGCACGACCCGGCCGACGAGGAGGACCCCGAAACCCGGAGCGAGCGCTGCGATCAGGATGCCCGTGGTGAACAGCGACATCGCCGCGAGATAGATCGACCGCGGAGGAAATCGCTGGAGCAGGTATCCGGTGGTCGGGATGACCACGGCCATTGTGAGAAGGAAGCCGCTGGTGAGCCATTGCGCGGTGCTCGCGCCGATCTCCAGGTCGGCCATGAGCGCCGGCAATGCAACGCTCATGATCGTCTCGTTGAGGATCATGGCGAATGCCGATCCCACCAGCAGGGCGACCACGACCATGGCGCCCGGTGGCGGATTGGCGGACTCCGCCGTGGATAGCGACGTCGCGTCCGAGGATGCGGCCGCTTCGCCCCCCGTCGAGCCGTGCTCTTCGGCAGTCACACTTTCTCCGTTCACGTCGGTGTCCCCCCTGGCCGCCGGCGTCCCCTGGTGGCGGTACTCCTGAGAATAGAACCGTCAGCGATCGGGCCGTCGCGGTGTGTACCTGGTTGGGGAGCCCGGCGCGCCACGCCTTGCGGGAGCACAACCTAGAGCTCGCGCGTCGTCGATTCATCTCAATAACGCGTCTGTTCGCGCGGAGCGCATTGCGGCCGCGGTGATTCCGCGCCGGCGGGCACGGCGGCCGGTCGGCCGGGCTCCGCTGACGAGGGCGCGGTTGACGAGGGCGCGGTTGACGAGGGCGCGGTGCATTGATCAACTTTTCGGGCTCCGTAGCAGTACATTGCCCGGTTCTCGCCCCCGAACCGGTGATCATGGCGGAACAGCACCCCGTCGACCCGATCCCGGTCCGACGGCTCCACCTTCCGGAGCCCGCGCCACCCATCGCCCGGCGGGCCGGACCGCACGGGCGATCACCGACGAATCCGGCGCGTCCCGTCCGCGGGCGTGCGGCCGGCGTGCCCGCCCGCTTCGGCGACTCCGTGACCATCGATCACATCGGCTCGGCCGGACGCATCCCGGTCGACAGCCCGGCCGCGCGCTACCGCACGTCGTGCCGCGCACCTCTTGATCAACGCTTCGGTCCGGCGGCAGCACATGACCCGGCCGCACCCTGACTCCGCCCGGCCGTCCGGTGTTCGAGATCGGCGCAATCCGTTGTCCGGGGTGGCGCCGAGGCGACGATTGCCCCTGGATCTGGCTTCTTGCCGGCCTGCCCGGTGGGCCGAGCCGACCTTCGGCCCCGGATCTGGTGTCTGGTCGCCCTGTCGGCGTTGATCAACATTTCGGGCCTCGCGGCAGGGTATGACCCGGCTCCTGGCCCCGACTGATGATCATGTGAAATCCGGTGCCCCTGACCCGGCCTTGGCGGTCTGCTGTCCGAGAACGGCGGCAACCTGTTACCCGAGGTGGGTCGAGCCGACCTTCGGCCCCGGATCTGGTGTCTGGTCGCCCTGCCCGGGCGTTGATCAATATTTTGGGCTCCGCGGCAGGGCATGGCCTGACTGCCGGTTCCGAACTGGTGATCACGTGGAGTCCGGTGCCCCGGCCCTGGTCTTGGCGGTTGAGCGTCCGGAGTCGGTGGCGCTCTGTTGTCCGGGGTGGCGCCGCGGCGGCGATTGTCCCTGGGTCTGGCTTCTCGCCGGCCTGCCCGGGTGTTGATCAACTTTTCGGACCCTGCGGCAGGGTATGACCCGGCTCCCGGCCCCCAACTGATGATCATGCGGAATCCGGTACCCCTGACCCGGCCTTGGCGGTCCGCTGTCCGAAAACGGCGGCAACCTGTTACCCGAGGTGGGCCGAGCCGATCTTCGCCCCCGGATCTGGCGTCTGGTCGCCCTGCCCGGACGTTGATCAATATTTCGGGCTCCGCGGCAGGGCATGGCCCGACTGCCGGTTCCGAACTGATGATCATGTGGAGTCCGGTGCCCTGGCCCTGGTCTTTGACGGTCGAGCGTCCGGAGTCGGTGGCGCTCTGTTGTCCGGGGTGGCGCCGAGGCGGCGATTGTCCCTGGATCTGGCTTCTTGCCGGCCTGTCCGGGTGTTGATCAACTTTTCGGACCCTGCGGCAGGGCATGACCCGGCTCCCGGCCCCCAACCGATGATCATGCGGAACCCGCCGCGCCCGACCCGTCAGAAGTCGGCCGCGACCGGTCGCCCGCGTGGGATGCCGAGCCGGGAGTCGCCGTCCAGCCCGAGGAGTGGTCGGAAACTCATGATCATCACTTGTGGCCCTGCAGCAGCATATGACCCGGTTCTCGACCCTGAACCAGTGATCATGAAGGTGGAGAGTCGGCCCCGGGGGCATAGCTCGCGGTCGCCGCTGCACAGTTGCCGAGCCGCCGCTCGTGGATCTCGGCCCCGTGGACGTCGAGCGCGGGTGGCGGCAGGCGGTAGGGCGGTGGGGTGGCGGAGTACGTCACCGGGCTGTGGACGCTCGGCACGCCACCGGATGTCACCACGGGGTCGAGCCCGAGGCTCGGATCGGAGAGGCCGGTGGATCACACCTCGGCCACAGATCACCCCGGTGCTTCGACGTCCTGGCGCGCCGGTCTAGATTCTTGAGTGTTCAAGTTCGACGCCTGCCGGGCTGCTCACGATGGAGTCCTGATGAACGTTGTCGCCTGGGTCCTGCAGATCGTGCTCGCCGCGGCCTTCCTGGCCGCGGGCGGGATGAAGGTGGCGCGGCCGAAGCCGGTGCTGGTGTCCGCAGGCATGGGCTACGCGGCGGACTTCTCCGACGGCGCGATCAAGGCGATCGGTCTGATCGAGGTGATCGGCGCCGTCGGACTGATCCTTCCGTGGCTGCTGGGTGTGGCGCCCGCCCTCACCCCGCTCGCGGCGGTCGGGCTCGCACTCGTGATGGCGGGCGCCGTGGTGGTCCACATCCGCCGCAAGGAGCAGTACGCCGCCGCGTTGGTGCTGGGCCTGTTGTCCCTCGTCCTCGCGGTGATCCGCTTCGCCTCCTAGCGCCGAGGAAACGAGGTCGTCTTACCCGCCTCCGACGACAGCGCAGCCCAGGCGGCGCCTCGCGGCGTTGTCGTCGGCGCCGATACAGCAGCGGTGTCGGCGCCTCCTCCGCCTTGCGATTGCCCGGGTGCGGGTGTCCCGCAGGGACACTGCACCTGGACACCGGATCCGGGCAAGGAACCTCGTTTCCGCGCCATTGGCCGGCGACCGCGCGATCAGGCCGTCCGGACGCCCGGTGCCGGTGCTCCGGCGCGTTTCCGGCCGAGTTCGTGCATGGGGGTCCGGTAGGTCTCCCTCGCCGTCGCGGCTGCGAGGGCGGAGAGGACGCAGAGGACCGCGGTGAACACCGCGACCGGAACCCAGCCCGAGGTGCTTCCTCCGGCAAGGCCCGCGGCCACGGTGGGCGCGAAACCGCCGATCGCGAAGCCGATCTGCGTGCCGATGGCCGTGCCCGACAGCCGGACCTGCGCAGGGAACATCTCGCCGTAGAAGGCGGGCCAGACGCCGTTCGCTGCGCTGTAGACGATTCCGGAGAGCAGCACGCCGATAAGGAACACCAGCACGTACGAGCCGGTGGTGATCGACCAGAGGTAGCCGGCCGTGAGCACGGCGCTGCCCAGTGCGCCTGCGATGAACACGGGCTTTCGGCCGATCCGGTCGGCGAGCGAAGCCAACAGAGGGATCGCGGCCAGGGCCACGACGTTCGCGAGGATCGCCACCCACAGCATCGCGGAGCGGTCCAGCCCGGCGGTGTCCACGGCGAACGACAGCGCGAAGACGCCGAAGATCGTGCTGACGGCAGCGACGGTGGCGGCCACGACGACGCGCAGCACGTCGGCCCAGTGGTCGCGCATCAGCACCGCGAGCGGCATCTCGGCGCGGGTGTTGCGCTCGACCTCGGCGGCGAAGACCGGTGTCTCGTCGAGCGTGCGCCGGATGACGTAGGCGACGGCGACGACGATCGCCGACAGCCAGAACGGCACCCGCCACCCCCACGACAGGAGCATGTCCTCGGGCATCGCGGCGACGGGCAGGAACACCGCGGTTGCCAGGATCGACCCGGCCTGGGTGCCACTGAGGGTGAAGCTGGTGAAGAACGCCCGCCGGTGCGCGGGAGCGTGCTCGAGGCTCATCGAGTTGGCCCCTGCCTGCTCGCCACCGGCCGAGATCCCCTGCATCAGGCGCAGCACCACCAGCAGCACGGGCGCGAGGGTGCCGATCTGCTCGTAGTCGGGCAGGCAGCCGACGAGGAACGTCGAGACGCCCATCAGCAGGATCGTGAACACCAGCACCCGCTTGCGTCCGAAACGGTCTCCCACGTGGCCGAGCACGATCGCGCCGACGGGCCGGGCGACGTATCCGACACCGAACGTGGCCAGCGCGAGCAGCGTGCCGGTCGCGGGAGCCGACGACGGGAAGAAGATCTTCCCGAAGACCAGCGCCGCGGCCGTGCCGTAGATGAAGAAGTCGTAGTACTCGAGCGCGCTGCCGATCCAGGCGGCCAGGGCCGCCTTTCGGGGCTTGCCCGTGGCCGGTGCGGAGTCAGACGTCACGTAGGGCTCCCTGAGGGATGCGTCGTTGCAGGACAGGGACGGGGGACCGCTATGGACCGAACGGTTATGTACCGTTTAGTGATGTACCGGATGGTGAGTTAGCGTCCCGTGCCTGTCAAGGGCTGCGGCGAGCGCAGGCGAGCGTCAGCGCGCGGTGAGGTGGTCCAGCACCACGTCGGCCAGCAGCTTCCGGTAGTGCTCGCGGCGGGCGGGGTCGAGCATGTCGCGCCGGAAGATCGCGCTCCACGTGTGCCGATTGGCCGTCCGGAAGACGCAGAACGAGCTGATCAGCATGTGCACGTCCAGCGCGTCGACGTCGTCGCGGAACACCCCGGCCGCGCGTCCCCGCTCGAGAATGCTGGTCAGGACGTCGAGCGCCGGGCCGGCCAACCCTTCGAGGTCGGGCGACTTCCTGAGGTGCTCGGCCCGGTGGATGTTCTCGATGCTGACGAGGCGGATGAAGTCCGGGTGCGACTCGTGGTGGTCGAACGTCAACTCGGTGAGCTGGCGCAGTGCGAGCTCCGGGGGGAGGTGCTCGACGTCGACCTCCTGTTCGAGGCTGCGGATGCCGGCGTAGGCGCGCTCGAGCACCGCGAGGTAGAGCCCTTCCTTGCTGCCGAAGTAGTAGTAGAGCATTCGCTTCGTCGTGCTGGTCTTGGCGGCGATCTCGTCGACCCGGGCGCCTGCGTAGCCGTGGTCGGCGAACTCGCGGGTGGCGACGTCGAGGATCTCCGCGCGAGTGCGGTCGGCGTCCCGGACGCGTTCATCCGACGGGACAGACGATGTCACCACCGAGAACCCTCCTGACCAGCTGTTGACGGAGCCCTGACTCTAGGCCGCCCGGCCGGCGACGCGTTGCCCCTTCCCGTGGACGCGCCCGGCGGGTACAACTAACGAACCAGTACGTTCAGAGAAGGGGCCCAGTGGACTACACGGTGGGACTGGTCGGCGCCGGAATCGGGCCCTCCCTGAGCCCTGCCCTGCACGAGCGTGAAGCGCGGCGGCTCGGCCTGCGCTATCGGTACGTGCGGCTCGATCTCGATGTGCTCGGCGTGCCTCCCGAGGGTGCAGGCGACCTCCTTGCTCGCGCGCAGGCCGAGGGCTTCCGTGGCGTGAACGTCACGCATCCCTGCAAGCAGCAGGTGCTTTCCCGCCTCGACGACATCTCCCCGGACGCCGCCGCGATCGGCGCCGTCAACACCGTCGTGTTCACCGACGGGCGCGCGGTCGGCTACAACACCGATCGATCCGGCTTCGCCCGCGGCCTGACCACCGGACTGCCGGGGGGCTGCCGCGACCGGGTCGTCCTGCTCGGGGCAGGCGGCGCGGGCGCGGCAGCGGCATACGCGCTGCGCGACCTGGGGACGACGGACCTCGTCATCGTCGACACGGACGCCGCCGCGGCCGTCCGGCTCGCCGGGAAGCTGGACGCCGATCACGGGACACCGGCCGACCTGCCGCGGTTGCTGGCGCGCGTCGACGGTCTGGTGCACGCCACGCCCACGGGCATGGCGGCCCATCCCGGCCTGCCGTTGCCCGAGAACCTGCTGGCACCGCACCTCTGGGTCGCCGAGATCGTCTATCGGCCGCTCGACACCGCGTTGCTGCGAGCAGCCAGGAGCCGCGGCTGCGACACGCTCGACGGCGGTCGCATGGCCGTGTACCAGGCGGTCGACGCGTTCGCGCTCTTCACCGGAATCACGCCTGACGCCGACCGCATGATCCGGCATTTCGCCGAGCTCGTCGGCAGCGAGGAGGACAACCGTGCACCCAGCCGATGAGCCTGCCGCGCGCCTGGGAATCGCCACCGTCTGCCTCTCCGGCACGCTCGAGGACAAGCTCGCTGCCGCGGCTGCTGCCGGCTTCGACGGAGTGGAGATCTTCGAGCCGGATCTCCTCGCCTCCCCGCTCTCGCCGGCCGAGATCCGGCGGCGCTGCGCGGACTCCGGGCTCTCGATCGACCTCTACCAGCCGTTCCGTGATCTCGATTCGGTCGACGCCGACCGGTTCGCGGCGAACCTGCGACGCGCCGAGCACAAGTTCGCCGTCATGCAGCAGCTCGGAACCGACACTGTGCTGGTCTGTTCCGCGGTCGCCCCCGACGCCGTCGCCGACCTGGACCTGCTCGCCGCCCAGATGCGCGCCCTCGCCGAGCGTGCCGCCCGCCACGGGCTGCGGATCGCCTACGAGGCGCTCGCCTGGGGCACGCACATCAACACCTACGAGCGGTCGTGGGAGGTGGTGCGCCGCGGGGACCACCCTGCACTCGGGCTCTGCCTCGACAGCTTCCACATCCTCTCCCGCGGCTCGGACCCCGCGGGAGTGCTCGGCATTCCGGGGGAGAAGCTCTTCTTCCTCCAGCTCGCCGACGCACCGCGGCTGCGGATGGACGTGCTGCAGTGGAGCCGCCACCACCGGCTCTTCCCCGGCCAGGGCGCATTCGACCTGCCGGCCTTCCTGGAACCCGTGCTCACCGCCGGCTACACCGGCCCCCTGTCGCTCGAGGTGTTCAACGACGTCTACCGCCAGTCCGACCCCCGCCGGACGGCCGTGGACGCCATGCGTTCCCTTCTCGCCCTGCGCGAGCAGGTCGCCCGCCGCGCGGCGGTTCCCGCCCTGACCACCGCGGCGGTGCCGCCCGCCCCACCAGCACTCGCCGGCCACGCCTTCACCGAGCTCGCGGTCGACGACACGTCCGGCCCGCGGATCGCGGACGCCCTGCGCGCTCTCGGGTTCGCCCGTACGGGGAGGCATCGCACGAAGCCCGTGGACCTGTGGGAACAGGGCACCGCACGTGTGCTGCTCAACGCCGGTGCGCCCCATCCCGGAGCGGGGAACGTGGCAGTGGCCGCGCTCGCCGTCGAGTCGACCGATCCGCCCCTGTCGGCTGCACGCGCCGCCGCGTTGTGCGCTCCGATCCTGCCGCGCGACCGCGGGCCGGCGGAGGCCGATCTCGCCGCCGTTGCCGCGCCCGACGGAACGTCGGTGTTCTTCTGCCGGACCGACGCCACCGGCGGCTGGCTCGCCGACTTCGACCGCACCCCCACAGCAGACGGCGGCTTGATCAGCGGTACGGACCACGTCGCCCTCGCACAGCCCTACGACCACTTCGACGAGGCAGCGCTCTTCTACCGGGCCGTACTGGGCATGGACCCCGAGCCGACGAGCGAGATCGCGGCGCCGTTCGGGCTGGTCCGGGACCGGACGGTGACCTCGGGTGGGGTCCGGCTCGCGCTCACGGCGAGTCTGCTGCGGCGAGGGGAGTGGGCACCGGGCGTGTCCGACCCGCAGCACATCGCGTTCGCCACCTCCGACGCCCTCGCCGCGGCACGGGCGGCCCGCGCGGCAGGCGCCCCGATCCTCGACATCCCCGGCAACTACTACGAGGACCTGGACGCGCGCTACGGTCTCGAGCCCGATCTTCTCCACGAGATGCGGGCGCTCGGCGTGATGTACGACCGGACCCCGGCGGGGGAGTACCGCCACTTCGCCACCGAGGTCCTCGGCGGGCGGGTGTTCCTGCAGGTGGTGCAGCGTTCGCCCGGCTACGAGGGCCACGGCGAACCGGATTCGCCGGTGCGCATGGCGGCGCACCGCAGGCGCAGGCTGGAAAGATCACCAGCGCTCGCCGCGGGCTGACCTCCGGAGCGGTCTCAGTAGCCCGTGTGGTTGCGGCCGTGGACGAACCAGATCGCTTCGACGGGGACGTCGCCGTTGTTGGTGAGACGGTGGGGCGTGGAGGAGTCGAAGGAGATGGCGTCGCCGGGGCCGATGCGATAGACCTCGAACCCGAGAGAGACGTCCAGGGTGCCGCTGATGATGTAGCCGTACTCGATGCCGGAGTGGCGGGTGAGGTGCTCGCCGTGCACGGAACTGCCGCCGACCTCGTAGCGGACGAACAGAAAGTCCACGTCCGACTCGTGTGCGGCGGACAGCTGGTCCCAGGTCACTCCGGAGTCGAGCACCAGTTGCCGTCGGTCGCCGGGTTGCACGACCGGGCCGGCCGCGCGCTGCGTCGGTTCGTCCAGCTCGGCAAGGGCGCTACGGAAGCTGTGGGTGGGGTGGCCCGCCCGCGTGGTATCGGTGCGGTGGTGGGGCCGTGGCGCCTCACGTGCTCCGACGTTGCTGAAGAGCTCGTCGATCGAGAGGTCGAGCGCGCTGCAGATCGCGTACAGCGTGTCGACCGAGGGGCGGGACTTTCCGTTCTCGATCTGCGAGACGAGCGAGGCCGACACTCCGAGATCTCGTGCGAACTGGCGCAGCGTCAGCCCGGCGGCCAGCCGTTGTGCGCGCAGCCGCTCGCCCACGCCGGTGATGTCGCTCCGCCCGGTGGGTGTGCTCGCACCTGACGCTCTTCGGGCGCCGGTCGAGCGCCGCCGACGCGGTGCGCCCGAGCCATCCGGGGAGCCGCTCGTCGCTGTCACGGATGCACCTCTGCTCGCTTTTCGGGGCATTTCGGGGGTGGGGCGGATCGCGCGTTCAGCATATTTGAACAGTGATCTGCGCGACAGTGACCTGCATGAAAAACCTCACTCGACCGCGGAATGCCGCATCTGTTCAGTAATGCTTGACGCAGTGCTGCGGGGTCCGCGAATCAACGTACTGGAAGGTGGAGACGCAACGTGATGGACGACAGACGCGCGCTCGTGGTCGGAGTCACGGGGATCTCGGGTAACAACACCGCCCGGCAGTTGCTCGCCGAGGGGTGGGAGGTGCACGGGCTTTCCCGCAGCGGAACCGTGCCGGAATCGGCGATTCACCCGGTGGCCGCGGATCTGCTGGACGCCGCCGCCACGCAGCGGGCGATGGCCGAACTGCGACCTACGCACGTCTTCTACTGCACGTGGCAGCGGCGGCCGACCGAAGCGGAGAACTGCGAGGTGAACGCCGCCATGATGACCAATCTGCTCGACCCCCTCATCCCGACGGGCGATCTGGAGCACGTCGCACTTGTCACCGGCCTCAAGCACTACCTCGGCCCGTTCGAGGCGTATGCGCAGACGCCGATGGAGACCCCGTTCCGTGAGGAACTGCCGCGGCTGCCCAACCTGAACTTCTACTACGCCCAGGAGGACGTCCTGTTCGACGCCGCCGAACGCGGCGGCTTCACCTGGTCCGTGCACCGGCCCCACACCCTCATCGGCTGGGCGCTGGGCAATGCGATGAACATGGGCGTGACCCTGGCCGTCTACGGGGCCTTGAGCCGGGAGACCGGCGAGCCCTTCGTCTTCCCCGGCTCGCCGGAGCAGTTCAACGGGGTCACCGACGTGACCGACGCCCGGCTGCTGGCCAAGCAACTGGTGTGGGCCGCGAGCACACCCGAGGCCTGGAACCAGGCGTTCAACACCGTGAACGGTGACGTGTTCCGCTGGCGGCAGCTGTGGCCGGTGGTGGCCGAGGGCCTGGGCGTGCCGGCCGCGCCGTACCCGGGGCATGCCCAGCCGCTGGCCGAGCGGTTCGCCGACGCGGCCCCGGTGTGGGACCGCATCGTCGCGAAGCACGATCTGGTGCCCACCAAGCTGGAGGAGCTCGCGTCCTGGTGGCACACCGACGGCGACCTGGGCCGCCCGACCGAGACCTTCGCGGACATGGGCAAGAGCCGGGCGTTCGGCTTCACCGCTGCCCAGGACACCCGCCGGTCCTTCCTCGACCTGTTCGAGCGGCTGCGCGCGAACCGGATCATCCCGCCGCTGGGCTGAGCCGCCTGCGGTGGTCAGAGGGGTAGGGAAGCGCCCGGCCGCAGATCATGAAGCACGTCGGCCGAACGCGCGTGCGCGAATGCTCGTAGGTGAGAACCGCCGACGTCCCGCCGCCAATGGCCGACGTCACCCGGGAGCCGGACATCGGCCGTGGAACGGGCGTCCCGGCTGCGATCCGGGCAGGTGCGCCGCCCACTGCGCGCGGTCGACGTGGGGGCGACCGCGACCGATCGGCGATGCGGGTCACACGGGTGCGGGAGGGGCCGCCGTCGTGCCAGTGAGGCCGCCAGGGTGGCGTACCGGTACGAGACCTGCCCTTGCAGCGGCACCGTGTGTCGCAGGGCCGCGCTCGACGCGGCGATCACACCCCTCGACGACGCTCCCCGGCGCCGAGTGGTGATGAGGCTCAACGGAGGAGTTGCTTGCGGGAGGTGATCTGAAGCTTGCTGAAGATCCTTCTCAGGTGCCACTCGACGGTGCGAGGGCTGAGGAACAGCCGGGCTCCCACCTCCGAGTTCGACAATCCCTCCCGGACGAGCCGCACGATCTGCGCCTCCTGCGCGGTCATGTCGCCGCTGGTCTCGGCGGTGCGGCTGCTGAGGCGCTGACCGGTGGCCTGCAACTCGCGGGCGGCCCGCTCCGCGAACGCCTCCATACCCATCGTCGTGAACATCTCGTGCGCGGTGCGGAGCTGCTCACGTGCGTCCTGGCGGCGACGCTCGCGGCGTAACCACTCGCCGTAGAGCAGGTGGGTGCGGGCGAGCTCACCCCGAACGCGGGTGCGCCTGAGCCGGTCGATCGCCTCGGCGTAAAGACGCTCGGCCGTCTCGTCCTCGCTTACCAGCGCGCGCGAGCGGGCCTCGACCCCCAGCGCCCACTCGGTGCCGCTGGCGCGGGTCGCCTCCGAGAGCCGCGTGAGCGCCGCGGTGGCGCGCTCGCGCATCCCGCTGCGGGCAGCCGCTTCGACGAGCTCGACCAGTACCCCCGGCGGCGCCAGGTCCGTCCCCGCCGGTTGGTCGCCGGCCTGCTCGGCCGCTGTCAGCGCGTCCTGCGACCGCCCGAGGCTGTTTGCGAGCAAGGCCCTCGCCCACCCGGTGATGCTCAGCCCGACTTCCTCGCCCCGCTGCTCCAGCTGCCTGGTGGCGGCGGCCATCACCTCCATGGCCTCGGCTTCCCGGCCCTGCCAGGCGGCGAGCAGCACGGCTCCGTAGGGCACGACGGGGTTTCCGGTCGCTTCGCTGATCACCTCCACCTCGTCGGTCAGCGATGCGGCAGCGCTCAGCTCTCCCAGGAAGGAATGCACGACGATCCGCAGGCTGAGGGCGAGGGGGAGCACGGTGAGCGCGCCGGCGTCTCGGGCCAGCCCGACGTACCGGGTGGCGAGGACCTCCCAGCTCTCGTCGTCCCACAGATCCCGGGCGGTGACGCAGGCGAGCCATCCCCAGCGCAGCCCCACCGCCCCCGAGAGGTCCGGGCTGCGGAGGGCTCGCAGCGCCTGCTTCAGCATCGGCGCGCCCGCGGCGTATCCGTCGGCGAACCGCGTCGCGGAGCCTTCCAGGAGAAGGTCCGTCGCATCCGGATGCCCAGGCGCTGGAGGAGCGGCGCGTGCTGCCTCCGCTGCTTCACCGACACACGTGCCTGAGAGCCACGCCGCGGACAAGGCGTCCAGGTGGGTCTCGCGTGCCAGCCTCGCGTCGAGTGGCTCGAGTTGCTTCGCCGCGCTCAGCAGCAGCGGGGGAGCGTCGCGGCCGCGTCGCACGGCGAACGCGATCTGGGCACGCAGCTGATCCGCCAGGGCGTGCTGAAGCTTGTCCAGCGGGCCCGCCATCGCCAGTGACAGCAGGAGCCTCGCCGCGTCGGGGGCGCCTGCCTGGTGCTTGGCCTGCGCAGCGGCCAGCGCGCGTTCGGCCCGGCGCACCGGGTCCTGCGTCAGCCCGGCTGACCGCTCCAGGAAGGCAGCCGCCGCGGCCAGCCCCCCGCGGGCGCTCGCCCGGGCCGCCGAGCGCTCGAGCTCCGTCGCGACGTCGTCGTCCGGTTCGGTCGTCGCCTGTGCGGCGTGCCAGGCGCGGCGATCGGGGTCCGCATCGGGGTCGGTGACCGCCGCCAGCACGTGGTGCGCATTCCGGCGCTCCTCCGGCGAGGCGGCCCGGTAGACCGCGGAGCGGACCAGTGGATGCCGGAACCGCACTTGTGCACCGATCTGCAGCAGTCCAGCCGCTGTAGCAGGCGTCATCGCCTCGACCCCGATCCCGAGCCGCTCGGCCGCCCTCCAGACCAGCATCGGCTCTCCCAGGGGCTCCGCCGCCGCGACCAGCAACAGCCTTCGTGTCTCGGTCGGGAGCGTCGACAGCCGCTGCCGGTAGCTCTCCTCGATCCGCCTCGTCAGGCCCTGCCCGTCCGGCAATCCGAACCCACCAGCCAGTTCCGCTGCCGTCAAACCCCGGGGCAGCTCCAACAGCGCCAGTGGGTTGCCCCGGGTCTCTGCGACGATCCGATCGAGGACCTCCTCGTCCACCCGCCCGGGCAGCGCCGCGCCCAGTAATGTTCGCGCTTCGTCATGGGGCAGACCCGAGACCGCCAGCTCCGGCAGACCCGTCAGCTCGGGTGTCTCGTCGGGCTCGCGGACGCCGAAGACGATCGCCACCGACTCCGAACCCAGCCGGCGCGCGGCGAAACCCAGTGCCTGCGCCGACGCGCGATCGAGCCACTGCGCGTCGTCCACCACGCAGATCAGCGGCCGCTCTCGCGCGGCGTCGGCGAACAGGCCCAGAGTCGCGAGTCCGACGAGAAATCGATCCGGCGCTTCTCCACCACTCAGCCCGAGCGCCGTGCGAAGCGCATCGCGCTGGTGATCGGGCAACCGGCCGACCGACTCCAGAATCGGTGCGCACAATTGGTGCAGACCGGCGAACGCCAGCTCCATCTCCGACTGAACTCCGGCTGCGCGCAGCATCCGCATCCCCGGTGCCCGCCCGACCATGTGGTCCAGCAACGCCGTCTTGCCCACGCCCGGCTCACCGCGCACCACCAGCGCGCTGCTGCCGCCCCGCCGGACGGCGTCGAGCAGCCGATCGAGCACCGCACTCTCGCTGCAGCGGTCGCGTAACACCAGGCCACATCACCACCGGCGTCCGGCCACCGTCGAGCCCTGCGAGGGAAAAGTGGGGCTTGTCTACCTTGGGTGCCCGCCTCGGTCGCTGCCCGTAGTCTCTCCGGTTCTCCCCGGTGACCAGAACCTCCGGCCTGCACACCGCCTTTCTGGCGGTATTACACGACGCGGCGCAGGAACGAGCGGATCAGCTCGCCGATCTCGTCGCCGTGGGTCTCCAAAGCGAAGTGGCCGGCATCCAGTAGGTGGATCTCGGCAGCGGGGAGATCGCGCAGATAGGCCTCCGCGCCGGCGGCGCCGAGGATCTCGTCGTTCTTGCCCCACACGATGAGCGTCGGCGGTCGGTGGGTGCGGAAGTACTCCTGGACGCTGGGGTAGATGTCGAGGTTGAACTGGTGGTCCCAGAACAGTTCGAGCTGAATCTCCTTGTTTCCCGGCCGGTCCATGCCTGCCTGGTCCAGCAACCAGGTCTCGGGAGCGATCCGGTCCAGCCGGTCCGTGGGAACTCCGTGCGTGTACTGCCAGCGGGTGAGGTCGAGCGTCAGCAGCTCCCGCACGAGCGGCTCACTCGCGGCCTGGTCGGTGGCGTAGGCGAACAGGACGTCCCAGAACGGGGTGAAGCCGTCGACGTAGGCGTTGCCGCTCTGCGTGATCAGCGCGGTGACCCTGTCGGGCCGGCGGCCGGCGATCCGCAGGCCGATTGCGGCGCCGTAGTCGTGGATGTACAGGCAGAACCGGTCTATCCCCAACTGGTCCAGCAGGTGTTCCGTGATCTCGGTGAGCCTGTCGAAGCTGTACTCGAAGTCGGTGACAGCCGCCGGCCTGGCCGAGCGGCCGAATCCGACGTGGTCCGGTGCGATCAGGTGGTACTCATCGGCCAGCGCTTCGATGAGATTGCGGAACATGTGCGAGCTGCTCGGGAAGCCGTGCAGCAGCACGAGCGTGGGCTGGTCGGGATCGCCCGCCTCGCGGTAGAAGACCTCCAGTCCGTCCACCGTGGCGGTCCTGTAGCGGGTGCGGAACGTCGACATGTGTTCTCCGATTCGAGGTAACGGCGGCGGATCCGGAGCCGGACGGCCGCAACACCGTCTCGTCGTGAGATCGCCCCCGAACCGGTGGCGGACACTGGCAACACCACGTGCTCAGCTCGCGACGTGAGACCGTGTCGTGGAGCGCGGGGTTTCCGCCGCCGGACACGGGAGGTCGCGGCATGACGTCTTCAGGCGTGCACTTTCGGGAGATCACCGACGACAACCGCGACGCCGTCTGCGCGCTGCGGGTCCGACGCGACCAGGAGAAGTTCGTCGCCTCGGTGGCCACCTCGCTCGACGACGCCGCCGACGAGCCCGAGGAGAATCCCTGGTACCGGGCTGTGTACAGCGGCGACGAGCCGGTCGGCTTCGTGATGCTCTCGTGGAACGTTCCCGACGATCGTTCCGGCGTCGGGAAGTACTACCTGTGGCGGCTGCTCGTCGACGAGCGCCACCAGGGGCGCGGGATCGGCTGGGAGGTGCTGACGCAGATCGTCGACCTGGTTCGAGCCGACGGCGCCACGGAGCTGTACACCAGCTACGAGCCGGGCGAGGGCGAACCGTGGCCCTTCTACCAGCGGTTCGGTTTCGTGCCCACGGGCGAGGTCGACGACGACGAGATCGTCCTGCGTCTCACGCTGTCCGCTCGGTGAGTTCGCCGGACGGTGGATCCGGCGTCCCAGAAATGTGGCAGAGGTCGTTGACCTCAGTCATCTAGAGTTCCGCCGCGTGAGCGAGGACAGTTCCAGCGTAGAGGTCGGCCAGCCGCGATGGCACCAGGTGATGACGGAGCTCAGTTCGGCGATCGCCGCGGGCTCCTTCGCCCCGGGTGAACGGCTGCCGACGGAAGCCGATCTCGCGGAGCGGTTCAAGGTGAACCGGCTGACGGTCCGCCAGGCGCTGGCCGAGCTGGCGCGGGCGGGCACGATCAAGACGGTCCACGGTCGCGGCTCCTTCGTCGCCGAGCTGCCGTACCGCTTCCGGCTGCGCGCCACGACGCCGAGCATCGTCGCGCAGATGCGGGGCACGTCCACGGTGATCACGCAGGACCTGCTGCGGCACGCGGTGGTGCCGCGCTCTGACCTGCCCGATCCTCCCGCGCTGCCCGATGACGAGCTGTTGCGGCTGGACACGCTCATGTCGGTGGACGGCGAGGCGTGGTCGCGCGACACGACGTGGCTCTCGGCGAAGCGGTTCGGGGGCGTGCCCGCCGTCTGGACGCCCCAGACCTCGCTCACCGGCCTCCTGTTGGGCGCCTACGGAATCGTTCTGCGCCGATCGTGGCGTCGCCACTCGGCCGAGCCGGCGAGCCCGCAGGACGCCGCTGCCCTCGGCGTGCCGCTCGGCGCGCCGCTCTTGGTGCTGGTCGGTGCGAACACCGACCCCACGGGCGTCCCGCTGAGCCAGGTGCACCGCCGTTCGAGGGGGGACCGCATCGAATACGTGGTCGACTTCGACGCGGAGGATGAAGACGTATAGATATCAATTGGTCGGTTGGCGTCGTTCATGAAGGAGTGAGCTAGCAGTCATGGTGTCGACCTACCGTCCGGGAGCGATCGTCCGCCTCGGCGCGCACCCGCGTGCCCGGCGATCGCCCGGAGGACACCATGCGCCCACGATCGCGCAACCGCTCCCGACTCCTACTCTCTGTGGCCGCAGCCGCCGTGGTCACGGTGCTCGCCGCATGCGGCGGTACGGGTAGCTCTCCAGCTGCCCCCGGCGCCCTGCCCGATCGCGCTCCGAACGCGAAGGACGTGGTCCAGGGCCAGTTCTACCGCCCGACCACCCTGCACATCGCCACCATCTCGGGTGCCGACGAGGAAGCAACCACGGCCCGCTACACGGCGCTCGTCGACTACCTCGGCAAGAAGCTCGGGATGAAGACCGAGTTCGTCCAGACCACCGACTACAGCTCGGTGATCGAGGCGATGCGCGCAGGCCGCGTCGACATCGCCCTCTACGGCCCCTTCTCCTACGTCATCGCCGCGAGCGAGGCCAACGCCGTGCCGCTGGTGGCCGTGCCGAACCAGGACACGGGCGAGCTCGGCTACCACAGCCTGATCATCACGAACGTCAAGTCCGGGCTGAACACGCTGCAGGACCTCAAGGGCCACTCGATGGCGTTCGCCGACCCGGCCTCGACCTCGGGCTTCCTGTTCCCGAAGCTGATCCTCGCCAACGCGGGCATCACGGACCCCGACCACTACTTCTCGACGACGAGCTTCTCCGGTGGCCATGACGCCTCGCTGGTGGCCGTTGCGCACAACCAGGTCGACGCCGCGGGCGTGTGCGACAGCTGCATCGCGCGCTACTACCAGCAGGGCCTCGCCGACCCGTCGCAGATCAAGGTGATCGCCCAGTCGGACGAGATCCCTCCGAGCCCGGTGGCGGCGCGCGGCGACCTCGACCCCGCCCTGCGGCAGCAGATCATCGATCTCTACGTCGGCCTGCAGAAGGACGCCCCCGAGGTGATGATGCAGACCGAGGGTGAGAAGACGCCGCCCAAGTACCCCTACGCGCCGATCACGGACGACAAGTACCAGGTGATCCGTGACCTCGCGGACAAGCTGCACGTCGACCTCAAAGAACTGGGATGAGAGATATATAGATGTCTCGCACCCCGTCGTCTCGCGTTTCCCTGAACGATCCCGCCACGACGTCTCCCGTACCTAGCGTCGTCGCCATGAGCCAGGGAGGAACGCCCGTCAGTGTGCGGGCCCTCCGCAAGACCTACGGCACTACCAAGGCCCTCGACGATGTCGGCTTCGAGCTGCGCGGGGGTGAGTTCGTCGCGGTTCTCGGCCCGTCCGGTGCCGGCAAGACGACCCTCCTGCGCTCGCTGACCGGGATGGTGCGTCCCGAATCCGGCAGCATCGTCATCGGCGACCACGAACTGACCGCGCTGCGCGGCTCCGCCCGCCGTGCCGCGCAGAACGAGATCGGAATGGTCTACCAGCAGTTCAACCTGGTCGGGCGGCTGCGGGTGATCACCAACGTCCTGCTGGGCAGGCTCCCGCAGCTGTCCACGTCGGCCTGGCTGACCGGACGGTTCCCCGCCGACGCCGTCGAAGCCGCCTACCACTGCCTCGAGCGGGTGGACCTGCTCGACCGCGCCCACCAGCGCGCCGACACCCTCTCCGGGGGCCAGCAGCAGCGGGTCGCGCTCGCCAGGGCGATGTGCCAGGAGCCGCGCCTGCTGCTCGCCGACGAGCCCGTGGCCAGCGTCGACCCCAAGCTGGCCGAGCGGATCCTGAGCTACCTGCGCGAGGTCAACAAGGAACAGGGCATCACGACGCTCGTGAACCTGCACACCGTGGCCATGGCCTCGCGGTTCGCCGACCGCGTCATCGGGATCAACGCCGGACGTGTCGTCGTCGACGGCCCGGCGTCGCTCCTCGACGATCCCGCGACCCTGCAGCGGATCTATGCGGGCACGACCGACGAGGAGGAACTCGTCGTCGCCCTTCCGGACTGGATGGACGCCAAGAGGGCCAGGCCCGCCTTCGGGGGCGCGGTATGAGTGCGCCCCCCACCGTCTCGGCTGCGGTGGCCTCCCGCACGCTGCCGCTCGCGCCCCGCCGCTTCACCGCGCTGCGCACCGTCGGCATCGTCTGCGGCGTGGCCGTGCTGGTCTGGGCTTTCACCGGCACCGGGTTCTCGCCGGTCGAGCTGGCCGAGGGGTTGCCGAACCTCTTCGACCTGATCGGCCGGATGCTGCCGCCCGACATCACGATCTTCCCCAGCCTGATCGAGCCTGCGCTGGAGACCGTCCGGATGGCGATCGTCGGCACGGTGTGTGCCGCGGTCGTGTCGCTGCCGCTCGGATTTCTGGCCGCCCGGAACGTCACCCCGCACCCCGCGGTGCGAGCAGTCATCCGGCCGATTCTGAACGCGCTCCGCACGATTCCCGAGCTGATCTTCGCCCTCCTTTTCGTGGCGGCTGTCGGGCTCGGTCCGTTCGCCGGCGTGATGGCGCTGATCCTGGGCAACCTCGGATTCCTGGGCAAGATCTACTCCGAGACGCTCGAGAGCGTCGACCCCCGGCCGGTGGATGCGCTCTCCGGCCTGGGCGCCACCCGCGCGCAGACCGCCTGGTACGCGGTGGTCCCGCAAGCCGTGCCGATCATGGCCAGCTTCGTGATCTACCTACTGGAGATCAACTTCCGTGCCGCGACGATTCTCGGCGTCGTCGGCGCAGGCGGAATCGGGTTCGAGCTGACGGCCGCGATCCGGCTTTTCCAGTACCAGAACATGGCGATGATCCTCATCACGATCGGGGTCTGCGTCGCCTTCTTCGACTTCATATCCGCCTATCTGAGGAAGCGACTGCTGTGACGCCACCCCCAACCCTGATCGCGCAACCGCCGTCCACCGAGGAACGCGCTTCGCTCCTCGCCGACGCCGCACCCGCGGAGCTGGTCGCGCTCGCCGACCGCATCACCGCCGCGGCGGATGTCCGAGTGGAGGCCCAGCCGCAGGTCGGCATGGTTGTCCTGGAGGTCCGTGAGCCGGTCGCCGGCGAACGGTTCCACCTCACCGAAGTGCTGGTCACCGAGGCCCGCGTGACCGTCGACGGGGCCTCCGGCTGGTCGATGCGCACCGGTGACGACCGGCTCGCCGCACTCGCCGCCGCCGTCTGCGACGGTGCTGTCGAGGCCGGGCACGCGCTGGCGGACGACGTCGTGCGGCTGTGCGCCACCACCGCGGCCGCGAACGCCGCCGCGCAGGCCGCTGAACAGGCCAGGGTCGCCGCGACGGCCGTCACGTTCGAGGAGCTGGACCGATGAGCGAGCGCGCGAGCGAGTCATCGATACAGCGCCTGTGCGAAGCGTCGGCCGAGGACGTGCGATGAGCGCGCAGACTGCCGGCGGTCGCTCTGCGGCCCGGCTGCGGGCCCTGGACCACACCGACTCGCAGGCCACGTTCCGTGTGCTGCTCGACGCGCTGTCGCGGCCCGGCACCGTGCACCGCGTCCCCGAGGGTGTCCTCGACGTCGACGTGCCCGCGGCCGTGCTCGTCCCGCTGGCGCTGGCCGACCTCGAAGTGGACCTCGCCGTGCTGGAGCCCGCCGGACCCGACTGGGCCGCCGCGCTGGCCGAGGCCACGGGGGCCCGGCCTGCCGCACCCGAGCGTGCGGACCTCGTGCTGGCCCTGCGCTCGCCGCGCCCCGACGAGATCCGTGGCCTGCGTCGTGGCACCCCCGACCGGCCTGACCTCGCCTGCCGGCTGGTGCTGGCCTGCGACCGCGTCGACACCGGGGCGGCCGACGGCACGGGCTCCGCGGCACTGCTCGACCTCAGCGGACCCGGTGTCGACGGCCACGCGGCCCTCGCCGTGTCCCGGGTGCCGCTGGAGACGATCGAGGCGCTCGTCGCGGTCAACCGCCGGTTCCCGCTCGGCGTGGACACCTACCTCGTCGACACCGAGGGCCGGGTCGCGGGCCTTCCCCGCAGCACCGCCGTCCGGATCACCTCCGGCGCGGGCACCTGGGCTGCTCCGACCGCAGCAGGGAGGGACTGACGTGGGGTACGCCGCCGTCAAGGGTGGGCTGGACGCGATCCTGGCCGCCGAGGACCTGGTCGCCCGGATGCGGGTGGACGACGCGAGCCCCTGGGTGGGCGAGGAGCAGCTGATCGGCAGGCTCCGGCTCGCCGTCGACCGTGTGCAGGGCGAGGGCGGTCTCGCGTCCGCCGAGCTCGCGGCGCGGGCGATCAGGCAGGCCGAGGGCGACCTCATCGAGGCCTCGCTGCTGGTGCGCTCCTACCGCAGCACCCTGCCCCGGCTCGGCTACACCGTCCCGACCCCGACCTCCGAGATGGAGGCGGTGCGCCGGATCGTCCCGGCGTTCCGCGAACCTCCCGGCCGCCAGCTGCTCGGCCGCACGCTCGACTACACCGAGCGCCTGGTCGACTTCCGGGACGAGGCCGCCGCGCGCGCCGCACTGGGCGAGCCGCCGGAGATCCCGGCCGACAGCGGACGGGGCGGAGCCTCGGCGGAGCACGCATTGACACCGGGGGGAGCCTCGGCGGAGCACGCATTGACACCGGGGGGAGCCTCGGCGGAGCACGCATTGACACAGCCGCGGCTGGCCGAGCTCCTCGCCGCACGTGGGCTGCTCGCCGACCGCCGCGTGGACGGCGACCCCGAGCCGGTGGACATCACCCGCGACCCGGTGACCGTGCCGGCCCCGCGGTCGGCCCGGCTCGCCGTGATGGCCCGCGGGGAGACCGGCGCGCTGGTGAACCTCTGGTACCAGGGCGTAATGGGTGACCGGCGTGGCGCCGAGGACATCACGCTCGGCGAGGTCCGCGTCGGCAAGCTGCCCGTGACCGTCCGGCACCCGCGCACCGGCGGCGCCGTCCGCGTCGGGTCGGTGCAGGTCACCGAGGTCGAGGCGATGTCCAACCTCAACCGCCCCGACGAGAACACCGCCGTCTTCGACATCGGCTACGGCCTGGTGCTCGGCCACAACGAGCGCAAGGCGATCGCGATGGCCGTGCTCGACATCGCGATGCACCGCGACCGGGCCCGCACGGGCCTGGAGCAGAACGTCATCGCCACCTGCGACGGCACCGACGCCAGCGGGTTCCTCGAGCACCTCAAGCTCCCCCACTACGTGACGTTCGGCTCGCAGCTCGAACGCAAGGAGGCGATGCGCCGGTGACCATCCAGGAGATGAGTACCGAGGTGCCTGCCGCCCGCTCCACCACCGATCTGCTGGACGAGGCCGACCGCTACAGCTTCGCCTTCCTCGACGAGCTGTCCAAGCGCGCCATCCGGCGGGCGATCCTGTCCGCCGTCGCCGTGCCCGGCTACCAGGTGCCGTTCGCCAGCCGGGACATGCCGGTGGCCCGCGGATGGGGCTCGGGCGGGCTGCAGATCACCCTCGGCATCGTCGGCCCCGACGATGTGGTGAAGGTGATCGACCAGGGTGACGATGCCGGCGTCAACGCCGCGAACCTGCGCAGGCTGATCCAGCGGACCACGGGCGTGACCACCACGCTGGACCGCCGCGAGGCCACGATCGTCCAGTCTCGGCACCGGGTCCCCGAGGAGGGCATGCCCGACGGGCAGGTCCTCGTGCTGCAGGTACCCGTGCCGGAGGCGCTGCGCGGGATCGAGCGTCGGCAGTCGGAGCTGCGGCGGATGCACGCCGAGGCCGACTACTCGCGGATGTGGGTGGCGCTCTACGAGGACTACGTGCGCCACGGGGCGATCACGAAGTCGACCGGCTACCCGGTGCTCGTGAACGGCCGCTACGTGATGCAGACCAGCCCGATCCCGCGCTGGGACGTACCGAGGCTGCACCACCACGAGGGCCTGGCGCTGTTCGGCGCCGGACGGGAGAAGCGGATCTATGCGGTGCCGCCGTTCACCGACGTGGTGCCACTGACCTTCGAGGACATCCCGTTCGAGGTCGAGCGCATCCCCGGTGCGGTGTGCGCGCGCTGCGGCAGCACCGAGAGCTACCTGAGCGAGATTCCCCAACAGGACGCGCCGTCGCGCTGGGTCTGCAGCGACACCGACTGGTGCGATCGCCGTACGGAGGGTCAGTCATGAGCCGGGCCCAGGAGGCGGCACTGCGGGTGGAAGGGCTGGGGAAGATCTTCGGCCCCGGCTGCCCGGAGTGCGTCGCCGCAACCGGGCCGGAGCTGGCCCGCGAGCTGTGCGCGGTGTGCGGGTCGATCGTGGCCTGCTGGGACGTGAGCTTCGAGGTCGCCGCAGGTGAGTCCCTCGGCATCGTCGGCGAGTCGGGTTCCGGCAAGTCGACGGCGCTGCGCTGCCTCGCGGGAGACCAGGCCCCCACGGCGGGCCACGCCTACGTCCGCAGCGTCGAGGGCGGCACCGCCGACCTCTTCACGCTGCCCGCGGCCGACCGCAGGCGCGTCGGCGTCGAGGACGTCGGCATGGTCTACCAGGATCCAGCCGAGGGCCTGAGCCTCGACATCACCGCAGGCGGCAACGTCGTCGACCGGCTCGCGGCCGCCGGCTGGCGGCACTTCGGCCGGATGCGCGAGCGGCTTCTCGAGCTGCTCGCTCGCACCGAGGTGCCGACCGAGCGCGTCGACCACGTCGTGCGCACGTTCTCCGGCGGCATGCGCCAGCGCGTGCAGATCGCGAAGGTGCTCGCCAACCGGCCCGGCGTGCTCCTGCTCGACGAGCCCACCACCGGGCTCGACGCGTCGGTGGCGGCCGGGGTGCTCGACCTCATCCGCGACCTGCAGGAGGAGCTGGACCTCGCCGTGGTGGTCGTCAGCCATGACTTCCGCGTGATCGAGATGCTCACCCGGCGGGTGCTCGTGATGCAGCACGGCCGCGTGGTCGAGCAGGGCCTCACCGACCAGCTGCTCGAGGACCCTCAGCACCCCTACAGCCAGCGGCTCGTCGCCGCGGCCCGATGAAGGGAACCCAGGTGACCCCCGTTCTCGACGTCCGCGGCCTCGCCAAGTCCTTCACCCTGCACGGCATCGGCGGCCGTGTCGTGCACGCCTTCTCCGGCGTCGACCTCACCGTCGCGCCCGGGGAGCTCGTGGCGCTGGCGGGCCGGTCGGGTGCCGGCAAGTCCTCGGTGATCAAGGCCGTGTACCGGACGTACCGGCCGACCGCGGGCACGGTCATGTTCGCCCCCTCGACGGGGGAGCCCGTCGACCTCGCCGCACTGCCCGACGCCGACGTCGCCGACCTGCGGGAACGCGAGATCGGCTACGTCTCGCAGTTCCTGCGTGCCGAGCCCCGACGCGGAGTGCTCGACGTGGTGGCGCGCGCAGGCGTGCGCCGTGGCATGGAGCCGGGCCGGGCCCGGGAGGCCGCCGCCGACGTGCTGGGCGCGCTGCGCCTCGACCGCGAGCTGTGGCAGACCTACCCGACGTTGCTGTCGGGTGGTGAGCAGCAGCGCGTCAACCTCGCGTCGGCGCTGCTCGCCCCGCCGCGGTTGCTGCTGCTCGACGAGCCCGTCTCGGCGCTGGACCCGGCCAACCGGGAAGCCGTGCTGTCGATGATCTCCACGCTCGTCGCGGGAGGAACCGCGGTGCTCACGATCCTGCACGACCACGAGGCGATCCGACGGCTCGCCAACCAGGTGGTGCTGATGGCCGACGGTCGCGTCGTCGACGCAGGGGACCCGGCCGAGGTGCTCGCGGAGGTGGCGCCATGACCGCCCGCCCCGCGTCCGCCGGGATCGACGGAGCCACACGATGAGCCTCGCGATGGACCGGATGAGCACCGCGGTCGGCACCTTCGCGGTCCACGACGTTCGCGCGGTGCTGCCCGGCCGCGTGCTCGACGGCGCGGTGGTCGTCTGCGAGAACGGGGTGATCACCGAGGTCAAGGAGGGCGGGGCGGCCCCCGTCGGCGCCGTCGACGGCAGGGGATCGCTGCTGATCCCCGGCATCGTCGACGTGCACTCGGACGCGCTCGAGGTGGAGGTCAACCCCCGCCCCGGCACGTCGTTCCCGATCGACTTCGCCCTAGGGGCGTTCGAGGCGCGTGTGCGAGCGGCGGGCGTGACCACCGTTTTCCACGGCGTCGGCTTCTACGACACCGGGGGCGGGCGCCACACGGGCCGGACGCTCGAGCAGGCCCGGTCCGTGTGCGCGGTTCTGCGGATCCGGATGGAGTCCGGCCGCGCCGGTGTCGCGCACCACGTGCTGCACCGCATGGACGTCCGTAGCCCGCTCGCTCTCGACGTGCTGCTCGAGTGCCTTCCCGAGCAGGCACCGGGGGTTCCTGCCCCGATGGTCTCGGTGGAGGACCACACGCCGGGCCAGGGCCAGTTCCGCGACATCGACCGCTTCGTCGCCGCTCGCGCGGCGGAGCAGCCGGGCAAGTCGCGGGAGGAGATCGAAAAGCTCGTCCGCGACCGGATCACCGGCCGCGACGCGCTGCTGGTGAACCGCGACCGCAACGTGGAGCGGCTCGGGGATCTGGCTGCGTCCGGTCGCATCCGGCTGCTGGCCCACGACGTGGTGTCGGCCGAGGAGATCGCGGACGTCCGGACGCGTGGTGCCTGCGTGGCCGAGTTCCCCACCACGTTGGAGGCGGCGCGGGCCGCCCGCGAGGCCGGGATGCCCGTGGTGATGGGAGCACCGAACGTCCTGCGGGGCGGCTCGCACTCCGGCAACATCGGGGCGCGCGACGTTGCCGCCGCCGGTCTGGTCGACGCCCTGGCCAGCGACTATGCACCGCCCGCTCTGCTCGCCGCGGCGATTCGGCTCGCAGCCGACGGCGTCCTTGCGCTGACCGAGGCCGTCGGGCTCGTCACGGCGGGTCCCGCTCGCACGGCCGGTCTGCTCGACCGGGGGACGATCGCGCCCGGGCAGCGCGGCGACCTCGTGCTGGTCGACGACTCGGGACGCTGGCCGGAGGTGTTGCTCGTACAGACGGCCAACTGACGCCCTCACGAGGGCTTTTCTCTCCTCCTTTCGGGCTTCCTGCCTGCTGACGGGTGGGTCCGGCGCAGCGAACGGGTAACCGTGAGCCGCGAGCCGAGGAGGAGACGATGGGCGGAGCCGGAGAGCAGTCTGCGCAGAACAACGGTCCGCCGCAGCGGGAGCGCGACGGACGGATCTCTACCGGCGACGGGGCCGGCACCCGGCCTTCGAACGACGGGTGTCGGCGCCCGGCCCGACCCGTGAGCGACGCGGTGAGTCCTCACCGGGTGGGGACTCGGCTGGAGTACTTCCACGATCCCTCCGCGCCCCGGCCGACCGTCCTGGTGCCGGTGGCGTTCGCCGTCGTGCGGGACGACCGCGGCCGGGTCCTGCTGTGCCGCCGCGCTGACACCGGCAACTGGGAGATACCCGGCGGTTCGGTGGAGGCAGGCGAGTCGGCTCTGGATGCGGTACAGCGCGAGGTCGAGGAGGAGACCGGGGTGCTGATCGCCGTCACCGGGGCGTCCGGGATCTACACCGACCCGGAGTACGTGATCGCCTACCCGACGGGGGAGGTGCGCCAGCAGTTCGCGGTGTGCTTCCACGCCCGCCCGACGGCCGGTGCCATCCGGCCGGAATGCCAGGAGACGGCGCAGGTGGGCTGGATACGCCCCGACCAGCTCGACCGCTTCCCGATCCACCCCGGCGTCCGGGTGCGGTTGGACGAGGCGATCACCGATCCCGACCACGTCCACGTGGCCTAGGCCGACCAGGACTCCGACAACCGGCCGAGAGCACAGAAGTCGGCGCTGCCCTTGGCGGCGCTGTAGACCACCAGTCGGTGGTGGCAGGTCGCCGGAATGTCGAGCACGCGGTAGTCGAGATCAAGTCGGCCGACCCTCGGGTGCTCGAACACCTTCCGCCCGCTGTGACACGGGCGCACGTTCCTGCGCTCCCAGCGTTGCGTGAAGTCCGCGGATTCCGCGCTGAGGTCGGCGACGAGCGCCCGCAACGCCGGGTCGTCGGGCCGGTACCCGACTGTCGCCCGGAGATGTGCGACCGAGTCGTCGACGATCTCTTCCCAGTGAGGGAACAGCCGTCTCGCCGCCGGGTTCACGAAGAGGTAGCGGACGTTGTTGGGACGAACGTCGTCGGGCACGTGCCCGGTGGTGCCGGCGTCTTCAGGGAAATGGCCGACGAACAGCGCCGTCGCGGCCGCGTTCCACGCGAGAACGTCCCCGACGCGGTCGATGACATATGCCGCCGACGGTGGCGCGACGAGGTCGAGCACGTCTCGCGCCTGCTGGAGGTGCTCAGCGGCCACGGCGGTCGGGCGCCGGTTGCGGCTGGGATCGGCCAGGGCGTGCAGATGGGCTTGCTCGTCGTTGTCGAGACACAATGCCCGCGCGAGCGCGTCGACCACTCCGGCTGATGGTGGGCCGCCGCGGCCCTGTTCGAGGCGCACGTAGTAGCCGAGGCTCACGCCGGCGGCGTCGGCGACCTCTTCGCGGCGCAAGCCCGGCGTGCGTCGGGGACCAGAACGGTTGATACCGGCCTCGACTGGTTCGAGGCGGCCGCGACGACCGCGCAGGAACGTGCCCAGCTCCCGCAGCTGGGCGTTCAGTGCCGCCATGTCCTCACCTCTCGTCGTTCGGGCGAACGGACCGGGCCGCCCCCGGATTCCGGATCAGGGTGACCACGTCCTGGTCACCCTGATCGCTGGCCGCCGCCTCGACCGGCTCGCAGGCTGGTGTCGTGTCCGATGATCTACCCGACCCCACCGACGGCGGTGCCGCGCACCGCGGCTCGGCCGGTCTGACCCTGCTCGCCGCCGCACTGGGATTCTTCGTACTGACGCTCGACACGCAGGTCGTGACGGTTGCCATGCCCGTGATCGGGACCGAGCTGAACGGCGACATCACCGCGCTGCAATGGGTGGTCAGCGGCTACACGCTGATGCTCGCCGCGTTGCTGCTGTCAGCCGGGGCGCTGTCCGACCGGATCGGAGCAAGCAAGGCCTTCGCGATCGGGCTGGCGGCGTTCACCGTGGCTTCTGCGGCGTGCAGCGTTGCACCCGAGCTGGGAGTGCTGGTGGGGGCCCGGTTCCTGCAGGGCGCCGCCGGTGCTTTGGTGTTGCCCGCGTCGCTGGCACTCGTACGGCAGGCATATCCGACGGCCGCCGCCAGAGCTCGGGCCGTGGCTGCGTGGACCGCCGTCGGCGGTGCTGCGATGGCCGCGGGCCCACTCGTCGGCGGGCTGCTGACCAGCACCCTCGGTTGGCGGTCTGTCTTCTACGTCAACCTCCCGATCGGGCTGGTCGCACTGATCGCGTTGATCCGGGGGCCTCGTTCGATTCCTCGCCCGACGCCGTTCGACCTTCCCGGCCAGCTGTCCGCGACGCTGGCGCTCGCGGCCATCACGTATGCGGTGATCGAGGGCAGCGTGGCCGCGCTGGCGGCGTTCTGTGTGGTCTCCGCCGTCTTCGTGATCGTCGAGCGGCGATCCGCGCACCCGATGGTCTCGCCGCGGTTGGTCCGTCGTCCCGCAGTAGCGGTACCGACTGCCACGGGGCTCGCCCTCAACTTCGCCTTCTACGGCGCGGTCTTCCTGCTGGCCCTCTACTTCGAGCAGGTCCGCGGCTTGTCCGCGCTGGAGACCGGGCTGATGTTCCTGCCGATGACGGCCCTGATCACCATGGTGAACCTGCTCTCGGGACGTCTCACCACCCGGTACGGGCCGCGGCTTCCGATGGCCCTCGGCCAGGCGGTGCTCGTCGGTGGAGTATGTGGGCTGCTTGCACTCCAGCACGACACCCCGCGCGTCGTGCAGGCAGCCGTCCTGCTGCCCTTCGGCCTCGGTGCCGGACTCGCCGTGCCCGCGTTGACCGCGGCGCTGCTCGAATCCGTCGACGCGGACCGAGCCGGGCTCGCCGCGGGACTGCTCAACGCAGGTCGGCAGTTCGGCGGGGCGCTGGGCGTGGCCCTGTTCGGCAGCCTCGCCGGTGGGGCGGTCGTCACGGGGCTGCACACGGGCGCCCTCGTCGCCGCGACGGTGCTCGTGGCGACGACGATCGCCACCTTGGTGTTCGTCCGCCCGCGGATGACGGCTCAAGCACCGCAGGACGAGCCGTTCGCCCGGAGCGGGGTCCCGGGGTCAGGCGCCGGCGCGGATCGCCCGGGGTGAGCGGCCGAGCTCGCGGCGGCACGCCTTGTTGAAGGCCTGCAGGTCGGTGATGCCGATGGAGGCGGCGATGGCGGGGATGGACATCGTGGTGGCGGTCAGCAGGTGGCTCGCCCTGGCCATCCGCCGCTGCCGGATGTAGCCGACCACCGGGACGCCGGTCTCGGCCCGGAAGAGCCGGGTCAGATGGTTGTGCGACACGCCGGCCGCACGGGCGATCTCGGGCACGGCCAGCGGCTGCGCGAGGTTGGCCTCGATGTTGGCGATCGCGGAGGCGACGGCCGGGTGCCTCGCGCTGGCCGTGTGCCTCGTGCTGCTCGTGGCCGGCTCCGGGAGCTGCGCGACGCGCCAGAGTGCCGTCCAGACCTCGGCCGCCACTCGGGGTGACGCGCCGGGCGACGCCTCGATCGCGGAACGGAGGAGCTCTGACAGCCCGGCGGCCGCCGGACCGGCGTCCTGGACGACGGGCACGGACACGGCCTGGCCCCGTGACGGAGTGCGGAAATGAGCGAAGAGGTGCTCCGACCGGCCCGTGTAGTCGAAGCGGACCTCGACCCCCGGCGGAACCAGGCTGACCGAACCGGGGTGGACGGGGTAGCTGCGCCCGCCGATGGTCAGCTTCGCCGAGTAGCCGTAGACGTGCAGTTGCCACAGGTCGGGCAGCCGGAAGACGTCGCGCAGGCTGCGGACGCCGTGCACGCCCACGCCGACGTTCACCGGCCCCGGCGGCTCGCCCAAGCGGAGCGGGACGCGCTCCACCCGGGCGATCATGGTGAAAAATTACCACCAGTGGCGAACCAGACCCACGCGCTGCGCGTTGATCCCTTCCTACGCTCGCCGAACGCAGACCAGTCGTCGGCGGCGAAGGAGAGACATGTCCCGTCCCCACCGCAAACACCTGCTCACGTCCGTACAGATGGCTCGGTTCGTCGCGCACGGCTCGTTGCGCATGGATGCCGTCGTGCCGGCGGAGATGAACGCCCAGGCCGTCGACGTGCTGCGGGAGGGAATCCCGGCAGCGCCGTACGGGGCACCGCTCGCCGAGGCGTTCGAGGAAGGGTCGTTCGCCCGGCGGCTCGTCGGGTTGCCCGAGATCGCCGGGGCGATCTACAGCCTCGTCGGGCCGGACCCCACCGTGGACCACCACGCCGTGCACATCCGCAGAGCACGAGAGGGCACGGCGCAGAACCTGCACGGCGACGCGATCATCGACGTGCGGCCCGATGCCTTCGACGTGCAGCTCATGTACTACCCGCAGGAGGTCACGCTGGACATGGGCGGCACGCTGTCCGTGCCGGGCAGCCATCTTCGTCGCACCAACGAGTCGGACACCGGCCGGTACCAGAATCTGCGCGGCCAGAGCCGGCTCACCTGCCCTGCGGGCACGGTCGTGTTCCTCCACCACGGCATCTGGCACGGCGGTCGGCGCAACGACAGTGACGTCGACCGGTACATGTTCAAGATCCGCTTCAATCCCACGGTCCGGCAGCTGCGGCTGTGGAACACCGACGATCTGTACGACCCGGCGGTGGCCGCCGAGCTCGGCAGGCTCTTCCCCTGGTACGAGCACGCCACCGGGCGGCTCGAGATCTACAACCGGGTGAAGTTGTGGCAGGCCCTCGTGGGGGACGACAGCTACGACCCGGACTACTGGGTCACCCGGGTCACCAACCGGCCCACCCGCGTGGTGGCGCAGCGCAGTCTCAATCCGCACGCCCGTCAGCCCACCGCGGTGGGGGAGACGGCATGACCAGCACCCAGGGGACCGACCAGCGGAGCGCCTCGGAGTCCCTGCGCCAGCAAGTGCTGGTTCTCTACCTGTCGTCCTCGGCGCTGGACTCGGATGTCGTCGGCTGGTCGGTCTACGACGGCACCGGTCGGACGAACCCGACCACGGGCGACAGCGACACGCCGCCCTACGAGAGCGGGCTGGATGCGCTGCGGGACGGCTGGCGGTTGATCCAGGCCGCGCAGCTCCTGCCGCCCCAGCCGGGGCACGAGTACGACGTCTCCTTCCTCAAGCACGAGTTCTTCTTCGAGAAGCTGGTGTGACCTCCGCTGGAGGCGAGATGTCCCGAAGCCCTCCGGGCTGATCCACCCTGCAACATCGGATGTATTGCGCATTCCGTGTTGCGCGACTTCATGGTGCCGTGATCTCGGGACATCCGGGAACTCGGCCCTCTCGGCGAGCTGGGTGCCATGTGGTTCGATTGGCATGCCGGAAAACAATCGCAGGTAGACGGCCTATCGAAGCGCTCCCGTCTCGGTGGGCGCGCGTGTGAAGGCGCGCGGAGGGCGTACATGGCGAATATGTGCCGCCCTCTTGACGAGTGGGGCCGGCGACCGTCATTGTCCCCGGAACATCGGATGTCTCCATCAGCGTCGAGGAGCACCATGACGGTTCACACCACGTGGAAGCGGGCCGTAGGGGCCGCAGCTGCCGTGAGTCTCGCCCTGGCTGTCGCCGCGTGCGGCTCGAACGGCGGCGGTGGCAGCACCACCACCGCGGACGGCCGCAGCAGTCTCGTCTGGAACATGTGGAGCGGGTCCACCGCCGAGGTCGAAGCCTGGAACCACCTCGGTGGAATGGTGACCGCGGCCCATCCCGACATCGCGCTCGAGTTCCAGACGAGCAGCTTCAACGACTACTGGACGAAGCTGGCCGCGCAGGCGAGCGGTGGAGACACCGGCTGCATCCTGGGCGTCCAGTCACTGCGGGCGCGCAGCATCGCGCCGCTGCTGGTCCCGCTCGACGACATGCTCGCCGGCGCGGGCGTCAACCCGGCCGACTTCGACCAGTCGATCTGGAAGGGCCTGCAGGTGGACGGCGAGCAGCTCGCCATCCCCTACGACTTCGGGCCCCTCGTCATGTTCTACAACGTCGACCGGTTCCGGGAGGCCGGCGTGCCGGTGCCGTCGGTCGACTGGACCGTGGAGGACTTCCTCTCCGCGGCCCAGTCGCTGACCACGGGCGGCAAGTACGGGTTCGCGCTCTACCCCACGGTCGACACCGTCATCCCGTGGTCGCTCTCCCTGAAGGGCACCGACCCCGTCACACCCGACGGGAAGATGGACCTCACACAGCAGGGCTTCGTCGAAGCGGTGCAGTGGTACACCGACCTGGTCAACAAGCTGCACGTCGCGCCGCAGGTCGCGGCCTCCAGCGACCCGACGCCCGCCCTCAGCACCTTCATCGCAGGCGACGCCGCCATGGTCGTCGACGGTCCGTGGCAGCTGGTGAACCTCCAGAAGCAGGCGGCCTTCGAGGTCGGTGTGCTCCCGATCCCCGCGGGCGACAGCGGCTCGCACAGCCAGGTCGCAGGCTCGGGCTTCGGGATCTCCCAGACGTGCGCGGACCCGGAGAAGGCGATGCAGGCCATCGCCGTTCTCACCGGGCCCGAGGCGCTCGGGTACCTCGCCGACCAGGGACGCGCGTACCCGTCCCGCATCGCCCAGCAGGACGCGTGGTTCAAGCCGGAGCTGGCGGGCGCGAAGGAAGGCCTGAAGGCGGCGATCGACAACAGCGTGAGCTCTCCGGCGACGGAGAACTACACCCAGGTCTCGCAGCTCTTCACGCAGTACGGCATGCAGGCGGTGAACGGGCAGCAGAGCGTGCCGGACTTCCTGAACACGGTGCAGCAGCAGACCGGATGACACCACGACCGGAGCGGACACGCCGCTGCCCGGCAGGGGCGGCGTGTCCGCGGGGAGGCGGTTGCACATGACGATGTCGGTCCCTGCCCCGCCCGCCGAGCTCCGGCGGGACGCCGGGCGCGGAGTGCGGCGAGGTGACGGGCGAGCAGCACTGGGGTTCCTCGCCCCGAGCACCACGGGGTTCCTGCTGTTCACCCTGATCCCGCTGGTGGGGTCACTGGCGATCAGCTTCTTCGCCTGGCCGGTGCTCGGGAGGCGCCGGTTCGTCGGCCTGGACAACTTCACGGACCTGCTCGGCGACCCGATCTTCCACCAGATCATGCTGAACACGCTGATCTTCGTGGTGGTGTACGTCCCGCTGAACATCGTCGTGTCGCTCGGGCTGGCGCTGTGGATCTCGCCCCGCATCCGCGGGCGAGGGCTCTACCGGCTGCTCTTCTTCATCCCCACCGTCACGCCGGTGATCGCCAACGCTCTGGTGTGGCGGCTGCTGTACCAACCGGGCGGCGTGATCGACCAGACGGTCCAGACCGTGTTCGGTGTCCCGGCGCCGAACTTCCTGGGCGACACCCGCTGGGCGATGGCAGCGGTGATCCTGATGTCGGTCTGGCAGGGCTTCGGCTACAACATGCTGGTCTTCTCGGCCGGACTCGACGCGATCCCGCAGAGCATCCAGGAGGCGGCCGCGATCGACGGGGCCGGGCCGCTGCGCCGGTTCTGGAGCATCACGCTGCCGATGCTCTCGCCGTCGATGTTCTTCGCGATGATCATGACGCTGATCACCTCGTTCCAGGTGTTCGTCCAGCCCTACGTCCTCACGCGCGGCGGGCCCGGCGTGACCACGGAGACGATGGTCCTTCACCTCTATCGGCAGGGGTTCGAGCAGTTCGATCTCGGCACCGCGTCGACGATCGGCTGGTTCCTCTTCATGATCATCATGCTCGTGACCGCGCTGCAGTTCCTGGGCCAGAAGCGGTGGGTGCACTATGACGGCTGAGACGCTCCCGCGTGGCCCGGCCGGGCTCGCCGAGGTGGACACCGGCCGGCGCCCGGCCCGTACGCCACGCAGGCGCACGACCCCGCGAGCTGTGCTGTCGCAGGTGCTCCTGACCGCTGTTCTCGTGCTCTTCCTGATGCCGTTCGTCTGGATGATCGCGAGCGCGCTCAAGCCGCCGGCCGAGGTGTTCGGCAGCGGCGCGGGGCTGATCGGGTCGGAGATCCGGTGGTCCAACTTCGCCGAGGCGTGGAGCTACCTGCCGTTCGGCAGGTTCATGCTCAACGGGCTGTTCGTCGCGGTCACGGGCACGGTCGTCGTCTGCGTGACGTCGGTGCTGTCGGCGTACGCGTTCGCCCGGCTGCGCTTCCGGTTCCGCGACCGTCTCTTCCTGGTCTACCTCGGCACGCTGATGGTGCCGCAGGAGGTCACCGTCGTCCCGATGTTCATCCTCATGCAGCAGTTCGGGTGGGTGGACAGCTACGCGGCACTGATCCTCCCGTGGGCCTTCACCGCGTTCGGCACGTTCCTGCTGCGCCAGTTCTTCCTGTCGATCCCGAGCGAGCTCGAGGAAGCCGCGACGATCGACGGCGCCGGGAAGCTGCGGATCCTCCTGCAGGTGGTCGTGCCGATCGCCAAGCCCGCCGTGGCCGTTCTGGCCGCGTTCACGTTCATCAACTACTGGAACAGCTTCCTCTGGCCGCTGATCATCGTGAACAGCCGCGAGATGGCGACGGTTCCGCTGGGGCTGAACCTGTTCCTCAGCCAGAACGGCAACCAGTGGCACCTGCTGATGGCCGCCTCGGCCATCTCGATGCTGCCGACCGTCGTCATGGTCGTGTTGCTGCAGCGCCACCTCGTCCGGGGCATCGCCCTGTCCGGCCTCGGCGGCCGATGACCGACACCCGCATGCGAAGGAGTCCCATGGCCACGCCCGTCGAGACCGGCAGCCGGATCGAGACCGTCGACTGGAGCAGGCTGGCACGCCCGCTGCCCGGCTGGTTCTCCGACGCCAAGCTCGGCATCTTCATCCACTGGGGCGCCTACTCCGTGCCGGCGTGGGCAGAACCGACGGGTGAGCTCGGAGCGGTCGACGAGGAGACCTGGTTCGCGCACAACGCCTACGCCGAGTGGTACTGGAACACCATCCGGTTCGCCGACAGCCCGGCCCGCCTCCACCACCGGCAGACCTACGGAGACGCCCCGTACGACGACTTCCTCGACGCCTGGCGCGCCGAACAGTTCGACCCGCAGGAATGGTGCGCCCTCTTCGCGCGGGCGGGCGCCCGCTACGTCGTCCCCACGACGAAGCATCACGACGGCATCGCCCTGTGGGACGCGCCGGGCACCGGCTCGCGCAACACCGTCCACAGAGGTCCGCGCCGCAACCTGATCGGCGACCTGGAGTCAGCCGTGCGAGCCGCCGGAATGCGGTTCGGCGTCTACTACTCGGGCGGCCTGGACTGGAGCACCAGCGACTTCCCGGTCATCGACACCGACGCGAACGTCCGGGCACTGCGGCCCAATGACGCCGCCTACGCCGCCTACGCCCACCTGCACGTCCGCGACCTGATCGACCGTTTCCGGCCGGACGTGCTCTGGAACGACATCGAGTGGCCCGACTTCGGCAAGCACAGCGGTCCGCTGGGTCTCTTCGAGCTGTTCCAGCACTACTACGCGACCGTTCCGGACGGCGTCGTCAACGACCGGTGGGGCGACACGCACCGCGACTACCGCACGAGCGAGTACCAGCACCACCTCGATGCGGAGGGATCACCGGCCTGGCAGAACTGCCGCGGGATCGGTCTGTCGTTCGGCTACAACCAGGTCGAGGACGACCGGCATCTGATGAGCGGCCCTCAGCTGGTGCGCCACCTCGTCGACGTCGTCTCCCGGGGTGGCAACCTCCTGCTCAACGTCGGCCCGACGGCGAGCGGGCTCATCCCCGACGGCCAGCGCCGGACCCTGGAGGCGCTCGCCGGCTGGATGGCCGTGAACTCGCGGGTGGTGCACGGCTCACGTCCCCTCGACGGCGAGATCGCGGATCCGTCCGACACGCCCTGGATCCGCTGGACCCGTACCGACGACCGGGTCTGGGCGGTGGTCGACGCGGGCGGCGCCGTGACCCTGCCCGTCCGTCCCGGCCGACTTGATCTCGCGTCCGCTGCCCTCGCCGACGGCACGCCGGTACCGGCCAGGGCGGACGGCGGTGGCGTCACGGTGGACCTTCCGGGCCGCACGGCCGAGACACCCGTGGCGGTCGGGTTCGCCGCCTCCTGAGCGCGTGGCGGTCACCGACGAGGCGATCCTCAGAATCAAGGCGATGATCCGGTCCGGGGAGCTGCAGCCGGGGGACCGGCTGCCCCCGGAGAAGGAGCTGAGCGACGCGCTCGGGCTCTCGCGCAGCTCCCTGCGCGAGGCGGTCAAGGCACTCGAGGTCATCCGGGTGCTCGACGTGCGCCAGGGCGACGGCACCTACGTCACGAGCCTGACCCCGGATCTGCTGCTCGACGCGATGGCGTTCCTGGTGGACATCCACCAGGACTCATCGGCACTGGAGCTGTTCGAGGTGCGCCGCATCCTGGAGCCCGCGGCCATGACGCTGGCAGCGCGCCGCGCGAAACCGGCGGACGTCGAGCACCTGCTCGGCTTGCTCGCCCAGGTGCACGCCACGACGTCGGTGGACGACCTCGTGGACCACGACCGCGTCTTCCACCGCTACATCGCGGAGCTGACCGGCAACGCCTACCTGGTCGGCCTCCTGGAGACGGTGTCGAGCGGCACGCTGCGGGCGCGCGTGTGGCGCGGTCTCAGCGAGGAGGGATCCGTCGAGCGCACCCTCACCGAGCACCACGCCATCGTCGACGCGCTCGGCAAGGGCGACGCGGCGCTGGCGGCGGCGCAGACCACGGTCCACATCGACGGAGTCGCCCGCTGGCTCCGGCGGGCGACCGGGAGCTGACCGGTCGCTACGCACGCGGCACACACCGGTTGGCCACGGCACACATGTCCGAATGTGTGCACGGTGGCCAGGAGGTGTGTGCGGCCAAGCTCAGGCCAGGTCGTACCTGTCGAGGTTCATGACCTTGTCCCATGCGGCCACGAAGTCCTTCACGAACTTCTCCCGCGCGTCGTCACTCGCGTAAATCTCTGCGACGGCCCGCAGCTCGGCGTTCGAGCCGAAGACGAGGTCGACGCGGCTGCCGGTCCACCGGACCTCACCGGTGGCGCGGTCGCGGCCCTCGAAGGTCTCCGCGGTCGTGGATGTCGGCTTCCATTCCGTGCCCATGTCGAGCAGGTTCACGAAGAAGTCGGTGGTCAGCGACCTGGGCGACGAGGTGAAGACGCCCAGCGGGGACCGCCCGGAGTTCGCGCCGAGCACGCGCAGCCCGCCCACGAGGACGGTCATCTCGGGCGCGCTGAGGTTCAGCAGGTTCGCGCGGTCGACCAGCAGGTGCTCCGACGGCAGCCGGTTGCCCTTCCCCCGGTAATTGCGGAACCCGTCGGCGGCCGGCTCGAGCGCGGCGAAGGACTCCACGTCGGTCTGTTCCTGGAAGGCGTCCATGCGTCCCGGGGTGAACGGGACCCGGATGTCGTGGCCGGCGGCCCGGGCCGCCTGCTCGACGGCGGCGCACCCGCCGAGCACGATCAGGTCGGCGAGCGAGATCTTCTTGCCCCCGGTCTGCGAGCTGTTGAAGGACTCCTGGATTCCTTCGAGCGTGCGCAGCACCAGGGTCAGCTCGTCGGGGTCGTTGACCTGCCAATTCCGCTGCGGTTCGAGGCGGATGCGCGCCCCGTTCGCCCCACCACGTTTGTCGCTGATCCGGAACGTCGAGGCCGACGCCCACGCGGTCGAGACGAGCTGGGAGACCGTCAGTCCGGAGTCGAGGATCTGGCTCTTGAGGGCGGCGATGTCCTCGTCGCCGACCAGTTCGTGGTCGACGGCGGGGATCGGGTCCTGCCAGATCAGCCTCTCCTGGGGGACCAGCGGGCCGAGGTAGCGCTGGATCGGGCCCATGTCCAGGTGCGTCAGCTTGAACCAGACCCGGGCGAACGCGTCGGCCAGCTGGTCCGGGTTCTCCAGGAAGCGCCGCGCGATCGGCTCGTAGACCGGGTCGAACCGCAGGGCGAGATCGGTCGTCAGAATCGTCGGGGCGTGTGTCGTCGACGGGTCGTGGGCGTCCGGCACGGTGCCGGCCCCGCCGCCGTCCCTCGGGATCCACTGCCACAGACCGGCGGGGCTCAGCTCCAGGTCCCATTCGTAGCGGAACAGGGTCTCGAAGTAGCTGTTGTCCCACGTCGTCGGGGTGGGTGTCCACGTGCCCTCGAGCCCGCTGGAGATGGTGTCCGCGCCCTTCCCGGTGCCGTAGCCGCTCTTCCAGCCCAGACCCTGTTCCTCCAGGGGGGCGCCCTCGGGTTCGGGGCCCAGGTAGCGGTCCGGATCGGCCGCGCCGTGGGTCTTGCCGAACGTGTGCCCGCCCGCGATCAGCGCGACGGTCTCCTCGTCGTTCGTCCCCATGCGCCGGAACGTCTCGCGGATGTCCCGGGCCGATGCCTGCGGGTCCGGGACGGTGTTCGGGCCCTCCGGGTTGACGTAGATGAGGCCCATCTGATCGGCGGCCAGCGGCTGCGCCAGCTCGCGGATGCCGGTGTGGCGCTCGTCGCCGAGCCAGGTGCGCTCGGGGCCCCAGTAGATGTCCTCGTCCGGCTCCCAGACGTCCTCCCGGCCACCGGCGTAGCCGAAGGTCGTGAAGCCCATCGACTCCAGGGCACGGTTGCCCGCGAAGACCATCAGGTCGGCCCAGGAGATCTTGCGGCCGTACTTCTGCTTGACCGGCCAGAGCAGCCGGCGTGCCTTGTCGAGGTTGCGATTGTCCGGCCAGCTGTTCAGCGGCGCGAAGCGCTGCATGCCGGCGGCCGGGCCGCCTCGGCCGTCGGCGATGCGGTACGTCCCCGCACAGTGCCACACCATCCGGATCACGAGCGGGCCGTAGTGGCCGAAGTCGGCGGGCCACCACTCCTGCGAGGTCGTCAGCACCTCGTCGACGTCCTTCGCCAGGGCGTCGAGGTCGACGGTCAGGAACTCCGCGGCATAGTCGAAGGCCTCGCCCATGGGGTCGGCGACGGCGGTGTGCTTCCGGAGGATCGACAGGTCGAGCTGGTTCGGCCACCAGTCGCGGTTGGTCGCGCCGCCGGTCGGGCGAGCGTCAGGACCGGCCGAGGCATGGATGCCTAGGCCCAGGCTCTTGTCGTATGTCCGATACACGTCCGTCATGCTGGGGAACCGCCCTTGGTCCATCCCCGACGTCGACGGCATGCGCGCGGTCCGCGCCGGTCACCGCTCGCCGCGGCCGGGCCTACAGCGGACTGGGCGCTGCGTCGGGTCGTCCTGCCTCGTCACTCGTTTCAGGCTCGCCTGTCACTTTCCACCCTAAGTACCCTGCCGCGCTGCGTCACGTCGAGCGCGATCTCCTGCGCCGCGAACCGCGTGCGGGCGGGCTATCAGCGGAAGGTCGCCGGGTCGCGCGTCGGCGTTGGCGGCCTCGACGGCCCGAGTCACCAGGTCGTGGTCGGGCGACAGGTGGCAGACCGGATCGGTACGGGCGGCGTCGCCGGTGAGCTGGAACGCCTGGCAGCGGCATCCGCCGAAGTCCAGCTCCCGCCGGTCGCAGCTGCGGCAGGGATCCGGCATCCAGTCCGTGCCGCGGAACGCCGTCATCACGGGGGACTCGGCCCAGATGCGCTCCAGCGTGTCCTCGCGCACGCTGGCCCGCGGCAACGGCAAGGACTGTGCTGCCGGGCAGGGCAGGACGTCGCCGTTCGGTGTCACGGTCAGCTGCCGCGAGGCCCAGCCGCCCATGCAGGGCTTCGGATACCGGCTGTAGTAGTCGGGGATGACGTAGATGACGTCCATGCGGTCCCGCAACCGCTCGCGAGCGGCCCGCACGACGACCTCGGCCGCCTCGAGCTGGGTGCGGCTCGGCAGCAGCGCGTCACGGTTTCGCCAGGCCCAGCCGTAGTACTGGGTGTTGGCCAGCTCCACCCGGTCGGCGCCCACCTCCTCGGCCAGCCCGAGCACGTCGGCGACGCGATCGATGTTCTGCCGGTGCAGCACCACGTTCATGGTGAGCGGCCAGCCCAGCTCCTTGACCACGCCCATGGCCTCGATCTTGCGCTGGAAGGACGGGGTGCCGGCGATCCGGTCGGACACGGCAGGCTCGTCGGCCTGGATGCTGACCTGCACGTGGTCGAGGCCGGCCGCCCGCAGCTGCTCGGCCTTCGAACGCGAGAGCCCGAGGGCGCTGGTCACGAGGTTGGAGTACAGGCCGAGCTCATGAGCGACCGCCACGATCTCCACCAGGTCGCGCCGCAGCAGCGGCTCCCCGCCGGACAGGTGGCACTGCAGAACTCCCAGATCACGGGCCTCTGTCAGCACCCGCCGCCACTCGTCGGTGGTCAGCTCGTCGGTGTAGTCGGCCATGTTCAGCGGGTTGGAGCAGTACGCGCAGGCCAGCGGGCAGCGGTACGTGAGCTCGGCCAGCAATCCGAAGGGGCTTGTCATCTCACCGGCGTCAGCCATCGGACAGCACCACGCAGCGCCGGGCGACGAGCTGGGTCAGGTACCGCCGCACCTCCTCGTCGGGGACGGTCTGGTAGCGCGCGCCCAGCTCGGCCACGATCTCGGCCACGGTGTGCCGCCCGTCGCACAGCTCGAGGATGTCGGCGCCGCTGCTGTTCAGCACCACCACCGTCTCGGGGAGCAGCAGGATGGGCTTCTTCCGGGTCGGGCAGAAGCCCATCCGGACATGGCGCGCCAACCGCGGCCGGTCCGAGCCGGCCACGGCTCGGGTCACGGTTGTGGTCCGTGCCGTTCCGGTCTGGGTCGGGTCCATGACGATCACTCCGGATAGGCCTGGTCGATGGCGTCCATCAGGCTCCACAGGACGTCGCACTTGAACGACAACGCGTCGACGGCGCGCGCCTGGGACTCGGCGGTCAGGCAGTGCGCGGTGACCACCTCGAGGGCGTGCTCGCAGTCGCGGGGGGCCTGCTCGAGGCGGGCGCGGAAGTAGGCGAGGCCCTCGGAGTCGATCCACGGGTACCACCGCTCGAACGCGGCGAGCCGCTCCGCCATCAGGTCCGGGGCGAACAGCTCGGTGAGCGAGGACGCCACCGCCTCCACCCACGGACGGGTCCGCGTGAAGTTCACGTAGGCGTCGACTGCGAACCGCACTCCGGGGACCAGGTGCCGGTGGTCGCGGATCTCCTCACGGGTCAGCCCGGCGGCCTCGCCGAGGCGCAGCCACGCCTCGATGCCGCCCTCCCCGGGCTGCTGGCCGTCGTGGTCGATGATGCGGCGGATCCAGCGGCGGCGGACCTCGACGTCGGGGCAGTTGGAGAGGATCGCCCCGTCCTTGCGGGGGATGTTCTCCTGGTAGTAGAAGCGGTTGGCCACCCAGCCCTGGAGCTGTCGGCGGCTCAGCCGACCGGCGTTCATCCGGACGTGGAACGGGTGCTGGTCGTGGTAGCGCCGCGAGTGGGCCCGCAACGTCTCGACGAAGTCGTCGGCGTCGGTTCTCGGCGTCCTGGTTGTCGTCGTCATGGGGCCCTATACCTCGACCTCGAGGCCGTCCGTGGCCACCTGCATACCGCTGTCCTCCACAATGCGCCGCTCGGGCGCGTCTTCCAGCAGGATCGGGTTGGTGTTGTTCATGTGAACGAAGATCGTGCGGCCCACGCCCAGCGACCGGAGCTGCGCCAGGCTGCCGTCCGGGCCGTCGATGGGCAGGTGGCCCATCTCCCGGGACGTCTTGCCGGCCAGGCCGAGCCGCACGAGCTCGTCGTCGCGCCAGCAGGTGCCGTCGATCAGCAGGCAATCGCAGCCCGCGATCTCCGCGCGGAGTGCCGGCGTCAGCGACTGCACCCCCGGCAGGTACACGAGCGTGCCTCCGCTGCGCTCGTCGGTCAGGCGGTAGCCGACGACGCGGCCGTGGTCCACCCCGGCTCCGAACCGGGCCCGTTTGGTGGTGGGCACGTCGAATGCCCGGCAGGACAGCTCGTCGGCCAGGGCGAAGTCGCTGCCGGGGAGCACCGTCTGCCACTCGACCGGGCAGTAGCGCTCGAGCGTGCGCAGGATCCCCGAGCCGTCGGACAGTGTCTTGTGCACCGCAGGCGTGGCATGAAGCCGCAGGGCGCGGGCCTCGCGCAGCAGAAGCAGGCCCAACGTGTGGTCCAGCTCGGCGTCGGTGAGCAGCACCGCCTCCACCGGGGTCGTCCGGTCGTCGCGCGGGTGCAGGCCGGGGAAGGCTTCGATCTGGGCGCGGACGTCGGGCGAAGCATTGAAGAGGAACCAGCGCTCGCCGTTGTCGACGCTCACCGCGACCGACGACTGGGTGCGCGGCGGAGCTGCCCCGCGGCGGACAGCGGCGCACACACCGCAGCCACAGTTCCACTGCGGAGAGCCGCCCCCCGCTGCCGAGCCCAGCACCCGCAGCAACATCGTTGTCACTCCTCTTTCCACCGAGGAGCCGCCGCCCGATGGCGTCGGCTTCTCGGACATGCGTGGGCGCTGCGGCCCGGGCCGGCCATCTGTGGTCGTTCCGGGCCGTCGGAGAGCGCCGGACCCGGTCAGGTCCGGCGCCGCTCCACGTCCCCGCTAGTCGTCCAACTGAGCGATGTACATCGTCACCTCGGGCGCGACGCCGATCTCCTCGAACTCCGGCGTCTCCCACACAGCAAGCTGAGACTCCACGGATTCACCTCCTCTCCGCCTGTTCCGGCAGGCTCCCGTCACGGCCTCAGGGCTAATCCGGGAGTGCGAAGACGATCAGGGCGCTTCCGTGGCCCGCGCCGAGCATGCCGGGGAGGAATCCCTCGGCCCACCCGCCCCAGCCGACCGGCACGGCGACGTACTGCTTGCCGTCGACCATGTAGGTCGTCGGGCTGCTGTGGTGGCCGCTTCCGCACTGGAACTGCCACAGCAGCTTCCCGTCACGGGCGTCGAGCGCGTTGAACTCACCGGAGGGCTCACCGGCGAACACCAGATCGCCGCCCGTGGCCAGCACCGAGGCGCACATCGGAAGCTCGTTGCGCCAGCGCCACTTCTCCTCGCCGTTGGCGTCGAACGCGCTGATGGACCCCGCCATGTCCTCGATGTCCACCTGCACACCCGCGCCCCAATACGGGATGCTCTCCTTGAACTCCCGGCGCCGCCGGGTGGCCGTCGCGCCGGTGTCCTGGACCGGCACGTAGAAGAGCTCGGTCTTCGGGCTGTAGGCCGCGTGGGTCCATTCCTTCGCGCCGGCCGGACCCGGGTAGAAGTGGACCGGTTCCCCCTCCTTGTCGGGGTACACCCTGGCCGTCACCTTGCCGTCCCGCGTGATCGCTCCCCAGGTGATGCGGTCCACGAAGGGGGTGATCTGGACCAACTTGCCATCGGTCCGGTCGAGGACGAAGAAGTATCCGTTCTTGTCGAAGTGGCCGAGCAGCTTGCGCCCGCCCGACTCGAACAGGATGTTCTCCGAGATGCTGTCGTAGTCCCACACGTCGTGCGGGGTGCACTGGTAGTGCCATTGGATCTGGCCGCTGTCCACGTCGACGGCCACGATGCTGTCGGTGAAGAGGTTGTCGCCCGGGCGGACGTCGCCATCGAAGTCGGGCGCCGGGTTGCCGGTGCCCACGTACAGCAGGTTCGTCTCCGGGTCGAAGGTGCTGGTGAGCCAGCAGTTCGCGCCACCACGCGCCCAGGCCTCGCCGTCGGCGGGCCAGGTCTCCGAGCCGGGCTCCCCGGGCTTCGGCACCATGTAGCACCGCCAGCGGTGTTCCCCGCTCTCGATGTCGAACGCGTCGAGGTGACCGCGTACACCGAACTCACCGCCGGAGCTCCCGACGATGACCATGTCCTTCACGACCAGCGGCGCGACCGTGGCGCTCTCCCCGGCCCGCACGTCTCCGTAGGTCTTGTCCCACACCCGCTTGCCGCTGGTGGCGTCGAGCGCGAGAACGTGGGCATTCGCCGTGACGAAGAAGACCTTTCCTCGAGCCACCGCGACCCCACGGTTCACGTTCCCACAGCACAGGGACACGTCGTAGGGAATTGCGTGCTTGTACCGCCAGATCTCCACGCCGGTCTTCGCGTCGAGGGCCCAGACCCAGCCGTCCCAACCGGAGACGAACATGATCCCGTCGACGACGATCGGGGCGGCCTCGAACGAATAGGTCGACGCACCCGCGATCATGCCGCTCGTGCCGGCCTGGAAGATCCACGCGGGGCGGAGATTCTTGACGTTCTCTGTGTTGATCTGGTCCAACGGGCTGTAGCGCTGTCCGTTGTAGGCGCCGTAGTACGTGAGCCAGTTCTCGGGCTCCGAGCGTGCGTTGCGAATGCGCTCGTAGTCGACACCGGCGACCACGGGCGGCGCGATCTCTCCGCCCGCGACCTTGCCGCTCAGTAACCCTTGGTCGATGGCTTCCCCTGCGTCTACGTATTCAACTGTCACCGACTGCTCCTTTCTACGGGCGCGGCTGTTCGGGGCGATCGAGGCGAGCTTCCGGCGGAACTTCCCCCAGCACGACGATGGCGCCGGTCAGTCCCCGACCTTCGTCGTTGCCTGTGGGTGAGCTGTACCAGTAGTAGCCCGGGCCGTCGAGATTGAGGCGCGCCCGTCCTCGTGAATGGTTGACCAGCCAGATGAATTTCCTGTCGCCATTGCTCGGCAATAGCGCGCAGTGCGTGTTCAGGTCGTCGTTGATGAGCTCGAGTTCGAGGTCACCGCCGTGCGGCATGACCAGGACGGACGGATCCCAGCACAGCTCATCGGGATTGATTCGAATGGTGGCCTGCATGGTGCCATCGGATCGCTCGGTGGCCTGGCCGATGTTTCCGGTGGCCAACAGTCGACCCAGGGTAGCCTTGTTCTGTCCAGTCAGCCCGAGCTTCTCGAGCAGGTCGGGCCGATCCCCCGCAGTGGTCGTCATACCTGCACCTCCTGGCGCGCCGAATTTAAATTGTGAACGCTATCACAATGATATATACTGGTCAACCCCCCGAAGGTTTATCAATCGATTAGTCGGGTGACGTTTCCGGCGATCGAGTGCGGGGTACGGAAGATGGCCATAAAGATCACTCAGGGATGGGTGGAATGATCAATTAAACGATCACTCGGCGCTGCTCTACTGCATAAGTCGGCGGCCCACTGCGCCAATCCGTGGATGGTCATCCACTAGGTGATGGAACCGGCGATGTAGCGCAGGCCGATGAACGCCGTCAGGAGTCGATCCCCAGGTCGTTGTGGCTCTGGAAGTCGGTGTGCGTGGTGTCGTGCGAGTCGATGTCGACGTCGCTGTCGGCCTCGTTGAACGAGCTCGACGCGGCGTCGTCGGTGGTGGTGAAGGAGCCGTCGAACTCGGTGGAGTTCCTGGTCGACGCGTCGACGTCGTTGAACGAGCCGTTGGCGTCGTAGTCGCCGGTTGCGGTGTCGCCGACGGAGAGCGCGCCGCCGTGGTCGACACCGACGTCCTTCATCGCGGACCTGTCGGCGTCGCCGTTGCCGAACGCGATGGTGTTGTCGTCGCCGCTGACTGCGTCGTTGCCGTCGCCGACGAGGTTGTCGTCGCCGCTAAGGTTGCCCTGCCCGACCTGGTTGCCGTCGCCGGTGACGACCTTGGAGTCCTGGATGTTGCCGCCGGCTGCGACGGCGCCGTCGCCGGTGGCGGCGGTGGAGTCGATGTCGATGTCCTGGTCGAAGTCGCCGCCGCCGGTGTCGATCTGCTGGTTGACGGAGTTGTCGATGACGGTGTCGCGGTTGTCGACGTAGTTGTTGGTGACGTAGGTGTTGAGGTAGCGGACGGCGGCTTCGTGGTCGCTCTCGCCGTCGTGCTTCTGAGGGGCGGGCGGCGGCGTGGCGATGTGGCCCTGGCCGCCGAGGTGGCTCGCACCGGCGGCGTACTCGCGGTCGAGGTCGGCTTCCTGCTCGTCCTGGAGCAGGACGATCGCGTCGCGGACGTCGGCGGCCGAGAGGGCGCCGCAGGTGGCGAGGTAGCCGTCGGGGTCGTCATTGAAGGTGGCCTTGGCCTCGGGGTCGCGCAAGAGGTCGAGCAGCAGATCGAGCAGTGAGGTCGAGGTGGTCATCTCGGGTCATCTCCCAAGTGGTTCGGCGGGTTGCCGGTCGTCCCGGCGTTGCGGAGGAGGTCAGGGCGCTGTGCCGTTCGGGCCATCGGAGATCGTCCGGGCTGGATCGGCGCCGCGGTGGCCTCGGGGATTCCAGGGCTCGCGGCGCCCGGTCCCGAGGCCGGGTCACTCCGCGTTGTCAGGAGACGGAACTCCCACCAGCGCCAGCGGCGGCCCGCCCCTGCACCGCAGGAACGGGCCGCCCTGGAAACGCGAACCCGCCGGGGTCAGCTGTCGATGTCGAGGTTGTTGTGGCTCTGGTTGTCGTTGTGCGTGTGGTCGTGCGAGTCGATGTTGTTGTCCGTGGAGAACTCGTTGAACGAGTCGTTCGCGCTGTCGTTGTCGGTGTTGAAGGAGTCGTCGAACTCGGTGGAGTTCCTGGTCGACGCGTCGACGTCATTGAACGAGCCGTTGGCGTCGTAGTCGCCGGTTGCGGTGGCGCCGACGGAGAGGGCGCCGCCGTGGCTGATCCCGACGTCCTCCAGGGCCGACTTGTTGGCGTCGCCGTCGCCGAAGGCGATGGTGTTGCCGTCACCGCCGACGGCGGCGTTGCCGTTCCCGACGACGTTGTTGTCGCCGCTGAGGTTCCCGGCACCGACCTGGTTCTCGTCGCCACTGACGACGGCGGAGTCCGTGATTCCGTCGCCTGCCGCGACGGAGCCGTCGCCTGACGCGCCGAGCGCGTCGACGTCGACGTCCTGATCGAAGATGCCGCTGTTGCGGACGTTCTGGTCGAGGAAGTTGTCCCCGTTGGCGTCACGGTCGGAGTCGTAGTCGTTGCTGACGTACCGGTTGATGTACTCGACCGCGGCCTCGTGCTCGCTGCCCGCGTAACTCATGGGCACCGGCGGCGGCGTCCCGAACTGCGCGTCGAAGTGGCCTGCGGTGTACTGCGCGGTCTCGTTGTCCTCGATCAGCACGAGGGCGTCGCGAACGTCTGCAGGGCTGAGGTTGTCGAGCCCGTACTGGCTCAGCGTCGCCTCGGGGTTCGCGGCGTACAGATCACGCGCCTGCTCGTTCATCGTCAGCTCCCGGAGGAACTCGAGCAGCGTCATGGGCTGGGCCATTCTGATCATCTCCGATGTTCGTGATGTTGTGTTCGGACTGACCGATGTTCAGGCGAAAGCTATGGGCGGTGCGCCGGCGAGCCATCGGGGATCCGCCTGGCTTTCCGTTGGGGTCGGGTGACGGGGCATGGGGGATTTCAGTAAATGTATAGGGGATTCGCCTTGTTTTGCAGTATGACCCGTTCGGGGGTTAACGGACCAGCACATTGCGGCGAGCGTGAGCCGGCGGAACCCGTTTCAGCGAAAGGGCTCGAAATATCGGGTGACGTGAACACGAAGGGCTATCGCGCCGACACCGATCGGACGATATGCGGCGTCACCTCGTGGTGAGGTGCGATGACGGCGACTCCGACCGTGTGGGTCACGCCGATCGCCGTGGCCGGGCAGGGGCATCAGGGCGCAGGCGGCCCGGTCGGCCGCTCGGTTCGCCACCTTCGTGGACGGCTGCCACCCGTTCCGGGGTCGCTCGAGCCGTCACACGTCACGTGGAGCGGAGCGCCTACCGCGTCGCGAGCTTGGCCACGCCGATCATCGCGTCCCGGGTGACCAGCTGCGTCAGCTGCTCCTCGGAGAGGTCCTCGGTGCCGGCAGGACGTTCGGGCAGCACCAGCCAGCGCACCTCGCTGCTGGAGTCGCGCACGATGATCTGCACGTCGTCGGCGATCTCCAGGCCCATCTCCGAGAGCACCGCGCGCGGCTCCCTCACCACCCGCGCACGGTAGGCAGGGTCCTTGTACCAACTGGGCGGCAGCCCGAGCACCGCCCACGGGTAGCACGAGCACAGCGTGCAGACCACCACGTTGTGGACCGTCGGAGTGTTCTCGACGACGACGATGTGCTTGTCCTGCGTGCCTGACAGGCCCAGCTCCGCGATGGCGTCGGTGCCGTTGTCGAGCAGCCGCTGCCGGAACTGCGGATCGGTCCACGCCTTGGCGACCACCTTGGCGCCGTTGAGCGGGCCGATGTTGGTCTCGTAGTCGGTGATGATCTTGTCCAGCACGGTGGACTCGATCAAGCCGCGCTCGGTGAGCAACTGCTCGATGGCCTCGGCGCGCAGCGCAGCCGGAAAGCGCCCGGCGGATCCGGTATTTCCCTGCGCTGGGTCGGATTCACGCGCAAGCTCGCTCATGCAGTCTTCTCCAGGTAACTCTCATACAGCTCGATGGTGACGACGAAGGACTCGGCGTCGGCACCCCACAGCTCGTGCGAGTCGAACCGCACCGAATACACGTGCTGCGGGTTCTCACCCTGGAAGTGCGCGTGCGTGTCCGGTAGCACCGCCGCGGGCTGGATGAGCTCGACCACCCCGATGTGCCCGCGCACGTAGCCCGCCAGCCTGGTGTGCCCGGCAGGCGCCATGTCCTTGGCGCGCACCCGCTCACCGACGGCGAAGGCAGGCGCGGAGTCCACGGCACGCCGCCATCCTGCGTCGGTCGGCGTGTAGTCGGGCAGGACGGGCTCGGGAACCGGTGGTTCCTCCACCTGCTCGCCGTTCAGGTTGCGGATGCGGGCCTCGACGGCGCCCGGCGCCAGGATCGCGCACTCGGTGAGTATCAGCTCCGATGCGCTGAGCCAGCGACCGTAGTAGCCGTCGTCCAGATAGGCGGCCCGATCCAGCCGCTCGATCGCATGCCGGAACGCATCGAGGTTGTACCCGGTCATCGCGCCCCGGGACAGCAGCGCCATCGCGAACGCCCGACTGTGCCAGGGTTCCGCGAAGATCGGTTCGTCGCGCGGCGGGTGCAGGGCGCCCCAGCCACGGGTGCCTCCCATGTCCGCGATCCCGTCCATGACTCCACCTCTCGTAGATCCACGACGACGGTCAGGCACTCATCATGGTTGCCCGTCGCGGGCGCGACCGGAAACGTTGGGCAGCACCTCGTTCAGCAGCAGGTGCGTCACGTCCGCCTGTTCCTCCTCGGTCGCACCGCGGATCTGGGTGTTGAACACGATCCGGTGAAGGCCCAGCGACATCAGCTCGCGCAACCGCTCGATGCAGTGCTCCGGCGGGCCGGCGATGCCGAAGCGGTCGACCAGCGCGTCGTTCATGGAGGCCGCGTGGCTGCTGTGGGTCTCCCCGTGCCGGGTCATGTCGTAGGAGGTCCTGGCCATGTCGAACTGCGCCCGGGTCTGGTCGTCCACGCCGGCGATCGGCTTGCGCGACTGCATCACCGACCAGCGCCCGGCCAGTGCCACGCCCCCGGCCGCCAGCCGGCGTGCAATCGCGGTGTCCTGATGCGGCACCACGGTGACCATCGCGGAGCAGCTGAACGGCGTGCTGGAGAGGCCGGCCTCGCCGCGAGCCGTGGCGACCATGTCCAGCATCGCGCGCAGCCGTCCGCTCTCCGCGCCGACGCCGAACGTGACACCGTCGGCGAGCTCTGCGGCCAGCCGGACGACCTTCGGGCCGGACCCTGCCACGTCGACCGGCACCTTCGGTTGCGTGCCCGGCAGCCACCGGATCCGGCTGGACCGGGGCACTCGCTCGTAGCCCAGGGTGCCCAGCGGTGGCAGGTCGGTGAGGCCGTCGGTGTCGAAGGGGACGTCCTCGCCGCGCAGGTAGCCCTGCAGCTGCCGCAGGTACCGGGCGAAGCGGGGGAGCGGTGCCGGGGCGTGGCCGAGGTAGGCGAGCGCGGAGTCGCCGCGGCCGATGCCGAGCAGCACTCGTCCCTTCGAGACCTCCTGCAGGCTGGCTGCGGCGTCGGCAGTGACAGCGGCGTGGCGGGTGACGGGGTTCGTGACCGCCGTGCCCAGCTTCAGCCGCTCGGTCTCGGTGGCCGCCACCGTGAGCGCGACCCAGCACTCCATCCAGAGGTTCTGCGAGTCGGTGATGAACATGCCGTCGAAGCCGGCGTCCTCGGCCTGGTGCGCCTGCTGTGCGATCTCCTCCACGCGCGCGTTCCAGGCCGACGTCCAGATCTCAGTCATCACTGCCCGCTCTCGTCGGCCCGGCGTGCGTCGTGGCCGATCCGCGCTCCGCGGGCGTGCGGAATATGCCGCCGCATCGACTCGCGACCGAATTCCGTCGGCATATCACAAATCGCGCATTCCTGGACGCATTCGTTATTTCGTGTTGTTTTTGTATACGGTTGCACCGTACGACCGGGCGAATATGCTGTCAAGGCTTCGAATCGCCGCTCCGGCGGCCACGCACGGGCCACGGCGACGTGGCGCGCCGAAAGAGGAGGCCGGGTCCCATATCCCCCACCAGCGCAAATCACGACAGCACGACAGAGCGGCTCGGCATCGTCGTGCGCGACCAGCCGGGCGAACGAGTTGCGGAGATCGCACGGCTGGCCGAGTCGGCAGGCTTCACCGACCTGTTCCTCCCGGAGATGGGCTACGCGGCCACCACGAGGATCACCGGGCGCGACCCGTTCATCGCCTCCGCCTCCGCCTTGGCCGCAACCACCCGGCTGCGGGTCGGCCCCGGCGTCGCGATCACCCCGGTCCGCGCTGCCCGGGCGATGGCGCTGCTCGCGGCGAACTGCCAGGAGGACTCGGGCGGCCGGTTCGTGCTCGGCTGCGGCATTTCGCATCGAGGCGCGCTGGCAGCCATCGGTGTGCCGTTCCCGGACTCTCCGATGGCCCACATGACGGCCTACCTCGTGGAACTGCGCGAACTCTCGCAGAAGGACCTGACCTTCGGTAACGGGTTCCCGGTGCTGCTCGGCGCGCTCGGTCCGCGAATGCTGCGACTGGCCGCCACGGCCGCGGACGGTGCCGTCCTGAACTGGCTGACTCCTGAGCACGCCGAGACCACGAGCCGCGTGATGGCCGAAGCAGCCGCCGAGATCGGCAACGCCCGCCCGGAGACGGCGCTCTACGTCCGGGTCGGCGAGCCGGAGGCCGTGCTGGCCGAGGCGGACGCCTACCTCACGCGTTTCCCCAACTACCGCAGGCACCTCGACCGTCAGGGCCTTCGGACGGCCGAGGAGGTGGCCCGGCGCACCGCCGTCACCGATCTCCGGCCGTCGGCCGTGCGCAGCGTGATCGCCGGGTACCGGGCGGCGGGGATCTCCGTGCCGTGCCTGTCCCCGTCCGGGATGTCCATCGACCAGATCCGTGACCTCCTCGAGAGTCTGGCGATCCGCTGATCGCCGCTCCGGTCATGGCGTGGGGTTCGCCTCGCTTCCCTTCGCGCAGACGTGGCGGTCCACGAGCTGGGCGGCAGGGGACACGCACGTCCTCTCCGCCATGAGGGCAGCGGACGGTTGCCGCCGGAGCCCGCGACGACGGGGGGCGGGAGCCGGAGCAGCGGCGCGGCGACCGACGAGCCGCGCCACGATCTGCGTCACCACCGCCCCGGCGAGGCACACGACGATCACGGTGGCCATCGGGGGAGTGCCGGCGATCACCGGAATCGTGCCCACCAGCGGAGCACTGAACGCGGCGAAGCCGAACTGGGCCACCCCGAGGATCGCCGATGCCCGCCCGGCCGCGGCACGTTCCACGGACATGCCGACGGCGACGGCGTTCGGCATCACGAAGCCCCAGCAGCTGATGAACAGGAACAGCGCCGGGAGCACAGCGGGCAACGGCGCTTCGGCGCGCAGCAGCGCCGCGAACACGAGCGCGAAGACGAGCATCACCGGCACCGACACGGACAGCACCTGGCGCGAGGACCAGCGGCGCAGTACGAACCGGTTGACGTTGTTCGCGATCACCAGTCCTGCGGCGTCCAGCGCGAACACCGCACCGTAGGCGGCCGGGCTCAGCCCGCGCTCGTCCTGGAGGAAGAAGGAAAGCCCGGCCAGGTGGGCGATCATGGCCGCACCGCACAGCCCGAGCACGAGCGCGCTGACGAAGACCTCGCGCCTGCGCAGCAGCACCCAGAGGCTCAGGTGGGCGGCGGGCTCCGGCTGCGGGTGCCCGACCTGCGTCACGGCTCGGTCCACGCCGCCGATCCAGCGCGGATGCGTCTCCGGGAGGAGCAGGACGACCGCGGCGAGCCCGATGACCCCCAGGATCAAGGTGACCCCGAAGATCCAGCGCCACGACAGCCCCGACTCGAGCAACCCCGCGCCGGCGATCGGCGCGACCATGGGCGCGATGGCCGTCGCTGCGGTGAGCAGGGAGTAGAACCGGGCGAGCTGCGTTCCGGAGTGCACGTCGCGAGCGATCGCCCGCGCGATCGCGATGCCGGTGGCGGCGGCGAAGCCCTGCACGAAGCGGGCGGCGATCAGCAGCTCGATCGTCCAGGCGCTCGCGCAGAGCACGGACCCGACCACGTACCCGGACAGGCCGACGACCAGGGGGCGGCGCCTGCCGTATCTGTCGCTGATCGGGCCGACGAGGAGCTGGCCGAGCGCCAGGCCGACCAGCGTGGTGGCCAGCGTGGCCTGCACGGCTCCGGCCGAGGTCGCGAAGTCCTTCTGGATGGCGGGGAAGGCCGGGCTGTAGGCGTCCATCGAGAACGGTCCGAGCCAGGTGAGGAGGACTGCCACCGGCAGGATCCGGCGAAGCAGTCGGTGGGGCAGGACGGCCGACCCGGTCGTGGGGGTCGCCGAGTGATCGTGTCGACTCTGCGTGGTCAAGCACACACCCGATCTGCCGGCGCTCGATCGAATGTTGATCAAGCGGGATTCAGTTAGGGACAACAAGTAATAATCCGACCAGTGGCCTGAATGACCTATGGATGCGGTACAGGATCTCCATCACACAACGGATAAATACTGTTCATGACGCGAGATAAGTGCCGCGCATGACGCCGCCCACGACGTGCTCAACCCAGCAGGCGGTTGACGGCGGGCGCGACGTCGCGGTGGGTCGCGACCGGGGCGAGGCGACCACGTCCGAGACGGGCGATGTCGGCGCCGAGTGAGGTGTCGTGCTCGCCGTCGGTCTCGAGCAGCACGTGCAGCTCGGGGAAGCGGCGTGCGATCAGCCGGGGGTCGGGTCCGGCGTTGTGCACGGCGTCGGTGAGCAGCACAGCGGTGCGCCTGCGTGCCGACGAGCGGTGCAGCTCCGCGTGAGCCACCGCCAGCGCGAACTGGACGTTGGTGAGCCCGCGCGCCGGAATGCGCAGCAACTGGTCCAGCAGCCGCGAGGCGGGAACGTGCGCGCCGAGGGGCTTCAGCAACGCGGCATCGGACCAGAACGCCACGAGGGCGAGCCGGCTGCCGTGCGCCGACAGGTCCGCCGAGAGGGCCGCGACCGTCGCGGCGGCGATCCGGACCTTCTCGCCCCGCATGGAGCCGGACACGTCCACGACGAGCACGACGTCTCGCCGGGACCGCATCCGCTCACGCACGATGATGTCCGTGTCCTCGGGCACCGGACGCTCGGTGAGCACCTCGATGGTGCGGTCGAGGTCGATGTCGTCGGATCGGTACCGGTACGGCACGGACGCGAGCCGTCCGGAACCGCGCTCGGGACGGTCTGCGCGTGGGCGCCGTCGGATCGCGAGCCTGCGCCCGATCCGCTGCGCCATCGCGGCGATCTCCAGGTCGGGAGCGAGGTCCTCGAGCAGCTCGCCGACGTCACGCAGCTCCGCGCGCTGACCGGTGACCAGCACGCCCTGTCCACCCGCCGGACCGGTCGCCGCGCCGTTCCCGCGGCTGTCCCCGGCGTCGGCGACGAACGGGGCTCCCGTCCCCGTCCGGAACAGGGCGGGGGCGGCCGTCAGTCGCTTCGGCTTCCTGCGCAGGGGCGCGAGGCCGCGTGGCGGCCCGTCGGATCCGGGCAGCCGGACGGCGTTGTCGACGTCTAAGCGATGGGGACCCGGCGCTGCACGCCGGGGCGCGAGAAAAAATGGTTCTCCCAGATCTGGGTGATCACCTGCTCGGGTGTGGCCTCGCTCGCCTCGTCGACTCCGATCCGCGCCGACAGCGCGAGCAGCGCGGCGTCGAGCACGACACGCGGCCGATCGATCTCATCGCCGGTGCCGTAGCTGCCGAGCGCTGCGAGCTCGACGGCGATCGCGACCAGGTCGATCGCGCCCCGCACGCTCGACCCGCGGCGTAGGTCCGGGTGGGAGCGCGTGGCGCGGGTGAGTGCGACGCCGTCGGCGATGAGCCGGTCGTCGTCGCAGCCCGTGCGCACCGCGACGATGGCCCGCTCGTCGGCCTCGTCCTGGTATCCCACGGCGAGACGGCACCAGCGGTCGTAGACGGAGTCGGAGATCCGGGCCGTGCCGATGTCGTCGAACGGGTTCATCGACGCGAGCACCCGGAACGTCGGCAGCCCCCTGATCAGCCCCACCCGCGGAACGGTGACCTCGCGCTCCGCCATCGCGGCGAGCAGCACGTTGAGCGTGTCCTCGGGGGCGCGGTTGAGCTCTTCGATGTAGAGGAACCCGCCGCCCTGCATCGCCTCGACGAGCGGGCCCGGCACGAAGTTCTCCGCCGAGTAGTCCTCCCGCAGCACGCGTGCGGGGTTGTGGTGGCCCACGAGACGGGCGGGCGTCAGCTCGGCGTTGCCCTCCACCAGCACGAACGGCACGCCCCACTGGCCGGTGATCGCGCGCAGCAGCGTCGACTTCGACGTGCCCGGCGGGCCTTCCAGCAGGATGTCGCGCCCCGCCGTCACCGCGGCCAGCACGAGATCGAGCTCGCGTCGCCTGCCCACCACCCCGCGCGCGATCGCATCGCGTCGCGATCCGTTCGCGCTCGGGGTGGCAGGTGCTGCCGGAGTGGTCACCGCTGCAGGAACCCGGCGTCCACCGGCAGCGACACGCCCGTGACGTAGCGGGCCTCCTCGGAGGCGAGCCACACGATGGCATTCGAGATGTCCACCGGCTCGACCATCCCCACCGGCAATGCGTTCTGCAGGTTGACCGCGCCGTCATCGCTGGACAGCACCTGCGCCATGAAGTCGTTGATGATCATCGGGGTGTTCACCCCCGTCGGGTGCACGGTGTTTACCCGGATGGAATGCGGGGCCAGCTCGTTGGCGAGGGTGCGCATGAGGCCGACGACGCCGTGCTTGGCCGACACGTAGTGGGCCGTGCCCGGCAGACCCTTGATGCCCGCGGTCGAGCTCGTGATCACGATCGCGCCTCCGTTGCCCGCCTCGATCATCGAGGGTACGGCCGCCTTCACGGTCTTCCACACGCCCGTGAGGTTGACCGCGATCATCTCCTCCCACGCGTCCTCGGTCATCGTCCAGGTGTTCTCCGCAACTCCGGCGATTCCCGCGTTGGCGCACACCACGTCGAGGCGACCGAACTCGCTCACCCCATCGTCGACCAGGGCCTGCACGGCTGCCGAGTCGCGCACGTCCGCCTCGCGCGCGATGATCCGGCGGTCGAGGTCCTCGACGAGCTTGATCGTCTGCTCGAGGTCCTCCGAGACCGCCATCGGGTAGGGCACGGTGTCGAGCTGGCGGCAGATGTCGAACGCGATGATGTCCGCGCCCTCCTGCGCCAGCCGCACCGCGTGCGAGCGGCCCTGCCCACGTGCCGCGCCCGAGACGAGAGCGACCTTGCCCTCGAGACGTCCTGCCATGGTTCGTGCTCCTCTTCGTCGAGTCTGGTCAGCCGGCGTTCGCGGCGTTCATGCCGGCGGCGACCGCGAGGGTCTCGCCGGTGATGTAGCGGGCCTCGTCCGAGCACAGGAAGGCCATCGCGTTGGAGATGTCGACCGTCTCGACCCACGGGATCGGGATCGAGTTCAGACGCTGGAAGGCCGGAGCGGCGTCCTCACGGCTGGGGCCTGCGACATCGGGGACGAACAGCTTGTAGGCCGCCTCGTTCTGGATCATCGTCGTGTCGACGCCGGTGGGACAGACGGCGTTGACCGTGATGCCGTTCCCGGCCACCTCCTGGGCGAGTGACTTGACCAGCCCGATGACTCCCCACTTCGTGGCGCAGTAGTGGGCGATGTTGGGCGATCCTGTCTTCCCGGCCATCGAGGACGTCGCGACGATCCGGCCGTAGTTCTGTTCGAGCATCGCGGGCAGCACGGCGCGCATGGCGTGGAAGACCCCGGTCAGGTTCGTGTCGATCATCTCCTGCCACTTCCGGTCGTCCATGTCCGCGACAGTGGAGAAGGAGAAGATCCCGGCATTGGCCAGGAGGAAGTCGATGCGGCCGAGCTCGGTGCGGGTCTGCTCGGCGAACGAGTCGATCTGCCCGCGGTCCCGCACGTCGGCGGTGACCCCGAGGCAGCGGCGGTCGAGGTCCTCGACGAGCCGCACGGTCTCCTGCAGGTCGTCGGGCTTCGACATCGGGTACGGCACCGAGTCGAGCTGGGAGGCGATGTCGCAGAACGCGACGTCGGCCCCCTCCCGCGCGAACTTCAGCGCGTGGGACCGCCCCTGTCCGCGTGCGCCTCCGGTGATCAGCACGACCTTGCCGTCGAACTTGCCCATCGCTCCTCCTCGAGTTCGTGGGGTACTGCGCGTGGGGACCGGTCAGCGGGCCAGTGCACCCCCGTCGACCGCGAGGCAGTGGCCCGTGACGTGGCGCGCGGAGTCGGAGAGCAGCCACAGCAGCGCCCCGGTGACCTCGGCGGGCGCGATGACCTCGACCAGCAGCTGGTCGTGCAGCCAGCGCTTGTGCACGTCGTCGGGGGTGAGGCCGAGCTCGTCGGCGAGCCCGGCGAGCATCGGCGAGTCGACGGCGCCGGGCAGGATCGCGTTCACGGTGACGCCGTCGTTCGCCAGTTCGATCGCCATCGCCCGCGTGAGCCCGACGACGCCGTGCTTGGCGGCCACGTAGTGCGCGAACTCCGGCACCGCGCGCACCCCGCCCGTCGAGGCGATGTTGACGATGCGGCCCCGCGGCGACCGCCGCAGCAGCTCCGCGGCCGCCTTCGTGGTGCGCCAGACCCCGGAGAGGTTCGTGTCGACGACGGCTGTCCACTGCTGCTCGGAGAGCTCCCAGAACGGCGCGCTCGTCAGGATCGCCGCATTGTTGACCAGCACGTCCAGGCGTCCGAAGGCCTTCTCGACGGCGGCGACGGCCGCGGTGACCTCGCCGGGGTCGCGCACGTCCGCCACGAGCGGCACGGCACGCCCACCGAGCCGCTCGACGTCGGCCACCACCTCGTCGAGCTCGGCCCGGGTGGCGAGCGGGTAGCTCGGGACGTCGAGGTCACGGCAGACGTCGAGCGCGGCGATCGTGGCTCCGGCGTCGGCCAGGGCGAGGCAGTGCGAGCGGCCCTGGCCACGGCCCGCCCCGGTGACGAGCGCGACCTGGCCGGTGAGATCCGGCAGCGCCGCGGTCCGAGGGTCGCGCACCGGCACCTCCCCCCGAACCGTCCGGAAACGTCCAGAACTGACGACGGATCCGGCGGACGCCGACGTTGACCGTCCGTGGCTGGAGGTGTACCACTCGATCGATCAGCTCCTCAAATCATCTTCGTGCGATTCGGTCGTTTCGGGAGGATCGGTGATGATCGAACGCCGCCTCACGGTGAGCGAGGCGAGCCGCGCGCTGGGGATGAGCCGCACCACTCTTCTTGCGGCGGAGGACGCCGGCCTCCTGACGCCGTTGCGAACGCCGGGGGGTCACCGGCGCTACGACCCGGCCGAGCTGCGGCGCTACGCCGACCGGGCGGGTACCGGACAGCCCGGATGGGTCGACGCCGCGGTGCCGGAACCACGTCCGCCCGACGAGAGCGGTTCGGCCGACATCGCCGCCGCCGTACGTGCCGCCGTCCGGCCGCTCGTGCAGGTGCTGGACGCCGACACCGCAGGGCTCTACCTCCTGCACGACGGCGAGTTGCGCTTCACCGCCGGGTTCGGCGTACGGCGCTGGCTGGCCGAACGACTCACGTCCGGCCCACCGCCCGCGCCCGTGGTGCAGGCGTTCCGGACGCGGCGACCGTGCCTCTTCGACCCCGCGGCGATCCGGTTCCCCGAGCCACGGGCGGTCGGCCAGGGCCTCACCGTGGCGCTCCAGGGCGACGGGAGCGCCGTCGGAGCGTTGTTCGTCGTCACCCGGCACGACCTGCTGCCCGGGGAACTGCGCGTCGTCGACGCGTTTCGTGACGTTCTCGCCATGCTGGTGCAGGACCAGCGACGCATCGTCGACCTCGAACACCGGCTCGCCCGGATCGCCGCGATCATCGAGCTCTGATCGTGTGAGGCGATGGCGTCGGGCCACCGACACATCAGACCGTCGTTGGCAGGCCGGCGCTGCCGCTTGCCCGTGCAGATCATCGCCGAGGCTCGGGGTTGTGCGCAGCCGTGCCCGCCTCGATGGCCTCGACCTGGATGGCCCCCCGCACGAGGTCGTGCAAGAGCGCCATCTGTGTCGTCAGGCGCTCGAGGTCGTATCCGGCCGTGATCACCGCCCCCCACGTGTAGGAAATCGTGGCGTGGGCGAGGCGCAACGCGGTGGCCGCTGGGTCCGGCACCCCGCGCAGCGCTGCGACGGGCTCGATGACGGTACAAAGAATCGATGCGGCGAGCTCGACAGCCGCATGGGCGTGAGCGGCAATGCTCGAGTCAGGCGGCTGTTGGAGCGTCGTGATCATGATCCGGATGATGTTGACATTTGCAATCAACAGCTTCGGCGCCTGTTCGAAATAGTGCCGCAAACGTAATGAGGGCTCCGCTTCGTCCGTGGCGGCATCGGCCATCGCGGTGAAGTGGCGGCGGGTCCCCCGGTCGAGGACCTCTGCGAGGATTCCCGCCTTGTTGCCGAAATGATGGTAGACGGAACCGACTGGAAGTCCGGATTCCTTGCAAATCGCGGAGATCGGCGTGCCGGCGTAGCCATTTTCTCCCATCAACTTCTCGGCGGCATCGAGGATCAGGTCGCGTGAGGACGTCGCCGGCTCCGAATCATGCGGCTGTGCACTATTGGCACGGCGGCGCTCGACCTGTCCTCGCATGGGCCCGACTTTACCCACGTCCGCTCGCCCCGCAATGCGACAAGGGGCGCCATCGTGCGGGATGGCGCACCCGATCCGTTTCGCTGCCTGGCGGCGCCGACGAGACCTCGATGGAGCCGCCCGCGGCCGGGAAGTCCCGCAACGGCGGCAACCGCCGCCCGCTGAGCGGCACGGGCGCGGCAGCGCAGTTCAGCACGCGGCCCGCCTCCACCGCGACGCCGGTCTGCCGCGCACGCTCCACGGCCGCGGCGAGGACGTCCGGACGCGTGATCGACATTTTTGCCACGGACCTTTCTTTGTGAAATGTGCCCGAATGTACGATCTGAGGCCTTACGCGTTTAATGCGAGAACGCCACGTCGCGGAGCTGGAATTCCTGTCGACCGAGGTTGCCAAGCTGGGCCACCAAAATGTAGCTTCCCACTAGAGCGAGCGTTCTAGCGGATGGACGAAGGAGGCTTCGGCGGCGGGTGAGAAGGTGATCAGCGGCTCCGTCGGGGCAGCCCTCCGGTCGAGAACCTCCACCCGGAACACTCGTCGAGGTCGGCCGCCCGGGTTGGGAACAGCCGCTTCCCTGCACGATTCACCTGTCGGACGGTGAAAGGGGATCTTCCTTTGATACGCGGCCGCCCGGCGGGTTCCGCAATCTGCGCCCTACCGGCTGGAAAGCCTCTTCCATATGAAGGCCGCACGCCGACCGTGCGGTTGCAGAACCAGGGGCCGCATCCGCGACCGCCCCGAGCCTCCTACCTCTCGGAGAAGCCGTTGTCCGTCATCTGGTCCCACGGATCTGGTCAGGTCTCGACCGCACTGGCCAAGGACCGCCTCGGGGTCGTCGCCGTCGTGTTCTTCGTGATGTCGGCGTCCGCGCCACTCACCGTCATCGCCGGTGTCGTGCCGACCGGTCTCGCGGTCACCGGGCTGCTCAGTATCTCGGTCGCATTCCTCGCTGTCGCCGTCGTCCTCGCGGTCTTTTCCGTGGGCTACGTGGCCATGGCTCGGCACATCGCCAACACCGGCGCGTTCTACGCGTTCGTCTCCGGCGGCATCGGGCGCCCGGTTGGTGTCGGGGCGTCCTGGGTTGCCCTGGTGGCCTACAGCATGTTCGAGTGCGCCGGCTACGGCGGGTTCGGTGCTATCGCCGCCCCGCTGTTCACGGAGTGGCTCGGTCTGCACGTCCAGTGGTGGGTTCTGGCTCTGATCGGCTGGGCGGTCGTCGCCGTGCTCGGCGTGCGTGACATCGCGGTCAGCGGAAGGGTTCTGGCCACCCTGCTCGCAGCCGAGACCCTCCTGGTCGTCGTGTTCGGCGTCGCCGACATCTTCGTCGCGGGATTCCATGCGTCGTCCGCCCCGCTCAACGTGCGAGGCCTGGTCGGGCCTGGCGCCGGTGCGCTGCTGGTCATGGCCGTCGCGGGTTTCGTCGGTTTCGAACAGTCGGTGGTGTACACCGAGGAGTCGCGCGACCCACGCCGCACGGTTCCCCGTGCCACGTACCTCGCCATCGCGCTGATCGCCGTGCTGTACGCGTTCGCGTCCTGGGCGATGATCTCCGCGGCCGGCAGCACCGTGCTGGCCCGGGCCGCGGCGGAGGGTCCGGATCTGTTCTTCGACGTCGCCTCGGCGCGGGTCGGCAGCGTCGCTCTACTGCTGGGCCACGTCCTGTTCCTGACCTCGCTGCTGGCCGCGATGATCTCGTTCCACAACATCAGTGCCCGGTACACGTTCTCCCTCGGCCGTGAAGGTGTGCTGCCGCGCCGGTTCGGCCGAACGGTGCCCGGCACCGGCGCACCGAGGAACGGCTCACTCGCCCAGTCCACGCTCGGCCTGATCGTCATCGTCCTGTACGCGGTGGCCGGGTGGGATCCCCTGATCCAGCTCTTCTACTGGGGCGGAACCGGCGGCAGCATGGGCGTGCTGCTGCTCATCGCGCTCACCTCGATCGCGATCATCGGGTATTTCGCCCGTAACCCCACAGGTGAGGACGCCTGGCACCGCCTCGGTGCCCCGATCATCGCCACGGTGCTGTTGGTGATCACCAGCTACCTGGCATTGACGAACATCGCAACACTGTTCGGTGTCGCACCCGGCTCGAAACCGACCTGGGTCGTCCCGCTGGCGTTCGGCGTGGTCGCTCTGGCCGGGGCGGTGTGGGCGCTGGTACTGCGCAGACTCCGCCCGCAGCTCTACGCCGATATCGGGCTCGGAGCGAATGGCGCATCCAATCCTGGCGCTGCCCGTTCCGCCGGCTCCGGCATCATCGTGACCAAACTCCCGTGGTAACCGATCTCCCGGGGGTCGTGAGCCCGGGTGCCCGACAACGAGGAGCAGACATGAACGTGCGCCCGGCCCGCGAGGACGAATCGACGGACGTCGGCCGCCTCATCTCGTACTCGTTCGACCAGCTCGCCGCCAACGCCTTTCTGGCGCCCGATCCGGCACGACGGCGAGATGTCAACGCCGAATACTTCACCCTCATCACCGAGCACGCCCTCGACCATGGGAGCGTCGACGTGATCGACGATGCGTACGGGCCGGAACTGGCTGCGGCCGCCGTCTGGTTCGACCGCACCCACGACATACCAGCGATCCCGGACTACGACGCCCGGCTGGCCGCGCTGGCCGGCCCGTTCCTCGATCGTTTCCGAACGCTCGACACACTGTTCGACATTCACCACCCGAGCGAGCCGCACTGGCATCTCGCATTCCTGGCCGTGCATCCGCAGCGCCAGGGCCGTGGCCTGGGCGGCGAGCTGATGAACCGCACGCACGCGAAACTCGACTCGGGCGGCATCCCCGAGTACCTCGAGGCGACCAACGAAGCGAACATCCGGCTGTACAAGCGGCACGGCTACACGGAGATGAAGCCGTTCGATTTTCCACTACCGGACGACACCCGCTTCTTTCGCATGTGGCGTCCAGCGGGACGCGCCACCGCGAACAGCCACGGACCAATACATCTTTAACCTGCGACCAGTGAAAGGGATGGACCGTGACATCAATACGAGTCACTGCCGAACGATTCTTCGATGCTTGTGACACCGGGAAGGGCTGGAAGGTGTGCGAGCAGTACTGTCGCCCGGGCGCAACCTTCTCCGCCCAGGCCGACTACCTGAGCAGTATGGAAACGCTGGAGGCTTACGTCGAGTTCATGAAGGGCCTGTTCGCAGTATTGCCCGATGGCAACCCTGAGGTGCGGTCGCTCGCCGTCGACGAGACGCGCAGCAACGTGTCGGTGTTCGGCATCTTCCACGGAACACACACCGGCGAGGGCGGCCCGGTACCGCCGACCGGAAAGACCACAAACGCCGAATACGTCTATGTCATGGACTTCGACGGCGACAAGATCCGGCACATGACCAAGATCTGGAACGATGGGATCACCATGCGGCAGCTCGGGTGGACCTAGCATGAGGTGGCCAGAGTCTCGAACTGCCGGCTGACGAGCATGAGACGCACCGGTCGCAGCTAGCTCGGGAATCAAGGAGTCCTCAACGGCTCGACGTCGGCGACGCGTTCCTCACCAGGCTGGGCGCGACGATCACCGAGCGGACCTTCTGCAACTCGCGACGGTAGGTGCGGTCGAGGGGGCCGCACCTACCGTCGTCATCGGCCTGCGCGGCCTCACCGTGGCACTCCAGGGTGACGGGAGTGCCGTTGGAGCGTTGTTCGTCGTCACCCGGCACGACCTGCCGTCCGGAGAAGCGCGCGCCGTCGATGCGTTTCGCGTCGTGCTCGCCCATGTTGGTGGAGAACAAAAGACGCATCGTCGACCTCGAACACCGGCTCGACCGGATCGCCGCGATCACCGAACTGTGATCAGCGCGCCAGGTAGGGTCGATCACACGTCTGTGGGCGGTCTCGCTGGTGGCCTGCGTCGGGTAACCCGCGCTCGGGGGCCGGGGCGGGCACCGGATGGTGGAGGCGGTAGAGCCGCGCGTAACGCGCGCCCAGCGCGAGCAGTTGAGCGTGGGTGCCGACCTCGGCGACCCGGCCGTCGGCGAGCACGACGATCCGGTCCGCCCGCGCCGCCGTCAGCAGATCATGCGAGATGATGAGCGTGCTCCGGTCGGCGATGAGCCGCCGCACCGGCCCCAGGAACCGCTCTGCCGACTCGGCGTCGAGGCCGGCGGTGGGCTCGTCGAGCAGGAGCAGCGGGGCGTCGCGCAGCATCGCACGGGCGATGGCCACCCGCTGGCGCTGCCCGCCGGACAGCAGCCGCCCACGCTGGCCGACGCGGGTGTCGTACCCGTCGGGCAGGGCCTCGATGAACTCCGCCGCGTCGGCCGCGACCGCCGCGCGCCGGATGTCGCTGTCGGCCGCATCCGGCCGCCCCCACGCGATGTTGTCCCGCACCGTGCCGTCGAGCACCAGGGTCTCCTGCAGGACGACAGCGATGTTGCGGCGCAGATCGGCGAGGCTGTACTCGCGCAGGTCGTGCCCATCGAGCAGTACGGCACCTCTGGTGGGGTCGTAGAAGCGCAGGACGAGCTTGCCGAGCGTCGACTTGCCTGCCCCACTGTCGCCCACCAGCGCAACGACCTCTCCGGGCGCCAACTCCAGGGTGACGTCGACCAGCGCAGGCTCCTCCGCGCCGGGATAGCGGAACGCCACGCCGTCGAGCCGCAGATCGCCCCGGCTACGCCGCAGGGGCATCGGCGCGTCGGGTTCGGGAACGGTGGGCCGCTCGTCGAGCAGTTCGAGGATCCGCTCGGCGCCGGCGGTGGCGGCGAACAGGGAGTTCGTCAGCCTGCCCAAGCCGCGGATCGGGTTGTTCAGCTGGGACAGGTAGGCCATGAAGACCAGCAGCCCGCCGAGGGTGATGCGGCCCTGGGCGAGCTCCCACACCCCGAGGGCGACGACCACCAGGATGCCGAGGACCGAGACGAGATCGACGAGCGGGGCGAAGATCCCTTGGAGCCGCGCGGTGGTCATCTGCGCGGCGAAGCTGCCCCGGTTCTGCCGGTGGAAGCGCTCGATCTGGGCGTCCTGCTGGTTGTAGGCCTGCACGAGCGCGGTGTTGCCGAGGCTCTCCTCGGCCACGGTACTGATCGCCCCATCCCGCCGCCGGGTCTCGCGCGCGGCGTGCTTGAGCCTTCGGGAGAAGTACCGGGCAATGCCGAGGAACAGAGGCGCGCCCACCAGCGATGCTGCTGCGAGGCGCCAGTCCAGGACGAACAATGCCGTGCCGAACAGGAGGATCCGGAACACGTAGGAGACGAGCGCTGTGGGGCCGGCGAGGATCAGGCGTTCCACCGCCGACACGTCCCCTGTGAGCCGGGACAGAATGTCGCCGAGCGGGCGCCGCTCGAAGTAGCTCAGCGAGAGGTTCTGCAGGTGTGCGAAAGTGCGGGTTCGCAGGTCGACCAAGAAGCGCTCGCCGATCCAGGTGGACAGATACCGGTCGGCGAAGCCGAGCGCGCCGCTGACGAGGCAGAAACCCACGAACGCGGCCGCGACCATCGGGAACAGGCGGTAGTCGTGTGGCGTCAGCACATCGTCCACGACGATTTTGAACAGCCAGATCTCCGCGGTCGTCACCGCCGGGGAGATTGCGACCACCACCAGCGTGAGTGCGAGCCACCACCGGTATCGGCGGGCCATCGGCCAGAACCGGCGCACGATCTGCCGCAGCCGCACGACCGGCGCCTCGGCTACGCCTTCCGCGCCGGCATCGCCCCGTGACGGCACCGTGGGAGATGCGGCATGCGGCGACTCGCACCGGGCGACGCGACACGCCCGGCTCGGAGGCCGGGCCGGGCGCCCGATCGCCGGATCGGTCATCGCTGGCTAGTATCCGCTGTCGCGGTATCCGTCCCGGTCACGGTCCCAGTCGTCGTAGCCGTCGTTGTCGCGGTCGCAATAGCTGTCGCTGCGGGAACACTGGTTGCTCAGTCCCAGCCAGCCCAACAGGTAGTCGAACAGATTCATCTCCTGCCCTCCTTCTGCTCCTTTGCCCGAGACGACCCCAGCGTCATCACGGCGCCCCGAGCGTCCTCTGTGGGGCTGTGCTGTGTTAGCCCTCGATCGGGAATTCACTCGTTCCCGCAACGATGGGTCACCACGGGCGCCCGGATCGCGCAACTCCCCGCTGATCGGGCCCCGCCTGCTTCGGCGAACAGACCAGGCAAGTGCGGGGGAATGGAGGGGAAGAGGCGTCCGCCCGAGGCTTCCACCGGCGTGCTGTTCTTCCATCAGGGTGCGTGGGAACCGGCAATAGCGGTCGACCTCCTCGGTCGTCTGCGAACTCTTTTGTGCCCGCTCTGGCCGCCGCCGAGCCACCACTTGGTGGAGGGAGTATCGCCGCCCCCGAAAATGGCCGCCCGAATGCGCACAGACGCTCACAGCTCATGACCGGCAACGTGTGGGAATGGTGCCCCTCCACTGACCACGTCAGGATCAGGCCGGGCCGCGGCCCCCGGCCTCCCAGTGCCGGGACGGCAGCTGCACCAGCACCAGGGCGAACGCGGCGAGGATCGTGTTCTGCAGAGCGGGCTGCAACCCGTTCCATTCCGTGGACTCCCACATCGCGAACCACTCTCCGCCGATGGCGATGAACCCACCCGCGAACAGCACCACGATCATGAGCAGGCCGAGGGTCGCGACCTGCCGCGCGCGTTCGAAACTGCTGCTGCGGCGGAACGCGACCCCCCACAACACCACGGCGTACACCAGCACGGCCGTCGTCAGCGCCTCCCAGATGATAACGCAGACGTACACCGCGTCCTGTAGCGCCGGGTTCGTGATCGCCCGCCACATGACGTGGGGATCGTGGAACGTCGTGTCCATTGCGAGAACGTGCTGGACGAACTCACGGTTCGTGCCGAAGTCGGTGATATTGCCGAACACGACCAGCAGCATGTACAGCGCGAGCACCGACGTCATCACGGTGGCCGCCGCTGGCAGGGTGCCGAACCCTGACAGCGGCGGCCGCCGCGCCCCACGCGGCGGAACGTCGTTCATCAGCGGGCGCCACCCACCTTCACGAGGGGCCGGGTGCGGTCGTCGATGAGGGCCGTGGCCGGGTTTCCCGCCCACCGGGCGTGGGGTGGGACTTCCTCGCCCTTCATGAGGAACGAACTCGTCTCGAGCACCGAGTCGTCGGCCATCGTCACGCCGTAGTGGACGAACGCGCCGACCGCGAGAGTGCACCGGGCGCCGAGCGTGATGTGGTCGGACTTGAAGGCGCCGTCCTCCTGGGAGTGGCACTGGAGGGTGGTCGACGCGTTGAGCGTGCAGTCGTCCCCGACATGGGTGAGCGTCCGCTCCGTCAGCACGGCCCCGTCGTCGAAGACCCGGCGTCCGATCTTCACCCCGAGCAGTCGCCAGGCCAGGTTCTTGAACGGGGTGCCGTTCAGGATCAGGAGGTACGCCTGCGCCGGGACCTTCCAGTACCGCTCGTGGCGCCAGAACGCGCGGTCGTGGATCGAGCAGTACAACGGCTCCAGGTCCTGGAATCGCTTGACGAGCCGCTCGGCCAGCGTCCAGTACACGATGCTGAACAGCACGGAGACCACGCCCGCCAGCGCGATCGCAATGTCGTCCCACCCGTAGTAGAGCACCGCAGCGAACGAGTCGATCATCAGGACCCCGAAGAAGAAGGCCCAGCGGGACAGCAGGTACAGCGCCATCGTGACGAGGTTGTGCCTGTTCTTGGCTTTGAGGCGGCGGCGCAGTTCGACCCGGGTGATGTCGTGCAGTCGGGTGTCCCGCTCCACCGATCGCGGGATCTCGAAGCTGGGCGCTCCGAGCAGCCCGGTCCCCTCCCGGACCTTGCCGCCGACGGGGATCATGACCTTCGTCGCGAGAAGGCAGTTGTCGCCCACGGTGCTCTGCGCAGGGTAGGCGATGTTGTTCCCGAGGAAACTGTGCCCGCCGACCGTCGCCCGGGACACTTTGAAGGACGTGCTCGAGAAGTCGGCATTGATGATCGACAGCCCGTCGGCGACCATCGTTCCGCTGCCGATCGTGGTCAGATACGGGTTCTCGTGCCGCACGTCCGTGCCGAAGTTCGAGCCGCTCTGCACCACGGTGGACAGGTCGTACCCGACCCACTGCAGGTAGTTGACGATGTAGGAGCTGTCGCCGAAGAGCCACACCAGGAACCGGATGTTGGTCATGCGCGCGATCGCCTTGTGGATTCCGTAGTGGAAGCCGTACAGCGGATACACCGTGTCGGGCTTGATCGCGCGGTTCAGCAGACGGGGGACGGTACCGACGAAGAGCAGGCTGACCACCACGTACGCGGCGAAGAGCACCGCGGAGACCAGCAGCACGTTCTCGTAGAACCGCCAGGTGGTGAACGCGAGGGGGCCCGGGTTCAGGAGTTCGTTGAGCTGCGGGACCCCGACGAGCAGCAGCACTATGCCGCCGACCAGCACCGGCACGACCAGCACGAGCACGGTCAGCAGTTGCGTGATGCCGAACATCGTGGCCCGCAAGGCGGCCCCCGGGGCCGCGTCGACCACGCGGTAGTCCACCTCGGCGCGTTGCCCGGGTGACCCGTGCCAGCTCTCGCCCGCGGGCACGGCCTGCCCGCGGTGCAGGGAGGACGCATGACCGAGCTGGGACCCGTCACCCATCGAGGTGTCGATGTCGATCACGGTCATCTCGCCGACGAACACGTCCTTCCCGAGGGTGACCGCGCCGGTCTGGATCATCCCGTCGTGGGCCCGGTAGCAGGAGATGAAGGAGTCCTTGCGGATGACCGAGCCCGCACCGATGGTGAGCAGGTCGGTGCACACCGGGAAGTTCCGGGAGAAGATCGTGACGCCGGGCCCGATCTTCGCGCCGAGAGCCCTCAGATAGAAGTTGAGGATCGGCGACGCTGTGCTCGACCGCGCTCGGCCGCCGATCAGCAGGAGCAGCGGGTTCGACCGCACCAGCGTCTTGACGACCCAGAAGCGGACGTAGCCGAGGCTCCAGACGCGGAACTCCTGTGGCTTCCACCGTCCGATGAGCACCCACTTCGCAACGATCGGAAGGACGCACAGAGCGATCACGCTCACGTCGCCGAAGAGGATCGACCGCAGGTAGACATCGCCCACACCGGAGCCCGCGGAGATCCAGTCGTAGCCGAAGTTCGCGATGTATCCGGCGAGGTAGGAGTAGCCGAGGAAGATCAGGAGCTGCAACGCTCCGCAGAGGACGTACTGCCGAGAGCTCGCTCGCGGCGGGGTAGGGGTGGGCGTCGTCTCCTCGGCCGGGGCCTGCCGCTGTGCCGGCACCGCGACTCGGGCGGGGGCAGGTGCTGGGGCCGGCGCGGGAACGGCGTCCCTGAACGCCGTGGCGAGGCTTCTGACGGTGGGGTGGCGGTAGATGTCCTTCATGGACACCGCCGGCAGATCCGGTCGTTTCCTGATTCGAGCGCAGAACCGGGCCATCACCATCGAGTCGGCGCCCAGGTCGTCGAAGAAGTTGCTGTCGACGGGCACCTGCTCGATCTGTGCGATGTCGGCCAGCAGCTCGGCGAACTTCCGTTCGGTGTCGAACTCTGGCCGAGGTCGAGGCCGAGGCCGAGGCAGAGGCCGCGGCCTCTGCGAAATAGTCATCAGAGGTGCTGTGACGGCCGCCCAATCCTGAGCCGAATCTCCCACGGACATGAGCTCCTTAAGATCAATGCCGCAATTCCGGGGCGCGTTACGGGCTCGCGAGAAGCCCGCGCCGAACTGCATGACAGTGCGTCCGCGCAACCGGGTGTCAAGCGGTGCGCGGCTGGGAAACCGGCCGGTGCAATGGGGAGTGGCCAGTGGACGAGCGGGGGCGAGAAGAAGGCCGGTTGGCTGTCTGTGCTGCGACCGTGCGGCGCGTGGACTCGGGCCGGCGATGTGGGAAGTCAGTGCATGCTGCGCTGATCAGGCCGATGACAAGGTGAGATCAGGGGGTCGTCCTACGTGGAACACCAGTAGATATCGCGTCGTGACCGGTGTGGACGGGGCGCATATACGTATGGCGGGGGTCGGTGCCGGAGATCAGATGTGCATGCAAAGCAACGCTCCACCACGATAAGTTGAATTGCCAAGTGTCGGGTCCGTCTCTGGCTCCGGCTCGTTATGTCGCGGCGAAGCCTAGCTCGCCGCGCGACAGCGCGCCACAACGGTGAGTGAATTGTCGGAAATTAAATGTACGTCCAGTTGTGCAGCAAATAATGGGACGTTTACCGACGAATCCGGATCCGGCAGGGTGGGCGCGTCGCGGCGGGTGGCGCGGAAACCGATACTACGGTGCGAAACCGTGAATACGGAGCGCTTCGGTGAAGTCCGGTCCGAGATTGTCACGAACGGCGTGAATGCCCTGGTTGATCTCGCTGCCGCGCTCCAGCTCGATCACAGCGGGTGATCGCGGTCCGCCAACCCCTGTTGAACGGGCGGCAACCGGGCGCGGCAGATGATCGAGTGTCCGGCCCGTCGAGAGATGGAACACGTTCATCGCAGCGCAGGCTCCACGCGGTACATCACCTGGCCGAACTCCACGAGCTGAGCATCCTGCACACAGACCTCGACGACCGTGCCCCGCACGCCGGCCGACACGGCGTGAAAAGTCTTCATCACCTCGACGAGCGCGACGGTGGTGTCCTCCTCGACGAGCGCGCCGACCGTCACGAACGGTGGCTTCCCCGGCTCGGACTGCGCGTAGAAGATCCCCATGGTCGGGGCGGTGATCTCCACCGAGCCGGCTGGGGGCGCGACCACCGGAGCCACCGCGTCGAGGGGCGTCGGTGCGATCGCGGCAGGGAGCACCTGGGGCGCTCGTGTCGTGACGGGGGCGGCGGGGGCGCTACCGGACGACGGCGGCTCGCCCTTCCCGATCGTGACCTTCAGCTCGCCGATCTGCAGCTCCAGATAGTCGAACGACGAGCCGTCCAGCGTCTCGACCAACCGGACGACCTGCTCGACGTCCGAGTCGCTCAGAGAATCAGTCATGTCAGCTCCCCTGCGTGGTGGCGGCAGCGCCGGCTCGGTTCTGGACGGTGATCGTGTCGCTGCCGCGCTGGACGCGCACGTACCTGATCCCATTGCTCTGTGTGAGCCGCTCCACGAGCGTGAGCAGCGGCATCCCGGTGGAGGAGTAGCGCCGCGGCGCCCCCGCGGCACGCATGGCGTCGATCTCGGAGGTGCCCTGCATGATCACGCGCAGCAGCAGTTCGTCGTCGGACAGACCGGGGGCGCCGATGCTCTGCCGGACGTCGTGGAGGGACACGTCCTCGATGGGCCGCTCGTCGAGGATCGCCAGCTCCTGGGCCCTCGGCATGGCGAGGAAGCGGTCCTTGAGGTTCTGGTCCATCCAGGTGTAGCCGGAGTCCTCGCCGTAGCGGCCCGCGGCGAACCGCACCAGCTCGTCGATGACGACGCCGTAGCGCTCGCCGGAGGCGACGTTGATCGCCGCCTGTGTGGCGACGTACTGCGAGAACGGCGTGATCATGATGGGGAAACCCAGGTCCTCGCGGACCTGGACGCATTCCTCGAGCACCTCGTCGAGCCGGTGGTCCATCCGGATCTCGGCGAGCTGGAACCGCAGGTTGGAGATCACGCCGCCCGGGATCTGGTGGCGGTAGTGGTTGAGGTCGTGGGTCAGCGGCACGCCGACGGGCAGCGCGTCCTGCTTCGCGAACTCCAGCAGCCGTCCCGAGATCGAGGCGAGCAGCTCCTCGTCGACCGTCGGGGTGAAGCCCATGAGCCGTGCGTTGCGGGCGACGTCGAGCACCGACGGCTGCGCCGAGCCGTTGGCCAGCGGTGGGATGCCGCAGTGCAGCGTCCGCACGCCGAGCTTGAGCGCCTCCAGGTACACCAGCGGCGCGAGTCCGGTGGTGCAGTGCGAGTGCAGCTCGACGGGGATGCCGTCCGCCTCCCTGAGCACCACCGGGAGCAGCGTCCGAATCCGGTCGACGGTGAGCAGGCCACCGGCGTCCTTGAGGTAGATGACGTCGGGGCGGTACGCCGCGGCGCGGCGGGCGGTGTCGGCGAAGTGCTCGTCGGTGTGCCGCGGCGAGATCGTGTAGCAGACGGCGATCGCGATCTGGAGTCCCAGCTCGCGTGCCAGCGGCATCATCCTGGGGAACTGCCGGGAGAGCTGGTCGGCGGTGTTGGCCATGAACTGGCCGCGGTTGAGCACCCCGATCTCGGCGAGCCTGCGGGAGAAGAGCTCGCCGAGCACCGGGGGAGTGGGCGTGCCGAAGCCGTTGAGGCTGCCTCCCGCACCGCCCATGCACGACTTGGGTGTCCGGGAGATCCTGCGCGCGAGCATGCGCATGGTCTCCCAGGGGTCTTCCTTGAGGTCGCGCACCATCTTCTTGAAGAAGATCGCGTTGGCGGGCACCTCGATCACGTCGAACCCGGCGTTGTCGAGATCGCCTGCGAGGGCCTCCATCATCCCGTGGCGGATCCCCATCGCCCACAGGCTCTGCGACCCGTCACGGAACGTGGTGTCGAGGAATCGGACCTCCTGCGTGGGTGCGCTCACCAGGCGTCCTGCATGACACCGACGGAGTCGGCGACATCCACCCGCATGTCGGTGAGTCCGAGCACCTCGTCGACCGTGAAGCCCCTGGCGACCTCGTCGAGCCGGAAGCGCCCGCTCGGCATGCGGGTGAACAGCGCGAGATCGGTGGCGACGACGTCGACGCAGCCCGGTGCGGTGACGGGGTACGAGCACTCCTCGACGAGCTTCGGGCGGCCCTTGCTGTCGAGGTGTTCGAGAGTGGCGATCACCCTCTTCGCGCCGACCGCGAGGTCCATCGCCCCGCCGATCCCCCCGCCCGGACGGCCCGGCACCGCCCAGTTCGCGAGGTCGCCCTGCCCGCTGACCTGGTACGCGCCGAGCACCACCGCGTCCAGCCTGCCGGACCGGGCGATCTCGAAGGAGGTGACGCTGTCGAAGAACGACGCTCCCGGCTCCAGCGTGATGAAGTTGCCGCCGGCGTCGTGATGGTCGGGATCCCGCTCGCCGTTCGTGACGAACCCGCCGTACTTCAGCACGCCGTTCTCGCCGTGCAGGACGACGTTGCGGCCACCCAGGAAGTTGGCCACCAGGTTGGGCAGCCCCGCGCCCAGGTTGATGATGCTCCCGGGTTCCACGAGCATCGCGACGCGGTGGCCGATCTCCTCGCGGGTCAGGCCCGGCTTGTCCGCGTAGAGCCGCCCGCTCTGGGCCGAGCGGGCCGCGCGGCGCGGGAGGTTGCCGACGTCGATGTGGACGGTTCCCACGACCACCCTCGCGACGAACACCCCGGGCAGGTCGATGTCCTGCGGGGCGATCTCGCCGACCTCCACGATCTCGTCGACCTCGATGATCGCCACCCGGGCGGCCTTGGCGAAGCTGTCGTTGAAGTTGCGGCTCGCCCCACGGAACTGCACGTTGCCCATGCGGTCGGCGCGCCAGCCGCGCAGCAGGGCGTAGTCGGTGCGGATGCCGTGTTCGAGCAGGTGCGGACGCCCGTCGAAGTCGCGCACCTCCTTCCCCTCACCGACGAGGGTGCCGGCTCCGGCGGGGGTGAAGAAGGCCGCGATGCCCGCGCCTCCCGCCCGCATCCGCTCCACGAGGGTGCCCTGGGGGACGATCTCGAACTCGAGCTCGCCGGCGAGGATCTGCTCCTCGGAGATGGTGACGGGGCCGGGTCGCGACGAGAACGAGGCCACCAGCTTGGCCAGCTGCCCGTTCTCGGCCAGCAGCTGCGCGGTCGGCTGCCCGGGCACCCCGAGCCCGTTGCAGTAGACGGTCAGCCGCCGGGCGCCCTGGTCCCGCAACGCCGTGATCAGGCTCGACGGGAAGCGGTGCGTGACCCCGAACCCCGCGATGGCGACGCTGGACCCGTCGGCGATGTCGGCGACGGCAGCGGCCGGTGAATCGAAAACCTTGTCCACACTTCTCTCCTGGAATGTCGTTCCGGGCCCCTAATGCCGAGGAAACGCGACACTAGGAGGACTTCCAGGTGCCTCCCCAGAACAGCTCGCTGGACAGGTACCGGGACACGCCCTTCACGTTCGGTCTGGCGATCGCGGCCTTCGCCGCTCTGGCCATCCAGGCCACGGCCAGATCGCCGTTGAGCAGCTCCTGCGCCTTCTGGTAAGCCGCGATCCGCTCCGCCGGGTCGGTGGTGCTCGTGGCCTCGTCGAGCGCGGCGTCGACCTCGGGGTTGGAGTACTTGCCGTAGTTGTTGATCCCGCCCGTGTGGAACTGGTTGTACATGAACGGGTAGGGGTTCTCGTACGGCCCGCTGATCCAGTGCAACATCTGGAAGTTGCCGCCCTGCACCACCGTCGTGATCACGGTGGCGATGTCGTCGAGCTGCAGCTTCACGTTCAGCCCGACCGCTGCCCACTGCGCCTGCAGGAATGTCGCGAACTGGACGTTGTTGGGCGAGGTGGCGTCCTGGAACGTGAAGTCCGGGTTGCCGCCGGAGGCGCGGTAGTCGGCGATCAGCTGCTTCGCCTTCTCCGGGTCGTAGGTCGGGTAGGAGTCGGCTGCCTTCCGGCTGAAGTACTGGTCTCCCTCGGCGAAGGCGGTGGTCGCCAGGTCGCCGGCGTCGCGGTACTGGGTGGCGTTGAGCGCCTTCGGGTCGATCGCCCGGATCACGGCCTCCCGCATACGCGGGTCGTCGAAAGGCTTCTTGGAGAAGTTGAAGTACAGGAACTCGCCGTCGCCGCCCGGGCCGTAGTACGTCTCGAGGTTCTGGTCCAGTGACGAGCGCTGGGCCTCGGTGAAGAAGCCACCGATGTTGAGGTCGATGTCGCCGTTGGCGACCGACGCGTAGCGCGTCTCGGTGTCGGGGAGCGGCCGGAACTCGATGCCGTCGAGGTAGGGCTTGCCCTTGTCCCAGTAGCCGTCGAACTTCGTGACGACGATCTTGTTGTTCGGGATCCACTCGACGAAGCTGAACGGACCGGCGCCCACGGGGTGGCGCCCGTAGTCCTCGCCCCACTTCTGCACGGCCGTCGGCGAGGCGATCGTGCCGAGGTTGCCCGAGGAGAACGGCAGCGCGAACGACACGGGGAACGAGCCGGTGGGCCGCTTGAGCACGAACTCGACGGTCAGCGGATCGACAGCCGTCATCGAGTCGATGGGTTCGGTGTAGAGATGTCCGAGCGCCGTGGCCTTGTCGCGCTGGCGGGCGACGTTGAAGATCACCGCGTCGGCGTCGAGCGGCGTGCCGTCCTGGAAGGTCACTCCTTCGCGCAGCCCGAGCAGCCAGGTCTTGCCGTTGTCCGCCGTCGTCATCGACTTGGCCAGGTACGGCTGCGGGTCGCCCTTGCTGTCCATCTTGAGCAGCGAGTCGTAGACCGCCGACGCGATGAGGTTGGACCCGACGGTCGGGTCGAAGGACCGGGCCTCGGTGTACATCCCGACGATGAGTGTTCCGCCGCTGGTCGGGGTGCCCTCCGCGGCGGGGTCACCCCCGAACGGCTGGGACGCGTCCAGCCCGGCGGTGACGGTGTCGGGCCGTTCGCCGGCCTCACCACACGCGGTGCCCATCAGGGACAGAGCCAGAAGCACTGCCAGACCGTGCAGTGCACGAACGCGCCTCGTTTGCGATCTCACGGACCACATCACCCCGCTCGAGCTGTCCCATACAACGCCGTAGTGGACCAACCCCGACGAAATCGGCAGCTGCAGCCAGACGGGTGCCCGTGGCCCGGGCAATCAACTGGGGGAGCTACGACTTCGACGCGTTTACCGGCTCGGTGAACCGATCGTGACCATAACAGGCAGCGAGATTGTTCACAATCGTGTTGCCAATATATACGTTGCGCCGGCCCGGGTCCGATGATCGACCCGGGCCGGCGCGGTACGTGGTCGTCAGGCGGCCTGCGCCGAGACGAGGTGCTGGGCGAGCTGGGAGGCCTGATCCCGGATCTCCGGGACGGCGAGCGACTCCCACAATGCGCCCTTCCTGGGCGGGCCGACGGCGTACATCCCGGCGACGACGGCGCCGGTGTCGTCGAGGAGCCGGCCGTCGGGTGTGCAGGCCAGACCCAAGCCGAGTGGGTCGGGGGCGACGGTGCCGCGGTCGACCAGCCTGCGCAGGAGCGGGTCGACGGTCCGTGCGACGTCGTTCAGCGGACCGGTGCAGTTGACGACGGCATCGGCATCGAGCGCGCCACCGTCCAGTCCCACCCGGCAGCGGGAGCCGAGATCCTCCACCGACTGGAGGCCGCCGCCGTGCACGGAGAGCCGGCCTGCGTCGCGGTAGGAGCGGATCCGGGCCGCAGGCGCAGGGGCCATCCGGTGGCGGCGCACGTCCCAGTCGCGGGAGTGGGCGGCGAGGAATCGGCGACGCTCCTCGAGGTCGAGGCGACCCCACATCCACGCGGTGCAGCTCCGCAGGCCGTCGATCACCGCGCGCCAGTTCACGCCCCGGCGTGCGGCGACCTCGATCTGGTTGCAGACCAGTTCGGTGAGCCCGTCCGCCGTCAGCGGCCCCAGCGGGGGGATGGGGGAGACCCAGTCGGTGAGGGCCTGCGCGAGGTGCGTGCGCGGCAGTTCGCCGTGGCGGCTGACCATCACCACTCGGCGCCGAGGAGTGTCGTCCAGGAGCGTGATCGCGGCATCGACCGCGGTCAGCCCGCTGCCGACGAGCACGACCGTGGCGTCGTCGGGCAACGCGGTGAGCGCGTCGAGGTCCCAGGGGTTGCGCACATGCCACGCGGCGTCCGGGAGCGGTCCGGCCGCGGTGGCCAGCTGCCGGGGTGCGGGGTTGCCGTAGGCGAGCACCACCGAGGAGGCGTGCGTGGTGGTGTCCCCGGCGGTGAGCGTGAAGCCGCCCCCGTCGACTACGACATCCTCCACACGCTCCGTGACCACTCTCAGCCGACCGTCACCGAACTGCGCGACCAGGCTCCGCAGGTAGTGCCCGAACACCATCCGCGGCACGAAATCGGTCGGCTCCACCGCGTAGCCGGCCTGCCGGGCCCACGCGACGAAATGCCCCGGCTCCTCGGGGAACGCACTCATCACCTGAGCCCGGACGTTGAGCAGGTGCCGCGGGTCCGTGGTGCTGTACGCCGCCCCGAGATGGCGCCGGCTCGCCTCGGACTCGAACACCACCACCCGCAGATCCGGGTCTGCTCGCAACAGGTGCACCGCGGTCAACGTCCCGCTCGCACCTCCACCGATGACTGCGATGTCTGTCCGGAAATCACTCCGAACGCCGGATTCCGCGCCTCCGACGATCCCCACTGCTCGACTCATGTCGCCCCCTCAGGATCCCGCAACGGCTAATGACCGTACATTACGTCGGGCGCTCCCAATATGTGAACGAGAGGCTGGTCACGGGCTTGTGTTAGCTCCCGGAACAGGGGATTTGACCGTCTGTGGCTCGACCGGACAGACGCCGTCGTGAGCCGGATCGCCGGAGCCCGGCCCGCGGGAACCGCAGGTGGCCGGGTGCCTCCCCAGTGTGCGTCCGGCCGGAGAACTCGGGCGACGCCCCGAGCGTCGTGGCCTGGGTCTCTTCTGCCGCCTCGGGAACGGCCGGGCCCCGTAAACGCAGAAACTGCGCAGTCGGGAAGAATCCCTCACTGCGCAGAAACGGCCCGAACTTGCCGAGAACGTGCTGGTCAGGCTGCTGGCGGAACGCCGGCCAACTCCTCGGAGAGCACGTCCTCGCCGTAGAGGTCGTGCACCCAGTTGGTCTGGTAGACGGTGTCGAGGTAGCGCTCGCCCAGGTCGGGGGCGAGGGTCACCGAGGTCAGGTCGGGCGAGCCGTGCTGCTCCAGCCAGCGCACCGCGCCGCTGACGGCCGTGCCGGTGGAGCCGCCGAACAGAAACCCGCGGCGGGCCAGCTTGTGGCACGTCCGGATCGTGTCGGCCTCCTCGACGTGCACGACCTCGTCCACGTACGAGTCGTCGAGCAGCGGGGGACGAACGCTCGTGCCCAGGCCGGGGATCATGCGGCGCGCGGCGGGGGTACCGAAGGTCACCGAGCCGACGCTGTCCACGGCCACGATCCGGACCGACGGGTGGTGCTCCTTGAAGAAGCGCGAGCAGCCCATGAGGGTGCCGGTGGTGCCGGCCCCGATGAACAGCACGTCGAGGTTCGGGAACTGGCGAGCGATCGCCGGCCCCGTCCTACGGTAATGCGACCGCGCGTTGCCGGGGTTGGTGTACTGGTTGAGCCACACATAACGATCGTCGGACGCGCACATGGCGCGGACGTAATCGATTCGCGCGCCCAGCAAACCGCCGGAGGGCGACGGCTCGGTGACGATGTGCACCCGGCTGCCCAGCGCCTCCATCAGGCGCCTGGTTGCCAAGTTGCAGCGCGAGTCGGTGACACACAGGAATCCGTAGCCCTTGCTCGCCGCGATCATGCTGAGCGCTACGCCCAGGTTCCCCGACGACGACTCGATCAGCACGGAACCCGGCCTGAGCAGGCCTTTCCGCTCGGCGGCCTCGACCATCTCGGTCGCGGCCTTGAGTTTGATCGAGCCGGCGAAGTTGAAGCCCTCGCACTTCAGGAACAACGACTGCCCGAACATCGAACGGAGGTCGATGTAGAGCTCGTCCTCGTTGAATTCGTGAGGTGCAGAAATGATCGGCATAACGTCCTCCGCGACGCAGAAGCACTGGCGGGGGCCGGTGCGGTGATGGTCTTTTCTCGGTTCGGGACCGTGGTCCCGGCTGGCTTTCTTGCTCGTTCGAAGACTGCCGTCCGCAATGCCCCCGAACCATCGGGGCGCCCCCCGTCCTGGGAGGGAGCCCCCCCAAGTCCACGTGGGGTAGACCCCCGCCCCGGGCCCGGCCACGAGGCCGGGAAACTCCTGGTCTCCGGGCTCGGGGGAGCGTGATGTGGGGCGTGAGCTAGGGTTTCGCATGACTCGCTGCCCGCTTGCACCGAGGTTCGGCTCGGCGTCGGCGGTCGGCCGGTGGGGCCGCCCCGCTGCTGCTCGGGGCCGGTAGGCGAGCGGCAGTCGGCGCCCCGAGGATCCGGCGCCTGACACGTCCGTGCGCCCCAACAACCGGCCGGATTCTCGGGCTCCCTGGACACCTGGCCGGCTGCGGATGCCGTGTGGGGTCAGGACCAGCGCGCTCCCCGCCACCGCCTGCCGCCCCAGCCCCGACTCCGCGGGCAGGTCAGCCCGCAGCCGCAGCCGCGGTGGCGGCAGGGACTCCCGCAGCCCACAGCTTCGAGACCGGGTAGCCGAGGGTGGGCGCTTGGCGAGGAGGCCCGGGGCGCCGGGTCGTAGCCGGCGTTGGTCATCGGTTCGGTGCCGACCAGCCGTCCCTGGCCCTGCTGTGGGTCCCCGTTTGGTGATCAAGCCGTGGCGTCGGAGGGTGGTTGCTTGGCGAGGGGGTCGGGCTGCCGGGTCGCCCCGGCCGTGATCATCGGTGTGGGCCCTTCGGCTGTGTCCGGCCCTGCTGCCGGTCCCCGTTTGGTGATCAAGCCGTGGCGTCGGAGGGTGGTTGCTTGGCGAGGGGGTCGGGCTACCGGGTCGCCCCGGCCGTGATCATCGGTGTGGGCCCTTCGGCTGTGTCCGGCCCTGCTGCCGGGACCCGTTTCGTGGTCAAGCCGCGGCGCCTGACGGGTGGCGCCCCGGCTCGGGGTCGAGCGCGGTCTTGATCACGAGATCGGGCCCAGCCGCTGCCCTCGACACGGCTGTTCGTCCCGTTCGGCGATCAAGATTGGGCAGCCGACGGGGTGGCTACCGGCGCGGGGCGGGCCGCCGGGGTTGTCCGGGTCTTGATCATCGGTTGGGGCCCGTCAGCGGTGCCTGGCCCTGCAACTGACCCCCGTTTGATGATCAAGGTTCGGCATCGGGGCAGCCACCGGGTGTGCCGCCGATCGGCGCCGGCCACCGGCTCGATGATCCGGGCTGAGCCGCGGGGCGCCCGGCGCGTTGGCTGGGCGGCCGGGGCTGTCCGGGCCTTGATCATCGATTGGGGCCCGTGAGCGGTGCCTGGCCCTGCTGCTGACCCCCGTTTGGTGATCAAGGTGCGGTACTGGGGCAGCCGCCGGGTGTGTGGCCGATCGGTGCCGGCCACCGCCTTGATGATCCGGGTTGAGCCGCGGGGGTCGCCCGGCGCGTTGGCTGGGCGGCCGGGTTGTCCGGGTCTTGATCATCGGTTGGGGCCCGTCGGCCGTGCCTGGCCCTGCTACTGACCCCCGTTTGGTGATCAAGGTGCGGTACTGGGGCAGCCGCCGGATGTGTGGCCGATCGGCGCCGGCCACCGGCTCGATGATCCGGGCCGGGCCGTTGAGCCGCGCCCGGCACACCTCCTCGAACCCCGTGTGGTAATCAAGCCGCGGCGTCCGAGTGGTGGCCGCCCGGTGCGGTGGTCGGTCGGGGGGCCGGCGCGGTCTTGATCATCGGGCCACGCTGCACCTGGCACGGCTGTTCGTCCCGTTCGGCGATCAAGACCGGACAGCCGAGGGGTGGCTACCGGCGCGCGGCGGGCCGCCGGGGTTGGCCGGGCCTTGATCATCGGTTGGGGCCCGTCAGCGGTGCCTGGCCCTGCTACCGACCCCCGTTTGGTGATCAAGGTTCGGCATCGGGGCAGCCACCGGCTGTGCCGCCGATCGGTGCCGGCCCTCCTGGCTTGATGATCCGGGCTGAGCCCGTTGAGCCGCGCCTGGCGCACCTCCTCGTCCCTGTGTGGTGATCAAGGCGCGGTATTCGGGCGGGCCGTCGTCCGGCGTGAGGGCCGATCGGCACCAGTGCGGCCTTGATCATCGATTGAGGCCGCCAGCAGCACTGGACACGGTTGCTCGTCCATGTTCGGTGATCAAGCTGCATCAGCCGAGGGGCCGCCCGGTGCGGGGCTGGGCTGTCTGGGGCTTGATCACCGGTTTGGGCCCGTCGGCCGTGCCCGACCCTGCTACCGACCCCCGTTTGGTGATCAAGGTTCGGCATCGGGGCAGCCGCCGGGTGTGCGGCGGATCGGTGCCGGCCACCGGCTCGATGATCCGGGCCGGGCCGGGCCGTTGAGCCGCGCCCGGCCCACCTGCTCGTCCCTGTCGGGTGATCAAGCTGCATCAGCCGAGGGGCCGCCCGGTGCGGGGCTGGGCTGTCTGGGGCTTGATCATCGGTTGGGGCCGGTCGGTCGTGCCGGACCCTGTTGTCGGGCCCCGTTTGGTGATCAAGGTGTGGCATTCGACCGGGCAGCCGCCTGCGCGGGGGGTCGATCGGTGCCGGCGCAGCCTTGATCATCGGTTTGGGCCTGTCGGCCGTGCCTGGCCCTGCTGCGGACCCCCGTTTGGTGATCAAGGTGTGGCATTCGAGGGGGCAGCCGCCTGCGCGGAGGCCGATCGGTGGCGGCGCGGCCTTGATCATCGGTTCGGGCCTGCCGGCTGTTGCCGACCCTGCTGCCGGCCCCCATTCGGTGATCAAGCTGCGGCAGCCGCCACAGTCACCCTGTGAGGGGGCCGAAGGATCATCGGTTCGGGCCTGTCAGCCGTGCCCGGCCCTGCTGCCGGCACCCGTTTGTCGATCAAGGTCGGGCGTCGAGGGTCGGCTACGTCGTGGCCATCTGGGCCGTACCCAGCACGTGTGGGGTGGAGGGTTGGGTGAACCGGATGTCCGGGAACCGGAGCCTGCGCAGCTCGGTGACCTCGAACCCGGCCGTGGCGATCGTGCCGACCGGGTCGGTGGCGGTGTGGCAACCGCCCGCGATCCGTGGCCAGAAGGTGGCGTCGACGATCTTCTGCACGGCCCGCAAACCGGGCGTGGGGGCGATGGTGTGCTCGAGGAACCGCAAGCTCCCGTTCGGGCGCAGAACCCGGCGGACCTCGGCCATTGCGGCGGCACGGTCGGGCAGCGAGCACATCACCAGGCACAGCACTACGGCGTCCACGCTGTCGTCCGCCAGCGGTACCTGCTCGGCACGCCCGGGCGTGACGGTCACCGGCACCGGCGCCGTGGCGGCGGCGCCCTCGGCGTGGGTGCGCAGGTAGGGCTCCGGTTCGACCGCGACCACCTCGCTGACGGTGCGCGGGTAGTGAGCGAAGTTCAGGCCGTTCCCGGCGCCCAGCTCCACCACGCGCCCGGACAGGCCCGCGAGCAGCTCGGTACGCAGGCCGGACATGCCCTCGGCCTCCATCCGCCGGCTCATTCGCGCGTAGATCCAGCTGAACATGGGGTGGCGCAGGTCGGACGGCGAGGAGTTCGCAGCGGTCATGGCGTGGCTGTCCTTTCGCGCAGCAGGTCCCGCCGCCGCTGCACGGCGGTGGTCGGGGCAGCAGCGACGATGACGAACCGGACCAGGAAGAACGATCTCCCTTTCGGCACGGCGATGGCAAGACGTCGTCGGCAACGTTCTCCGACGATTACTTCGCGCCTCCCGCCTTCCGCCCCGCAGGCGCCGCTGCTCCTACGCCACGACTGCCGGTCCCGGCATCATGCGCCCGCAGCCACCGACGTCCGTGCAGGCAGCACCGTGCTGAATCGCGACGGTTGCAGCAGCAGCGCCAGCACGGTCGCGACGGCGGATCCGAGCACGATCTGGATGAGGGCAGCGGCACCCCAGGACCAGGACTGCGCGAGCGAGCTGAAGAGAAGGCCGGCGAACGCGGCTGGAATGTAGATGCCGGTGACGAAGATCCCCGCGGTGAGACCCGCGCGGCGGCCCTCGACCGACTTCACCAGGGACCCCGCGAGCAGGACGAACGCGCCTGCGCTGAAGGCGATCCCGAACATCAAGGCGAATACGACCTGCCACGCCATGTTGGCGGGACCGAGGAACACGGCTGCGCCGGCAACGCCTGTGAGCGCGAAGGATGCGGGCAGCACGATCCGTGGGGAGAGTCGGTCACCGAGGTGCCCGCCGTAGAAGGAGAGCAGCGCGCCGGCACCGGAAATCCCGGCCACCAACCCGGCTTGCGCGGCCGTGTAATGCAGGGCGGTCTGCATGTACGTCCCGTACATGCCCAGGAAGCCGAAGTCGACCAGGCCACCGATCACGGTCATGACGACCAGCAGGACGGTGTTGCGGTTGAGCAGCGTGTCGGCGCCTCCGACGACCCGGTGGCTGTTCCGGGCGTGCGCCCGTCGTTCCGTCAGCCACGGCCGCGCGAACACGGCGATGGCCACGGCCACGATTCCGCCGAGCACCGCGAAGACGATCTCCGGCAGGCGCCATTGGCCGGTGCGCGTCAGGAGTGCTCCGCCGAGTGTCGGGCCGATCAGCGCGCCGAGGGCGAAACAGATGTTGATCGTGCCGATCGCCATCCCGCGGCGCGCCGGGAACGCCGTGGCCGCGATCGCGATGAGAGCGGTGAACTGCATCGACTCGCCGACGCCCGAGAGCACCCGCCACAGGGTCATGTCCCAGATCCCGAACGAGAGCGTGGTCAGCCCGGTGGCGGCGGAGAAGATCACTGTTCCGGCGAAGACCGTCCACTTACGGCTCACGCGGTCGATGAAGTATCCGGACGGCAGGCCCAGCACCCCGATGCCCAGCGCGAAGATGGTGGACTGCAGCCCGGCCTCCGTCGTGCTGAATCCGTAGTCGTTGCGCACCGCCACCAGGAGCACCGGGAAGACCTGCCGGTCCATGGCGTTCACCAGGTACGCGAGCAGGAGGAGAACGAATATCGCGCCGGCCGCGTAGCTGCGCTCCGTGCCGGCCCGGCCGCTCGTCGTGTCGGATTCGATGGTGTTGCTCACCTCGAACACCTCCTTCGATTCCCTGCGCGATCGGCGAGGCATGCCGACGACGAGGTCGGCGCGGGGAAATGTGGGCGCGTGCTGGTTGCGGTGGCTAGAAGACGTCGCGTGTCTCGAGTGGCCCGTCGCCGACCACGGCCGTTGCGTCGATCTCGATGAGCAGGCCCGTGCCCACCAGCGCGTTCACTCCGACATGTGTCCGAGCCGGCCGATGGTCGCCGAAGAACTCTGTGTAGGCCCGGTTGACCTCGTCCTGCTGGTCCATTCGCGTGTTGTAGATGACGACCTTCACGATGTCGGTGACAGCAGCGTCTGCTGCATCGAGGGCGATACGGAGGTTGTGCAACGCGCGAACGGTCTGGTCGTAGAGCCCGGCCGGTACGCGGAGCTCGTCCTCGTCGTGCGGATGCTTGTGGACGAGGGGAAAGGCCGTCGCTCCGGAAATCTGCACGGTGCGCGGATTCGCGCCGGTGCTCACGGCGATGCTGAACGGCATCTCGTTCGGGTCGGCACCGCCGGTGATGATGGTCGTCATCGCACTCTCCACGGATCGAGGTGGACGGGGGAGCTGCCGCCCGGGGCGTCAGGGAACCGGGACCACGGTGTTGGTGAGCGTTCCGATGCCCTCGACCTCGACCTCCACGACGTCACCCGCAGTCAGGTAGCGAGGGGCGTCCATGCCCCATGCGACGCCGGACGGCGTACCGGTCGCGATGATGTCTCCGGGCTGCAGCGTGAGCCCCTGGCTGATGTTGCTGACCAGCGTGGCGATCCCGAAGAGCAGGTTGCGCGTGTTGTCGTGCTGCCGTATCTCGCCGTTGACCCGGGTGGTGAGGTCGAGCGCCTCCGGCTCCTTGATCTCGTCGGTGGTGACGATCCACGGCCCGCACGGCGCGTAGCTGTCGGCCGACTTGCCTCGGAACCACTGCAGATGAGCTTGCTGAACATCGCGTGCGGTGACGTCGTTGACGATCGTGTAGCCGAAGATGTGGTCGAAGACGGCGTCCGCCGGGATCGACTTGCCGCCGCGGCCGATGACGATCGCGAGCTCGCCCTCGTAGTCGAGTGCCTTGGTGAACTCGGGATCCTGGATGATGTTGCCGCCGTCGCCGACGAGAGCGCTGGCAGGCTTGGTGAACCACACCGGCCGCTCCGGCACGGAGAAGTCGGTGCGTCCTTCGGCTCGCGCCCCCTCGGCGACGTGCTCACGGTAGTTCTTGCCGACACACAGCACGTTCTTCGGCGGGTGGGGTATCGGGGCGTGCAACGTCGCCGAAGCGCGCGGCACCGATTCGCCTCGCTCGAGCGCGACGAGCTCGTCGGAGGTGAGCGGCGTGGCGATGACACTGAGCGCGTCCACTGCCGATTCGCGGCCCGGCAGCGTCCGGACGGGAGCCAGACCGCTCTCGAACACCACGGCGGCCGAGGTGGTGCCCGACCACTCGATGGTCGCGATTCTCACGAGTCCTCCAGGATGGCGAACAGCCGGGCCGGGGACCCATCGCAGTCGGCGAGCTTGTAGAACGCGGCGTAGATGGTGGCGTCGGTGTTCCGGAGCAGGTGGAGCTGGGTGGCGTGCTCGACGAGGTACACGCCGCCGCCGAGCAGGATCCGGTGCACGACGAACTCCTCAGAGGTGAAGTCGGTCTTCCTGGCGCACTCCTCCTCGAAGAAGTCGAAGACGACCGCGGTGGGCTTCTTGGTCAGCAACCACTGCGCACCGCTCTCGGCGAGGTAGGGCGACTCGGTGTAGTACCGGGGGAAGCTGCCCCACATCCGGTCGGTCCAGCCGGTGGCCAGCACGGCGACATCGCCCTCCCGGATGCCGGGGTCGGCCGTCTCGAGGTCGTCCCAGGTGACCGGCTCGCTCGGCTTCTTGTCGAGCTCGAAGAGCGCTACCGGTCCGGACAGGTCCTGCAGAGAGGCGTCGCTCGTGGTCGACCCGTCCTCGTAGCAGTGCAGGGGCGTGTCGATATGCGTGCCGGTGTGGACGCTCGCGTGAATGGAGCTCACCTGCCAGAAGCCAGGCCCTCGGTGGAAACGCTCGATCCCCACTTTGACGTTGGTGGACGGGGGGCCGACTGTTTCGGAGGAGACCTCAACGCTGAGATCGATCATCTTTCCTGGCATGTGGCATCCTTTGCTGTCAGACTTGGTATACCAAGTGTATCAACAATTGATGATTAACTTCCTGAAATGGGGTCGGCGCCACATTCCGCTTCAGCGGCGGCGGCCCGCGGAGTTCAGGCGATCGCGCTCGGCGTCGGGTCGTGATGGGCCACATAGACCTCACAGGCTCGCTCGATGTGCCGACGGGCGATCGCTGCTGCACCGGCCGCGTCGCCCTCGGTGATCAGCCGCACGAGCTCGTCGTGGTGCAGATGAATCTCGGCCACCCACGCGTCGTCGTCGACGATGTTGCTCAGAGCGGAGATGGCGATGCGGCTCCACAGGCGATCCAGCGAGTCCTGGAGGAACGGATTCGCGGCCAGGACGCCGATGTACTCGTGGAACTGGTGGTTCACTTCCGAAACCCCAGCCAGATCCCGGTCGGCTGCCCGGTCCTTGATCGCATCTGCGCGTCGACGGAGCTCGGTGAGCTGGGAACGGGTGAGCTCGCCCTCGGCGCAACGAGTGGCCGCCAGCTCCGCGGCGAGCGCCTCCAGCACGGCCCGCACCCGGTAGACGTTGCCCACCTCGGCGGCCGAGATCGTGGCGGCCGCGAGACCGCCGTGGGCGGAGACCGGCACCAGAAGGCCTTCGTTCTGCAGCCGTTTGAGCGCCTCCCGAACCGGTGTTCTGCCCATTCCCAGCTGGTCGCCGAGCTGACGCTCGAACCACACGGCGTCATTGTTGGCGCGGTTGCGCAGCACCAGGCCGTAGATCGCCCGGTAAGCAATATCCGCCTGACTCTCGACCCCTTGGCCGACCGCCGATCTCGGGCTCATGGCGCGAAGTATACCCAGTGCACCGCGAATATCTTCGCACTGCTTTTGGCGCCGACGGACGGGGATCGAAGCAATCGCGGGGGGCCTCACGATCTCGCGGACAAGGCCCGGCTGCGCCGATCCGCCGGTGGGGAGCAGGATGTTCGGACTCATCGGTGTGGCTCTACGTATTCGAGCCGGCAGCTGAGGCTGCGTGCGGTCCCGGCGATCGAGGCCAATGCGTCCTCACCGAGCGTTTCGGCGACCATCGATCGGACGGCAGGAGGCTCCATGTCGAACGGGTAGTCGGTGCCGAGCACGAGCCGGCTCACCCCGACGATCGACGCGAGCGCGCTGAGCACGGCGGGGCTGTAGACGACGGTGTCGAAGAAGAACCTGTCGAGGTACTCATCGGGGCGGCGGAGCAGGTCCGGCGCGACCCCGCGTGCCGTCCGGCCGTGCGACAGCCGCCCGACGGCATAGGGCAGGTATCCGCCGCCATGTACCAGTACGAAACGGAGCGCGGGGTGGCGGTCGAGTACTCCCCCGAAGATGAGCGAGCCGGCCGCGATCGTGGTGTCGAACGGGTTGCCGAGGAAGTTCGCGAACTCGTGGGTGTGCAGTCGATCCACTGCCGCGACGTTCACCGGATGCAGTTCGACGGGCGCGTCCAATCGCTCACTGGCCCGCCAGAACGGTGTCAGCCGCTCGTCGTCCAGGTATCTGCCGTTGATGTTGGTGCCGATCATGCTGCCCACCGCGCCCAGCCGAGTCACGGCGTCCTCCAGCACATCCGCCGCGGCGTCGCCCCACGGGAGCGGCACGCTGGCGAAGAAGCCGAAACGGTCGGGCCGGGACGAGATGGCCTCTGCCATCCCCTCGTTGATGCTCCTGTGGAAATCGGCCGCCAGCTCCTCCGGCAGGTCGTAGCCGAACATGTCGATCCATGTCGAGAGCACCTGGACGTCGATCCCGCACTCGTCGAGATGGCGGAGCCGGTCGTCGAGATCCGCCATCGCCGGCTGCATCGTGCGCGAGGTGCCGGTCGGGAAGGTGAACCGCGGTCCGCTCTCCTCGTCGGAGACCGACACTGCCGGTGCGAAGTCGCCCGCCCGGATGCGGGCGATGGTGGCGGGCGCCAGATAGTGCGCGTGAAGATCGCGGAATTCGGTGGTTTCCATGTTCTGCCCTCCTGGGGTGTGGGCCGTCAACCCGTGGTCGCTGTTCGGGTCGCGAGGCGCGTCCGGGCCGCCGGCTCGGGGAGCCGGGCGAATGCCATCAGGATCGCTCCGATCAGCGGGAACAGCATGAGCTGAACGATCGTGGCGCCTGACCACCCGGCGCTCTTCACGAGCTCCGCGAACAGATAACCGGCGACCGCGGAGGGTAGGAAGAAACAGGTCACGAAAGCACCGGACGCACGCCCCACCAGCGACGGGCGAACCGAGCGTTGCAACGCCGCGTAGAGGTTGACGTAGACGAACCCGCTGCCGAACGCTCCCTCGAGGAACGACAGGGTCGTCTGTTCCGCCACGGTGTCGGCAGCCATGAACATCAGCGCCCCCACGATGATCGCGCACAGAAAGGAGAGCTGGATGATGATGCGATTTCCGTAGCGATCGCCGAGATAGCCTGCCGGGATGCTCGCGACGAGCGAGCCGATGCCGAACATCGACGCCGCGAGCCCGGCGTCGTTCACGCTCAGGCCGAGCTCGCTCTGCAGGAACGTCGGGTACAACCCGAGGTAGGAGTACAGCGAGAGCCCCGCTGCCGCACACGTGAGGCAGAGGATGACGCTGTTGCGATTGCGCAGCGTCGCAGGCAACTGCGAACTCTCGGCACCGCCGGCCGGCGGGGTGCGCCCGGTGTCCTTGGCCTCGGTGAATCCCTTGTCGACCAGCAGCAGGATGCCGAGGACGAAGAGGAAGCCGACGACGCCGAAGACGTAGAGCGGCAGGCTCCAACTCCCACTGGCGGTGAACAGCCGCGCACCGATCAGCGGTCCGAGGGCGCCCCCGACTCCGTAGGAGACGTTCAACGCGCCGAGCGCGAGCGACCTGCGGGTGTAGAAGTAGGCGCCGACCGCGGAGAAGAGTGCGGCGTTCTGCAGGGACTCGCCCACTCCGGACAACGTGCGGTAGGCCGCCATGTCGGCGAATCCGAAGGCCAGCGGGGTGAGGATCGTGAAGGCCGAATAGATCGCGATCCCGAACACCATCAAGCTCTTGCGGCTCAGACGATCCGCGAGCCTGCCGGCGGGGATGCCGCCCAGGCCGATGCCGAGCGTGAAGATCGTGGCGAGGAATCCGCCCTCGGTGAGGGAGAAACCGTAGTGCTGGGTGATCGAGCTGAGCAGGACCGGGAACACCTGCCGGTCGGCGGCGTTGATCGCGTAGGAGGCGGCGAGGAGCGCGAGCACCACGACCGCGGTGACGGTGAGGCGCCGGGATCGTTGCCGTCCGGTCGACGTCCCCACGGTCTCCGGTACGGCCTGGCTCATGTCCACTCCTCGGCACTGTGGGCGGATCCCGGGTCGTCCGGACTGCTGACCGGGCGCCCGCGACGTCTGGCGAGCGGTGGGGGCCGACCGCATCGGCGAATGCACTGGAAAGCGACGGTATACCGAGTACTCCAGTGGGTACAACGACCAGTTGACAGTTTTACTGGCCGGCAATTTATGTCATATGTGTTGCGGTTGATGCCCGAATCGACCGCCGTCGTCCCGCCTGGGACGGTTCCGGGTGGAAGTTACGTCTCACCCGTTCGGGGCTGATGTTCGAGGTGATCGTCGATCATTCCGATATCTGTTCTTTTGTCTGATTTGTTCCGCTGTTGGTCGCCACATCGAGTGTCTCTTCAGCGTGCTCACAGGTGCGACGTTCCACACTCCTTACAGCCCCGGTCCGATCGCTTCGGGTCGGCCCGGGACGGCGGGAACGAGGTCTGTGACCGGCGGTTCGTGGCCGTCGGCGGGACGCGATCGTGAGGAGGTGAGGCGCGTGCCGAGGCAGCAGCACCGCATCCGTCGCCCGATGGACAGTTGGGCGACCGACGTGCGTCACCGGCCGGCGTCTGGTCAATGGCTCAATCTCACGGCGGCGTACCGCGCAAACAGTGACAACTGACGGGAATGACACGATGGATATTCGTTTTGACGTGTTCAATCTCATCTTCCGGGATGCGCTGCTGAGGGCGCTCCTCGTGAACCACGCAAATCGGATCGACAGCGGACATGCCTCGGAGCGGGCTGCTGCCGGAATGTGCTACGTCGCATTGAGGTGGGCTGACAACGACGGTGCGCGCGCTGCTGAGGGCTCTCAGCTGCTGACGGCCCAGGCGCACATGCCCCGCCACAGGTCGGACGACCATGTGTACCTCGATGTCGTCCTGGAGCGGCTGCGGGCGGCGTTGCCGGTCGGTGCGGCGAGTGACTCGTTCACGATCCGGTGCCGGGAGTCCTCCCAGGAGGTCATGGACAGCGGTGCCGGCACGATCTTCAAGACCACCACGTTCGAGATCGCTCCCGCGTCCCCCCAGCGCGCGGGCAGGATCCTGCTCGACCTTCCGTCCTGGACCGGCCGCGCCGAGGCTCTCGCGGCAGGTGTCACCACGCCCCGTGGGCTCGTCGCGGCGGGGCCCGGGTCACCCAGCCTGAACTGATCACCCGCCGCCGACGGCCCCTGCTACGCCGGCATCTCCTTGGGGGAGACGAGGATCTTCACATTCTCCTCCTTGTTGTCGATCAGCTGCCGGAACCCGCCGGCGACCAGGTCGTCCAACCCGATCCGACCGGTGATGAACTGCTCCGCATCGACCTTCCCGTCGCGGAGAAGGGCGATGACGTCGGAGTGATCGCCGCAGTAGGCGAGCGAGCCGAGGAGCCGCACCTCGCTCATGACCAAGGCGTTCATGGCCACACGCGGCACGTGGCCCCAGATCGCGACATTCACGACCGTGCCCCCCGGCCGGACCGAGCCGATCGCGGACGCGAGTACGGCGTCGATCCCGGCGCACTCGAACGCGATGTCGACGCCCGTTCCCCCGGTGAGGTCCCGGATGGCGGCGGCAGCGTCGTCCGTCGTCGGGTCGATGACGACGTGAGCGCCTGCGCCGGGGGCCTTCGCCTTCCGGGCGGCCGCGGGTTCGACGACAATCACTGTGCCCGCCCCGGCGGCACGGAGGGCCGCCGCCGTGACGAGCCCGATCGGCCCGGCTCCGAACACGGCGGCGGTGCCGCCCTCGCGTAGGCCGGAGAGTCGCACAGCGTGGTAGCCGACGGCGAGCGGCTCGACGAGCGCCCCGACGTCGGTCGACAGGTGGCCGAGGGGGTGGATCCACCGGGCGTCGACGACGCATCGCTCGGCGAACCCACCCTGGTCACCCGAGAGCCCGACGAAGCCCAGGCTGCGACAGATGTTGTAGCGCCCTGCCGTGCAGGCCGCGCACGCGCCGCACACCCAGTAGGGCTCGACGGCGACCCGGTCCCCCTCGGCGATACCTGTGACGCCCGGTCCGACGGCCGAGACCACGCCGGCGAACTCGTGGCCCATGACGATGGGCATCTCCGCGCCTGTGATCGGATGCGGTGTGCCCTTCCTCGGGATGAAGATCGGACCTTCGAGGAACTCGTGGAGGTCGCTGCCGCAGATTCCGCACCAGTCGACCGACACCTCCACCTGTCCGGGCAGGACCTGTGGGTCCGGTACGTCGTCGATGCGGATGTCGCCTGGACCGTGGAACCGTGCAGCGCGCACGTGACCTCCTTGTGCAACGGGCGCCGGCAAACCGGCCGGTGTGACGCCGGCCTCAGTCCGAGTCAACCCACCCCGAAGGCACGAGGCAATCGTGCAACGGGTTGCACCGGTGGCCAGCCCGTCACGGAGCGACGACGGCCGCGACGACCGACGCCACCGTCTCGGCCAGGGGCGCGGCCGCCGCTGCGGGCAGTCCGTGCTGCTCGACCGTCGTGGCTGGATCGGTGTAGACGAGCTCGACGTGACCGGCTCGCTCGCGCACGAGCAGGCGCAGCGGCAGGTCCAGAGCCAGGTCGGGCGCGTCGAGCATCAGAGGTGTGCCCCCACGGGGACTGCCGAACAGCACCACCAGCGTGGGGGGCATCTCCAGACCCACCGACCGGGCGCCGGCCGCGTGGTCGATGCGCGCGAAGGGCCCCAGCCCACGCCGGGCAAGCTCGGCGTCCAGGCGCGCCACGGTCTGCTCGTAGTCGTGTCCGCTTGTCGTCGTCCGTCGTTCAGTCATACGCACAGCATCGCCGTCCGCCGCACCGCTCGCCGAATTACTCACCACTCTGGAAGAAGTGGACCTTCCCTCGCCGTTCTGGTTCACGGATATCATTGATCTCACGGGCGCGTCGAGTACACGGGAGAATGTGACATTCGAGATCGAATGTGTGACAAGCGCAAGGACGGGCGATTCCCGGCCGGTTCTTCGCTGATCTTGGTAACGGCCTGGGCGGCGGTTGCTCCGGATCGAGCCGGTAGCGCTCCCCACGACAAACCCGCCGCGCCACCCTTCGACGATCGCGGCGGTGCTGCCGCTCGCTCGAAGTTCCCCCCGATTTCCCGGGCGGTCCGCCCGGGGTCGTCCCGCTGAGAATGGTGTGGGAATGCAGAGACCGCCCCGTGCGGAGATGGAGCCAGGGTCCACCGCGTCCTCCCCGGAGCGGGACCCACAGCGTGCGTCCGACGTGCAGGCGATGCACCACCTGTGCCGGCGCGCCGACGGTGGCGCGGCGCTGGTGCGCTGGCTGGCGCAGCGCACGGGGTGCTGGGCCGGGCTGCTGGACCGGTCGGGCGCGGTGCTCGTCGGCGCACTTCCTGCCCTCGAACCCGCGGCCGCCTCGCTCGTCGCCGATGCCCTCGACGACATGTTCGGCCGTGGTCTCAGAACCTTCGTCGCCGACGGTGAGACGCACGCCGCGATACTCCTGGCCGTTGACGTCCCCGCCGGCGTGCAAGGCCCGGTCCTCGTGTTCGTCGGAGCGGATTCCGTGCCGCGGTCCTTGGCGGCCGACGCCGCGGTGCTGCTCGGTACGTGCTGGTGGGCGGGGGAGACCCAGCGCCTGCGCACTCAGGTAGACGACGCCGATGCCCGGTGCCGCGAGGCCGTCCTGCATCTGGTGATGTCACGACACACCTCGACGGCCGTGCAGATCGCATCGGCGTTGCGTCCGCCGCTCCCCGACCCGTTGCGCGTCTACGTCTTCGAGTGCGGTGCCGAAGAGCGCGACGAGGTGGTGCGCCGGTCCGTCGAACTGGCCGGGAGAAGCGCGTTCATCGTGCGCTGCCCCGTCTACCGACGCCACGTGATCGTCCTGGCTCCTGTGCGCAACAGCCGCCGGCCGCCCGGGACCCGGCCGGTCGAGGTTGCGGTCGCGGAGGACATCGCCGGCTGCGTCGCGGGAGCGGGTGACGTGGTGGCGCTGCGTGACACCGCTGTCGGCTACGAACAGGCGATCCATGCGCTCTCCGTCGCCCGCGGGCGAGCCGAGCGGTGGGCCCGGTTCGACGCGAAACTGGATCTACCCACGATCGTCGGCCTGGAAGGCCTGCGCTGGGCGAGCGCGCTGCTGAGCCCCCTGATCGCCTATGTTCCTGCCCGTTCGACGGACCCGGACGCCCAGGAGCTGACGGCCACCGCCCAGTCGTGGCTGTTGTTCTCGATGGCGGCCACACGGCACCTCAAGATTCACCGGAACACGTTGTCGGCTCGGCTGCAGCGGATCGAGGAACTACTCAGGCTCGACCTCGCCCGTGCGGATCATCAGGCCCTGCTGGACCTCGCGCTGCGGATCAGGGCGACGCCGTGCTCCGCCGACTCGCTCCGTCCGGCCGACCCGGACACCGTCGTCCCACTCGACGAGCTGATGCGGGCCCCCGCCGTCCAGCAGTGGGCGCACACCACGCTCCGTCCGGTTCGTGCAGCCGCGGACTCGTCTCCGCTCGAGTCGACCCTTCGAGCGTGGCTGAGCAGCAACTCGCGGCTGAGCGTCACCGCGGAGGAGCTCGGAATCTCGGTGTCCGGTGCACGCAAGCGAGTCAGCCGGCTGGAACAGGTGCTGCGACGGTCACTGCTGCACGGCCCCAGCGCGCGGCACGACCTGTGGCTGGCGATGCACGCAGCTGACCTCGGATCTCCGGTGGAAGCGCGCACTTGACGATTGGTTCCGTTACCTGTTCGAGCCGTCGATGTGCAAACTGATCCTCGCCGGTCCGGGTGACCCGCACCTAGCGTGGCGGCACGGGCAGTGTGAGGAGGCCACATGTCGCAGCAGCTCGACTGGGAACTCGCCTGGCATGACCCGCGCCTGGACATTTGCGATGTCTATCTGTTTCGGGGCACCGTGGGCACGGTTCTCGTCATGGACGTCGATCCGTTGTCCGGTTACCACGGTTTCCATCCCCAGGGGCTGTATGAGTTCAAGCTCGATCTCGACGACGACGGGGTCGAGGACGTCACGTTCTCCTTCACCTTCGACGAGGCGGATGCCGAACGCCGGCAGCGTTGGGTTCTTCGCCGGTTCGATCGGGCCGAAGCGCGAGGCGCCGTACTTCTCACGGGTGTCACGGGCGAGGTCTGCGCCGACGGCGGCACGGTGCGAGCCCTCGCCGGACCGGCGGCGGATCCGTCTTCCATGATGGACGCCCGCATCGCCGCGGCGCGCACGACGATCTCGGGCCTCGGGCGCGTCGCAGTCGAGGACTTCGTCCTCGACGATGCGGCAGGTCTGTTCGGCGGCACCGACGTCGGAGCGATCGTGATCGAGCTCGCCGACGAGATCCTGGCGACCCGCACCGTCGGCTTCTGGGGCGCGACCCTGATCGACACCGACTCCGGCCCGTTCGTCATGTCGATGAGCGCCGCCCTCCAGCGTGGGAGTGAATGCGGGCTCGGCGCCCGGTAGCCGTCAACCGCGAGTGCCCCGCCGTCTGGGGCCAGGAGCTCGGAATCCTGGTCCCCCGACGGCGGGGCACTTTCGGTGTTTGCGCGGCCACCCACTCCGCTCGCCACCTCGTCATGCAGCAGCCTGGGCGAAGCCCTCCTGAAGCTCGATGGCCGGGTTTCCACCCCACCGCGAGTGCGGCGTGACGTCCTCGCCCTTCATGAGGTACGAGTCCGGCTCGAGCTCTGAGCCATCTCCCAGCGTTGCGCCGTACATGACGAACGCACCGACGCCCAGGGTGGAACCCGAGCCGATCGTGATGCGGTCGGACTTGAACGTGCCGTCCTCCTGGGAGTGGCACTGGATCTTCGAATGCACGTTGAGGGTGACGTCGTCGCCGATCGTCACTAGCGACCTCTCCGGCAGCCCACAGCCGTCGTCGAACAGCCGCTTGCCGACCCGCACACCCAGCAGCCGCCAGATCATGCTCTTGAAGGGGGTGCCGTCGAACGCTCGAAGGAAGTAGCCCATCGCAGGCACCTTCCAGAAACGCTCGTGCCACCAGAAGTGCGGGTCGTAGATCGAGCAGTACCGGGGTTGCAGCCTGCGGAACCCGGTGACGGCCCGTTCGACCAGAACGAAGTACAGAACGCTCAGCATGAGCAGGACGTCGGCCGGCAGGTCCACCCAGGCGCCGTACGCGTGGTAGAGCTCGTCGGCGGCCAGGAACAGCACGACGACGCCGAAGAAGTAGCCCCACCGCGCAAGCAGGTACAACCCCATGGTCCGGAGGTTGTGCTTGTTCTTGGCGGCGAGGCGGCGGCGCAGCGTGCGCCCCCTCCGCAGGTTGTCGAACCTGGTGTCGCGGTGGACCGACCGCGGGATCTCGAAGCTGGGCGAGCCCAGCAGCCCGACGTTCTCCCGGACGGGTCCGTCGATGGGCACCATCGCCTTCGAGGCCACGAGGCAGTTCTCGCCCAGGCGGCTCTGCGCGGGATAGGAGACGTTGTTGCCGAGGAAGGTGTGCGCACCGATCGTCGCCCGCGAGACGCGGAAGGACGTGCTCGTGTAGTCGGCATTGATGACCGACAGCCCGTCGGCCACCATCGCTGCCGGACCGACGGAAAACATGTACGGGGTCTCGTGCTTCACTTCAAGGCCGAAGTTGGACCCGGTCTGTTCCTTCCGGGACACGTCTCCACCGAGCCGATTCAGGTAGTTGACGATGTAGGAGCTGTCGCCGAACAGATAGGTGAAGAAGCGCAGGTTGGTCAGCCGCGTGATCGCCCGGTGCAGCGAGTGATGGAAGCCGTGCAGGGGATAGACCTTGTCCGGCTTGATGAAGAGGCCGAGCAGGCGCGGCACGGTGGTCACGATGAGGAACCCCGCGAGCACGAGGCCGAAGAAGATGATGAAGGACGCGGCCAGGGCGTAGACGTAGAACTCCCAGTCCGTCAGGTCCAGCGCGTTTGCGCCCAGGAACACCGCCAGCCGCGGGATGGCGACGAGCACGAGCGCGACACCGCCGATCGTCACCGGTAGGCGTACGAGCAGGAGGCTCAGCAGCTGGAGGACCATTGAGGCGAACTTTCTCAGCGGGCGGACCCGGGCTCGCTGCTCGATCGTCTGGTAGTTCACTTCGGTGCGCCGTCCGGGAGACCCGTGCCAGCGTTCGCCGTCCGGTACGGACTGCCCGGTGTGCAGCGAGGAGGAGTTGCCGAGCTGGGTGTCGTCGCCCATCGCCGTGCCGATATCGAGCACCGTGGCCTCGCCGACGTACACGTTCTTGCCGAGGGTGACACGGCCGGTCTCGATGAGGCCGGCGCGGCCGCGATAGCAGCTGAAGAACGAGTCCTTGCGGATCACGGTGTCGTCGCCGATGGTGAGCAGGTCGGTGCACACGGGCACGTCCCGGGAAAGGATCAGCACCCTCCGCCCGATGTGCGCGCCGAGCGCTCTCAAATACAACAGATAGAGCGGCGAGCCGACGAACATGATCATCGGGCTCACGCGGACGAGCATCTTCACGGTCCAGAAGCGGACGTAGGTCAGGCTCCAGATGCGGATCTGCCGGGGTTTCCACCGACCGACGAGAAGCCATTTCGCCACGATCGGAAGGAGGGAGAGACCGATGAAGATCGCTGCTCCGAACACGAGCGACCGCAGGTAGACGTGGGAGAGGCTGGAGGCTTCGGAAACCCAGTCGTACCCCTGCTCGAGAACGACCGCGACGAGGAAGGCGTACCCGATGTAGACCAGTAGCTGCAGGATTCCGCAGAGGATGTACTCGAACCGGTTCGCCCGTGCTACCACCTTGGGTAACGCCGTCGTCGGCAACTCGGCGGGGGTGGGCTCGGGTGCCGCGAGTGTTGTTGCGAGGCTTCTGAGGGTGGGGTGTGCGTAGACGTCCTGGATCGACACGGTCGGCAGATCGGGCCG
>NZ_JAKXMK010000010.1 GCF_022524485.1 Pseudonocardia alaniniphila
AGTGCTCGCCGAGCAGACCGACGAATGGGCCGAGCAGCGGCGCTACATGGGCGTGGAGGTCCTGGCCAAGGCCCGCCGGACACCGCAGCCAGCAACGGGTCAGGAGGTGGTGACACCGACCGCGATCAGCGCATAGCGTTCCCAGCGAAGGTCACGAAGTGGTCGTCTCCCATCCACCACTTCCGTGGACGCAACCGGCCGCCACTCGTTCGCCGCGAACCACGCCCCGGCAGCGGCAGGGGCCGCGGAGCGAGGCGGCGGACCTGAGGTAGGCGCAGGTCGACGTTTCACGTGAAACACCGCGCCGCAACCCCCCGGGTCAGGACTGGACAACGTGGGGCGGGCAAGCGGCTCATCCTGCGCTGCTGGCCGCGACGCCGATCACCCGGGAGCACGTGGCGGCTCCGCTGCGGCGGTTTGCCCGTCCCGGAACGACGGTGGCGCGATCAGCAGCCGGCCGGAGTCGGGTGCGCATCGTGGGGCCGGGAGGGTGGCGTGTCTGGAGCGGGTGACTGTCTCGTGGTGCTCCACGCTCGCGTGTCGAACCGACGCTGAAGGGTGGCCGGCGCACCCAGTGAGGGTTGGCCAGCGCAAGTTCGGCACCGTCGCCGCGGAGCGCCGGCGAGAGAAGTCGGTTCCGCCGCACAGGGCACCCGGTCCGCCTTCCCAACGAGTGATGCGGCAGTCCGCGCGGACCTCCTCGACGACCCTGCGCTCGGCCTGCGCGAGCGGCCTTGCGCGTGACACACATTGCCGGAGCCGGCCGGGTGGACCGGCGGCTCATTTCAGGTGTTCGCCCCTGCTTGCGGGAAGCGGCGTGGGATCGTCCGGCTCGGGCTGACCGCGGACGGCCCGCCCTCGGAAGCTGAACGTCCGTAACCGCCCCGCGCCTCACGCACAATCCTCCGCGGGCGGATCTCGGGGGGTGTGCCGGCTGACGCGGGGGACTCCTGCTCCCGGCCGGCTCGATGATTCACGCGCGGGATCGGCGTCTGGGGTGTGCGGATGCTGAGCCGTGCCGCGGCGTATCGAGCCGTGGCCCGCGGCCGGTCCGCTCGGACGACGGGTCAGGCAAGGCGCGAGCTGGGGTGCCCGAATAGCGAGCCGCGGCTGTCGGACAGTGCCGAGCGGGCTGGCGAGCTCCGCCCCAGCGCTGGCGCTCCGACGCCTGTTTCACGTGAAACCGCGCCGCGCTTGAAGCCACAGCACCACGCGGCAGTTCTCCAGACTCGACCCCGGGCGCGGATACGACCGCGATCAGGTCGACTCTCAGATGCGGGAGGTGCGCCACCGGCTGGCCGCCGCGGAAGCGGTCCGCCAGGGCGCAGAGCAGCACGCCCGGGCCACCGAGAAGGAGAAGCGGGCCCGCGCCGCGGCTCAGGCGGACGCGCCCATGTCGCAGGACAGCCAGCGCCCGCGGTCCCGCCGCGGGCGGCCGACCTCCGTAACGATCGGTCGACTCGGGGGCTCCTGTCCTCTGTGGCAGACGGACTGGACGGTGCCGCGTACGGCGACGTGCACCCACGCCGACACCGGCGCTCCATGCCTGTTTCACGTGAAACAGATCCGGCCATCGAGTCGGCCGATCTGGGCGCGGAGCGAGGCGTCAGACCTGGGGTAGGCGCAGGATCGAGGTTTCACGTGAAACACCGCGCCGCAACCCCCGGGCTAGGACTGGACAACGTGGGGCGGATAGACGGCTCATCCTGATGCTGGCCGCGACGCCGTTCACCCCATTCCGTAGCCTGGCGGCCCGCGCCGCGCCGCGCCGCGCCGCGACCGCGGGCGCCGGCCCCGGGCGTACGTGTAGGACTCCGGGCTGATGCCGTGGCTTGTCGAGGGCGGCGCCGTTTCACGTGAAACAAGGCGCGTCGGAGTGCCTGCGCCGGTGGAGCCACTGCCATGCGCGAAGCCGTCCACTCCGTGTGCCGGCGGACGAGAGCCGCCGAGTCGGCATGGTTGCTCTGCGGACGGGCCAACGTCTGGGACACCGGGCGCTCCAGCACCGGGTCGAGCGTGTGTACGACTGCCGACCGGTGCCGTCGCTTTTCGACGCGGCGGCGCTGTTTCACGTGAAACAGGCGTTCTGAGTGCTCGCGCCAGAGCGGACCCCATCGACGGACCGCACCGTCCAGACCGTCTGCCCGTCAACGACGGGAGCCGCCGAGCTGACCGCTGTCGGGGCCGGCCGACCGTGCTGGGACCTCGGGCGCCGGCGCTGGGTTGAGCGGGCATGGTTGCCAACTGGTGGCGTGGGGCCGCGCCGAGTCGAACGGCCGTGGCAGCGCGGCGCTATCGGGCGCGGCGTGGTTTCACGTGAAACACGCCGTTGGAACGCTTCGAGCCGTGGTCGGCGCGCGTCGCCCGCGTCGCCGAGTCCTCTGCCGCCGGGATGAGCGAAGCCGTCGAGCCGACCGACTCATGCGAGGGCTAGCCGACCGCGCCGGGACCACGGGCCGCCGCCGCGAGGAACGACGGGGTAGAGCCGCTCAACTTCGCGGGCGGGCTGGCCCGCGGCTGCCGAAAGGTGACCGTCGTCCGCTCGTCGGCTCAATCGTCCCTGCGACACGGTCCTCCCCTACGACATGTCCGTGTGACACGGTCGGCATCGCCGTTTTGGCGGAAGCCAGAAGCGCGACGCCAACACGAACGCTCGGCGGTTACGGCACGGTGTTTCACGTGAAACCCCGATCCAGCGCCTGCCCGCTCAGCCGATCACTTCGACCCGCTGAGTGGAGAGGGATCTCTTCGGCGAGGCGCCACCCCGCCTCGCGCTAGCCGAAATGGACGCGCGATGCTCCTGCCGCCGTGCGCCTGCGCCTCGCCGAACGGCGGACGCGCGACGGGGGGCCTAGTCGCGGCCCCTTCGTCCGCGCGGCTCGGGACCGGCCAGGTCCTGCCGCTCAGCCGGTGGACTCCGTCGAGCGATCGGGCGAGTCGAATCGCGGGACTCGTCGAGTCGTGCAGGGAGGATGTGACCAGCGGACCGGGACCGCCGTCGTCGGGAGGGACCGCTGGATCGCATCCTTCACCGGCGAACAGCGTCGCGGAACTAATCGACCCTCCAGCCGGAGCGGTGGTGCGCTGGTGGACTCTTCCGCCGGCTTCGAGGCCCGCCCCGACCGAGGCGCCCCGTGTTGCGGGACTGGTCGGCTCCGGCGGCGGGGCTGAGTGAGTCGCGCGCCGGGGCTGGTCGACTGCGGCCGGTGCCAGGCGGCCGGTGGTGTCGCAGGACTGACTTCGGCGGCGAGATCCGGATAACCGTGCGGCGGGATCGACCGACGTGCGTGGCGGGGCGAAGCTTTACGGAGCAGCTGGTCGAGCTGTGAGGCGGGGCTGATTGAGCCGGGCAGCGGAACGAACGAGCTCTGGACCGGAATCGACCGACGTGCGTGGCAGGGCCGAGCTTTGCGGAGCAGCTGATTGCGCTTCGGGGTGCCGATCGAGCCGCGCGGAGGAGCCGACCGACATGCCTGTCGGAGCGGAGCTATGCGGGGGAGCCGGTCGAGCTGTCGGGCGGGGCCGGTCGAGCTGTGCGGAGGGGATCGACCGACATGCGTGGCGGGGCCGAGCTTCGCGGCGGAGCTGATCGCGATGTGGGGCGCCGATCGAGCCGCGCCGCGGGGTCGACCGTCCTGTCTGGCGGGCGGAGCTTGGGAGGAGCTGATCGCGCTGTGGGGCGGGGTCGACCGACCTGTCTGGCGGAGCGGAGCTTTGTGGGGAGCTGGTCGAGCTGCCTGGCGGAGCGGAGCTTTGTGGAGGAGCTGATCGCGCTGTGGGGCGGGGTCGATCGAGCCGTGCGGAGGAGCGATCGAGCTGTGGCGAAGCCGGGCAGCTGTCCAGCCGGGCCGAGTGAGCAGCGGCGCCGACGAGATCGAGCGAGCTGCGGAGCGGAACCGAGCGGAGCCGTGGGGCTGGATCGGGCGAGCGTTGCGGAGGGGCCGACCGAGCGGCCGGGCAGGATCGGGCGAGCCGTACGGAGAGGACAAGTGGGCAGCGGGGCAGGATCGGGCGAGCTGTGGGCGAGCCGAACATGAGTGGGCGGGGCCGGGCGAGCTGCGCGGCGGCCGGGCAAGCAGCGAGTGGCGCCAGGCGAGCTGCGCGACGAGGCGGGCAGGCAGCGGGTGGGGCCGGATGAGCTGTGGGTCCGGGCTAACCGTGCGGAGATCCGGGTCGCGGGACCGGCTGATCCGCGCTCCAGTACCGGCTTCCTCACGACGCGGAGCCCGGTCCAAGACCCGCAACCGCTGACCGGCGACGGGTGCCGTCGCGAGCGTCCAAGGGCCGCCTGGAGGAGCTCGTCTCTGTCACCGGCACGGCCGCCACTACCCCATGCCCGAGGCGACCGGCCTCTACTGATTCGAACCCGTTGTCCTCGGGGTCGGCAACGAGCCGGACGACGAGGTCCTCGCTCGGGCTCCGGGTATTGCCGGACGGCGGGGCCGCACGGGGTCTCCGTTGCGGGCCCGGCACGTCGTTTCACGTGATCGGCTCACTCATGCCGCGGGCCCGAGTGATCCGTGCACTGCTGGATCGGTCGGTGGCGAGTCGCGCCGCTCGACCGGCGATTCGCATAAAACGGATCGACTCGCGCCGCGAGACCGTCGAGTTGGGAATGGCACGGGTCCGCGCGCCTTGCCAGGGCGCATCGGCGACCCGCTGATGTGGCGGGCTCGGTTCAGGGAGTGTGGGGGCCAGGCGTCTGGGGGCCGTTGCGAGCCGGCGCCGGGCCGAGCGCCGGGCGGGTGGGCGTGCCGAACGTGCGCATGACGTCGAGCTCCGCCTCGAGCACTCCCGCGAGGCGCCGCACGCCCTCCGTGATGCGCTCCGGCGTCGGGTAGCAGTACGACAGCCGCAGCTGCCGGCTGCCGAACCCGTCGGCGTAGAAGCCGGTGCCGGACGCGTAGGCGACGCGTGCGGTGACCGCCCGCGGCAGCATCGCCTTCGTGTCGACGCCCTCGGGCACCGTCAGCCAGACGTAGAAGCCGCCGTCAGGCACGTTCCACGTACAACCCTCGGGGAGGTAGGTCTCGAGCGCGTCCAGCAGGGCGTCCCGGCGGTCGCGGTAGGCCTCGGCGAACGTCTTGATCTGGCTGTGCCAGTCGTGGCCGGCGAGGTAACGCGACACGAGCATCTGAGTGAAGCTCGGCGGGCAGAGGGTGGCCGACTCCGCGGCCAGCACGAGCCGGTCGCGCACCGCGGGTGGCACCAGCGCCCATCCGACGCGCAGCCCGGAGGCGAACGTCTTGGAGAACGACCCGAGGTAGACCACCGACGAGTCGAGGGAGCGCAGGGCCGGGTAGGTGCGGCCGCTGAAGCCGAGGAGGCCGTATGGGTTGTCCTCCACGACGCCGACGCCGTGGGTTGCGCAGATCTCCAGCACCTCGGCCCGGCGCTCGACGGCGAGCGTGACGCCGGCGGGGTTGTGGAAGTTCGGGATCGTGTACAGGAACTTGGGAGTGATGCCCTGCGCCGCGAGCGTGCGGAGGGCATCGCGCAGCAGGTCGGGCACCAGGCCGTGCTCGTCCATCGCAATGTGCACCACGCGGGCCTGGTAGGCCGCGAAGCTGCCCAACGCGCCGACGTAGGACGGACCTTCGGCGAGTACGACGTCGCCGGGGTCGCAGAAGATGCGTGTGACGAGGTCGAGCGCCATCTGCGACCCGACGGTGACGACCACGTCGTCCGGGTCGGCGCGGATGCCTTCGAGCGCCATCACATCGCAGATCTGCTCGCGCAGGGCGGGCACTCCCTGCGCCGAGCCGTACTGCAGCGCCACCTCGCCCTCGCGCTGTACGAGGTCGGACACCTCTGCCGCGAGCGCGCCGAGTGGCAGCGCGGCGAGGTTCGGCATGCCGCCCGCGAGGGAGACGACCTCCGGCCTGCTGGCGACGGCGAACAGGGCGCGAATCTCCGAGGCCGTCATGCCCGCTGTGCGGGCTGCGAACCGCTCAGTTGGTGCTGCCGCTGCTGCCGTGTGGATGCCGAAGGGTCGTGGAGACGGGGGCGTGTCCGACTGCGGCACGGTGGATCCTCCCGGAGAATTCCTCGGCAGTGGGGATGTCGTTCAACCAAGCAGGCTGGCCGAGTGTAACCGGGAAGGGGGAACATTCTTCAGTTCGTCGTGGGTGAGACACCGGTCGCAGTACTTGGGGTGTCCTTCCATGCTGGATCGATCTATCGTCGAGAAGTCGGCGCGAGGGGCGGCGGCATTCCGATGATGATCTTGGCGCCGGAGGTTGCTCTTGTCCTGGCATGTGGCGCCCCTCACCCTGGACAATCTCGATGATTTGCCCAAGCGGTGCCGAAGGTGCGTGTTCTGGGAGCTGTCGGAGCACCTGGGTAAGCAGGCGGCCGACTTCGGCTCCACCGAGCTCGAGAAGGAAGCCTGGGTCTCCGAGGTGCTCCTCGAGTGGGGCTCGTGCGGACGCATCCTGCACATGGACGGCGTGCCCGCCGGCTACGTGATCTACGCACCGCCCTCAGCGGTGCCGCGCGCCGCGGAGATGCCCACCGGCCCCGTCAGCGCCGACGCCGTGTTGCTCACCACCATGCAGGTGATGCCGGAGTTCGCCGGGGAGGGTCTGGGCCGGATGCTCGCTCAGGCCGTCGTGCGTGATCTCACTCGTCGTGGTGTCAAAGCCATCGAGGTGTTCGGTGAGCAGCGCCCGGGCAACGAGCCCGCCTGTCTCATCCCCGCCGACTTCCTCCGCCGCGTCGGCTTCAAGACCATCCGGCCGCATCCGCGCTACCCGCGGTTGCGCATGGAGCTGCGTTCGGCGATGACGTGGAAAGAGGACGTGGAGGCCGCGCTGGAGCAGCTGCTCGGCACGATCACGATCCCGATGCAGGCCAGCAGCGTGACCCAGGAGTCCTACCGTCAGGTACCCAGCCGCTCGTGATCGCCGCTCTCAGCGGCGTACAGGGCGCGCTGTACGCCACGCTGGCGGCCTGTGACGACCACCCTGGGGCGATGGGGCCGATGGTGGGTGGTACACGCCCCAGATTGGCGTACGTCGTGATTTTCCGTTCCGGAGCCCGGATCAGATGGCCTGTGCGCCGCGTTCCAGCTCGCGAGCCAGCACATCCGAGAAGGTGAACGTGCCGGTGGGCTGATCGTCCTGGCCCAGCAGGTAGAGCCGCTTCACGGCGACGAGGATGCCTTCGGCGACGACGTCACGGAACGCAGGATCCAGCAGCCGCCTGCGGTCACCGATGTGGGAGAGGTAGCCGATCTCCACACGCACGGTGGGCATGCGCGTGAGTCGCAGAAGTTCCCACGTGCGGCCCTGCGTGCGGCAGTCGTGCATCGCGGTACGGGTGAGCAGCTCCCGCTGGATGAACCCGGCAAGAGCCTCACCGACGGTGGACGTGGCTCCTGAACCGTTGCCGAAATGGAACGTGGCAAGCCCCTGGGCGTGCATGCTCCGGTTGGCGTCGGTGTGCAGCGAGAGCACGAGGTCGGCGCCCGCGTTGTTGGCGAAGGCTGCACGCTCGGTCTCAGCGGGGCAGGTGTCCTCCTGCCGGGACAGCATCGCGTCCATCCCCGTGGCCGACATCCTGCCGACCAACCGGCGCGCGAGGTCCCACATGAGGTCGGCCTCCGCGACACCGGCGGCGACGATGCCGCGGTTGGGTCCGCCGTGTCCCGGGTCGACGACGATTCGCTTGCCCCGCAACCGGGGCCCAGCCTGACGCAGCAGCTCCTGTTCGCGCAGGAGGTGTGGACGGCCGCCTGTGACCTTCCGTCCGAGCTGGCGCAGGGACCGCAGCGTGGCGGGCCCGCAGAGCCCGTCGGGCAGGAGGCCGTACTCGCGCTGGAACTTGCGCAGCGCGGCCTCCGTCTGCTCGTTGAACACCCCGCCAGGGCGACCGGGGTCGTAACCGAGCTCGAGGAGCCGCTCCTGCAGGGCGACGACGTCGTCGCCGCTCATCGGCGCAGAGATCATCAGGGCGAGCATGCGGTCGCCGAGGCTCCATCCGGCCTCACGCAGCGCTCGGTAGGTGGCCGGCCCGACGATGCCGTCGGTGATCAGACCCCGCTGTTGCTGGAATGCCCGCACGGCCTGCTCGAGGGCGGCGTCGAACCGGTCTTCCTGGGCTGGACCGCCCGTACTGTCACCGAGCAGGCCGAACCGTCGCAGCGTGGACCGGATCTCGACAACGTTGGGACCGCTGTCACCTCGGCGCAGCAGCTGCATGCACCCCTCGCTCGTTCGTCAGGCACCGACGTTTCGGTGCTGGGCCGTCGCTCATTGTGCCCTGCCGGTTCCCCGATGGGGGACGGCGGGCCGTGTCCACCGAATTTTGTGTCGTGATAGACAAGTACCCCGCTTCCGGCTTCGGGAAGCGGGGTACTTATGGGTGGTTCTGGACTCAGCCCAGGTAGTCGGCCAGGTCGGAGAGCAGGGCGGCCTTCGGCTTGGCGCCGACGATCTGCTTGACCGGCTTGCCGTCCTGGAAGACGATCATCGTGGGAATGGACATGACCTGGTAGTCGCGGGCAGTCGCCGGGTTGGCGTCGATGTCCAGCTTGGCCACGGTCAGCTTGTCCTTGTTCTCACCAGCGATCTCGTCGAGCACCGGGGCGACCATCTTGCACGGGCCGCACCAGGTGGCCCAGAAGTCGACAACGACCGTTTTGTCGCTCTTGAGGACGTCGGCGTCGAAAGAGTCGTCGGTGACGTTCACCGTGTTGGCCATTCTGATCTCCGTTCTCGGGAAAGAAACTCGTGAATTCGATTCAGCCGCTGACTACGGCGACCTGTTCGGCCGCCTGCCCGTATCCGCCGCCCGCCAGTTCGCTGGGGACGGGGCCGTCGGCCAGCCAGCGCTCTGCATCGATCGCGGCCGAACAGCCGGTGCCAGCGGCGGTGATCGCCTGCCGGTAGGTGCTGTCGACGAGGTCGCCCGCGGCGAAGACGCCCGGGATCCCCGTGCGGGTGGAGGGAGCCTCGACCTGGACGTAGCCGGCCTCATCGGTGTCGATCTGACCCCGCACGAGCTCGCTGCGGGGGTCGTGGCCGATCGCGACGAACATGCCGGACACCTCGAGGACGGACTCCTCTCCGGTGACGGTGTCGCGCAGCTTCAAGCCCGAGACGCTGCCCTCACCGAGAACTTCGACGACCTCGGAGTTGGTGCGCCAGTGAATCTTCGGCTCGTTCTTGGCGCGCTCCAGCATGATGCGGGAGGCGCGGAACTCGTCGCGGCGGTGCACGATCGTGACCGTGCGGCCGAAGCGGGTGAGGAAGAGGGCCTCCTCCATCGCCGAGTCGCCGCCGCCGATGACGGCGATGTCCTTCTCACGGAAGAAGAAGCCGTCACAGGTGGCACAGGCGCTGACGCCACGGCCCAGGAGAACCTGCTCTCCCGGAACGTGCAGGTAGCGAGCAGCAGCACCCATCGCGAGGACCACGGCGCGAGCGCGGTAGGTGACCCCGTTGGCCACGACCGTCTTGACCTCGCCCTGCAGCGACACCTGCTCGACGTCCTCGGCGCGCAGCTCGGCGCCGAAGCGCGTGGCCTGGTTGCGCATCTGCTCCATGAGCTCAGGGCCCATGATTCCGTCGGTGAAGCCCGGGTAGTTCTCGACCTCGGTCGTGGTCATCAGGGCGCCGCCGAACTGGGTGCCCTCGAAGACCAAGGGCCGCAGCTGCGCACGCGCTGCGTAGACCGCAGCGGTGTAGCCTGCCGGCCCGGACCCGATGATGATCAGCTCGCGCACCTCGTCGGTGGTCACTGGCGCGTCCTCCCTGTTGTCTCTGCCTGTCAACACGATCCCAGGGACGGGCATTCCTACTGCTACCGGGCGGCAACCGAGGGTGAGACGGCTCACCCTCCGACCACCATTGACTCCAAGAGCGTGCCGTGACCAGGGCCGCACTCCGAGTCGACGACGACGACGTCGAAGGTTCCCAGCCGTCCGGTGACGAGCACGAGCAGCACCGCTTCCTGACCGTCCACCGTGACCTGGCGGCCTCCCACCAGGGGCGCGTCAGGTGCCAGCGCCGGTGCGGCGGCTCGCAGGCAGCCGGCGCGTCGTGCGGGATCCGCCAGCGGGCCCGCGTCCACCGACCCGACTGCGGAGCGAGCGACGGCAGCCAAGTTCACCCGGTCGATGGACGGTGCGGGCTGGGGTCGAGACGACAGCACGCCGGTGAGGACGAGCACGACGAGCACGGCGGCCGCGCCGACCACGGCTAGCGGCCGGCGCCACCGTGCGGGCCGTCGCTGATCGAGAGATGAGACGGCTGGACTCGGCTCACCGGTCGCAGCCTCTGCCTCCAGAGCCGCCGCCCATCGAGCGGCGAACTCCGGTGGCACGGGCGGTGGGGGCAGCCCCGCGAGCTCGCCGCGGGTGACGGCGAGGGCGTGCAGTACTGCGGCCGACTCGGGGTGGGCTGCAGCGGCCGCGCGCACCTGCGCGGCCCGCGCCGGCTCCAGCACACCCGCGTCCAGGTCGGCGAGCTGCGTGAGGTCGGGGCGTGGGGTGGTCATCGCTCCTCCTCCCGCAGGTGCCCGAGCAGCACCGCCAGGCGTGCGCGGCCCCGTGCGCAGCGGCTCTTCACCGTGCCCACCGGCACCTCCAGCATCTCGGCGGCTTCCACCACCGGCCAGCCCTGGACGTCCACCAGCACCACCGCCAGCCGCTGCTCGACGGGGAGCGCCGCGAGTGCGGCGTCGACCGACAGGCGCGTGACCAGTTCCGTGGCGAGGTCGGGATGCCTCGCCGGCAGCTCGCGCTCCGGCAGCGGGACCGTGCTGCGCCTGCTGTCGTGGCGGATCCGGTCGATGCACGCGTTGACGAGGATCCGGTGCAACCACGTGCGCACCGAGGCCTCGCCCCGGTAGGAGCCCGCCCGGCGGTAGGCGGCGACGAGAGTCTCCTGCACGGCATCGGCGGCGTCCTCGGGATGATGGAGCGTGCGCAGTGCCAACCCCCACAGCCGGGATTGGTACCGCGTCGCCAGCTCGGTGAATGCGCTCGGATCGCCCGCCCGGTGCGCGGCCAGCAGCTCCGCGTCGGTGGGAGCCGGGGAGCGCACGACGCGGAGATTAGGTCGAGATGCCCCTCTCCCGTGGCCGTTCCGGAGAACTGGTGGTGGTCAGGAGCCCGCGCGGTGGAACTGGACCTCGTCGATCTGGGTGACGTTGGCGTCGCCCCCGCCGCTGAGCTTGGTGATCCACAGCAGCACGTGGGTGACGGGCTGGCTCCCGGCGAGCGAGACAGGCGTGGTGCCGTCCCGGAGGGTGACCTCGGTGATGGGTGAGGTGTCGCGGAAGGACGAATCCGCGGCGGGAGCCGAACGCACCTCGATGACGGTGCCCGCGCTCGGCGACTGGATCTCCAGTTGGGAGAGCTGCACAGCCGAGGCGAACGACACCATCACCCCGACGCCGGGCTTGAGCGCCGGGAACTGCTGCTTGTAGATGAAGGTGCTCCACCCACTCGACGGGTCGCCGTCGATCACGCGGGACACGCGGCTCGAGTTGTCGGCGTCGCCCACCGGGTCATAGACCTTGACGCCCGCGACTGCCGCGATACCGCCGTCGCCGCCGACCTGTGGCGCGGCGTTGGCCGGCGCGCCGTTCGACGACGCTGACGGGCTGTCGACGACGATGGGCGGCCCGTTGCCGTCCGAGAACACCGAGCCCACCTGCATGCTGATGTAACCGATGACGAAGACCACGGCCACCGCGAGTGCGGTGAGTCCGATCGCCAGCTTGCGCTTCCGCCGGGGGTCGGGTGCAGCGACGACACGGCCACCGTCCTGCCATACGTCTCCCGGGTCGGACGGGACGCCGTCGTGGGCCGGGGGGAACAGGGCCATGCGGTCGTGCTCGTCGACCACCTCGGCGAGCAGGCGGTTGACGGCCGCGGCGGTGTGGACGTGGCCGGGGGCGCCGTCAGGTCCGAGGGTGCCGCGGGCGAGGGTGTCGAGCTCGACGGGAACGCCCGGCCGCTGCTCCGACGGCGGCAGGAGTGCCCCGGCCGGGGTGCGCTCGGCCGGGCTCAGGCCGGCGAGGGCGGCGTCGGCGCTCGACAGCGGCCAGCGCGCGGTGAGCAGGGTGTAGAGGACGGCGCCGAGTCCGCGCACGTCGTCGGCCGGGGTGACGTCGGCGCGAGGCAGGACGAAGGACAGCTGCGCGCGCCCCTCCGGGGTGATCCGTACCCGTTGGGGGTGGTCGCAGCCCAGTACGAGGCCGTGGCGGTGCGCCTCCTCGGCAGCCGCGGCGAGCGGTGCGACCGCCCGGGCCGCCGCGATCGGCTTGATGAGCCCCTCGGCCATCACCTCGGCGAGGCTGCGCCCGGGAACCCATTCGGTGACGGCGACTCCCAGCACGTCGTGCGGCATGCCGCCGGTGCCGGGCGTGAGGACGTCGAGCAGGCGGGCGCAGCCGCTGTGCTCGAAGCTGCCCGCGCGCAACGCGCGGGCCACGATCGCGTCGGCGCGTGCCATGGCCTCGTGCTCGGATCCGCGGTCGGCGGGGAAGCGGCGCAGCACGGTGGCGCCCACGTCACGGCGCAGGATGGTGTCCTGGGCGCGCCAGAACTCGGCGCCCGCTGCCGCGTCGGACCCGACGCGCGTGCGCAGGCGGTAGCGCCCGGCGAGCTCGGTGCCCGGGGTGGTGCCGGGCGGGACAGCAGGAAGGGTGGGGGCGTCCGAAGGTGACGCGTTGTTCGCCGGGGTTCGATCCTCAGGGCGCATCTGCTCCGGAACAACCGGTGCGGGCGTCTTGGTGGTGGGCGCGTCCCCCTCCCATGGCGCCGCCGCACCCGACGGTGGGCTCGCCAACTCACTCACTTCCAGACCTCCCCGCACACCACGAAACCGCTCCCGCCCCTGCTGAAGAGTACGTCAGCGGGTGGTGTCGCGCCGAGGTTTGCGCCGGTCGACGAGCCGTTCGAGGCGTCCGAGTGCTGTGTCGATTTCGCGAACTCGCAGCAGCTTCATTGCGATGAGGGTGATCACTCCCATGATGACGGTTGCGACCGCGAGTTCGATCCACGCCCTGCCCAAAGGCGAGAGGCCGCCGAGCACCCCGTCGAGCAGGGTGATCGCTCCGAAGGCGACCAATCCGCCGGCGATCGAGGCGACGAGTGTGCGTCCGACGCAGGAGAGCACCTCCCCGGTGGGAATCCGCCCCATCCTGCGTCGCAGCAGCATCTGGCCGACCACCGCACCGGCGAGGAAGGACACCGCGTTGGCGGCGGCCAACCCCAGCACGACGTCCTCGGCCGGTAGCAGGAGCGGGCACACCAGCAGCAGCGGAACCTTCACCGCGACGGTGAACAGCTGGATGAGCGTGGGGGTGCGGCTGTCGGTGAGCGCATAGAACACCCGCAGCTGCAGCATCGTGACCGCGTACGGCAGCAGCCCGAAGGCTGACACGGCGAGCGTCGCGCCCAGCTGGGCGGCGCCGTCGAGGTTCGCCTCCCGAAGTCCGAACAAGGCGACGCCGACCTGCGAGCCGAAGATCGTCAGCAGCGCCGACACCGGCACGAGCAGGACGGCCGAGAGCCGGCTGCCCAGCGACAGATCCGCCACGACGTCCGCGTTGCGGCCCTCGGCCGCCGCGCGGCTCATCCGGGGCATCAGCGCCGTCAGCAGTGAGACGCCGAGCACGCCGTAGGGCACCTGGAGCAGCAGCCACGCATAGGAGTAGATCGTGACCGACCCGGCGGCCGACGACGCGGCCACGCGCGTGGTGAGGACGAGCCCGACCTGTCCGATGAGCACGTACGCCGCAACCCACACCGCGAGGCCGCCCGCAGTGGTGAGCCGAGGGTCCCAGCCCCAGACAGGGCGGTATCGGAAGCCGGCCCGGCGCACCGCCGGGATCAGCACCACGGTCTGCACGACGATCCCGAGCGTGGTGCCCAGGCCCAGCACGAGGAGCCGAGCGCTGTCGGGAACCAGCAGGTAGACCCCGACGACCCCGATGACGACGATGTTGTTGAGCACCGGGGCCCAGGCGAAGGCGCCGAAGGCACCACGGCTGTTGAGGATCGCGCCCAGCAGGGCGCCCATGCCGTAGAAGAAGACTTGCGGGAGCAGGAGGTAGGCCAGCACGGTGGCGAGCTGGGGATCGGCCGTGCCGGTGGTATGGCTACCGAGGTAGAGCCGGGTGAGCAGCGGTGCGGCGAGCATCCCGGCTGCGGTCGCGATCAGCAGCGCGATCCCCGCGAGCGTGAGCAGCCTGCGGGTGTAGGTCTCGCCGCCGTCGCGGTCCTCGGTCTGGGCACGTACCAGCAGCGGGATCATCACGCTGGACAGCACGCCGCCGATCAGGAACTCGTAGACGATGTTCGGCAGCGTGTTCGAGATCGTGTACGAGTCGTTGAGGATCGTGTCGCCGAGCACCGTGAACAGCGCGACCTGGCGCAGGAAGCCGGTGATCCGGCTGACCAGGCTGGCCAGCGCCATCAGGCTGCTCGACCGCCCGAGCGACTGCTCCTTGCGCGCCACGACGACCAACTGCTCCGTCGGGCTGTCGTCCGGTGCGGGACCGCTCATGGGCTCGGGACGCGGGGCGGCGGCTGGGGCCCCCGGCCAGGGGGCCGGGGCGGCCCGTCCGGCCGGCGACGGGGCACCGGGAGGCGGTCGGTGGGTTGAAGGGGGTCCGGGAACGGGTCGCCGGTCTTCGCCGCCGGCGGGACCGGGCCATGGCCGTCCGGGCCCGGGCTGCGGTGCTCCGGGCTGAGGGGCACCGCCTGGTCCGGGGAACCCGGCAGGGGGCCCGTCGCCGGACCGACCTGGGCGGTCCGCACCGGTTCGCCGCGGACCCGTCGGAGTACCCGACGGACCGCCAGCACCACGAGCAGTGCTCCCGCGCTCGCCGTCAGCCACACGGTGATGGTGCCGTAAGCGGTGGAGCGGACGCGCAGGCGGCTCGGTGGTCCGAGCAGTTCCCCGTTCGGGGTGCGCACGGCCGCCTGGACGATGAACTGGCCAGAGCGGGTCACCTCGGCACTGACCCGGATCTGGCGGCGCCCCAGCGGGGGCACCTGCTGCGGTGGGATCGGCGCCACCCGCAGGCCTGCGGACGGCAGGATCTGGACGTTGACCTCGACCGTGACCGGCAGCCCGTTGGCCACGGTGATCAGGATCGGGGCGTCCGACGTCCCGAGCGAGTACGGACTGGGCGGCTCGAGCACTCGCACCGAGGCCCGCAGGTCCGCCACCCGCGCTGCTGCGGCGTTCGCCGCGGCGACCGCCTCGGCCGGCCGCCCTCGCCATGCTGCTGAGACGGGCCGCGCGAGGCCGCGTCGCAGTGGACCGAATGCCTCCTCCGGTGTGGCGCCGACACCGGAGTCCGGGACGGCCGCCGAACTCAGGTCCTCGATCTCCTGCGCCGTCTTCCGGACGATGTCGACCGCGCTGGTGGGGGTCTCCAGGCCGCCGGAGCGCAGCGGGTAGGCGGGGGCCAAGGGGGCCGTACCGGCGGACGGGCCGGCCGCGAGCACCCCGTCGAGCGCGGTGGGCACGATCCGGCCTTCCCCGATCAACTGGTTGACCGTGGTCAGCAGGGCAGCTGCACCGTCGCCCTCCACTGCCCACTGGTGCGGGGGTGCGAGAACGAGGGGGCCCGCCGGGGCGGTCGGACCACCGGCGATCGGGCCGGCCTCGATACGGAAGGCGAGCGCGCCGATCAGGTCCTGAGTGGACAGCGCGCCGACCGTTCCGGCGGGAGTGGACGATGCCACCGCTCCGCCGGTGCTGGGATCCGGGCCCGATGCGGCGCTGGGCCCGGCGGCGGCACGGGTGAGCAGCGGGTCGGTCAGCACAGCGAACTGTGGCAGGCGTCCGCCCACAAGGGGCACGACACCGCTGTGGCGCTGCACCCGGCCCTGGTCCACGCCGTCCGCGGACAGCAGCACCGAGCGACCGTCGGCCGATGCGATCTCGTCGAGAGTGGCGTCGTCGGCGACCCCTCCGGCCGGCCAGGTCACCCCTGGCGTGACGGGGACGTCGAGGACGTCGGAGAGGATCTGGCGACCGTCTGTGATGGTCCGCGCCGCGAGCTGCCCGAGGCCACCTCTCGTCAGAGCGACGAGATCTGCGTCGGCGTAGGGCAGCGCCATCACGCAGCCGCCCTTGGCCACCGCCGCGAGGCTGTCCAGCCACTGCCCGGCCACCGCGGCGCCGGTACCCGGCACGGGCGGCCCACCGCCGGGTTGCTGGACCTGGTAGCCCGCGCGCATCAGGGACGCGGTCTCCACCAGGTCGGGGTCGATGGCCAGACAGGTGGCAGCCCGTACTCGCGAGCCGGGAGGCGCGTCCGCGGCGAGCGTGGCGACGAGGCTGCCGAGGCGTCCGCCGGGAGCCATCGACGCGGCGAGGTCGTCGTCGGTGAGCAGCGTGGGCTCGCCGGGGACGGTCGAGACCCGCCGCGGCGTGTCGGTGATCGGGAACAGCATGGAGAACGGCGTGGCCGGAGGGGGCGGGGGCGCCACCACGGGTCCGGCCCGGCCCGGGCCAGGTGGCAGTGACAACACCGGCAGCAACATCCGCACCGCGGCCAACCGTGCCCGCCTGCCGTCGCCAGGCGCCCCGTTGACGTTGACGAGAAGCTCGTGCACCCCGGTCTCGGCAAGCGCGAGAGTCGAGTCGGGTGCGCCGCGGAGCGGGACGGTGAGCCGGACCGGCATCTGACCCCGTGGTGCGAGCTCCCCGGGGATGGGCGTGAACTGCGGGGTGATGGCGTCGGCTCTCCCGTCGCCGTCCAGTGCGTCGCGCAACGCGCCCTCGGTCTGCAGCGCGTTGCCGCGCTGCAGCCGGATCACCAGGTCGTCGATGGGCTGGTCGCCGGTATTCGTCAGTGTGCCGCTAAATGTGAGCGTGGACGGCCCGGTCGAGGTGACGACGCGCGGAGAGAGCTGCGTCAGGTCCAGCCGGAGCGGGCCCGCGGTGTCGTCCGGCCCCTGCTGGAACGGCTCCGGCAACGATGCGGCCGGACTCGGCGCGGCGTTCGCGGCCGGGGCCCCCGGGGCTCCGGGAAGCAGCCCGATGAACGTCAGACCTGCCAGAATCAGCCCCGTCAGCGCCAGCGCTGTGGCTACCCGAACCGGGATCGCGACCAGGGTCGCGATCCGTTTCACGCCGTCTCCTCCAACAGCTCCGTGGCCCGTCTGATCAAGCGGCGCTCGTCGGCGTAGGCCAAGCGTGACTCGAGCTCGTGGAGTGGCACCCAGGCCACCTCGGAGACCTCGACGTCGGAGTCCGAGAGTTCGCCGCCGAGTGCGCGCAGCAGAAAATGATGCACGGTCTTGTGCACGCGCCGATCCTCGGCGACGAACCAGAAGTCGATGGTGCCCAGTGGTGCGACCACGCGGCCGATGATGCCGGTCTCCTCCTCGACCTCTCTCACCGCCGCCTCCTCGGCCGTCTCACCGGCTTCGATATGGCCTTTCGGCAACGACCACAACAGACGTCCTCGCCGGTCCAGGCGCCCGATCACCGCAGCCGTGCCCGAAGCAGGGTCCACGACCAGTCCCCCTGCCGACGTCTCGTCGACGGTCCGCAACCGCCGCCTCCGGTCCGTGGGGCGGCTCGCTCGGCGCCCCCCGGAACGGCCGCGGGATGTGGACATGCGGCGATCGTATCGACCAGACCGGTTCCGGTGCCCGGCCAGCGGTTCGAGTGCAGCATCCTCGTCACTGCTCGCAATGGGGACGCCTACACTGGCCCGCCGTGTCCGCAGCAGCCCTGGCGCCCGGCGCCGTTCCCCCTGATCTTGTGCGCGCCCAGGAGAATGCGGTCGTGGAGATGGTGCAGATCGGGGCCGTCGCCGAGGAGCTCGCCGGCCGTTTCGCCCTGGCGGGGCACCGGCTCTACCTTGTCGGCGGCAGCGTTCGTGACGCCTTGCTCGGTCGCGAGTCCGGCGACCTCGACTTCACCACCGACGCGCGCCCCGACGCGATTCTCGAGATCCTCTCCGGCTGGGCCGAGGCGGTCTGGGACACCGGCATCGCGTTCGGCACGGTCGGTGCACGCCGCCACGGCAACACCGTCGAGATCACCACGTTCCGCGCGGACGCCTACGACCGGGTCACGCGTAACCCGATCGTGGCCTTCGGCGACAGCATCGAGGACGACCTCGTCCGACGCGACTTCACCGTCAACGCGATGGCCGTGGAGCTCACCGCGGACGAGCGGCGGTTCGTCGATCCGCACGGCGGCCTAGCGGCGCTCGCGGCCGGTGTCCTCGACACGCCGGCCACCCCCGAGGAGTCCTTTGCCGACGACCCGCTGCGGATGCTGCGCGCCGCGCGGTTCGTCTCCCAACTGGGCCTGTCACCCGCGCCGCGGGTGGTCGAGGCGATGACGGCGATGGCGGGCGAGCTCTCCCGGATCACCCGCGAGCGGGTGCAGGTCGAGCTGACCAAGCTGATCTGCGGCACGCATCCGCGCCGTGCCATCGAGCTGATGGTCGACACGGGCCTCGCCGAGCAGGTGCTGCCGGAGGTACCGGCGATGCGCCTGGCCATCGACGAGCACATGCAGCACAAGGACGTCTACACGCACTCGTTGGTGGTGCTGGAGCAGGCGATCTCCCGGGAGGAGCCCGGCAGGCCCGACCTCGTGCTCCGCCTCGCCGCGCTGCTGCACGACATCGGCAAGCCCGACACGCGCCGCAAGGAGTCGGACGGGCGGGTCAGCTTCCACCACCACGAGGTGGTCGGGGCGAAGATGGTGCGGCGGCGGTTGCGCGAGCTGCGCTACCCGAAGGCGATCATCGACGACGTCGCCCAGCTGGTGTTCCTGCACCTGCGCTTCCACGGTTACGGCAGCGGCGAGTGGACCGACAGCGCGGTGCGGCGCTACGTCGCGGATGCCGGTCCCCTGCTCGACCGGCTCCACAAGCTCGTGCGCTCCGACTCGACCACCCGCAACCGGCGCCGTGCCGCGGCGCTGCAGCGCAGCTACGACTCGCTCGAGGACCGGATCGCGCAGCTGCGGAAGCAGGAGGAGCTCGACGCCATCCGGCCGGACCTGGACGGCAACGCGATCATGGAGCTGCTCGGCATCCCCCCGGGCCCGCTCGTCGGCAAGGCCTACAAGCACCTGCTCGCGCTGCGCATGGAGCGCGGACCGGTGTCGCACGAGGAGGCGGAGGCCGAGTTGCGCGCCTGGGCCGCCGAGAACGGTCTCGGCTGAGTCCTCTCAGGTCCGGCGGGTGCGGCGCATCTGCTGGTCGTGCGCCAGCAGGCCGAGCACGTAGAGAGCTGCCGCTGCGGCCAGCAACCACGGGGCGTAGCCGTTGGGCGGGCTGAGCAGCGCGGCCGCGGCGACCGCCAGCACGTACCCGACGTTGAAGACGACGTCGTAGAGGGCGAAGACCCGCCCGAGCACCCCGTCGCCCGCCTCGCTCTGAACGGCGGCGTCGGTGCACAGCTTGACGATCTGACCCGTGGCGCCGAGCACGAACGCCGCCGCCAGGACGGCGGGCATGGACAGCAATGCGGCGAGTGCGAGCTGGGTGAGCGTGGCGACGATCAACGCCACGCGGATCGTGCGGGGACGGCCCCAGCGCCGCACCATCCACGGCGCGATCAGCGCCGCGACGCCGAGGCCCGCCGCGGCGAGCAGGACGGCCTCCCCGATACCCGCGAGCCCGGCCCGGAACGGTCCACTGTCGATGAACGAGTACCGGAACAGCAGCAGCGTGAGCAGCGTCGTGATGCCGACCGAGAACCGGTGGGCCGCCAGCGCCAGGAAAGAAGCGGCCACCGACGGGGTGGCGGCGGTGGCGCGTGCTCCGTCGGCGAGCCCGTGCAGCACGGTGACGGCCGTGCGGCGGTCCGGGTCGGTGCGGTCGGGGCCGAGAGCACCACGCCGGAACCTGGAGGCCAGCGCGGCGGCGAGCAGCGATCCCGCGACGGCGACCGTGGTGGTGATGGCCGAGCCCGTGTCGTCGGGGCCGACGATCTCGCGGAGCCCGATGGCGCAGGCTCCGCCGATCGCAGTCATGGCGGCGCCCACGGTGACCGCGAACGTGTTCGCCTCGACGAGGTGACGGCGCTCGACGACGTGCGGCAGCGCCACCGACAGACCGGAGTTGACGAACCGGCTGACCCCCGCGACGGCGAGGGCGGCCAGGTAGAGGGCCGGCCCCGTGATGCCGGCGAAGACGACGGCGGCGACGACCACGATGAGCACCGCCCGGACGAGGTTGGCCCCCATCAGCACACGCTTGCGGTCCCAGCGGTCGAGCAGCGCCCCTGCGAACGGACCGATCAGCGAGTAGGGCAGCAGGAGCACGGCCAGACCGGCCGCGACGGCGAGTGGGTCGGCCTGCCGCTCGGGGTTGAACAGCACTGCACCGCCCAGCGCGGCCTGGAACACGCCGTCGGCCCACTGTGTGGCGAAGCGCACTGCGAGCAGACGCCGGAGCCCGCGCGTCCGGACGAGTCGGACGAAACCCAGCCGCTCGCTCTTCGCCGTGGCGGGCGTCCCCACGGCGACGGGCGGTGTCGGTCCCGATGTCGGCACGGGCGAAGGCTACGCGGCCCGTCGGATGCAACGATGGAACCTGTGGTGGACGACCGCTCCGGCTCTGGCAATTCCTCCGGGTCCGAGCCGGCGCCGGGCAGCCTGCTCGTCGCCGCGCCGGGCCTGCTTGATCCCAACTTCCTCCGCACTGTGATCTTCATGATCGAGCACCGGGAGCGGGGCAGTCTCGGCGTCGTGCTGAACCGTCCGAGCGAGGTGACGGTGCGCGACGTCCTGCCGGCGTGGGCGGCGCTCTCCGCGGAGCCGCGCTCGGTGTTCGTGGGCGGCCCGGTGGAGGGCGAGACCGCACTCTGCCTCGGCGCCGTGCGCACCGGTCACGACCCGGCTGCCGTGGAGGGGTTGGTGCGGGTGCGGGGCCCGATAGTGCTGGTCGACCTGGACACCGACCCCGCCGTGATCGCCCCGAGCTTGCGCGGCATGCGGGTGTTCGCCGGCTACTCGGGCTGGGACGCAGGTCAGCTCGCCGGGGAGATCGAGCGCGGCGACTGGATCGTCGTGCCCGCGCTGCCCGACGACGTCATCTCCGAGAACGACGCGCTCTGGGGCCACGTGCTGCGCCGCCAGGGCATGCCGCTCTCGTTGCTCGCGACGTACCCCGCCGACGTCCGGCACAACTGACCTCGAAGGGATCAGCCGCGCTCGGATCCGGCCGGGAGCGATGTGGTCGCGTCGCGGCAGCCGGCCACGAGATCGCATCCCGCGCACGAGCCCGAGCAGACGGGCCCGGGCGGGGGCAGTGCCACGGCGCTTGCGGCGCGGTTTCCCACCATCCCGGCGACGCCTGCGAGGCCCAGCATCCCGACCAGTGCCACGGCGAGCACGACCCAGCCCAGCGCACCGCCGGGACCGGCCAGTAGTGCCGCCCCGCCGGCGAGGGCCACCACGCCCGCGGCGCCGGCCGGCACCGCCGCCGCGGCGTTGCCGACGGCGAACGCGTGCTCCGACCGCAGTGTCGTGGCCGTCCGGACCCCTACCCAGGCGTTGCGGCGCAGCCGCCCGCGGGCCCCGAGCACCGCGACGGCAAGGAGTGCGACACCGGCGAGCACGAGCAGCGAACCCAGGACCAGACGCAGTGACAGCGGCACATTGACCAGCGTAGGTGAACCCGGAAGCGAGCCCGCAGCCAGCGGAGCTACCCTGGAGACGTGGCCCAGCGACTTCTTGTCTAGGCCGCGTCGCAGTCTCAGTACCCGGCGCGGCCGACCCCTCATGCCCGAGCGGCAGGGGGGTCTTCTGGTTTTCGGGCCGATTAGAGACCTCCCAGGAGTGGGGACATGAGCACGGACACGACCGCAGTGGCACCGGAGCGCGCCGACGGCCCGGCCGACGACGCTGAGCTGCCCTACCGGTACAACGCGGTACTGGCCGCGCAGATCGAGGATCGCTGGCAGGAGCGGTGGGAGCGCGAGGGCACCTTCCACGCGCCCAACCCGTCGGGTCCCTGGGCCGACCCGTCCGGGGCGGCAGGCGACAAGGTCTACCTGCTCGACATGTTCCCGTACCCCTCCGGGTCCGGGCTGCACGTCGGCCACCCGCTCGGCTTCATCGGCACGGACGTGCTGGGGCGCTACCTGCGGATGACCGGCCGCACCGTGCTGCACGCGATGGGCTTCGACGCCTTCGGCCTGCCCGCCGAGCAGTACGCGGTGCAGACGGGCACCCACCCGCGCAAGACCACCGAGGAGAACATCCAGCGGTACAAGGCGCAGCTGCGCCGGCTGGGCCTCGGCCACGACGAGCGCCGCTCGGTGGCCACCACCGATGTCGAGTTCTACCGCTGGACACAGTGGATCTTCCTGCAGATCTACAACTCCTGGTACGACGAGGAGCAGCGGAAGGCCCGGCCGATCGCCGAGCTGGAGGCGGAGTTCGCGGGCGGCCGGAGGCGCACGCCGGACGGCCGTGGCTGGAACGAGCTGACGTCGGTCGAGCAGCGCCGCATCGTCGACTCCCACCGGCTGGCCTACATCTCCGAGGCGCCGGTCAACTGGTGTCCGGGCCTGGGCACGGTGCTGGCCAACGAGGAGGTCACTGCCGACGGGCGCAGCGAGCGGGGCAACTTCCCCGTGTTCCGCCGCAACCTGAAGCAGTGGATGATGCGGATCACCGCCTACGCCGACCGGCTGGCGGCCGACCTGGACCGGCTGGACTGGCCCGACTCGGTCAAGGCGATGCAGCGCAACTGGATCGGCCGTTCCGAGGGTGCGCAGGTTCGCTTCCCGGTCTCGGGCGCCGACACGCCGATCGAGGTCTTCACCACCCGCCCCGACACCCTGTTCGGCGCCACGTACATGGTGCTCGCGCCCGAGCATCCCCTGGTTGGCGAGATCGTCCCCGACGCATGGCCCGCGAACGTCGACGCGCGCTGGACCGGCGGTGCGGCCACCCCGGGCGAGGCCGTGGCCGGCTACCGCAGCGCGGCGGCCCGCAAGTCGGAGCTGGACCGGCAGGAGAACCGCGAGAAGACCGGCGTCTTCACCGGTGCGTACGCCACCAACCCCGTCAACGGGCAGGCGATCCCGGTCTTCGTCGCCGACTACGTGCTGATGGGCTACGGCACCGGCGCCATCATGGCCGTGCCCGCCCAGGACCAGCGCGACTGGGACTTCGCCACGGCGTTCGGCCTGCCGATCGTGCGCACCGTGCAGCCGAGCGAGGGCTGGGACGGCGAGGCCTACACCGGCGACGGTCCGGCGATCAACTCCGCCAACGACGAGATCAGCCTGAACGGGCTGGGGGTCGCCGAGGCAAAGCGCGCGATCACGGAATGGCTGGCCGCCCGCTCGGCCGGTTCGCCGGTCGTCCAGTACAAGCTGCGTGACTGGCTGTTCTCCCGGCAGCGTTACTGGGGCGAGCCGTTCCCGATCGTCTGGGACGAGGACGGCCTGCCCGTCCCGCTGCCGGACGACCAGCTGCCGGTCGAGCTGCCGGAAATCGACGACTACTCCCCGAAGACCTACGACCCGGACGACGCCGACACCGAGCCGGAGCCGCCCCTGTCGCGCGCGAGCGAGTGGGTGGAGGCGGAGCTGGACCTGGGCACCGGCCGGGGTCCGCAGCACTACCGCCGCGAGACCAACACGATGCCTCAGTGGGCGGGGTCCTGCTGGTACTACATCCGCTACCTCGACCCCGAGAACAGCGAGCGGTTCGTCGACTCCGAGGTCGAGCAGTACTGGCTGGGTAAGGACCCGTCCCGCGGCCCGTCCGACCCTGGCGGCGTCGACCTGTACGTCGGCGGTGTCGAGCACGCGGTGCTGCACCTGCTGTACGCCCGGTTCTGGCACAAGGTGCTCTACGACCTGGGCCAGGTGTCGTCCGAGGAGCCGTTCCGGCGTCTGTTCAACCAGGGCTACATCCAGGCGTTCGCCTACACCGACGCCCGCGGCGCGTACGTGCCGGCGGAGGAGGTGGTCGAGGTGACCGCGGCCGACGGATCGGTCGGGTACTCGTGGAAGGACCAGACCGTCCGCCGTGAGTACGGGAAGATGGGCAAGTCGCTGCGCAACGTGGTGACCCCCGACGAGATGTGCGAGCGCTACGGCGCCGACACGTTCCGCCTGTACGAGATGTCGACCGGTCCGATGGACGTGTCCCGTCCGTGGTCCACACGCGACGTCGTGGGGTCGCAGCGCTTCCTGCAGCGCGTGTGGCGCAACCTGGTGGACGAGCGCACGGGCGAGCTCCGCGTCACCGAAGAGGAGCCCGACGAGACCACGGTGCGCCTGCTGCACCGCGCGATCTCGGGCGTGCACGTCGACTTCGCGGCGCTGCACTACAACACGGCCGCGGCCAAGCTGATCGAGCTGAACAACCACCTGACCAAGGCCTACGTCGGCACCGGGGTGCCGCGCAGCGTGGCCGAACCGCTGGTGCTGATGATGGCTCCGCTGACGCCGCACGTGGCCGAGGAGCTGTGGTCGCGTCTCGGCCACGAGGGCTCGCTCGCCCACGGCCCGTTCCCGCTGGCCGACGAGCGCTATCTGGTGGCTGACAGCGTCGAGTACCCGATCCAGGTCAACGGCAAGGTGCGATCCCGCGTCACCGTGCCTGCCGACGCGGACACCGACACGGTGAAGGCCGCTGCGCTGGCCGACGAGAAGGTCGCGGCGATGCTCGGCGGCCAGGAGCCGCGCAAGGTGATCGTCGTGCCCGGTCGTCTGGTCAACGTGGTGCTCTGACGACGCCGACCGGCCTTCCCGCGCCGCCGTGGCGCGGTCAGCGGGGGGCCGGGCGCAGCACGAGCTCGGTGAGGGCGGCGTCGTCGGGAGCTGTGACGGCCAGCAGCACGGCTCCGGCCACCGACTCGGGCCGTAGATAGGTCTCCGCCTGGTACTCGCCGCCCTCCTGGGCGACGACGCTGCGCTGCATCTCGGTGTCGACCCGCCCGGGGTGCACCGAGGTGACCCGCAGGCCGTTCGGCCCCTCCTCGGCCCGCAGGGCGTCGGCGAACGCCCGCAGGGCGAACTTGCTCGCCGCGTACGACGCCCAACCGGGCAGGGCGTTCAGTCCGACCCCCGCGTTCAGCAGCACGACGCGGCCTCGCGCCGCCCGCAAGGCGGGCAGCAGCAGCCGAGTCAACTCGGCCACCGCCACGACGTTCACCTCGAACTGGCGGCGCCATGTCGCGACCGGAGTCTCGGCGATCGTTCCGAGCGCGCTCATGCCCGCCGAGTGAACGAGGACGTCCAGCCGCTCCACGCCGCCCGTCGCCTCGGCGAGCGCCGCGGTGTCGGTGAGCTCGACGGGCCACGGGCGCGCGCCCGGAAGCTCTGCCGCGAGCGCCTGCAGTGCCTCCGTGTCGCGGCCGCCGAGCAGCAGGTCGTGCCCAGGCGCGAGCGCCCTCGCCACGGCGGCCCCGATTCCGCGGGACGCCCCGGTGACCAGGGCGAGGGGACGCAGGTCGAGCTCCGTCACGGGCGCGCACTCTACGCGGAACGTGATCGAGCTCGCGCTCACGTCCACAAGTGACAGCGTCCGCCCGGCCCGGGAGCCCTCGGGGAGGTGTGGCCGGGCGGAGCTGCCCTGGTCAGACCCGGCGAGCCGAGTGGAACGGCATGCCGCTGATGTTCGAGACCTTGACGGGAGTGCCGGGCTGGCTGGCGTTCACGACCTTGCCGCCGCCGATGTAGATGCCCACGTGGCTGACGGGCGTGTAGAAGAAGACAAGGTCACCCGGACGCAGAGCGGACCTCGGCACGGGCGTGCCGACCCTCGACATGGCCCGGCTGGTGCGGGGCAGGGAAACGCCGACCTTCTTGTAGGCCCAGCTCACCAAGCCGGAGCAGTCGAAGGCGGAGGGGCCTGCCGCGCCCCACCGGTAGGGGGCACCGAGCTTGCTCATCGCGTGGCTGACAGCGGCCGAGCCGGCCCTGCTGGGAGCGGACAGGGCGACGTGCCTGACCGGCAGATCGACGGTCGGTGTCGTACGCGCCGGGGTTGCGCGTGCCGCCTCGACCGGCGCTGCCTCGGGTACTGCTGCGTCGGGAGCTGCTGCTTCGGGAGTTGAGCGGACTGCCGTGTCGGTGGCGTTGGGGAGAACGCCGACCAAAGCTGCTGCGGCGGCAGCGGTAGCCGTGATGGCGAAGCGGGTCGCCAGGGCAGGCATGTGCTTGGACACAGGTGTCGTTCCTCGGGGTGAGCACCGCCTGACGTCCGCCGCCGAGGGGGGAGCAGGCGGCGCCGAAGGGGAGCGGATGCAGCAGGTCCTCGACCTTCGAGGGGCCGTGCCACACCCCGCCAGTCAGGCGGTGACCCGGCGCTCGCAGCTCCGGTTGAGCGGCGATGTTCGCAGGGCCATCGCTGACGCTACGAAGACGTTTCTTGAATTTGTCATGACGCAAATCTCAGTTTTCAGAGTGGTAGTGGTGAGAGAGATCACTTGATCTTCCACTCGGAAAGAGCAGCAGCGTACGGGCGTCGTCCGGCCGAATACCCGCATTGGCGGCGTATTTATCGACGTCACAGTATGGTAGGGACCCCGGAGCCCGCCAGAGCCTGCGACGCAAGAGTGAATTCGTTTGCGGAATGGAAGGAGTCGTAAGTAACGAAAAGGTTGTCGCTATGGAATGAAAAGGACCCCGAACAGCAGGCGGCCCCGGTCGCGGCGAAACGCCCACGACCGGGGCCGGGAAAACTTGCCGGCGGGATGCTCGGGCCGCCGGGCGGTCAGCGCTCCCGCTCGCCGCGGATGAACTCCTCCACGGCCTGGCGAGCCACGTCGTCGCTGTACTGCTCGGGCGGCGACTTCATGAAGTAGCTCGACGGCGACAGCAGCGGGCCGCCGATGCCGCGGTCCTTGGCGATCTTCGCGGCACGCACCGCGTCGATGATGATGCCTGCCGAGTTGGGCGAGTCCCAGACCTCGAGCTTGTACTCCAGGCTCAACGGCACGTCGCCGAACGCCCTGCCCTCGAGCCGCACGTACGCCCACTTCCGGTCGTCGAGCCACGCGACGTAGTCGGACGGTCCGATGTGGACATTGTCCCGACCGAGGTCACGGTCGACCTGGGACGTGACGGACTGGGTCTTGGAGACCTTCTTGGACTCCAGGCGCTCGAGTTCCTTCATGTTCAGGAAGTCCATGTTCCCGCCCACGTTGAGCTGCATCGTGCGGTCGAGCTGCACGCCGCGGTCCTCGAAGAGGCGCGCCAGCACCCGGTGGGTGATGGTGGCACCGACCTGGCTCTTGATGTCGTCACCGACGATCGGGATGCCCGCCGCGCGGAACTTCTCGGCCCACACGGGGTCGGAGGCGATGAACACGGGCAGCGCGTTGACGAAGGCCACGCCCGCGTCGATGGCGGCCTGCGCGTAGAACCGGTCGGCGGCCTCGCTTCCCACCGGCAGGTAGGACACGAGCACGTCGGCCTGGGTGTCCCGCAGTACCTGCGCGACGTCGACCGGCTGCTCGTCGGACTCGGTGATCGTCTCGCGGTAGAACCGGCCGAGCCCGTCGAGCGTGTGGCCGCGCTGGACCGGCACGTCGAGCGGTGGCACGTCCGAGATCTTGATGGTGTTGTTCTCGCTGGCGCTGATGGCCTCGGAGAGGTCGCGGCCCACCTTCTTGGCGTCGACATCGAACGCGGCGACGAAGGTGATGTCCCGGACGTGGTAGCCGCCGAAGTCGACGTGCATCAGCCCGGGGACCCGCGTGGCCGGATCGGCGTCCGCGTAGTAGTGCACACCCTGCACCAGCGATGCTGCGCAGTTCCCGACGCCGACGACGGCGACACGGACCTGACTCATGGCCGGCTCCTCCTCATATTCCAGTGTGCCCAGGCCCCGGCTCACGGGTCCCTGGGTCGATCTGCGGGCGATGGTCGGCTTCGTCGCCGGTAGCACCTTCCTGTTGTGCCCGCTCGGTGGCGATCAGCTCGTTGAGCCAGCGCACCTCGCGCTCGCTCGAGTCGAGGCCGAGCTGGTGCAACTCCCGGGTGTAGCGGTCGATCTGCGCGCCTGCCTTGGTCAACGCCGACCGCAGCCCCTCGCGGCGCTCCTCGACGGCGCGCCTGCGGCCCTCGAGGATCCGCATCCGGGCCTCGGCAGGCGTGCGGGAGAAGAAGGCGAGGTGCACGCCGAAGCTCTCGTCGTCCCACGACTGCGGGCCCGACTCGCTGAGCAGCTCGGCGAGTCGCTCCTTGCCCTCGGCGGTGATTCGGTACACCCGTCTGGCCCGCCGCGACCAGGCACCCGGTTCGGGAGTCGGCTGGCCTGGATCCTCGACGATCAGGCCGGCGCGTGTCAGGCGGCGCAAGGCGGGGTAGAGCGAGCCGTAGGAGAAGACCCGGAACCCGCCCAGCCGCAGCCCGAGCTGCTTGCGCAGCTCGTAGCCGTGTACCGGTGCTTCATGGAGTAGACCGAGGATCGCGAGTTCGAGCACGGGCGACCCCTCCTTCTGCTCCCGCCATCATGGCGTCGCCGATTATATCGGCTCGATACATCTGATCGCTGTGTCGAGCCACACCCCTGCCCAGCTGATCGGGTAGTCCGGAGGCGTTCTCCACGGGGGTGGTGACAGCCCGCGTACCCTGACCGGGTGCGCACCCAGCGACAGGTGGTCGACTACGCGTTGCAGCGTCGAGCGCTGCTCGCCGAGGTCCACTCCGGTCGGGTCGGGGTTGCCGAGGTCTGCGACGCCAGCCCGTACCTGCTCCGCGCGGCCCGGTTCCACGGCGAGCCGACCGACCAGACCTGCCCGGTTTGCCGCAAGGAGCGGCTCACCCAGGTCTCGTGGATCTTCGGTGACGCCCTCAAGCACGCCGCGGGCTCAGCCCGCAAGCCCGAGGAGATCGAGCAGCTGTCGAACTCCTACGCCGATTTTTCCGTTTACGTAGTGGAGGTCTGCCGCACCTGCAGCTGGAACCATCTCGTGCTGTCGTACGTCATGGGAACTGGTGATGCTCCCCACACCAGTGGCCGCAGGTCGGATCGCCGCCGGACCGCCGCCGAGTGACCGACTCCCTACCCCCGAACCTCCGGAGCACCGGTGAGTGATCAGTACCACCCCCGGCCCGGCGCGGTCGGGGGCCCTGGCCGCATTCCGCCGGGCGCCCCCGGTCCCCGATCCGGCCTTCCCCCGCGCCCACCGATGCCTGCAGGTCCGCCCCCCGGGGGTTGGCCCGCGCCGCCTCCACCTCACTCGCCCCACCGTCCCGGACAGCCGTATCCGGCTGCGCCGCCCCCGGGCGCGCGCGGACGCGGCGGCCCGCCCGTGCCTCCGGGCGCACCCGGCAACGGTCGTGTTCCTCCCCAGCGCTACCGCGCGGACGGTCCGCCGGTCACGCAGCAGGGCGGCGCGCAACGCCCGCCGTACAGCTCCGGCGACATGCCGCTGCTCACCCACGACGAGACCGGTGCCACCTCGGTGGCGCGGGAGGGTGCGCTAGCGGTCGCCGAGCGCACAGAGGTGGTCTCCGGCGCTCCCGGGATGCCGCAGAAGCCGGCTCGCAAGAGCAATCCGTGGCAGCGGGTGCGACGGATCCTCTACGTCCTCCTCGGTCTGGCGGTGATCGGGCCGCTGCTCGCCTTCGTCATCGGCTGGATGATCTTCCCGGTGCCCAGTTCCGACGAAGCGGCGCTCACCCAGGTCGCCACGTTCACGTTCGCCGACGACCAGCCGCTGGCCACCGTCCGCCCGGAGAATGTCAACCGGGTCAAGGTCACCCTGGACAAGGTGCCTCTGCAAACGCGCCAGGCCGTGGTTGCGACGGAGGACAACACCTTCTACTCCAACCCGGGCTTCGACATCACCGGCATCCTGCGAGCGGTGTACAACCAGGTCACCGGGGGTATCGGTGGCGGTTCGACGATCACGCAGCAGTACATCAAGGTGTCCAGCGGACACGACGAGAACTCGCTGTGGCGCAAGTACAAGGAGGTCGTCCTCGCGGTGAAGATCTCCCGCGAGCAGACGAAGGACCAGATCCTCGAGAACTACCTCAACACCATCTACCTGGGCAGGGGCGCCTACGGCATCCAGGCCGCGGCGAAGGCGTACTTCAACAAGGATGTCGGCCAGCTGACGGTCTCCGAGAGCGCGATGATCGCCGGCATCATCCAGTCGCCGTCCAACTGGGACCCGGCGAAGAACCTCGACAACTCCAAGAGCCGATGGACCGTCGCGCTCGATCGCATGGTCGAGAACGGATGGCTCTCGCCGGCGGAGCGCGCGCAGCAGACGTTCCCCACCAACTGGCTTCCCGAGCCGCCCTCGTCCGGCGGCATGCCGAGCGACGATCGCTACCACATCTACGAGAAGGCGGTGCAGGAGCTCGCGACCAAGGGGATCACGCAGGACCAGATCGACACCGAGGGTCTGACGATCACCACCACCGTCCAGCAGCAGCGGCAGGCGCAGGCCGTCGACGCGATCAAGAAGGTGATGAGGGGCCAGCCCGACAACCTGCGCACCGCGCTGGTGTCGGTCGACCCGAAGACGGGCGCGATCCTCGCCTACTACGGCGGCGCCAACGGTCTCGGCCTCGACTACGCCAACGCGCTGCGCCAGCCAGGGTCGTCGTTCAAGCCGTTCGTGCTGGCCGCCGCTCTGCAGAGCAACGAGGGCATCGGGCTCGGCTCCTTGTACGACGGATCGTCGCCGCAGCAGTTCGAGGGTGGCGTCACCGTCAGCAACTCCGAGGGCTTCAACTGCGACAGCTGCTCGGTGCAGACGGCCATGACGAAGTCGATCAACACGATCTTCTACCGGATGGCCGTCGACGTCGGCACGCAGCGCGTGGCCGATGCCGCGCACCAGGCCGGCATCCCGTCCGACGTCGAGCTCGCGGCTCGGGGCGGTATCGCCCTCGGTGACTCGGAGGTCCACCCCATCGACATGGCGTCCGCGTTCGCGACGTTCGCCGCCGACGGGGAGCGGCACGAGCCCTACATCGTCTCGAAGGTGGTCGCCGCCGACGGCCGGGTGCTCTTCGACCGCGGTGAGGCCGCCGGTGAGCAGGCGATCCCCCAGCAGGTGGCGCGCAACGTCACCGAGTCGATGATCGACGTCGCGAGCAGTTCCCGCATCGCGCTGTCCGACGGCAGGCCCGTCGCGAGCAAGACGGGCACCGTGCAGCTGCCGGGTAGCAAGAACCAGAACAAGGACGCGTGGACGGTCGGCTACACGCCGTCGATCTCCACCGCCGTGTGGGTCGGCAGCGACCTCAGCGACCCGATCAAGAACTCGGCGGGTAGCCCGATCTTCGGGCGCATGCTGCCAGGGTCGATCTGGCAGGAGTTCATGAACAGCGCACTGCGGGGCACGCCCAAGGAGCAGTTCTCCAAGTTCGTGCCCATGGGCGTGCCGCCGGCAGCCGACCCGGCACTCAACCCGAACCCGTCCGGCTCGCTGTCCCCCTCCGGTACGCCGGGGGACGACTCTGACGAGAACGACGGCCGCGGTCGTGGCAACGGCAACGGGAACGGCCGGGGCAACTCGGATGACGACTCGAACGGAAACTCCGACGATGAGTCGGACTCCGGGTTCGGAGACGGCGGCCTCTTCGGGAGCGACGACGGCAACAACAGCAACAGCAACGACAACGGCGGCGGCTCGTCCGATGACGGCGGCAACTCCGACAACCGCAACGGAAACAACGACAGATGACCGGGCTCGGGGCGGAAGGGCGCGCGACACCGGCTGACGACACGGCCGGGTTCGCGCCGCGGTCCGGCCCGCCAGGGTGAGCCGGGCAGGGCGCGGGGCGGGGCCACCCACTCTGTCCCGCGTGGTGCCCACCTGGACCGAACCGCTCGCCGCCTCCGCGAGCCGGATCGTCGGCGGTCCGCTGGGCCGCCACGCGCTGATCGGACGCAGTTCGTTCTGGACGCCGCTGCGCGTCGTGCTGCTCCTCGCGGTGATCGTGTTGGCACTGGGCTGGCTGGGCAAGGCGCCGTGCCTGCAGCAGGGCCCCTCGGCCGACGGCGGCGTGATGCTCGACTGGCGCAACGGCCGCCAGTACGTGGCGATGTGCTACTCCGACACCGTCCCGCTGTACGGCGTGGAGGGTCTCGACAGCGGGGCGCTGCCGTACCGGGACTCGTGGGTGGAGGGTGCGGGCACGCCCGACGAGCAGGTCCGCTACATGGAGTACCCGGTTCTCACGGGCTTCTTCCAGTACGCCAACGCCCGCCTCGCCGACGGCTGGCTCTGGCTGGTGGAGCAGGTTCCGGCGCTGCCGACGGCCCTGCCTGTCGTCGTGTACTTCGACATCTCCGCGACCTGGCTCGCGCTGGCCTGGCTCGTGGTGGTGTGGGCGGTGCGGATGCTGCGGCAAGCGCGTCCGTGGGACGCCGCGCTCGTCGCGTTGTCGCCGCTGGTCATCGTGCACGCCTTCACCAACTTCGACACACTCGCCGTCGCGTGCGCCACGGCCGGCTTTCTCGCGCTGGCCCGGCGGCGCCCGGTGCTGGCCGGGGTGCTCATCGGTCTGGGCGGGGCGTTCAAGGCCTATCCGCTGTTGTTGCTCCTCCCCGTCGTTCTGGTCGCGTGGCGCCGCCGCGACCTGCCCACGGGCGTGCGCACGGTGGCCGCGGCCGTCGTCACGTGGTTGGTGGTGAACGCCCCGGTCGCGGTGGCGTTCACCCCGGGCTGGTGGGAGTTCTTCCGGCTCAACCAGACGCGGCCCGCCGACCCCGACTCGCTCTACTTCGTCGTCTCGTACTTCACGGGCTGGCCGGGTTTCGACGGTCCGCTGGAGCCCGGTCAGGCCGCGGTGGTGCTCAACACCGTGAGCGCATCGCTGTTCGTGCTGTGCTGCGCGGGGTTGGCGGTGCTGGCGTGGCGTGCGCCGCAGCCGCCGCGGCTCGCGTCGCTCGGCTTCCTGGTGGTGGCGGCGTTCCTGCTGGTCAACAAGGTGTGGAGCCCGCAGTACTCGCTCTGGTTGGTGCCGCTCGCCGTGCTCGCACTACCGCGCTGGCGGCTGCTGATGGCGTGGATGGTGATCGACGCCGTGGTCTGGGTGCCGCGGATGTTCTACTACCTGACCCCAGCGCAGAAGGGTCTGCCGCCGGACTGGTTCCTCGGCGCGGTCGTCCTCCGCGACGCCATGGTCGTGCTGCTGTGCGTGCTGATCGTGCGATCCATCCTGCGGCCCGAGACCGATCCGGTGCGGACGGCACGGTCGCGGAGCCGCTCGGACGACCCGGACTGGCCTGCGTCCCGGCCGTGCGGCACTCGTGAGGGGCGGCCGCTGCGGCCGGGGTCCGGAGTCGCCACCGACGCCGACCCCGTCCGCAACGGGTCCTGATCCCCCGGGATCACGCCAGCACGACAGCAACCTTGCCGGCGGCTCCGGGGGCCGCGGGGAAGCGCTCGCGCGTGCGGGCGTCGTGGCCCGGCACGATCGTGGCTCCGAACTCCTTGCCCATCCGGTTGATCAGCGCCAGGCCGTCGCGCATCTCGTCGATGTCGGTGAAGGCGAAGAACGGCCAGCCGTGCTCGATCTGCTCGTAGAAGTGTGCGGCGTCCGACGCCAGTACGAGCGGGCCGTTCGCCGTCTGCACGGTGACGACCAACTCGCCCGGGCAGTGGCCTCCCACCGGATGCACCGCGATCGAGGGGGCGACGGCGGCAGGTTCGCGCACCAGCCGGAGCCGGCCTTCGTCCTCGGCCCGTTGCACGACGGCGAGGTCGGCCTCCGTGGTGAACTCGCCGTTCAGAGCGCCGGAGGCGCGCTTGCCGAACCAGTAGTCGTACTCGCGGCCACCGGAGACCACCTCGGCCGCGGGGAACAGGCCCAGGTGGCCGATGTGGTCGTAGTGGAAGTGGCTGGTGACCACCCGCGCCACCGAAGCGGGGTCGATCTGCAGCAGTTCGAGGCACTCCGGAGGCGAGGTGACCGGCACCTCGCCCAGCCAGTCGCGCGCCGCGACGTCGTAGCCGGTGTCGACCAGAGTGATCCCGTCGTCGCCGTGGATGACCCAGAAGTTGTAGTCCATCTCGAGCCAACCGTCGGGGACGCCGTAGGAGGCGTAATCGTGGAACACGTCGCTGCGGCGGACGCGGCGCTCCGCGTACTTCACCGACAGAACTTCTCGCGCGGGAGCGAGCACAGCCGGATCGATCAATTCGACCTCCATGTCCGATCATCAGACTGTCCTACAACCGGTGGCAGCCTAGCCGACCGGGATCGCTAATCTCGGCAGATGCTCGACGAGCGACCAGCCGATGTTCTCGCCGCCTACCGGGAGTTCTTCGACGGTGCGGAGTCCGGCGGCGAGGAGCGGGCCATCGAGCTCTTCCACGACGTCGCCGGGTTGGTGCCGGCCTACCGGGAGTTCCTGCGGGACCACGAGGTCGACCCCGACTCGATCCGCTCCCTCGCCGAGTTCCGCGGTCTCCCGCTGATGACCAAGGACACCTACCTTCGGCGCCATCCGCTGCCCCGGCTGTGCCGGCACGGGCGGATCGACGACAGCGACATGATCGCGGTGTCCTCCGGCTCGACCGGACGCCCGACGATCTGGCCGCGGTCGCTCGTCGACGAGCTGCACATCGCCCGCCGGTTCGAACAGATCTTTCGCGACGGGTTCGGCGCGGCAGGCCGCAGCACGCTCGCCGTGGTGTGCTTCCCACTGGGCACCTGGGTGGGCGGCTTGTTCACCGCCGCGTGTGTGCGGCACCTCGCGGCCAAGGGCTACCCGATCACGGTTGTCGCGCCGGGCAACAACAAGGGCGAGATCCTGCGCGTCCTGCCGGAGCTCGGGCCGCACTTCGACCAGGTCGTCCTGCTCGGCTATCCGCCGTTCGTGAAGGACGTGATCGACACCGGGGTGGCCGACGGCCTCGACTGGTCGTCGTACGCCATCAAGCTCGTTCTCGCGGGCGAGGTGTTCAGCGAGGAGTGGCGCGACCTCGTGGCCCGGCGCGCCGGCATGGCCAACCCCGTGACCGACTCCGCCTCGCTCTACGGCACCGCCGACGCCGGCGTGCTCGGCAACGAGACTCCGCTGTCCGTGTCGATCCGCCGCTTCCTGGCCGGTCGTCCCGAGCTGGCGAGCGAGTTGTTCGGGAATCTCCGGCTGCCCACACTGGTCCAGTACGACCCCGGCAGCCGGTTCTTCGAGGCGCAGGACGGCACCCTGCTCTTCTCCGGTGACAGCGGCATCCCGTTGATCCGCTACCACATCGCCGACGAGGGAGGCGTGCTCCCGCATCGGGAGTTGCTCGACGTCTGCGTGCGCCACGGGTTCGAACCGGTGCCCGGTCCCCCGCTGCCCTTCGTCTACGTCTTCGGGCGGTCCCTGTTCGCCGTCTCGTTCTTCGGGGCGAACGTCTACCCGGAGAACGTCGCCGTGGCGCTCGAGCAGCCGGTGATCAGCGAGCAGGTCACGGGCAAGTTCGTCCTCGAGACGGTCGAGGACGACGACCGGAACCGCCGGCTGCGGATCACCGTCGAGCTCGCTCCCGGCCGCACGGTCGACACCGACGCCTTCTCGTCCGACGTGGCCGAGTCCGTCCGGCATCAGCTGCAGCGGCGCAACAGCGAGTACGCCCACTACGTGCCTGCGGACCAGCAGCTTCCTCAAGTGCAGCTGCGGGCCACGGGCGACCCCGAGTACTTCCCTGTCGGCGTCAAGCATCGCTACACGCGGCAGAGCCCTGGCAACTGACCGTGCTGCCCAGGACCGTTCCGTGAGGCACGATCAGGACGTGGACAGCATGCGCTCGCAGGTGGTCGATGCCCTGCGCCGGTTCGACCGTCGTCCTGCCGAGCGGCCGGACCTCAAACGCGCCTCGGTGGCGATCGCGCTCATCGAGCCGGGCCCGGCGTTCCTGCTGACCCGTCGTGCGCCGACCCTGCGGGGCCACGCCGGCCAATGGGCGTTGCCCGGCGGACGCAACGAACCAGGTGAGTCACCAGGGGAGGCGGCGCGGCGCGAGCTCGCGGAGGAGCTGGGGCTCGTCCTGGGCACGGACGCCGAGCTGGGCATGCTCGACGACTACCCCACGCGGTCGGGCTACGTGATCACGCCGGTGGTGCTCTGGGCAGGGACCGACGGGGAGCTGCAGCCGAACCCTGCCGAGGTGAGCGAGCTGCACCGCGTGCCGCTGGACCTGATCGACATCGAGCCGCGGTTCCTCACGATCCCCGAGTCCGACGCACCGGTGATCCAGCTCCCGCTGTTCGGCCGCTTCGTGCACGCGCCCACCGGTGCGGTGCTCTACCAGTTCCGGGAGGTGGTGCTGCACGGGCGCCCCACGCGGGTGGCGCATCTGGAACAGCCGGTGTTCGCCTGGCGCTAGGCCGGCGACGGGCGAACGGCCCCTGTGAGCGCCACCGGGGGGTCGGCCTCGCCGTCCGCCAGGCGGTCGGGCAGGCGGAGGAACACCACGAACAGGACGACGAGGAGCGCCGCCCGTCCCCAGACGCCGATGGCCACGGCCTGCGCCGCGAAGCCCTCGTAGATGCCGATCCCCACGCCGGTCTTCAGCGCGTAGAACCAGCGGAAGATGCCGATGCCCATCATCAGGTCGACGATCAGGTAGCCGACGACCCACCGCCACGGCACCTGCAGCAGCACGAAGAACGGCAGGAGCCACAGCGTGTACTGCGGGGAGTGCACCTTGTGCAGCAGCAGGAAGCCGCACAGCATCGCCGCGCTCACCGCGACCCAGGGGTAGACGCCACTGCGGCGCCACCGCCACCAGCCCACCGCCGCGGCCACCGCGAACGACAGCAGCACGAGGCCGGGCGAGAGCCAGTTGATGACGGCCTGGAAGGCGACGTTGTCGGGCTCGGACTCCGGCCGGAAACCCCAGTACCAGATGGAGTTGGTGGTGAGGTCGACCTTGCGCAGCTCCTGGAACGTGAACGACGCGCGCCAGCCCTCGTACCCGGCCACTGCGAAGGGCAGGTTCACCAGGATGACGGTGCCGGCGGCGGCCAGCGCGACCCGCAACGCGGCGCCCCAGTGCAGCACCCCGGGCCGTGATGCGGTGAGCACGTAGAGCGCGAGCGGGAGCACGAAGGCTCCGGGGTAGAGCTTGAACGCGAAGCCGAGCCCGAGCAGGACGCCCGCCACGGCGCCCCGGTCGGCGAGTGAGCGCTCGGTGCGCCAGCCGTGCATCACGAACACGGCTCCGACCGCGCAGGCCACCACGGGCAGGTCCCAGTTGTGGAACGCATAGAGCACCAGCGGCGGGCCGAGCGCCCACACCAGCGCGCGCCACCGGGACAACCGGCCCAGCATCCAGCCGGTGAGCAGGCCGAATGGCGCCATCAGCAGCGCCGAGCCGAGCAGGAAACCGGCGTCGTTGTGCGCGAACAGTGCCCCGGCCCAGATGAGCATCCCGGTGAGCACCGGGTACTCGACCGTGCCGCCGACGAGCTGGCCGTCCGGGGTGATCGACCCGTTGAGGTACGGGAAGACGTGGTGGTTGATCTCGCGGCCGAGCCACAGGTGCTGGATGTCGGAGTAGCAGACGTCGCGGTCGATCCGGATGTCGTAGTCGGGCTCGCTGCGGCCCGCCGCGTCGAACTCCGGTCCGGTGCAGCGGGCCTTGTTGGCGTAGCCGAGCACCAGCATGAGGCCGGTGAGCAGCACCAGCACGACCAGCATGGCGCGGCCCGCCCGGGATACGGGAACGGCTGCTGGAGCGGACCGGTCCGTTCGGACGGGGCCCACTGCGGAGCGTGTCACCGGCCGGCCCCGACGCCGTCCGGTTCGTCCAGCGGACAGTTCACGACCCCAGCCGCTCGCGGAGGAACGCGATGTCGTCGGCCTGGCCCTCGGTCGGCGTCTCGACGACCACCGGCGCGTCCGCGGCGGCGCAGACGGCAGCCAGCTGCTCGGGCTCGATGGTGCCGTCGGCGATGTTGGCGTGGCGGTCGCGGGCGGAGCCGAACTCGTCGCGGGAGTTGTTGAGATGCACCAGGTCGATCCGGCCCGTGATGGACTTCGCCCGGTCGACGACGTCGACGAGATCCTCACCGGCTGCGAAGGCGTGGCATGTGTCGAGGCAGAACCCCACCCCGAACTCACCGACGGCATCCCAGAGGCGGGCCAGGGCGTCGAACCGGCGCGCCATGGCGTTGTCGCCGCCTGCGGTGTTCTCGATGAACACCGGCACGGCGAAACCGCCCTCGTCCATCTGCCGCTCGATGAACTTGCGCCAGTTCTCGAAGCCCTTGGCGGCGTCCTCGCCCTGCGTGACGTGGCCGCCGTGGACCACCAGGCCGATGGCGCCGACCTCGGCTGCTGCCACCGCATGCTGGATCACGAGCTTGCGGGACGGGATGCGGATGCGGTTGTTCAGCGACGCCACGTTGATGACATACGGTGAATGCACCACGACGGCGAGCGGGCCCGTGCGCAGCTGCTCGGCCTGCGGGTGCGTCGGCGGCTTCTTCCAGCCCTGTGGGTCGGCCAGGAACATCTGCACGATGTCGGCCCCACGGTCGGCCGCCGTGACCAGCGGGTCGTCCTCACGCACGTGGGCCCCGATGAGCATGCGGGCAAGCGTAGTGACCGCCCCCGACAGCCGTTCCCTGGCGTGGTCCGCTCGGCCCAACAGGGCCGCGGGGGCGACCGGAGCTCCACTCGTTCGCCCTGGTAGCCTCGTCATGTCGACCCGACCGGCGTCCTCCGGATGCCGCACGCGCAGCCCATTTGCGGCGGCCGTTTCTGTCGGGGCTTCCTGAGAACCTCCTGTCGCGGATGGACCGCGACCGTTCCAGTCCATAGGAGGTGAGTGGTTCTCATGCGTCATTACGAGCTGATGGTCATCCTCGACCCCAGCCTGGACGAGCGCACTGTGACGCCGTCCCTGGAGACGTTCCTCAACGTCGTCAAGAACGACAAGGGCACCGTCGAGAAGATCGAGGTCTGGGGCAAGCGCCGCCTGGCCTACGAGATCGCCAAGAACGCGGAGGGCATCTACGCCGTCCTCGAGGTCACCTGCGAGCCGGCCACCGTCGCCGAGCTCGACCGCCAGCTGGGGCTCAACGAGTCCGTGCTGCGCACCAAGGTGATGCGCCGCGAGCCGAAGCGGGCCGTCGAGCCGAAGCGGGCGCCCGCGCCTGCTGCCGCCGCGAGCTGAGGCGATAGCCATGGCCGGCGAGACAGTGATCACCGTGGTCGGCAACCTCACCGCCGACCCGGAGCTGCGCTTCACCCCGTCCGGCGCCGCGGTCGCCAACTTCACCGTGGCGGCCACCCCGCGCACCTTCGACCGCCAGTCCGGCGAGTGGAAGGACGGCGACGCGCTGTTCATGCGCTGCAACGTGTGGCGGCAGGCGGCGGAGAACGTCGCCGAGACGCTCACCCGCGGTATGCGTGTGATGGTGCAGGGCAGGCTGCGGCAGCGCAGCTTCGAGACCCGCGAGGGCGAGAAGCGCACCGTCGTCGAGCTCGAGGTCGACGAGGTCGGCCCGTCGCTGCGCTACGCCACGGCCAAGGTCAACAAGGTCAGCCGCGGTAGCGGCGGCGGTGGCTTCGGCGGTGGTTCCGGCGGCGGCGGTGGTGGCGGTGGCGCCCCGATGGACGACCCGTGGGGATCCGCCCCGCCGGCCGGCAGCGGCCCGGCGATGGACGACGAGCCCCCGTTCTAACCCAGAGACCACTCTCCGCCCGCGTGGCGGTATCGAGCACAACCAGGAGCAACCCCTATGGCCAAGCCCGTCCTGCGCAAGCCGAAGAAGAAGGTGTGCGCCTTCTGCAAGGACAAGGCCCAGGTGATCGACTACAAGGACACCGGCCTGCTGCGGAAGTTCATCTCTGACCGCGGCAAGATCCGAGCCCGCCGGGTCACCGGCAACTGCCGTCAGCACCAGCGTGATGTCGCGGTCGCGGTGAAGAACTCCCGCGAGGTCGCGCTGCTGCCCTACACCTCGACCGCCCGCTGAGCGAGCTCGCGAGCGAACCTCAGTACAGCGGAGGACCCACACCATGAAGCTCATCCTCACCGCCGACGTGCCCAACCTCGGTGCGCCCGGCGACATCGTCGAGGTCAAGGACGGCTACGGGCGCAACTACCTGCTGCCCCGCTCGCTGGCCGTGGCCGCCACGCGCGGCGCGGAGAAGCAGGTCGCGGCGATCAAGCGGTCCCAGCAGGCCCGTCAGATCCGCGACCTCGGCCACGCCAAGGAGGTCGCCGGCCAGCTCGGCGGGCTCTCGGTCACCGTCCGGGCCAAGGCGGCGGGCGACTCCGGCCGTCTCTTCGGCTCGGTCACCGCGGCCGACGTCGTCGAGGCCGTCCGTGCGGCGGGCGGCCCGCCGCTCGACCGGCGTGCCGTGGAGGTGCCCGGTCAGATCAAGACCGTCGGCACCCACGCCGTCACGGTGCGCCTCCACCCGGAGGTCACGGCAGAGCTGGACATCGCCGTCGAGGCGAGCTGACTCGACGCGCTCACCGTCACCAGCAGTAATCAGGGCGGGACGCGGGCACATGGCCCGCGTCCCGCCCTGTTCTCTTTCTGGTTGATCTCGGGCGCTCTCTCCCTTGCGCTCGCTTGCGGGTTCGAGGAAAGGTGACGGAGGCATCGCCGAGTGACCGTCCGGACGCGCCAGGTGTGTGCTTCGTGAGCGCGCCCGACACGCCGAAACAGTCTCGTCGGCGTGTCGTGACGAGAAAGTTGTCCACATTTGCGATCATGCCGGTGAACTGCGGAGACGCACCGTAGAAGCCAGTTGTCCCCATGTGGTCCACAGGCTGCTCCCTACTCGCTCCTGGGCGGCTCTCGATCCGTCCCCACCCCGTCCCCAGCTCCGTGCACAGGGCGGTTTTGAACCGTCGGTGGAGCCCCATAACCTGCTCGCTCGGGGTCCGAGATCGCCTGCCCGGCGACAACTTCGGTTCACCGGAGTGTCACCCCGGGCCCGGGAGGCGCTTCGAACGCATGTTCGATATGATAGTGACTGGGGGTGACGCTGCGTATGGCTCTGGCTGACGATCGTCCCGCAAGCAGACCGCGTCCGGTGCGCGCGGCGGGCGAGGCAGCGCCGGAGCAGGGTGGCAGTGCATTCGACCGTCAGCCCCCGCAGGACCTCACTGCCGAGCAGTCGGTTCTCGGCGGCATGCTGCTGAGCAAGGACGCCATCGCCGACGTGGTCGAGGTGCTGCGGCCCGACGACTTCTACCGTCCGGCCCACCAGACGGTCTACGACTGCATCCTCGACCTCTACGGCCGGGGCGAGCCCGCCGACGCCGTCACGGTGTCGTCCGAGCTGCAGCGCCGGGGCGAACTGATCCGTCTCGGCGGGGCGCCGTATCTCCACACGCTGATCGCCACGGTGCCCACCGCGGCCAACGCCGCGTACTACGCCGAGATCGTCGCCGAGAAGGCCATCCTGCGGCGTCTGGTCGAGGCGGGCACGCGCATCGTGCAGCTCGGCTACCACGGCGCCGACGGAGCCGAGGTCAACGAGGTCGTCGACCGCGCCCAGGCGGCCATCTACGAGGTCACCGAGCGCAGCACCAGCGAGGACTACGTGGCGCTGGAGGAGCTCCTCCAGCCCACGATGGACGAGATCGATGCCATCGCCTCGCGAGGCGGCGTCGCGCTGGGTGTGCCCACCGGGTTCGCCGACCTCGACGCAGCCACCAACGGGCTCCACCCCGGGCAGATGATCGTTGTGGCCGCGCGACCCGGTCTCGGGAAGTCGACGCTCGGCCTCGACTTCGCCCGCTCCTGCTCGGTCGCGCACGGTCTCACCAGCGCGGTGTTCTCGCTGGAGATGAGCAAGTCCGAGATCGTCATGCGGCTGCTGTCGGCAGAGGCCCGTATCCGGCTCGCCGACATGCGCGCCGGCCGGATGAGCGACGACGACTGGACGCGTATGGCGCGGCGGATGAGTGAGATCAGCGAGGCGCCGATCTTCATCGACGACTCGCCCAACCTCACGCTGATGGAGATCCGTGCCAAGGCGCGCCGTCTCAAGCAGCGCAACGACCTCAAGCTCGTGATCCTCGACTACCTGCAGCTCATGACGTCGGGCCGCAAGGTCGAGTCGCGCCAGCAGGAGGTGTCGGAGTTCTCCCGGCAGATCAAGCTGCTGGCCAAGGAGCTCGAGGTGCCGGTGGTGGCGATCAGCCAGCTGAACCGTGGGCCCGAGCAGCGCACCGACAAGCGCCCCATGCTGTCCGACCTGCGTGAGTCGGGCTCGATCGAGCAGGACGCCGACATGGTGATCCTGCTCCATCGCCCCGACGCGTTCGAGCGCGACGACCCCCGGGCCGGCGAGGCCGACCTGATCCTCGCCAAGCACCGTAACGGGCCCACGAGCACGATCACCGTGGCCCACCAGCTCCACTACAGCCGCTTCGCCGACCTGGCCCACGGCTGACCAACCAGCGTGTAGTGGGTCTGAAATTTGATGTCGTAGTGGGCGGCACGTGCGTTATTTCGCCGCGGGTGCCCGGTCAGCGTCGTCGCCGCCGAGGTTATGGAAGGTTTGCCTAACTTCGGGTAGGAAGGTCGGGTGCGTCTCCGACCCGCTCCCCTCGTCGCCGCCGGCCTCGCGGCGCTCGCCCTGCTCACAAGCTGTTCCTCGTCGTCGATCGAGCAAGCTGCGCCCGCGCCCACAACGGATGGCGCTTATCCGGTGACGATCGACCACAAGTTCGGCAGCACCACGATCGCGGCGCCGCCGCAGCGCGTGGTGTCGCTCGGCTACACCGAGCAGGATGCGATCCTTGCATTCGGCGTCGTGCCGGTCGGCGTGCGCTACGCCTTCGGCCCGCAGGACGATGTGTTCTTCCCCTGGGTCGACACGGCCGCAGGCAGTGCGACGCCGACGATCCTGCCGCGCGAGGAGGTCGACCCCGAGGCGGTCGCCGCGCTCCGACCGGACCTGATCATGGCCGTGACAGCCGGGCTCGACCAGAACCAGTACGAGGTGCTGAGCCGGATCGCGCCGGTCGTCGTGCCGCCGAAGGAGTACCTGGACTTCGGCGTGCCGTGGCAAGACCAGACCCGCATCGCCGGCCGCGCCCTCGGCCAGAGCGGCAGGGCCGAGGAGCTCGTCGCTCAAGTCGAGGCGAAGTTCGCCGAGGTCAAGGCCGCTAACCCCGGCCTGATCGGGAAGAGCCTGGCGCTCTCCGGCCCCTCCTACGACGGCCGGTACCCCATCCACGCCAGCGCCGACACCCGCACGCGGTTCTTCGGCGAGCTCGGGATGGTAGTGCCGCCAGCGCTCGACGCGATCGCCGGCGACCAGTTCTACGGCTACCTGAGCCGCGAACAGGCCGGAATGCTGAACGAGGACGTGGTGGTGTTCCAGTCGGGTTCGCAGCAGGAGAAGTCCTCGATCGAGGCGGACCCGATCCTGAAGGTCGTGCCGGCCATCGCGCAGGGCCGGTCAATATTCATCGAGGGCGCCGATTACGACGCCCTGCAGTTCGCCAGCGTTCTCTCGCTGCCGTACCTGCTCGACTCCTTCGTCCCGAAGCTCACGGCGGTCGCGAAGGCTTGATCGAGACGCGACGACGGCGGGCAGCTCGTGACACGCGCCGAACGCGGACGATCCGTGCTGCGTGAGACAAGCTGAGGACCCCGCAAGTCAACCGAGATCACTACGTCACGGAGGCTCAGAGCGCACAGGGAGCCGGCCGCCATCGTGGGTTCCTCGAAATGCTGACACCGCTCGGGCGGGTGGCGGAGGCGCGGAAGGCGCTGGGCCTCGCGGTGGGGCGGTGCGGGAACGCCCGTGAGCGGGAACCGTTTCCTGAGGTGGGCGGGGCGGTTCCGATCGGTGTGACCGGATGCACGAACAACTCAGTATAAACTTGGTACTCAGCTGTTTTATTCTCGCATGCCGGGCTGGTGGCCCAGCACGGCGCGCGAGGGGAATCGAACGAGCGTCGCCCGGCAAGGGGTGTGTGCCATTGGGAATCACCGAGCACGTCGTCAGGTCGCCGAGACACACCACCTCCTATCTGGCTGCTGGTCCGCCCGACGGCGCGCTGATGATCTTCGTGCACGGCTGGCCTGCCACCGCACGGACCTGGAAGCACCAGATTCGCTGCTTCGCCGCTCTCGGATTTCGGGTGGTGGCGCCGGACATGCGCGGATACGGCAACTCGACGGTGTACGGATCATCCGACGCGTACGCCCAGGAGAATGTTGTCGCCGACATGCTGGAGTTGCTCGCTCACCTCGGCCGGCACAGCGCGGTGTGGATCGGACACGACTGGGGAAGCCCCACGGTCTGGAACCTGGCCGCTCACCATCCCGACCGCTGCGTCGCCGTCGCGAGCCTGTGCGTCCCCTACGCTCGGCTCGAACGCGGGCTCGACGCCCTTCTGTCGTCGGTCAACCGCACCACCTATCCGGCGGAGACGTATCCGGCCGGGCAGTACGACTACATGGCCTACTACGAACAGCACGCCGATGAGGTCATCGAGCTGTTCGACTCCGCACCTGCCGGCGTGGTGAAGGCGTTCTACCGCCGTGGTGATCAGGCGAGTATCGGCACCGTGTCGAGAACAGCCGTGATCAGCCGCGACGGTGGATGGTTCGGCGGAACCGGCATCGTGCCGGACGTTCCGCTGGACACCGCGGTGCTCGACGAGGTCGACCTCGCCGCGCTCGCCTCGTCATTCGCCCGCAACGGTTTCGCCGGACCGATCGCCTACTACCTCAACCACGTCGCGAACCGCGACTTCGCGTCACGCGCCCCTGGAGACGGCCATCTCGATCTTCCGGTGCTCTTCGTCGGCGCCGCATACGACCAGGTGGCCGACGTCGTCACCACAGACGCCGCCGAACCGATGCGACGCTGGTGCCGCGACCTCACCGAGATCACGATCGAGGCAGGTCACTGGGTGGCCCTCGAACAGCCCGAGAAGGTCAATGCTGTGCTGGCCCACTGGTTGGCCACCCGCACCGGGAGCTTCTGGCCCACCGGCTCGCCCTGACCCAGTGGATTGCGATCCTCTCGTCGCGCGTGGAGGCGATCTGGCGGATCGAGTCCGCCCGGATCGTCGGCGCGCCGGCCGGCTACACCGGCGACTTCGCCCTCGCCGAGGACCTCGCGCACGAGGCGCTGGTCAGCTGGCCCCGCGAGGGCGCACCCCGCAACCCGGCGGGATACCTGCTGACCGTCGGCCGCCGCCGGGCCGTCGACGGCTTCCGCCGCCGTGCCGTCCAGGACGACCGTTACGCCGTCCTCGCCCCGTGACCTCGGCGAGGGCGGCGCCACGTCCGGCGCCCCGGCCCCGCAGGAACCCCCGGACGGCGACGTCCTGTGGGACCCGGACCAGATCGACGACGACGTCCTGGCCTGGCGTTCATCGCCTGCCACCCGGTCGTCTCGCGGGAGGCGAGAGTGGCGCTCGCGCTGCGCGTGCTCGGCGGCCTGACCAGCGACGAGATCGCCCGCGCCTTCCTGGTCCCCACCGCCACCGTGCAGGCCAGGATCACCCGCACCAAGAAGACCCTGGCCGCCGCCCGCGTCCCGTTCGAGGCGCCGGCCCCACAGGACCGCTCGGCTCGCATCGGCTCGGTGCTGAGCGTGGTCTACGTGATCTTCACCGAGGGCTCGACGGCGACCTCGGGGGAGCGCTGGATCCGCACCGACCTGGCCCACGTAGCCGTCCGGCTGGCCCGCCTGCTGCCACATGAACCGGAGGTCCTGGGCCTGCTCGCGCTGCTCGAGCTCACCGCCGCCCGCTTCCCTGCCCGCACCGGTCCGTCCGGCGAGCCGGTCCTGCTCGAGGACCAGGACCGCGCCCGCTGGGACCGCGCAGCCATCGGCCGCGGCCGGGCGGCCCTCACCCGCGCCGCCCGGGTGGGCCGCGGCCTGGGCCCGTACGGCCTGTAGGCCGCCATCGCCGAGTGCCACGCCATCGCGCCGTCGGTGGAGCAGACGGACTGGCCCCGCATCGTCCTGCTCTACGACGCCCTCGGCCGCCTCCCTCCGTCCCCGGTGGTCGACCTGAACCGCGCCGTGGCCGTCTCGATGGCCGAGGGGCCGGCGGCTGCCCTCACGATCGTGGACGGGCCGCCGCCGAGTTCCGCAACTCCCACCTGCTCCCTGCCGTCCGCGGCGAACTGCTGACCCGACTCGGACGGCTGGCGGAGGCCCGGAAGGCGCTGGGGCTCGCGGTGGGGCGGTGCGGGAACGCCCGCGAGCGGGAATTGCTGGGGCGCAAGCGGGACGCGCTCGGTTGACGTTGTGCGGATAGGTGAGTGGTTCTCCCGGTCATCGCGGTCACCAGACGAACGCACGCGCCGATGCGCTCTGAATGGCGTGAACGTCGGTGTGGGGCCGGCGAAGCGGGCGGGCAGGCGGCAACGGTGTGACCGCAAGACCGGTCTCAGCGTCCTTTCAACTTGGGATCTCTAGCCTTTCCGCCCGTGACCCGAGCGCCGGCGCAGCTGAACATGGCCGCGCCCGGCCGTGCTGCGGATCCGGTGAAGCCTGCATGGTCTGGCCCGTCAGGTCTGCGTCACCTGGCTCTGCTGGCAGTGACGGCAGTGATCGGTGGGTTGCTGATCCTGTGCTGCTGCTCCGAGGACGCGAGCGAGGCGCAGTCGGCCGACACACAAAGCGCGACGCCGCCGCTCAGCGAACGGCTCCTCGCAGTAGCCGCACCCGATCCTCTCGCCGAGCATCTGTCCGATGTCGTCGAGGACGGGTCGCGGACGCTGTTCGTCGATACCGACGCTCTGGTGAGCCGACGCGAGGCCGGCTACGGCTCGCTCACGGCACCGGTGGCGACGGGCACAGCTGTGCATGACGGGCTCGTCGCCACCGCGGCCCCGCATTCGCATTGCGATCCACATTCCGATGGTCTGGACGCCATAGTTCTGCCGGCCCCACCCGCGCTCGATGGCATGCCGGGGCTCATCGTGCTTCCCGCGAACGTTGATGCGCCTTCCGCAGGGGCCGGCTGGGGCCGGAACGCCGTTCTCCGGCAGGCCACACCGGAATCGTCTCCCTATCTTCTCTGCATCTTGCGGACATAGGCCGTACGGCCAGCTGACTCCACTTCCCGGACAGCGTCTTCGACGCATCCGCGGTACCCAACGGTCTGCTGAGGCGCCGTTTCCCGCTAAGGAGCTTGGCGCCTCCTCTTGTCTGCAAGGTGATTGAACTGTGTCTGCCAATGAGCGTGTGGGTCCGACCCGCGAGGCGAGGGTCGACGACCCCGGCCGCGCGTGCGAGGAGGGAATCGACACCGTCGAAATTCGTCCGCGACTGCCGGCGTTGCAGTGGTGGGTTTTCGCGATCGTCGGGATCGTGGTCGTGCTGTCGGTCGTGCGTGCATATGGGCCGCTGACCTATCCGGGTGATATCTGGCGGCAGAGTGACACTGCCACTATCGCGCACAACTTCGCCACAAACGGCATGAACATCTTCTTTCCGCAGATCAACTGGGGTGGGGCGGGCCCCGGATATGTGGAGACCGAGTTCCAGCTGCTGCCGTGGCTGACCGCGGTGCTGTATCTCGTCTTCGGTGAACATGTCGCGCTGGGCCGGCTGATCTCGCTGGGTTTCATGCTGGTGGCTGCGGCCGCGTTCTGGGGCCTGGCTCGGAGGCTGCTGCCCCCGACCGCGGCTCAGTGGGCGCTGGCAGCGTTCTTCCTGTCCCCGGCGTTCATGCGCTGGGGGACGGCGTTCATGCCCGAGGCGACGGTATTGGCGTTCTACATGCTCGCCCTGCTCGGATTCTGTCGCTGGCTGCGCGAGGACCGGGTCATCTTCCTGGTGTGGGCCGCGGCGGCGACCTCGATGGCGGCGCTCGTGAAGCCGACGTCACTGCACATCGGGGCGGTCCTAGGGCTGTGGCTGGTCTTCGCCGCCCGGGACCGGTTGCGCAGGCCCTCCCTGTACGTGGCCGGCCTGGCGGCGTTGGTGGCGCCCGTGCTGTGGCTGCGCCACGCGGCCTGGCTGCACGCCACCTACGGCAACACCTTCGGCGTGATCTCCGGCGGTGACAGCAAGTGGGGCAGCCTCGAACTGTGGCTGAGCCCCGGCTTCTACGTGGGCAACTTCCGCAGCGAGGCGATTTTCATCTACGGACTGATCGGGGTGCCGCTGGCGGTGTTCGGCGCGGTGTGGCTTTGGCGGCGCCACTCGAGCACTTCCCTCACCGTGCCATTGCTCGCCGCCGGGATGATCGCGTTGGCCGTGTACTACTTCGCGGTGGGCCGCTACAGCAGCACCGACCTGGGAATCCAGTACCACGTCTATTCGCTGCCCTATGCGGCACTCGCCATCGGTGCCGGATGTACTGCGGTGCTGCATTGGACCCGCGGGCGATGGAGCCCCCTCGCAATCGGTATGACCGGCGTCGCGATGGCCGTGCTGTTGGGCTCCCAGGCCGTGAACGTGTTCTTCCAGTCATTGCCGGACCGCTCCGGAGTCTTCGGGGCCTGCGCGACGCAGCTCGATGCGGTGTCGAGCCCGTCGGACTTGGTGGTGGTCAGTACCACCAGCCGCACGATCGAGGACGGGGTGACCAACAACTACCAGGAACCGATCGTGTTCTTCCTCGCCGACAGGCAGGGCTGGAGCCTGCCCGCCGACAAGCACACCCCTGAGAGTGTGCAGAGTCTGCGCGCCGAGGGGGCGAGGTTCCTGGTGGTCGGCGATCCCCAACTCGTTCCGGCAGGCGGGCCGCTGGCGAGTTGGCTGGCCGACAACGCCGACCAGATCCGCTCCTCAGCTCAGGACGGCTGCGCGATCTGGGACCTCGGCCAATCCTCCCGCTCCTCTTCTGCCTCCGCGGGCGGGAGTGCTCCCGACTCCGAGAATCCACCCGGCAACCCATGAGCCCACATCGCAACGGCCGGAGCCAATCGTGCTGCCGCCCGCTCGCCGTTCGCCGTCTCTCCCAGAAGGACGATCGATGACCAGTACCGACGCGCCCGCACAGCAGATCGCCCCACAGCTGAACCGCACGCCCGTGAGCGTCGCCCGCGGCGTCGTCAAGACGATGCGGCCGCGGCAATGGCTGAAGAACGTCTTGGTGCTCGCGGCGCCATTCGTCGGTGGTGACCTGTTCACCGGGGGCATCGCGATCAATCTCGCGATCGCGTTCGCGGCGTTCTCGCTCGCCGCATCCGGCATCTACCTGGTCAACGATGCGAACGACGTCGCGGCCGACCGGGCGCACCCGACGAAGCGCAACCGTCCGATTGCAGCCGGGATCGTCCCGGGCCCGCTCGCGATGGTGGTGGCCGGCGTGCTGCTGCTGGGCTCGCTCGCGCTGAGCCTGCTGGCAGGGGCGAGCCTCGTGATCGTCCTCGCGGTCTACATCGGGGTGCAGCTGGCGTACTGCTTCTGGCTCAAGCACCAGCCGGTGCTCGACATCTGCATCGTCGCGTCCGGCTTCCTACTGCGCGCCATCGCGGGTGGCGCGGCCACCGGCATCCCGCTGTCGCAGTGGTTCCTGCTGGTCGCCGGGTTCGGGTCGCTGTTCATGGTGGCCGGCAAGCGCTACGCGGAGATGATGCTGGCGGAGCGCACCGGCGCGAAGATCCGCAAGTCGCTGGAGAGCTACTCCTCGTCGTACCTGCGGTTCGTCTGGGCGCTCTCGGCCACCGTGCTGATCACGACGTACTCCCTGTGGGCCTTCGACATCGGCGTGGAGCAGCACAGCAGCGTCTGGTCGGTGATCTCGATCGTGCCGTTCGTGATCGCCGTGCTGCGCTACTCGGTGGACGTCGACTCCGGCAACGGCGGCGCGCCCGAGGAGATCGCGCTCGGCGACCGCGTGCTGCAGGTACTGGCCCTCCTGTGGATCGCAGCCCTGGTGCTCACGGTGTACGCCTAGCCTGGATACGAGCTCGATGTAGCGAGACGGTGGACCTGGCCTCGTCGGCGCTCTCATCGGGCGCGGCTACCCGCCATCGGTGCCAGCCTGGCGGCGGGCGGGAGCGGCGCCGGCGTCGGCGTGGCCTGAAGAGCCTGGATCACGAGAGCGGCGAAGCGACGGGAGGCCGCGACGCGGGCGGCAGGCGACGCGGCGTGAATGCCGTCATTCGCCATGAGCACCAGGACCATGTCGTCAACGACGAAGTCGGGCCGCAGCCGACCCGCCGCCTTCGCTCGTCGCGCCAGTTCGGCGATCGCCTTCAGCGCGTGGTCGCGGTTTGCGGCGAAGTCCGCAGCGTGCGGGTAGGCCGCTATGAACGCCGTAGTAAGCCCGCGGTCGCGCGCGTGCAGCTCGCAGATCCGTTCGATCACCAGGCGGATGCCATCCCAGGGATCCTGCTCCCGAAGACCTTCGTCAACGATCACCCGACATGCCCGCACCTGGTCGGCGAAGGCCTCGGTGACCAGCGCCTCCTTCGCCGGGAAGTGGCGGTACAGGGTGGCGGGCCCGACCCCCGCGCGCCGCGCGACCTCCCGCATCGGGACGGCCAACCCCTCGGCGGCGAACAATGCGCGGGCCGCTTCGAGGATCCGGTCCCGGTTGTCACGGGCATCGGAGCGCAGGGAACGAGGCAGATGTTGGACCACTTCTCTCACTTCGGCTGAACGGACGGGCCCGTCCGTTAGCTTCCGGCAACGTGAAGGCGATCGTGATCACGTCGTTCGGAGGCCCGGAGGGTCTCGAGGTGGTCGACGTCCCGGAGCCGGTCCCGGATCGTGGCCAGGTACTGGTCGCACCCGAGGCGATCGGCGTCGGTGGCGTTGACGCCGTCATCCGCCGGGGCACCCTCGGCTCCTACGGCTTCACCGAGGGCCACGTCCCCGGCAGCGAGGTCGCCGGTGTCGTGACCGCGGTCGGAGCGGACGTAGACCCGTCCTGGATCGGTCGCCGCGTGTGGGCCTTCACCGGAACCGGCGGAGGCTACGTCGAACGCGCGGTCGCCACCGTCGAGGAGATCCACCCCCTGCCGGCGGACCTCGCGCCCGCCGACGCAGTCGCGCTCGGCGGCTCCGGCGTGGTGGCGCACTTCGGCCTCGCCCACGCCCACCTCGCTGCCGGCGAGTCGGTGCTCGTGCGGGGCGCCTCCGGCAGCATCGGCACCACGACGGTCCAACTTGCTGCTCAGCAGGGTGCCGGTGCCGTGGCGGTCACCACGTCCTCGCCCGAGCGCGGCGAGCGCCTGCGCGAACTCGGTGCGACGCACGTGCTCGACCGCACGGCACGCGGAGGCCCCGGGTTCGACGTGGTCATCGACATCGTGGCGGGCCCCGCCCTGCCTGACCTCCTCGACTTGCTCAACCCGAACGGGCGCGTCGTCGTGGTCGGGGCAGTGGGCGGCCTGCCGCCCAGCGACCTCGGCTCCAGGTTGATGGCCTCCTTCCAGAAGTCCCTGTCCATCGCCACCTTCAGCTCCGCCACCGTGCCCGCCGCCGATCGACGCGCCGTGCGCGCCGCGCAGTTCGCGGCCGCGGCACGCGGTGAACTCCGCACCGTGATCCACGATGTGCTACCTCTCGACCAGGCCGCAATCGCGCACCACCGGATGGACGCGGGCGAGGTGTTCGGCCGGATCGTGCTGACTCCCGGTCGGTAGCCACACGGGGCATCCGATCGCTCTATCGGCGACCTGCGTTGCCCATTCGTCAGGGTCTGATCGACGCGCGTCCCCTAGGTTGGCCTCAACAGGCACGGGCGGACGGAGGTGCGCGATGCCGAAGATCATCGGGGGCTCGCTGCACGCCCACCGCCAGCAGGTGCGGGCACGGGTCTTCGAGGTGCTGCGCACGCAGCTCTACGAGCGGGGGTTCGACGCGGTCACCCTCGCCGGGGTCGCGGCCGAGGCCGGCCTCGGTCGTACCGCGATGTACAACCACTTCCCCGACAAGGAAAGCCTGCTCGTCGCCTTCGTCGAGGCCGAGGCGGCCGGCTACGTCGACCGGCTGCGCGAGGCCGTCGACGCGATCCCCGACCCGGTGGCCAAGCTCGCCACGTTCGTGCGGCTGCAGCTGCGTGTGCTCGCCGAGTACCACCTCCCGCCGGGCACCGCGCTGGCGTCCGCGCTCGCACCGGCCGCGTACCGGCGAATCAGCGCGCACGCCGACCCGATCACCGAACAGCTGCGCGAGATTCTCGACGCCGGGCGGCGCGCGGGGCGGTTGCCGGACGAGGATCCGGACATCCTGCTCCCGATGATCACTGCGGCGCTGGCCAGTCGCCAGGTCGTCGACGTGCCGCCTGAGCAGCTGGATCAGGCCATCGAGGCCGCTGTGCGGTTCGTGCTGCGAGCAGTCGGAGCGAGTGAGGTCGACGAGGGGACGGCGAAATAAGGGTAGCCTAACTCGCGGGGATGACCTAAGCTCTTTCTGACAAGGTGTCAGATCGTTGCCCCGAGGAGACGCCCCAATGCCGGTGACCACCGACCTCGTCTCGGCCCCGTTCTCCGCGACGCTGCGCGCCTCCACCAGGGCCGTCCACGAGCGCGCCAACCACTCCGGCTACATGAACGCGCTGTTGGGCAGCGAGCTCACGCTGGCCGGCTACACGCAGCTCGCGGTCCAGTACTACTTCATCTACCGGGCGATCGAACAGGTCAGCGACACGATGGCCGGCGACGACACCGGTCGCGAGTTCGTCTTCGACGAGCTGCGCAGGCTGCCGAAGCTCGAGGCCGACATGGCGTTCCTCGTCGGGCCGGACTGGCGCGAGACGATCCGCCCGCTTCCCGCCACCGAGTCGTACGTGCGACGCATTCACGAGGCGTCGGTGTGGGCAGGCGGCTACGTCGCCCACCACTACACCCGCTACCTCGGAGACATCGCGGGCGGCCAGATCATCCGCCGGCTGCTGGCCACCAACTACGGCATCGTCGACGAGGGCGCGCTGTTCTACCACTTCGACGAGATCGGCAGTGCCCCCGCGTTCCGCGACCGCTACCGCGCCAAGCTCGACGCCGCCCCGTGGAACGAGACCGACCGAACCAGGGTCGTCGACGAGACACTCATCGCGTTCGAGTGCAACGTCGCGGTGTTCGCCGAGCTGGCCGAGGACATGCACCGGTACCAGGCGGCGTAAGGCCGCCTCCCTCACCCGCCGCCGGCGCGCGATCACACGTCCCAGGTGACCGGGAGGCGCTTCACTCCATAGATGTCCGCGGTCTCCGGGCGCAGGCCGACCTCTTCGGCAGGTACGGCCAGGCGCAGGGTGGGGAAGCGGTTGACCAGCGCAGGGAGCGCGACCCGCATCTCGACGCGGGCCAGTTGCTGGCCGAGGCACTGGTGGATGCCGTGGCCGAAGGCCAGGTGGCCGCCGTCCTGCCTGTGGAGGTCGAGCACGTCGGGATCATCGAAACGCTCAGGGTCGCGGTTGGCGGTGTTGATCGACAGGATGACCGCCGTGCCGGACTCGATGGTCTGGCCGCCCAACTCGACGTCCTCCAGCGCCGTTCGCATGAACGTCTTCGCGACGCTCAGGTACCGCAACAGTTCCTCCACGGCCCGGTCGGCGAGCGCGGGATCGGCGCGCAGCGCGGCCAGTTGCGCCGGGTTGCGCAGTAGCGCGAAGGTGCCCAGCGCCAGCATGTTCGTGGTGGTGTCGAGCCCGGCCGCCAGCAGGGTCAGGCTGATCCCCCTCAGCTCCTCATCAGTCAGATCGCTGCTGGTGAGGTCGCTGAGCACGTCATCGGTGGGGTGCGCGCGCTTGCCGGCCACCAGCTCCGCGAGGTACTGCTGGGTCGCGAGGTAGGCCGCGATCAGGTCCTCGTCGCTCGTCTCCCCGTTCATGAACTTGTCGATGTTCTCCTGGAAGGAGTCCCGCTCCTCGTAGGGCACCCCGAGCAGCTCGCAGATCATGATGGCGGGGATGGGCCTGGCGAATGCGGTGACCAGGTCCGCCGGCGGCCCGGCCTTCTCCATCGCGTCCAGGTGGTCGGCGGTGACCTGCTCGACGCGCTCGGTGAGCTGGCGCATCCGCCGGACGGTGAACTTGCCCACCAGCGGTTTGCGATAACGGCTGTGCTGCGGCTCGTCGGTGAGGAGGAACTCGCCGGGTGCCGCAGAAGGGACTTCGATGAGGTCGCCGTAGTCGATGAGCGGGTGGTGGTGCATGAGCTCCTTGCGCGAGCTGAACCGGGAGTCGGCCAGGACCGACCGGACCAGGTCGTATCCGGTGATCAACCAGCCCTGGTGCCCGTCGGGGAAGGGATAGCGGCTGATGGGGCCGTGCCGTCGGGCATCGGTCAGCTCTGCCGGCGGGTCGAAGGGGCAACCGGGCCGGCGCGCCGCGGGCAGCGTCGTGACGGTGTGGACGGATTCACTCATGGTCGTTCCTCATCTCGCGATAGTTCATGTTCGGCACGCCTCGGAAGCCGTGATGCATTCAGAATTCATTGTGATGGGGTGCTGTCATCGCGAGTACTCGCGGTCGAACAGCTGCTTCGACCAGAGGTAGCCGCCCAGGGCGATCAGGGCGCACCAGACGAGCGCGATCCACGCGTTGTTCCCGATCGGCTGGTCCATCAGCAGGCCACGCAGGGTTTCGATGATCGGCGTGAACGGCTGGTATTCGGCGAACCAGCGCAGCCCGTCGGGCATGGAGTCGGTGGGGACGAACCCGCTGCCGAGGAATGGCAGCAGAACCAGTGGCATAGGAAGATTGCTCGCGGTCTCGACGCTCTTGCTCACCTGGCCGAGCGCGACGGACAACCACACGAGCGCGAACGTCACCACCGCGAGGAAACCGGCCGTGGCCAGCCATGCGCCCAGCCCCGCGGCGGGCCGGAATCCGACCAGCAACGCCACGCCGATCACGATCGCCAGGCTGAGCATCGCTTGGATCACGCTGCCCAGAACGTGCCCGGTCAGTACCGAGACACGGGCGATGTGCATGGTGCGGAACCGGGCGATGATGCCTTCGGTCATGTCCATGGCGATCGAGATCGCGGTCCCCTGGACCGTGGCCGTGACGGTCATCAGAATGATCGCGGGTGCCACGTAGTTGACGTACTCGGAACGTCCTCCCGAGCCGCCGCCGAGACCGGCGCCCAGCGTGCCGCCGAACACGTAGACGAACAGCAGCAGGAAAATGATCGGCATCCCGACAAGCATCACGGTCATCGACGGATATCGCAGCATGTGTTTGAGGTTGCGGCGCAGCATCGTCATCGAGTCGCGCAGCGAGTAGGAACGCATACTCGTCGCGGCGGGGCGTGTGAGGGCGTGGGCAGGGGCGCTCATCGGATGGTCACCTTCTGGTCGTCCGGGTTGCCGGTGAGGGCGAGGAAGACGTCATCGAGATCGGGGGTGTGCACGGACAGCTCGGCGACCTCGATACCCCGGTGGTCGAGCCGATCGAGCAGGGTCTTCAGCGAGCGGACTCCGCCGTCGCTCGGCACCCTCAGGGTGAGCGCGTCGTTGTCGCGAAAGACCTGGCCCAGCAGGGGTAAGGCTGCATCGAGGCCGCGCGGGTCGGCGAACCGCAGGCGGATGTGCCCGCCGGGGATGCGGCGCTTGAGTTCGTCCGCGGTTCCCTCGGCAACCAGCCGGCCGTGGTCGAGGACCGCGATCCGGTCGGCCAACTCGTCGGCCTCTTCCAGGTACTGCGTGGTCAGGAAGATGGTGACGCCGTCTGCCACCAGGTCGCGGACGATCCGCCACATGCCTCGGCGGCTGCGCGGATCCAGTCCGGTGGTCGGCTCGTCGAGGAAGATCACCTGCGGGCTGCCGACCAGGGTCATCGCGAGGTCGAGCCGCCGCCGCATACCTCCGGAGTAGGTGGATGCCGGTTTCCTGCCGGCCTCGACAAGGTCGAACTGGTCGAGGAGCCGGGCGGCGCGGCGCCGCCCCTCTCTGTGGGACAGGTGATGAAGATCCGCCATCAGCAGCAGGTTCTCCTCGCCGGTGAGCAGGTTGTCCACCGCCGAGAACTGGCCGGTGACACCGATCGCGGCGCGCACCGCGTCGGCTTCGGCCGTCAGATCGTGTCCGGCGACCCGGGCGGCACCCGCGTCGGCACTGATCAAAGTGGACAGGATCTTGACCGTGGTGGTCTTCCCGGCGCCGTTCGCGCCCAGCAGTGAGAAGACCGTTCCTCTCGGCACGTCCAGGTCGAGACCGTCGAGCACGACGTGGTCCGCGAACGACTTGCGCAGCCCGGTCACGGTGATCGCCGACTGGAATTGCGTGGTAGTCATGGAATTTCCGTTCGCAATGGTCGGAAGCGGTCAGGAGCGGCGGATCGTGACGTCGCCGTAGGACGTGCGTGCACGCACCTCGACGGTCTCGTCGGACTCTTCGGGCCGGCCGGCGGTATCCAGTTGGTTGCGCACATGCCCGAACCCGGTGTTCACCTCGAGCCAAGCGGCGGTGCCCTCGGCGATGCCGATCTCGAGGTCGCCCGCGGCGGTGCCGAGGACGACCGTGCCGCGGACCACTTCGCCGAGACGGATACCGCCGTTGGCCGTTTTCGCTTCGACACCGGCACCGGCCCGGTCGATGGAGATCTCGCCGTTGGCCGTGCGCACCCGCACGTCGGCGGCGACCTTGTCGATCACGATGTCGCCGTTGGAGCTCTTGACGACCGCTGTTCCCTCGATGTCGCCGAGCCGGACCTTTCCGGTTCCGGTGGAGAGCTCTGCATTGCCCGCGATTCCGTCCACGGTGAGGTGACCGGCGCCCGTGTTCAGGCGCAGCGGGCCGGTCCGTTCCAGCTGGGCGTTCCCGGCACCGGTCTTGAACCGGCACTCGCCGAGCCGGCCCGCACTGCGGAAGTCACCCGCCTGTATCTCGGCGGACACCTGGGAACCGGTGGGCAGTTCGATGGAGACGTCGACCGATCTGGTCTTGCGGGAGAAGTCGAAAACCCGCTTCGGACCGGCGACGTGGAGAACGCCGTTGGTGAAATCGACGCGAACCTGCTGCGCGGCCTTCACGTCGGACTCGTCGGACTCCTCACTGGGACGGACCTCGACGAGCGTCTCGGTCCGGTCGCTCGCGGTGATCCGCACATCGGCGACGCCGAGCTCGATCGTGACGGAAATCGGTTCGGGTGTCTCGAAATTGGGCATGGTTGTCCCCTCGTCATGAGTCGGTAGGGCGTCCCCGCAGGTCAGGGACGTGTGATGGAACGCGGTGTGGCTAGCGCACCCAGCCGGTGAAGCGCTGCTGGCTGCGTTTGATGCCGCGCGGCTCGGGGCGCTCGTCGCGTCCGCTGTGCAGGGCCGCGGCGGCAGCCCGCACCAGCCAGGCGTTGACCGAGCGCCCTTCCTTGGCGGCAGCCTCCTCGATGGCGGCCTTGAGCTGCTCCGGTAGGCGCACGTTGATCCGCGTGGTGGGGCCGTCCTCGGTGATCGGCGGAGCGGCGTCCGCGACGTCGTCCTCCACCGCCGGGCCGTCGTCGGTCGCGTTCTGGAGCGGCTGCGCGGGCGGCGAGGTCACGACGAAGTCCGGATCGCGTCCGCGCAGGCGCAGCTCCACCGAACCCGGGGCCAGGTCGCGGGTGATCTCGTCCGCGGCAGCCGAGAGCGCTTCCAGCAGTGTCATCCGGATCGCGGACTCGAGTGAGCCGCTGAGGCGCTCGACCACCGCACGGGCCTCGTCACCGCCGGCGTCGGCGAGCGTGGCGAACTCGCGTCCGAGGTTGCCCACATACGAGGTCAAGTCCATGGCATCACTTTGGCACACGAGTGGCACCACTGCAAGCCAGAGTGGCTCAGGATCGACGCCGGATGGCACCATGTGGCAGTCGCGTCAGCCCTCGTTCGCCGCGCCGACGTGCTCGCGTCGCCAGCCGGCCGGTGTCGTCCCGTACTGCCGACGGAACGCCCGTTCGAACGTACTGAGGTCGCGGATCCCGACCGCAGCCGCGATGCTCGACGTCCCGAGCCGGGCGTACCTCGGGTCGGACAACATGGCCTGTGCCGCGAGCAGCCGCTGCTCGCGAAGGAAGGCGCCGGGCGTGGTCCCGATCCGTTCGAACAGGCTGTACATCCGGCGGACCGACACATGGTGGCGCCGCGCCAGTTCCTCGACCCGCAGGTGCGGATCGGCCAGGTGCTCGCGAACGTGCACCCGCATCATCTCGAGCAGCACGTCATCAGGGCCGTTCCCGTCGGGCACTGCGGGTGGGACGTCTCGCAGCACCATCGCGAGCAGCTCGATCGCGGCTCGCCCGGCGTCCAGCCGCTGCCCCGCGGTGAGCTCGTCGGCCACATCGAACAGCCGGCCGAGGTAGCCGGACAGCACCTGCATGGCCGGGGCTGCGGGGTCCATGCTGCGCGCGCAGGCCTCGGTGATCTCGGCAGTACGGAGCGGGAGCGACTCGCGGGAGAAACGCAAGCTCAAGCTCAGACCCTCGGTCGATGTGACTGCCTCGTAGCGGCTACGGACCTCGGCCAGCACTCCCGTACCGGCCGCCGGCTCAACGAAGCGGTCGTGCTGACGAACGCGGCCCTGGCCGTCCAGATAAATGCAGAAAAGCATCAGGTCGTCGGCGGGCGCTCTTGCTACCATCCGGTCCGTCCGGACCGCCGACATCTGCCCTAAGTGCATCCGACTGAGTGTCAGGGTCCGGCCCAATTCCTGGAACGCGACCCGCCCGTGGAATTCGGGACCGTCTGGACGATCACCGGAAGGAAGAACTCACCGGCGACGTCTTCCAACTCCTCGCCGGAGTACTCGACGATCTGCACGGCCCCGAGGCTACTCCGCCATCATCCCAGGTCGGAAGGCTTTCGCTGAGATTGCCTGGAGTGCAGGTGGTGAGACTTCGACCGCGAGTGCACCGGGTTCGTTTCCTGTGGCTGATTATCGGAAGGGGTCGGAATCCGCTCTCCCGCGGCGGAATCCGGCCCCTTTCGCGTATCAGCGCCGGGCCTCACAACCGATCAGACGTGCAACAGCCCCAGCCGTCGGGTGGCGCGGGTGATGGAGACGTACAGGTCGGCGGGGTTCTGCGCACGGATCCGTTCCGGATCGACGATGACGACGACGTCGAACTCGAGGCCTTTCGCCGACACCGGTGTGTGCACGATGGCCTGCGTGTCGCCGAGGTCGGGGAGGCATGCGAGATCTGGGGCGATCACCGCCAGGGTTCCTCGACCCAGCTTCGCGGCCTCCTCCTCGACGGCCGCACGTACCTCGGCGGCGAGGTCGGCGGCCGGCACGGTGCGCTGCCACGGCTTCTCACCCGTCGACCGAACCGATTCGGGCGCCCTGCGTTCAGGGGCGAACTCCGCCAGCACGCTGGCTGCCATTTCCATGATCTCGGACGGGGTCCGGTAGTTGACCGTGAGCGTCCGGTAGGCCCACCGGGAGTCGAGGTGCGCACTGAGCACATCGGCCCAGGCCTGCGCTCCCGCCGGGGCGCTGCGCTGTGCGAGGTCGCCGACCGCGGTGACCGAACGGGACGGGCATCGGCGCAGCAGTACGTGCCAGTCCATGGCGGAGAGCTCTTGCGCCTCGTCCACGACGATGTGCCCGAACCGCCAGTCGCGGTCACCCGCTGCCCGCTCGGCGACGCTCATGAGGTGCTCCGGCACATGACGGGCAGCGAGCACGTCCGCGGTGACGAAGTCGGTGGGGCGCAGCTCGTCGGGGTCCTCTCCGGCGAGCTGGCGGTCGGCCGACTCGATGATGGTCAGCACCTCAGCGGCGTATGCGCTGTCCGGTTCGCCCTGCTGTGCCTGCGGTTCCTGCGATGGTCCGAGCAGCTCGGCCAGCTCGTCGAGCAGTGGGGCGTCCGCCACGGTCCAGCCGCCGCTTTCGCGGTACAGCGCAGAGACGTCGATGTCTCCACCGGCGGCGGCGAGCCGTTCCCGTGACGCGTAGAGGTCGGCGAGTACCTGCTCCGGCGTCAGCGCCGGCCAGAGCCGTTCGACCGCGGCATGGAAGTCGAGGTGCGAGCGCAGGTCGTCGCGTAGCTCCTGGCGCAACTCGGCCGTCAACTGCGCCGCACTGGCCGGCGCGAGCTCCGGGAGATCGCCGAGCTCACGCAGGATCTCGGCGAGCTCCGGTGGGTCCTGGAGGTCCTGGTTCAGACGCTCGACGCCCTGCTGGACGAGCAGGCTGCCGAGCGTGTCGCGGAACGTCGCCCGTGCCGCGTTGTGCGGCAGCCCGGTTGCGCGAGCGCGCGCCCGCGCCTCTGCCGCCGTCGCATCGTCGATCTCGACGGTGACGTCCTCGAGATCGATCGCGATCGGCGCTCCGGGTAGTTCCTGTCTGTCGGCGGCGGCGCGGCGCATCACGTCCACCATCACGAGGTCGCCTTTGAGGCGAGCCACGCCGTCCGGATCGACGGCGGTCGCCACGACACCGTGGCGCAGTCGGCCGGGCGTCGTGAAGACGACCGCGGACTCGCCCAGCGCCGGCAGCACACCCCCGACGTAACGGATGAACCCTGCGCTCGGGCCGACCACCAGTACGCCGCTGCGTGCGAGCCGATCGCGGTGCGTGTAGAGCAGGTAGGCGGCCCTGTGCAGCGCGACCGCGGTCTTCCCGGTTCCCGGTCCGCCCTCGATGACGACGGTGCCGGAGAGCGGCAGCCGGATGATCGCGTCCTGCTCGGCCTGGATCGTGGTCACGATGTCGCGCATCGTCGAACCGCGAGGCGCCTTCAGCGCGGCGAGCAGTGCCGGATCGGAAGCGGACCCCGAATCGGTTTCAGCTGCCGCGCCACCGTCCAGCACGTCGTCGTGGAAATCCACGACACGCTCGCGCGGCGCCGTGCCGGCGAGCTGGAAATGGCGCCGCCTGGTCACGCCGAGCGGCGTGGCCAATGTGGCGCAGTAGAACGGCTGCGCGGCGGGGGCGCGCCAGTCGATGAGCGCGCTTTCACCGTCGCTCGGGTCGGTGAGTCCTATCCGGCCGATGTAACTCGTCGTCCCTTCGGTGTGGTCGAGCCGGCCGAAGCACAATCCGGAACGGGCGGCGGTCAGCGTGGTCACTCGCTCCGACCACCGATGCACGGAGACGTCCCGCTCCCAGCGGGCGCTGAACTCGTCGCCCGTCGGCGCGGCGAGCATGCCTTTCGCCTGAGCGCCGGCCGCTTCGAGCTCGACGGACAGCAGCGCATGCAGCGCGCGAAGTCGGGCGGTCTCTGCCTCGAGCTCACGTTCGAAAGGGGGTCTTCCCACGGCTTCCCCGCCCATGATAGTATTAACTTGCAAAGGACCGTTCTCATTCTCGAATGGCACCCTTCAGGTTAACCTTTTCGCACGTTTCCGTGCAAAGTCAGGTCGAGTGAATGGTTCGTCCTGGCGTGGCCAAGGGCTACTTCGCCGCCAGGGCGTCGACGACATTCGCGAGGGACGTCCTCGGCAACGCAGGCACCGTGGCGGAGGTGGCCTCACGGCGCGCGTCCGAGCGCACACTGTCGTACCTGCTGATCCGCTCACTCACCGAGTCTCTTGCGCGGTCCGACAACGCTCGCGTGATCACCGTGTCGTCCGTGCTGCACCGCGGTGGCCGGTTCGACTGGGCGGACCCCCAGCGCGCGCACCGCTACAGCAAGCTCAGCGCGTTTGCACAGTCGCAGCTCGCGCTCACGATCTTCACGACGTCGCTGTCCGAATCCGTCACCGCGGTCAGCGTTGACCCTGGCCCTACCGATCCGCAGATCCTGCGGGTGCGTGCACTGGAGTCATGAGCGTCGGTCCCGGATCCCGCGCGGCCACACCGAGCCGAATGTCGCTACAGGTCCGCTCAGCGGCCGGCGGCGTGCTCCGCGATCAGCGGTGTGGCTTCGTCGGCCCGCTCGATGGTCGCGAGGTGTGCAGCCTCCAGCACTTCCAGCCGCGCGCCGGGGATGCCGTCGACGATCGTGCGGGCGTGCGGTTCGACAGGGGTGGACAGGTCGGCGGAGCCGGCGATCACCAGCGTGGGCACGGAGATCGCGGGGAGCCTGTCGCGGTGGTCCCACACCTCGAGCGCCTGGCAGCTGGCCAGGTAGCCCTCGTCGGACGAGCCCGCGACCATGGCGGCCGCCTCCGCGACGACGTCGGGGTGCTCGGCCGCCCATCCGGGCGTGAACCAGCGGGAGACCACGGTCTCGGCGATCGGAGCCGTGCCCCCGTCGGCGACCGCCTTGATCCGGTCGGCCCACACCGTCGTGTCCGGGAAGTTCGACGACGTGCAGCACAGGGTGAGGCTGGTGAGCCGCTGCGGCGCCTCGGAGCCGAGGTGCATCCCGACCATGCCGCCCATCGACAGACCGCACCACGCCACCTGCTCGAGGCCCAGGTCGTCGAGCAGGGCGATCACGTCGCCTGCGAGGTCGGCGATCCGGTAGGGCCCGGGGGGCACCGGCGAGCCGCCGTGGCCCCGGTGGTCGATGCGGATCACGCGGAACCGCTCCGTCAGCGGCCCGACCTGGGGACGCCACATCTCCAGTGTCGAGCCGAGCGACCCCGACAGCACGATGACCGGCGCGTCGCGCGGCCCTTCGTCGACGTGGTGCAGCCGTACCGGACTCTCCGTCATGACTCTCCCGATCCCACCGTGCGCAACGAGCGCAACGTCTCCAATTCGGTGTCGCTGGGCGGCGCCGTGATCATCAGGTCCGCCGAGACCTGTAGTGGCCAACCCGTCTCCGACCGCACCTGCTCGACGGTGATGCCGTGATGAAGCGCCGAGAGCACCAGCTCGGCTGTGTCCGGGTCGGGTTCGAGGACGCCGAGGTCGGTGATCACCCGGACCGGCCCCGCTCCGCGCAGTCCCAGGATCTGGCGGTCGAGCGGGCCACTCCCGTGCCCCACGGAGGTCACGAAGTCCACCTGCTCGACGAACGCGCGCAGGCGGTGGCGCATCACGACGATCACCTCGCGGCACGACGCCGCGATCTCGGGCGCGCCACCCGATCCGGGCAGCCGCACGTCCGGCTCGTCGTACTCGCCGATCACCGTGGTGTTGATGTTGCCGAAGCGGTCGAGCTGGGCGCCGGAGAGGAACCCGACGTCGATCCGCCCGGGCTGCAGCCAGTAGTTGAAGATCTCGGGCACGCTGACGACGGACAGGGCCGACTCGGCGAGGATGCCGTCGCCGATCGAGAGCGGCAGCTCGTCGGGCCGGGTGTCGAGGGTGCCCGACTCGTAGATCAGCACGAGGTTGGGTGCGTGCAGGCGGCGCGCCAGGTTGGCCGCCGTGGACGGCAGGCCGATCCCCACGAAGCACGCCTGTCCGTCTCGCAGGGACCGGGCGGCCGCGATGCTCATCATCTCGTCGGCAGACCACATGGCGGTGGCGTTCGGCTCCGTCATCCGGTCGGTCGTGCCGGTCATGCCGCCTCCTCGAGCGTGCGCAGCCAGCGGGTGAACGCCTCGCGATCGCGACTGATCGCGTCCCAGTTGCGGTAGGCGGCGTTGTCACGGTCGTAGTAGCCGTGCGCGTACGACGGCGCGGCGCCTCGGGGCGCCACCGCCACCGCATCGAGCACCCAGTTGGGGAGGATCACCGCCCCGGGAACCGGCGTCAGCTCGTCGACGATCTCCTCGACGGTGGCCAGGGAGCGCTTCGCGGCGAGCACCGCCTCCTTCTGCACCCCGGTGATGCCCCACAGCTGGACGTTGCCTGCCTGGTCGGCGCGCTGGGCGTGCACCACCGTGACGTCCGGGTTGAGCGCGGCGACGGCGGCGAGACGCTCGCCCGTGAAGGGGCACTCGACAGTGGAGATGGTGTCGGTGTGGGTGGGCAGGTCGGTGCCGGCGTAGCCACGCAGCACGGCGAACGGCAGACCCGATGCGCCGGCGACGTAGCGGTTGGCCATCCCGGCGTGGCTGTGCTCCTCGAGCTGAAGAGGCGCGGGCCAACCGGTGGCGAGGGCGTCGCGCATCCTGTGCAACGAGCCGACGCCGGGGTTGCCGCCCCAGGAGAACACGAGCTTGGCCGCGCAGCCTGCGCCGATGAGCTGGTCGTAGATCAGGTCCGGAGTCATCCGGACGAGCGTGAGGTCTCGGCGTCCTTGCCGGATGATCTCGTGTCCGGCGGCGAACGGGATGAGATGTGTGAAGCCCTCGAGCGCGACGGTGTCCCCGTCGTGCACAAGTTCGGACACAGCCTGCGGCAATGACACGATCTTGGCCACGGGGAAACGCTAGTGCGCACAGCCGGGCCCGGCAATCGAAGAGCGGGTGGCCGGCGTCCCCCCGTCGGGTGGCCGGGCGCGCGGCGTTCCGCCGGGGGCCGCAACGGGCTTCGGGACCCTTATGCTGCTGCTCGGGGGGAGGACACGTGCGAGGTCTCGGTGAGCTCGAAGCTGCGGTCATGGACGTCCTCTGGTCGTCGCCCGAATCGCACCGGGTACGTGACGTCCTCGAGGAGCTGGCCCCGCAGCGCAAGCTCGCCTACACCACCGTGATGACCGTGTTGGACAACCTGCACCGCAAGGGTTGGGTCCAGCGTGAGATGGACGGTCGCGCCTACCGCTACCGGCCCAGTGCCACCCGCGAGGAGGTCACCGCCCGCGCGCTGCGCGATCTGCTGGATGCCTCCAGTGACGTCGAGACGGTGTTGCTGCATTTCGCGCGTTCGGTATCCGAGAGGGAGTCCGCGGTCCTGCGCGACGCGCTCGGCGAGGCGCCCGACGGCGCTGACGGGCGATGACGATAGCCCTCGCGCTGCTGCTCGGTTCCGCGATCGTCGCACTGACCGCACCGGTGCTGCTGCGTCATCTCGGTGCCAGAGCGGTTGACCCGGTTGCCCTCATCGTCTGCTGGGTGCTCGCGGTGCTCGGCGTGTCGATCACCGTGTGCGTCGGCCTGGCGATCATGGCGATGCCGGGGTACGCGGCCGACACCCCGTTCGTGTACCTCGTGGGGCGGCGCTGGTGGTCGGCCGTGCAGGACGCCCCCCACTTCGCTGCCTACAACGCCGCGGCGTGGGCCGCCGTCGTGGTTCTGGCTGCCGCCGGGCTGCGGCTCACCTGGGTGGCGGTCCGGCACGGCCGGGCACGGCGCGCCCTGGTGCGCGACCGGCTCGACGTGCTGCGCATGGTCGGCACCACCGTTCCCTGTCGCGAGGGTGGTCCGCCGACGCTGTGGGTGCGTTCGGAGCGTGGGCTCGCATTCAGCCTGGCCGGCAGGCCGGGCACGATCGTGGTCACCGACGGGTTGCGCAGGCAGCTCTCGCCCGACGGCATCGCTGCCGTCCTCGCCCATGAACGGGCCCACCTCCGCGGGCGGCACCACATGATCACCGCGTGGGCCGAGGTGGTCTCCGTCGCGTTCCCGTTCGTCGTACTGTTCCAGGCCGCCTCGCCGGCACTCCGCGAGCAGGTCGAGATCGCTGCCGACATCGCTGCCGCACGCTCCTCGGGACGTGAGGCGCTGCGCGCCGCGCTGCTGGACGTCACCGGTTCCGGGGCGCCGGAGGTCGCGCTCGCGATGGCCCGCGACGCGGTCGCCCTCCGGCTGCGCTACCTGGCCGTCGTCGCCGAACCGCCGTCCCTCCTCGGCACGCTCTCGCGCTGCGGGACGCTCGGCGTGCTGTTCGCCGTCACTCCGCTGCTGGCAGCCGCGGTGCTGCTGCGGGTTACGTCCGCCCTGGCCACCGCATTGCCGTGAGATCCCGGTGACATCGGGCGAGGCGCCGGTCACGAACTGCGGCGCCCGGTTCGTCACGGTGCAATCGTGACGGCGTGGTTACTCTTCATGACATCGGTCCCGAGATCAGTACGCGCTTCATGCTGCCGACCGGGCCGGTGGAGCGCCTCGGCTACGGCACCATGAGCCTCACCGGCCCCGGTGTCTGGGGGCCTCCGGCCGACCCGGACGCCGCCATCGCCGTGCTCCGCAGAGCGGCCGAGCTCGGCGTCGATTTCTTCGACTCCGCCGACTCCTACGGCCCCGAGGTCACCGATGACCTCCTGCGCCGTGCGCTGCATCCCTACGAGGGCATCACGGTCGCCACGAAGGCCGGCTTCCTGCGGACCGGCCCGAGCAAGTGGCACCCTTGCGGCCGCCCGGAGTACCTGCGCCAGCAGTGCGAACTGAGTCTGCGCAGGCTCGGCGTCGAGCGGATCGACCTCTTCCAGCTGCACCGGATCGACCCGTGGGTGCCCGCCGATGAGCAGTTCGGCGTGCTCGCCGACCTGCAGGCGGAGGGCAAGATCGCCGCGGTGGGGCTGTCCGCGGTCGACGTCGACCAGATCGAACGCGCCACCGCCGTGGTGGATGTGGCGACCGTGCAGAACCACTACAACCTGCTCGACCGCTCGAGCGACGCCGTTCTGCGGTACTGCACCGAGCTCGGCATCGGCTTCATCCCGTACGGCCCGATCAGCAAGGGCGAACTGGCCGCGCCCGACAGCCCGGTCACCGAGATCGCCCGCCGCCTCGGCGCCACCGCGTCGCAGGTGTCGCTGGCGTGGCTGCTGCAGCGCTCGTCGGTGATGCTCCCGATCCCCGGCACGAGCAGCGCGGCGCACCTGGAGGAGAACATCGGGGCGCGAAGCCTGCAGCTCGACCAGGAGTCGGTCCAGAAGCTGGACGACGCCGCCTGACACCCGACCCCCCGAGTCGCCCGGAACCTCCGCGCGAGTTGCCCAGCGTTGTGCCCGGGTCCTTCCGACAGGACCCCCGCGAGTCGCTCGAAAACCGGCCGCGAGTCGCTCGAAAACCGCCGGTGAGCCGCCCGAAAGCGGGACGAGCCCTAGGCCTGATCCGGCCTCATGTGCGTGCCGATCGATCCGCTACGCGATGTCGGCCGCCTCGTCGTGCCTGCGTTGCCGCCCGAGGCGCTCGGCGGTGCGGGTGATGTTGCGGACCATGCCGCCGAACACGATGCCGTGGAACGGCGCCACCGACCACCAGTAGAGGTGACCGGTCAACCCACGCGGGATGAACACCGCCCGCTGCTCGTAGGAGGAGCCGCCCGGCACCGGACACACGACCATCTCGAGCCACGCGCGGCCCGGCACCTTCATCTCGGCACGCAGCCGCAGCATCCGGCCGTCGGCGCCGTCGCGGAGCTGCTCGACCCGCCACCAGTCCAGGGCGTCGCCGGTCTGCAGACGGTCGGGATCACGCCTGCCGCGGCGGAGCCCGACGCCGCCGACGATGCGGTCCATCCACCCCCGCACGGCCCAGGCCAGCGGGAACGAGTACCAGCCACGCTCACCGCCGATACCGGTGACCACCTCCCACAGTGCGTCGGGATCGGCGGTGCCGGTGTGCTCGCGCTCGTCGAGATAGACGGTGCCGCCGGACCACCGAGGATCGGTCGGCAGCGGGTCCGACGGGATGTCGGCCACCGCCGCACCAGACCACCTGGTCTCGACGTCTCCACCGGAGATCTTCGCCAGTGCCAGCTGGACGGCCCGGTCGTAGCCGGTGCGGCCCTCCGGCGGGTCGGGCACGTACTCGCGGATGTCCTGCTCGGAGCACACCACCTCGTGCACGAGCGACTCGATGAGCGGCCCCGCGATGCTCTTCGGCACCGGTGTCACGACGTTCACCCAGTGCGCCGAGAGGTGTGGCGTCAGCACCGGCACGGGGACGATGCGCCGCGACGGCAGGCCGGCCACCGCGGCGTAGCGCTGCATCATGTCGAGGTAGGTGAGCACCTCCGGGCCGCCGATGTCGAAGGTCCGGTTGACCTCCGGCGGGAGCGTGGCCGCTCCGATGAGGTAGCGCAGCACGTCCCGCACCGCGACGGGCTGGATCCGGTTGTGCACCCAGCGCGGCGTCACCATCACCGGCAGGCGCTCGGTCAGGTAGCGCAGCATCTCGAAGCTCGCAGAACCCGATCCGAGGATCACCGCAGCCTGCAGCACCGCGGTCGGTAGGCCGCTGCGCAGGAGGATCTCGCCCACCTCGGCGCGCGACGCGAGGTGCTCGGACAGCGGGCCGTCGGGATGCAGCCCGCCGAGGTAGACGATCCGGCGTACGCCCGCGTCTCTCGCGGCCTGTGCGGTGATGAGAGCGGCGCGGCGGTCGGTGGCGGCGAACTCTCGGTCCGAGAGCGAGTGCACCAGGTAGTAGAGGACGTCCACCCCCTCGCACGCTGCGCGGATGCTCACGGGATCCAGTAGGTCCCCGCTCACGATCTCGGCGCGCTGTGCCCACGGCACGTCCCGCAGCTTCTCCGGATCGCGCACCAGGCACCGCACGGGGCCGGCATCGACCAACCGTGCGGCGAGCCGGCCGCCGATGTACCCGGTGGCCCCGGTGACGAGGTAGCGCATCACCCGATGCTCCCGGCCCTCCCCGAGTCCCGCGACTCGACCAGTCGCCGTTTCTGGTCCTCCCGCTCGTTCACTCCATCGTGATAGACATCCCCGCGAATCCGACGATCATGGGGAGGCCGCCGCGGTGGTAGAGGATGCGGCGGCCTTGCTCGTCGATGCGCTGGCAGCCGGACGTGAGCTCGACCTCGCCGGAGCGGCCCTGCCGGCAACGACCCTGGCGGCCGTGCTCACGGACACGCCACCACCGGGAGCCCCGGCGTTGCGGCTGCGGCGGGCCAACATCACCGGCCTCCTGCGGCTCACCGGCGCCGAGGTCACGATGCCCGTCGAGCTGCGTGGGTGCGTGTTCGCCCAGACCCCCGACCTTCGGATGGCGCACTTCGCCGGCCTCGCGCTGACGGGGTGCCGGCTTCCCGGGCTCCGGGCGGGCAACGTGCGAGTGGCCGCCGACCTGCTGCTCGACGACGGGTTCACCGCGGCCGCACCGGTGCATCTCACCGACGCACAGATCGGCGGGTCGCTCCGGTTGTCGGCAGGCCGGCTGCGAGGCGCCGGAGGCCGTGCGCTGATCGCCGACCGGATCGTGGTCGAGGGCACCTTCTACGCGCGGCGGCTGCGCAGCAGCGGCGAGCTTCGGCTGCCCGGAGCAAGGATCACCGGCAACCTCGACTTCGGCGGCGCCGACCTCAGCAGCCCCACCGGCGACGCGTTGGACGCCACCGGCATCACGGTGGGCGGAAGTCTCCTCGCCGGTCGTCACAACGCCGGGCCGGATGTGGCGTTCTGCACGTCGGGCAGGGTCCTGCTGCCGGGGTCACGGGTGGGCGGTGACCTGGTGTTGTCCGGCGCGCGGATCGAGCGGAGCGCCGCCGCCGCGGCCGCCGATCTGGAGCCGGCGCCGGGGGAGAGCCGGATGCCGGTCGTCCCCGGCGGAATCGTCGACGGCGCGGCCTGCCTGGTGGCCGACCGCATCCGGGTGGAGGGGAACCTCGAGCTCGACGACGGGAGCCGCACCGACGGCACGGTGCGGCTGCCCAACGCCGTCGTCGGGGGATACCTGCGGCTCTCGGGTGCGCGGCTGTCCGGGCCGGCGGGCGCGTCGGAGTTCGGGATCGCGTTGCTGGGCGACGGGATGGACGTCGGCGGTGACCTCGAGGGACGCGACAACGGACGCGGTGCACTCATCTGCGCCGGGCAGCTGCGCCTGGTGGACGCCCATGTGCGGGGAAGCGCGAGCCTGTCCGGGATCGAGCTGGCCGCACCGGGCGGGTACGCGCTGCTCGCCGATCGACTGCGGATCGGCGGCGAGCTCTACATGCGCCGGCTGCACTGCGCGGGCACCGTCCGGCTGCAGAACGCCGAGATCGGAGCCACGCTCGACTGCACGGCAGCGCGGCTCGAGAAGCCCCGGCTGCGGCCCGACGGCACCGCACGTCCGTCCCTCGACGCCCGTGCCGCGACCGTCGGCAAGGACATGGTCTGTTCCGAGGGATTCCTGGCCGAGGGTGGCGTTCGGCTGCGGGGCACGGAAGTGGGCAAGTCGGTGCAGTTCGTCGGCGCCACCTTGGGCACTCTGCCGTCCACCGTCATTCCCTACGCCCTCAACGCCTACGGGCTGGTGACCGGCGAGCTCATCGTCCGGCCGGCTGCGGCGCCCAGCGGAAGAGTGCGCCTGACCCAGGCTCAGGTCGGCAGCTTCGCCGATTCCGCTCCGTTATGGGCGGCCGCTGGTGGTATCGATCTGGACGACTTCGATTACCAGAAAATGAATGACACACGTGTGATTGACATCCGTATGCGGCTACGCTGGCTCAAACAGGTGATTCCCGATTACGCTCCGGGACCGTACGAGCAGTTGGCGGCCGCGTACCGCCGCGCAGGCGAGGAGCAGCTCTCTGTGCGGGTGCTCGTGGAAGGGCAGACCCGACGTTCCGCGGAGTTAGGCCTCGCCGCGCGCATCTGGTACGCACTCCTGCGATGGACGGTCGGATTCGGCTATCAGCCCTGGTTAGCGGTCTGGTGGCTCGTCCTGTTCGCCGTTCTCGGCGGCACGTGGTTCGCGATGTACCCGCCGCCGCCGGTCGACGACGGACAAAACCCCGTTTTCAATCCCTGGCTCTTCGCCGCCGACACGCTCCTCCCTGTCGTGAACCTCGGACAGGACGGGTACTGGCGGTTGGACGGCGCATCCCAGTGGATAGCGAGTTCATTGGTGGCCGCGGGGTGGATCCTCGCCACAACGGCTGCAGCGGGCGCAGCACGAATACTCAAGCGAGTGTGAGTAGGGGCAAAGACCACCCGAACGAGCGGAACCGGGCCGCAGAGCTGTAACGGTCGCTCCCGACCCGTTTCCACGGCCGAGTGTCCCCGTTGTGGGTGTTAGTACGCCGAAAGCCGCAGCAAGGCCGCACCATGGTGGCGCACAGGATCATGACGGAGGTGACGCGTGTCCCCAGCGACCCGCTACTCGACGACCGACGACGACTGGAGCCCGGCGACGGGTAGGCATGCCTTCGACGAGGACGCGGAGCTGACGCCGATCTTCCATGCGCTCACGCGTGGCGGCTGGCGAGCCCGCCAGCACGAGCCGGCCGCTCCGACCCCGCCACCCCGTGTCCCCGATCCTGTCGAAGCTTTCCGCCGGGATCCGTTGACCGCGCCGATCCCCGTCGTGAAGGACGTCGCTCCCGCGATCCCGGCCTCGCGGGTCGGCCCGGGGGCACATTCGGTGCCGGCGGCGCGTCACGAACTGACCGACGAGGGTCGGCACCACCGCAGGCGCAAGGCGATCAGCTCGCACTGGTGAGATCTGTGCGCCTCAGGCGCATGGACCAGCGGCCGCTGGGGAGTGGCCGTGCACGACGGCAGTAACTGCACTACTGCCTCTGACGAGGGCCGGGGTCACGTTGGGACCTCGGCACCGGGATCCCGGCCCTCAGCAGCACCCGCGATTGCGCATGTCGCCTCGTGAACCCGGGGACGTGACCCGCCTTCTCGCTCGATGACACAATGCGCTGTGGGACGGGCGACATTCGGCGCCGCCCTTGGTGGGCAGATCATTCATCACGGGTAGCGAAGCCATCTTCGAGGTTTGGCGGTCTCACGATCCAGTACTGACATCTCATTACACGATGAGAGGTGGCGATGGATCGCCACACGACTCCTGGCACCCGCGCCGTCCGGAAAGACGCGGCCGTCGGGTTCGCGGCGATCTGCTTCGCCTATTTCGCGATCATCCTCGACGGCAGCATCCTCAACGTCGCCATCCCGTCGATCCGGGACAGCCTGAACGGCTCCATGGCCGAGGCCCAGTGGGTGCTCAACGGCTACACGCTCGCCCTTGCCGCGCTGCTCCTGACCGGGGGCGTGATGGGCGACAGGATCGGCCTGCGCCGCAGCCTGCTGTGGGGAACCGGGGTGTTCACGCTGGCCTCGGCCGCCTGCGCCGTGGCCCCGACCGTCGAGTTGCTCATCGTGGCTCGCGTCGTACAGGGCGTCGGCGCCGCGGCTTTGCTGCCCGCCACCCTGGCGCTGGTCCCCCACCTGTTCACGGAGCCCACCGAACGAGCGCGCGCCACGATCATCTGGGTCGCCACCGGCGCGATCGCCGTGGCCGTGGGTCCGCTGGTAGGGGGGCTGCTGATCGACGCACTCGGTTGGCGAAGCGTGTTCCTGATCAACCTTCCGGTCGGCATCGTCAGCATGGCGCTCGTGCTGTGGCGCGTAACCGCTCCACCGCCGCACGTGAGCAGGATCGATCACGCCGGTCAGCTTGCGGCCGGGACCGCGCTGGCTCTGCTGACGGGCGGACTGATCCTCGGCGGATCGGCCGGATGGTCCTCACCGGCGACGATCGGCCTGCTGCTGGGCGGGATCGCAGCCGGCGCGGGATTCTGGGTGGTCGAATGTCGCTCGACCCACCCGATGCTTCCGCCTGCGTTCGTCAAGAACCAGATCCGCTCCACGGCCTTGGCCAGCGCCGCGCTGATGGGCTTCCTCTTCTACGGAACGTTGTTCGTCATGTCGCTCTACTTCCAGGACGTTCGCCACTGGCCTGCAGGCCAGGCGGGTGTGGCGCTGATCCCGCTGACGGTGGGCACGTGCATCGGGCCGCTGATCCTGTACCGGCCGCTGGCCGACCGGTTCGGTCACCGGGTGATGCTCCTCGCCGGTTTCTGCTGCTGCCTGCTGGGCGTACTGGCACTCGGCAGGGCACAGCCGGGCACCTCCTACCCGACCCTGGCCGTCGGCCTGTTCCTGGTCGGTATCGCGAGCACGATCTCCTTCTCCGCCCTGACCTCGCTGCTGCTCTCGAACATTGCCGACCACCAGAGCGGTCTCGCCTCCGGTGCCCAGAACACCACTCGTCAGACGGGAGCCCTCATCGCGGTGTCGATCCTCGGTTCCGTCCTGAACGCACCGGACATGGCGGCTCGCGTCTGGCCGGCGTTCGCCGTACTGGCCGGAGCGAACCTCGTCGCCATCCTGATGAGCGCGGCCGCCCTTCGCGCACGGCAGCCTGCCGGATGAACGCCCGGACGCCGGTCCGAGCCGGGACCGGCACGCGATTCGCCGTCCGATGCCGGCGAGTCGTCCCGCCTTCACGGCGAGTCGCCCCAGGGGGCTCGCCGCGGCGCTGTGGAGAGTCTCGGGGCCTGTTTGTCCTGACGACAGCCCCGAGCGCGAGAGTTGTCCACAAGGAAGACCAGTTATCCACAGCTAGCCGTCGGTCCTCTGGCTGTGCCTTCACACCCGGGCGCGCGGGTCTGCCGGTCAGGCGTGCAGGCGGGCTGCCACGCTGCGCAGTTCGGCGGTGGCAGTGGCTCGGTCCACGCGCGTCGGCTCCTGGTCGGCGAGCACCTGCTCCCCCGCAACCCAGACATCCCGCACGAGTCGGGAGCCTCCGGCCCACACCAGGTTCGACAGCAGCTGGGCGTCGTCCTCGGGGGTGACGAACGTGGAGTCGCTGAGATCGACGTGAACAAGGTCGGCCCATCGGCCCGGTTCCAGCGCGCCGAGGTCGTCTCGCCCGATCGCGGCCGCGCCGTCCCGCGTGGCCATCAGCAGCAGCTCAGCTGCGGTGAGCGCTGCCGCGTCGCCGCTGCTGACGCGGGCGAGCAGTCCGGCGAGCCGGGCCTCGGCCCACAGGTCGAGATCGTCGCCGGAAGCCGGCCCGTCGGTGCCGAGCCCCACGCGGATGCCCGAGCGCCGCAGCAACGACACGCGCGCGATCCCAGCCGCGAGCTTGGCGTTGGAGCCGGGGCAGTGGGCCACGGCCGCGCCGCGAGCGGCCAACAGCTCGACGTCCTGGTCGGAGAGTTGCACGGCGTGGGCGGCCAGCACCCGGCCGCCGAGCATGCCGACCTGGTCGAGCAGCGCGGGCACCGAGCCGTACGCCTCGCGCTGGGCGAGGTCCTCCTCGGCGGCCTCCGCCACGTGGATGTGCACGAGCGCTCCACGCTCTCGCGCATGCTCACCCACCGACTCCAGCGCCTCGGGCGGCAGGGTGTAGGCGGCGTGTGGTCCGTAGCCGAGCTCGATGCGCTCACCGGGGCCCGACCGCAACCCGTCGGCGTCGATCCGCGCCGACACCTCGTCGCGCATCTCCTGCCACGAACCGAGCCGGTCCCAGCCGGGCGCGGCGATGATGCCGGGGGTGAGGACGACGCGGGATCCGACCGTGGTGACGGCGTCGATCACCGCGTCGGTGAAGAAGTACATCTCGACGCTGGTGGTGCAGCCGGTGCGGAGCAGCTCGACGCAGCCCGCAGTCATCCCCACCCGCACGTCGGACGCCTCGAGCTTGCCCTCGGCCGGCCACATCACCTCCTGCAACCAGCGCATCAGCGGCAGGTCGCCACCCATCCCCCGCAGTAGCGACATCGGGGTGTGGGCGTGGGTGTTGACGAGCCCGGGGAGGAGCGCGCCGGGCAGGGCGCGGACCGGTGCGTCGGTGGGCGGCGCCGATGACCGCGGCCCGACGTGGGTGATCCGCCCGGTGTCGTCGACGTCGACGACACCGTCCCGCAGCACGGTGCAGGCAGGGTCGCAGGGCAGTACGACCGGCGCGGTGAGCCGTGTCGCGAGTGCCGTGGTCATCGTCGCGCCTCCAGCAGCGAACGCAGTGAGCGGAACGGCGGCAGCCAAGCACCGCCCTCCGGCAGGGAGTCGAGCGTGATGCGTGGCAAGGGCTCGCGGAACACGCCCTCGATGTCTTCCAGGTCGATGAACTCGATGACTTCCGAGGTGAGTGCGAAGCTCGCGTGCTCCCGGAACCCGATGACAGTGACGCTGGTGCCGTGCTTCTCGAGATCCTCGAGCGGCTCCCGGAACGCCCGTCCGTCACCGGACGCCACGACGACGTGGCGGAGCGCGCCCTCCTCGGCCCGCAGCCGGATGTGGGCGAGCATGTCCTCGTCGACGTCGGAGTCCTCGGTGACCTTCGGCTTTGCGAACACGGCGAAGCCCACGTTGCGCAATGCCTCGACCCACGGCCGGACGACCTCAGTGCTCCCCGGTACCACGTTGGTGAAGACGGTGGCTTCAGCGATCGCGTCCGGCCCGGCCAGATCCAGCAGCCAGCGGCCCACCGCGTCGAAGCGCGGTCTGAAGGTCGCCGTCGGTCGCGCGCCGAGCAACGAGCCGAGGCTCATATCCATGTTGGGCGCGTCCCAGACCAGCATCACGCGCGGGGCCGTACCCATGGGGATGGCCGCGGTCACGGACGTCGGGCCGGGGAGCAGTGCGGGGTCATGACCCGACCCTAGCCCTGTGTGAGCGATAGCATTCGCGGCGATGGACGACAGCCGGGACGCTCTGATCCTGCGACGTGGCGCCCACCGGCGACGCCGACTTGTCCGGGTCGCGGCTCCGCTCACCGGCGGTTCGTCACGGTGACAGACAACACATCCGAGGCCGTCGCTGCCCGCGCCGCCGAGGCGATGTTTCGGGCCGACGCGGCCGGGCGTGAGGCCGGAATCAGCCTGCTCGACGTGGGGCCAGGCCGGGCCGTGGTCGGCATGACGGTGCAGGCTCGCCACGTGAACGGCCACGGCATCTGCCACGGCGGATACCTCTTCCTGCTCGCCGACGCAGCCCTCGCCTACGCGTCGAACAGCTATGGCGTCTCGGCCGTCGCCTCGGGTGCCGATATCGCGTTCCTGCGCCCGGTGTCCCTCGGCGCTGAGCTCGTGGCCGAGGCGATGGAACGGGCGCGCACCGGCCGGTCCGGCCTCTACGACGTCACCGTACGTAATGGCGACCAGGCGGTGGCGGAGTTCCGTGGACGCACCCGTCAGGTGCCGGGTCTGCCCCCGCCGAGCTGAGCCGCGCGGGTTTCAGGGCTGGAGGAAGGCCGGGCGAGTGGCGGGGTCGGGCTCGTCGTAGTAGCGGTGGTAGACGGGGGTGAGCCCGCCCGAGACGGGCGGCACGATCCAGCTCCAGTCGGCAGGGCAACGTCGCCCGGCGCTCTCCTCGCGGGCCAGGTGGGTGAGGAAGCGTCGCGACTCGGAGTGGTGGTCGGCCATCGTCACCCCGGCCACGTCGAAGGAATGCTGCACCGCCCGCACCATCTCGACCAGCGCGCGGTCGCGCCACAGGGTGCGTTCGGAGCTGGTGTCCAGGCCGAGGCGTTCCGCGATGACGGGCAGCAGGTTGTAGCGGTCGGCGTCGACGAGGTTGCGGGCGCCGATCTCGGTGCCGAGGTACCAGCCGTTGAACGGAGCGGCCGGGTAGGTCACGCCGCCGATGTCGAGCGGCATGTTGCTGATCGCGGGCACCGCGTGCCAGCGCAGCCGCAGGTCGGCCAGCCACTCGTGGTCGGGGTGGCTGAGCGGCACCTCGAGCACGGCGTCGGCCGGGAGGTCGAAGATCTCCGGCTCGGCGTCGCCGTCCGAGATGACCAGCGGCAGCACGTCGAATCGCCCGGGTGGCTCCGGACGCTCCCATCCCAGAGCGACCGCGCGGTCGGTGAAGTCGGCGTACCGACCGTCGCCGCGGACCTCCCCGCTGGGTAGGCGGTGGCCGGCGTAGCGCACGAGCTGGTCGTTGTGGATGCGCGGTCCGGGCTGGTCCGGCCGGTCGGGGGCGAAGACGGTGATCGTGGAACGGATCCGGCCGCCACGGGTGGCCTCGTGCAGGTGCTCGACGCACTGCGCGGCGACGTCGGCCGGTTTGGTGACGTCCCGCCGGTCACGAACGCGCAGGCTGTTCCAGTACAGGCGGCCGATGCAGCGCGCCGAGTTGCGCCAGGCCACGCGTGCGCCGAACGTCAACTCCTCGACGGTGTGGGTGTAGCTGCCGGTCGTCTCGATCTCGTGGCGGATCTGCCACAGCCGGTGATCGAATCTGGTGGTGGGCGAGGTCTCGGCATAGAACTGGTCGAGGAACTCCTGCGCCTCCGCGAGGTCCACGGAACGCCTCGCCGGTCCGGGGTTGGCGCGGGAGCTCTGGGGCTCGCGGGGAGCAGGAACAGCAGCGTTCGTTGCAACGAGCGATGACACTCGGCGTCTGGCCTTTCACTCGCCCGACACCCCTGGGGAGCGGGGTGCGTCCTTCCTACCTGGTCACGCTCTGTGGCCAGAGGGTGGCTCGGTGGAGACGCGACGGTACACGAGGTCGTGAACGGCGCGACCTTCGTGAACGGCGCGTTGCTCGAATTTCGTGACGGGTCGCCATTCCGGTCGCGGTGTCCATCCGTCGGGCTCCCCGGCCGCGGTGTTCTCGAGGAGGGGCTCGGCGTCGCAGACCTGGCGCATCTGGACGGCGTAGTCGTCCCAGTCGGTGGCCATGTGCAGCGTGCCGCCCGGCTCGAGCCGCGATGCCGCCAGAGCGGCGAAGTCCGGTTGCACGAGCCGCCGCTTGCGGTGCCTGCGCTTGGGCCACGGATCCGGGAAGAAGACCCGGATCGCGATCAGCGAGGCAGGCGGCACGCACTGGCGCAGCAGCGCAACGGCGTCCCCGCGCAGCAGAGCGACGTTCGTCAGATCGGCCTCGGCGAGCCGCATCAGCAGCTGGGCGAGGCCGGGCTCGAACACCTCGACCGCGATGTGGTCGACGTCCGGAGCGGCCGCGGCGAGCGCCGCCGTCGACTCCCCCATTCCGGACCCGATCTCCAGCACCAGCGGGGCGGTCCGGCCGAACCAGGCAGGCGGATCGAACGGCTCGGTCCCGCTCAGCAGATCCGCGACGTCCCGGCCGCGGATGTGCCACCACCGCTCCCAGGCGTGCTGCTGACCTTCGGTGAGGCGGCTGCGGTGGTGGACGAAGCTGTGGATCGGCGGGTGCTGCACCCCGGCGGTCCCGACCTCAGCCACCCGCGTTCGGGTGGGTGGCGGGCGCAACCGCTCCGTCGCCCTGCGCGGCGGGCAGCCGCACTCCGTCGGTGGCGCCGGGCAGCTTGCCGCGCATGTAGCCGGCGCCGGTCCAGGCGAGCGCGGCGACGACGGCCGCGGCCGACGTGATGTTCCGCTGCCGTAGCTCCCGCAACACGGCCCCTGGCAGCACCTTGGCGACGTAGCTGCGCTCGGTGGAGAGAGCGTCGTCGCTGCCCACGAGCTTGGAGACGGCCGCCTTGGACAGGCCCTCGGCCCAGCTGCGCCTGCGCAGGTAGGCCCACTCGACGCGGTCCTCGCTCACCCGGTGGTCGACGATCGCGCGCGGCTCGAAGACGATCCGGATCTTCTCGCCTGCCCGCTGGTAGGCCTGCCGGGCACGGATGCAGAGCTCGGTCTCCTCGCAGCCGAGCGGGTTCTTGCCGATCCGCCCGATGTCCTCCGCGAATCCCCCGACGCGCTCGAACACCTCCCGGCGGAACGACATGTTGCAGCCCATCAGGTTGCGCACCTCGGCCTGCTCGGTGGGCTGGCCGGTGTAGGTGCAGCCGACGATCCAGTCGAGCTCGCCGGTCGCGTCGCCGTTCCACGGCTCGGCACCGGGAAGGACGGTCGGACGTGCAGTGCGGACGAAGGCTCGCCCAGCCGGCCAGCGTGGGTGCGCGACCCCGCCCACCGCGACGACCGTGGGGTCGCTGTAGGGCGCCAGCAGCGCGGCGAGCCACCCCGGCCTGGCTGCGGCGTCATCGTCGAGGAAGACGATCACGCTGCCGGTGGCCTCGGCGATCGCCGTGTTGCGGGCGCCGGACAGGCCCTGCTTGTGCGCGTTCGGCAGGACCCGTACCCCGCGAGGGGCGAAGGCCTCCTGAGCCCGCGACAGGAGCGCAGCGTTGTGGTCGACGATCACCATTGTCTCGACCGCGCTGATCTCTGCGCTGACCTCCTGCGCAGCGACCGACTCGACAGCGGCGACGATGTCGTCCCAGCGCTTCTCGGTGTAGACGCAGATCACGACGGATGCCGTGACGGCGGTCGTACTCACGGGGCGGTCTCCTTCACGAATGGTGACCGCTCGTGTCTAGCGGCGGTCGAACTTGCGTCGGTCGGCACGCCGGTGCTCGGCCAGCAGCGTACGCAACACCCGGGTGCCATCGGCCCACGTGCGGAGGTTGGTCTCGCCGAACATCCGCTGCCGCTCGATCGACGGCACCTCGGTGATCTTCAGCCCGGCTGCGGCGATCCGGCAGTTGAGCACCGTCTCGATCTCGAAACCGTCGCCCCACAGCATTCCGTCCGGCGGCGGCGGAGCGTCCACCGGGGGGAGCTCGAGGACCGGCAGCAGGTCGGCCCAGAAGGCGTTGTAGCCGTAGCAGAGGTCCGTGTACGTCGTGCCGAACAGCGCGTTCGCCACCCCGTTGAGCCCGGCGTTCCCGGTCTTGCGCAGCAGGGTGATGTCGTCGCTGCCGCCGCCGGAGGTGAACCGGCTGCCCTTGGCGAAGTCGGCGCCCGCGACCAGGGCCGAGACGAAGGCGGGGATCTCGGCGGGATCGGCGGAGCCGTCGGCGTCGAACATCACGATGATGTCGCCGGTGGCCGCCTTGAACCCGCAGGCCATCGCGTTGCCCTTGCCCTTGCGGGTCTGCGTGATCGTGCGGACCGAGGGCAGCACGCGCTTGGCGGCCTCGATGGAGCCGTCGGTGGAGTTGCCGTCGACGACGATGATCTCGTGGACCGCAGGGCGGACCGCGGCGATCACCGGCAGGATGATCTCCAGGTTGCGTGCCTCGTTGCGCGTCGGCACCACCACGGAGACGGACGGGAACCGCGAGCGGTTGGGTTGAGGACGAGGCCGGGGTCGGCGCAGCGCTCGCGGCCGACGAGCCGTCTCGTGGAGTGGCGTATGCGGCGCCGCCCCAGCGGGGACGGCTGGGCGGGCAGGTGAAACGGCGCTCACACAACCTCCAGACAAGTCCGCTCGATCCGGTTAACGAGACCGGGCCGAGTGGGTTGCGGGTGATCGGACACGAACCCCCCGGATGGGGGAACGTGATGAACTTGTGACCGGAACCAGGTAGTGATACGGACCCCGTTACTCACGGTGGACCCCCATCCTTTCTCGGCATGAGCACCGAAACCAGGGATCCCTACATCGCTCTGTCGAGGGAACTTGCCTGGTTGGGACGCAGGATCGACGGGATCGGCGCGGAGCTGCTGCAGCTGCGCGCTGCTGCCGCTCCGGTCGGTTCCGGAGCGGCGCCGGCCGTGGAGGCGCCACAATCGTCACGATCAGGAGACGTGCGTTCGGTGGAGCAGGTTGCGTCGAATGTCGATCCTGTCACTCCTGCGAGATCGGATTCGCCCGACAGCAGCGTCGTTCCGTCGCTCTGCGAGGCTGGTCAGACGGCATCTCCCGCCTCTTTCCCCCAGCCGGTCGCGCCGCCCCGGTTGCGGTCACCGATCTCCGGGGCGCGGTTGCTCGCCTGGGTCGGCAGCGGCGTCACCCTGCTCGGGATCGTCATGCTGCTCGTGCTGGCCGCGTCCCGCGGCTGGTTCTCACCGGCCGCGCGGGTGAGCGCAGGCGCGGTGCTCGGCGTGGCGCTGGTCGCCATCGCGCTGCGGCTGCACCGCCGGGAGAGCGCCCGAACGGGTTCCCTCGCGCTGGCGGCGACGGGCTTCGCGACGCTCTACCTCGTGGTCGCCGCGGCGACGGCGCTCTACGGCTACCTCCCGGATGTGCCGGCGCTGCTGGTCGAGCTGATGGTGGCCGCCGCAGGACTCGGCCTTGCCGACCGGTGGCGGTCACAGCTGCTCGCCGGCGGGGTGGTGGTGGGGGCAGCCCTGCTGGCGCCGGTGATCGTCACGGACTGGCTTCTGGTGGCACTCGTGCTGGCCCTGCAACTGACCGCGCTGCCGATCGTGGTGCGCAGGCAGTGGCCCGTGCTCATGATCGTTGCGGCTGCCGGGCCGGTGCTCTTCGGATCGGGGGTGGGCGCCCTCGTCGCCGTGAACGGGGAGGACGCCGCCACGATCGCGGTCGTACTCGCCTGCCTGGCCGTCGGCCTCGGCACCGCGGTTCCCGCCGCGCAGCGGCTCCCGCGCGAGCCGGTTGCCGGTCTGGTCGCAGCCACGCCTGTTCCCGTGCTCGCCACGGGAGTCGCTCTCGGCGACTGGGGCGGCGCCGCGGTCGCGGCCGTGGCCGCGCTGGCGCTCGCCGGGTTCGCCGCGGTGCCCGGACTGGACCGGCTCTTGCGGACGGTGGCGGTCACCGCGGCGACCGTCGCTCTCTTCCAGGCGACGCTGGTGGCGATGGAGGGGGCCGCTGCCACCACGGCGCTGCTCGGCCAGGCCGTGGTGGCGGCCGTGGTGGCCACCGTGCTGCGCACGCGGACGCCATTGATCATCGCGATGGCCTACGGGACGGTCGGGGCGCTGATGGCGCTTGCACAGGACGCTCCCCTCGTAGCGCTCGTGCGGTTCCCGGCATCCCCGTACGACGAGGCGGGCACGAGCTCTCTCCTCGTCGGCGCCGGGGTCTCGGCCCTCGTGCTGGTGCTCGCGGTGGCGCTGCTCGTGGCGGGCGGAAGGGTCGGCCTGATCCGGCCTGATCGGGAGTCGGCGCCGATGTGGGTGCCGATCGGGATCGTCGGCCTGTACGGCGCGACGTCGCTGGTGGTCACCGTCGCGCTGCTGGTGTCCTACGACCGGACCGGGTTCACCGCCGGCCACGCCGTCGTCACGGTGTCCTGGACGGTCGCCGCACTCGTGCTGCTGGCCCGCGGGATCAGCCGGTCGGCGCTGCGGATCACCGGGCTCGTGCTGGTCGTCGCGGCGGTCGCGAAGCTGGTGCTGTTCGACCTCGTGGCGCTCGACGGGCTGGCGAGGGTGGCTGCGTTCCTCGGCGCGGGTCTCGTGCTGCTGGCGGCGGGCACCCGCTACGCCAGGCTCGTGGCGGAGGCCGGGGCCGACCGGCGACCGGAGCAAGAAGACGATCAGCCGGTCGGGGACGTCCCGGCGGACCCACGCTGACGTCCGCCCGTTCGCGATCGCACACCGCTGGGCCCGTTCCGGCCCGCCGCAAGGGAGGCGCTGCGACCCTGGCGAAATGCCCGATCGGTACGTCGATGCCGTCCGCGCCCGCCGCGCCGAGCTGCGCGCTGAGCGGAACCTGCTCACCGGTGACCACCGCGCCGAGCTCCGCAGTTGCCTCGCGTTGAGCCGGATCGCCGCATCCACCCGGTCCGGAGAGGCGTTCGCCTGCCTCGCACGCGAGGCGGCCGATCACGTCGAGGCCGCCGACCGCACGGCGAGGCAACGGCTCCCCGCGCTCCTCGCCACGGCCGTCCACACGCTCGCGATGGAAGTCCACGGCGGGTGGGCGAACGCTCTGCGTCCCGCGCTGCGCCGGATCGCGGCAGAGCGCGATCTCACGGTGGATCTGCAGTGGCCCCGGCTGCCGGCACCGCTGCTCCCGGTCGTGCCGACGGTGGCCTCGATGGCGGCCCCTCCTCGGTCGCTGCTCGCAGGTGCGGCCGCCGGGGCGGCGGTCTGGCGGCTCGCCCTGTTCCCCCTGGCCGTGTTGCCGCTGCTCGGGTTGCCCGTCCTGGCCGGGCCGGCGCTCGCCGCGCTCGCGATCGCCGCGGGAGTGGCAGCCGTGGTGGCCACGGCCCGGGCCCGGCGCGCGGCCGCAGAACGTGCCCGGTTGCGCCGTCACATCGATCAGTCGCTCGCCTCGGCGGCCCTCGCGGTCGACGCCGACCTCGGACGGCGGCTCGTCGAGCTCGAGCGTGCCGTCGTACCTGTTCTCGACGCCGCGGTGCTCCGTCGCCGCGCAGCGGTCGACGCCGAGCTGGCCCTGCTGGCTCCCGCGCCCGCCGGGGAGGGCTCCCGTGGCTGAGAACCCGATGCCCCGGCCCCGTCATCCCGCCCTCGTGCCCGACGACGACCCTGTCGACGCCGTCGGCGGCCCTGCTCTCTCCACCGGGGGCTTCGACGTCTCCTCCGGGATCGACACCGACGGCGACAGCCGTGCCGACACGGTGGCCACCAGCGACGGTGTCGATCTCGTCCTGCTCACCGATCTCGATGGCGACGGCTTCGCCGACCAGATCCTCCGGATCGGACCGGGCGCCGTGGTGCGGGAGCAGGCACCGAGCCCGGCGGCGGGCGCGGCCTCCGCCGTCACCGACGGTCTGCGCAACGGCGCCGAGGCGGGGTACGAACCGTGAGGTCGATACGGCGGGCTTCACCGGGGGACAAGTAGGTTGCCGACATGCCCGTTGATCGCATCGACCCGGATTTCCGGGCCCTGCCGCTGGCCGCTCTGGCCGACGCCGCGCTGAGCAGGGGACGTGAGCTGGGTGCGCAGCACACCGACCTGCGGGTCGAGCGGATCGTGTCGCAGTCGATCGACCTGCGCGACGGCACGGTCACCGGCGTCGTCGACAGCACCACCGTGGGGCTCGCGGTGCGCGTCATCGTCGACGGGGTGTGGGGCTTCGCGTCGCACGTCGAGCTCACGCCGGAGCGGGCCGCCGCCACAGCCGAACGCGCGGTGGCCGTGGCACGCACGCTCGCGCCGGTGGCGATCGAGCGGGTCGAGCGCGCCGACGAGCCGGCCTACCCCGACGCCGTCTGGGTGTCGGACTACGCCGTCGACCCGTTCACCGTGCCCACGCGGGAGAAGGTGGAGCTGCTCACCGAGTGGTCGCAGCGGTTGCTCGCCTCCGACGGCGTCGACCACGTGCAGGCCGCGGTCGCACAGGTGCGGGAGAACAAGTTCTACGCCGACACCGCGGGCACCACGACCATCCAGCAACGCGTCCGGATCGGGCCGTCGGTCACGGCCACCGCCGTGGACCGCGCGGCGGGTGGCTTCGAGACGATGAGCGCCCTCGCGCCCCCGGCCGGCCGGGGCTGGGAGTACCTCACCGGCGACGGCTGGGACTGGGACGGCGAGATCGGCCGGATCCCCGAGCTGCTCGCGGAGAAGACCAAGGCGCCGTCGGTGCAGGCAGGCGCCTACGACCTCGTGATCGACCCGACGAACCTGTGGCTCACGATCCACGAGTCCGTCGGGCACGCCACGGAGTACGACAGGGCGATCGGCTACGAGGCCGCCTACGCCGGCACCAGCTTCGCCACTCCCGACCAGCTCGGAAGCCTCCGCTACGGCTCCGAGCACATGCACGTCACGGGCGACCGCACCGTGCCGAACGGCCTGGCCACGATCGGCTTCGACGACGACGGGGTCGCCACCGGCGAGTGGGATCTCGTGCGCGACGGCGTCCTCGTCGGCTACCAGCTCGACCGGACGTTCGCGCCCCGGCTGGGGCTCGCCCGATCGAATGGCTGTGCCTTCGCCGACTCCCCGCACCACGTGCCGATCCAGCGCATGGCCAACGTGTCGCTGCGCCCCGATCCCGCCCGCGACACCACCACCGACGAGCTGATCGCCGGCGTCGACCGCGGCATCTACGTCGTCGGCGACAAGTCCTGGTCGATCGACATGCAGCGGTACAACTTCCAGTTCACCGGCCAGCGCTTCTACCGGATCGAGGGCGGGAAGCTCGCGGGCCAGCTGCGCGACGTCGCCTACCAGGCCACCACCACCGACTTCTGGGGTTCGCTCGACGCGGTTGGCGGCCCTTCCACATGGCTGCTGCACGGCGCGATGAACTGCGGCAAGGCCCAGCCCGGTCAGATCGCGGCGGTCAGCCACGGCTGCCCGTCGGCACGGTTCCGCGGCGTCACCGTGCTCAACACCCAGGAGGAGGGCCAGTGATCCCGACGAGGCCGAGCGGCGCCGCGACATCGGTGCTCGCGCCACAGGAGGTCGTGGAGCGGGCGCTGGCCGCGGGCGCACACCTACCCGGCTGCGCCGTGCTGGTGCAGGAGACGAGCGAGGCGGTGCTGCGCTGGGCCAACTCCACGATGACCACCAACGGGCACACCACGTCGGGCCAGGTCACGGTGATCGCGTTCGTCACGGTCGAGGGCGGCACGGCTGCCGGTGTCGTCAGCTCCAGCGCCGCCGTCACCGATGCCGCGCAGCTCGAGGAGCTGGTGCGCGGGGCGGAGGCCGCTGCCCGCGATGCCGGACCGGCACGCGACGCCATGCCACTCGTCGAGCCGGACGGCCATGATCTCGCCTGGGACGAGCCCGCCACCGAGACGTCGATCGGAGTGTTCGGGTCGTTCGTCGAGGGCCTGTCGGAGGTCCTTGCGGGGCCGCTGCGCCAGTACGGCTTCGCCAGCCACGAGCTCACCACGATCTGGCTCGGAACCTCCACCGGAGTGCGGCGGCGCTGGGTGCAGCCCACCGGTTCGGTCGAGCTCAACGCGAAGACGCCGGACCTCGCAGGGTCGGCCTGGACCGGTGCTTCCACAGCTGACTTCACCGACGTCGACGTGGTGGATCTCGCCGCGGCGGCGGCCCGCCGGCTGGAGTGGGGGAAGCGGCGCGTCACTCTGCCCGCAGGCCGGTACGAGACGCTGCTGCCGCCGTCGGCGGTCTCCGACCTGATGATCTACCTCGCGTGGTCGATGGAGGGGCGCCCCGCGCAGGAGGGCCGCAGCGCCCTCTCCGGTCCGAACGGACCGCGGGTCGGCGAGCGGTTGACCGACTTGCCGCTCACCTTGTTCAGCGACCCGGCGGCGCCGGGGCTGGAGTACGAGCCGTTCCTCACGGCCTCCCGCTCCGGTGAGGGGATCAGCGTCTTCGACAACGGCGCGCCCACCAGGCGCGTGGACTGGGTCGAACGAGGTGCGATCCGCGAACTGGCCTACTCGCGCGCCGAGGCCGCCGAGTTCGGCACGACGTTCACTCCGGCCGGGGGCAACCTGCTGCTCCACGGCGGCTCGGAGGCGTCGATCACGGACATGGTCGGGCGCACCGGGCGGGGCCTGCTGCTCACCTGCCTCTGGTACATCCGCGAGGTCGACCCCACCACACTGCTGCTCACCGGACTCACCCGCGACGGCGTCTACCTGGTGGAGGACGGCGAGGTGGTGGGCGAGGTGGACCACAACTTCCGGTTCAACTACTCGCCGCTCGACGTGCTGCGCCGCACGTCCGAGGTCGGGGCCACAGAGCGCACGCTGCCCCGGGAGTGGAAGGACTGGTTCACCCGTGCGGCGATGCCGCCGGTGCGGGTTCCCGAGTTCAACATGTCCTCTGTCTCGCTGGGCCGGTGAGGGTGCCACCGGACCCCGACGGGCGACCGGGGGGCGCTCCACGGGGTGGCCCTTCGAACCTGCGGGGGCTGGATGCCGTTGACTTAGAGGTGCGCCGAGGTCGTCGCTTTGTCATTGCTGCAAGGGGGGCCGTCGGATGTCTTTCGAGGTGGTGAGCGTGTACACGCTGCTCGTCGGGGATGCTGGAGGCCCTCCGACAGTGAGTGTGCACACCACGGCCGACGACGCGTGGCGGGCACTGGACGCCGAGGTGCGCAGGCGGTGCCGGATGCGCCCACGGCCGCGGCGGCGGATGGACGCCGAGGCGGCCACCCGGCTCGCCGACGCCTGGCGGGCCGGCGAGCCCGATTCACGGTTCTGGAACGTGGCCGTGCACCGGCTGCCGGTCCCGTTGCCCGAGATCGCGCGCGCTGCGGTTCCCGCATCACGGTGACGCACCGGCAGGATGAGGCCTCGTGGCCTCGTTCTCGCTGCCGGTCAGGCTCGTCGACGCGGTGCGAAGCGATGGCACCGCGGAGCGCAGCGGCTGGCTCGCCCGGCTTCCCGCCACCGTGCAGGGCCTGGCGGATCGCTGGTCGTTGACGCTCGGCCCGCCCTTTCAGCCCGGCGGTGTCAACTCGTGGGTGGCTCCGGCGCGGGACCGGGCCGGACGCGATCTCGTCATCAAGGTCGCCTGGCGCCACGCCGAGGGCGAGCACGAGGCCGCCGGACTACGTGTGTGGGCCGGGCGCGGCGCCGTGCACCTGCACGACGTACACGTCGACTCGACCACGATCGCGCTGCTGCTGGAGCGCTGCCGGCCCGGCGGCGCGCTGGAGTTCGCGCGGTCCGGGCCGGAGCAGGACGAGATCGTTGCGGGGTTGCTCCGTGGGCTCTGGAGCGAGCCGCCCGCAGGGCATCCGTTCCGCTCGCTCGTGCAGATGTGCGACGACTGGGCCGACGAGTTCGAGACGTCACTGGCCGCGGAGCCGGATGCGCTGGACCCGGGCCTGGCCCGCGCCGGAACGGCGCTGTTCCGGGAGCTGCCCCGCGCGGCGGGAACACAGAGGTTGCTGGTCACGGACCTGCATGCGGGGAACATCCTGGCTGCCCGCCGGGAGCCCTGGCTGGTGGTGGACCCGAAGCCGCACGTCGGCGATCCCGCCTACGACGTGCTCCAACACATGCTGAACTGCCGCGAGCGGCTCGTGGCCGATCCGCGCGGTCTGGCGCGCCGGATGGCCGGGCTCGCAGGCCTCGACGCCGAACGTGTGCAGCGGTGGCTGTTCGCCCGCGCGGTGCAGGAGTGCCTGGAGTGGCGGTGGCTGCTCCCGGTGGTCACTGACCTCGCGCCGGCCTGATCACCGGACCGATCCGGGCGGTCGTCCTGGTCAGCCGTTGCCGGCGGCGAGGCAGCGGCGCAACCGCTCCAGCAGATCCTCCACACCCAGCCCGGGCGGTAACGGGGTGCCGGTGAGCGTGCGCAGGTAGAGCCCGTCTCCCACCAGCTGGGCCAGCCATGCGAGCAACGGGTCGTCGAGCTCGTCGCGCAGGGCTGCGTAGGCGTCGGCGTCCACCGCGGCCAACGTGTCGCGGGCGGCATGGCCGGAGACGGTGTTGTCGGCGAGCCTCAGGACGGCGAGGTAGGTGCGCGTCATGCCGCCCTGCACGCCGCCTCCGGGTGCGGACGTGCGCACGTAGTACGCCACCGCACCGTCAGGGGCGGTGCGGATGGCCTGCGCGTCGGCCGCGCTGCGCTCGCGCAGCCGGTCGAGGAGCCCGGCGGCGAGCGCGTCCTTCGACGCGAAGTGGTACAGCAGCCCGCCCTTGGACACCGCGGCCGCCGCAGCCACGGCGTCGAGCGTGACGGCTGCGGCGCCGTGCTCGATCAGCAACGTCTCGTACGCGTCCAGCACGCGGTCGCGGGCCCTCGCCATCGACCGAGTGTAGAGGCGGGGTGGTCTTGGCCACGTCGCCCACGTCAAGGGAACAACCAGCGGAACTGTACCGTCTAGACGGTATATTAACGCGTAGCCCCCCGATCATCGCGCCCCACTGACGGGCCCTTCCCCAGAGGACCACGTGACTGTTCTTGCCCCCGCCCGCCTTCCACTCGCCCCGGCCCGTGCAGGTCAGCGCGCGTGGGTCGGCCTGGCCGTCCTGCTCCTGCCCACCCTGCTGGTGTCCCTCGACAACACGGTGCTGGGCTTCGCCCTGCCTGCGATCAGCGCTGCGCTGACCCCGTCGGCGCCGCAGCTGCTGTGGCTCGTCGACATCTATCCCTTGGTGCTCGCGGGTCTGCTGGTCACGATGGGCACGCTCGGCGACAGGATCGGGCACCGCCGGATGCTCATGCTCGGCGTCGCGGGGTTCGGCAGTGTCTCGGTGGTGGCTGCGTTCGCACCCGGCGCCATGTATCTCGTCGGAGCCCGCGCTCTGCTCGGGTTCTTCGGCGCCATGCTGATGCCGGCCTCGCTCGCCCTGCTCCGGGAGCTGTTCACCGACCGGGCGGAGCGGCGGCTGGCCGTCGCGATCTGGGCCACCGGCTTCGCCGCAGGCGCGGCGCTCGGCCCGATCCTGGGTGGGGTGCTGCTCCAGCACTTCTGGTGGGGCGCGGTGTTCCTCGTGAACGTGCCGCCGATGCTGCTGCTGCTCGGGCTCGCCGGCCTGATGCTGCCCGAGTCCAGGGCACAGGCCCCCGGACGGCTCGACCTGCTGGGCGTGCTGCTGTCGCTGCTGACCATGGTGCCCGCCGTGCTGGCGATCACGCTCCTCACCGATGAGGGCTTCAGCGCGACGATGCTGCTCTTCCTCGCGGTCGGCGTGGGGTCGGGGATCCTGTTCGTGCGGCGGGCCCGCGCGCGGCTGGCGGTGGGCGAGGAGCCGTTGCTCGACGTCTCGCTGTTCGCGTCGCCCGTGCTGCGGGCGTCCGCGCTGGCCAACGCGACCACGATGTTCGCCCTGACCGGCCTGCTCTTCTTCGCCGCTCAGTTCCTGCTGCTCGTGCGCGGACTCTCGCCGATCGACGCCGGGCTGGTGCTGCTGCCCGGGTTCCTCGTGACGATCATCGCGGGGCTGCTGGCAGCGCGACTGGGCCGCGTCTTCCCGCTGCGCGTGCTCGTGCCGACCGGGCTCGGGCTCGCCGCGATCGGGTTCCTGCTGTGCACCCTCCTCGGCGGCCCCACGTCCGTCGGCCTGCTGGTCGTGGCGTCCGTGCTGATCGGAGGCGGGATCGGGCTCTCGGAGACGATCACGAATGACGCGATCCTCTCGGCGGCCCCTCCGGAGCGCGCAGGCTCGGCGTCCGCGGTGTCGGAGACGGCCTACGAGATCGGGGCCGTGCTCGGCACCGCCGTGCTCGGTGGCGTGCTCACGGCCGTGTACCGCGCGGTCGTGCAGGTGCCCTTCGGCGCCTCACCGGCCGACGCGCACGCGGCAGGGGAGACCCTCGGTGGTGCAGTGGCCACGGCGGCGAGGCTCCCCGGCGCCGAAGGCGTCGCGCTGCTGGCGTCGGCGCGTGCGGCGTTCGTGACGGCGATCGACGTCACGGCGCTGGTCGGGGCGGGCACGCTCGTGGCAGTGGCGCTGGTCGTGCTGCTCGGCCTGCGCAACCGGATGCGCTGAGGGAACCGGCCGCCCGGGTGTCACTGACTCGGCGTTGCGGGGGGCGCAGGCGGGGCCTGCGCAGCGGTGCCCTGTGCCGGGGTGGAGCCCATGCTCCGCTCGGCCAGCCGTTCCTGGACGTGCTCGGAGATCTGGTCGGCCCGGCGCCGCTCCCGGACCCGGATGAGGACCAGCATCGAGACGCCGTACGCGATGCCGAGCACCAGCAGCACCACGCCGAGCCGCGCAACCAGCGTCTGGAACGGATCGTCGTTGCCGACGATGTTCACGACGGAGATGATCGCCAGCACGCCGAGCGTGATGAGGTGGAACAGCACCGAGAGCAGCAGGTTGACCGAGCGGGTGACCTTCTCGTCCTGGAAGACCTCTTGCAGGAACGGCTCACCGGCCGTCACCAGTAGCCGGCCGACGCCGAACGTCAGGGCGATCGACACTACGAGCAGGGTGATGTACATGCCGGTGTCGGTCATCGGGTCCTCCCCCTCGGACGGTGACCGGAACCTTACGCGGAGTACGCAGGCCCGACCACCGGAAGCGTGCCACGAAGATGGAGTGCCCAGAGGCCGTTCAGGTGATGCGGAGCACGGCAAACTGGGGGATGTGGCGGTCGTCTCGATGATCGTCGGGGTGACCGGCGAAAGCAGTCACGCCCTGTCGACAACTCACTGGTCACCAGGGTGCAACACAGACGTAGCCCATTACCGCTGGAAAGCGTTTCCTGGTCATCTGAATCGATTACATGATCGGTCCTGTGAGTCAATCGACAGCTGCCAGCGGTGGGGGAAACCGGACACCGGCGGTACCGTCACTTTCTATCTTTGACCTGCACACCCGGCCGAGCAACGGATCGGGTGCGCGCAGCATTCCCGGGGACCGGGCGTCCCGGCGAGGAGCGAGGAAAACATGACAGCGATGACCGTGTCAGGGATCGACGAAGCGCCGACCGAGAACGCGCGCCTGCTGTCGTGGGTACGTGAGGTCGCCGAACTCACCAACCCGGACCGCGTCGTCTGGTGCGACGGCTCGGACGAGGAGTGGGACCGCATGACCACGCGCCTCGTCGAGGCCGGGACGTTCGTGAAGCTCAACGAGGAGAAGAAACCGAACTCCTACTGGGCCGCGTCCGACCCGGATGACGTGGCCCGTGTCGAGGAGCGCACCTTCATCTGCTCGGCCCGCGAGGTCGACGCCGGTCCTACCAACAACTGGATGGACCCGGCCGAGATGAAGGCCACGATGACCGAGCTCTACCGCGGTTGCATGCGCGGTCGAACGATGTACGTCATCCCGTTCTGCATGGGTCCCCTCGACGCCGATGAGCCGTTCCTCGGTGTGGAGATCACCGACTCCGAGTACGTCGTGGTCTCGATGCGCATCATGACGCGCATGGGTAGCGCAGTGCTGCCGCTGTTCGACGGCCCGGCGGGCGACAAGTTCGTTCCGGCGCTGCACTCAGTGGGTGCGCCTCTCGGGCCCGGTCAGAAGGACGTTGCGTGGCCGTGTAACGAGACCAAGTACATCACCCACTTCCCGGAGACCCGTGAGATCTGGAGCTACGGCTCCGGGTACGGCGGTAACGCGCTGCTGGGCAAGAAGTGCTACGCGCTGCGGATCGCTTCGGTCATGGCCCGTGACGAGGGCTGGATGGCCGAGCACATGCTGATCCTCAAGCTGATCAGCCCCGAGGAGAAGGCCTACTACATCGCGGCGGCTTTCCCGTCGGCATGCGGAAAGACGAACCTCGCGATGCTGCAGCCGACCGTGCCCGGGTGGCGTGCCGAGACCGTCGGCGACGACATCGCATGGATGCGTTTCGGCGAGGACGGCCGCCTCTACGCGGTGAACCCCGAGTTCGGATTCTTCGGTGTGGCGCCCGGCACCAACTGGAAGACCAACCCCAACGCGATGCGCACCATCGAGAAGGGGAACTCGCTGTTCACCAACGTCGCCCGCACCGATGACGGAGACGTCTGGTGGGAGGGTCTCGAGGGTGAGCCGCAGCACCTGACGTCGTGGCTCGGCGAGGACTGGACGCCCGACTCCGACAAGCCGGCCGCGCACCCGAACTCCCGGTACACCACGCCGATCTCGCAGTGCCCCGTCGTTGCACCGGAGTGGCAGGACCCGAAGGGCGTGCCGATCTCGGCCATCCTGTTCGGTGGCCGTCGCAAGACCACCGTCCCGCTCGTCACGGAGGCGCGTGACTGGCAGCACGGCACGTTCATGGGCGCCACGATGTCGAGCGAGAAGACCGCAGCCGCCAAGGGCGGTCTCGGCCAGGTCCGCCGCGACCCGATGGCGATGCTGCCGTTCCTCGGCTACAACGTCGGCAACTACTTCCAGCACTGGGTGAACATCGGCAAGGGCGCCGACGCCGACAAGCTGCCGCGGATCTTCTACGTCAACTGGTTCCGGCGCGGCGAGGACGGCCAGTTCCTGTGGCCGGGCTTCGGGGAGAACTCCCGCGTCCTCAAGTGGGCGATCGAGCGCATCACCGGCACTGCTGCGGCCACCGAGACGGCGATCGGCTACGTGCCCACCGCCGACCAGCTCGACCTCGAGGGTCTCGACGCCCCGCTCGCCGACATCGAGGCGGCGCTGGCCGTCGACCCCGAGGACTGGAAGGCCGAGATCCCGCTCATCGAGGAGTGGTTCGAGGTGATCGGGGACAAGCTCCCCAGCTCGATGCGTGACGAGCTCGAGGCCCTGAAGCTGCGCCTGGGCATGTGAGGACCCCGGCGGGCCGCAGGGTTGTGAGTATCGCCATGCGGCCTGCCGGATCAGGCACTCATACGATCGCGGGATCTGCGATCGGGGGGTTTGTGTGCCTATTTCGAGAGACTCGAAAATCAATAGCGGCGGTTTGTACGGTTTGCGCTGGAACGCCTGGAACCTCTTGTTCGTGGTGCCGTTCCTGATCCTGGTCACGCCGTGGATCAACAGGGTGGAGCCGCGGTTTCTCGGGTTGCCGTTCTTCTACTGGATCCAGCTGGCCTGGGTGCCGGTGAGCGTGGCGATGGTCGCGATCGTGCATGTGCGCACCCGCGGCGGCCGTGCACCGAGCGTCCCGGCCGCGAATGACGTTGATGCGCTGGATGCGGGGTCCGGCCGGTGATCCGGGTGCCCGAACTGATCGTGTTCGCGGTGCTGTTCGTGGCGGTGTCGGCGCTGGGGTTCGTCGCCGCCGGGTGGCGGCGCGGGCCGACGCTGGATCATCTGGAGGAATGGGGGCTGGGCGGTCGCCGGTTCGGCTCCTGGATCACCTGGTTCCTCATCGGCGGTGACCTCTACACCGCCTACACCTTCGTCGCGGTGCCCGCGTTGCTGTTCGGCGCCGGCGCCGCCGGGTTCTTCGCGCTCCCGTACGCGGTGATCGCCTACCCGCTCGTGTTCCTGCCGCTGCTGCGGATGTGGTCGGTGTCGCGGGTCAACGGCTACCTCACCCCGGCCGACTTCGTCCGCGGCCGCTACTCCAGCCCGCTGCTGGCCCTGCTGGTGGCCATCACCGGGCTGGTCGCGACGATGCCCTACATCGCGCTGCAACTGGCCGGGCTGGAAGCGGTGCTGCGCACGATGGGCCTCAACGCAGGCGGGCTGCTCGGGCACCTGCCGCTGCTGGTGGCGTTCCTGATCCTGGCCGCCTACACCTACCAGTCCGGGCTGCGTGCCCCTGCCCTCATCGCCTTCGTCAAGGACATCCTGATCTACATCGTGGTGCTGGTCGCCGTGGTCTACCTGCCGCTGCGGCTGGGCGGCTGGGCGGCCGTCTTCGACGCCGCCGACGCCAAGTTCACCGCCACCCCCAGCACCGCCGACGGGATCGTCCTGGGCGCGAACAACCAACTTCAGTACGTCACCCTCGCGCTCGGCTCCGCGCTGGCCCTGTTCCTCTACCCCCACGCCATGACCGGGGTGCTGGCCTCCCGCGGCCGCGACGTGATCCGCCGCAACATGGTCGCCCTGCCCGCCTACTCGTTCGTGCTGGGCCTGATCATGCTGCTGGGCTTCGTCGCGATCGCCGCCCACGTGCAGCCCATTACCAACGCCGCCACCGGCCGCCCCGACACCAACACCATCATCCCGATGCTGTTCGCCGACCAGTTCGGCCCCGTGTTCGCCGGCGTGGCCTTCGCCGCGATCGGCGTCGGTGCCCTGGTGCCCGCCGCGATCATGTCCATCGCCGCGGCGAACCTGTGGACCCGCAACATCTACAAGGAATTCCTGCGCCCCGACGCCACTCCCCACCAGGAGGCCAAGCAGGCCAAGCTCGCGTCGCTCGTGGTCAAGGTCGGTGCCGTGCTGTGCATCGTGCTCATCGACCCGCAGTTCTCCGTCGACCTGCAACTCATCGGCGGCGTGATCATCCTGCAGACCCTGCCCGCGGTCGCGATCGCGCTCTACACCCGCTGGCTGCACCGCTGGGCACTGATCACCGGCTGGGTCATCGGCATGGCCTACGCCCTCTACCTGCTCTGGATCATTCCCAACCCGGCCACCGGCAGCGCCCACTTCGGCGGCTCCGCCCTCCCGCTCGACCGGCTGCCGGTGTTCGGCTGGCACCCCTTCGCAGGCTCGCAGCTGCAGATCTTCGTCGGGTTCGTCGCCCTGGCCGTCAACGTCGTCGTCTCCGTCGTGGCGACGCTCGTGCTGCGGGCCGCCCAGGTCCCCGAAGGCGAGGACCGCACCACCGACGCCGACTACCACGCCGATGCCGACTCCGACGATCTCCCGCAGCTGGTGCCGGCACCGGCTGCAATGGCCGGCCGATGAACACCGGGAGGCTGCCCGTCGGCGGGTCATGACCGTTCGGCCGCGAAAATCGGCCGCTCCTCGGCCGCCGGAGCGGACAGGGCGCCACTTACCGGACGCCCGACATATTTCACTCATCCGGGTGACCGAACACCGCCCGGGGTGAACCGTTCGGTTGCCAACCGATTGCTCCGCGTGCCCCGTGAGGTGCAACATCCCTCACGGCGCTCGCGATACGAGGGGTGACCGTCGCTGCTCGGCGCCGGCAGTCGGAGGTGACCACGTGCTGGATGTCGGACCGGCGAACCAGAACGGCGAGGATCACGACCTCGCCGTCTTCGTCGATCGCCTGGCCGCAGCGGGGTCGGATCCGGCCACTGCGTCGGCCAAGCAGCAGATCCGCCGATCCATCGCGGCGGGCGAGCCCCCGCCCGGGCTGCGCAGGCTCGCCGAGGCACTCGCGGCGTCCGTCGGGGAGCTTCCACCCCCGCAGCGCCACCCCGCGGAGGATTCGCGGTCGATCGTCGCGGCGATGCGGGACAACACCCTCGTGGTGCTCGAGGAGTTCGACCCCGCTGCCGTGGCGGGTGCCGTCGCGGCCCTGCTCGCCGACGGCAGGCGCGTGGTCGTCACGGCCACCGACGCCGGCGAGCTCGGAGCGGTTCGCACTGCGATGCCTGCGGATGCCGCGGCGCGGGCTCTCGACGGTCTACCCCCGCTCACCCCGGCCGAGCTGCGCGAGCTACGCAGGTTGCTGGCCACCTCCACCCCGGAGCGACGCGCCCGGGCCGGTCAGGAGCTCCCGGCCGACGGGCTGCTGCCCGCGCCGCACGAGGTCGCGGCGCTGTGTGCGCAGGCCGACTGGAACAACTCCGTGAGCAACCGGGCGTCCATGGTCCCCGCGCTGCTGTCGAACCTCGACCCCGAGCGGCGCAACGCCGTCACGTCGGTGGCCCGCTGCGTGAGCCGCTCGCTCGGTGCCCTGCCGCCCCGCACCGAGCACACCTGGATGCGGGGGCTGCTGTCGCATCTCATCTACGGCCAGAACCGCGCGCCGTTCGACCGGATGCTGGAGGACACCGCCCAGGCCGTCGCGGTCCTGGATCGGGCCCGCTACCTGCCGCCCGTGTCCTTCTCCGCCACGCCGCCGCCCGGTGCGCTGGATGTACTGCGCCGGTACCGGGAGTACCTCGAGTCCGGAGGCCGGGCCCGCTCCTACTTCCGCAACTCGGTGCAGCGGGAGGTGCGGGCCATCCTTGCGCCGGCCCGCGTGGGCCCACGTGCCCCGGAGACCGCCGACGACGTCCAGCGCGTCATCGAGCACCTCGAACTCGGGGAACGGCGTCATCGCATCCACCTCGGGTGCATGGAGCTGGGCCTGCCCACGCCACGCAACGAGAGCGAGCTGTCCGAGCTGGCCGAGGGGCTGGTGAAGGTCGCGGCGGCGGCCCGCTCGGTCGGGGCCCTGCGCCACGACGTGCTGTTTCTCGCGCCCGACTCGCCGCTGTCGGTGCCCGACGTCGAGAGCGCCGAGGAGATCGCCGGCGCGATCCTCGAGTACGCCGACCACGGCGGCGCCATCATGGCCGAGCGCCGCCTGGACTCCATCGCAGGCGAGCTGACCGCCCGGGGCGGTGCCGACCAGCCACCCGAGTACGACCACGCCGTCGTCGCATTGCGCAAGCGCGACGCCAACGCGTACGCCGCAGCCTTCGACGCCCTCGCGGGAGCACGCCGCGACGTGCACGACGAGAACCTCCAGGCGACGCTGCTCCAGCGGCTGGGCGCCGGTGCGCCGGAGCTCGCCGAGGCCTGGACGGCGCTGGCCCAAAAGGACCCTGCGGCGCTCGGCGTGGCCTCGTTCGTTCCGGTGGAGGCGCTGCTGGCGGCTGTCCCGCCGGCCGACAGCGCCGATGTCGTGCTGGTGCTGGACGCGTCCGAGCTCGGGGTCGAGCGGTTGCTGCTCACGGCGATAGCCCCCCGGATGGTCGCGGTGGTCGCACCGGACGATCAGCCGAGCGACACTCCCTCGCTGCTCAGCGTGCTGCGGCGGGCGTCAGCACTGGTGATCCGCCGCGAGAGCAAGGGCGGCGGAGGCCGGGTCGTCCCCCTGAACGGCGGGAACCGCAAGACGGCTCCGGCCAGTTGGGCCGCGACCTGAGTCCGACCGTCGGCCGCAACGGCGCTGCCCGTGCTCAGCCGCGCACCTGTTCCAGGAGTCCGATCGGGTCGTCGCCCGCCGTCTCGCGTTGCCAGCCGTCAGCGATCGGCCGATAGAGCACCCAGCCGCCGGGCTCCTCGTCGCTGCGGCGCAGCAGGGCGATCGGCGTGGCCGACCAGGCGGCGGAGAGCTCGGGGTAGGCGGGTGGTCGACGATCGAGGATCGTGATCTCGTCGCCCTGGATCGTGTAGCCGATCTGCCACTGCTCACGCTCGGCCTCGGGCACACGGTCGGCGCACCAATGGGACAGGAGGGTGCGGATCTCCTCGGACACGGGCATGAGCGCATCGTGGCGCTTCCGGGGGCTACCGTCGAGAGCTATGGATGCTGCGCCGCACCCCGTGAGCCGGTTCGGCCACGTCGAGCTCGAGGACATGCCCGCCGACCTGCGCCGACGCATCGAGGTGATCACCGAGAAGTCGGGCTTCGTCCCGAACGTCTTCCGGGCGCTCGCCCGCAGACCGGCCGAGCTTCGCGCGTTCCTCGACTACCACGATGCCCTGATGGACTCCGACGAGGGCCTGAGCAGGGCGGAGCGGGAGCTGGTGGTGGTGGCCACCTCGGGTGCCAACCACTGCACCTACTGCGTGGTCGCGCACGGCGCCATCCTGCGGGTGCGTGCGAAGGACGCGGAGATCGCCGACCGGGTGGCCACGAACCCCTGGGGGGTGGAGCTGAGCCCGCGGGAACGCGCCATCGTGGACCTGGCGCTGCTGATCGCCACCGACTCCGCATCGCTCACCGACGCCGAGCTCGACGACGCCCGGATGGCGGGCCTCTCCGAGGACGAGATCTGGGACGTCGGGGCGATCACGGCGTTGTTCGCGATGTCCAACCGGCTGGCCCATCTCACGGCCCTTCGACCGAACCCCGAGTTCTACCTCATGGGCAGGCTTCCGAGATCCTAGTGCCGAGGAAACGAGGTCGTCTTACCCGCCTCCGACGACAGCACAGCCCAGGCGGCGCCTCGCGGCGTTGTCGTCGGCGCCGATACAACAGCGGTATCGGCGCCTCCTCCGCCTTGCGATCGCCCGGGTGTCCCGCATGGACACTGCGCCTGGACACCGGATCCGGGCAAAAAACCCCGTTTCCGCGACACTCGAACGTCTCCGTGCAGTCTCCGTGCAACCAGCAGGTCATGCGGTGGTGATGCAACCCAGGGACGATGCGCGAATGTCGAACCTCGTCGGGAAGCGGGTGGCAATCGTCTCCTACCGCCTCGGGATGGCCGACGGCGTGTCGGTCACGGCGAGCCAGTGGGCTGCGGGTTTCCGGCGTATCGGGATGCGGGTGCGGCTGGTCGCCGGGGACGGGTGCCCCGACGTGCTCGTGCCCGGTCTCGCGCTCGACGCCGCGAAACCGCCGTCGCTGCGGTCGCTGGACCAGGCGTTGCAGGACGCCGACGTGGTCGTGGCCGACAACGTGTGCTCGCTGCCGGTGAACCAGGCCGCGGGCGAGGCGGTGGCCGAGTACCTGCGGGGCCGCCAGGCGATCCTGCGTCACCACGACCTGCCGTGGGAGCGCGAACGGTTCGCCTCGGTGACGACGTGGCCGCCGGACGACCCGTCGTGGCGTCACGTCACGGTCAACGACATGGCTCGCCTCTCCCTGGCCGACCGGCGCAGCATCTCGGCCACCACCGTCTACCACGGGTTCGACGAGGTGCCGCGACCCGAGGCGCGCGATGCCGTGCGGGCCCGGCTCGAGGTCGGTGCCGGCCCGCTGGTGCTGCAGCCGACCCGCGCGATCGCCCGCAAGAACGTCGACGTCGGGCTGGCGCTCGCCGAGTCGCTGGGTGGCACCTTCTGGCTCACCGGCCCGGCCGAGGACGGGTTCGCGGACGAGCTCGCCCGGCTCTTGCGGAGGGCCCGGATCCCCGTGCGGCGCGGGCTCCCGCCGGGTGCCGACATGGCGGCGGCCTACGCGGCGTGCGACGCCGTGGTGCTCCCGTCGTCGTGGGAGGGCTTCGGGCTACCGCTGATCGAGTCGGCGTTGCACCGAAAGCCGCTCGCGGTGGGCGACTTCCCGGTGGCCGACGAGCTCGCCGCGTTCGGGTTCCGCTGGTTCCGAGCGGCCGACCCCGAGCCGCTGCGCGCCTGGTTGGCCGACCCCGACCTGTCGCTGCTCGATCACAACGAGGCCGTCGCAAGCAAGCACTTCGGGCTCGACGCGCTCTCCACGAGACTCGAGCTGCTGCTGTCCGGTGCGCCCGTGTGCCACCATTCCGACACCGACGAGGATGCCGGAGGGCAAATCGCATGCGACTGCTTGACCGCCTGATCGCCCGCGCCCTGCGCGGTCCGCTGGATGCACTGGTTGCGGAACAGGTGGCCCGACAGGTCCAGGAACTGAAGCTGGACGCCCTGTACTCCTACCGCTGGCACGGCGACCGCTCGCGGTTGCACATCCCGGACACCGCCGTGGTCAACAACGCGCTGTTCAACATGTCCGGAGGCACGATCACGATCGGCGAGTACGCCTTCTTCGGCCACGACGTCGCGGTCCTCACCGGCACCCACGACATCGAGCAGTTCGGCCGCGCCAGGCAGTTGGCCTTCCCCAAGTCCGGCCGCGACGTGGTGATCGGTGAGGGGGTCTGGCTCGCCAGCGACGTCCTCGTGCTCGGCCCGGTCACCATCGGCGAGCACGCCGTCGTTGCCGGCGGGTCGCTGGTGCGTGAGGACGTCGAGCCCTACACGGTGGTGGCAGGGCGGCCGGCCAAGGTCGTCAAGAAGATCACGCTGCCCACCACATGAGGCTGGAGATCGGCGCAGGGGAGAAGCCGCACCCCGATTACGACCTGCACGTCGACCTGCTCGCGCTCCCGGACATCGAGGTCCGCTGCGCGATCGACCGCCTGCCGTTCGCGTCGGGCTCGCTCGACGCGCTGCGCGCCAACCACGTGCTCGAGCACCAGAGCTACGAGCTCATCCCCGAGACGCTGCGGGAGTGGGCTCGCATCCTGCGCCCCGGCGCGACGATCGACATCGGCGTCCCGGACGCGCGGTTCATCGCCACTCAGTGGGTCGAGGGCGCGATCGACACCGCGGAGGCGAACTACTGGATGCTCGGCGGCCACTCCGAGCGCGAGGCCCACAAGGGTGTGGACGGACGCGGAGTCCCGCTGTGGATCTGGAACGCCCACCACACCATGTTTGACGCCGATTCGCTGCGCGCGGCCGTCGCCCCGTTCTTCGTCGTCGAGGAGCTGTTCACGTACGACATCCGCAACCTGCGTCTGTACGCGACCAAGCCCTGACGGGCACCCACTACGTCGACTTCGTCGGGTCCGCGCCCTCCTGCTCCGGGGCGCGCTGGGAGACCGCGAGCCAGACTCCACAGAGACCGGAGACGAACAGCAGGCCGGTGACGATGCCCTCGATCTGCAGCGGCGTGAGCCGGGTGGCGCCCGGCGGGACGAACGCGGCGGCCACCACGAGGGCGTAGAGCAGCGGGTCGACCACCGAGAGCTTCCGGACGGTGATCCGCCCAGCCGGGCCGCCGCCGTGCTGGAGGTAGCGCACCGACTCGACCAGACCGATCAATCCACCCAGCACGAACGTGATCCGCCAGATCAGCCCGCCGTCGTTCGCCGATGCCAGCAGCGAGGCGAGGCCCATCACGCCGGGCAGGAAGAACTTCAGGGTCACGTGCAGGGTGGTGGCGTGCCGTTCCGGATCGGTGCGCCACCCGCCGTGAGCGAACTGCATGACTGCGAACCAGATCGCCAGCAGCGTGAGGCTCATGCTGCTGAGGGTCTGGTAGAACGTGATCGCCGGGTCCATGGCAGCCCTTTCGGGAGGGGGCGGCGGGCTCGATGCTGTGTGGCCCAGCAGGGTGAGCGGTATCGGGGAGACCCCGCGACCTCGCGGTATTTGGGTACCGTCGCCCCACGAGCGGGGGGTTCCTGGCCAGGGGTGACGCATGCCGAGGTCGGAAGGGGAGCTCGCTGGGCGGGCGCTGGAGCTGGCCCGGCTCGACCACGCGCGGAGCAGGGCGGCGCGTGGTGGCGTCGTCGTGGAGCTGGTCGGCGAGCCGGGGATCGGCAAGAGCGCCCTGCTCGACGTCCTCACCGAGCGGGCGCGCGCCGACGGCGGCCTGGTGCTCGTCGGTCGCGGCGCCGAGTGCGAGCAGAAGAGCCCCGTACGTCCCGCTCGCCGAGGCGCTGGGCGCCCACCTGCCCGCGCCCGGCCTGCCCGCGCTCCCGCGTCCGCATGCGTTCGTCGGGTCGCTGCTGGAGCGGCTCGCCACAGGACGACCCGTGGTGCTCGCGCTCGACGACCTCCAGTGGGCGGATCGGGCGTCCGTCGAGTTGCTGGAGCATCTGCTCCGCGCGCCGCCCCGGGCGCCCGTGCTGCTCGTGCTCGCCCGCCGGTTGCTCCCTCGGCAGGAGCGGCTCGCTGCCGCGCTGGCCGAAGCAGCCGTATCCGGTCTCGTCGAGCGGGTCGAGCTCGGTCCGCTCGACGACCGGGCGGCCGCACGGCTCGTCGCCCCGCCGGCCCGGCTGGTGCAGCGGCGTGCCGCGCTGGTGCGCCGATGCGGGGGCAACCCGTTCCACCTGCTCCACATGGCGCGCCACGGCGGAGGAGTCCCGGGGGCGGTGGTGGACCTGGTAATCGAGGAGATCGAGCAGCTCGGTCGGGAGGCTCGATGCCTGCTGCAGGGCGCGGCGGTCGTGGGTGACCCGTTCGATCTCGACCTGGCAGCCGTGGCGGCGGGCAGTCCCGTGCGGCCCGCGATCGACGAGCTCGTCGACGCCGGCCTCGTCCGTCCGGCCGACTCGATCGACACGTTCCGGTTCCGGCACCCGCTGCTGCTCGGGATCGTCCGCGACCACACCGGACCCGGGTGGAACACCGGCGCGCACGCGAGAGCCGCCGGTGTGCTCGCACGTTCCGGGGCGCCGCCGGCCGAGCGCGCCCCGCATGCCGCACGGTCGGCCCGGCCGGGTGACCGCACGTCCGCCGGGCTGCTCATCCGCGCCGCCGACGACGTCGCGGCGCGCGTACCCGGCGATGCCGCGCAGTGGTACGCGGATGCGCTGCGCCTGTTGCCGCACCCCACCCCCACCGAGCGGGTCGTTCTGCTCACGCGGCGGGCCCTCGCTCTCGAGAACGCCGGCCGGCCGGGCGAAGCCCGGGCCACCTTTCGGGACGTCCTCGACCTGGTGGCTGCAGGCAGGAACGCTGCCGGAAGCCCTCCGGAGGCCCACCGGGGGACCGCGCCGGGCTGCCGTGGCTGCGCCCGCGCCCCCGAGGGCGCCAGGATCGTCGTGCGTCGGGTGCTGCGGCCGCAGACACGCCGGCGAGCGCGGGACGAGCTGACCGACCGGGAGCGGGTGGTCGCCGCGCTCGTCTCCGAGGGCCGGACGAACCGGGAGATCGGCGCCGCACTGCATCTGGCCGAGAAGACCGTGGAGCGCTACGTCTCCGGGGTGCTCGGGAAGCTCGGTGCCCGCACCCGCGCTGCTGTCGGCGGTCTCCTCGTCCCGTCGCGGTGAGGGAGCCGCGCCGTGCCGGAGTCCCAGGGGTACCGCATAGGGGTTATCCCTGATGGTCCCGCGAATGCGGTCGGGGCAGGCTGCATGTGGCCCGCTCTGAGGGGGTGTGCGGGCCGTTCGGAACCACGACGGGGAGGACCCGCCACGATGGTTGGGCGCGAGGTCGAACAGGCTTTCGCCGACGTCATCGTGGCTGAGGTCGCCGCAGGCTCGTCGCATGCCCTCGTGGTGTGCGGCGAGCCCGGCATCGGCAAGACCCTGCTGCTGGAGCATCTAGCGGGGAGCGCCGAGGCTGCGGGTTTCTTCGTCGTGGTCGGCCGGGTCGGCCGGGACGGGCAGGCGCCGCACCTCGCGGCGCTGTCCGCCGGCGGGGCACCGCTGCTCGTCGTCGTGGACGACGTTCACCGGGCCGACCCGGCCACCGTCGAGCTCGTGGACCGCATGCTGCGCCACCCGCCCTGTCACCGCGTGCTCCTGGGGATGGGGCTGCGACCGCAGTACGCCCCGCGCAGGCTGCTGCGGGCACTGCGGGCCGCCGAACGGGCCGGCACGCTGTCGACGGTCGAGCTCGGTCCCCTGTCCCCCGATCAGGCCGATGCGTTGCTGGATGGCCGCCTCCCCGATCCCGAGCGGGCCCGGATCCGCGAGGAGAGCGGAGGCAACCCATTCTACCTGCGCGAGCTCGCGCGCTCGGCGGCGGAGCCGTCCGACGGGCCGGACGGCTCCGGGCCGGGAGTGCCGAGCGGCATCGTCGCGTCGCTGCGCGAGGAGTTGGGCACGCTGCCGGTCTCCGCGGCACGGTTGCTCACCGCGGCCGCCGTCGTCGGGGACCCGTTCGAGATCGGACGGGCCGCGGCTGCCGCCGCACTGCCGGAGGGGGAGGCCCTCGACCTGCTCGACGAGCTGTGCAGCCGCGACCTGGTGCGGGCGACCGAGGTCCCCCGGTGCTTCACGTTCCGGCGCCCGGTGTTGCGGCGCGCGGCGTACAGGTCGGCCGTCCCGCGGCGTTGTGCCGACGCACGCGCCCGTATCTCTCCCGCTGAGCCGAACTCCGTGGGTCTCGGCGGGCACACGCGCCAGGGGCCGCAGGCGGTGCGGCTGCTCACCGCGGCCCTGGACGCCGTTCCCGACGCCGACTCGGCCACCGCCACCCGGCTGCGACTGGCGATCAGTGCGGCTCACCTGTGGGCTGCCGATCACGAGCAGGCACGGAGCTGGGCGAGCCGGGCCCGCGGCGCCGCCGGCACGGACCCGGCCCTGCAGGGGGCGGCGGCTGCGCTGCTGGCCGGCGCGGCCCGTCGGGGCGGCTCCGTTGCCGAGACAGCTGCGGCGGCCGACGAGGCGGCCGCACTTCTCGATCCTCTCCCGGACGACGTCCTCGCCTCGCACATCGACGCCCTGCTCCTGCTGGGCCGGAGCGAGATCACGATCGAGTGGCCCGACCCCGCATGCCGTCACCTGCGCCGGGCGCTCGCCCTCGCCGAGCAGACCGGCCAGGTCCACCTGCTTCCCGAGGCGCGCTCCGCCCTCGCCGTCGCGCTGACCTGGACGGGCACGCTGGCCGAGGCCGCGCGCAGCGGCGACGCGGCCATCGCCGGTTCGCGGTCGATAGGGGCACCCGACAGCCGTCTGCGCGCGCTCTGGAGCCGCTGCGCCACCGCGATCGTCGCCGGGGACCTGCCTGGGGCGGCGCGGCTGTGCCGGAGGGCGCGCGGGCTGCCCGGGACCACCCCCGAGATCGCTGCCACCACCGCGGAAGTGCGGCTCCTGGCAGGCGACCAGGACGCGGGGATCGCGGCGTTGCGGGAGGCCGGAGGCGGAACGGAGCTCCCACTGATCCCCCGGAGCCAACGGCCCTACTGGTTCGCGCTGCTGACCGACGTCGAGATCCGCTCCGGGCGCCGGGCCGACGCCACGGTCTGGGCCGAGCGGGCCGAGGAGGCGGCGGCCGGTCTCGGTCTCGCGGGCCGCACCGGGTGGGCGCTGCGAGCGGCAGCGGCCGTCCGCAACGCCCACCGCGAGCACGCGCGGGCGGCCTGCCTGGCGCTGCGCTCCGCCGAGTTGCTCGACGGCGCGGGCAACCCTGTCGAGGCGGCCCGCTCCCGCACGCTCGCCGGCATCGCGCTGGGCGCTGCCGGACAGAGGTCCCGTGCGACGGCCGAGCTGGGCGAGGCGGCCGATGTGCTGGCCCGATGCGGGGCCGCCGGGCTCGGTGCACAGGCAGCCGCCCTGCTGCGGGGGATCCGCAGCGGTGGAGCCGGACGCACCGCCCGCGACGTGCTGAGCCCCCGCGAGCACCAGATCGCGCTGATGGTCGCGACCGGCCGCACCAACCGCGAGATCGCCGAGGAGCTGATGTTGTCGGTCAAAACCGTCGAGACACATCTCGGGCGGGCTTTCGGCAAACTCGGTGTCCCGACTCGGGCGGCTCTTGCAGCGCAGGTCAGGGCTGGGATCTGAGCGATCGGGGATTCCGCCGAGCGGGTCACGGGGCCCGTGTCACATGGTCCGGGCCGCGCCGCTGTGGAAGCATCCGGCCGTGGCCAGGACGACCGGCGCCGCCTCCGCGTGGCAGGTCGTGCCCGAGGACAGTGTCCACAACCTGCCCTTTGACCTCACACGCTTCGTCGGGCGTGGCGCGGAGGTTGCCGCCGTCACGGCTGCGCTCGCCGAGCAGCGGTTGATCACGCTGACCGGCCCCGGCGGCTGCGGCAAGACGCGGCTCGCCACCCGTATCGCCGCGGAGGCGCTCGGCCGGTTCCCGGAGGGCTGCTGGTTCGTCGATCTGGCCGCCACAGGCGACGCCGACCTCGTCCCGCAGCTCGTCGCGCAGGCCCTCGGTGTGCGTGAGCAGCCCGGCGTCCCATCGCCGGACGTGCTCACCCGTGCCCTGCGTGAGCGCACTCTGCTCGTCCTGCTCGACAACTGTGAGCACGTCGTCGAGGCCGCGGCGGCGCTGGTCCACGCGCTGCTGGCCGGGTGCCCGCGCGTGCGTGTGCTCGCGACCAGCAGGCGGTCGCTCGGCCTGCCGGGTGAGATCGTATGGCGGGTGCCGCCGTTGCTGCACGGCGATGCGGTGCGGCTGTTCGTCGAGCGTGCCCGCAACCGGTTGCCCGCCTTCTCGCTGACGCCCGCCACGTCGCAGGCGATCGGCGAGATCTGCCGGGGACTCGACGGTCTCCCGCTGGCCATCGAGCTCGCCACCGCAAGGATCACCGTGCTCGCTGCTCCGGAGATCGCCGCGATGCTGTCCGACCAGCTCGAGCTCCTCGCGGGCGGCGATCGCGGCGTCGAGCCCCGTCACCGCAGCCTGGAGGCGGCGCTGCGCTGGAGCTACGACCTGCTCGACGATCCGCAGCGGCTGTTCTTCGCAGGGCTGTCGGTGTTCTCGGGCTGGTGGGGGTTGGACGCCGCCGCGGCCGCCGCCCCGGCCGACCAGCGTCCGCTCGACCTGCTGACCGTGCTGGTGGACCAGTCACTGGTGGTGGCGGAGGCCGGCGCCGGCGCAGGTGGGACCACCCGGTACCGGATGCTCGAACCGGTCCGCCAGTTCGGGCTCGCGCTCCTGGACGAGCAGGACGCGATGGCCGATGCGCTGGCCACGCACGCCGCGTGCGTCCTCGCCCTCACCGGGCAGGCGGCCACGGGCCTCCAGGGCCCCGAGCAGCTGGACTGGCTGCACCGCCTCGACGACGCCGAGCCGGACCTGCGCGGAGCGGTCGCGACGCTGGCGCGGACCGGCGACGGGGAGCGCCTCGCGCGGCTCGGCTGGAACGTGTGGCTGTTCTGGTGGTTGCGCGGCCGGTTCAGCGAGGGCCGTCAGGCGATGGAGCAGGCTCTCGCCGGCCCGCTGTCGCCGCAGGCACGGGCGCGGGCGATGTACGTGGCCGGCACGATGGCCTGCGGGCAGGCCGACTACCGGACGGCCGCCGACCTGCTCGGCTCCAGCATCCGGTTCGCGAACGGTGCGGGCGACACCGCTGTCGAGACCTACGCGTTGAGCAGCGCCGGGTTCGCCGCGATCGGCCTCGACGAGCAGGAGCGGGGCGTCGAGCTGCTCGAGCGGGGTGTCGGGCTGGCGCTGTCCTGCGGGCAGCCATGGGCGGCGTCGTTCATGTCGTGCTTCCTCGGCACGGTCGCCCGGCGCGAGGGCAGGCTCGACCGGGCGGAGGCGCAGGGACGCAGGGCGCTCGACCTGGCCGAGTCGGTGGGTGACCGGGAGGGTGCGGCGATGGCGTCGCACCTGCTGGCCGGCGTGGCCATGGACACCGGGCGCGATGCCGACGCCGCCGCCCACTTCCGGGATGGGCTGCGACTGGCCGCCGAGGTGGGTGACGCGCCGAACGTGGCCTTCTGCCTGCAGGGGCTCGCCACGGTGGACGCCGACGTACCGCGTGCGGTCCGGCTCTTCTCGGCCGCGGAGGCGCTGCTGTCGCGCGTCGACGCGGGCGGTTACGTCTCCGCACCCGACCAGGAGGGGATGCGCCAAGCGGTCGCCTCGGCGCGGGCCGGACTCGGCGAGGCGGCGTTCTCCTCGGCCTGGGCGAGCGGCCAGGACCTGTCCCCCGGTGAGGTGCTGGCGCTGGCGCTCGACCGCGGCCCTGCGCGGGAAGGCACGGATCCCGACGGGCTCACCGCCCGCGAGGCCGAGGTGCTCGACCTCATCGCCGGCGGCCGGGCGAACAAGCAGATCGCGTCCGAGCTGTCGATCAGCGTGTCCACGGTGGAGCAGCACGTCACGCGGATCTACTCGAAGATCGGCGCCAGGGGCCGGGCCGACGCCACCGTGCACGCGCTGCGCCGCGGCGCCCGCCGCTGATCAGGAGCGCGCTGAACAACCCGGCCCTACTGCGCGCCCAGGCGGCGCCCTCGCGGCGTTGTCGTCGGGCCCGATACAACAGCGGTATCGGCCCCTCCTCCGCCTTGCGATCGCCCGGGTGCGGGTGTCCCGCAAGGACACTGCACCTGGATCACCGCTCGCTACGGGCGGAGTTGTTCAGCACCCTCCTACAGCACCTTCGACAGGAACGCCTGCGTGCGCTGGTGCCGCGGGTTGGTGAGTACCTGGCGCGGATCGCCTGCCTCGACGATGCGGCCCTCGTCCATGAACACCAGCGTGTCGCCGACCTCGCGGGCGAACCCCATCTCGTGGGTCACCACGACCATCGTCATGCCTTCGCGAGCCAGACCGCGCATCACGTCGAGCACCTCGCCGACGAGCTCGGGGTCCAGCGCCGAGGTGGGCTCGTCGAACAGCATGAGCCGGGGGTTCATCGCCAGCGCCCGCGCGATCGCCACCCGCTGCTGCTGCCCTCCCGAGAGCTGGGAGGGGTAGGAGTCGTACTTGTCCGAGAGGCCTACGCGATCCAGCAGCTCCATCGCGCGTGTCAGCGACCGCTTCTTCGGCTCCCGCCGGACCGTGCGCGGCGCCTCCACGACGTTCTCCAGCGCCGTCTTGTGCGGGAACAGGTTGAACCGCTGGAACACCATGCCGATGTCGCGCCGCTGCCGCGCGACCTCCGACTCGCGCAGCTCGTGGAGCTTTCCGCCGGACTCGCGGTAGCCGATGAGCTGGCCGCTCACCCGCATGGCGCCGGCGTCGATGCGTTCGAGGTGGTTGATGCAGCGCAGGAACGTGGACTTGCCCGACCCCGACGGGCCGATGATGCAGGCGACCTCGCCGGGCATGACGGTCATGTCGATGCCGCGGAGTACCTCGACGTGCCCGAAGCTCTTGTGGACCTCGGTCGCTTCGACCATGGGTGTGGTCATGTCGTCACCGTGCCTGCTCGGGGGCCCGCCACGGCAACAGCCGTGAGCCCGTGGGTCCGAGGCTCGTGCCCCGCCCGTAGTGGCGCTCGATGAAGCCCTGCCCGATCGAGAGCACGGACGTCAGCGCCAGGTACCAGGCGGCGGCCACGATGAGCAGCGGGATCGTCTGGAAGTTGGTGGAGTAGATCCGCTGCACAGAGGTGAGGAGCTCGAAGTAGCCGATCACGACCACCAGCGAGGTGGTCTTCAGCATCGAGATGGTCTCGTTGCCGGTGGGCGGGATGATCACCCGCATGGCCTGGGGCAGCACGATCCGCCGCAGCGTCTGCGCCCGGGACATGCCCAGCGCTCCCGCTGCCTCCGACTGGCCGTTGTCCACCGACTGCAGCCCGCCGCGCACGATCTCGGCCATGTAGGCCGCCTCGTTGAGACCCAGGCCGAGCAGGCACGCCGCGAACTGGTTGATCAGCTGGTTCGTGTCGAACGAGATGAACTCCGGGCCGAACGGGACGCCCAGTGCGAGCCGCGGGTAGAGCGCGGCCAGGAAGTTCCAGAACAGCAGCTGCGCGATCAGCGGCGTGCCGCGGAACAGCCAGATGTAGACGGCCGAGACGCTGGAGAGCACCGGGTTCGGCGACAGCCGCATGATCGCGAGCCCGATGCCGCCGACGATGCCGATCGCCATCGACAGCACGGTCAGCACGAGCGTGTTGCTCAGGCCGTTCAGCACCGGAGGGGAGAAGAGGTACTCACCGACCACCGGCCAGCGGAAGCCGGGGTTGGTGAGGATCGTGTTGACGAGCATCGCCGCGAGCACGGCCAGCACGGCGACCGCGAGCCATCGGCCGGGGTGCCGCACGGGCACGGCCTTGATCGGCGGCGGCCGCCGCGTCGTCTCCACGGGCGGGGAGGTGGTCACTGCGAGATCAGCTCCGGATCTCGGACGTGGATGTCGCGCCGTTGGCCACGTTCCACTTCTCGAGGATCGTCTTGTAGGTTCCGTCGGTCATCGGGGACTTCACAGCCACCCTGCACGGCTCGGGCGAACTGCCAGTAGTTCTTGCAGGATGATGCCGTACGGCACTGCGTCCCCTGGGTCCCCCACCACCCGACGGTGCCGCCAGGGGAACCGTGACGAACACAGTCGGTGACGAACGGGTGGCGTACACCTTGACCTCCGGTACCTAACGGGAGCCCCGCCGCCGCGAATTCAGCTGCTGATCTCGGAAGTTGTGATCGCGCCGTTGGACACGTTCCACTTCTCGAGGATCGTCTTGTAGGTCCCGTCGGCCATCAGCGACTGCAGGGCACCCTGCACGGCCTGGGCGAACTGCCCCTGGTTCTTGCCCAGGATGATCCCGTAGGGCGCCGTGTCCCACGGCTCCCCGATCACCTCGACGGCCCCGCTGGTGGTGGTGACGGCGTAGGAGGCGACGGGCGAGTCGGCCAGCATCGCGGCGATGCGGTTCGACGTCAGCGCGAGTGTCACGTCGGTCTGCTGCTGCAGCTCGGTGACCTGGATCGCCGCCTTGCCCGCGTCGGTGCAGGCCTTGCTGCGAGCGGCGATGTCGTCAACCTGCACGGTGCCTGCCTGCACGCCGACCCCACGGCCGCACAGGTTGTCGGCCGTGATGGCGTCCGGGTTACCGGCCTTCACCGCCAGGCTGGTGCCGGCCGAGAAGTAGCTGACCATGTCCACGGTCTGGACGCGCTCGTCGTTGACCGTGAACGAGGACATGCCCAGCTCGTAGCGAGCACCTTCGATACCCGGGATGATCCCGGAGAACGCGCTGTTCTGGAATTCCGGAGTGAGCCCCAGCTTCTGGGCCACGGCCGTGCCGAGGTCCACGTCCATCCCGATGATGGTGGTGCCGTCCTGGGCGGTGAACTCGTTGGGCGGGTACGACGCATCCGTGCCGAACACGAGCTTGCCGTCGCTCGCGACCGAGGCCGGCACCATCGCCGCGAGCGCGTTGTCCTTCGGTGCGGCCGGGAGGGCCCCTGCGGTCGCCGAGTCGGGGGATGCGCCACCGCTGCCGTCCCCGGTGGCGCCGCAGCCGGCGAGGACTACTGTCAGCGCAGCAGCGGCGAGCACGGTCGGTAACGAACGAGTGGTGACGTGCACGATGACCTCCGGTACCTGACGGGGAGCTACGCCGGGATGCTGCCATTTCACCCCCGTATGGGCACTCACGGATTGGTCACTGTTGTGTGACGTCACGCTCCGTGACGCCTTGAGGATGCCAGGTGAGCGACGGCGCTAGGCTGGGTACAAGGACAACAAGGACAGCGTCGACGCGCTGTCCGCGGTAGCACCACAACCACGGAGGAGCGCAATGCCGCTGTTCAGAAAGCTGGCCACCCTGGCCACGGTCGCGGAGGTCGCGCGCCGTTACGCCAAGAGCAACCCGGAGCAGGCGGCGAAGTTCGTCGACCAGGCCGCCCAGTTCGTCGACAAGCAGACGAAGGGCAAGTACTCGGGCCAGATCAGCGGCGTCGCCCAGAAGGCGAAGGGCCTTGCCGGCATCCGGCAGACCCCCGGTGCCGGCGGCAACGGGTACAACCCCGGTTACGAGCGCCCCGCGAACTTCAACCGGCCCCCCGGCAGCACCACGCCGCAGCCCGGCCAGTCGTACCCGGGAACACCGGAGCGCTGAGCGCCGACTGCAGGTCCGACAACGGCACGTCCCCGGCTGGGGGACGTGCCGTTCGTGCGTGCGGACGTTGCTCCCACGCGCTGGGTCGATCGTGCCAGGATTGCGCCAGCGCCCGGATGCGGCGCCCTCACCCGGGCGTCGGGTTCGAACACGCGCCCGCCCCGTGCCGCCACGAGCGGTTGCGGGTCCCGAGCACGAGGAGGCAACCGTGACCGTCCCGCATGAGTGGGTACCGCCCGCCACCCTGGGCGCCGAGCAGCACCCGAGCCGCGAGCAGGTGCTGGCCGGCCTGAAGGGCACCGACGAGGGCGCCCCCGATCTCGTCCAGCTCCTGACGCCCGAGGGCGAGCGGGTGTCCGACTCCCGCTTCGACCGCTACGCCACCGACCTCGACGTCGCCGCCCTGCGTGGGCTCTACCGCGACATGGTGCTGGTGCGCCGCTTCGACCGCGAGGCCAACGCACTGCAGCGGCAGGGTCAGCTCGGCATCTGGGTGCCGCTGCTCGGGCAGGAGGCCGCGCAGATCGGCGCGGGTCGCGCATTGCAGCCCCAGGACATGGCGTTCCCGTCCTATCGGGAGCACGGGGTGGCCTGGACCAGGGGAATCGATCCCACCGAGCTGCTCGGGATCTTCCGCGGCACCGACCAGGGCGGCTGGGACCCGAAGGCCACCAGATTCCACCTCTACACGATCGTCATCGGCAACCAGTGCCTCAACGCCGCCGGCTACGCGATGGGCCAGCGGTTCGAGGGCCGGGTCGGCAACGCGGTCGGCGACGGGGCCGACGCGGGATCGGTCAACGAGGCCACGATCTGCTTCTTCGGCGACGGCGCCACGAGCCAGGGCGACGTCCACGAGGGTTTCGTGTGGGCCGCGGTCTACGACGCCCCGGTGGTCTTCTACTGCCAGAACAACCAGTGGGCGATCTCGGAGCCCACCGAGCGTCAGTCCAGGGTGCCGCTCTACAAGCGGGCCGGTGGGTACGGCTTCCCCGGTGTCCGGGTCGACGGCAACGACGTGCTCGCCTGCCTGGCCGTCACGCGCTGGGCGCTGGAGGAGTGCCGCAGTGGCAACGGGCCGGTGCTCATCGAGGCGTTCACCTACCGGATGGACGCGCACACCACGTCGGACGACCCATCGCGCTACCGGTTGGCCGACGAACTGGAGCTGTGGAAGCTCAAGGACCCGATCGAGCGGGTGCGGGTCAACCTGGTCCGCGAGCACGGCGTAGGGCAGGAGTTCTTCGCGGAGGTGCAGGCCGAGTCCGACGAGCTGGCCGCCCGGTTCCGCGAGTTCTGCCTACAGATGCCGCCGCCCGCTCCTGACCGGATGTTCTCCGAGGTCTATGCGGGAGGCTCGCCCACCGTCGACGCCCAGCGGGAGGAGTTCCTCGCCTACCACGAGTCGTTCGAGCCGGAGGGATCCCTTTCCGGCGCGAGCGGGGAAGGGGCCTGAGATGACCGTTCTCACGTTGGCCAAGGCGCTGAACGACGGTCTGCGCGCGGCGATGGAGCGCGACCCGAAGGTTCTCGTGATGGGAGAGGACGTCGGCAAGCTGGGCGGCGTCTTCCGGGTCACCGACGGGCTGCAGAAGGACTTCGGCGAGCAGCGCGTACTCGACACGCCGCTGGCGGAGTCGGGGATCATCGGCACCGCCGTCGGCCTCGCGATCCGGGGTTTCCGGCCGGTGTGCGAGATCCAGTTCGACGGGTTCGTCTTCCCCGGGTTCGACCAGATCAGCTCCCAGCTCGCGAAGCTGCACTTCCGCTCGCAGGGAAAGGTGCGGATGCCGGTGGTCGTGCGCATCCCGTTCGGCGGCGGCATCGGTGCGGTCGAGCACCACAGTGAGTCGCCGGAGTCGTTCTTCGCCCACATCGCGGGACTGAAGGTCGTGGCGTGCTCCAACCCGGTGGACGCCTACTGGATGATCCAGCAGGCCATCGCCTCCGACGACCCGATCATCTTCTTCGAGCCGAAGCGGCGGTACTGGGAGAAGGCCGAGGTCGATCTCGATGCCACGCCGATGCCACTCTTCGCGTCACGGGTCGCACGTCCCGGTTCGACGCTGACGCTCGCGGGTTACGGCCCGGTGCTGCGCACGTGCCTGGAGGCCGCCACGGCCGCCGAGGCCGATGGCCATGACATCGAGGTGATCGACCTGCGCGCGCTGTCGCCGTTGGACCTCGGTCCTGTCGTCGAGTCCGTCCGCCGTACCGGGCGGCTGGTCGTCGTCTCCGAGGCTCCGTCGGAATCCTCGATCACCGCCGAGGTGGCGGCGAGGGTGCAGGAGTTGTGCTTCCACTCCCTGGAGGCGCCCGTCATCCGGGTCGCGGGGTTCGACACCCCCTATCCGCCGTCGAAGTGCGAGGAGGACTACCTCCCCGATCTCGACCGGGTGCTGGACGCCGTCGACCGCTCACTGGCCTGGTGACGGGGATGCGTCGTGAGTTCGCCATGCCGGACGTCGGCGAGGGGCTGACCGAGGCCGAGGTCGTCACCTGGCACGTCGCCCCCGGCGACACCGTCACCGTCAACCAGGTCATCGTGGAGATCGAGACCGCCAAGGCCGCGGTCGAGCTGCCGAGCCCGTACGCCGGCACGGTGGGGGCGCTGCTGGTCGAGCCGGGCCAGACCGTCCCGGTCGGCGCCCCGATCATCGCGATCGAGACCGCCGAGGCAGCCGCTCCTGCCCCCGCCCCGGCGCCAGGCGACACCGCGGAGGCGGGCGCGAAGATCGGGGAGGCGGGAGCGGACGGCCGTATCGCCACGCTCGTCGGTTACGGCCCCCGGCAGGGCTCGGTCCAGCGCCGCCCCCGCCGCGCCCCCGCCTCCGCACACCCCGCACCCCCGAAGCCGGACGAACGGCGCGCCGGTCCGGACCTGCCGGGCGAGAGTGCCGTCGGTGCGGACGAGGGTGCGCGGAACGGGACGAGCGGGGGTCCGGTCCCGCTCGCCAAGCCTCCGGTCCGCAAGCTCGCGAAGGACCTCGGCGTGGACCTGCGATCCCTCGCCGGCACCGGTGCTGGTGGCGTGATCACGCGGGAGGACGTCACGGCCGCAGCCGGCGCGCCCGTCGCAGCCGCGTCCGCCCCCGCGCCCTCGGCCGGTGGGGTGCGGCGCGAGCCGATCCGCGGGGTCCGCAAGGCCACCGCGGCGGCCATGGTGAGCAGCGCATTCACCGCGCCGCACGTCACCGAGTTCCTGGCCGTCGACATCACCGAGACGATGGCCCTGCGCGACCGGCTGCGTGACACGCGGGAGTACGCCGAGGTCAGGCTGACGCCGCTGGCGTTCGTCGCCAAGGCGGTGTGCCTCGCGGCCCGGCGTACCCCGGAGGTCAACGCGTCCTGGGACGAGGCGGCGGGCGAGATCGTCTACTACGACCGGGTGCAGCTCGGGATCGCGGCGGCCACCCCGCGGGGGCTGATCGTCCCCAAGGTGCGCGACGCCGACACGCTCACCCTGCGGGAGCTCGCCGCGGCGCTGGGCGAGCTCACCGCCACGGCACGGGCTGGCCGGACGCTCCCGGCCGACCTCGTCGGCGGCACCTTCACGATCACGAACGTGGGGGTCTTCGGCGTCGACACGGGCACCCCGATCCTGAACCCGGGTGAGGCGGCGATCCTCGCGGTGGGGGCCATCAAACCGATGCCGTGGGTCGTCGACGGCGAACTGGCGGTCCGCACCGTCTGCCAGCTCGCGCTGTCGTTCGACCACCGACTGGTCGACGGCGAGCAGGGGTCGCGCTTCCTCGCCGACGTCGGCGCTCTGCTCACCGATCCGTCGCTCGCTCTCACCTGGTGAACGGCCGCCCGGCCAGGGCGGATGTTTCACTCGGGTGACCGATCCGTGACCACGAGGTCGGGAGCACGGAGGCCATCTCGTGCGTTACTACGGTATGGCGTTCGTCCTCCTGTACCTCGTCGTCGAGATCGTTGCGCTCATCGCGCTGTGGTCGGTGATCGGGTTGGGCTGGACGCTGCTCGTCCTGGTGGCCGGATCGATCCTCGGTCTGTGGCTCGCCCGCCGGGAGGGACTGCGTGCGGCGCAGGCGATCGGTGACGCGATGGCCAACCGCAAGGTGCCCACGGCGGAAGTGACCGATGGGATGCTGGTCGCCGCGGGTGGTGTGCTGCTCTTCGTCCCGGGCCTGGTCACCGACGTGGCGGGGCTGCTGCTCCTGCTCCCGCCCACTAGATCACTCGTGCGCCGCAGGCTCGTGCTCGCCGCGGAGCGGCGCTCGCCGGGGCTGAAGACGGCGCGCATCCGCTCGCAGGGCACGGTCGTGGACGGCGACGTGGTCGAGGAGCCGCGTCCGTCCGACGGGCGGCTGGTGATCGAGGGCGGCACGGTGCCGGCGCCGGGCGAGCCCCGGAGCTAGGCGCGGCCGCTCCACTCCGGCTCGACCCTCGCCCAGCCGGTCTCCCAGTCCTCGGCGTCGATGGCGTCGAGCCGCGACCGGCACAGCGACACCGCGAGGGCGAGCACCGCCCAGCAGGCGAGCAGGGTGCTGAGCCCGGCCACCAGCCCGGCGCGGAGGGGGTCGGCAGCGCCGACGCGGGCGTCCACCACGCTGCCACCGGCGTCCACCGCGACGGGCACGTGATCGCCCTTGGCGAGCCCGGCCACCACCGGCAGCTGTCCGGTGTGCTGGGTGCCGCCCGGCGCCGTCCAGCGCGCCCGGGTGGTCAGGGCGGAGTTCAGCATCGCCACCTCGGGCAGCGGCGACGGCTCGAGCAGTTCCGCCGTCACGAGCGTGGTGCCCGGCGCGGGGGCCGGAACCACCTGTTGCGCTGCGGCGGCGCCGCCGACCAGCACGGCCACGGCGATCGCCAGCAGCCCCAGCACGAGCTGTGCATGGCGCAGCGATCGGCGTCCACGGTCGGTGGCACGGAAGAGTGATGGTTCCTGATCGTCGTCACGCGGCGTGGGGACATCCACGCGCGACATTGTCGGTTATGCACCCGATCAGCCGCAGCCACCACCCTGTCGTGTTGCGCTGAGGGGTCGACCGGGCACGTCAGGTGACGAGCGTCCAGCTGATCGTGCAGTGCGCCGTGACCCGTACCGGCTCCGGTTCGAGCCCGAGCTCCCGGACGTCCGGCCCGCCCATCGAGTCGCGCGCCGCCAGCGCGACCGGTCCGCCGTGGGTGGGCGCGTCCGACAGCCGGCGCAATGCACCCAGCCGGCCGCCGAGGGCCTCTGCATATCCCTCCGCCCGCTGTCGCGCGTCCTCGACCGCCCGGCGCTGCGCCTCCCGCTGCGCGACCGCAGGGTCGGCGAGAACCCACCGCGGGCCGTGCACGCCGGTCGGCTCGGCGCCGACGATCGCTGAGAGCACTCGCTCCAACCCGGTCGGGTCGGTCAGCGTCAGAGCGAGGTCCTCTCCGGCCCGGCAGCCGATCACGCGGTCGGTCCGCCATTCGTCGTGCACCCAGAACCGGCGGTTGCGGACGACGAGCGCCGGCAGCCCCAGCGCGGGTTCCGCGGCCGCCATCCGGAGGCCGAGCTCGCGGACGGCGTCGCTCCGGTTCTCGGCGAAGCCGGTGAAGGTCACGTCGAGCTCGGCCTGGTCACCGAGCTGCTCGAACCAGCCGGTGCCCTCGGTCACGATCTCGGGGCCGTTCAGGTCGATCGGCGTTTCGGTCACACCGACAGGAAACCAGATCGCCTTCTCTTCGCCTATCTAGCAGCGATTTAAGAATGCTGAAGAGTATGAGATCGAGTGTGGCTGGATAATCGACCGCTGATGGCCCCTCCCCTCACGCGCTTGCGCAGCCTCGTGCGCGAAGGCCGGTCCGATGCGCCGGGCCACCTCGTGGACGTTCTCGGGCGGATCGGGCTCGTCGGGTACGGGGTCGTGCACCTGTTCGTGGCCTGGCTCGCGCTGCAGGTCGCGTTCGGTGTGCCGAACGCCCCGGCCGATGCCGAGGGAGCGGTCGGCACGATCGCCCGCACACCGGGAGGGCTGGTCGCGCTCGCGGTGGCCGATGTCGGGCTGGTGGCGTTCGCGCTGTGGCAGGTCACGGCGGCCGTGATCGGCTTCAGATGGGTCGACGGGGGTGAACGCGTACGAAAGCGCGTCGGGGCCGTGGCGAAGGCGATCGCGATGTCGGCGCTCGCCGTCGTCATCACCGACTACCTGCTGGACCTCGGCTCCGCCAGTGGGACGACCGCGCAGGCGGTGGCGGCCGGCGTGCTCGGGCTGCCGGCCGGGCGGGTGCTGCTGGGGCTCGGCGCCGCCGCGATCCTGGTGATCGCGGGGGCGATGGTCTACACGGGGCTTCGGCGGACGTTCATGGGCGACCTCGACGTGCGCCGCTTGGGCCCGATCGCGCGGCAGACGATCGAGTTGCTCGGTGCGGTCGGTCACCTGGCACGTGCGCTCGCCCTCGGCGTGGTCGGTGTGCTGGCCGGGAGCGCCGCGCTGTTCGCCGACCCCGGGAGGGCCGGTGGGCTCGACGCGGCCCTGCGCACGCTGAGTGCCACGGCGCTGGGCTCGTCGTTGCTGGTGGTGGTGGCCGTCGGGTTCGCCGCGTTCGGACTGTTCTGTCTGGCCGACGCAGGCACCCGACGGGCTTGATCGGCTTGTCTATCGATTTCTAGCGTTCAGCAGAGAGAGTTGTATACGAACCGATTCGCGACACGCCATCGGGTTCGATAGCAGCTTCTAGGCTGCGGGCAAGATTCGCGGATACCGTCCGATCGTGGATCCCGTGCGCAACCCGTTCGCTCCCGGCGCCGGCCAGCGCCCGCCCGAGCTCGCCGGGCGTGACCGTGAGGTCGACGCGTTCGAGATCGTGCTCGAACGGGTGTCCCGCGGACGCCCCGAGCGCAGCCTGGTGCTCACCGGCCTGCGCGGGGTCGGGAAGACCGTTCTGCTCGGAGAGCTGCGTTCGATGGCGGTGCGTGCCGGGTGGGGCGCCGGAAAGATCGAGGCCCGCCCTGACGCGGACCTGCGCAGGCCGCTGTCTGCCGCACTGCACCGGGCGATCCGGGATCTCGCCATGCGGCACAGCGCCCCCGACCGCGTGGACGAGGTGCTGGGCGTCCTCAAGGCGTTCGCCATGCGTTCCGCACCGGACGGGGCGAAGCTGCGCGACCGGTGGCAGCCGGGCATCGACGTGCCCGTGAAGTCGGGACGCGCCGACTCCGGGGACATCGAGATCGACCTCGTCGAACTGTTCACCGAGGTGGCGGCGCTGGCCGCGGACGTCGAGACCGGTGTCGCGATCCTCATCGACGAGATGCAGGACCTGCGTCCCGACGACGTGTCAGCGCTCTGCGCCGCCTGCCATGAGCTGTCCCAGTCGCGGGCACCGCTCGTGGTGGTGGGCGCCGGGCTGCCGCACCTGCCCGCGGTGCTCTCGGCGTCCAAGTCCTACTCGGAGCGGCTGTTCAAGTACGTGCGGATCGGCCAGCTCGACCGTCCGGACGCCGACTTCGCCCTGATCGCGCCGGCCGAGCGCGAGGACGCCTCCTTCGACACCGACGCCCTCGACGCCCTGTTCGAGGCCTCCAGCGGCTATCCCTACTTCGTGCAGGCCTACGGCAAGGCCGCGTGGGACGCGGCGACGCGCAGCCCGATCAGCGCGGCCGACGTGAAGCTGGCGGCTCCGGAGGCCGAGGCGGAGCTCGCCGTCGGGTTCTTCGGCTCGCGCTACGAGCGCGCCACACCCGCGGAGCGGGAGTACCTGCGCGCCATGGCCGAGCTCACGGAGGGCCGAGACGACCCGGTGCCCACCGCCCAGATCGCCGAACACCTCACCCGCCGGGCCTCGTCGCTGTCGCCTGCCCGGGACAGCCTGCTGAAGAAGGGGCTCGTCTTCTCCGCCCAGCGTGGCCAGATCGCGTTCACCGTGCCCCACTTCGGTCGTTTCCTCCTCACTCAGGCGTGAGCTGATGACCCGATCGGGTGAAAGGGGAGGATTACGAGGAGTGAAGTAACGCCCCGCCCTTCCGGTTCGATTCCCAGTACGACCCCGCGGTGCTGTCGGACCCCCGACCTGACAGCACTGCGGGGTCTTCTCGTTCCAGTGCGGTGCGTGTGCCCGATCTGCGAGGTCAGCGATGGCCGCGCCGGGCAGGGGTCGTAGCATCTGGCCGGTGCAGGACCCGAAGCTCGAGATCCAGATGCTGCACGACCGCGTGATGGTCAGGCCGGAGACGAGCGGTGAGCGGCGCAGTGGCGCCGGCATCGTCATTCCGGCAACCGCCGAGGTCGCCAAACGTCTGGTGTGGGGAGAGGTGTTCGGCGTGGGGGCGAATGTCCGCACCGTCAAGGTCGGTGATCGGGTGCTGTTCGCCCGCGACGACCAGTACGAGGTCGACGTGCAGGGGACGACGTACCTGGTGCTGCGGGAACGTGAGCTGCACGCCGTCGCGACCGAGCGCACCGAGCACGGTACGGGGCTCTACCTGTGACGAACCGGGCCTCGTGAGGTTCGGTCCGAGTTTCGAGGGGAAAAGGACTTCATGCCCGAGCGGCAGTCCTCGCCCGGCGAGGTGACGTCCCGTCCGGACATGGACGGGGCGGAGAACGAGAACGGCCAGGTGCCGGAGGCGCAGGAGCGCTCGTCTGGCACCGACGGGGGAACGGAAAGCGCAGTCACCGTGGGCGAGCAGGTGGCCGAACAGATCGAGGCATCGCCGCCGGCGACCGAGCCCGGTCCCGTCGAGCCCACGGCCGACGCGCCGACCGGTGCCGAACCGGTACTGGACGCTCACACCGCTGTCGAGATCGCCCAGCCCGCAACCGAGGGCCCCGGCGGCGCAGTGGCGCCGCCCGCGCAGAATCCCGCCGCCCGCACCGCGGAGCAGGAGCAGGCGCCGTCCGGCCCGCCCGCCGAGGGCACGCGGCCCGCGCCGCGCCCCCGGCCGCGCCCGCACCAGGAGCCCGACGGTCCCGACGCCGACGAGAGCCCGACCGTCCAGACTGCCGTCGGCGGGTCCGCGCCCGGCGACGACGAGGCCCCTACCGACCGCACGCCGCTCGCCGCTGCCAACGCTCCCGCCACCGCACCCCCGCGCGACCAGCCCCGAGCGGGCGCCCCGGCTCAGGCCGGGCGCAACGCGGGGGGCCCGGCGCAGGGCGAGGCGCCGACCGTGGCCGTCCGCGCCGGGGGCACCGCTCCGGCTGCCGCCGGCCGTTCCGCGGCGACCGCCTGGTTCAACCCGGTCGACCAGGAAGCCACCCAGATGATCCCGCGGGCCGCCGTGCCGCCCGCGGGCGCGCCGCCTGCTCCTGCGCCGCCCGCTCCCGTGCCGCCCGCTCCTGCGCCGCCTGCACATGTCCCACCCGCTCCCGCGCCGGCTCCTGCCGCACCCCCGCCGCCGGCCGAGCCCACCACCGAGCGCATCCCGATCGTGCCCCCGGCCGGCAGCGCCACCGCCTTCCTGGCCCCCTCCATCGACGCCACCACCGCCTCCATCGCGTCCCCTCCGATGCCTCCGCCCACCGGCGGTCCGGGCCCGCAGGCGGCCGCCCCCGGCGAGCCTCCCGTGCGCAAGCGCAAGCGCCGGATCCTCCTGCTCACGGGCATGGTCGGCGCGCTGGCCCTGCTGTACGTCGGTGACCTGGTGATCAACTCCGGCTCGATGCCCCGCGGTGTCACGGTCGCGGGCGTGCAGGTGGGCGGCCTCGGTCTCGAGGAGGCCGAGCAGCGGCTGCACAGCGAGATCGACCCCCGCACGCAGCAACCGATCCAGGTCAGCGTCGGCGAGGCCCGCAGCGAGATCGATCCGGCCGCTGCCGGCCTGGCCATCGACTGGGACGCCACGCTGGCCGAGGCCGGCTCGCAGCCGCTCAACCCGATCACCCGCATCACGTCGTTCTTCAGCGAGCGCGAGGTCGGTGTCGTCACGAGGAGCGACGCCGAGGCGCTCAACGCGGCGCTGGAGGAGCTGTCGCCGATCGTCGACAAGGCGCCGGTCGAGGGCTCGGTGCGGTTCGACGGCACCGACCCGGTCCCGGTCGACCCGGTGCCGGGTCAGAAGCTCGACGTGCCGGCGGCGGCCGGTGTGCTGCAGGACGAATGGGCCGTCGGCCTGCCGGTGGCCCTTCCGCTCACCGTGCTGCCGCCGTCCACCAGCCCCGAGGACGTCGTCGCCGCGATCGACCAGGTCGCCCGCCCGGCCGTGTCGGGTCCGGTCGAGATGATCGGCGAGGGCGGCACCACCGGCACCGTCACGCCGGACGTCATCGCGTCGGCCCTGACGTTCCGCGCCGATGCAGGCAACCTGGTGCCGGAGATCAACACCGCCGCCATCACCGACGCGCTCAAGCCCCAGCTTGCGGAGTCGGAGCGGCCGGGTCGCGATGCGTCGCTCGACTTCTCCTCCGGCAGGCCGGTCGTCGTCCCCTCGCAGGACGGTCGCGGGGTCGACTACGAGGCCAGCCTCGCCCCGCTGCTCGACGTGCTGACCGGCACGGGCGAGCGCGAGATCACCGCCGTCTACGGGGACCAGCCGGCCGAGCTCACCACCGAGGAACTGAACGCTCTCGGCATCACCGGTGTGATCGGCGAGTTCACCACCGGCGGTTTCGCCGCCGACTCCGGGCGCAACATCAAGCGGGCTGCGGAGCAGATCAACGGGATGATCGTGAAGCCCGGCGAGACGTTCAGCCTCAACCAGGCCACGGAGCCGCGCGACGCGAGCCACGGTTACGTCGAGGCCGGCATCATCTCCGACGGCCACGCCTCGCGCGGCATCGGCGGCGGTGTCTCCCAGGTGGCCACCACGCTCTACAACGCGTCGTACTTCGCGGGCATGGCCAACGTGGCACACAAGGAACACAGCTTCTACATCAGCCGCTACCCCGCCGGTCGCGAGGCCACCGTCTTCGAGGGCGCCATCGACCTGAAGTTCCGCAACGACAACCCGACGGGTGTCATGATCCAGACGGTGTGGACGCCGAGCTCGCTCACCGTGCGGCTCTACGGCACGAAGGTCTACGAGGTGACGTCCACTCCGGGCCCGCGCACCAACCCGACGGCCCCCACCACCGTGACGATCCCGGCGGGCGAACCGTGCAGCCCGAGCCAGGGAGCACCCGGGTTCACCATCACCGACACCCGCACACTGCGCAACATCAGCACGGGCGAGACGCGCCACGAGACCCGCACGGTGCGGTACAACCCGTCGCCGATCGTCGTCTGTGGGCCGTGAGCTGGGGGCGCTCGGCGATCTTTCTCGGGCGCCAGGTCTTTCGCGATCCAGCTCACATTCGTACTCTCGGTTGAAGCCGAGGGGAACGGAGGCCTCGACATGCGTATCGCGGACGTGTTGCGGAGCAAGGGCAGTGACGTGGCGACGGTCGACCCGAGTGTCACCGTCGCCGAGCTGATCTCCCAGCTGGCCACCCACAACGTCGGGGCGCTACCCGTCGTCGACGAGGGGCAGCTGGTCGGAATCGTCTCCGAGCGTGATGTCGTGCGCAGGCTCGACGTCGCGGGGCCGGGGCTGCTGGAGGCCAGTGTCGGCGACATCATGATCACCGGGGTCACCACGTGTGCTCCCGGCGACAGCGTGGCGGACATCGCGGCCGTGATGACCAACCGCCGGTTCCGGCATCTGCCGGTCGTGGTCGAGGGCCAGCTGGCCGGAATCGTGAGCATCGGCGACCTGGTCAAGGCGCGGATCGACCTTCTCGAGTCCGAACGCGAGCAGCTGCAGAGCTACATCGCGGCCGGTTAGCGGCGAACGGACACAACGGACAGGGCCGAGGGCGGATGCCGCCCCCGGCCCTGCCATTCCCGCTCCGGTGTTCAGAAGCCTGCTTCGGACAGCTCCATCAGCGAGTTGTCGGCCGTCTCGACCACCACACGCTGGGCCGTGAGCAGCGGGAGCACGGTCTTGGCGAAGAACCGGGCCACAGCCACCTTCCCCTCGTAGAAGGCGGCGTCCTTGGCCTGACCGGCCCCGTCCTGACTCAGCGCCGTGAGCGCGACCTCGGCCTGGCGCAACAGCAGCCAGCCGATGAGCAGGTCGCCGACGGCCATCAGCAGCCGGACGGTGTGCTGCCCGACCTTGTAGATGCTCGACGGGTCCTGCGCCGAGGCCATCAGGTATCCCGTGAGGGCCGCGAGCATGCCCTGGACGTCGGCGAGGGCCACACCGAGCAGCGCGCGTTCCTCCTTGAGCCGCCCGTTGCCCGCCTCTGCGTCGAGGAAGGCCTGGATCTCGCCGGCGACGTGCCCGATCGCCTGCCCGTTGTCCCGCACGATCTTGCGGAAGAGGAAGTCGAGCGACTGGATCGCGGTGGTGCCCTCGTACAACGAGTCGATCTTGGCGTCGCGGATGTACTGCTCGATGGGGTAGTCCTGCAGGTAACCAGAGCCGCCCAGTGTCTGCAGTGAGAGCAGGAGCTGTTCGGTGGCGCGCTCGGAACCGACCCCCTTGACGATCGGGAGCAGCAGGTCGTTCACCTTCTCGGCGAGCGTGACGTCCTCGCCCGCGGCCTGCCCGATGCGGATGCGGTCCTGGTAGGTGGCCGTGTAGGTGTACACGGCGCGCAGCCCCTCGGCGTATGCCTTCTGCAGCATCAGGATGCGGCGGACATCCGGGTGGTGGGTGATCGTGACGCGCGGGGCGGCCTTGTCGAGCATCCTCGGCAGGTCGGCACCCTGGACGCGTTCCTTCGCGTACTCCAGCGCGGCGAGGTATCCCGCCGAGAGCGTGCCGATGGCCTTGGTGCCCACCATCATCCGCGCGTACTCGATCACCTCGAACATCTGCGCGATGCCGTCGTGCACGTCGCCGAGCAGCCAGCCCTTCGCGGGGACGCCGTGCTGGCCGAACGTGAGCTCGCAGGTGGTGGAGGCCTTCAGGCCCATCTTGTGCTCGACGTTCGTGACGAAGGCGCCGTTGCGCTCGCCGGTCTCGCCGGTCTGGGAGTCGAAGAGGAACTTCGGCACGAGGAAGAGCGACAGGCCCTTCGTGCCGGCTCGTGGCGCGATCCCCGGACCTTCGGGGCGGGCCAGCACGAGATGCATGATGTTCTCGGTGAGGTCGTGCTCGGCCGAGGTGATGAAGCGCTTCACTCCCTCGACGTGCCAGCTCCCGTCGGCCTGCTGCACCGCCTTGGTGCGCCCGGCGCCCACGTCGGATCCCGCGTCGGGCTCGGTCAGCACCATCGTGGCGCCCCAGCCGCGGTTGATCATCAGCTCGGCCCAGTGCTTCTGTTCGTCAGTGCCGTTGCGGTGGACCACGGCCGCGAAGCTGGGGCCGGCCAGGTACATGAACGCGGCGGCGTTCGAGCCGAGGATGAGCTCGGCAGCGGCCCACTGCACGGTGGGCGGGATGCCGTAGCCGCCGAGCTCGGTGGGCAGGCCCAGCCGCCACCACTCGCCGTCCCAGAGCACCTTGTAGGCGTCCTTGAGCGACTGCGGCAGCGTGACGGTGTGGGTGGCCGGGTCGAAGACGGGTGGGTTGCGGTCGGCGTCGGCGAACGACTCGGCCAGCGGCCCTGTGGCCACGGCGTTCAGCTCCTTGAGCACCCCTCGGACGGTGTCGATGTCGACCCCGTCGAACGGCGCGGTGTCCAGCCGATCCTGCACTCGGAACACCTCGAACAGGTTGAACTCGAGATCGCGCAGGTTGCTCCTGAAGTGGCCCATGTCCGGGACTCCTCACCACTGACTACTCGCCGGTAACAACGAGCATATTACTCACGGGTAACAGGGACAAGGCACTCAGAGGCCCCAGCTCGCTTCACACCTTCGAGTCCGTTGGTTGTGCCTTCCGCACGATGTGACGCATGGTCTCTGTGAGGCGAATGAGAACAATGCGACGGTCGTGACGGAGGCGATGTGGCTCGGGATCACGTGTCCCGCCGGGGATTCCTACTCGGTGGGCTGGCCGTTGTCGCCACTACCGGCGGCCTGGTGAGCACTGGCAATGCCTGGGCAGGCGAGCCGGAGATCATCGACTGCGACGGGTGGGGGGCACGTCCGAACAGCGACATCGTGACGATCTGGAACCAGCGGCCGGTCAAGATTCTCGTGCATCACACGGCCACTCCCAACCAGTCCGATGTGAGCCGCGAAGCGGCCGACCGGCTCGCCCGTGGAATCCAGAACTTCCACATGGACAACCGCGGATGGCTCGATACCGGACAGCACTTCACGATCAGCCGCGGCGGGTACGTGCTCGAGGGCAGGCACCGCAGTCTCGAAGTGCTGGAGAGAGGCGAGCGCCAGGTCGAGGGAGCGCACTGCACGGGGCAGAACGTCGTGGCCATCGGCATCGAGAACGAGGGCACCTACACGGCGGTCGGTCCGCCGCCCGTGCTCTGGAACCGGCTGCGTGACATGTGCGCCTACATCTGCGACCAGTACGACATCGAGCCGACCGAGATCTTCGGGCACCGCGACTTCAAGGACACGGCCTGCCCGGGAGACGTTCTCTACGGCATGTTGCCGCAGTTGCGCAGCGAGGTCGCGGGCGTGCTCGGGGAGCATCTCAGCGCCCGTGTCGCGATGAAGGAGTCGTGGCCGTTGCTGCGGGTGGCCGACCAAGGGCCTGCGGTGGCCGCCGCGCAGCATCTCCTGCGAGACGCGGGCATGACCGAGGTGCAGCCGAGCGGGAGCTTCGACCGCGCGACCTCCGACGCCGTGCGTCAGTTCCAGACGGCTCACCGCACGGAGGAGGTCAACGGCATGATCGGCGGCGAGTCCTGGCCACTGCTCGTGCGCGCCGTGGCGCCGGGCGAGGACGGGGAGGCGGCCCGGGCGGCTCGCGTCCTGGTCGAGGCCCAGGCCGATCCCGTCGGCGCCGGTGCCATGTCCCTCGTCGGCGCCGAGGACTGGCGCAGGCTCCTCTCCACTCCCACGTCGCTGGTGCGGTGACGCGCGACGCGCGTCAAGGCCGCCGGAGCGTCACCAGCCGCGGGATCCGTCCTCCCACAGTTTCCAGGGGGCCTTGCCCGTGGCCCAGTGCTTGTTGAGCCATTCGTAGTCCTTGTAGGTGTCCATCGCGGCCCAGAAACCCTCGTGCTTGTTCACCGTGAGCTGCTGGTTGCGGGCGAGTTTCTGCAGCGGCGATGCTTCGAGGAACAGGTCCTCGTCGTCGTCGAGATAGTCGTCGAGGAATGACTTCTCGAACATGAAGTACCCGCCGCTGACCCAGCCGTCGACATGTGTGGGCTTCTCGTTGAACTCCGAGACGAGGTTCCCCGCGACCTGCATCTCGCCGAACTTCGACGTCGGGTGCACCCCTGTGACCGTGCCGACGCGGCCACCTTCCGCATGGACGGCCGCCAGGTTCGCGATGTCCACGGCGCTCACGCCGTCTCCGTAGGTCACCATGAATCGGGGCGTGTCGATGTAGTGGCGAATACGACGCAACCGGGCGCCGGTTCCGGCCGCGAGCCCGGTCTCGGCGAAAGTGATCTCCCAGTTCTCGTCCGCGACGCCGTTGCGAAACTGCGGCTGATGGTCGCCTGTGGACAGCGACAACGTGAAGTCGGACATGTGGGCGCGATAGTCGAGGAAGAACCGTTTGATCTCCCAGCCCTTGTAGCCGAGGCACAGCACGAAGCGGCGGTAGCCGTAGTGGCTGTAGAGCTTCATGATGTGCCAGAGGATCGGGCGGCCGCCGATCTCGACCATGCCCTTGGGCAACCGTTCGCTGGCTTCTCGAATGCGCGTGCCCTGCCCTCCGCAGAGTACGACGACCGGAATGTCCGTTTCTTCGTGCACTGCGTGCTTCCCTCCGCCGCGCCGGCCGCCGATGTCCGTTTTGAGGACGTCGCCGAGATCGACCACTTGATAGTGCAGAGATCGTGTTTGGGCAACAGCTGTCCTTGTGACCATCTGCACCCCACGATCGGGGGCTGCGAGCTTGCGTGACTCCGGATGGCGGCGCCCGCTGCCCCGATCGGCGGACATCGCCGCTGTTCACGGCGGTGGCGCGTGGAGACGCTCGCCACTCTCGGTAGGCTCCCGGGCGCCCATCGAACAGACGCACGACGGGGGTCAGCTGGTGTCGACGCGAACTCAGCCGGTTCCGGGGCTCGCGTCGGAGGGTGCGGTGGCAGGCGCACCGGTGGCCCGGCGGCTCGTCCGCGAGGCGGCCGCCGCGGGCGCAGGGGTGCGCAGGGTGGACATCATCGCCACCGGCGGCCATGGCAAGACCGTGCTGCTCGACGCGATGTCCGGGGCCTTCCGGGACGCCGGCGTCGCCGTCCGGCACGACGTGCCCGCGCCCGGTGATCCACTCGCGCCCGACACGGCGCTACTGGTGGACGACACGCATCTGCTGAGCCCGGCCGAGCTGGATCGGCTCGCTGAGGTGGCTGCGGCTCCGCACGGCTACGTCGTGGTCGCCCACCGGCCGTGGCCGCGCCCGGCGGGCACCGCTGCCCTCGGCGCGACGCTGGCCGTGAGCAGGCCCCCGGTGGTGCTCGACGCGCTCGACCGCGCCGGCGTGTCCGTCCGGGCCGGTCTGCTCCTCGGCGGCCGGTCCGGCTCGCCGGAGCAGGCGCCGGCAGAGCTCGTCGACCAGGTACTCGTCCAGACGGCCGGGTCACCGGCGCTGGTCGATCGGCTGCTGACCGCCCTCGTCGAGCAGGCCGGTCCGGACCGCACCCGGATCGGGACGCCGAGCCGTCCGCCTGCGGGGCTGCTCGCGCAGCTCGGCTACGCGGTGCACGGCCTCGGGCCAGGGGTTCGCGGACTCCTCCTGGCCCGCGCGCTCGGTGCGTCCCTGGAGGCCGAGGTCCTCGTCCCGCTCCTCGGCCTGCCCGACGGTGACGGCGCGGCGCAGCTCGACGAGTTCGTGGAGGCCGCGCGCGCGGCCGGCCTGCTGACCGCCGACGGCATGGCGGTGCCGCTGGTCTCGGCGGCGGTGCTGGCGCATACGCCGCAGGCGTCGCACGTGGAGATGCGGCGGGCACTGGCCGAGATCGAGCTGAACCGCGGAGGCAACGTCCTCGCCGCCGCCCGTGGGCTCCTCGCCGCGGGTGCGAGCGGAGCGAGGGTGGCGGCCGTGTTCACCGCAGCCGCGGAGGAGGCGCTGCGGACGGGCGCCCCGGTGGCCGGGGAGTACTTCGAGGCCGCGGTCCGTGCGGGCTCGCCCGCTCTGGAGCTCGCGGCACGCCGGGCCGAGGCGGCGATGCTGGCCGGTGATCTCGACCTGGCTCTCGCCCAGGCCGACCAAGTGCTCTCGGACCCCGGCCAGGCGCCACCGGAGGACGCCGTGCGGGCCGGCACCGTGGCGGCCGCCGTTCTCGCCCGCCGGGGCATGCTCGCTCGCAGCGCGGAGCTGTATCGCTGGATGGGCAGTGCCTCGATGGGCAGCGCGGCCGTGCTGTCGGTGCCTGCGCTGATCGGCACCGGTGCGCTCGACGAGGCGCGCGAGGTGTTGCGCGGCCCGGCCCGGGAACCCGGCGCCCCGCCCCGTCCGCCGACGCTGCTCGCCGGCGCCGAGGAGCTGATGGCCAAGGGTGTGTACGACTCGGTCGCCGGGTCACCGACGGCGGCGCTGTCGCAGCTGACCCGCGCGGCGTCGCTCCTGGAGTCGTCGAACCGCGCGGCGCTGCTTCCCGACACCCCGGCGGCGCTGGCCGCGCTCGTCGCGGTGCACTGCGGGGAGCTCGACGTCGCTCAGTCGGTACTGGAACGGGCGGTGCGGGTGGGTCTCGGCGGCCGCAGCGCAGCCACTCGGCACCGGCTACTGCTCGGCTGGATCGCGCTCTTCCGCGGTGCCACCACGGCCGCGAGGTCGGCGCTCACCGCGGTGTCGCCGCCCGGCGCGCAGCTCGAGCCTCGCGACGAGTTCCTCGCCGCGGCGCTGGAGGTCGCACTCACCCGCCGCACCGGCGACCTCGCGTCGCTGATGCCCGCGTGGGGACGGGCCCGCGAGGCGATCGTGCGCCACCCCGTCGACCTGTTCGTGCTGCAGCAGCTCGGCGAGCTGTCGATCGCCGCCACGCGGCTGCGTGAGCCGAGCTGGGTGCGTCCTCACCTCGACGAGGCGGCTGAGCTGCTCGCGAGCCTGGGCGATCCCGGGCTGTGGGCGGCACCGCTGGCCTGGTCGGGCCTGCAGGCGGCGATCCTCGCCGAGAGCCGCGAGGCCGCAACGCGGCACGCCGCCGCGCTGGAGGCGGCGGCGGGTGCCAGCCGGTACACCGCGGCGATGGCGACCGCCGCCCCACACTGGGTGCGGTTGCTGGACTCGGAGGTGGACGCAACGGCGGTCGAGGCCGCGGCCCGCGGTCTGCACGCTGTGGGGCTCGCCTGGGAGGGCGGGAAGCTGGCGGGGCAGGCTGCGATCCGCACGCGCGACCGCAAGGCGATGAGCACGCTGCTCAGCTGCGCCCGCGCGCTGCAGAGCAGCGGGTCCGCCGGCCGGGCCGGAGCGGATCCGGACGTCGTCGCGGACGCCGACACCGACACGGGCCCGGCAGGCATCCCGGTGACGGTGCCGGCCGCCCGCATCGCATCGCACCCGGCCGATGCCGACGCCACCCCCGCAGACGACGGCCCGTTGAGCGAGCGCGAACGGGAGGTCGCCGCGCTGGTGCTCGAAGGGCTGACCTACAAGGAGATCGGCGAGCAGCTCTTCATCTCGGCGAAGACCGTGGAGCACCACGTGGCCCGGATGCGCCAGCGGCTCGGCTCAGGGAGCCGCGGCGAGCTGTTCGCCCACCTGCGCCAGATCGTCGGCACGCCCGAGACCTGACCCGCGCTGCGGTCCGGCCTCCGTCAGCGGCGCAGGCCGGCGAGGATTCCCTCGCAGCTGCGGACCACCAGCCGCGCCATGTCCGACACAGCGCGGCCGGACATCGGGCTCTCGGCCCGCCGTTGCCAGCGGGCCACGGCGTCCAGCGCGGCACTCCACAGCTCGTCCGGTCCGGCGTCGGGTTCGAGCCCCAGGCGGGCGGCGGCCGACCCGCCGTCGCCACCGAGCAGTCGCTCGGCCTCCTGCAGAGCCTCGGTGGGCATCCGGATCGCACCGGAGCGCAGCGTGGACAGCAGCCGCAGCTCGGCGAACTCGTGCGCACCCGCGAGGATCCGCTCCACCTCCGCCACCAGCGGTGCGGCGGCCGGGCGCGGCTCTCTGGTCAGCACGAGGTCCACGGCCAGCAGCGCGGAACGGGCCTTGAGCAGGTCGCGGCGCTCGCTGAACTGGGTGGTGAGCACGCTGCGCAGCTCGTCGAGGCCGCTGCGCTTGACCAGCTCGGAGGCGATGGCGTTGGGGTCGGTCACGCCCTGCCGGATCAGCGTGGTGGACAGCCGCACGCCGAACAGGCCGAAGCGCTCCATGAGCCGGGCTCGCGCGTCGGCGTCGGGCCCCGCTGCCCCGTCGGGGAGCTCGGTGCGGGAGAACCGGTCGACCGAGAGCAGCATCCCGTCGAGGTCGGATCGAGGGAGCTCGGCGAGGGCCGTGAGCGCGGCGAACTCGTCCTGGCGCATGGTGCGGCCGGTCTGGGCGAGCAATCCCGCCACCGCGACGACGGTCTGGCACAGCCCCCGGATTTTCTCGTCGGCCCGGTAGCGTCGCGCGATCCGCCGCGCGGAGCTCAGTGCGTCCAGCCGTCCGACGCCGATCTCGTCGGCCCGGGACAGGACGCCGATCGTGTTGATCGGCGTCGCCTTGGCCACGCCCTGGTCGAAGAACGACTCGAGGAACCGCACGTCGGTGGCGTGCAGGTGACGCATCAGGTAGATCACCGCGTCGGCCTGGCTGGGCGAGTCGTCGGGCGTGAGGAACGCGCCGGCTCGCGACGAGGTATCGCGGGAGAGCGACGCGATGCCGGGCGTGTCGATGAGGGTGTGGGTGCGCAGGCTCTGCGACGGCCACTGCACCTCGAGCTTGTCCACGTCCTCGACACGCGTGCCCTGCAGGTCGAACTTCAGGGCACCGCTGGCCCTGCTGATCGTCAGCTGCCGTGGCGACGTGTTGCGCGGGAACATCGTCACCTTCGGGATCTGGGCGTCCAGGTACCAGGTGACGATGCGTGTGCACTCGCCGGCGTCGGTGGGGGCGATCTCCTCGCCGACGAGCGCGTTGAGCAGCGTGGACTTTCCGGCCTTGACCTTGCCGGCGATCGCGACCCGCAGCGGCTCGTCGAAGCGGTTCAGGTTGTACTGCAGCCAGCCGACGGCCTGTGGGCTGTCGTGGTAGGCGTCGATCGTGCGTCGCAGCAGCACCCGGACGACGGACCCGAGATGGGGAGCGGGAGCGGTCACGACGAGGTCCCCGTGCCCGTCCGTGCCCTGACCGAGGCCTTTGCCGGGGCGGACACGTTCTTCGCGAGGGAGCGCGCCCTGGTGGCGAGACCGTCGATGCGTTCCAGCTCGGCCTTCAGATCGCGGATCCGCCGCTCGCGCTCGGAACTGGTGGTCTTCACGGCGCTCTGGGCCGCCATCACGGACGCGGCGAGTGACGTGCTCATCTCCTCGGCGATGGCGCTGAAGTGGTCGCGCAGCTGGCGCTGGCTGCGCCGGAGCATGTCGCGGGAGTCCTTGCCCACCTGGAAGGTCACCTCGTCGATGTGGCGTCGCACCGCCTGCTTCGCGTCGGACCGCCGCTTCAGCAGCTGCCGCTTGCTCTCGTCACGCACCGTCTTGATGCCCAGCGCGATACCTGCCGGTGCGCCCGCGAAGATCGGGAGGCCCATCAGGGCGCCGAGCATGCCGAACATCAGCACACCGCTGTAGCCGCCTCGCAGGCCGGTGAGGAGCTTCTGCCCCGTGTTGAACTTCTCCACCTCCGGCTGCACGAGCGGGTTGACCTTCCCGGCCATCCCCTCGTCGTCGAACCGCAGCTCAGGCATCGCGATGTCGGCGCCGGCGGCGAAGTGCTCGGCCACCTGACCGGCGAGCCAGCGGGCGCGCTCCGCGGCCCACACGAAGTTCGCCGACGCCGCCGAGGACACCTGCTGGTGGAACCACTCGGCGAACTGCTCCCAGATCTCGGCAGGGTCGGCGTCGTCGATGAGCTGCTCGGCCTCGCGTGTGATCGTGCGCAGGCGGTCGCGCAGGTCGTAGTCGATGTCGGACTGCAGGTCGGCGACCCCGTCGTTCAGCGTGATCTGCCAGCGTGACGAGCGCTGCTTCAGCTCGTCGGCGTGGGCCTTCGCGCGGGTCAGCTGGCCGACGAGCGACTCCATGCGCTCGGGATCCTGCTGGACCTCGAGCTCGGCCTTCATCCCCGCCGAGAGCTGCTCGGAGACGGACAGCACGTCATGGCTGGTGGAGCGCCGGTCCAGGTCGTCGGACTGGGCGACGACCTTGTTGAGCAGGAAGTCCACCAGCTGCCGGAACCCCGACTCGTCCATGAGCGCGGCGTCCTGCGTCTTGGCGGCGTGCAGCCGCAGCATGGACGACACGGGGAACATCTCGGCGTTGATCCCGGCGTTCCCGAGGTGGCCGCGGTCGAGCTCCATGATGCGGCGCCAGTGCGGGTAGAGATCCGTCTTGGTGAGCACGCACGCGACGTTGGGGCACAGCTTCATCGCGGCTTCCAGGAACTCCAGCTCCGGGCCGGTGTACTCCTGGGCCGCGTCGGAGACCAGCAGCACGGCGTCGGCGCTCGGCAGCGCCGACATCGTGGCGGCGCCGTGCGCGGAACCCAGGCCGCCGACACCAGGGGTGTCGACGAGCACGAGCCCACCGGCGAGCAGCTTGCGCGGCAGTCCGACCTCGGCGTAGCTCAGCATCGCCTTGTTGCCCGGGTTGCCGGCTTCGGAGACGTATTCGGAGAGCCGGGTTGCCGGCACCTCCATGCGCTCCGGGGGCTTGTCCTCGCCGCTCTCCCGGACCAGTGCGGCTGTGGTGGTCTCCGCGTGCTTCACGACGGTCGGCACGGCAGTGGCGATGTCGTCATCGACCGGGCACACGGGAGCGTTGACGAGCGCGTTGACCAGCTGGCTCTTGCCCTGCTTGAACTCTCCGACGATGAGCACGCGCACGTCGGGGTCGACGAGCCGTCGTCGCGTCTGAAGCAAGCGGCCGCCGAGGTCGGGGCGGTCGTAGGCGGTGGTCGCCTTCAGGGCGAGGTCGACCAGTTCGACCGCTGCGGGTACCGCCACGGCGTCCCTGCCTCCTCAATGCTGCACGTGCAGGTCGGGGCCTGCATCGTCTCCAGGACGACACCGGCCCCGCCACCTCGGAGAATCCCGTGGAGTGGCGGGGCCGGTGGTCACATCACCTGGAGATTACCCCGGCAGGGGGCAGCCTCCGGAGGCCGGTGAACCTCGTCAGTGGTCGATCGCGACGTCGTTGTGGCTCTGGACGTCGTTGTGCGTGGTGTTGTGCGAGTCGGTGTCGACATCGGTGTCGGTCTCGTTGAAGGAACCCGACGTGTCGTCGTTGTCCTGGTTGAACGAGTCCTCGAACTCGGTGTTGGTCTCCGTGGTGGTGGTGGTGTCGTTGAACGACCCGTCGATGTCCTGCTCACCGGTGGCGTTGCCACCGACGGCGAGCGCGCCGCCGTCGCTGACATCGACGTCCTCGAGGGAGGTGTTGTTGGCGTCGCCGTCGCCGAAGGCGGAGGTGTTGTTGTCGCCACTCACGACGTCGTTGTCGTCGCCGACGACGTTGCCGTCGCCCGAGACGTTGCCGTCGCCGACCTGGTTGTCGTCGCCGGTGACGATGTTGGAGTCCTCGATGTCGTCGCCGGCCGCGACAGCGCCGTCGCCGGTGGCGGCGGTGGAGTCGATGTCGATGTCCTGGTCGAAGTCGCCGCCACCGGTGTCGATCTGCTGGTTGACGGAGTTGTCGATGATGGTGTCGCGGTCATCGACGTAGTTGTTGGTGACGTAGGTGTTGACGTAGCGGACGGCGGCCTCGTGGTCGCTCTCGCCCTCGTGCTTCTCGGGGACGGGCGGCGGGGGGACGTGGCCGTGGCCGCTGGTGTGGCCGGAGCCGGTGTTGTACTCACGGCTGAAGTCGGCGTCCTGGTTGTCCTGGAGCAGGACGAGGGCGTCGTGGACGTCGTCGGGCGAGATGTCGCCGCACGGGGCGAGGTAGCCGTTGGGGTCATCCTTGAAGGCGGCCATGGCCTCGGGATCGCGGAACAGGTTGAGCAGCAGATCGAGCAGCGAGGTCGAGGTGGTCATCTCGGATCATCTCCCAAGTGGTTCGGCGGGTTGCCGGTCGTCCCGGCGTTGCGGAGAAAGTTAGGGCGCTGCGCCGTTCGGGCCATCGGGGATCGTCCAGGGTCCTGATCCGCGATCCGTGCGGGGATCCGAGGCGCGGGTGCTAGGGGATCGGGGGATTAGGGGGTCGTCCCCCTGGGCGGGGAGGGGAAGCCTCTCATGCGTGCGTTCGGTAGTCGGGACCAGCTGAGCCCGGTTCGGGGGATACGCGAACGGGCTAATAGCGCCCGGCGAACGGGCTACAGACCGTGAAGCCATCGGGACGACTTCCCCGGCGGCCATCTGCGAGCCGTACGGGGGTCGTTCGGGTCGTCCCCCACGGCCGGCGCTGCGCATGGGAGCTCGACCGGATCGACGGCCACGGGGCGCCCCGCACGGCCCGGAAACGGCAGCGGCCCCGCCCCTGCAGGCGCAGGAACGGGGCCGCCTCGCCGATCGGGGGAGTCGATCGGGATGGGTGGAGAGATCAGTCGTCGATGTCGACGGTGTTGTGGCTTCCGACGTGGCTCACGGACTCGTTGTGCGAGTCGGTGTCGATGTCCGTGTCGGTGTCGTTGTGCGAGTTCTCCGTGGAGTCGTTGTCCTCGTTGAACGAGTCCTCGAAGTGGGTGTTGTTCGTGGTCGTCTCCTCGGACTCGTTGAACGAGTCGTCGACGTCGTAGGAGCCGCTGGCGTTGCCGCCGACCGAGATCGCGCCGCCGCCGCCGACCTCGACGTCCTCGAAGGAGGCGTTGTTGGCGTCGCCGTCACCGAAGGCCGTGGTGTTGTTGTCGCCGCTGACGACGTTGTTGTCGTCGCCCACCACGTTGTCGTCGCCACGAACGTTGCCGTCGCCGACCTGGTTGTCGTCGCCCGACACGATGTTGGAGTCCTCGATGTCCCCGCCGGCGGCCACGGCGCCGTCGCCGGAGGCGACCACCGAGTCGACGTCGATGTCCTGGTCGAAGTCGCCGCCGTGCGTGTCGATCTGCTGGTTCGTCGAGTTGTCGATGATCGTGTCGCGGTCGTTCGTGAAGTTGTTGGTGATGTAGCGGTTGATGGTCTCGACCGCGGCCCGGTGGTCGTCGCCACCGTGGTCGTCGTCGTGGTCACGGCCGCCGTGGTCGCGGTCGTCGTCGTGGTCACGGCCGTGGTCGCGGTCGTTGTCGTCGTGGTCACGGCCGCCGTCCCAGCCGGTGTTGTAGTCCCGGTCGAAGTTGGCGGTCTGGTTGTCCTCGAGCAGCACGAGGGCGTCCCGCACGTCCGCGGGGCTCAGGTCGTCGAGCCCGTAGTACTTGAGGGCGGCGTCGGGGTCCTCGGCGTACCAGTCGCGGGCCTGCTCGTTGGTCAGCAGCTCGCGCAGGAACTCCAGCAGCGTCATGTGCTCGGCCATGGTGATCATCTCCGATGTTCGTGTGCGGATCGTCGTGTCGGTCGGGGCCGACCGGCGTTGACGCAGAAGTTAGGAGCGGGGTGCCGCCGGGCCATCGGGGATCAGCCAGAGTTCGCCGACCCCTCCGGTAGGGGGTAGTTCGGTTGGCTGTGGGGGTTTTCGGTAAACACAGATGGGATCCGGTCCGTTTCGATACGTGACACGATCAGGAGCTAACGGACCAGCCTGTTACTGCGATTGCGAGAGGTGAGGACCGATCCGGCTACGGCCGGACCGTCTGTGAGGGGAGCACGATGAGCTACCAGCTCGGTATCGATCTCGGGACGACGTACACCGCTGCTGCTGTGTGCCGTTCCCAGGATCGGGGCTGGGCCGAGCCGGAGGTCGCCACCCTCGGCACCAGGAGCGCCATCGTCCCGTCGGTGATGTTCGTTGCCCCCGAGGGCTCGGTCGTGGTGGGTGAGGCCGCGGAGCGCCGCGCCCTGACCGACCCCGGCGGCGTCGTGCGCGAGTTCAAGCGCCGGATCGGCGACCCCACGCCGATCGTCGTGGCCGGGCAGGCCTGGGCTCCCGAGGAGCTGTCCGCTCGGCTGGTGCGGTGGGTCGTCGACCGCGTCGCCGAACGCGAGGGCGGCCCGGCCGATGGCATCGCCGTCACCCACCCCGCTTCGTGGGGTGCGCACAAGCTGGATCTGCTCAGTGCCGCGCTGGCCGTCGAGGGCGTCACGGCCACGTTCCTGGCCGAGCCGCAGGCCGCTGCCCTGCACTACGCCGCTGCCGAACGGGTCCCCGCCGGCGCAGCCATCGCCGTGTACGACCTGGGCGGTGGCACGTTCGACGCCGCGGTCGTCCGCAAGGGCGACCCCGCGATCGCTCCGACCACGGCGGGGTTCGGGCTGCTCGGCCGTCCGGAAGGCCTGGAGCGGCTCGGTGGTGTCGACTTCGACGATGCCGTCTTCGAGCACGTCTACTCGGGCCTGCCCGAGGCGTTCGTCGACCTGGACGAGACCGATCCGGCGGTGCTGGCCGCCGTGGCGCGGGTTCGACGTGAGTGCACGGAGGCCAAGGAGGCCCTGAGCAGCGACACGGACGTCTCCATCCCGGTGCTGATGCCCGCGGGGCGTGGCTCGGTGCGGCTGCACCGCAGCGAGTTCGAGGCCATGATCCGGCCGCAGGTCGAGGAGACGGTTTCCGCATTGCGCGCGGCGGTGACCTCGGCGGGCCTTTCTCCCGAGGAGCTCACGGCCGTGCTGCTGGTGGGCGGTTCCTCCCGGGTCCCGCTGGTCGCGCAGCTCGTGTCCGAGCAGCTCGGCAGGCCGGTTGCCGTCGACGCCGACCCGAAGAACGCCATCGCCAAGGGCGCCGCACTGGCGATCTCCCCCAGCCCTACGGCGTCCTGGCCGGGTGTGGAGATCGAGCCCGTTCCCCCGGGCTTCGTGCCGTCGCCGAGGCCACCGGCGCTCGCGGAGGGCACCACAGGCACCTCGGACCGGATCCCGGTGCTGGCGTCGGCCGGGGGCGCAGCCGTGGCGCCACCGGCCAGGCCGGCGCTGCGGTCTCTCACGCCGTCCTACGAGGTCGGCCCGGACGGCGTGTTGCGCGAGTCCGCCGTGTCCCTGCACCCGGACACCGGCAGGCAGTTGCTGGCCCCACCGGCCTGGGCGCACCAGAAGGCGAAGGCGGAGCGCCCGGTCGGGCTGCTGGTCGGGATCGGTGGGTTGCTGGCCTCCGCTGCCGTCATCGCCGCGGTCATGCTGTGGCCCACCACGCCCTCCGCCGCCGAGGTCGGCGCGAACACGCCGAGCGACGCCGTGTCCACCGTCGTGCCCGCCCCCGGCTCCGCGCCGGTGGCGCCCGTGCCCGCCCCCGGTGACTCCGGCCCCGGGAACGGCGACGGCGGGGCGGGCGCCGCTCCCGATGGCGCTCCGGCACGCGGTGGCGCCCCTGCCGGCGTTCCGCGTGGTGGCGCCGCGCCGACGCCGTCCGCCGCCGGCGGCCCACCGCCGGGCAGCGGCACGACCACCGATCCGTCGCCGGTGACCACCACGACGGCGAACGCGACCAGCACCACCACACAAGCCACCACCACGACCAACAGCACCCCGACCACCACCACCACGAACCCGACCACCACCACCACCACTACGAGCCCGACCACCACGAACACGAACCCCGGTGGTGGCAATCCGGGTGGTGGCAATCCGGGTGGGACCCCCGGTGGTGGCATTCCGGGCGGTGGCAACCCCGGCGGTGGCAACCCCGGTGGTGGTTCGACCCCCGGTGGCGGTACCACGCCCGCAACCCTCGGCTCCGCCCCTCCCACCGGCCCCGGTCCGGCCTTCTCCCCGGCAGGGTCGCTCACAGAGGGCTCCCCGGCGGTCTGACCAGGTCGGCCCGGCTCTCATCCGGGCCTCGCGCCGGTCGTCGTTCCGCAGGGCGAGCGGATGTGCTCGCTCGCCCGCCTTCACTCGTGTCGCTGTGGCGCCGCCCCGTCACATATGAGCAGGCTTCGGCGATGTAGCTGGGGTGTGGCGCCGACAGTGGGCGCCGGGGGGAATAGGGAGATCTGTCGTGTTGAGGTTGGGCGGGGCGGTCATCGCCATGGAGCTGGCGGCTTTGGGCGTCGCGTACGTGGGGTTCGGCTGGCTGGTGCTGCTGGTGGGAGTCCCGGTCGTGCTGGGGACGGTGTTGGTACTGGCGTTCGTGGGGATGTCGGAGAAGCCTCGGCAGATGCTGCACGAGCACCGCGCGCAGCGGTGGGATCCGCGTCAGGCGGTGGCGGGCGGCCTCATGAGTGGGTTCTTCACACCGGTGCCCAGTGGGGAGGATCGCTCGGGGCGCTGACCGGGTTCCGGCGGCGGGCGGCAGACTGACGGTGTGCTCATCCGGCCGGCCCGTGCGGAGGAGGCCGGCGCCCTTGCGGCGCTGGCTGTCCGTTCCAAGGGGCACTGGCCGTACTCGGCAGCGTTCCTGAAGCGCTTCGAGCGAACGCTTGCGCTCACGCCTGAGGTGGTGGCGTCGAACGACGTGCTCGTGGCCGAACGCGACGGCGTGGTCAGCGGGTTCTACGTCCTGCTGCACCGCGATGGGCTGGCCGTGCTCGACGACCTGTGGCTCGAGCCCGCCGAGATCGGCCGCGGGTGCGGGCGGACGCTCTTCGAGCACGCGGCGGCCCGGGCGGCTGCGCGAGGCGCGCGTGTCCTCGAGTGGGAGGCCGAGCCGTACGCCGTCGGTTTCTACGAGCGCATGGGCGGCGAGACGGTCGGCTGGGTGGACTCGCCGCTCGGCCGGCGGCTCCCGGTGATGCGGCTGGGGCTGGCGGGCCCGGAGGGCGGCGGACCTACCCCCTAGTGGCGGGTCGGACGAGCGTCGGCCCTGCGGGGGCGGCATGCTGGCAACGTGCTGGTCGGGATCCTGCTCGCGACGGCCGCGATGGTCCTGAACAGTTTCGGCGCGCTACTCCAGGCCGAGGGCGCCCGGCGGGCCACCCGCAAGCGGCCCGCTTTCCTCCAGCCCCGGTTTGTCGCCGGGGTCGCGGTGGACTTCGTCGCGTGGGGGTGCGCCGTGCTGGCGCTCAGGGTCCTGCCGGTGTTCGCGGTGCAGGCGATCATCGGCGGCACCATCGCCATGACCGCCGTCATCAACGCCCGGATGATCGGGGTGCGACTACCCCTCGAGATCCGGCTGGCCGTCGCTGTGTGTCTCACGGGTCTGGTCCTGGTGGCCGCCAGCGCGGGCACCGAGCAGCCGCCGATCCGCCCGCGTGGGGTGGACGTCGTCCTGCTCGTCTCGCTGCTGTTGCTGGCCGTCGCCGTGCTGGTGCTGCGGCAGGGTAAGCACGCATGGCCGCTCGCCCTGCTCTCGGGCCTCGGGTTCGGTGGCACGGCACTGTCGGTGCGGGCGGCCCACGTCCAGACCGGCGAGGGACTCGACCTGGCCCTGCTGCTCGGCCAACCGGCCACGTACCTGGTGGTCGGGTTCTGGCTGGTCGGGATGACCAGCTACACGGCCGCGCTGTCACGAGGTGACGTCGGTGCGGTTACCGCCGTGTTCACGGTGACCGAGGTGCTCGTACCGGGGATGGTCGGTATCTGGCTGCTGGGGGACCCCGTTCGTCCCGGCTGGGCGTGGGTGCTCGCGGTGGGTCTGGCGATGGCGCTGGCCGGCACCGTGGTGATCGCGAAGGCGCCACCGCTGCGGCCGCCCCGCGTCCGCTGAACGTCACCCGTCCGGTTCCGATTCGTCCATGACGTGAGGGTGCGCGGCGCGCCAGGATGTGCCCGTGCCGAGCTGGGACGACGTCGTGACGATCGCGGGTGGGCTGCCGGAGGTCGAGCAGTCCACCTCCTACGGCACACCCTCCATGAAGGTGAAGGGGAAATCGTTCGCACGCCTCCGCACGGAGGCCGAGGGTGGGCTGGTGCTGATGTGTCAGCTCGACGAGAAAGAAGCGCTGCTCGCCTCCGGCGACCCCGCGTTCTACACGACACCGCATTACGACGGGTACGGCGCGATCCTCGTCGACCTGGAGAAGGTGTCCCGGCAGCAGCTGACCGAGCTGATCGAGGACGCATGGCGCGAGCGGGCTCCGGTGCGTCTGCGCAAGGCGTTCGACGCCGAGCGCCGCTGACGGGTTCGGGCACGGCTCGGACCACTCGCCGAGCCACCTGGACCGTCCTCCGGCACCGCGGCGCACCGACGAGGAACTCGAGCGACGCCTCGTCGAGCAGAGTCTCGACGAGTTCGGCGAGCTCCTTGTCGTCAATCGGGCCCGCTCCTACCACCTGGGTGACAGCTGGACCTTGGGTTCCCGGGTCTGATCGCCCAAGGCGTCTACCTCGGAGCCACAGCAGAGCAGCACACGCAGGACCTCGATGGCCCGCGACCACCGGGTTCCGGGCCCTGAATGAGAATCAACGGGCGATGGTCAGCCGGGGGCGGCACCCCAAGAAGGCGATCGCCGACGCGATTGCCGACGTCGTCCAAGACGGCGTCGTCGATGTGGAAGGAAATCCATCGAGGCCACCGATGGGGTGCCCTCGTCTGCACCATCTGCGGCGACCAGCTGGCACTCTGGTCCACACCACGGGTGCCGGAGAACCTCGCCCGCCAGATCTACCGGTTCGCCGACCGCCACCTGCATGAGGAGAAGATGGGATGAGCAACCAGGAGATCACGCTGGTCGTCGACCACCGCCTCACCGATGCCGAGCTCGACGCCCTGTTCGAAGCGGGCGCCGACGACACCGCACCGGAGTTGCGGGCAGACCGGACCGCCATCCACTTCGACCGTGAGGCCGAGACGCTCGCCGAAGCGCTCCAGAGCGCGCTCGCCGACGTCACCCGCGCAGGCCTGAAGGTCATTGCCGTCCAGGCGGGGGACGTCGCCGCTGCCTGAACTGGCACGAGCAAGCCCAAGGGCGCCCGGGACACCAGGTCCCAGGGCTTTCGCAACCTGACGTCGCGAGAACACGTGCAGAACGCAACAGGGCTCAGGAAGCTGGTGCTCAACGGCCGCCTGTGCCCGGTCCGCCGGAACGGGCGCTACCCGCGAGCGGGGCCGCTCGACGGGCCGGCCTGTGTACGGGCGCGCTCGGCGAACTCGCGCACCCGTGCCGTCCGACCTGTGCGTCGCCACACCAGGGCCCACCGCACGTCCGGTGCGTTCCGGAAGGGCACGAACGCGATCGTCGGCCGCGCGAAGTACTGCCTCGCGTGCGCCGCGAGCGGGCAGACACCCTCCCCGGCGGCGATCACCGCGAGCAGTTCCTGGAACGTCGCGAGCGGGCGCCCGCGTCGCACCGGCTGCCCGCTCGGCGTCGTCCACGGTTCGGGCGGCTCCACCCAGTAGGGCGGTGCCGGGCGCGCCGCCCGGAACACCGTGTCGCGCGCCAGATCGTCGAGCGTCACGGAGTCGAGCCGGGCGAACGGATGCCGCGCCGGCACCGCCAGCACCATCGGCTCGGTGAGGACGACCGGGCCGGTGGCGAGATCCGGCTCGGCGACGGGCAGGAGCGTGACCAGCACGTCCACCTCGCCCGCGCGGAGCAGGCCGAAGGGGTCGGCGAAGTCGGCCTCCCGGATCTCCACCTCGCCGTCGGCGGCACGGGAGCGGTACGTGTCCAGCACGCCTGCGATGAGGTCGGCGACGCCCGGTGCCTCGAACCCCACCCGCAGGACCCCGCCCGTGCCGCGCCCGGCGTCGGTCGCCCTGGCCACGGCGCCGACGATCTGGCGGTACGCGGGCGCGAGGTCGTCGCGCAACCGGGCGCCGATCGGGGTGGGCGCCACGCGGCGGCTGGTCCGGTCGAAGAGCGGGGCGCCCACCTGCCGCTCCAGCTTCTTGATCGTCTGGCTGATGCGGGCCTGGGACACGTGCAGCCGCTCGGCGGTGCGGCCGAAGTGGAGTTCCTCGGCGAGCGCGAGGAAGATCTCGATCTCCCGGAGCTCCATAATGTAGAGGTTATCGTTCGAGGCCACTTCGGTCGTTGTTCGTGTTCTCGCCGGCGACGATCGTCGATGGCATGGACACCGACACCACCGCGACCGGTCCGCTGCTCGTCCGGGCTTCCGCGGCCGAGATCCTCACGGGCGACCCCGGCGGCACGATCGCCCTGCTCGCCGACTCCGCCACCACTGGTGGGGCGATCACCTGCAACAGGTCGACCTTCAGGGCACGCGCCGACGGCGCTCCGCCGCATTTCCATACCCGCGCCTCCGAGCTGTTCGTCGTGCTCGGCGGGAGGCTCCAGGTGCTCGTCGACGATCGCGTCCACGTCCTCGACCGAGGCGACGTCCTGCTCGTCCCGCCGCGCGTGCCGCACGCCTTCGGCGCCGTTGCCGGTGTCGACGCCGACGTGTTGGTCGTCTTCACCCCTGGCATGGACCGGTTCGACTACTACCGCCTGCTCGACCGCGTCCACCGCGGCGAGGCCGACCCGCGGGAGATCGGGGAGTCGCAGGAGCGCTTCGACAACCACTACGTGGACAGCCCCCTCTGGCGTGAAACCCGCTCCTGAACGGGTGCGGTCGCTCGCTCCGGTCGGGCATCGATGCGAACATATGTTCGTGTCCGGCGAGGGGACGATCCTGCATGCCGATCTGGACGCGTTCTATGCGTCGGTCGAACAACGCGACGATCCCCGGCTGCGCGGGCGGCCGGTGATCGTCGGCGCGGGCGTGGTGCTGGCCGCGAGCTACGAGGCCAAGGCCCACGGCGTCCGCACGGCGATGGGTGGCGCCCAGGCCAGGTCGTTGTGCCCGCAGGCCGTCGTCGTGCCGCCCCGGATGTCGGCCTACTCCGAGGCGAGCAAGGCGGTGTTCGAGGTCTTCCGCAACACCACTCCGTTGGTGGAGGGGCTCTCGATCGACGAGGCGTTCCTGGACGTCGGCGGTCTCCGGCGGATCGCGGGGTCGCCGAGCGGGATCGCCGCCCGGCTACGCGCAGAGGTGCGCGAGCGAGTCGGGCTGCCCATCACCGTGGGGGTGGCGAGGACGAAGTTCCTCGCCAAGGTGGCGAGCGGGGTGGCCAAGCCCGACGGCCTGCTCGTCGTGCCGATCGGCGACGAACTCGGGTTCCTGCACCCGCTCGCGGTGGAGCGGCTGTGGGGCGTGGGGAAGGTGACGGCCGCCAAGCTGCACGAACACGGCATCACCACGGTCGGGGAGGTCGCCGAGATCCCCGAGCGGATCCTGGTGTCGCTGCTCGGCCCGGCGCTCGGCCGCCATCTGCACGCCCTCGCCCACAACCGCGACCCGCGGCCGGTGCAGGTCGGCCGCAGGCGTCGGTCGATCGGCGCGCAGCGCGCGATGGGGCGCCGCGCACCGAACACCCCGGAGGCCGTCGACGCTGTGGTCGTCGCGCTGGTGGACCGGATCGCGCGGCGGCTGCGTGCGGCCGAACGGGTCGGCCGCACGGTCATGCTCCGGCTGCGATTCGCCGACTACTCCCGTGCCTCGCGATCCCACACCCTGTCCCAGGCGACGTGCTCCACCGACGCGATTCTCACCGCGGTGCGGGCGCTCACGGCCCGGGCCATGCCGGTGATCGAGGAACGAGGCCTGACCTTGGTCGGGGTGGCGATCGGCAACCTCGACGACGATGACGCCGTGCAACTCGTGCTGCCGTTCGACGAGGTGGCCGGCACCGCGCTCGACGCCGTGCTCGACACCGTCCATGATCGCTTCGGATCCACTGCGGTCACCCGCGCCGTGCTGCTCGGCCGCGATCCGGGTCTCACCGTTCCGATCCCCCCGGACTGATGAGAGGTGGCCGCGGGCGGGGCAGAGCGAATTGGCGAAGCATGGTTCCCCAATGTTTCGTGGGGTTCCCGGCCCTCGCGCGGCTGGGCATCGCACACGCGACTCGGTGGTTTGCCCGGTTCGAGACCCGACATGCGACGGCCGTCACAGTCGCGCAGTTTCACTGGCGTTTGCGACGGAATCGAACCTGCGTATTCAGTGTGGGAACCATCGTGTCCGTGCCCACGTCAGCCACTGGGTGCTGCGGCGGGGACGAGGTGCTCGGTAAACCAGGCCAGTGCAGCCGTCGCTGCTGCCTCCAGCGCGCCGGGTTCTCCGAACAGGTGGGTGGCGCCAGGGATGACGACGAGCCGGCTCTCGCAGCGCATCGAGGTCTCCGCCCGCCGGTTGCGGGTGAGCGCCTTCGTGTCCCGCCCGCCGACGATCAGCAGCGTCGGTGCTCGCACATCGCCCAGCCGCGACTCGGCCAGGTCCGGCCGCCCGCCACGGGACACCACTGCTGCGATGTCCGCGTCCGAGTCCGCGGCGGCCCACAGCGCTGCCGCGGCACCCGTGCTCGCGCCGACGTAGCCGACGGGCAGGCCGGCGAACTCGGGCCGGCTCCGCACCCAGCCGGTCACCTCGGCGAGCCTGCCGGCCAGCAGTTCGACGTCGAAGACCTTGGCCCGCCGCGGCTCCTCTTCCGTGGTCAGCAGGTCGAACAGCAGCGTCGCCAGTCCAGCCTGCTGCAGGACCCCGGCCACGTACGTGTTGCGCGGGCTGTGCCGGCTACTGCCGCTGCCATGCGCGAACACCACGACGCCGGCGGCGCCCTCCGGAACGGTGAGGCACCCCTTGAGCCGAACCTCCCCCACGGGAATCTCGACCTCGTCATCGCCGGCCGCGCTCACCTCGGCCGGTTGCTCGCGCACCGCACGCCGCAACAAGTCCACGACCTCCTCGTCGGAGACCTGGCGGAAGTCGTCGTAGAAGTCGGTCACGCGTCCCGTTCGCCCACCGATCTCCAGGCACACCAGCTCGTCTACTTCGTTTTCCAGCTCGGCGGCGGAACCGGGTGAGCAGACCGGTCCTGCCACCACCACCCGGGCAGCGCCCTGCGCCCTGACGACCTGGCACGCCGCCCGAGCGCTCGCACCGGTCGCGATCCCGTCGTCGACCAGCACGACCGTCCGACCGGCCAACGGCAGGGGCGGCCGATCGTGGCGGAACCGGTGGGCCCGCCGGTCGACCTCGGCGCGCGCCCGCCCCTCGATCTCCGCAAGCTGCGCGTCGCTCACATCCGCCTGCTGGATGACCGGTTCGTTGAGCACCAGCACACCGCCCTCGCCGACCGCACCCATCGCAGGCGAGCGTTTGGGTCGATCGGGCTGGGCCGGGACTCCCAGCTTGCCCACGATGATCACGTCCAGCGGCGCATCGAGCGCCGTGGCCACCTCGAACGCGACCGGTACCCCACCCCGTGGCAGGCCCAGCACAACCACGTCCTCGCCCCGCAGTTGACGCAACCTGCCGGCTAGCCGACGCCCCGCATCCACGCGATCGGTGAACGGCATAGCACCCTCCCTGGAGATCGAGTCTTCGGGCGGCGACCCGGTCCACGGTAGGGGCATCGGGCCGTGGTCGCCGACCAGGCGACCTGGCGAGATCACCTTCTTGCGACCGCGAAGGCAGGTCGATCAGCGTCACCAAGATCGCCGCCGGGCGTTGACGCCGACGTCGCGAATGGCCTGGAAATGGTGTGGTTACTTCTGAGGAGCGGGCATAACAAAGGCCCAGATGCGGTTGAATAGCCCACATCTGAGCCTTACTCATGGAGCGGATGACGGGAATCGAACCCGCGTATTCAGCTTGGGAAGCTGATGTTCTACCATTGAACTACATCCGCAGAGTGATAGGGGAAAGCTTAGCACTTCACGCTGCGTAACGAGCAAGGCCAGGTCGGTCCCCCAAGAGGGTGGTTCTCACCCTCACGATCCGGTTGCTGGGATCAGGGCTCGACGGCCGGTAGCCGTCCAGTCACACTGCTGGAGCCCCGTAAGGCCAGCTCCCCCGGCCGCGAAGGACCCGAGCATGACCGAGCTCGAACCGCCCCTGGGTTCGCTCCCGATCCAGGATCACGACCACGACGTCCTCCTGATCGCCGGCAGCCGACCCGAGGTCGCCCGCCTCGCGCCGGTGGCCACCGCGTTTGCCGACTCCGACCGGATCCGAGCCCTCACGGTCGCCACCGGACCGGACCCGATGACGGTCCACGAGGCGTTCGAGTCGCTGGGGGTGCCCGCCGACGTCACGCAGTTGCTGCGGGAGCCGCCGAGCCCGCAGCCCGCCGCGATCGCGTCCCTGCTGATGACGCGCCTCGACGAACTGCTGGTCGACCTCGATCCCTCCGCCGTCATGGTCTACGGCGGCGGGATGACCGCCGTGGTGGCGGCGCAGGTCGCCTTCTGGCGGCAGATCCCGGTCGTGCACCTACAGGCCGGCGTCGCAGGCGACGATCTGCTGTGCCCGTTCCCGCAGGAGGCCAACCGGCGCGTGATCGGTCAGCTCGCGTCGCTCTTCCTCACCACCACCGGCGACGCCACGCTGGGCAGCCCGGTCGGGCCCAACGCCATCTCGGTGGGCGACACCCTGGCCGCCAACCCGCGCCCCGCCGATCTCCGGTTCGCGCGGCTGCTGCGCCGCGTATCGGCCGGCGGTCCGCAGGTGGTTCTCGTCGGACTCGACCGTCCCGACTCCCTCGGCGTGCTCGCCAGCCTCCCCGACCTGCTCGACCGCGAACCCGATATCGAGATCGTCGTCTACGGCGAGCTCGCGAGCCACGGTGCGGCCTACCCGCTGCTGAACCACCCGCGGGCCATCGTGGTGCGCAACCTCCCGCTCGCGGAGCTGGTCTGGCTCATCTCGGCCAGCGCCGTGCTGGTCTGCGACGATCCCGAACTGGTTGCCGACGCTCCCGGGCTCGGCACCCCCGCGGTACTGGTCGACGGGCCGCACATCCCGGAGCCCGGCGACTCGATTCGCAGCATCCTCAGCCCCAAGGTCATGACCACGGTGCGGCAGGTGCTCGCGGCACCGAAGACGCTGCCCCCGCTGTCCGACGGGTTCGAGGCCGCCCGCGTCGAGCAGGCCGTTGCGTGGATGTTCGGGCTGTGCTCGTCTCCGATACTCACGGCGCCCTTCTCGTCGTCGCTGGACGACCCGGCCACCAACACCGAGGTCTGATCGGGCGCAGATACGCTGGTCCTGTGCTGCTGTCGGACGGTGACCTGCGCAAGGAGCTCGAGGCGGGACGTCTCGTGCTCGAACCGTGGGATCCAGAAATGCTCCAGCCGTCGAGCATCGACGTGCGGCTGGACCGGTTCTTCCGGGTGTTCCAGAACTCCTGGTACACCCACATCGACCCTGCGCAGCAGCAGGACGAGCTGACCACCCCGGTCGAGCCCGACGGCGACGAGCCGTTCGTGCTGCACCCCGGAGAGTTCGTGCTGGGCTCGACGTTCGAGTCGGTGTCCCTTCCCGACGACCTGGCCGGGCGGCTGGAGGGCAAGTCGAGCCTCGGGCGCCTCGGCCTGCTCACCCACTCCACCGCGGGGTTCATCGACCCCGGCTTCACCGGGCACATCACGCTCGAGCTGTCGAACGTGGCGAACCTGCCGATCACGCTCTGGCCCGGGATGAAGATCGGGCAGCTCTGTCTGTTCCGGCTGTCGAGCCCGGCCGAGCGGCCCTACGGCAGCGAGGGCGTCGGCTCCCGCTACCAGGGGCAGCGGGGGCCGACGCCCTCGCGGGCGCACCGGAACTTCCATCGGGCCGACACCCGGCGCTGAGGCCGCTCGACAACCGCGGTCAGTGCCGCGGGTCCCAGCGGAACCGGCGCGCGGCGAACGTCCCGAACACGGCAGGCCAGACCACGAGCGCCGCGAGCGGCGGCAGGATCGCCGGCAGGCCCGCCGCTCCCGCCGTCCAGGCGCCGCCCGTCAGGGCGAGCTGGGTCAGGTCGCCCACCGCTGCACCTGGCACGACCATCAGGGCGGGCCACCAGCCGTCCGCGGGCGCGATCGCGGCCACGACCCCGACGCCGAGCATCACGAACATCAGCGGCAGCGTCGTGATCTGTGCCCGTTCCGGCGAGGGCGTGACCACGCTCGTCGCCAGCGCCGCCGCGACGACGAGGGTCAGCCCGCCGAACACGGCCAGCACCAACGGCAGGGGATCACTCGGCAGCGGCGTCCCCGTCACCACGTTGACCACCGCGAAGACCGCCAGCTGGAAGAGCGCGAGCACGACGCTCGGGGCCAGGGTCGCCGCGAGCAGGCCGCGGTCGGACAGGCCGCTGGTCCGCATCCGCTTGAGCACGCGGGTGTGCCGCCGGGTCACCAGTGTCTGTGTGGCCGTGAGGTAGAGCCCCATCGTCATCGCCACGGCGAGCTGCAGCGTGATGCTCACGGCCTGTCGCGCCGGGTCGCCGCCGGACTCGAACTGGAAGCTCCAGAACACTCCCAACGCCACCGGCAGCAGGACGGAGGACACAGCCACCGTCTTGTTGCGCAGGATCAGCCGGGTCTCGGTGATCGCCAGTGCCAGAGCCCTGCTCGTCGGCGTGGTCGTGGCGGCCGCCATCGCGATGGTCATGCCCGGTCCTCCGTCTCGGTCCGTACGGCGTGGTAGATGTCGGCCAGCGAGGCGGGCGCGGCGCGCAGGTCGGGCAGCCGCACCCCTCGAGCGGCTGCCCAGGTCAGGAACATGGTCAGGTCGCCCTGCAGGTCGTCGGTGCGGACCTGCACCCGTGTCCCGTCGCGATGCGTGGATCCCCGCAGCTGCGGCAGGTCGGCCACGGCCTCCGGCAGCGTGACCGAGAAGCGCGCGGGCTGAGCCGCCACGATCTCGGCCAGCGTTCCGGCGACGGCCACACGGCCCTCGTGCATGATCGCGATGCGATCGGCGAGGGCCTCAGCCTCCTCGAGGTAGTGCGTGGTGAGCATGATGGTGCGGCCCGCGTCCTGCAGCTCCTGGATGGCGTCCCAGGTGCGCCTGCGCGACTCCGGGTCGAGGCCGGTGGTCGGCTCGTCGAGGATCACCAGCTCCGGTGAGCCCCACACCGCCATCGCGAGGTCGAGCCTGCGCTTCTCCCCACCGGAGAGCTTCCCGACGGGCACCTCGGCGCGGCCGGTCAGGTCGAAACGGTCGAGCAGCCGCCCTGGCCGGTCCGGCCGGTCGACGAGGCGCTGCCAGAGCACCAGCGTCTCCCGCACCGTCAGCTCCTCGACGAAGCCGCCCTCCTGCAGCTGCACACCCATCCGTGGGCGAAGCGCCGCCCGTTCGGTCGCCGGGTCGAGCCCCAGGACCGAGACGGTTCCGGCGCTGCGGGTGCCGAACCCCTCCAGCACCTCCAGGGTGGTGGTCTTGCCGGCGCCGTTCGTGCCGAGCAGCGCGAAGACCTCGCCCCGCCGCACGTCCAGATCGATCCCGCGCACGGCCTCGAAGTCGCCGTACCGGACGCGCAGGCCGCGTACCGACACGGCTGTCATCTGCTCAGGTGGCGCCACGGCCCGTCCGGCCCGAAATGTCGTCTCTGTCATGAGATCCACTGTCGCGAGGCGGGGGACCGTGCCGGTAGTGGCGATCAGCATCGGTCGGGCTGACAGTGCGCAGCGGCCCTGATGACACCTGTCATCAACTCCGGGCGTCGGTCTCGATACGTCCGATACGTTCGGGCCGTGGAGATCTCGCAGCCGCTGCCCGGAGCGGAGGAGCGCACCGTCCGCGCCGCCCGCCGCTTCGGCCGGATCGGGCTGTTGATGACCATCGCCTGGCTGCTCGTGGTGCCGATGTCGATGACGCTGACCGGGTGGCCGCCTGCCGGGTACACCGCAGCGCTGCTGGCCCTCTTCGTCGTCGCGCTGGGCCTGCACGTCTGGCGTATCCGCGAGCTGACGAAGTCACTCGGCCGTCGGGCGCCGGCCTGGTTCATGATCGTCGCGGCGGCCGTCGGACTGGCCGTGTCACTGGTGGCGCTCGCGGGGAGCCCGGTCGGGTTCTTCTGGGCGCTGGTCAGCGGGGTGCTGCTCGGCGACATCGTCGGCGGCTTGCGGGCCCGCTGGACCGTCGTCTGGGTACTCGGTGCGGTCGGTGTGCTGTTCGGGTCCGGCTACCTGGTGCTGCTCCAGGCCTACGGCGAGACGATGGAGCGGTCCTCGTACATCCCGTTCTACGTCGCCGGTCTCGCCGCGTTCTTCGTCGGCTCGATGTGGACCCTCGACTTCGAGCGGCTCTGGTGGCTCAAGGCGGTCACCGACCTGGACGACTCGCGGCGCATCGCCGCCGAGCTCGCCACCGCTCGCGAGCGGCTTCGACTGGCCGACGACCTGCACGACATCCTCGGTCACGCGCTGGAGGTCGTGGCGTTCAAGAGTGAGCTGGCGTCGAGGCTGCAGGTTGCCGATCCGGAACGTGCCCGCTCGGAGATGGACGAGGTACAGCGGGTGGCCCGGGAGTCGCTCGGCGAGGTGCGTGCCCTGGTGCGCGACGCGCGCTCGACCGACCTCGTCACGGAGCTGGCAGGGGCCCGGGCGGTGCTCGAGTCCGCGGGGGTCACGTTGGTGGTGCGGGGGGACCCCACCGGGCTCGGACCGACCGCGCGCAACGTGCTGGGCCGGGTGTTGCGGGAGGCGATGACCAACGTGCTGCGCCACGCCCAGCCGAACCACTGCACGATCGAGATCGACGTCACCGACGGACACGCTCGGCTGCGCGTGGAGAACGACGGTGCCCTGCCTGCCGAGAGCATGCCGCCGGGCACCGGCCTGGACGCGCTGGGCCGCTACCTCGACGAGCACGCCGGGCGCCTCGACGCCGGCCCAGGCCCCGACGGCACCTTCCACGTCGACGCAGTGCTGCCCGGGGCCGCACGATGACCACGGAGAGCGCCCCCGGACGGCCCGCTGAGCCTGCTCGGATCCGGCTCGTGCTGGCCGACGACGAGTCCCTCACCCGGGGCGCGGTGAGCGCGCTGCTGGGCCTGGAGCCTGATCTCGTGGTCGTCGGCGAAGCCGCCACCGGCGACGACGCCATCGCCCGTGTGCAGCAGCACCACCCCGACGTCGCCGTGCTGGACGTCGAGATGCCGGGCCGGGACGGCTCCGAGGTGGCCCAGTGGATAGCGGCCAACCATCCGTCCACGCGCTGCATCATCCTCACCCGCCATGCCCGGCCGGGCGTCCTGCGCCGCGCGCTCGTCGCGGGCGCCACGGGCTTCGTCACGAAGAGCGCTCCCGCCAGCGTGCTCGCCGACGTCATCCGCCGGGTGCACGGCGGCGGCCGCTACGTCGACCCCGAGCTCGCCATGACGGCGCTGATGACCGAGGAGTGCCCCCTCACCGGTCGCGAGCTCGAGGTCCTGCGCGCCGTCGACGGGTCGGGCACGGCCGCCGACATCGCGCGGCGCGTGCACCTCTCGCCCGGCACCGTGCGCAACTACCTGTCGTCGGCGATGCAGAAGCTCGGCGTCGGGACGCGCCTGGAAGCGGTGGAGCGGGCGCGCGACAGCGGCTGGCTCTGACCGTTCACCGGGTGGCGCGGTAGAAGCCGACACCGAGCCTGCCGCGGCCGCATTCGGCCACGTCCGTCAGACCGGCTTCGCGCATCCGCGTGGGGACCTGGTCCCCCACGTTGCCGTGCAGCCGCCTGTTCCGGCCGGCCCATCGGCTGAACACGCCGTGGGGCTGACCGGCGAAGTCGACGAGGTGCAGGCGTCCGCCCGGTCGCAGCACACGCCGCACCTCGGTGAGGGTGCGCTCCTTAACGGCCTCGTCGAGGTGGTGGAACATCAGGGCGGACAGCACCCGGTCGACGCTCCCGTCCGGATAGGGCAGCTCCGCGGCGCTCCCGAGGTCCCACTGCACGTCGAGCCCGTCGCGGGCGGCCTTTCGCCGGGCACGGCCGAGCGCGAGCGGATCGGGGTCGAGCCCGACGACATTCGCCTGCGGGTGCCGGCGCTTGACGAGGAGCGCGAGGTTGCCCGTGCCGGTACCGATCTCGAGCACCTGATGGCCCGCTGCGATCCCGGCCTGGTCGGCCAGCCTGCGGTGCATGGACCGCACGCCCAGCAGCCGGGTGAAGGGGTCGTAGAGGGGCAGCAGCCGGTCGCGCCCCATCGCGGGGAGGTAGCCGTGTCCGTGCCCTCCGTGTAGCCGTGCAGGCTCATTCATGGTGATGCTCCCTGATTCATGCGACGATCCTTCGGTGTCATCCCCGAGTCTGGAACGGGACCCACCTGCAGCCAAGGACGGTTCTGCGGGAGCAGTAGCACGATCTTCGGCCCCGTCGACAGCTGTGGCCGGCACGGTGGACCAGGGCGTCCCCCTCTACGCCTACGTACGGCTACCCGGCGTGCCGCCCGTCGGCGTGCTGCGCTGGGGCGAGGTGCTGCGCCACGACGTGCAGCAGCGCTTGCAACCCCACGCACACGACTTCCTCGTACTGGTCTACGTGGAGCGCGGAGGTGGTTCGTTCCGCGTGGACGGCCGCGAGTGGCCGCTCGGCACCGGCGACCTGTTCGTGGTGGCACCCGGTGAGGTGGTGACGCCCGGCGAGGTCGCCGACGGCGAGCACGGCGCGGTCTGGGCGGTGTTCTTCCCCCCGGACGTGGTCGAGCCGAGCCTTCCCGGAGCCTTTCTCTCCTGGCGTGCGCATCCCCTGCTGTTCCCGTTCGTGCGGGGCGTGGTGGGCGGTGCGCAGCGGCTCCACGTGCCCTCCGCCGAGCGGGCCGGCTTCTCCGAACGCCTGGCCGCGCTGGAGCGCGAGCTCCGAGAGCGGCGCGACGGCTACAACGAGGCCGTTCTGGCGCATCTCACGCTCCTGCTCGTGGCCGTCTCCCGGCTGGCCGCCGACGTTTCCGGCGACCTCATGCTGCGGGACGAGCCGATGCTCGCCGCCGTCTTCGACGTCATCGAGGAGAGCTATCGGCGCCCGATCTCGTTGAGCGACGTCGCGCGCGCCGTCGGGCTCACACCCGGCCACCTCACCACCGTGGTCGGCCGGAAGACGGGCCGCACCGTGCAGCAGTGGATCACCGAGCGGCGCATGAGGGAGGCGCGCCGTCTCCTCGCGGAGACCGCCCTCACCGTCGAGGCGATCGGGGCCAGGATCGGCTACCGCGACGCCAGCTACTTCATCAAGCGGTTCCGGCGCAGCCACGGCTGCGCCCCGCAGGAGTGGCGTCGCGCGGGCCGCAGCAGCTGACCCAGCGCGATCGCTGGGACACGGACGGTCCGAGCAGTAGATTCCGGTACCGATGGATCCGCGACGTCCCACCCCGCCTCCGTGGCTGCCCGCGGCGCGTCCGCAGGCTCCCCCACCGGCCGTCTCCGAACCCCCGCCTGCCGCTCCGCCTCCCGGGCCGCCCGCCCGCCCGCGGTTCGAGTGGCGCCGGCTCGCCCGCTCGCGGCGAGGTGCTGCCGGCCTCGCCATCCTCGCCGCTGCCCTGCTGCTGTGGCCGTTCTCGGGACTGTCGTGGATCCCCTGGCTGGCAGGGCTCGGAGCGCTCATCGTCCTGCGGATACTGCGGCTGGACGGACTGCTGCGTGGATGGGACCTGCCCCTCGCGGGCCTGGTGGTCGTCGTCGGGCTGACGATGAGCACCGGCCCCTGGGCATGGGCGCTCGCGGCGAGCATCGGGGTGCTGATCGCGGGGCTCGTCCGGCTGCCGGCCTGGCGGCTTGCGGCAGCGGGCGCCGTGCTGTGCCTGATCACCGGCATCGGTTTCGCGGTGACCGATCTCCAGCAGGGGCAGCAGGCCGCTGCGTCGTATGAGATCACGCAGCAGCAGAACAGAGCTGATCAGGGCGCACCGCGGCCGCAGAGCGTGTTGCCGTCGCTGCTCAACCGGATCGCCATGGGCAGTCCGGGCGCCGTCTGCGACAACCTGCTGAGCGAGCCGGCCCGCACGCCCTTCGCCGCGTCGGTCGGGCAGCCCGACTGCGCAGCCGCGGTGATGGCGCTCGCGGCTCTCGTGTCGGACCGCATCCGGTACTCCCAGGCCGAGATCCCGTCGGTGTCCACCGCCACGGGGATCGAGGCCGACGCGTGCAACATGAGCTGGGGTTCGGGTGCGCAGGCAGGGCCGCAGCTCGGCCACTTCACCATCGGGCCCGTGGCGCCGTCCCGCTACGTCGTGACCGGCTTCCGTCCCTGCTGAGCGCGGTCACGGCGTAGCGGCTGGTCAGTCCCCGCCCGAGCCGGACTCTTGCGAGGCAGCGCCCTCAGGTCGCGCACTCTTCGGCTCGGCGCCGTTGGTGGCCGCGCCGTTCGCCGAGTCACGGGCCGAGCCCGCACCGACGGCGTCCACCGAACCGTTGGTGTCGGCGGCCGTCGCGTCGCCACGCCGCACCGAGGCGAGCAGCATCTGGGAGACGTCGAGGATCTCGACGCCCGCGCCCTTGTCCTCGCTCTGGCGCTGGGTCAGGCCGTCGGAGAACATCACGCGGCAGAACGGGCAGCCGGTGGCGATCTTCTCCGCGCCGGTGCCGAGCGCCTCGTCCACGCGTTCGAGGTTGACGCGCTTCCCGATCTTCTCCTCCATCCACATGCGGGCGCCGCCTGCGCCGCAGCAGAAGGACCGGTCGGCGTGCCGGGGCATCTCGTTGAGCTTCACGCCCGCGGCCCCGACGAGCTCCCGCGGCTCCTCGTAGATCTCGTTGTGCCGGCCCAGGTAGCACGGGTCGTGGTAGGTGACGTCGGTCAACGCCCCGTCGGGCGCGGCGACCGGGACGAGCTTGCCCTCGCGCACCAGCTTGTTGAGCAGCTGGGTGTGGTGCACCACCTCGTAGTGCCCGTCCAGCTGCGGGTACTCCCGGCCGAGCGTGTTGAGGCAGTGCGGGCAGGTGGTGACGATCTTCCGGGTGCCCGGCTCGCGACCCTCGAACACCGCGTTGAGGACCTCGACGTTCTGCTGGGCGAGCATCTGGAACAGGAACTCGTTGCCCGAGCGGCGGGCAGGGTCGCCGGTGCAGCTCTCCTCCGGCCCCAGCACGACGTAGCCGACGCCGGCCCGGTGCAGCAGCTCCGCGGTGGCCCGCACCGTCTTCTTGGCGTTGTCGTCGAATGCACCCGCACAGCCGACCCAGAACAGGTACTCGGTGTCGGCGGACAGCTCGCCCGACCCATCAGCACCGAAGACGGGCACCTCGAAGTCGAGACTCTTGGTCCAGTCGAGCCGGTCCTTGGCGTTCTGCCCCCAGGGGTTGCCCTTGTTCTCCAGGTTGCGGAACAGCACGCCGAGCTCGGAGGGGAACTCCGACTCGATGAGCACCTGGTTGCGGCGCATGTCGACGATGTGGTCGACGTGCTCGATGTCCACCGGGCACTGCTCGACGCACGCGCCGCACGTGGTGCAGGACCACAGCACGTCCGGGTCGATCACGCCGCCCTGCTCCAGCGTGCCGACCAGCGGGCGCAGCGCCTGCTCGGGCCCGGAGCCGGGCACGCGGGGGAAGCCCGCCTCGGGGACGGCGTGTCCGCGCTCCTCACCCGCGAGCTCCAGCGACCCGCCCTCGGGCACCTCCTTGCCGCCGATGATGTACGGCGCCTTGGCGAGCAGGTGGTCGCGCAGGTCCATGATCACGAGCTTCGGCGAGAGCGGCTTGCCGGTGTTCCATGCCGGGCACTGGCTCTGGCAGCGACCGCACTCGGTGCACGTCGCGAAGTCGAGCATGCCCTTCCAGGTGAAGTCCTCGATCTTGCCGCGGCCGAACACGTCGTCCTCGCCCGGATCCTCGAAGTCGATCGGCTTGCCGCCCGACTCCATGACCGGCAGCGGGCCCAGCGCCTTGGGCAGCCGCTTGGCCGAGACGTTGATCGGCGCGACGAAGATGTGCAGGTGCTTGCTGTAGGCGATGATCACCGTGAAGGCGAGCATCACGCCGATGTGCAGGAGCAGCCCGACGCTCTCGATCACCTCGAGCGTGCCCGTCGACAGTCCGCCGAACAGGTGGCCGACGCCGATCGAGACGAACGCCCCTGAGGTGTAGGGGAAGACGCCGAGCGCGGAGGACGCGCCGCGGAAGAAGAACAGCGTCCACAGCACGTTGAAGATCATGAAGAGGATCAGCCACGCGCCGCCGGTGTGGGAGCCGTAGAACCGGGAGGCCCGCGCCTCGCGCTCCGGGGCGTTGCGCAGCCGGATCACGGAGAAGACGACGAGGGAGATCAGGGCGGCAGCGGCGATGAAGTCCTGCAGGAACCCGAGCACCGGGGAACGTCCGATGAGCGGGATGTGGAAGTCGTGGTCGAACAGCGCCCCGTACGCCTCGATGTAGACCGTGATCAAGATCACGAAAGCCCAGAACGTGAAGAAGTGGGCCAATCCGGGCACCGACCATCGCAGCAACTTGCGCTGCCCGAAGACCTCGACGAGCTGGGCTCGCAGCCGCGCGCCGAGCTCGTCCTTGCGGTCGTGGGCCGGCTGACCGGACATGATCAGGCGATAGAGCCAGAACGCCCGGCGGCCGGACACCGCCAGGGCGGCCACTGTCATGGCCAGTCCGATGACCAGTCTGACAACCACAGTCTTCCTCCCAGGGCTGGCGCGGCGGGCGGGGGCCGCGGGCCGCCCGCGAGCAGGGTAGACCGCTGGCCCCTACTCGCCACCGGGAACGATAGGGCCGTTCAGGGCTAACTTACCGGCCGGTAACGACTTGTGCGATCCACCACGTGATGACGAGAAAGTGCTGCTCACAGTGCCCGTTTCTGATGGACCATCACTCGATCGGTACAGATAGTCGGACCACCAACAAAGCCCTGGTCAGTCACCCTGTCGGCGGTGTCGGTGGCACTTGGTGCAACCTCATGACCGCCGTGCGGGCGACCTACTATGCTCCGGCTGGTCAGCATGGTCTACTCAACGCGGGATAGCTGAGTCCACACGTTCGGGTATCCACGAGCTCGGGGGGTCTGGAACGGGCAGCCTCGGGTGGGTAGCGCCGCAAGGAGGAGCCGTATGACCGGACCAGAGGTGCTTGCGCTGTACGCGCAGGAGAGCCTGAGCACCACCGGTCTTCAAGGGTGGATCCAGAACAATATCGTCCCACTCGTACTGCTCGCTATCGCAATCATCCTTCTATGGATCGGCGGGCGGGGCGACAACGCCGGCGTGGCCCGGCGCAGCGTCGGGCTCCTGATCGGTCTGGTCGCCCTCGGAATCGCCGTCTCGGGCAACGGCCCGCAGATCGGTAATTTCCTCGCAAGCCTCCTCGTCGGGTGACCAGTTGCTCGTTCGCACCGACGACGAGATCTACCGCGTCGATTCCGTCTGGCTGGGTCCGCCGCGGGCCACGTTCCCGTGGCGTGCGCGCTACGTCAGCTACGGCGTCGGCCTCCTCGTCATGATCGGCGTCATGTTCCTGCAACGGCGGGTCGGCATCGGGCTCGACTTCTTCTCCGTCGCGTGGGCGCTCGTGATCACCATCGTCGTCACCCGTTTCATCGGCAAGCGCATCAACTACGAACGACCCCTCGGGCAGGTTGTGGAGCTCTTCCGTCACGAGATCACCGGACCGAGAGCGCGCACGGCCATCGGGGGTGGCGAGGTCCGCTCCGAGCACGTGCGCGTCGGTCCGGTCGTCCGGCCCCGCAAGTCGTCGGCAGACCGCGGTTCCCGGCAGCCTGCCCGGACCACGGGCAGAACCACGGGCCGCGCGAAGGGCCGTGCGGCGGCCGGGCGTGGGAAGGGACGGGCACGTGGCGCGACGTGACGCCCGTCGTGACAGGACTCCCCTGGAGAGACAGCGAGGCAGGCGTCGCGGACGTGCGCTGGCGGGCGAGTCGGGTCTGCCCAAGTACGTGCCCGAGATCGCGCTGCGGTCGATCGAGGGCCACCTGACACGCACCGGTACCCAGGTGATGGCCTGGTACCGGCTCTCGGCCCAGGCCTGGAGCTTCCGCAGCGACTCCCAGCGCGAGGTGCTGATCCGCCAGATCGCCGCGCAGCTCGGGGAGCTGCAGGGCCGCTGGCTGCACCTGCGCGTCACCACGCGGCCTTACCCCGTGCACATGTGGGCGGAGTCGTTCGACCACAACGCGATGGGCCGCCTGCCCGACGTCGCCGGTGCCCTGGGCTGGGACGGGTTCCTCGAGGGTGAGCAGCGGCACCTCATGGGACTGTCGATGTCGGACAAGGAGGTCTTCCTCGGCATCGAGGTCTCCGGGCGGGGGATGCTCGACCGCTGGGTGGAGCGTGCCGCGCCGGTGCTGGGCAAGGTCGCGCCCGCCGCGGTGCGTGCCGAGCTCGCGGCGCTGGCCACCGAGGTCGGCCACCTCGACTCGCTCGTGGCGGGCAGCGGGCTGGACGCCGTGCCTGCCTCGGCCGACGACATCGCGTGGCTCATGCATCGCTCGTGTTCGCTGGGCCTGCCCGCTCCGCGCACCCTCTCGGTGGTGCCCGGCGGTGTCACGCGCTGGGAGACCGAGGACCTCGCCGCGTTCACCGACGGCGTCGAGATGTACCAGGAGCCCTACGCGCCCACGGTCCGGGTGATCGGCCGGCTACGCACGCAGACCGTCTCCCGCAACGTCGCCGTGCTGTCGCTCGGGTTGATGGAGGGGCTGCGCATCCCCGAGGTCGACGACCCGTGGATGCAGCATTCCGACCGGCTCCCGTTCCCGGTGGACTGGTCGGCGCGCATCTACGTCCGGCGCCCCGAGGAGGTGGCCGGCGAGCTGCAGCGACAGATGGGCAAGGTCCGCAGCCAGATCCGGCACTACACGCACGACCACGACCTCGATCCGCCGATGTCGCTGGCCCGCCAGGCCGACCGCGTGCTGGAGGTCGAGGACGAGCTGACCACCGGGCTCACCCAGCTCAACACCCGCCTCTACGGCTGGTGGCGTATCGCCGTGGCGGGCAAGGACGAGGCGGAGGCGGTGAGCCGGGCACAGCAGGTGCTCGACGTCTACCGGCCGAAGGTGCAGATCGAGCACCCGGAGGCGCAGTACCGCTTCGCCCGTGAGTTCATCCCCGGCGAGCCGCTCGCGTCCACTGCCTACCGGCGGCGCGGTTCGGTCACGTGGGCGGCGTCCGCCGTTCCCGCCGCCACCGCGTCGGTCGGCGACCGGCGCGGCATCATGATCGGCGAGACCTGCACGGCCACCCGGCGTCCGGTGGCGTGGGACCCCTGGCTCGCACAGGAGGTGCGCCGGGCCTCCGGGCTCACCGCCGTGGTCGGCGGGCTGGGATCGGGCAAGTCCTTCCTCACCGGCCTGATCGTCTACAAGACACTGCGCTCCGGTGCACGGTGGACGGTGCTCGACCCGTCGGGCCCGCTCGCCGAGCTCACCCGGCTACCCGAGCTCGCCCCGTTCTCCCGGCACATCAACCTCCTTCGTGCCGACCCCGGCATCCTCAACCCGTACCGGGTGGTCGCCGAACCACGCGCCGACCACTTCGCCGACGAGGAGGATCCCGAGCGGGCGTGGCGCCGTGAGCGCTCCCTCGCCGCGGCCACGCGACGACGGCTCGTCCTGGACGTGCTCACGGGGCTGCTGCCCTACGACGTGTCGCGGCTCCCGCACACCCGCATCGTGCTGCTCCGCGCGGTGCGGGAGGTCGGTGGCGCCACCGACCGGCACCCTGGCCAGGTGATCGACGCGCTGCGCAGGCACGCACGCGAGGGCGAGGAGCACGCCGGGGTGGTGGCCGACTTCCTGGAGGAGCGCCGCGAGCTTCCCCAGGCGGCGCTGCTGTTCCCCGACACCTCCCGCGACGACCCGTGGCACGCCGAGCGGGACTACCGGCTCACCGTCCTCACCATGCAGGGGATGACGCTGCCGCGGCCCGGCAGTCCACGGGAGGAGTGGACCGACGGTGAGTCCCTCGCCGTCGAGCTGCTCAACCTGGCGTCCTGGCTCACCCAGCGCACGATCTACGACGCCGACCGCAACCTCCGCAAGGGAGTGGCGCTCGACGAGACCCACTTCCTGTCCCAGGTGCCCACGGGCAAGGTGCTCATCGACCGGCTTGCCCGCGACTCCCGGAAGTTCAACGTCCGCGCGCTGTTCGCTTCGCAGCTCGCCGGCGACCTTCTGCGGGTGTCCGGGTTCGCCTCGCTGGTCAACGCCGTGTTCGTCGGGCGTACCGACGACGAGGAGGCGCAGGGCGAGGCACTGCGCCTGCTGAAGGTGCCCACCGACGTGGGGTACGAGCAGATGCTCGGCACGCTGTCGCCACGGCCCCGCCACGACGACCGGCCCGACGACACGCCGCGCCAGTTCATCTTCGCCGATGGGCACGGTGGCGTGGAGAAGATCCGGATCGACCTCGAGGCGCCGCACCTCGAACACGTCCGTGAGGCTCTCGACACCAACCCCGACGCCAGCAGGGTGGCCACCCGCGCCGTGTCGGGCCGCAGCGCTGCCGCGGTCCGCGCTCCCGACGAGCCCGCTCCTCGCGGCTCCGCCGTGCCGCCCCACATGCTCCGCCCCGCTCCCGGGCGCGAACGTGACCACGTGATGCTCGGCGACGACCTCGACGACGAGTTCGCCGACGTCGACGATCCTGACGAGCTGCTCACGGTGAACCGGCCGACCACCGGCTCCACCCGTGGCGCGGTCAACGAACTCCTCGACGACGAGGAGCTCGATCTCCTCGGCGACGCCGACAGCGGTGGCGACGACCGCCACCCCACCGACGACAACGGCGGCGGACATTCCGCCGGCCAGGGCCAGGAGCGTGTCCGGGCGGTCGGGGAGGCCCGTCGGTGATGCCCGGGGGGCCTCCACCGGTCGCAGCCTGGCTGCCGGTGGCGCTGGTGCTGGGCGCAGCCGTCCTGGTCGACCTTCGACGCCGGCGCCGTCGCAGGCGTGGTGACGTCCGGCCGCGTCGCCGGGTGGCCCTCGGGATCGTCGTCGGTCTCGTCGCGGGCTCGGTGCTGATCGGGTCGCCTGCCTTCGCGCAGTCGCTGGACTGCAAGGAATCGCCCGAGCCGGACCGTCCTGGCACCGGACTGGTCGGTTCGCTCGATCCGCCGACCTACGGGGTGGGTGAGCCCGGCAGCGTCTACGACGAGGTCGGGTACGCGGGCCTCGTCTGGCACAACTACGACCTCGGCTGCGCAGGCGCGGTCGTCAACCCGGCCACCAGCACCGACACCTGGCTGGGCAACCAGACCTTCAACGTCGCGAAGTTCCTCGTCGCCGGGGTCAACTGGGCCCACTACCTGATCGCCGACGGTGGAGAGGTGCTCGCCCCGCTCGACCAGCTGATCAGCGATGGCACCCGCGCGATGTACCAGGCCGTGTTCACCACGTTCATCGGCCCGGTGCTGCTCATCCTCGCGGTGCTGCTGCTCGTGCTCGCGCTGCGCGGGGACCTCGCAAGACAGACGCAGCGCGCCGGGTTCGCGGCGCTCGCCCTCCTCATCGGCTCGGCGGCCTACCTCGCTCCGGTCGACTGGGCGAAGGCAGCCGACCCCCTGCTGCTCAACGGGGTCACCGACATGCAGCAGGGCTTCCTCGGCCAGGTCGGGCTCGGCGACCGGGACACCCTGCCGACCGTGCTGGTCGACCAGGTGATCTACCAGAACTGGTTGCGCGGCGAGTTCGGCTCGCCCGATGTGCCACAGGCGAAGGAGCTGGGGCGCGACCTGCTGCGCGCCCAGACGTTCACGAAGCCCGAGGTCGCCGAAGGCCGCGACACGGTGCAGCTCGCCGAGCAGAAGAAGGCCGACTTCGCCGCGCTCGCGGGCCGCATGGGCGACCGGTACTCCTATTTCCAGGGCACGTCCGGGAGCCGCATCGGGGCCGGGCTGCTGGCAGTGGTGCAGGCGCTGTGCATCGCGCTGTTCCAGCTGCTGTCCAAGGTGCTCGTGCTGGTCGCGATGCTGTTGCTGCGGCTTCTGGTGATGACCGCGCCCGCGGTCGCCGTGGTGGCCGTGCTCAAGCCCGACATCCTCCCGGCGGTGCTCCGCGTCGCAGGCGCGGCGATCGTCAACACACTGGTCGTGGGGGCACTGGCCGGGCTCCACGCGCTGCTGGTGGTGTCGCTGTTCCGTCCCGGCAGCGGTGTCGATCTCTGGCTCGGGCTGCTCGTCACGGGCGTGGTCACGGTGGTCCTCTGGGCTGTGGCCCGGCCGTTCCGGCGGCTCGTGTCGATGGTGTCGCTCACCCGCGACCAGTTCGGTGGGATCGTGCCGGGTGCAGGCTCCGGTCCGATGTCCCGGGTCTGGCTGCGCATGCGCGGCGGGCCCACCGAGGACCGGCAGTCCCGGTGGTGGAACGAGCGGCGCGATGCGGCGTCGGCCTACCCGTACCCCGACGGCGGGCGCCCGGAGGCCGAGCCGGGCATCCGGATCCCCACCCAGCAGGGCGCCCGGCCGGCGCGCAGGCGCGCGGAGTCCGACGTGCCGTCTGCTCCCCTACTCGTTCCGGCAGCCCGCCGCCCGGCCCTTCCTGCCGGGCCCAGCGGTGCGCGCGCCGCTGGGCCGACACCGAGCTGGGCCGATCCCGGTGAGGTCGACGACCGCGTGATCTACCGCCGCCCGGACTCCGTGCCGCTGCGCCCGGGCGGAGCGCGTCCGGTGCAGGCCGAACTGGTCGACGGCGTCCCGGTGTACCGCATCTACCGGCCGCGTTCGGCGCCGGTTGCCTACAGCCCGAGCGGCGGGACCAGCCGTGCCGATTAGGTCGCCGCGCGGGCGGGCTGCTGCCTACCGCGGGATCTGGCAGTGGCCACTGCAGTCCCCGGCCCGGCTCGTGATCACGGTGATCGTGGTCGTCGTGGTGGCGGGTGGGGTCAGCTTCGGTGTCACGTCGCTCGCCGGCCGCTCGAACGAGCGCGGCCTGCTCACCGGCCCGGAGCCCGCGAACCCGGCTTCCTCGGCGCCACGGCTCCCGGGATCGCCTGCCGTCCCGCTGACGCCTGCCCCGACGGCGCTGCCGCCCGTGCCGGAGCTCGAGCCGAAGAACCTGCCGCTGTCGCAAGCCCCGGCGGCCGCCCTGTCGGTGGCGGCCCGCTGGTCGGCCGCGTGGGTTCGGCCGCCGTCCGGCACCACCACCGATGAGTGGCTCGACGGGCTGCGGTCCACCACGACCGACGAGTACCTCGGGGTGCTCAGCGGCGTCGACCCCGCCAACATCCCGGCCACCCGGGTCACGGGGGAGCCGCGCGCGGTGCGGGTCTCCCCGCGTTCGGTGCAGGTCGCGGTGCCCACGGACGCGCTCACCCTGCTCGTCCTCGTGGTCGATACCGACACCGAAGGCTGGCGGGTCGCCGGCTACGACCGGACCTGAGGGCCGTGGACCGGCGATGAACCTGCTCCGGCCGCTGCGGCTCCTCATCCCGTTCGTCGCGATTGCGGCCGCACTGGGGTTGTTCCTCGGAGTCGGGTTCGTCCTGTTCAGCACGGGGAGCGGGGCGGGCCGCCCGCAGTCGTACGGGCCCTGTGACGCCGGGCTCGCCGGGGGCAGCCCCGGAATCCGGGCGAGCAACCTGAGCGAGGAGCAGCGGCGCAACGCCGCGATCATCATCCAGACCGCCCGGAACATGGGTGCCCCGCCGCGGGCCTGGCTCGTCGCGCTCGCCACGGCGATGCAGGAGTCCACCCTGCGCAACATCAACTACGGCGACCGGGACTCGCTCGGACTCTTCCAGCAGCGGCCGTCGCAGGGATGGGGGGCGCCGAGCCAGGTCACCGACCCCGTGTACAGCACCACGATCTTCATCCAGCGGCTCCTCGCCGTGCCCGGGTGGGCCGACATGCCGGTGACGGTGGCGGCGCAGATCGTGCAGCGCTCGGCCTTCCCCGACGCGTACGCCAAGTGGGAGGGCTTGGCCTCCGATCTCGTGCAGCAGTTGGCCGACGTGAGCGATCCGGCCGGGTGCGGGCAGACGGCGATGCTCCCCCAGGGGGCGGCCGGGGCGGCGATCGCCTTCGCCCTCAACGAGGTCGGGAAGCCCTACGTCTGGGGCGCCACCGGGCCCAATACGTACGACTGCTCCGGCTTGATGCTGCGTGCGTTCCAGTCGGCCGGGATCAACCTTCCGAGGGTGTCGCGGCAGCAGTTCTACGCCGGCGGTCACGTCCCCGTATCGCAGGCGCAGCCGGGGGATCTGCTCTTCTACGCCACCGATCCGTCCGACCCGTCCACCATCCATCACGTGATGCTGTACATGGGCAACGGGCAGATGGTGGAGGCGCCCTACACCGGGCAATCCGTGCGGGTGCAGCCCGTGCCGTGGAACTATTCGGAGCTCGTGCCGCTGGCCACTCGCCCGGGCACGTCACCGAACCGCGCTTAGGGTCCTCACCGGCGTCCCCGTAAGAGCAGGAGTAGCAATGCCACCCGAACCCTCCGTACCGGCATCCACGACCCCGCTGCAGGACTACCTCGATCTGCCTGCCCGTGGCGCCAACGAGGACTACCTGGTGGTGCCGCGGTCGCTCGCGCAGTCGATGCCGTTGCGCTGGCAGCAGGTGTTCGTGGGGCTGCTCGCCGATCTGCACGACGCCTACGGGGACCTGCCATGGCCCGACTACCTCGTCGTGGCGAGCCGCTGGGAGCTGCTGGTCGATCTCGACGAGGAGCAGCTCGCGGCCGCGGGCTACGTGGCCGACCTCGGCCCGGACGGGGAGCTGGAGTATCGCGACAGCGCAGACCAGGTGGTGCCCGATCCGGAGAACCACCGCGTGCTCGCACCGGTGACCGATCCGCTGCCCCCGGCCTCCGCCGGCCGGATCGAACCGCGCCCTGCCGAGGCCCTGTAGGAGCTGCCGATCGCCTCCGCGCGACGGGGCGGGAACACCCGCGCCGGGAACCGCGTTGGACGGAACGAGCAAGTTGAGCGGGACCGACTCAAGGGTGCATCGCTGGCCCGGTCGGTACCGTGGAAGACTTGAGCGAACCGAACTCAAGCTACTCGGAGGCAATCACCATGGCTCGTGCGGTCGGCATCGACCTCGGGACCACCAACTCCGTCGTCGCCGTCCTCGAAGGTGGCGAGCCGACGGTCATCGCCAACTCGGAAGGCGCCCGGACCACTCCGTCCGTGGTCGCTTTCGCCCGCAACGGCGAGGTGCTCGTCGGGCAGTCGGCGAAGAACCAGGCCGTGACGAACGTCGACCGGACGATCCGGTCGGTCAAGCGTCACATCGGCACCAACTGGACCACGCCGGACATCGACGGCAAGAAGTACTCCGCACAGGAGATCAGCGCGCGCGTGCTGCAGAAGCTCAAGCGCGACGCCGAGTCGTACCTGGGCGAGACGATCACCGACGCGGTGATCACCGTCCCCGCATACTTCGAGGACGCGCAGCGCCAGGCCACCAAGGAGGCCGGCCAGATCGCGGGCCTCAACGTCCTGCGGATCGTCAACGAGCCCACCGCCGCCGCTCTGGCGTACGGGCTCGACAAGGGCGAGAAGGAGCAGACCATCCTGGTCTTCGACCTCGGTGGCGGCACGTTCGACGTCTCGCTGCTGGAGATCGGCGAGGGCGTCGTCGAGGTGAAGGCCACCAACGGCGACAACCACCTCGGTGGCGACGACTGGGACGAGCGGATCATCACCTGGCTCGTCGACAAGTTCAAGAACAGCCAGGGCATCGACCTGACCAAGGACAAGATGGCGATGCAGCGGCTGCGTGAGGCCGCTGAGAAGGCCAAGATCGAGCTGTCGAGCCAGTCGACGGCCACGATCAACCTGCCTTACATCACGGTCGACGCCGACAAGAACCCGCTGTTCCTCGACGAGACGCTGTCGCGGGCCGAGTTCCAGCGCATCACCTCCGACCTGCTCGACCGCACTCGTGCGCCGTTCAACCAGGTCGTGAAGGACGCCGGCATCTCCGTCGGCGACATCGACCACGTCGTGCTCGTGGGTGGTTCCACCCGCATGCCGGCCGTCACCGAGCTGGTGAAGGAGCTCACCGGCGGCAAGGAGCCCAACAAGGGCGTCAACCCGGACGAGGTCGTCGCCGTGGGCGCCGCCCTGCAGGCCGGTGTGCTGCGCGGTGAGGTCAAGGACGTCCTGCTGCTCGACGTCACCCCGCTGTCCCTGGGCATCGAGACCAAGGGTGGCGTGATGACCAAGCTCATCGAGCGCAACACCACGATCCCCACCAAGCGGTCGGAGATCTTCACGACGGCCGACGACAACCAGCCGTCCGTGCAGATCCAGGTGTTCCAGGGCGAGCGCGAGATCGCGTCCTACAACAAGAAGCTCGGCATGTTCGAGCTGACGGGCCTGCCGCCGGCCCCGCGTGGCGTGCCGCAGATCGAGGTGTCCTTCGACATCGACGCCAACGGCATCGTCAACGTGTCGGCGAAGGACCTGGGCACCGGCAAGAGCCAGGCCATGACGATCACCGGTGGTTCCGCCCTGGGCAAGGACGAGATCGACCGGATGATGCGCGAGGCCGAGCAGCACGCCGAGGAGGACAAGAAGCGCCGCGAGGAGGCCGAGGTCCGCAACCAGGCCGAGTCGCTCGTCTACCAGACGGAGAAGTTCGTCAAGGAGAACGACGAGAAGCTTCCGTCCGACGTCAAGGACAGCGTCAACGCCGCTCTCGGTGAGGCGCAGGCCGCGCTGAAGGGCACCGACACCGACGCGATCAAGTCGTCGATGGAGAAGCTCGCCACCGAGTCCCAGAAGATGGGCGCCGCGCTGTACCAGCAGCCGGGTGCCGAGGGTGCCGCCACTCCGGGCGCCGACGGCGGCCAGGCCCAGGGCAGCAACAGCGCCGACGACGACGTCGTGGACGCCGAGATCGTCGACGAGGACAAGGACAAGAAGTGAGCGAGCTTGCGAGCTCACCGTTCAGCACAGCACCTCTGAGAATGCAGCCGACGAGCGCCAGCGAGGAGGTCTCATGACTGGACGCGACCACCGCAACGAGCGCAGCGAGAACGGCGCAGAGGGCGAGCGGGTCGTGGTCCGGAACCGGCGCCGGATCGACCCGGAGACCGGCGAGGTTCGCGTCCCGGCCGAGGAGTCGGCCGGGACCGCCCCGGAGGCGCCGGCACCGGACAGCGCGGCCGACGTCCTCGCGGCCGCGGAGCTCGCCGCCCAGGTTGCCGAGCGCACCGCCGACCTGCAGCGGGTCAGCGCGGAGTACGCCAACTACCGGCGGCGTGTCGACCGCGATCGCGAGAGCGTTCTCGTCGGCGCGCGCGTGCAGTTCGTCTCCGAACTGCTCACCGTGCTCGACGACCTGGACCGCGCCGAGGCGCACGGCGATCTCACCGGTCCGTTCAAGGCGGTTGCCGACAAGCTCGTCGCCGTCGTGCAGAAGTTCGGCCTGGAGCCGTTCGGGCTGGAGGGCGAGCCCTTCGACCCGTCGGTCCACGAGGCCGTGCAGCACGAGGGCGGCGGGTCCGGCGGACCGACGGTCACGGTGGTCTCGGCGGTTCTCCGCCCCGGCTACCGCATCGCCGACCGCGTACTGCGGCCCGCGATGGTGGCGGTCACCGACCGCCCTGACGACGGCACCACCCAGCCTCCGCTGACCACCACAACTGAACCCGGCCCCGCTGAGGGGCTCTGAAAGACGCGAAGGAGGCGGAGTGACCCAGCGCGACTGGATCGAGAAGGACTTCTACCGCGAGCTGGGCGTCACCTCCGGCGCGTCCGCGGACGACATCAAGAAGGCGTACCGCAAGCTCGCGCGTGAGCTGCACCCGGATGCCAATCCTGGTGACGCCAACGCCGAGGCGCGGTTCAAGACCGTGTCCGAGGCGTACGGGGTGCTGTCCGACGAGAAGAAGCGCCGTGAGTACGACGAGACGCGTGCGCTCTTCGCCGGTGGCGGCGGCTACGGAGCCGGCGGGGGCTTCCCCGGTGGCTTCGGTGGCGGCGCCGCCGGCCAGGGCTTCGACCTGAACGACCTGTTCGGCCGGGCCGGTGCCGGGTCACCCGGCGCGGGCGGGGCCGGCGGGCTCGGCGACATCCTCGGTGGGATCTTCGGAAACCGCGCCGGGGCCGGCACCACCACCACGGGCCCTCGGGCGCAGCGTGGTGCCGACGTCGAGAGCGAGCTGCGTATCGACTTCATCGACGCCGTCCGCGGTGCGGAGGTGCAGCTGCGGCTGTCGTCGCCGGGCCGGTGTGAGCGGTGCGGCGGCACGGGTGCCCGGCCGGGCAGCACGCCGCGGCAGTGCCCCACCTGCGGTGGCGTCGGCCTGGTCAGCCGCAGCCAGGGCGCGTTCGCGTTCTCCGAGCCGTGCCGCGACTGCCGCGGCACCGGCCGGATCATCGACGACCCGTGCCCCGAGTGCGGGGGCGACGGCGTCAGCACCCGCACCCGCCTGCTCACCGTCCGGGTTCCGGCCGGTGTGGCCGACGGGCAGCAGATCCGGCTCAAGGGGCAGGGCGAGCCGGGCCGGGGTGGTGCACCGGCTGGTGACCTGTACGTGAAGGTGCACGTCACGCCCCACCGGCTCTTCGGGCGGTCGGAGCGCAACAACGACGACCTGACGCTGACGGTGCCGGTCACCTACCCCGAGGTGGCGCTCGGCAGCACGCTGACCGTGCCCACGCTGGACTCCACCGTGTCGCTCAGGATTCCCCCGGGCACATCGAGCGGGCGCACGTTCCGGGTGCGCGGGCGAGGTGTGAAGCGGAAGAGCGGAAAGACCGGTGACCTGCTCGTCACGGTCGAGGTGGCCGTGCCGAGCTCGCTCGACGACGGTGCCACCGAGGCGTTGCAGGCTTACGCCGAGGCCACCAAGTCGTTCGACCCGCGTGCCGATCTGCTCGGGAGCGGGTCGTGAGCACCACGCCCGGCGGCCCGGCGCTACCGCCGGGCGCCAACCCGGACAGCCCCATCTTCGTCATCTCGGTGGCGGCGGAGCTGGCCGGGCTGCACGCCCAGACACTGCGCAGCTACGACCGGCTGGGGCTCGTGAGCCCCGGCCGGTCGGCGGGCGGCGGGCGGCGCTACTCGGTTCGTGACATCGCCCTGCTCCGCGAGGTTCAGCGGCTCTCCCAGGAGGAGGGCGTGAACCTCGCGGGCATCAAGCGGATCATCGAGCTGGAGCAGCTCGTCGACGAGCTGCGCGCCCGGCTGGACGAGCTGACACATGAGCTGATGGCCGCCCACGCCGCGGCTGAGCAGGCAGCAGCGAGCGTGCACGCCTCGTACCGGCGGGACCTGGTGCCGGTGGACCGCCGCCAAGCCCTGGTGGTGTGGCGGCCGAAACCGCGCCGCGAAGAGAAGCAGACCTGACCGCACGTACCTCTTGGCCACCGCACAGACGTCCTGACGTGTGCGCGGTGGCCAAGACGTGTGCGTGGTGGCCTGGTCAGTCCATCGTGAACGGGTCGTACCGGATGCGGTCGAGCGGTGTGCCCGCCACCAGCATCCGGGACACCGTGGAGCGGATCATGGCCGGTGACCCACAGACCAGCACGTCGTGGTCGGCCCACGCCCCGTAGCGCGTGACGACGTCGGCGAGGGTGCCCCGCTCGGCGCCCGAGCCGCCCTCGTCCTTCTCGACGACGGGGATGACGTCGAGCCAGGTGTTGCTGTAGGAGAGCCGCCGCAGGCTGGGGAAGTCGTACAGGTCGTCCCAGGTGCGGCCGCCCACGAACACCTGGGTGCGAGGCTGCTCCTGGCGCGTGGAGAGGTCCTCGAGGAGGGCCTTGATGGGAGCCATGCCGGTGCCGCCGGTGACCATCAGAAGCTCACGCCCGGTGCCGGCTTCGACGTGCATGCGGCCCATCGGCGGCCCGATCCGCCAGGTGTCGCCGATCCGGGAGTGGGCGACGATCGCCCGGCTCACCCACCCGCCGTCGACGGCGCGGACGTGGAACTCCAGGGTGCCGTCGCTCCTCGGCGCGTTGGCCGGCGACAGGTAGCGCCACAGGCGCGGCCGTTGGGGCGTCTCCACGCTCAGGTACTGGCCCGCCCGGTACGGGACCGGCTCGCTGGTCTGCAGCGTGATCACCGCGAGGTCCCAGCCGACGCGTCGGTGGTCCACCACCCGCCCGAGCCAGGACGCGGGGCCGCGGTCGGCCTGCGCGGCACTGATCATGGCGGCGGCGACGATTGCATAGGCCTCGGACCAGGCCTTCTGGACCTCCGGCGTCCACGCAGCGCCGGAGTGGTGGCTGATGGTGCCGAGCAGCGACGCCCCGACCGCGTCGTAGTGCTGGGCGAGCACCCCGAACTTGCGGTGGTCGCGTCCGAGCTGCTCGAGGAAGGGCGTGAGGTCGTCGGGCTGGTCGACCATCTGGACGACGTGCACGAGCGCCCGCAGCAGGCGGCTGCGCTGCACCTCCATGTTGACCGGGAACAGGTCGCGGGTCTGCGGCGCGATCTGGAACAGCGTGGCGTAGAAGTACCGCCCGAGGTCGTCCATGTGCGGCTCGACCAACGCAAAGCTGGAACGGATGAGCTCGACCATTCCGGACTGCTCGCTGCGGGGCGCGCCGACGCTGGGGAGATCGGCAGCGAGCAACTGTTCAGCGGTCATGGATGGCCGACTCTTCCTGCTCGATGATCGGGGGGCGAGGGAGGGGGGTCCCTGGCCGAGGCAGCCTAACGCTCCGAGAGCGCCTTGGAGACCCTCCGTGCCTGGACCAGATCGTGTGGTGGCAGAAATTCCTCGTCCTCACCGCCGACCGTTCGGCGCACGGGCGGTCCACCGGTGGGGTGGGGTCAGCCGTGGCGCAACCGGCGCACCGTTCTCACGACGATCGCCAGTCCACCCAGCAGGCCCAGCACCAGCCACACCAGCGCGGCGAACACCCCGACCCCGGTGATCAGGACGACGACGAGGAGCAGCACGCAGGCGGCGACGGCCACGTACGTGAAGCGCAGCGGCCCGTCCCCCTGCAGCGCCGCCCGGACCACGGGCCTGGTCTGCTTCGGGAGGTTGCGGACTGTCCACCACGTCAGTCCGCCCGCGATCACCAAGGTGACGGCTGCGGCGATGCGGCCCGACCACGTCGAGTCGAGGGGATCTTCGCCGCTGAAGACGATGACGGCCACGGTGGCCAGCCCGAGCAGCATCCGCAGCCGCCAGGACAACTGCCAGAGCACCGCCCTGATGGTCTGCATGACCTTGGGCATCCCGGGTGCGAGCATGCCGGCGTCGATGAGCCCGCGCAGAGCCTGCGCGGGGCGGTGCCCCCTGGCGTCGAGGACGGCCAGGTCGTGCCTGGCCACGGCGTGCTGCGGATCGAGCCGGAGCACCTCCTCGTAGGCCTGGCGGGCCGTCTCCTTGTCCCCGAGGCCGCTGGTGACGTCGGCGAGCAGGAAATGCGACGCCGGGGAGTTCGGAGCGAGCTCCACGACCCGCCGGGCCGCCTGTGCCGCCTCGGGCAGGCGCCCGGCCTGCTTCAGCACCTCGGCGTACATCGTGGCGCCCGGGGTCTCCTCCGGGGCGAGTGTCACTGCCCGGTACGCGGCCTCGACGGCCTCGTCGTGCCTGCCGAGTCCGGAGAGGATCGCGGCCCGCACCACCTGGGGCCGATCGAACTCCGGAGCGGCGGCCGACGCTGCTTCGGCCGCGGCCAGCCCGTCGACGAGCCGTCCGGACTCGTACAGCACGGCCGCCAGCCCCAGGAGCAGCCCGGGGTCGTTCGGGGAGGCGGCGAGCGCCTCGCGCGCGGCCCGTTCGGCGTCGTCGAACCGGCCGAGGAGGCGCAGCTGTTCCACGCGGTGGAGCGCGGTCGTCACAGCTTCTTGTGCTTCCGCAGGTAGGCCGAGAGGTCGTCGTAGTCGCCGTCGGAGTTGGAGAACGCGACGACGTTGCGGGCCGTGGCGAACCACGCCCCGGTGCTCGGCCGGACCTCCTTCACGGCCGCCTCCAGGTCCTTCGTGGTGAGCGCGTGCAGCCGGCCGATCTGCATCGACAGGGCGAGGGCCCGCTCGGCTGCCGTGGTGCAGACGTGCGCGACGTCGGCCCCGGAGAAATGCTCGGTGAGCCGGACGATCCGATCGAGGTCGATCTCGGCCACCGGGCGGTCGCGCAGGTGGTAACGCAGGATCGCGGTGCGCGCGGGGGCGTCCGGCGGCAGGACGAGCACCATGCGGTCGAACCGGCCGGGGCGGCGCAGGGCGCTGTCCACGTCCCACGGGTGGTTGGTGGCACCGAGGGTGAAGACGCCGTCGTTGTTCCCGCCCAGGGAGTCCATCTCGCTCAGCATCTGGTTGACCGTGTTGCGCATGCTGCTGGCGTGGCTGAGCTGCGAGCGCTTCTGGCCCAGGGCGTCGAGCTCGTCGAAGAACAGCACGCAAGGAGCGCGGCGCCGGGCCTCGGCGAAGATCCGGGCCATGTTGCGTTCGCTCTGACCGGTGTACATCTCGAGGACGTCGGAGATGCCGACGGTGAAGAAGTTCGCCCCGAGCTCGCCGGCGACGGCACGGGCGATGAACGTCTTTCCGCAGCCGGGAGGCCCGTACAGGAGCAGGCCGCCCGTGAGGGTCTTGCCGAAGGCCTTGGCGAGCTCCGGGTTGCGCATGGGTCCGAGGAAGGCGAGCTCCAGGCGCTGCTTGACGTCCTCCATGCCGCCCACGTCGGCCAGGCGGATGCCGGGCTGCTCGATGTCCTCGACGACCGGTGACGACTCGTCGTGGGCGAGTACCGGCTCCGGGGTGCCGGCGACCTCCTCCTCGGCGTGCGTCCAGTCGTAGCCCTGCAGCCGGTGCTGCCCCGTTCTGTCGGGTGCCGGCGGCGCTACGGGTGCCGGTTCCGCAGGCGCGGCGGCCACGTCCGGGGCGGGGGGCGCGGTGAGCCCGCTGGTCAGACGTTGCAGGAGACCCATTGCGTCGACGTTGGACGCGTCGCGGGCCAGCACCTGGATGCAGTGCTGCAGAGCCTCCGCGCTCCGGCCTCTTTCGGCCAGCAGCCCGGCCACGTGCAGCCGGAGCGGAACGTCGTCGGGGGCGGTGGTCACCGCTGTGAGCAGGCTGGTCAGGAGAACATCGTCAGACATCGGCCGGAAGTATCGCCGAGGAAGGGGCCCGGCTTTGCCTTGAGCGGAACAGACTCAACTTTCCTTACGTTCTTCCAAGCGACGGGCACGATGGTGCCCAGGCGACGATGCAGGAGGTACAGGGGATGGACTCTTTCAACCCCACCACCAAGGCGCAGCAGGCCATCTCGGCCGCCGTGCAGGCTGCTGCGCTCGCCGGTAACCCCGATGTCGGCCCGACGCACCTGCTGGGGGCACTGCTCGCCCAGGGTGACGGGATCGCGGTGCCGCTGCTCACGGCGGTGGGTGCTGATCCGGCGGCCGTGCGAGGTGAGCTCGCGCAGCTCGGCAACCGCCTGCCCTCGGCGGCAGGTGCCACGGTGAGCGCCCCGCAGCTGTCCCGCGATGCCATCGCGGCGATCACCGCTGCCCAGCAACTGGCCACGGAGATGGGCGACGAGTACGTCTCCACCGAGCACCTGCTGTTCGGGCTGGCATCGGCGCGTAGCCAGGTCGCCGACCTGCTGCGCCGCCACGGAGCCACACCGGAGGCGCTGCGTGAGGCGTTCAGCAAGGTCCGCGGCAGCTCGCGGGTGACGAGCCCCGACCCCGAGGGCACCTACCAGGCCCTGGAGAAGTACGGCGTCGACCTCACCGAGCGGGCCCGCAAGGGCGAGCTCGACCCGGTGATCGGGCGCGACACCGAGATCCGCCGCGTCGTGCAGGTGCTGTCGCGGCGCACCAAGAACAACCCGGTGCTCATCGGTGAGCCCGGCGTCGGCAAGACGGCGATCGTCGAGGGGCTCGCCCAGCGGATCGTGGCGGGCGACGTCCCGGAGTCGCTGCGCGGCAAGCGTGTCGTGGCCCTCGACCTCGGGTCGATGGTCGCCGGCGCGAAGTACCGCGGTGAGTTCGAGGAGCGGCTGAAGGCTGTTCTGAAGGAGATCACCGACTCCGCGGGCCAGGTCATCACGTTCATCGACGAGCTCCACACGATCGTCGGCGCGGGTGCCACCGGCGAGGGCGCGATGGATGCCGGCAACATGATCAAGCCGATGCTGGCCCGCGGTGAGCTGCGGATGGTCGGCGCCACCACGCTGGACGAGTACCGGCAGCGCATCGAGAAGGACCCTGCGCTGGAGCGCCGCTTCCAGCAGGTGCTGGTGGGCGAGCCCAGTGTCGAGGACACCATCGGCATCCTGCGCGGGCTCAAGGAGCGCTACGAGGTGCACCACGGCGTCCGGATCACCGACGCCGCTCTGGTGGCCGCGGCCACGCTGTCCGACCGGTACATCACCGCCCGGTTCCTCCCCGACAAGGCGATCGACCTCGTCGACGAGGCTGCGTCACGGCTCCGCATGGAGATCGACTCCCGTCCCGTGGAGATCGACACGGTCGAGCGCGCCGTGCGCCGGCTGGAGATCGAGGAGATGGCGCTGGAGAAGGAGGACGACCCCGCCTCCCGCGACCGGCTCGACGCGCTGCGTGCCGAGCTGGCGGAGAAGCGCGAGGAGCTGTCCGCCCTCACCGCCCGGTGGCAGAACGAGAAGGGCGCGATCGAGAGCGTCCGCGAACTGAAGGAACAGCTCGAGGGTCTGCGTGGAGAGTCGGAGCGTGCCGAGCGCGACGGTGACCTCGGCAAGGCGGCGGAGTTGCGCTACGGGCGCATCCCGGCGCTGGAGAAGAGGCTGGAGGAGGCCACGGACGTCACGGCGCCCGATGCCGACGTGATGCTCAAGGAGGAGGTCGGCCCGGACGACGTGGCCGACGTCGTCTCCGCGTGGACCGGTATCCCCGCGGGCCGCATGCTCGAGGGCGAGACGGCCAAGCTGCTGCGCATGGAGGACGAGCTCAGCAAGCGGGTGGTCGGCCAGTCCGAGGCCGTGCGCGCTGTGTCCGACGCCGTGCGCCGTGCGCGGGCGGGGATCGCCGACGAGAACCGGCCCACCGGGTCGTTCCTGTTCCTCGGCCCCACCGGCGTGGGCAAGACCGAGCTGGCGAAGGCGCTCGCCGAGTTCCTGTTCGACGACGAGCGGGCGATGGTCCGCATCGACATGAGCGAGTACTCGGAGAAGCACAGCGTCGCCCGGCTCGTCGGTGCCCCGCCCGGCTACGTGGGCTACGACCAGGGTGGCCAGCTCACCGAGGCCGTGCGGCGCCGTCCGTACACGGTGGTGCTGTTCGACGAGGTCGAGAAGGCGCACCCGGACGTCTTCGACACGCTCCTGCAGGTGCTCGACGACGGCCGCCTGACCGACGGCCAGGGCCGCACCGTCGACTTCCGCAACACGATCCTCGTGCTCACGTCCAACCTGGGCACGCAGGCGATCTCCGACCCGTCGCTCGACGATCGGGGCCGCAAGGACGCCGTGATGGCGATCGTGCAGCGGCACTTCAAGCCGGAGTTCCTCAACCGGCTCGACGACGTGGTGGTGTTCCACGCGCTGTCCACCGAGGAGCTCACGCACATCGTCGACATCCAGCTCGACGTGCTGCGCCGCCGGCTGGCGAAGCGGCGGCTCACGCTGGAGGTCTCCGATGCGGGCCGCGAGTGGCTGGCCATGAACGGTTTCGACCCCGTCTACGGGGCGCGGCCGCTGCGGCGGCTCGTGCAGTCGGCGATCGGCGACGCGCTCGCGAAGGAGCTTCTGTCCGGCGACATCCGCGAGGGCGACACCGTGCGCGTCGACCTCGACCCCACGGCGAGCGGTGGCATGGGTGGCCTGATCGTCGGCCGGGCGATGCCCGCCACGATCTGATCCAGCGGCCTGACGAACAGGGAGGGTGCCGGGTCGGTCCATGTGGGCCGGACCAGCACCCTTCCCGCCGCCACGCCCCGAGATCTCGCCGTCGTGGGCTCGTGCCTTGCGTGCGGTACGGATCTGCTGTGACATCGCACGGACGCGGACACGGAGATCACAGCCAGGAGGGGACATGACCGGCGAGGAGATCGTGCTCGGCCCGCTGCCCAAGGGCATCACGCTCGCGAGCGAGGGCATGAACAAGAAGGTGTGGAACGTGCTCGGCCACACCTACTCGATGAAGGCCGCGAGCGAGTCGAGCTTCGCGTTCGAGACCTACGACCCACCAGGCACCGGCGTGCCCCCACACGTGCACCCCACCCAGGACGAGCACATCTACGTGCTCGAGGGAGTGTTCACGCTCTACCTCGACGGCCAGTGGGAGACCGCGGGCCCTGGCGACACCGTGCGGATGCCGAGGAACCTCCCCCACGCGTACTACAACCGCGGCGAGGTGCCGACTCGAGGGCTCTTCTGGGTCAGCCCCGCCGGGCGTCTCGCGGCGCTGTTCGACAACCTGCACAACCTCGAGGACCCCGCCGAGGTCGTGCGGCTCTCCGCGCAGCACGACGTGGACTTCCTGCCGCCCGGTTCGGTCGAGGGCGCCTGAGGCTCCCGGCGGTCACGACGGGCGGTTCACCTGTTCGCTCGACGACCCGGATGCCCTGGCGTACCCGCTGACCACGGCGTCGAGCTCCTCGGGAGTGATCACGTCCTCGAGCCGTGAGAAGCCATGGGGAGCCCGGCGTTCGACCTCGTCGATCACGCCTTCGGGCCCGCCCACCCGGTTGCGCAGCACCACCTCGCTGGTGGTGGGTAGGCGGTCCTCCTCGTACGCCTTCAGCGCGCGGACGGGGTCGGCGTGCTCGACGAGGTGGCTGCTGATGCTCGTGGCGTCGAGGATCGCCTGGCCGGCCCCGTTGGAGCCCATCGGATACATCGGGTGGGCGGCATCGCCCAGGAGCGTCACCCGGCCACTGGTCCAGTAGGGCAGAGGGTCCCGGTCGCACATCGGGAACTCGAAGCACTCCGGCGTCGCGCGGATGAGACCTCTGTGGTCGACGTCCGGGACGTGGAAGCGATCGAGATGCCCCGCGAGCTCGTCCAGATCGGCAGGACGAGACCAGTCCTGGCGACGGGGCGGAGGGTCGCCCGCCTGGCCGGTCAGCACGCAGACGGCCCAGTTGGTGAGCTTGGTGCCCGGGCTCTGCCCCTCAGCGATCGGGTAGATCACCAGCTTCGCCGCGGTGCCGCCGGCGATGATCATCGAGCGTCCGGTGCCGAACTCCGGCCAGTCCGTGGCTCCCCGCCACATCTGCACGCCGTTCCAGCGGGGCGGGCCCTCGTCGGGGAAGAGGCTGGCGCGCAGTGCCGAGTGGATGCCGTCGGCGCCCACGAGTACCTCGCCCCGGACGATTCCCAATGCGTCGCCGTCGAGATCGACGAACTGCGCACCCACCCCGTCAGCGTCCTGCTCGAACCCGACCAGCCGGTGTCCGGTCCGCACCGCGTCGGGACCCAGGCGCTCGAGCACCGCCCGCAGCAGCACGCCCTGCAGCCTGCCCCGATGGTAGGAGAGCTGCGGAAACGCGAACCCGGCTGCCGTGCCGCACGGTCTGTGGAGAATCTCCTGCCCGAGCCGGTGGTGGTAGGACAGTTCCCTGATCCGGATCCCCGCCTCGTCGAGCCGGTCGAGGAGCCCGAGCGCGGCCAGCTCCTTCACCGCGTGCGGCAACGCGTTGATGCCGACGCCGAGCTCGCGGATCTGCTCGCTCTGGTCGTAGATCGTGCAGTCGATGCCTTCATGGTGCAGCCGAAGAGCCGTGGTAAGACCCCCGATGCCCGCTCCCACGATGATGACCCGCATGACGGTTCCCCCCGTCGTACCGATCACCCAGGATGGACCAGATAGGCGCTTCACACCATCTGCCCGACTCGGATCGCCACCAACGAGTCGGTGGATGGCAGCCCCGCCCGTTCACCCAGGAGGCTGTACCGGCGACATCAGGTGATCGGGCGTCCGCGCAGATCGAGGACCATCGGTCTAGGCTCCGGCCGTGGGACTCTCACCGACGGTGTGGTTCGTCATCGCCGTGATCGCCTTGGTGCTCGGCGCCGGCCTGGTGTTCGCCGACCGTCGGGGTGTGCCGGGCGGCGCCAAGGACCGGAAGCGCTGGGCTGCCACGCACGACTGGGAGTACCTCGACACCGATCCCGTGCTGCCGAGCCGGTGGCGCTACGGGACGATCCACCAGGGCGGGCCCGGGGTGGCCCGCAACCTGATGAGTGGTGACGTGCCCACCCCCGAGGGGCCGCGGCACGCCTACGTGTTCGACCACGAGCAGGCAGGCAGGCTCAACTCGGTGCTGGTGGCGGTGCAGGTGCAGGAACAGCTGCCCGCCGCCGTGGAACTGCGGCTCCCGTCGGCCCCGCTTCCCGACGACGCCGGCCTCGACCTGCTGGAGCCCGTCGGCGAGCGGTACGCGTTCGTCTCCGACCCCGACGCCGTGCGGCACCTCATCACGCCCCGCTTGGCGAAGGCCAGCGACCTCGTCGGCGACGACGTCGAGCTGCTGTGGGCGGAGGAGTCCTGGGTGCTCGCCACCGCCCCGCTGGGGTCCAGCTCGGAGCGCGTGCAGGAGCTGCTCGCCGACCTCGCCGAGGTGGCCGCGGTGCTCGAGCAGTCTCTCCGGGTCAAGCGGCGCTGACCTGCCGCGACGCCGCCAAGGTGGCGCCTCAGTAGGCTCCGTCCGTGCCCATCGCGCTCATCACCGGAGCCACCTCTGGCATCGGCGCCGCATTCGCATCCCGCCTGGCACGCGACGGCCGGGACCTCGTACTCGTCGCGCGGAACCGCGAACGCCTGGAGGCCGCCGCGGTCGGGTACCGGGCTGCCGGTGTCGCCGTTGAGGTGCTGCCCGCCGATCTGTCCGACGAGGAGGAGCGCGCCAGGGTTGCGGCGCGGCTGTCGAGCGCGGATGCCGCACCCGTCGACCTGCTGATCAACAACGCCGGATACACCACCGGTGGCCTGCTCGACGTGGACAGCTCGGCCTTGCGAGCCCAGCTGGAGGTCAACGTGGCGTCCGTGCTCGAGCTGACCGTCGCAGCCCTGCCCGGCATGATCGACAGGAGCCGCGGTGCGGTGATCAACGTGTCGAGCATCAGCGGGTTCCTGCCCGGCAACTCGCAGTACAGCGCGGACAAGGCGTGGGTCACGGCCTTCACCGAGGCGGTGGCGGCCAAGGTCGCCGCCACCGGCGTGCGTGCGATCGCGCTCTGTCCCGGCTATGTCCGCACGGAGTTCCACGAGCGTGCCGGACTGGACGTCGGCGGCCGGAAGGGCCCGTTCTGGCTCGACGCGGGCCGCGTGGTCGAGGAGTGCCTGGCGGATCTTGCGAGGGGAAAGGTCGTGTCGGTACCGAGCTCGCAGTACAAGATCGTCGCTGCCATGGTGGATCTGTTGCCCCGGCCGCTGGTCCGGCGGCTGGTCAATCTCGCCCAACGGGACCGCAAGTGATCGTGCGCCGGGCGCTTGTGAAGGATGACGGCATGAACCCAGACACCGAGCGGGAGGAGCTGGCGGCCCTGATCCGCGAGCTTGGCGTGGTGCACGGCCGCGTCACGCTGTCCTCGGGCGCCGAGGCCGACTACTACGTCGATCTGCGACGGGCCACCCTCGAACACCGGGCCGCGCCGCTGGTCGGCAGGCTCCTACGGGTGCTCACCGCCGACTGGGAGTACTCGGCCGTCGGTGGCCTGACCCTCGGCGCCGACCCGGTCGCCGATGCCGTTCTGCACGCAGCGGCGGCCGAGCGGGCGGCGCTGCCCGACACCCCGCCCGTCGACGCGTTCGTCGTGCGGAAGGACACCAAGCAGCACGGCATGCAGCGCCTCATCGAAGGGCCGGACATCGCGGGGCGCAACGTTCTCGTCGTGGAGGACACCTCGACGACCGGGGCGTCCGTGCTCACCGCGGTGCGGGCGGTACGTGACGCCGGAGCCACCGTCGTCGGTGTCGCCACGGTGGTGGATCGGGACACCGGCGCGCGCCAGGTGATCGAGGACGAAGGAATTCCGTATCGAGCGCTGCTCGGGTTGGCCGATCTCGGCCTGGGCTAGCTCTGCGTATCCCCCGTACGCACGGAACGCGTGTGGCAGGCCGGGGTTCGCCCGGCACAGCCACACGCGTTCCGTGCGACGGCTCTGGTGGGGTTACTCCACCGTGATGCGCACCGCGTCGAAGGCGGGGGTCTGGTCGGCCCGCTGCATCATCGGGATGCGGTGGGAGCCGTCACCTGCCCACACCGCGCACTGGGCGGTGCCGGCGGTCGGCATCCCCGTCACGGTGATCTTGACGGTGTCGGGCTCGGCGCCACCACCGTTGTCCTGCGTGGCGAGGAAGAACTCCGGCGCGGGTGCGGCGTCCGGCGCGGTGTCGGTGGTCTCGAGCATCCGGCAGGCGGTGTGGAAGTGCCCGCGCTGCAGGCCGTCCTCGTTGAGGAAGGAGCTCTCGAGGTAGTAGCCACCCGCTGCGGCACCGAGGAACCGGTCGCGCACCAGGTTGCGGGTGCTCACGGAGATCGTGAACTTCTCGTTGGCGCGGACGCTGCGGGGTGAGTCCGTGATGAGCAGCGACGGGCTCTTGTCCTCGGACGCCACCTCGCCGAACGCCGTGCTCACACAGCGCGGGGCGAGCTGGAAGCCGTCGTGGGGCTGGAGCTTGCTCTCCGTGCAGTCCCTGCCCAGCACGTCGAGCCCGTTGTTCTCGGCGGGCGGCTGCTCGTCGCCGTTGTTGTCGCCGCCTTGACCGTTGTCGCCCTGGCCGTTGTCTCCTTGGCCGTTGTCTCCTTGGCCGTTGTCTCCTTGGCCGTTGTCTCCTTGGCCGTTGTCGCCTTGGCCGTTGTCGCCGCCGTTGTTGTTTCCGCCGTTGTTGTTGCCGTTGTCGTCGCTGCCTTGGCCGTTGTCGCCGTTGTTGTTTCCGCCTTGGCCGTTGTCGTTCTGGCCGTTGTCTCCGTCTTGGCCGCCGTTTCCGCCGTTGTTGTCGCCGGAACCTTCGGAATTGTTGTCATCGGGGGCCTGCCCCGGGTTGCCGCCGTGGTTCTGGCCGCCTTCGGCGCTGTGGCCGCTGTGACCCGAACCGCCTGCCGGCGTCGACACGCTGCTGTTGCCGGAGGACGCGTATGCGTAGTCGCAGGCGGTGGGAAGGACGGTCACCACCAGGGCGGCCGCAGAGATCGCGAGCTTACGCACCGTGCTCCGGTGTCGTTCGCTTCTGGACGGGGACATGAAGCTCCGTTCGGGGTCGGGGAGCGGGGAACCGGAGAGCCGAGTGGCCACTCCGGCTGGGATCCGGCGGCTTGGGAGCGTTGAGCTAGCGCCGGGAATGGCGGGACTTGGCGGACTTGGAACGGCCGCCGCTGCGATGGGATCCGCTGTCGGACACGGCGCGGTGGGATCCGGTGCCGGAGACAGCGCGCTGCGAGCCGGTTTCGGAGACGGTCCGGTGGGATCCCGTGTCGGAGACGGCCCGATGGGATCCGGTCTCGGAGACCGTGCGGTGGGATCCGGTGTCGGAGACAGTGCGGTAGGAACCGGTGTCGGACACCGCCCGGCGGGACCCGCTGTCGGAGACCCACCGATGCGACCCGGTTTCGGTGACGGTGCGGTGGGGGCCCGTGTCCGAGACGCTGCGGGTCGATCCGGCGGTGGAGTAGGTCGAGGTGCCTGCGTCGAGTCCGGCGCCGACGGGCGAATCCAGGTGAGAGAAGCGGGGGCCGGCGATCGCCGCGACGGGCGTGAGTTCGGGGAGGGGTGCCGCGGCAGGTGCCGGGCTGCGCTGCGGCACGGTGACCCTGCTCCGTTTTGCGGCGCTACGGCTGCGCACTGCGGCGAACGCGGCGATGGCCGCGAGGAGCGCGGCGACGAACACCAGAATCGGCACGATGAGGTCGCTGGTCTGGGTGCCACCGGAGAGCAGGCCCGGCGATGCCTCCGGGAGCGCCGCGTAGTCCACCAGACCCGTGCCCTCGAGATATCCGATGTGCCGGCTGACGAACGCGTTGGCCGTCTCGGCGAACTGACGCACCAGCTCGTTACGCGTGGTGGCCCGCACCTGAGCGATGATCGGCAGCACGGTGCCGTGCGCGTCGCGCAGCCGCTGGACGAACACGCGGTCGTAGTCCGAGCCCGTCTGCCGCGAGATCTCGTTCATCCAGCCGACCTGCTGGTCGCTGGGGCTGCTCGGCAGCAGCACGCCGAGTTGGTTGGCGGCCTTGCGGACCTCCGCGTCGAGGTTGGCGTGTTCCTCGGAGATCTTCCGTCCGGCTTCCTGCACCTCGGGGGAGCTCGCCTGCGTCTCCGCCTGCTGACCCGTCGGCCCTTCCCAGAGGCCGGCGAGCCTCACCTTGACGAGCAGGTCACGGTCGGCCGGTCCCAACGGTCCCCACTGGGTCTGGGTCCAGCCGCCGGTGCCGGGAGTCCCGGCGGCCCACGATTGGTACACCGATGCGGACACGGCGAGGATCACGGCGACGATCACGGCGCGGCGAAGCAAGCGGGGGATACTGCGGAGCATCGGAGCCTTCCTGATGGTTCACACGAAGTCGAACTGTTCGGTGTGCACGCGGGCCGGTGCCACACCGAGGGTGTCGAGAGCGCTCAAGGCGTCCGTGACCAACGCGGGCGGGCCACAGATGAAGAAGTCGAGATCGTCGGGGTGCTGCCCTTCCGGAAGCACCATCGAGAGCAGGCCGGCACCGATGTCGCCGGTGTAGCCGTCCCAGCCGTCGTGCGGACGGCGCAGCACCTCGGTCACTACGAGATCGAGGTGGAACCGCAGCTCCGCGAGCTCGTCGCGGAACAGCAGGTCTTCCGGTGAGCTGGCCACGACGACCAGCCGGTACGGCCGCGGATCCCCCCGGTGCGCGGCCGTGCGGAGCATGCTCATCATCGGCGTGATCCCGACGCCGCCGGCGATCATCACGAAGCCGGCCCCCGCGCCGACGTCGTTGGTGAAGGCGCCGTGCGGGCCGTCCACCCAGACCGGGGAGCCCGGCGGGAGGCGGCGCAACGCGCGGGTGAAGTCCCCGGCGTGGCGGATCGTGAACTCGGTGGTGTCCATGTGCGCGCTGGAGGCGATCGTGAAGGGGTGTTCCTCGGCGGTCACCGACCGGTCCAGCCGGATCCAGGCGAACTGGCCGGGTGCGAAGGCCCATGAGTTCACCGGCGGACCGTGCCGTTGGCGCCGAGGCTCCAGCACGAGCGTGCTCACCGTCGAGTTCTCGCGGCGCACTTCCCGGACCAGGAACTCGGTGGACGCGTCGAACATCGGGCGCCACGCCCAGCGGTAACCGAAGATCCCGATCACGATGGCCGCGAGCAGTCCGAAGACGGTGCCGGTCGCCGGCATGGCCACGAGGTGGTCGAGCCACCACACGTGCAACGCCGACAACGTGATCACCGCGACCGCCAGCGCCACGTGGAGCCACCGCCACAGCTCGTAGCGAAGCCCCGTGCGCCCCTTCAGGGCGACGAGCGCGACGAGAGCGGCGAGCGCGATGGTCGCCCCGACCGCAGCACGTGCCCGGGCGGGGGCGGTCTCGAAGTTCAGCAGCGCGACGTTGGCCGGGTTCGCGGCGACGACGCAGGCGAGATGGACGAATACCAGCGTCGCCGTGACCACGCCGAGGAACCGGTGGATGTCGATCACGCTCTCGATGCCGAACGCACGGTTCAGTGACCGGAGCCGGGACGGCAGGACCGCCGCCGACACCAGCGCGGAGAGCGCCAGCAATCCGGTCACGACGGAGAGGTGATCCCACAGCGGCTCGTTGGGTGCGATCGCGAGCCACATGAGGGAGGGCGCGACGACGATGAGGCCGAAGACGCTCAGCCACGCCGTGCGCACCATCCGTTGATCCATGGGCGGGACGGTAGGAGGCAGCCTCAGGTTCAGGTTGCGAAGCTGAGAACGCAGTGGGCCGGAAGCGGCTGCTGGCGCGACGAGTGGTCGCGGTATTGCTCCGAACGTCCTAATACTTGGGGCCGAATGCCGCGTAACGCCCTCAGGTCCGGCTGCGATCCTGCCGCGCAAACCGCCGTTCGCCACTCGCCGCTGGCGGCCCACCGCACGGGGACGGACGTCGAGGACGAACGGGACCATCGGCACGACGGACGGATCTCGCCCCAACCGCCAGCAACCGAACCCGGCGAGTCGCCCGTTCCTCGCACCGCTGGCGGCTCCCCCCACAACACGTGAGTCGCGCGTATTCAGTTCGAGAGTCGCCCGACTTCGGGGCGTGCCGCCGTGTGGATCAGTGGGGGCGACCCGTGCCCCGGTGCGCGAGCCGCCCGTTCGCACACTACGAGCAGCCCGCCCCCGGCGCAGTGTTCGCGACGCAATCGTTGCCGTCCGGCACGTCGAGCAACGGCCGAACCCGGGCACGGGCGGAGCGGAGGATCATTCGGTCATGAGCGAGGACGAGACGGGGCCGGCCGAGGACAGGCCCGGACCGGCACACCAGAGCGCGGCGACGCGGGACGGGCGGCCCGTCGACTCCGAACGGGCACCTCACGCTCGGCGCGAGGGCCACTCGCGCGAGGGCGGCGACCGGGCGACTCCGGCGCGGGATTCGAGCGGCTCGCGTGGGGGTGAGGAGCGGGCGACTCGCTTTCGGGACGAGGGCCGCCCGCGCGCGGGCGGCGGCCGGGCGACTCCGGCGGAGAACGCGGGCGACTCGCAGGGGGGCGGGGAGGGCGCCGGTAGCGACATCGAGGGGGGTGGCGGGCCCAGCGAGTGGCAGGTGCCGGGACAGGTCGGCGTCGGGCCGTGGCCGGGCGACCGGATGGCCTGGCCGCAGGACGAGCGCTACGACCCCGACCTGCTCGAACACGGCGACGCGCGCAACGTCGCCGATGCCTATCGCTACTGGCGCCGTGAAGCCGTGGCCGCCGATCTCGCCCGGCGCGCGCATCCGTTCCACGTGGCGATCGAGAATTTCGGCCACGACCACAACATCGGCACGGTGGTGCGTACCGCCAATGCGTTCGGCGCGGCGGGTGTGCACATCGTCGGACGGCGGCGCTGGAACCGGCGCGGAGCGATGGTGACCGACCGCTATCTGCAGGTGCACCACCACGACGACGTGGCCGGCCTGATGACGTTCGCCACGGAGCACGGGCTCGTCGTGGTCGCCGTGGACAACACGCCCGGCGCGCAGCGGCTCGAGACCGCGGACCTTCCACGCAACTGCCTGCTGTTGTTCGGCCAGGAAGGCCCAGGGGTGACAGGCGAGGCGCACGCAGCGGCCGCGATGACGGTGTCGATCGCCCAGTTCGGCAGCACCCGCTCGATCAACGCGGGCGTGGCCGCGGGCATCGCGATGCACGCCTGGATCCGCCGGCACGCGGACCTGTCGGACGCGTGGTGAACGAGCCCGTCAGGCGGCGAACGAGCCCGGCCGAAAACCGGCTGGAGATCGGTCCCGAGGTACCTAGACTCCGCCCGTGACCAGCCGCCAGACGCTCGTGTTCGACGCAGACGATACGTTGTGGGAGAACAACGTCCTGTTCGAGCGGGTGATCGATGCCTACCTCGACTGGCTGGCACACCCCACCCTCGACCGGGCGGCCACCCGCGCGGTGCTGGACGAGGTGGAGCGGGCCAACGTCGTCGTCCACGGGTACGGCAGCGCAAGCTTTCTGCGCAGCCTCGGCGACACCTTCCAGCGGCTCAACGAACGCCCTGCCACGACGGCCGAGGCGCGCCGGATCGAGGAGCTCGCCGGCGCCCTGGTCAACCACGAGGTCGAGCTCGTACCGGGGGTGGCGGAGACGCTCGCCGAGCTCGGCGAGCGCCATGACCTCCGCCTTCTCACCAAGGGTGATCGAGCCGAGCAGCAGCGCAAGATCGACGCGTCCAACCTTGCGCACCACTTCCACAGCGTGCACATCGTGGCCGAGAAGCGGGAGACGACCTACCGCGAGCTCGTCGCCGAGCAGAGCCTCGTCCCGGCCACAACGTGGATGATCGGGAACTCGCCACGGTCGGACATCCTCCCGGCCCGCGCCGCAGGCCTCGGGGCGGTGTTCATCCCGAACCGGTACACCTGGGTGCTCGAGCACGACGAGCTCGACCTCGACGACCACGGCGTGCTGCACCTCAAGCGGTTCACCGAGCTGGTCGAGCACTTCTGAGGAGAGCTAGCAGAGGTACTCGGCGGGTCTGCGGAGCATGGCGAGGAGCATCGCCGGCAGCATCAGTACGTGGCCGAGGACGAACACCGCGTCGGTCGACAGCCAGCCCGCCCAGAACGGCGGGAGCAGCACCACGAACGGCACGTACATCGCCAGGCCCATTTCCGCGATGGCTACCCACCGGTGCCGGCGTACGGCCATCCAGAGCGCCATGCCCAGCGTCATGTTCGTGGCCATGACGAGAAGGTGCAGCTCGGTGCTTCCGTGCAGCTCCGGCCACAGCGGCCCGAGCGCCACCATCCCGACGACCATCGCGAGCAGCATCTCGACGAGATGGCGCCAGAAGCGGCGGTCGGACAGCGCCGCGCTCCTGCCTGCGTCGGCGTGGTCATGACCGTGCCTGCCGGTACTCGCTCGCCCGCTCCATCACGGCCGAGCCGACCCGGCTGGGGTGCCCGGCGTCGAACGGGGGCTGCGGGTCGTACTCGATGAGCATCTGCGCCGCCTGCGCCGCCACGTCGTCGAGGAGCACCTCGACGAGCCGGATGGCCATGTCGATACCCGATGACACGCCCGCTGCGGTGATCAGACGCTCGGGCAGGTGCTCGACCACCCGTTGTGTCACCGGCACGGCACCGAGCTTCTCCAGGTGATCCATGGCCCCCCAGTAGGTGGTGGCGGTGAGCCCGTCGAGAAGCCCAGCCGCGGCGAGGACGAGCGAGCCCGTGCAGACCGACGTGGTGAATCGGGTGCGCGGGTGGACCGCGCGCAGCCAGTCGAGGTGGGCTCCCCCGTTGAGCAGGGCACGTGAGCCGGGTCCACCCGGCACCAGCACGATGTCGGGCGACTGCACCTCGGCGAACGTCTTGTCGACCGTGAGGCCGAGGATGCCGGTGTCGGCGCGGACCTCGCCGCGGTGCTCGCCGATGAACATGACGTCGAACTCCGGCACGGTCTGCAGCACCTCGTAGGGCCCGATCGCGTCGAGCGCGGTCAGCCGGGGGAACAGCATGATGGCGACCTGCATGGTCACGTCCTTCCGTCGATGGGCGCGGTGGTGGCGAAATGCCGTCGGTACTGGTCGGGGGCCACGCCGATCCGGCGCAGGAACGCGCGCCGCATCGTCTCTGCGGTGCCGAAGCCCGCACGCGCCGCTGCGACGGTGACGAGCACCGGTTCGGACTCCAGCAACCGCTTGGCGGCGTCGACGCGCACCTGCTCGACGTAGTCGCCCGGCGACCGCCCGAGTGCGCGGGTGAACTCGCGGCTGAAGTGGCGCTCGCTCATGCCCACGCGTGCTGCGAGGACCGGCACCCGCAGGTCGGCTGCCGGGTCGCTGTGGATGAGGTCCTGTGCGGCCCTGATCGAGGGCTGGCGCGCCGGCGGCGACCAGACGGGTCCGGCGAACTGGCTCTGCCCGCCCGGCCTGCGCAGGAACACCACGAGCTCGCGCGCGACGTATTGCGCGATCTCGGCGCCGTGGTCGGCTTCGACGAGCGCGAGGGCCAGGTCGACACCGGCGGTGACGCCCGCGGCCGTCCAGATCCGGCCCTGCTGCAGGTAGATGGGGTCGGGACGCACATCGACGGCCGGGTACCGGGTGGCGAGCGCGGGCGCGTGGCGCCAGTGGGTGGTGGCAGACAGGCCGTCGAGCAGGCCGGCGGCTGCGAGCGCGAACGCCCCCGTGCACACCGAGACGACCCGTTCGGCGCGCGGGGCGGCGCGGCGGAGCCACTCGACCAGCGGGTGGTCGGACGTCATGGCGCGCGCCCCGCCGCCGCCTGGCACCAGCAGCGTGCCGATCTCACCCGTCTCCGGGAGCGGGCCGTCCGGGCACATGCGCATCCCGCTGTCGGACGTGACGGTTCCCGGGGCCTGCGCGACCAGGGTGACGCGGTAGCCCGCCCTCTCGGACCCCAGGTGGTCGAGTAGCCGCGTGGCACCCATCAGCACCTCGTGCGGACCCGTGGCGTCCAGCGGCTGGATGCCGTCGAAGACGGGGATGACCACCTGGTGGCTGGGCATGTACTCACGGTGGCCGCACGACGGTATGGCGTCAACGACACGAACCCCACTCATTCGGCCATCGGGCAGACTGGCTCGGTGGCTGCCGCTGAGGTCGACTGGTCGGAACGGGCGGGCATCGCCGAGCGGGCGGTCGTCCGCCGCCACCTACGACGGCTCGCCGGGGTGGTGCCAGGCACCCGCATCGGACGCATCCGGTGGCCGAGACCGTTGCCCTCACCCCCGGCGCCGTGGCACTACTGGTGGCAGGCGCACCTCCTGGACTGCATGGTCGACGCGCAGCTGCGCTCACCCGAGCGGCGCCGGGCCCGCGCGATCGCGGCGCTGGTCCGCGGCATCCGGCTGCACAACACGGGTTCCTGGCTCAACCGGTACTACGACGACGTCGCCTGGCTCGGCCTGGCGGTGCAACGCGCGGGGCTCCTCGCCGGCCGCTCCGGCCTTCCGGCGCTCGCCGCGATCATCAACCGGCTGCACGAGGGGTGGACGGAAGGCGCGGGCGGCGGCATCTGGTGGCGGCGCGAGGACGACTTCAAGGCCGCACCCGCGAACGGCCCGGCGGCGATCCTGCTCGCCCGTGACGGCCAGTCGGCGTTCGCCGCGGCGATCTGCGACTGGATGGCGGAGACGTTGATCGACCCGGACTCCGGGCTCGTCCGGGACGGGGTGCGGGTGGCATCGGACGGCAGCATCCGCGCCGTCGAGCCCTACATCTACACCTACTGCCAGGGCGTGTACCTCGGCGCGTGTGTCGAGCTGATAGAACGCGACGGCCACCTCCGCTTCACGGACAGGGCGATGGCGATCGTGGACGCGATGACCCATCGGCTCGCTGATTCCCGCGGCGTGCTGCCCGGTTCGGGTGGGGGCGACGGTGGTCTCTTCGCCGGCATCACCGCGCGCTACCTGACGGATGCCGCGCTGCGCGTGCCGGAGCTTGCCGGCCCCGCGACACGGATCGTGCGGTCGAGCGCGACGGCTGTGTGGGACGGCCGGGCGGAGGTTCGCGGTGGTCCGGTCTTCTCCGCGGAATGGGGCAGGCCCGCCTTCCCGCCCCACCCTGGCGTGCCGGAGGCCGACCTCTCGGTGCAGCTCTCGGGGTGGATGCTGATGGAAGCCGCAGCCCGGCTGCAGCGGGGCGGCTGAGCCGCCCCCAGCACGCGAGCCTCAGCCGGTGTCGCGGAGTCCCTCGTCCTGCTCCGGTTCCTCGGGCTCGTCGTCCGCCGGAGCCGCCGGCGTGTCATCGATCGGGCGGCGCATCTCCTGGCGGTAGCGGAAGAGCCCGTAGCCGGTACCGACCACGAAGAACGCGATCGCGACGAGGGCCGCGGCGTCCTTGAGCCAGGGAACGACGTCGAGCAGCCCCGCGCCGTAGTACCCGAGCATGATCAGCGTGGGAACCCAGCAGACCGCGCCGACGGCGTTGGCGAGGATGTAGCGCCGGTTGTCCATGCGGGCGGCGCCGGCGATCATCGGCGCGAGAGTGCGTACCCAGGGCACCCAGCGGGCCACGACGATGGCCCAGAACCCCCAGCGGTCGAAGAAGGCGCTGGCGCGAGCGAGGTTGGCGCGGTTGAGGATGCGGCCGTCGCGGCGCGCGAGCATCCGCGTGCCGGCATAGCGGCCGACGAGATAACCCACCTGGTTCCCGGCCACGGCGACGCCGGTGGCCACCACCCCGAGCGTCCAGGCGCTGGCCTCGTGGTCGCCCTGGGCGAGTACGACTCCGGCTGCGAGCAGCAGCGTGTCGCCCGGCAGGAACATCCCGATGATGAGCGCGCATTCGAAGAAGACGAAGACGAGCACGACCACCCACACCGTGACCGGTCCGGCCTGGGTGAGGGGCCCGAGGGCGTGGTACACGGTGGGCGCAACGCTCACAGCACTCCAGGGTAGGTACCCCTGGGCTCGCCCGGGCCCTGAGCGGTGTTACCGCCGGCGATGTCGCCCGGAGGTGTTACCTGGCGTGTGCCCCTGGCGTGCGGCGGGCCCGCAGCACCTCGATGACGATCGGAACGATCGACACGGCCACGATGGCGATGAGCATGAGCTCGATGTTGTTGCGCACGACCTCGAACTGGCCGAGCCAGAAGCCCAGCACGGTGACACCCGCCGCCCACGCGACGCCGCCGATGAGTGAGTAGCCGAGGTAGCGCTTCGGCTCCATGCGGCCGACGCCGGCCATCACCGTGATGAAGGTGCGCACGATCGGCACGAACCGGCCGAGCACGATGGCGCGGTTGCCGTACTTGTCGAAGAACTCCTGCGTCTTGCGCACGTGCTGCGGCTTGAACAAGCGCGACTTGGGCCTGTCGAACACCGCGGGACCGGCCGCGCGCCCGACCCAGTAGCCCGTGGCGTTGCCGGCGGTGGCCGCGACCACGAGGATCAGGCAGACGAGCCACAGCGGGGTCTGGATCGACCCCTGTGCCACGAACAGGCCACCGGTGAAGAGCAGGGAGTCGCCGGGCAGGAAGAACCCGAGCAGGAGCCCGCACTCGGCGAAGACGATGAGGGCGAGCCCGATCAGCGCCCACGGGCCGAGCCAGGAAATGATCGTATCCGGCTGGAGCCACTCGGGGCCGAGCGCGAGCGCAGTCACGGAAGGGAACGGTACCGGGCAGCCGTGGTCAGCCGAGGGCGGGGAGGAGCCCCGGCACCAGCAACGACAACAGCGCAAGGGCGACGCCCAGCACCACGCCGCCGAGCAGCGCGATCAGCAGCGCCTTGCGTGCTCCGGTGGGGGATGCGGGGGTCGCCCGCGCCGTGCGGGGCACCCCGGGGCGACCCGCTCCCGACGCTCTGGCCCGCAGCGCCTCGGCGACGCGTCGCTCGGAATCGTCGCTCGTGCTCACAGGCATCATCGTGCCCCACCGCCGCTCATCACGCGCGCGACGGCCTCGAGCGCCCGGCTCGCCGTCGACTTCACGGTGCCGCGGCTGATGCCGGTGGATTCGGCGATCTCGGCCTCCGATAACCCGCCGTAGTACCGCAGCACCAGCACCTCACGTTGCCGTGGCGGCAAGGTGGCGAGCGCGTCCACCACGGCCTGGTGCTCGGATGACAGCATCGCCAGCGACTCCGCTGAGCGGGCGTTGACCTGGTGCGGCGGGACGTAGTCGCGCGCGGTGCGCCTGCGGCGCAGCACCGAGCGTGAGCCGTTCACCACAGCCGTGCGCAGGTAGCCGACGGCCGCAGCCTCGTCACGTAGCCCCGACCAGTGCCGATGCAGACCGGTGAACGCCTCCTGGACGACGTCCTCCGCTGTGCTCGGATCGTCCACCAGCAGCACTGCGAGCCGCACCATCCGCATGCGGTGGTCGCGGTAGAGGTCCGAGAGGGTGCGCGGCGTACCGGGGGCCGGCGCCGGCTCCCGGCTGGTGTCGATGCGGCGCAACCTGCTCAGCGTCTGCTCGACGGCGTTCTCCCCACCGTCGCGGATCATGCGACTCAGCCTAGTAGTGCGTACCTTCTCCGCTGACGGGGCCGTCGTCCTTTCATTGCGGGATACTGCGGCTGGAAACAACGAGGACGTCGAGGAGGCCCGACCGTGCCGATCGCCACCCCCGAGAAGTACAACGAGATGTTGGACAAGGCCAAGAGCGGTGAGTACGCCTACCCGGCGATCAACGTGACGAGCACCGAGACGTTGAACGCCGCGCTGCGGGGCTTCGCCGAGGCGCAGAGCGACGGGATCGTCCAGATCTCCACGGGCGGGGCCGAGTTCCTCTCCGGCACGGCCGTCAAGGACATGGTGACCGGCGCCGTCGGACTCGCCGAGTTCGCGCACGTCGTCGCCGCGAAGTACCCGATCAACGTCGCACTGCACACCGACCACTGCCCCAAGGACAAGCTCGACACCTATGTCCGGCCGCTGATCGCGATCAGCCAGGAGCGCGTCGCCCGCGGGGAGAACCCGCTGTTCCAGTCGCACATGTGGGACGGGTCCGCCACCGAGCTGCACGAGAACCTGCGGATCGCCGCTGAGCTGCTCGACCAGGCCGTCAAGGCCAAGATCATCCTCGAGGTCGAGATCGGGGTGGTCGGCGGCGAGGAGGACGGCGTCGCCAACGAGATCAACGAGAAGCTCTACACCGCCCCTGGCGACTACGAGGACACGGTGGACGCGCTCGGTGCGGGCGAGAAGGGCCGCTACCTGCTGGCCGCCACGTTCGGCAACGTGCACGGCGTCTACAAGCCCGGCAACGTCAAGCTGCGCCCGGAGATCCTCAAGCAGGGCCAGGAGGTGGCCAGCCGCAAGCTCGGACTGCCCGACGGCTCCAAGCCGCTCGACCTGGTCTTCCACGGCGGATCGGGCTCGCTGCTCGAGGAGATCCACGAGGCGCTGAGCTACGGCGTGGTCAAGATGAACGTCGACACCGACACGCAGTACGCCTTCACCCGCCCGATCGTCGGCCACATGTTCAACAACTACGACGGAGTGCTCAAGATCGACGGGGAGGTGGGCAACAAGAAGGCCTACGACCCCCGCTCGTACCTGAAGGCGGCCGAGGTCGGGATGTCCGATCGCGTCGTCGTCGCCTGCGAGAACCTGCGGTCGACGGGACAGACCCTCCGCTGATCGACCCTCGGCGGCGGGCGCGCCGGCTGTCCCGGCACTCGGGATCCGGACACGGCGGGGAAGGCGGCAAGATGCTGGCATGACGCTGCACGGCAACCTGCTCGGACCTGAGCCCACCCTGCTGCCCGTCGACCCGGCCGCCGCGGAGCTCGATCGCGGCGTCGCGCCGGAGGAGGTCGCAGCCGCACACCCGACGTCCTCACTGGCGTGGGCGGTGCTCGCCGAGCGTGCTCTCGAGAACGCACTGACGATCACCGCCTACGCCTACGCCCGTACCGGCTACCACCGTGGCCTCGACCAGCTCCGTCGTTCCGGCTGGAAGGGCTTCGGCCCGGTTCCGTGGTCGCACGAGCCCAACCGGGGGTTCCTGCGCGCACTGGCCACGCTGCAGCGAGCCGCTGCCCTCATCGGCGAGACCGATGAGGCGGAGCGCTGCCTGGCCTTCCTCGCCGACTCCGATCCCGCTGCCCCGGCCGCACTCGGCCTGGGCTGACCCTTGCCGGCGGCGGTCCGGCTGGACCGGCTGGACGTCCGGCTCCGGCGTGCCACCCAGCGGCTGCGGGCGTCCGCGATCCCGATCACACAGTGCGCGGTGGCGGCGGGGCTCGCCTGGTTCGTCGCCCACGACCTGATCGGTCACCAGCGGCCGTTCTTCGCGCCGATCGCGGCCGTGATCAGCCTCGGCGTGTCGCTGGGCAACAGGCTGCGCCGCGTGGTCGAGCTGGTCCTCGGGGTGAGCCTCGGTGTGCTGGTGGGCGACCTGCTGATCTCCGCGATCGGGAGCGGCGCCTGGCAGATCGTCCTGGTGGTCGGGCTCGCGATGGCCATCGCGGTGTTCGCCGACGGCGCCACGCTTCTCGTGGCCCAGGCCGCGTCGTCCGCGGTGCTGGTGGCGACCCTGCTGCCACCCGGTCAGCAGGGCGGGATCGACCGCTGTGTCGACGCGCTGATCGGAGGCGCGGTCGGTGTGCTGGTCGTGGCCGTCCTGCCGACGGATCCGGTGGGCCCGGTCCGCCGCCAGGCTCGTGCCCTGCTCGACGAGCTGGCCACCGTGCTCGACCTGATCGCGGACGCGCTGCGCAACCGCGATTCGGGTGCGGCCGCCCCTGCACTGGAACGGGCACGGGCCAGCCAGCCGCTCATCGACGAACTGCGTGCCGCCCTGCGCGCGGGGCAGGAGGTCACCGCGGTCTCGCCTCTGTTCCGCCGACGTCGCCGGGTCCTCGGCCGGTTCGCGGAGCTCGCCGAGCGCGCCGACTACGCGATGCGCAACGCCCGCGTGCTCGGCCGTCGTGTCTACGTCGCCCTGGAGAACGACGAGCCCGTCACGCCGGAGCTGCCCGACCTCCTGGGCGAGCTTTCCTCGGCCGTCCGGGCGCTGACCGACCAACTGGGGCGTGAGGGCGACCGGGAGCGCGCCCGTGAGCCGGTGCTGGACGTCGTCCGGCACTCGTCGGAACTGTCGGACGAGTGGACTGGTGGGCCGTCGGAGCAGGTGATCGTGGCGCAGCTGCGTTCGATCGCGCTGGACCTGCTGCAGGCCACCGGCATGACCCGTGCCGAGGCCCGCGAGGCGATGCGGCACCAGCCCCAGCCGTGACGAGATCGGCAGCCCGACGGGGCCGTGAGCGAGGAGTGCCGTCTGCGCCTCAGAGCCACCGGAACGCCGTGCGAGCCGTCCCCGGGCAGGACGGCCGAGTGGGCACAGCACGTGATCGGACCGGCCTCGGTTCGGCGATATGAGCGCCATCCGGGTGATCGTGGGTCCCGATTGCCGCGCTACGGGAACCTGTCGAGCACAGCCGACGTTCTGTGCGCGTGCATCTGGTCGTTCGCTGGCTCCTCGCACCGTTCGTCCGATTCCTCTACCGCCCGGTCGTGCACGGTGCGGAGCGGATCCCTCGCTTCGGTCCGGTGATCATCGCGGCCAACCACCGGGCCGCCGTCGACACCGCTGTGATCGCGCTGACCGCGGGCCGTCCCGTCTCGTTCCTCGGCAAGGCCGAGTACTTCACCGGCACCGGGCTACGCGGCCGTGCGTTCGCATCGTTCCTCTCCGCGCTCGGGTACGTCCCCGTCGACCGTGCCAACGCCAAGGCAGGGCTCGCGGCGCTGGAGGCCGCCCGCACCGTGCTCGACGACGGGGGCGCGTTCGCGATCTACCCCGAAGGCACGCGCTCCCTCGACGGCCGGCTGCACCGCGGCCACACGGGCGTGGCCACGCTCGCGCTGAGCACGGGGGCTCCCGTCGTCCCGGTCGCGCTGATCGGCACCGAGCGGGTGCAGCCCGTCGGCGCGCGCTTCCCGCGCCTGCGCCGTGTGACGGTCCACTTCGGCGAGCCGCTCGACTTCTCCCGCTACGAGGGGCTGGAGGGCTCGGGCATGATCCGTCGCGCCGTGACCGACGAGATCATGGACGCGATCGCCGGACTGTCCCACCAGGAGTACGTCGACACCTACCACGAGCGCCCGGCGGCCTGATCCAGCGAGCCGGAGCGCTCCGGCGCCGCCGGGACCAGCGCGGTCACCATCGCCCCGGCCCAGCCGGGGTGGCCGGCGATGGCGATGGCGAGGCCCCGCTGCGCCGTCACCGCGTCGGGGCCCACGGACGTGGCGAGCGATCCACGGCAGGCGAGCGGGGTGAGCGACCACCACGGGCCGGCCAGGCCGGGGTGGGGGTCCTCGCCCCACACCAGCACCTCGGTGGCCAGCACGCGACGCTCGGCGAGGTGGGCAGCAGATGCGTGCAGGTCGGGGTCGCCCAGTTCCTGCTCCTGCACCAGCAGCGGGCGGCCTGCTGCGGCGTCGACCACCCGCGTGAGCCCGCGGAAGCGGCCCGATGCCTCGCCGCTGCGGCCGGCGACCAGCACCTCGCGGCAGCGCATCCGGGCTCCGGCGCCCAGCTCGGCGTGCAGTTCGGTGCGGTGGTCTGCGCGACGGGTGACGACGGTGGGCTCCGGCAGGTACTGGACGCCCGCCCCGTCGCCGATCCGTAGCCGGACGACGAGCCGGCTGCTCGCACCGGCGCCCTGTCCCGGCAGCGCGACCGTGGCGGCCACCCCGGTGAGCACGAGGTCCGCTCCCGGCCCGACGACGACCTCGAGCCCCACGTCGTCACCGCCGAGCGGTGTGGTGGCCGAGCCGACCATGTGGACGGTGGCGGCCGGGGAACGGGCCGCGGCGGCGCCCCGCCGGGGCAGCAGAGTCAGCGGCGGCTGCGACTGCAGGTCGCGGATGACACTGCGATCACCGTCCTTCTCGACGACGATCCGCGCTCTGGCCAGCACGGCGTCAGGCCGCGGGGACCCGCACGGCGGCGAGCTGCGCGAGCACCCACTCGGCGACGTCGGAGGCGGCCGGGTCGATCACCAGGGACTGCGCGATCACCGGCAGCTCTCCGCGCATGCGGTGCGCATCGGCGGTCATCACGGCGAGGTCGGCGCCGACGTACGGGGCGAGGTCGACCTTGTTGATCACCAGCAGGTCGGCGGTGGTGACGCCGGGACCGCCCTTGCGCGGCACCTTGTCCCCGCCCGCCACGTCGACGACGAAGATCTGCCGGTCGATCAGGCCGCGGCTGAACACCGCCGTCAGGTTGTCGCCGCCGCTCTCCACGAGCACCAGGTCCAGGTCGCCGAACCGCTCCTCCAGCAGTTCGACGGCGTCGAGGTTGGCTGTGATGTCGTCGCGGATCGCCGTGTGCGGGCAGCATCCGGTCTGCACGGCCTCGATGCGGTCGGGAGTGAGCACGCCCGCCCGGCGCAGGAAGTCGGCGTCCTCGGTGGTGTAGATGTCGTTGGTCACCACGCCGAGGCGCAGCGTCGGCCCGAGCGTGCGGGCGAGGGCCGCCACCAGCGCGGTCTTGCCGCTGCCGACCGGGCCGCCGATACCGATCCGCACCGCCCTCCCGGACGGGGTCGGCGCGATGTGTGGGTCGGGCTCGGTCGCCGTCGGGTCGAGCGAGTGCCCGTGGCCGTGACCATGACTACTAGCTGACAAAGAGACGCACCTGCTCTCCGTGATGGTGGATGTGGGCCTGGGCCATGAGGTCGAGGACCGGCGCGCCCGGTGCGGGCAGCCGGTCGGGCGGCAGCGTCGCGGCGTGCGCGGCCTGAGCCACAACGGCGTCGAGCACAGGGCGCAGCGCGACGATCGCGGCGTTCACCGCCAGCGGGTCGAGCCCGAGCAGCCGCACCGCCGCCGAGGCCGGGCCGCTGATCGCGAGGTACGCCACGCACTGGGCGGCCTCGGCCGGCGTGCCGCCGTCGATGCCGACGACGGCCCCGACCAGCAGCGCGTGATGAGGGCGGGGTGCCACGGCACAGAGGGCGTCGAGCGCGGGCGAGGGCCAGGAGAGCCGGGCAGCGCGCAGGGCGGCCCGGCCCTGCGCGCGTGACGCGTCGCGCTGGGCCGCGGCGGGTGTGCGTGCGTCCAGTTCGGCGTCGAGCCCCGCCCAGTCCGCGGCCGGGCTCGTCGCCGCCACCACCGCGGCCGCCGCGAACGCAGCGCCGACGAGCCCCGCTGTGCGCAGGCGCCCGGACAGGAACGACCCCAGCTCCGGCACGCCGGTGAGCAGCCCGCGGGACACCGCTTCCTCGAGCCCGCCCGAATGGGCGTGCCCGCCGCCCGGAAACCGGGCGTCGGAGAGGGTGAGGGCGGCCAGGCTCGCCATCAGAAGAGGAAGTAGCGCTGGGCCATCGGCAGCTGATCGACCGGTGCCGGCTCGATGAGCTCACCGTCGATGCGCACGGCGAAGGAGTCGGGGTCGACCCGCACGTCGGGCATGGCGTCGTTGCCGATCATGTGGTTCTTGGTGATGGCGCGGGTGTCGGCCACGGGCACCGGGCATTTCGCCAGTCCGAGCCGTTCGAGCGTGCCGAACTCCATCGCCGCGGACGCCACGAAGTTCACGCTGGTGGCGGCTGCGACGGCGGGCGCGGCGCCGAACATCGGGCGGGGCAGCACGGGTTGTGGGGAGGGGATCGAGGCGTTGGCGTCGCCCATCTGGGCCCAGGCGATGAACCCGCCCTTGAGCACCAGGTGGGGGCGCACCCCGAAGAACTTGGGGTCCCACAGCACCAGGTCGGCGAGCTTACCGATCTCGACCGAGCCGATCTCGTGGGCCATGCCGTGGGCGATGGCCGGGTTGATCGTGTACTTCGCGACGTAGCGGCGTGCGCGCAGGTTGTCCGCGCGTCCGTCGCCGGGGAGCGCGCCGCGGGCGGCCTTCATCACGTGCGCGGTCTGCCAGGTGCGGATGATCACCTCGCCGATGCGGCCCATGGCCTGCGAGTCCGAGCTCATCATCGAGATCGCGCCCATGTCGTGCAGGAAGTCCTCGGCGGCGATCGTGGTGGGCCGGATGCGGCTCTCGGCGAAGGCGAGGTCCTCGGGCACGTTCGGGTTGAGATGGTGGCAGCAGATGAGCATGTCGAGGTGCTCGTCGATCGTGTTGACCGTGTGCGGCCGGGTGGGGTTCGTCGAGGACGGCAGGATGTTGGTGCGCTCGACGATCTCGATGATGTCCGGGGCGTGCCCGCCGCCTGCGCCCTCGGTGTGGAACGCGCTGATGGAGCGGCCGGCGATCGCGTCGAGCGTGGACTGGACGAAGCCGGCCTCGTTCAGCGTGTCGGTGTGGATGGCCACCTGCACGCCGGAGGCGTCGGCCACCCGGAGGCTGGCGTCGATCGCGGCGGGGGTGGTGCCCCAGTCCTCGTGCAGCTTGAACCCGCCGGCCCCCGCGCGTAGCTGCTCCCACAGCGCATCCGTGCTGGTGGTGTTGCCCTTACCCATCAGCAGCACGTTGATCGGCAGGTGGTCCATCGCCTGCAGCATCCGCCCGATCGAATGCGGGCCGGGCGTCACGGTGGTCGCCTTGGTGCCCTCGGCTGGCCCCGTGCCGCCCCCCGCGAGCGTGGTGAGCCCGGTGGAGAGCGCGGTGTCGACCAACTGCGGGCAGACGAAGTGGACGTGCGGGTCGATCCCACCGGCGGTGAGGATCATGCCGTTGCCCGCGATCACCTCGGTGGACGGTCCGATCACCAGCGCGTCGTCGACACCGTCCATCGTGTCGGGGTTGCCTGCCTTGCCGATCCCGGCGATCCGCCCGTCGCGGATGCCGACATCGGCCTTCACCACGCCCCAGTGGTCCAGCACCACGACGCCGGTGATGACGACGTCCGGCGCGCCTTCGGCGCTGGTGCGCTGCGACTGGCCCATCGACTCGCGGATCATCTTGCCGCCGCCGAAGACCACCTCGTCGCCCGAGGCCGGGCCGCGGCTGAGGTCGTCGGTGACCTCGATCAGCAGGTTGGTGTCGGCCAGCCGGATCCGATCGCCCACGGTGGGGCCGAACAGGTCGACGTAGCGGGAGCGCTCGATCGCGGACACCGGCTCGGTCATGCGTCACTCCCGTAGGCGAGCGGGCCGGGTTCGTGGCTGCGTTCGTCCAGTGCGCCGGCGAACTCGACGCGCAGGCCGTGGACGACCCGCGCGCCGGCCAGCGGCACCAGCGTCACCTCCCGCTCCACCCCCGGCTCGAAACGGACGGCGGTGCCGGCCGGAATGTCCAGGTGCCGGCCCCATGCCGCGGCCCGGTCGAATTCCAACCCGAGGTTGGCGGCTGCGAAATGAAAGTGTGAGCCGACCTGTACCGGTCGATCTGCCGCGTTCGTCACCACCAGGGTGATCCGACCCCGCCCCGGATTCAGCGGAATGTCCCCTTCGCCCAGAATGATCTCGCCGGGATCGGCCGACGCGCCTCCGCCCGCCACGTCAGGCGATCGGGTCGTGGACGGTGACGAGCTTCGTGCCGTCGGGGAACGTGGCCTCGACCTGCACCCGATCCAGCATCTGTCCCACCCCGTCCAGCACCTCGTCACGGGTGAGGACCTTGCGGCCGCTCGACATCAGCTCACTGACACTGCGGCCGTCCCGCGCGCCCTCCAGGACGTGATCGGTGATCAACGCGACTGCTTCGGGGTAGTTCATCCGCAGGCCACGGGCACGGCGGGAGCGCGCGACGTCCGCTGCGACGTGGACGAGCAGCTTGTCGCGCTCCTGGGGAGACAGGTGCATTCAGCCAGTTTTGACCGGGATTGTTAACGGGATGGATCAGCGATGTTTCGTGACTTCCCCGCCGTCACCCGTCAGGGGCGCACGAGCAACCAGTCCTGCGTGTGGCGGTACCAGGTCCAGCGTGGCACCTGGCGCGGATGGGCCACTCCGTCGTTGATGACGGTGGCGGGCTCGCAACCCACCTGCACCGCTCGGCCCAGCGCCGAGCCCCGGCCGTGCGGCGCCCTCGGCGCCACCGCGCGCTCGCGCCCGTCCGGGGTCCGTCCGGTCCATCCGGCGCGCACGGCGATGCCGGCCGGGCCCGGCGTGACCACCAGCCGCCGCGTCCTGCCGCGGAGCACCAGAACCGAGTCGCAGTAGCACTCGCCTGCGAGGTCGTGAATTTCCGCACGCCCGACGAGCACCCCACCGGCGTCGTCACGGACCAGGGGGACGGGTGACGCCGCACCGGTGAGCGCGAGGCGCAGTGCGTTCTCCCCGGTCGGGAGGCCCCACGTGGCGGTCGCCGCCGACCGGGCGGAGGGCAGGTAGGCGACCTCGACACCCAGCCGGTCGGTGCGCAGCAGCCGTGTCAGCACGGCCGCGAGATCGGCATCGGTGCCCGCCACGACCACTCGCTGCGGCTCGTGTTCGGCGAGCACAGGGTCGACAGCGGTTCTGTCCGGTCTCGTGGGCAGGGCGACTTCGGGCACCCCGGCCACCAGACCACTACTGTTGACACCAAGCGGACGTGCCTGCCCGTCATCCGAGCAGGTCAGCAGCACCACTGTGGAATCGATCGTGCTCACGGGATCGGTTACCCTCCCCGCCGCGGTGATGGGCATAGGACTGGAGTTTTCACATGCCGGCGATCGTGCTGATCGGCGCCCAGTGGGGCGACGAAGGCAAAGGCAAGGCCACCGACCTCCTCGGGGGGCAGGTGCAGTGGGTGGTGCGCTATCAGGGCGGCAACAACGCCGGCCATACAGTAGTGCTGCCCGACGGACAGGACTTCGCCCTGCACCTCATCCCATCCGGGATCCTCACGCCAGGCCTGCGCAACGTGATCGGCAACGGCGTGGTGGTGGACCCAGGTGTGCTGCTCGACGAGCTCTCCGGCCTCGAGGCCCGCGGTGTGGACACCAGCAACCTGCTGATCAGCGCGGATGCGCATTTGATCATGCCGTACCACGTGGCCATCGACAAAGTCACCGAGCGGTTCCTGGGCAAGGCCAAGATCGGCACCACGGGCCGGGGCATCGGGCCCGCCTACCAGGACAAGGTCGCTCGTGTGGGCGTGCGAGTGGCCGACGTCCTCGACGAGAAGATCCTGCACCAGAAGGTGGAGGCGGCCCTGGAGTTCAAGAACCAGGTGCTGGTGAAGGTCTACAACCGCCGTGCGCTCGACGTCGACGAGGTGGTGGACACGGTGCTCGCGCACGGCCGCCGGTTCGCCGACCGGATCGCCGACACCCGCCTGCTGCTCAACCAGGCACTCGAGGCCGACGAGACGATCCTGCTGGAGGGTTCGCAGGGCACCCTGCTCGACGTCGACCACGGCACCTACCCCTTCGTCACCAGCTCGAACCCCACCGCCGGTGGTGCGGCAGTGGGCTCGGGCATCGGCCCCAACCGCATCACCCGGGTCATCGGGATCCTCAAGGCCTACACCACGCGTGTCGGCTCCGGTCCGTTCCCCACCGAGTTGCTCGACGCCATGGGTGAGCAGCTGCGCAAGGCGGGCGGCGAGGTGGGCGTCACCACCGGGCGGCCGCGCCGCTGCGGCTGGTTCGACGCCGTGATCGGCCGCTACGCAGCACGGGTCAACGGGATCACCGACTTCTTCCTCACCAAGCTCGACGTGCTCTCCGGGCTGGAGAAGGTGCCGATCTGCGTGGGCTACGAGGTCGACGGGAAGCGGATCGACGAGATGCCGATGACCCAGACCGACGTGCACCACGCCGTGCCCGTCTACGAGGAGCTTCCGGGCTGGTTCGAGGACCTCTCGGGGTGCCGCACATTCGACGACCTCCCGGCCGCGGCGCGCGACTACGTGCACCGCATCGAGGAGCTCACGGGCGCGCCTGTCAGCGCGATCGGCGTCGGCCCCGGCCGCGACCAGACGATCACACGCGACGTCTGAGCAGCCCTATCGGTGCTGGTCAGCGGGCTGCCGACCGGTCGGCGGACGAGCGGCGCGTTCGCGCGACAGGTCTGGGCGAACGAGCCGTTCGTGCGGGGAGCAGCTGGGGTTCCGGGGCTCGGGGTTTCGGCTCCCGAGTGAGTGTCGGACCGCGACGACGTCGCACCAGCCCGCTCTCGGTCCCGAGGCATAGGTCCCCGGGCGGGCGCGCGGTTCAGGAGATGCCGCCCGGGGTCCGGCTTGTTGATGTGGCCGTGTCAGGTGAACTGTCCGGGCGGGACGACGAGAACCGGACGGTGCTGGCGCTCGATCAGGGCGTGTGAGACCGAGGGTTGGACGAGGCGGGCGAGGGTGGCTCGGAGTCCTTCGCCGCGGGTGCCGACGACGATCATGAGTGCGTTGTGCTCGTCGGCCGCCGCGGCGAGCGCCCTGACCGGGTTGCCTCGGCAGGATTGGTAGGTCCATGCGAGGCCGCTCCGGGTGAGGGCGGCTTCGACCTGGTGACGCTCTTCGACGAGGGTTTGCTCGCCTTGCTCCTCCCAGTCGGCGGCATCGGGGTCGATGGGGTAGTCGTCGAGGACCACGGCGTGGACGACGTGTAGTTGAGCGCCGAGCCGGCGTCCGAGTTCTGCGGCGACGGCGAGGGCGTGGTCGCTCGCGGTGTCGCGGCAGTGTCCGACGATGAGGGTGTTGGCCGGGTTCTTGCTCGGTGTGGCGGACACTCTCTCGGGTTGTTCGAGCAATGCGGTCATGTCCGCGCTCCAGTTGTCGTGCACCACCACGTGTGTTGGGTGTGCGACTCGGATCGTTGTAGTGCGGCTCTTCCGGCGGGGTGGCGGTGTTCCGGACAGCGGTGCGTGCACCCGCGCTGTGATGCGGCGACGAAGGACGACGGCAAGCCCTGGTGCTGCGGGGCGGGGAAGTGGGGAACTTTTGCTGTCATGTCCTACCTCCAGAGTCGAACCCTGTTGGTAGGAGCTATCAGCCCGTGGTGGGCGGTCAACGGCGAGCCCCATCGCCTGTGACCCACAGCATAAACCTCGCTGGGTCTTCGTGCGCGCTTCCCGCAGCAGCGACGCGGCTCAGGCCGCGCAGTTGCCCGTGTTCACTTCGCTGCGCAGTCCGGATGCGGCCTGCACGACGCGCGACACCTGGTCGACGGTCAGGACGAACCCGGTCTCCTGGTCGTCGAGGGCGGCGCCGAAGACCACACCGATCACGGTGCCGTCGGGTGCCACGAGCGGGCCGCCGGAGTTGCCCGAGCGGACCACGGCCCGCACCGTGTACACCTCGCGGGTGACCTCGCCGTCGTCGTAGATGTCGGGGCCCTTCAGGTTGATCATCGACCGGATCTTCGCCGGGGTGGCGGTGAAGGGCCCGTCCAGCGGGTAGCCGAGCACCACGGCGTCGTCGCCCGGCTTGGCCGGCTGTGGGTCGAACGTCAGCGGCTTCGCGGCCAGGTCGGGCACCCGCAGCACCGCGAGGTCGACGCGCGGATCGTAAGACACCACCTCGGCGCTCAGCTCGACCGTGCGGCCGCGCCTGTTCACCACCTCGACGCCGGTCTCGGACGTGCCCGCGACGACGTGGGCGTTCGTGAGCACGAGCTGAGGTCCGATCACGAACCCCGTGCCCTCGAGCTGGCGGGCGCACGACGGGGCGCGGCCACGAATCTTGAGGACGCTGCTGCTCAGGTTCTCGATCACCGGGCTCTGGGCGAGCGCCGGATCGGGCGGGCCGACCTCCGTGATCGGTGTCTCCGCGAACGGGCTGAGCACGTCGGGGAAGCCGGAGTTGTTGAGCAGTTGCCGCAGCTCCGCGGGCAGCGCCTTGGCCCCTGCCGGCATCACCGAATCGACGGCACGGAGCACCTCCGAGCCACGGACGCCCGAGGCGAGGCCGGGGAAGCTGGCCGAGGCCAGCGGCAGCGCGACCAGCCAGGCCGCGATCACCACGGTGACGGCCTGCAGCACAGAGCCCAGCGTGGAGTCGACCTGCAACGAGCGATGGCCGGTGATCCGGTCGCGGATCCGGCGCCCGAAGAAGACACCGGTGGTCTCGCCGAGGGCCACCAGCAGCACCACCACGACAACACTGACGATGACTCGCGTGGTGGGCGCCTCCACGCCCGCGGCCAGCAAGGGCGCCAGCCGGACCCCGAGCACCGCCCCCGTGAGCACCCCGACGAACGACAGCAGCGCCACCGCCATGCCGTGGCGCCAGCCGGAGACGGCCGCGATCAGCGCCAGCGCCAGAACGACCGCGTCAACCCAACTCATCGCATGACCTCGCTGCGCTCGGTCGGCGCTTCGCTGGGGCGCTCTATCGATGGTGCGCTCGCGCGCTCGCTCACGGGCATGACGCCGCTGTGCTGGGTTGGCGCTGCGTTGGGGCGCTGTGTTGGTGGTGCGCTCGCGCGCTCGCTCACGGGCATGACGCCGCTGTGCTGGGTCGACGCTGCGTTGGGGCGCTGTGTTGTTGGTTCGCTCGCACGCTCGCTCATCGCGCCGCCTCGCTCCGCGCGTCCAGGCCAGCCCCCCGGGGCCCCGCGCTCATGATCCTGCGACCTCCTGCCGACCGGCCCGTGCCGCCGACCACGCTGCGCCTAAATCGTCCACCCGTGTGGTGTCCCAAGGGCGCGCCCAACCCCCCAGATCCAACAGGGCGGACAATAAGCCCCCCGTGAACCCCCACACCAACAACCCCGCTACGACGAAGGCGGGGCTGCTGGTACCAGAGGGATTACGCACCGTGATTCTGTTGGCGGGCTCGGCCAGATCGACGAGCGGCACGCGCACCACGGCTGCGGTCTCCGCCGCGTCGACCGCGTGCACGGCGACAGGGCGTTCCCAGTGCGCGAGCACCGGGGTGACGACGAAACCCGATGGCGGGATGAACAGTTCGGGGAGCACGGCCAGCGGAACGACCCCTTCGGGTTCCACGCCGGTCTCCTCCTCGGCCTCCCGCAACGCCGTGGCGACCTCGTCGCGGTCGTGCGGGTCGGCGCTGCCGCCAGGGAAGGCCACCTGACCGGCGTGGGTGCGCAGAGAGCTGGCCCGCTCGACGAGCAGCACGTCGGGACCGTGCACCTGGTCCTCACCGAACAGCACCAGCACGGCGGCCCGGCGGGCATCGGCGCGGGGCCGGATGCGGTGGTGGCTCAGCGTCTCCGCGTCGGCTTCGCCGATCCGGCGGAGCAGAGGTGAGAGCCATTCCGGTGCGCGCTCCGGCTGCAGCCGCGTCACGACGATCCCTTCGACAGCCGGTCCACAGCGGCCGCGACCTCGTCGGCGCTGCGGAAGGGGATGGGTGGATCGACCCTGACGACGCTGCCGTCGGCGCGCACGACGTAGGAAACGGGCAGCGCGGGCGGGATGCCGAGGGCGCCCCGAAGCGCGCCGTCCGGGTCGGTGACCGAGGGCAGCGTGACCTCGGTGTCGCGCAGGAGCGCCAGCGCGGCCCGCGGGTCGTCACGCTCGTCGATGCCCAGCACGGGGACGGCACCCGGCCGGGCCGCGTACTCGGCGAGGGCCGGGAGCTCGGCGCGGCACGGCCCGCACCAGGACGCCCAGACGTTGATGAGAGCCGGACGCCCGGCGAGCGCGGCGCCGACGTCGACGTGGCCGGGCGCGCCGAGGCAGGGGACGGTGACACCGGCCAGCGGCCCGGCGGCCGGAGCGCCGCTGCCCGAGGGGCACGGCTCGATGCGTGCGGCGGCACGCAGCGGAGCGAGCTCTGAGTCGGGTACGGAGACCGGCTGTGGTGCGGTGGGCGCCTCGCGGGCGGTGGAGGGCTCGGATGCGCTGCGCGGCCACAGCGCGAACACGGCTCCCGCGGCGAGCAGAACGACGACCAGGGTGGTGACCAGCTCCGATCGCCGGACCTTGAGCTGCTCACGGCTCACCGCTGCGCCTCCCGGCCGCAACGGTGGGGCCGGCCCCGGACGAGCGAAGTCACGGCGCGTCCTGGTCCTCGCCGCCGGGCGTTGGTGCGGGTGCCTCGTCGTCGGGGATGCCGGCCATGGCGAGCAGGTGCGGCCGCGACGGTCCCTTGAGGAGTGCGGCGGCCTTGATGGGATCGGTGGGGCCCGCGCCGTAGGCGGGGCAGTCGTCGGCCAGTGTGCAGGCGCCGCACGCGGGCTTACGCGCGTGGCAGACGCGGCGGCCGTGGAAGATCACGCGGTGGGAGACGATCGTCCAGTCGCGCTTGGGCACGAGGGCGCCGACGGCGTGCTCGACCTTGACCGGATCCTCCTCCTGCGTCCAGCCCCAGCGCCGGACGAGCCGGCCGAAGTGGGTGTCGACGGTGATGCCCGGTACGTCGAAGGCGTTGCCCAGGATCACGTTGGCCGTCTTGCGGCCGATCCCCGGGAGGGCGACCAGCTCGGGGAGGGTGTTCGGCAGTACGCCGTCGTGCTTCTCGACGAGGGCGGCACCGAGCCCGATGAGGGAGTTGGCCTTGTTCCGGAAGAAGCCGGTGCTGTGGATCATCTCTTCGAGCTCGGTGCGGTCGGCCTTGGCGTAGTCGATCGCCGTGGTGTACCGCCTGAACAAGGCGGGCGTGACCGAGTTGACGAGCTTGTCTGTGCTCTGCGCGGACAGAATCGTGGCGACGGCCAGTTCCAGCGGCGTGGTGAAGTCGAGCTCGCAATGCGCGTCGGGATGGGTGGCGGCGAGGGTGCGAAGCATCCGGCCGACCCGCCGGGCCCGGCCTAGAGGCGGCTCACCATCGGCCACCCGTTTGGCAAGGCGCGCAGCGTTCCGCGCAGCGGTGGTCACGCTTCGAGCGTACGGCGCCACCCCGACAAGAGGCGAAGGTGCCGGTTGGTCAGCGGTCATCACGGACCGTGACCGGCAAATGTTACGAGACGATATCGACACGCCGACGTGCTCACCCCCTGCCCGACGGTCGCCATCCCTCGTGCGGGAACATCAGCGTCGTCATGACTGCCTGGTTGTCAGTCCTCGTGCCGCTGCTGGTGATGTTCTTCGCGCTCGGGATGGAGCGCGTGGAGTCGAAGCTGCGTGAGGCCACTCTGCGCCCGGAGGAGCTCGAAGAGCTCCTCGAACGACCGCGCCCGGACGAGGTTCGGGCCCTTTTCAGGCAGGGCACGGGCCGCGCGCTCGAGCTGTTCCGGCTACGCAACCGTCGCGGCCGGGGGCCCCGCCCACCCAAGCGCAGCAAGGCGGCATGACCGGGCTCCGGTGGAGCCCTCAAGACCGGTCGAACCGCACTGAACTGGGCTTATACGTGACGAAAACGCCCCATGGTGGCCACTGGAGAGCGGTCGCGGCGGCACGCACCAAACGCACACCCCCTAGACTGGCCCGCCAGTGGTCCGCCGCGGCTGAGCGGCCGGAACGAGGGGCGGTGCAGTGGACGAGGTTCTGATCCGCGCGGGGATCTTCCAGGGAGTGGAGCCCCACGCGGCTGACGCTCTGGCTCAAGCGCTGGAGCCGGCGGAGTTTCCGCGTGGGCATGTCATCTTCGCGGAAGGTGAGCCGGGAGATCGGCTTTACATCGTCGGTAGCGGCAAAGTGAAGATCGGACGGAAGTCGCCGGACGGGCGCGAGAACCTGTTGATGGTGGCCGGGCCGTCCGACATGTTCGGCGAGCTCTCGATCTTCGACCCGGGGCCGCGCACGTCGTCGGCCACCGCGGTCACCGAGGTTCGGACGTACACGATGGACCGCGCGGCGTTGCGGGAGTGGATCGGGAAGCGACCCGAGATCGCCGAGCAGCTGCTCCGGGTGCTCGCCCGTCGGTTGCGGCGCACCAACAACATGCTCGCCGACCTGATCTTCACGGACGTGCCTGGCCGGGTGGCGAAGTCGTTGCTGCAGCTGGCGCGGCAGTTCGGGTCGCAGGAGTCGGGCCTGTTGCGGGTCACCCACGACCTCACCCAGGAAGAGATCGCGCAGCTCGTCGGTGCGAGCCGCGAGACGGTGAACAAGGCGCTGGCCGACTTCGCCCACCGGGGCTGGCTGCGGCTCGAGGGCAAGAGCGTGCTGATTCTCGAGCCCGAGCGGCTCGCTCGTCGGGCCAGGTAGCGCACCGACCTCCGTCGGCTCTGCTCGACCTGCCCGGGACCTGACGCACGGTAAGTCGCCAATCGGCCTTGCGGTAAAGACTGGTACGCACGTACCAGAATGTGTCACGCTTCTGGTGTGTCCGCCTCGTCCGCATCGCTCTCCGACTACCGCGTCGTCCTGACGTCACCCGGCGCCCCGGGCCCCGTGCTCGCCTCCGTGGTCGGCCGTCTGCCGATCGCGATGATCGGCCTGGCCACGCTGCTCTTTGTGCAGCGCGCAACCGGCTCGTTCGCGGCTGCCGGACTCGTCTCGGCGGGCGTGCTGGTCGGGGAGGGGACGGGCGCTGTCCTGCAAGGCCGATTCATGGACCGGCGCGGGGCGACGAGGCCGTTGATCCTGGCGGCGATGCTGTTCGGGCTGGCGGTCGCCGCTCTCGCTGCCGCGGTCGAGGCCGATCAGCCACTGCCGGTGCTCGTGGCGCTCGCGGTGGTTGCCGGGCTCGTGCAGCCCGCCCTACCCGGAGCCTCCAGGGCCCTGTGGGCCGATCTCGTGCCGCCCGGGCCCCTGCGCTCCACCGCTTACGGGTACGAGGCGATCAGCCTCGAGGTCTTCTTCATCCTCGGTCCGGCGATCGCCGCGTTCCTCGTGGCCGCACCATGGCCCGGGACCGGCTTGGCGGTGGCGGCAGCGGCCATGGTGGTGGGCGCCGTCGGCTTCGCACTCACCCCCGCCGTCCGGGCCCGGTCGGCCAGAACGGCGCACGGCGGCTCACCCGCTGTCGGACCCACGTCGCCAGGGCTGCTCGGCGTGCTGGCGGAGCCCGGAATGCGCACGGTGGCGATCGCGTCGCTCGGGTTCGGGCTCGTCGTCGGCACGGTCGAGGTCGGCGTGCCCGCGGTGACGGCCGCGGCCGGCTCGGCAGCGATGGGCGGCGTGCTGCTGTCGGCGTGGTCGGTCATGTCGGTGCTCGCCGGCGTGCTCTACGGGCTCCGGCCGTGGCCGCGCCCGTTGCACCTGCGGATGCCGGTGCTGCTCGGCGTGTTCGCGGTGTTCGTCGCCGCCATGGCGCTGACCGGGCCGTCGGGGTCGCTGGCCGTGCTCGTCGTGGCGATGCTCCTGGCCGGAGCGGTGATCACCCCGCAGGTCACCGCCCACTCGATGGCCGTGGACATCGCGGCCCCGGCCGAGACGGCGACTGAGGCCTTCGGCTGGGTGATCACCGCTGCCACGATCGGGATCGCGGCCGGGCAGTCGGTGGCAGGGGTCGTCGTGGAGGAGGCGGGCCCTCCGGCGGCGTTCCTGGCCGGTGGTGTGGCAGGCGTGGTGCTGGCTGTGGTGCTGTGGCTGCGCCGGGGCACGCTCGCCACCACGCCCGCTGCGGTCCCCGTGGCCTCCTGACGGCGCCCTCAGCGCTCCGCGCGCAGGTAGTCCAGCTGCGCCTGCACCGACAGCTCGGCGGCCGGCCAGAGCGTCCGGTCGACGTCGGTGTAGACCACCTCCACCACCTGCCGTGCCGACGCACCCTGGCCGAGCTTCCCGAGCGCGGTGCGGACCTGGTCGAGCCGCTGCTCGCGGTGGGCCAGGTAGGCCGTGGCCGCCGCCGGGGCATCCGGAAGCTCGGGCCCGTGGCCGGGCAGCACCGTGGTGCCTGCAGGCAGCTCGCTCAGCAGCCGCAGCGAATCCAGGTACGGGCCCAGTGCCCCGTCGGGGTGCGCGATCACCGTGGTGCCACGGCCCAGGATCGTGTCGCCCGTGAGCACGGCGGGCCCCGCGGAGGGACCGTCGAGCAGGAATGACAGGGAGTCCGACGTGTGGCCCGGTGTGCCGACCACGCGCAGCTCGACTCCGGCGCCGGTCACCACGTCGCCGTCCCCGAGCGCCTCCGACCCCAGCACGAGCGAGGGGTCGAGGGCCCGTACCGGCGCTCCGGTGAGCTCGGCGAAGCGCCGTGCTCCTGCGGCATGGTCGGGGTGGCGATGGGTGAGCAGGACCAGTGCCACCGGACCGTGCGCGGCGACCCGGCGCAGATGCTCCTCGTCTTCCTCGCCGGGGTCGACGACCAGGCACTCCTCCACGTCAGGAGCCCGCAGCACCCACGTGTTCGTGCCCTCCAACGTCATCGGCGACGGGTTCTCCGCCAGCAGCACCGACGCCAGCGCGGTGACGGGTCGCAGCTCGCCGTACGCGGGGTGGCTCATGCGCTCCCTCCGGGAGCGATGCGTTCGATGTCGATCGCGAAGTCGGGATCGCCCGGGAGTACGACGACGACCTTCTCGCCATCGCGGCGCACCACCGGCGTCACCGGCTGTACCACGCGGTCGTCGGCGGCCGCGAGGACCGATGCACTGTCGGGGTGCTCGGCGATCTCCTGCAGCGTGCGGACCGTGGGGGCCATCAGCTCGATCTCCCCGCGCTGCCAGTGCTCCAGCGCCTCGGACGGGTGCCACCACGTGGCCTCGACGGCCTCGGTGGTGTGGGCGTCGGCCTCCTGGCCCTCCGGGACGAGCGCCACGAAGAACACCGTGTCGTACCGGCGTGGCACCGCGGGAGGCGTGACCCAGCGCGCCCACGGACGGAGCAGGTCGGCGCGCAGCACGAGCCCGGTCTCGGTGAGCATCTCGGCGAGCGTCCGCTGCCGGGCGACCAGGTCGGCCCGGTAGCGCTCCACGTCCGCGGGTAGCTCGGGCGCGGCCAGCAGCACACCGCACTCCTCGAAGGTCTCCCGCACCGCGGCCTGCACGAAAGCCCCTGCAAGGTCGGCGTCACAGCCGAGCCGCTCGGCCCACCAGCTCGGATCCGGTCCGGCCCAGGACGGCAGCGCCGCGCGGTCCGCTGCAGCGACGCCTCCGCCGGGGAAGACCGTCATGCTGCTGGCGAAGGCCATCTCGGGCACCCGTCGTTGCAGGAAGACCTGTAGCGGGGTGCGCCCGGGCGGAGCGGCGGGGGCGTCTCGCACGAGCAGCACGGTTGCCGCAGGCCTCGGGACGACGGGCTCGGAGGGCATGAACGGACAGTAACCCGCGTCCGGGCAGGATGTGTGGTGTGGATCAGCTGCGAGTGGGTCTTGTCGGCGGTGGCCCGTGGGCCCGCAACGTGCACGGGCCCGGACTCGCGGCACACCCCGCCACGGAGATCACGGCGGTCTGGACTCGCAGGCCGGAGGTGGCAGGCGAGCTCGCCGCCGAGTTCGGGGGCCGCGCGTGCGACCGGCTCGACGACCTCCTCGACGACGTCGACGTGGTGGCCTTCGCCGTTCCGCCGCAGGTGCAGGGCCCGCTGGCCGTGCGGGCCGCCGCAGCGGGCAGGCACCTGATCTGCGAGAAGCCGCTCGCCGGGTCGGTCGAGGATGCGCGAGCGGTGGTGACCGCCGTGCAGCGAGCGGGTGTCCACTCCTCGATGGTGCTGACGCTGCGGCACTCTCCCGCGGTGCGCGAGTGGCTCGCGGGCCTGCCGTCGGCCCCGGCAGGCCCGGACACGGTGGCCTCGGCGCGCTGGCTCTCGGGAGCGCTGCTCGGTGGCCCGTACTCCGCATCGTCCTGGCGCATCGAGCACGGCGCTCTCCTCGACCTGAGCCCACACGTGATCGACCTCCTCGAAGCTGCCGTAGGCCCGGTCGCTTCCGTCGGCTGGGCGCACCACGACGAGCCCGACCTGTGGCGGTACGGCCTCGTGCACGAGGGCGGGGCGCGCAGCACCGTGACGATGTCGATGCGGCTGCCCATCGATCCGACGGAGACCGAGTTCGCGGTGTTCGGTCCGGGCACGCCCCACCGGCTCGCCGGCCGCACCGCCGACGCGTCCACCTGCTACGCGGCGCTGCTCGACGAACTCGTGGCCGCGGTCGCCGGAACAGGGCCGACCCCGGCACTGGGCGTCGAGCGGGGCCTGCGTTTGCAGGAGCTCATCGAACAGGTGCGCGCCACCGCTGGGTGACGGGCGGCGTCAGCCGGCCATGTCGGGCGGATCCCTCCGGGGGTTGCCATTGCTGCCGGAGCCGTTGCCGTTCGACCCGCTCGGCCCCGATACGTTGGCGATTCCGGCCCGCCGGATGACCCGTGGCCGGGTACCGCCCTGGAGCTCGGCCTGGAGCCGGGCGAGCAGTTCGCGATCGGAGTCGCTGAGCCGCGCCAGCGACTCCGGCCGCAACCCGAGGTCGGCCCCGGCTGCGTCGGGCCGCGGCGCGGGCGCCGGAGCGGCCGCAGCAGGCGGCTCCGGGCGGGGTGCGGGTTCCGGCTCCGGGCGCGGCTCGGCCGGCGGCTCGGCGACGCCGTTGCCCTCACCGATCTGTTCGTCGGCGTACCGGTGCCGGGCGGGACGCCGGGGCGCGGGCCTGGGCTCGCGCGATGGCAGCTCGTCGTCGAAACGGGCGGCTGGTTGGCCCGGCCGAGGGGGGTCGACGCGCCGTTCGGGGGCCTCGTCGGAAGCCGACTCCGGCTCGTCGGGGCGTCGCGGCGGCCTGTCGGCCAGTGCCGATGGCGCCATAGCCCACGATCCCGACAGCCACTCGGAGGACCACTCGTCGTCTCCGCGGGCCGGCTCGCGGTCGTCGTCGCCCGGCGTCGGCGTCGGGGCCGTGGCACCGAGCGACTTGTCCTCACTGATCGTGGGGTCGAGCAGGGGCTCCAGCAGCGGCTCGCGAAGCGGCCCGCTCAGCGGATCGTTCAGCGCGTCGAAGGCCGGTGTCTGACCGAGCGAGCCGAAGATGTCGTCATCGCGCGGGTCCTGAGGCGATGGGCGGGGCGGTTCCGCTGCCTTGGCGACGCGCTGCGGCAGCTCGGTGCTCTGCTCCTCCACGGGCGGTCCACCCGCTTGTCCGTTGACAGGGCCCTGCGTGCCGGCGGGCGGCGGGACGCTCTCGCCGCGGCGGGGCAACGGGCCCGCCGCCGGTGCGGGAGGGCGGTTGATCGGGGCGACGGTGGGACGCGGGGGTTGTGGTGCAGGCGAAGGCCGTGGCGGCCGGTCTCCCCGGACGGGCAGCGGGTCGGACGGCGGAAGGTCCTTCTGCGGGTCGCTGAACAGGGGGTTCTGCTCCGCCGGTCGCCGTGCCCCGGTGTCGCCCGGTCCCGGGCGCGCTCCGGTGTGCTCGGCCCCGGGTCGTGCTGCCGTGTCACCGGAGTCGGTCGGACGCTCTCCGAGCCGTGCTGCGTCGTCCCCCGAGTCGCCTGCGTCGCCTCCGCGGTCGTCCGCTGCGGGCTGCTCGGTGTTGCTGCGGGTGCCGAGCCACGCCTCGGTGTCGCTCCCACCCGGTGCGGGGTCGCGGGTTGGCTGGTCGTCGGGTGCGGGCGATGTCGCGTGGTCGCCCGTGCCGCCTGCTGCGGCGGGTCGTGCTGCGGTGTCGGCGGAGTCGTCCGCGCGGTCGTCGACTCCGGGCTGCGCCGTCTGGTCGCGAGCGCCGGGCCGTGTCTCGACGTCCCCGGTGCCTGCGGCTCGATCGCCTGCCGGTGGCTGTGCCGTGTGGTCGCGAGCGGCCGGTCGTGCTGCGGTGTCGCCGGGGCGGGAGCGGTCGTCGGCGCCGGGTGGTGGCGTCTGCCTGCGGGGACCACCGGGCCGCGACTCGGCAATCGACCGTTCCAGAAGGGCCTCGAGTCGTGCCGCGGTGTCTCCTGCACCGGCCATGCGACCGGGAGCGCCAGGTCGTGGTGCGGCGTCTCTGGTGCCGCCTGCGGGGTCGCCCGTGCCCGGCCGCGTGGTGGGGTCGTGGGCGTCCATGCGCGGTGCGGTGTCAGAGGTGCTGGTCGGACGCTCAGCGGCTGCGGGCTGTGCGGCCTGGTCGCTGCGGGCGTCGAGCCGTGCCGCGGTGTCACCGATGCCGTTGCTGCCGGGCGGGGTGCCGTTGTCCCGGGGTCCGGTGTGGTCGCCGATGCCCGGCCGCGCTCCGGCGCCGGTCACGTGGTCGCTGGTTCCCCGCTGTGCTGCGGTATCGCCTGCCCCTGGCCGTGTTTCGGGCTCACGCGCTTCGAGCCACGACGGGCCGCCGCGGGTGCCGTCACGCCGCGGAAGGTCTGCGGGCCGTACCCCCGGGTCCACTGCTCCGAGCCGCGCTGCTGTGTCGTCGGCGGCGGGTCGAGCGGGGGTGTCGCCCGGACCGGGCCGCCCCGCGGGATCGCCTGCCTCGCGGCGTGCTCCGGCGTCGCCGACGCCTGCCCGTCCAGCGCCCCCGTCGGCGCCGGGTCGTGCTGTCTGCTTGCGGGATGCGGGGCGCGCGGTGTCGGCGCCTCCCAGCCATGCCGCGATTTCGCCGACTACGGGGCGTGCCTTGGTGCCGGCGCCTCCGAGCCACGCCGCGCCTTCGCCGGGTGCGGGCGGTGTCTTCGGGCCGGCTGCGGGGCGTTTTCTGGTGTCGGCGCCACCCAGCCACGCTGCGCCTTCGCCCGGTGCAGGGCGTGCCGCCGGCTCGACGGCTCCGGCTCGCGCGGCGGGATCGTCGGTGCCACGGGGCTGGACGGCCGGCAGCGAATCGGTGCCTGCCTCCGACGACCCGGACTCCGACCCCGACTCAGCTGCCGCCGCGGGCCTGCGGTGCGGAAGCGGGCCGGCAGGCGGTGATTGGCGTGGGTCGGCAGGAGCGGCAGGCCGCGGGTCGGAGACGCCGGCTCGGGGCGGGGTGCCCAGGAGGCCAGCGACGTCGGCCTTCGGGGGTGCCAGCGGATGGCGGGTCCGGCGCGTTTCTGGGGACGCTTGCGCACCAGGGGTCGGCGCCGAACGCTCGGAGAGCCAACCGGGAAGCTCCGCGGCGCGCTCGTTCTCGTCGTCCCATCGGATCGGACGGGCACGGCGCAGGGCGGCGGTGTGGTAGGCGAGCAGGGGCACGCCCGCGATGAGGACCTCCACCGAGGCAGGAACGCCTGCCCGATCGAGGATGACGGCGAGCTGGTAGGCCAGCACGTCGGTGGCCCGCGCTCCGGGCTGCGCCTCCACGAGCACCACCGGGTGCGGCAGGGGACCGGGAGCGGAACCCGCGGGCGTCAGGCGACGGGCGACGAGTACACGGCAGCCCTGCAACTGCCGGGCGGGCACGGCCAGCAGGGCCGCGGCCACGACGTCATCGGACGGACCAGGCTCGAACCGGTGGTCCGAGCCCTCCTCGGGGCGTGCGGGAGGAAGCGTGGCGTCGGGGTCGAGGTCGGTGCGGGCGGAGCGGGCGGCAGCAACGAGTGCGGAGCGGACCGGCTGGGGGAGAACGGCGCCCGCGGCCACCAGGCTCGCGGTCAGGATCTCGACGGCGTGGGCGTCCTCACCCACAGCGACCAGCTCACGCGCCCAGGCCAGCAGGTCGTCGTCCACCCGGCCGGCCAACGACAGCAGCAGGTCGTGCGTCGTCTCCGGTGACGTCTCGTGCTCCACTCGGCCTCCCTCCCGTACGCCGGTCCGAGCCGACTGCCATGCGACGCCCTGGCACCGCCGAGTGTCAGTCCCCGCCCGTTACGCGCCGGTTGGTCACGCCCCCACGAGCGCGGACGGGCAGTGCCACAGCGACGCCGACCCAATGATGGCGGCCTGGTGGTACGCCGGAGGCTCCCCGTGCGGCGGGAGCACCTCCACACACGGTGTGCGGTCGCCGTGTGCCCGCAGTACGCGCTGAAGGGTTCCGGCGAGAACCCACGGCCGTTCGCCGCCGGACACGATGACGACACGCTGCCTGCCACGACCGCCGGTGCGCCACGCGTGGCGCAGCTCCACGCAGCCGGGGTGGCCGCGGACCACGGCGAGCACGCTCAGCGCGGCCTGGTCCGGCCCGTCCGGAGCCTCGAAGGCGACGAGGAGATCGTCGGGGGTGTGGGCGGGAAGCACGGCGTCGAGCAAACGGCGCGAGGCCCCCCACTCACCGGCGGCGGCAGCGAGCATGTCGCGCTCGTCGTCGGTGAGGCCCACCCGGTGGCGCAGCAGCTCACGCGGGAGGGTGGCGGCCAGTGCGGACCGGCCGCTGTCGGCGAGCCAGTCGCGCATCCGCCACAGCAAGTCGTCTGGCAGCCTTCCGGCCAGCCGGACCAGGAGGTCGTGGCACGCCTGGTCGGCCGCGCTCACGGCCCTGACACCTCGACGACCAGCTCCACCTCGACCGGAACGCCCAGCGGCAGCTCGGCCACGCCCACGGCGGACCGTGCATGCCGGCCCGCCTCGCCGAAGATCTCGCCGAGCACGTCGGACGCGCCGTTGATGACGCCGGGCTGCCCGGTGAACCCGGGAGCGGAGGCCACGAACCCGACGACCTTCACCACCCCGGTGACGGCGTCGATCCCTACCAGGGCGTCCACCGCCGCGAGGGCGTTGAGTGCGCAGATCCGGGCGAGGCGGTAGGCCTCGTCGGGGTCGATCTCCGCACCGACCTTGCCCGTGCCTGCGGGCTTGCCGTCGACGAAGGGCACCTGGCCCGAGGTGAACACCAGCGAGCCCGTGCGGCGTGCCGGGATGTAGGACCCGGCCGGAGCCGCGACGGACGGGAGCGCGATGTCGAGCTCGCGCAGACGATCGGTGGTGGTCCCCATGCCGTCAGCCCCTCACCGGTCGCTTGAACCAGGCGACGAGCTGTTCGGGGCTCGCGCCGGTGGTGACGGCGACCAGCTCCCAGCCGTCCCGGCCGAAGTTGTTGAGGATCGCCTGCGTGCTGTGGATCAGCACCGGAGCGGTGAGGTATTCCCATGTCGTGACCGAGGACCCTGGGCTGCTCATGAATGGTCACTGTAGCCAGCGCCTCATCCCGTTCGAGCGGCCGGGCGGACGCCGGCTCCGTAACCTGACAGACGTGACGTCTTCCCACTGGCCCGCCGCGCTGTCGGCGGCCCGCCTGCACGTCGTCTCCGGGAAGGGAGGCACGGGCAAGACCACGGTGGCAGCCGCGCTGGCGCTCGCGCTGGCGAGCGGTGGCCGGCGCACGCTGCTGATCGAGGTGGAGGGGCGCCAAGGCATCGCCCAGCTGTTCGACACGCCCCCGCTGCCCTACGAGGAGCGCAAGATCGCGGTGGCGCCCGGCGGTGGGGAGGTCAGGGCGCTCGCGGTGGACGCCGAGGCGGCGCTCCTGGAGTACTTCGAGCTGTTCTACCGGCTGGGAATGGCCGGGCGGACGCTGCGCCGGATGGGTGCCATCGAGTTCGCCACCACGCTGGCGCCCGGCCTGCGCGACGTGCTGCTCACCGGCAAGGCCAAGGAGTGCGTGAACCGCCGAGGGCCCGATGGCAGGCCTGCGTACGACGCGGTGGTGCTCGACGCCCCGCCCACGGGCCGGGTGGTGAGCTTCCTCGACGTCACCAAGGCGATGGCCGACCTCGCGAAGAGTGGGCCGATCCACAGCCAGGCCGCGGGTGTGGTGAAGGTGCTGCACTCGGACCTGACCGCGGTCCACCTGGTGACGCTTCTGGAGGACCTGCCGGTGACCGAGACGCTCGAGACCGTCGACGAACTGTCCGTCGCCGGCTTCCCGACGGGAGCGTTGATCGTCAACCGGGTACGGCCGCAGTGGCTGCCGGACCGCTCGGTCGCCGCCGCAGCCAACGGGCGTGTCGACGCCGAGCGCATCCGCGCCGGGTTGTCGACGGCCGGGCTCGATCTTCCCGCGGACGTGATCGACGGGCTGGTCGCGGAGACCGTCGACCACGCGGTACGGGTGCACGCCGAGGGCCTCGCCCTCGCGCGACTCGACGAGGGGCCTCCGCTGCCGCGGCTCGTGCTGCCGCAGCTCGTGGAGGGCGTCGACCTCGGCTCGATCTACGAGCTGGCGGAGACGCTCGTCGAGCAGGGCGTGTCGGTGCCGGCGCTGAGCGGGGCCACCTCATGAGCCCGCGTGTTCCTGATCCGCTGGAGGTCGACGCGCTGCTCGACGACCGCGACACCCGCGTGATCGTCTGCTGCGGCTCCGGCGGCGTCGGCAAGACCACCACGTCGGCGGCGCTGGCGCTGCGGGCCGCGCAGCGCGGCAGGCGCACGGTGGTGCTCACGATCGACCCGGCGCGCCGGCTGGCGCAGGCGCTCGGCCTGGAGGCCCTCGACAACGAGCCGCACCGCGTGGCCGGTGTGGACGGTCCGGGCGAGCTGCACGCGATGATGCTGGACATGCGCCGGACCTTCGACGAGATGGTCTACGCGCACGCCGAGCCGGGACGCGCAGAGTCGATCATCGAAAATCCCTTCTACCAGACCATCTCCTCGTCGTTCTCCGGCACGCAGGAGTACATGGCGATGGAGAAGCTGGGCCAGCTCGCGGCCACCGGTGAGTGGGACCTCATCGTGGTGGACACCCCGCCGTCCCGCTCCGCGCTGGACTTCCTGGACGCGCCCCAGCGCATGTCGAACTTCCTCGACGGCCGGATGATCCGGCTGCTCTCGGCCCCCGCCCGCGCGGGAGGCCGGGGCCTACGCAAGATCGTCGGCGCGGGCTTCACACTGTTCGCCAAGGCGGTCTCCACGATCCTGGGCGGCCAGCTGCTGGCCGACGCCTCGGCGTTCGTGCAGGCGTTCGACACGATGTTCGGCGGGTTCCGTGAGCGCGCCACAGCCACGTACGCGCTGCTGCGCTCGCCCGGCACCGCGTTCCTGGTGGTGGCCGCGCCGGAACCCGACGCATTGCGCGAGGCCGCCTACTTCGTGGACCGGCTCTCCGCCGACGACATGCCGCTCGGCGGCCTGGTGCTCAACCGCACCCACCCGGTGCTGGCGCAGCTCTCGGCGACGAAGGCTCGTGCCGTGGCCGAGGGGCTGCGCGGCGCGCCGCTGGCTGCCGCGGTGCTCAGGCTGCACGCCGACCGGGTGGACCTCGCCGAGCGGGAGGACCGGTTGCTCTCCCGCTTCACGAGCGCCCACCCGGCCGTGGCCGTCACCAAGGTGCCGGTGGTGGCGGGAGACGTGTCCGACCTCGACGGGCTGCGTGAGATCGGCGCACTCCTTGCCGCGGGCGACCGGGAGCCGGCAGCCGCCGCCTCTGCGCGACGGCTGCGCTCGGCCCGGTAGCAGGACACTCAGGCCGACTCCTCCAGCTGCCCGAACTCCCGCTCGTCCACGGCGCGTGAGCCGACCGGTTCCTCCGCCACGGACGAGTAGTGGGCCGTGCGGGCATCGGCGAGAAGATCCGCCCACGAACGCACCCCGGGGCGGGCGCGGAGCAGCGCGCGCCTCTCGCGTTCGGTCATTCCGCCCCACACGCCGAACTCGATGCGCTGGTCGAGGGCATGCGCCAGGCACTCGGTGCGGACCGGGCAGGTGCGACAGAACTGCCGCGCCTCCCGCTGCCGGGCCCCGGTCACGAACAACCCCTCGGCGTCGACCGTGCGGCACCGTGCTGCCACCCGCCAGTTCCAGCGACCCGCCATGGCTCCTGATCCCCTTTCCGGAGTCGTGATCGTCACGACCGGCACAGACGGATTCTGGAAGCCTCTGGTTCCGCGGGTAACCGAGCAAAACTACTCAAATCAGCTGAAGGGTGACCTGACGGTAGGACGACACTCTCCCGCGTACCCTCATTGCCCGTGAGCCCCCGGCATCCGCTCCTGCGGCCCGCAGCCATGTTGCTCGGACTCTGCGTGCTCGCGGGGCTGGTCGTGGCGGGCATGGCGTTCCCACTCGCCGCCGGGATCGGGGTCACGTCGAGCGACGTGGGAGACAGCGTCAACACGGTCTCCACCGACCTGGTCGACCAGCCCCTGCCGCAGACCACCACGGTCACCGACTCGGCGGGCGTACCCATCGCCCGGTTCTTCGAGCAGAACCAGAACCGGCAAGCCGTGAAGGCCGAGGAGATCTCGCCCGCCATGAAGGCGGCGATCGTCGCGATCGAGGACCGGCGCTTCTACCAGCACCAGGGCGTGGACTGGCAGGGCACGATGCGCGCCCTCATCGCGAACTCCGCCTCCGGCGACGTCGTGCAGGGCGCGTCCACGCTCACGCAGCAGTACGTGAAGAACTACATGCTCTACGTCGAGGCCGAGACCGAGACCGAGCGGCTCAAGGCCACGGAGCAGACCCCGGCCCGCAAGCTCAAGGAAGCGCAGATCGCGCTGCAGATGGAGCGGGCGCTGAGCAAGGAGGAGATCCTCACCCGTTACCTGAACATCGTCTCGTTCGGCAACGGAGCCTCGGGGATCGCCTCGGCCGCGCGCACGTATTTCGACACCACTCCCGACAAGCTCACCGTGCCGCAGGCGGCGCTGCTCGCGGGCATGGTGAACAGCACCACCGCGTTCGACCCGGTCAGCAAGCCTGCGGCGGCGCTCGAACGCCGCAACATCGTCATCCAGCAGATGCGTGACCAGCAGATGATCGACCAGACGCAGATGCAGGCAGCGCTCGCCGCGCCGCTCGGCGTGGTCACTCCGTTGATCACCCAGCCCAACGGCTGCATCGGGGCCGGTGACGCCGGGTTCTTCTGCAAGTACGTGGCCGAGTACCTCACCGAGGCCGGCTTCTCCCAGGAACAGCTCAACCGCGGCGGCTACACGATCAAGAGCACTCTCGACCGCAATGTGCTGGAGAAGGTGAAGGCGTCCCTCGTCGCGGAGGTTCCGCCACAGCAGGCCAACGTCGCCAACGTCATGTCGGTGGTGCAGCCGGGGCAGGACAAGCACCGCGTGCTCGGCATGGCGTCGAGTCGCACGTTCGGCCTGGACGCCGAGGCGGAGGAGACGAGCTACGGGCTGCCCTACGAGCCGGTCAACCTCGGTGCCGGGTCGACCTACAAGATCTTCACCGCTTCCACGGCCCTGGAGAAGGGGCTGGGCATCAACTACCAGCTCGCCGTGCCGCCGAGCGGGTACGCGTCGCCGATCTACGTCGACGGCAACGGGCGCCCGCTCCCCGTGCAGAACGCGAGCAGCGGGCTCCCGGAGCGCCTGTCGCTCACCGACGCCCTCGCTCTCTCCCCCAACACGGCGTTCATCAAGCTGGAGGAGTTCACCGGGGTGCCCGACGTCGTCGACATGGCGGTGCGGCTGGGCATGCGCTCGCTGGCCACCACGCCGTTCGTCGACCCGTCCACCGGACGTCCCACCGACCGCTCGATCGCCGAGGTCACCAAGGCGCAGAAGCAGGCGTCGTTCACGCTCGGGGTGAGCCCGACGAGCGTGCTGGAGCTGTCCAATGTGGGCGCCACCCTCGCCAGCGGCGGCATGTGGTGCCCGCCCAGCCCGATCGAGTCCATCACCGACCAGGCCGGCAACCCCGTGCCCCTCACCGAGGCGCCCTGCCAGCAGGTCGTCGACCCGGGTCTGGCCAACGCGATGATGACCGCGCTGAGCCACGACGACCTCAACGGCACGTCGGCGGGCGCCGCGCGTCAGGTCGGGTGGAACCGCCCGATGGCGGGCAAGACCGGCACCACGCAGCAGCACAAGTCGGCGGCGTTCGTCGGCGTCGTCCCGCAGATGTCGGGCGCGGTCATCACGTTCGACAACTCCAACTCGCCCCGGCCGCTCTGTGACGGCGCGGGTTCGCCGTTCGCCTGCCGCAGCGGCAACATCTTCGGTGGCAAGACCCCGGCCGAGACGTGGTTCGGTGCGATGTCACCCCTGCTCCAGGGCCAGCCCGTGATCCCGTTGCCACCCGTGGAGCAGCGGTACCTGGAGGGTGGCGCGGAGTCCCGCGTCCCCGACGTCGTGGGCCGTAGCCAGAACGACGCTCGCGGCGCGCTGGAGCGGGCAGGCTGGACCGTCTCGACGCGCACGGTCGACAACGCGGCGGCGCGCGGCACGGTGGTCGGGCAGAGCCCGCGCGGCACCGCCCTTCCCGGCGAGACCATCGTGCTGAGCGTCAGCAGCGGAACCGTGCCGCCACCGCCCGCCGCCCCGGGCGGTCCGCCACAGGCGGGACAGCCTCAGGGCGGCGCCCAGCCACCGGCCGACGAGGGGGGCGACGGCGGTGACGACGGGGGCGACGGTGACGGCGGTGACGGCGACGGCGGCTGATCGGGTGGCGTGCTGGCCCGACCGAGTGGTCGCCGGCCAGCGGCGTGCCGGGCGCGAGGTCATTTCCTGGTCACGGGCCTAACATCCGCCACCATGACGGCGGAGGCAGGTGACGAGCAGGTCCACCCGCGCGGCCCCGGCACAGGCTCGTCCGTTCCGAGCCCTGGCGGTCGGGCCGTTCCGGCCTCGCCGCACGGCGCAGGCGCGCCGCGTGGCCCAGCGCAGCCCGGTCGTCCACCCGGGACGGCCGGGACGAACAAGCCCGAGGCCCGCCCGCCCGTCGTCGACGAGTTGGCCGTGCTGGGGTTCTCCCGGCACCTGCGGAGCCGGATCGGCACGCGCCTGTTCACGTGGTTCTTCGTTCTGGTGTTCGCGCTGATCATCGTCCAGCTGATCTCGTCCTTGCTCGATCCGTAGCTCCGGGCTGCGAGCGGCACCGCCTGCGTGAGCGCTGAGAAGGTGCTGTGAGTGGCGTGCCCGGATGCGGGCCGCATCGGTCAACCGGGCTACCCTGGGCGATCGACGGCGGTCCCCGGTTCCGCCCAGGCCGGCCCCGGTGGGCGGCCTCCCGGCGAGGAGGTGAGGAGCGATCGCCCCCGAGTCTGCTCCGCCAGAAGCACCCATGCAGGCGTTGTCGCCGCCCACCTCACACCGTGTGCGCAGTGTGCTGGCGATCCCAGCGTTCCGCCGGTTGTGGCTGGTCACGTCCGTCGCGGCCACGTGCGACTGGCTGAGCCTGCTGGCGCTGTCCGCGCTGGCCACCCAGCTCACGAGCGGCTACCAGGCGCAGAGCTTCGCCCTGGGTGGCGTGGTGGCCACGAAGCTGCTGCCGGCGCTGGTGCTCGGGCCGCTGGCGGGCGCACTCGCCGACAAGTTCGACCGGCGCGTCGTCATGGTCGTCTGCGACCTGCTCCGGTTCGGGCTCTTCGTCTCGATCTTCCTCATCGGCTCGCTGTGGTGGCTGTTCGCCGCCACGTTCCTCATCGAGATCTGCGCGCTGTTCTGGATTCCCTCGAAGGACGCCTCGGTCCCCAACCTGCTCCGGCGCCCCGACCAGGTCGAAACGGCCAACCAGCTCGCTCTCGTCATGACCTACGGCGTCGCGGTGATCACGGCGTCCGGCTTGTTCTCCGTGCTCTCGAGCATCGGCCGGGTGCTGGGCACCTCGGCGCTCTCGATGGTGTTCGTGGCGCTGGTCCTGAGCGGGGTCGCCTACCTGATCATCGCGCTCACGGTCTGGTTCCGCATTCCCGAGATATCCGGCCGGGCCACCTCCCGCCGGGAGGTCGCGCCCGGCGTGCTCGCCATGATGCGCGACGGGGCCACGTTCGTCGTGCGTACGCCGATGATCCGGGGGCTGGTCGTCGGCATCGTCGGTGCGTTCGCGGCCGGTGGCACCGTGGTCGGCTCGGCCACGCTCTACGCCGCGAGCCTCGGCGGCGGCAACGCGGCCTACGGCGTGCTGTTCGCCGCCGTGTTCATCGGGCTGGCGATCGGGATGGGCGCAGCGCCGCAGATGGCTCGCCGCCTGCCGCACAACCGGCTGTTCGGGGCCGCGATCGTGGCCGCCGGGCTGGCGCTCGTGCTGGTGGCCCTCGCCCCGCACCTGTTCGTGGCGATCGTGGCGGTCATGCTCGTCGGTGGATTCGCCGGCATCGCGTTCCTCACCGGGCTCACGATCATCGGCTCCCAGGTGGCCGACGAGGTGCGCGGCCGGATCGTGGCGTTCGTGCAGTCGATCGTCCGCCTGACGCTGCTCGGGTCGATGGCGGTGGTGCCGCTGTTCGTCGGCCTGGTCAGCGCCCGGCGCGTCGAGGTGCTCGGCTATCCCTTTCTCATCGACGGCACCCGGATCGTCATGCTGGCCGGAGGCCTCGTGGCCGCGGGCGTCGGGATGCTCGCCTACCGGCAGATGGACGACCGGCGCACCGAGCCCATGCTCCCCGATCTGCTCGCCGCTCTCCGCCGAGGTCATCCCCGGTCCGGGTCCGGCATGCTGATCGCTGTCGAGGGCGCTCCCGCGGAAGCCACCACCGAGCAGGCCGCACGCCTGGCCGCGCGGCTGCGGCAGGAAGGGCACGTCGTCGTCGCGATCGACGACGGCGAGCGCGACCGCGAGCGCTGGGCTGCCGCCACCCGGGAGGCGGCGCTGTCAGGTGTGCGGGCGAAGGCGCTCGCCGCCGCGGCCGTGCGGGCCGACCAGGTCGAGCGGGTCATCCGGCCGGCCCTGGAGAGCGGCGCCGTCGTGATCGTCGACCGCTTCCTGATGAGTCCGCTCGTGCAGTTCGGCGTGGCGGCCGACCGGGCCGAGGCCGAGCTCGACCCCGGCGAGCTGGAGAACCTGGCCGCGTGGGCCACCGGCAGGCTCCGAGCCGACGTGTCGGTGCTGCTCGACCGGGCCCCCACCGAGCCTGACTCGCCGGTGCGCGGCATCTCCGGTGAGGAGCACCTGCGCGTGCAGCGGCTGCTCACCGGGCTGGCGGCCGCCGAGCCGCATCGCTACGTCGTCGTCGACGCCGACGGATCGTCCGACGAGGTGGCCGATCGCGTCCACAGTGGCATTCGGCCGTTCCTGCCACGGCGGCCCGCAGCCCCCACCATCGACGACGCGGTGGCGGAGACTCCCGCCCCGGCTCCCACCGCGCCATAAGCTGGACGCCATGACGGTGTGGGACGAGGTGGTCGGTCAGCCGTCGGCCGTCGCCGAGCTGAGCGCCGCCGCCGAGAACCCTGCCGCGATGACCCATGCGTGGCTGTTCACCGGCCCGCCCGGCTCCGGACGTTCGGTGGCGGCCCGGGCCTTCGCGGCCGCTCTGCAGTGCCCGTTCCACGGGTGTGGCCAGTGCCCGTCCTGCCACACGGTCATGGCGAGCACCCATTCCGACGTGCGGGAGGTCGTCCCCGAGGGGTTGTCGATCTCGGTGCGGTCGGTACGGCAGCTCGTGCAGTCCGCCGCTCGTCGTCCCGTCAGCGGGCGCTACCAGATCCTGATCATCACCGACGCCGACCGGCTCACCGAGAACGCGGCCAACGCTCTCCTCAAGTCCATCGAGGAGCCACCCGACCAGACGATCTTCCTGCTGTGCGCGCCGTCCGACCATCCGGAGGACGTGCCGATCACCATCCGCTCGCGCTGCCGGCCGGTGCCGCTGCACACCCCGTCACCCGAAGCCATCGCCGACGTGCTGGCGCGCCGCGACGGGATCGACCCGGAGACCGCCACCTGGGCCGCGTCGGTGGCGGGTGGCCACGTCGGCCGGGCCCGGCGGCTCGCCCGCGACGCCGAGGCGCGCACCTACCGCGAGACGGTGCTGTCGCTGCCGCTGCGGATCCGTGGGCTGGGCGACGCGTTCGCCCACGCAGGCGATCTGGTGCGCAACGCCAAGGCCGAGGCCACGGAGCTCAGCGAGTCCCGGGACGCCGCGGAGCGGGAGGAGTTGGCCGTCGCCATGGGCGCCGGCGGCGTCGGCAAGGGGGTCGCCGCCGCCGCGCGCGGGGCGAAGGCGGCCGAGCGGGATCTGGAGCGTCAGCAGAAGTCGCGCAACACCCGCAACCAGCGCGACGCGATCGATCGCGCGCTGATCGACCTGGCCGGCTTCTTCCGCGACACGCTCGTGGCCGGTAGCGGCGCGCAGGTCGCCTTGACCAACCCCGACCGCGACGCCGAGATCCGCCGGGCGGCAAGCCAGTGGTCACCCGAGTCGGTGCTGCGCAGGCTGGAGGCCGTGCTGGCGTGCCGCACCGCGCTCGACCAGAACGTCAAGCCGGAGATCGCCGTCGAGGCGATGATGACCGCCTTGCAGCGGGGCTGATCCACACCTCGCGCGGCCGGGCAGAATCTCTCGCGTGAAGCAGGAAGGGATGGCCGAGGCGTCCGTCTCTGCTCGCGAGGCCGAGGTGCTCGCCGCGGTCGGAGAGCACCTCACCAACGCCGAGATCGCCGCCCGCCTGTTCATCTCGATCCGCACCGTCGAGAGCCACGTGTCGTCCCTGCTGCGCAAGTTCGGGGTCAGCGACCGGCGCGCGCTGTCGTTGCTCGCCGCGGAGAGGTCCCGCGATCCCGTGCCGCCGTCCGGACCCGCGTCCCGGCGGGTCACCCCGTTGCCCTCGCCGCTCACGTCGTTCGTCGGCCGGAAGAGCGAGCGGGCCGAGCTCGCGGCAGCGCTCGACGGGCCGCGGCTGGTCACCGCTGTCGGGCCCGGCGGGGTCGGGAAGACGCGGCTCGCGCTGGCCGTGGCCGCCGATGTGAGCGAGCGGTTCGCCGACGGGGTGTGGTACGCCGACCTGGTCCCGGTGACCGACTCCCCCATGGTTGCGTCGGTCGTCGCCGGGGCGATCGGGCTCGGTGAGCAGCAGGGACGCTCGGTGCGGGACACGGTGCTCGCGTGGGCGGCGGACCGGCAGGCCTTGTTCGTGCTGGACAACTGCGAGCACCTGGTGGACGGGGTCGCGCTGTTCGTGGAGGAGCTGCTGGCGCGCAGCCCCGGGCTCGTGGTGCTGGCCACGAGCCGGGCGCGGCTGTTGCTGCCGTTCGAGCGCGTCTTCCCGGTGGCCGGGATGTCCGTCCGGGCCGGGGACGATGCCGAGGGTGGCGACGCGACCACGCTCTTCGAGGAACGGGCGACCGCCGCGGGCTTCCCGATCACCGCCGCCGACAGGAGCGGGATCGTGCGGATCTGCCGCAGCCTCGACGGCGTGCCGCTGGCGATCGAGCTGGCGGCGGCCCGGCTGCCCTCGCTGGGCGTGGACGGGCTCGAAGCAGGTCTGGCCGACCGGCTGCAGCTGCTGACGGGCGGACGCCGCGTCGACAGCAGACACAGTTCCCTGCGGTCGATGTTGGACTGGAGCTACGCGCTGCTCGACGAACAGACGCAGGCGGTGCTGCGCCGGGTGGCCGTCTTCGCCGGGGCGTTCCGCGCGGAGGACGCTGCGGCGGTGGCGGGATGGCCTCCTGTGGCCGCCCGCGAGATCGGCGTGCATCTCGCCGTGCTCGCCGACCACAGCCTGCTGGTGCCGACGACCCTGACCGACGGCACGCGCTACCGGGCGCTGGAGGCCGTGCGCCAGTACGGCGCCGAGCTTCTCGAGGACACCGGGGAGCTCGTCGAGACCCGGACGCGACATCTGGGGTGGTCGCAGGACGCGGGCAGGGCCCTGCTGGCCGTCGCCGACGTCGACAGCGTCGGGTGGCGCACGAGCTTCGACCGGCTCGGTGACGAGCTGAGATCGGCTCTCGCCTGGTCGGCGCCCCGACCGGAACACCGACGGGTCGCCTACGAGGGGAAGCGGCTGCTCGCGGCCCTGTGCTATCGCCGCGGCCTGCCGGGCGAGTCGCAGTGGCGCTACGAGCAGGCGGCCGGGTTGGCCCCGGACGACCGGCACGCCGCCGTCGAGCTGCACATGGCCGCGGGTGCGGCGGAGGCACACCTGGCGGGGGACGACGCCGTCCGGTTACGCCGCGCCGCGGCGGCCGCCGCTCTGCGCGCGGGTGAGCCCGAGCGGGCAGGGCGGGATCTGGCGCAGGCGGCCGAGCTGATGAACCGGGGTCCGGGGGCCATGTCACGTCCACCGCAGCCGGATGTGGCGCGGGCTCTACTGGACGAGGCCCGCGGTTACGTCCGCGAGGACCTCGTCTCGCAGGCCCGGCTCGCCACGGCCGAGGCGTTCGCGGTGCCGGAGACCGATGTGCAGGCTCCGCGCGGAGCCGACCGCGCGCTGGAGCTCGCCAGGCGATCCGGTGATCGGCTGGCGGAGAGCGCGGCGCTGGACCGGCTCACCACCGTGCAGCTCGCCAGGGGCGACGGGCGTGCGGCGTTGGCGAGCGCGTTGCGGCGCATCGATCTACTGGCCCCGGTGGAGCTCGACGCCGGTGCGGGCTTCGAGCTGCCCGACGCGCACATCATGGCGGTCGAGTCGGCGATCGCGGCCGGTGATCTGCGCGAAGCGAAGCGGATCGCCGAGCGTGTCCGGGACCTTCCCCTGCACCGCGAGGTCGGCCACGTCGCGGTTGCGCGGCTGATGATCGTGGGCGCGCTGGACGGTGACTGGGACAGCGTCGTGGCGGCGGGCGCGCGCTTCCGTGAGGGCTGGGAGCGAGCCGGGCGACCGCGCGTCCCCACGCTCCGCCGCGCCGTCCAGGCCGTGGCCACGGTGCACGGTCTGCGCGGTGAGGCCGACGACCGCGCCGCGTGGATGGGGATCTTCAGCGCCCTCGAGCCCCGGGATCGGCCGGAGCACGACAAGAACCCCCGCGCGTTCTTCGATGCTCTTCTGCTGCTCCACCTCGACCAGCCCGACCGGGCACTGCACGTGCTCACCGCCTCGCCGGACGAGATCCAGGGCTGGTACCAGGCCATCTGGCGCCCCTGGTACGTGGCTCTGTGGGTGGAAGCGGCGGTGCTCGCCGACATGCCGGACGCGGCCGAGCGGATGCTGAGAGCCCGCCCGTTCATCGCCGACAACCCGGTTGCGGCCGCGCTCGTCGACCGCGCCGCCGCGCTCGGCACGGGCGATCGCGGCGGTGTGCTCGCTGCCGGCCGCGCCCTGGACGCCGCCGGGTGCCGGTACCAGTGGGCGCGCAGCCTCGCCCTCGCCGGTGGTGCCGACCGCGAACGGGGAGTGTCGGCGCTGCGCGCCATGGGCGCGACGACCGTCTGACGACCCTACGTACGGAACGGCACGGACCAGGACATCCGTGTCCGTTCCGTACCGGACACGGATGTTCGGGCGCCTCTGGAAGCCGATGGTGGGACTCGTCAACCAGCACCGGAACCGAGGACGTGACCACAGTGCTTTCCCAGAGCTTCGCCGCCGCAGAGATCGCGAACGACCGCCGACGTGTCCTGCTCGCCGAGGCCGAGGCGCACCGGCTCGCCCGTGTGGCCGCGCGATCGCACACCTCACGGAGGGGCCGCCTGCTCCGGCTCGCGAGCGTGTCGGCCCTCATCCGACGTGGACGGTCGAGCGGCGCCGCGCGTAGCGGGGTCGTGTCTGGTGGAGCCGTCGTCGAGTAGCCCGGCTACGACGCGCCTGTGGTCACCCTCCTGCCGGCAGGGACGGCATCGTGAAGAAGATCATCGGGTTGTCGCCCGCCCCGCGGATCGGTGCGAGCCCGAGCTCGTCGCGCAACGCGTTGAGGGCCTTGTAGTCGGCGCGCGACCTGGCCCGGGACGGGGTGAAGAACGGAACGTCCTTCTCACCCAGCCAGCGCACCACGACCTTACCCTCGTGCATCGGGAGCGTGGTGCGGAAGTGGAAGACGTCGTGGACGCTCACCGGGATGCCGGCCGGCACGCGGGGGAACAGGTTGTCGAGGTACCACCGCGCGAAGCTGCCGTTGTGGGCGGCGTCGACGAACAGGTAGCCCGTGTCGGCGGGCACCCGGGCGAGGGTCTCCTTGATGTCGCCCTTCACGAACGTCCACCGGCCCTCGGCAAGGTCCGCAGGCACGTTGCGCACCACGTTGTCGATGATGTCGAAGCTGTGCAGGTGCCCCGACCCGTTGTCCCGCAGGGCGCTGAGGATCCACGTGGTCGACCACCCGTGGAACGTCCCTAGCTCCATCACGGATGCGGGCCGGGTGGCGCGCAGCAACAGGTAGGTGATCTCCGCTTCCAGGTCGTCGAGCTGCGGCGTCATGGTCGCCTTCATCGAATCGGCGTACTCCCGCTGAGCCTTCCCGACCGCGGCGAGCTCGCCTGCGAACTCTTTGTAGAGCTCGAAGATGTACCCCAGGTCGATCAACCTCAACTGACGGTCCTCCATGTGGATCTCTCCTGCCGCAGAACGAGCGGCCACTCTATCGAGTGACCGGCGATCTGCTGGACAGGGCGATCAGCGGGGGGACCGTGGTCGCAGGGCATCCGGAGGCGGTCGCTACACTGGCTGCGCACCATCGGCCGCCTTAGCTCAGTCGGTTAGAGCGACGCACTCGTAATGCGTAGGTCTGGGGTTCGACTCCCCAAGGCGGCTCCACATTCCACTTGTTCGGCGGGTAGCAGCTCGTCTGCTCACTCGTCCCTTTGCGGCGCTTCCCATTCGGGCAGTTCGAGGGCGCCCGTGGGCTCTGCTGCGTCCGCGGCCCGAAGGCCCCATCGTCGCCATTGCGGGGCAGCTCGGCTGAGGCGTGCACAAGATCCTGTCGCTCGACGACGGCCGAAGGAGTTCGTCATCAGTACCCGAAATGCACTCGTTTGGGTGATTTCACGCTATGAAGCTTGCCGCACCTTGCCACCGCTGCGTCACTGAGCGACAGCATTCCGTCACCACTTCCGGTCACATCGACGGCGGTAGGTGCCCGGAGGAAGCGCCAGCGGCCGCCGCTGTCACGCGACGGGGAGGAAGACATGGCGATCAGTCCCGATCAGGGTTCCGCCGGCGGGGGTGACGCGGCGACCATCACCGGCACGAACCTCGGCGGCGCGATCGCGGTGCGCTTCGATGGCAGGCCGGCCGTCATCACGGCCAACACGCCCACGTCGGTGTCGGTCGTCACGCCCTCGGGGACGGGCGTCGCGGACGTCACCGTCACCACGGGCGGGGGAACCAGCAGCCCGCAGCGGTTCTTCTACCTCCCGCCGCCGGTCGTCCTGTCCGTGTCACCCGCGTCCGGGCCACTCGTGGGGGGAACCACCCTCACCATCACCGGGCGCAATCTGTCCACGGCCACGTCGGTCGCCTTCGACGCGAGCACCGCTACCCCCACCGTCGTCTCGGACAGGCAGATCACGGTGGTCGCCTCGGCGGGGGCGGCAGGTGTCGCATCCCTCGTGATCACCACCCGCGGAGGGGCGTACTCGGGCGCGTCCTTCACCTACGCCGCCCCGCCGACCGCCACCAGCTTCACGCCGACGACGAGCGTCCTGGCCGGCGGAGTCCTGGTGAGCATCACGGGCACCAATCTTGCGACGACCACCGGCGTGACGTTCGGCGGCACGCCGACCACCTTCGCCGTGCTGTCCCCCACACAGGTCGCCGCTATCGCCCCCACCCGCGGAATTGCGGGTGCGGTCCAGGTCGCCCTGACGACGACGGGCGGCAGCGCGACCGCACCCGGCACCTTCCTGTACATCCTGTGACGGGCCGTCGGACGGCGGCCGGCTGAGGCCCCGCTCGGACCCCGATCCGCCACCCACTCGTCTACCGGTGCTTCCGGGCCGGTCAGTAGCCCGCCATTGTGGACTCTCGCCTAGCAGGAGTCAGCGATGCGGGGAGTGTGAGGCCGTGAGCCGCTGGATCGTGAGCAACGTCCCGTCCGTGTTGCTCCTGGCCGCGCTCGTGGTCGTCGTCGCCGCCGGGACGGTAGCCGTACTGGCGTACGTCCGGCATCGTTTCCCCGGACTCGCGCAAGGCGGGCACAACGACGTTGCGAAGGTCGGCTTCTCCGTTGTCGGGCCTGTTTACGGATTCATGATCGGTTTCATCGTTGTTGTGCTGTGGGGCCAGGTCAATGCGGCGGACGAGGTGGCGCGAACCGAGGGGGCCTCGGCCGTACAGATGGCCAGGGATCTCAGGTATTTCGAAGCGGCCGACAGTGACCGCATCCGCCAAAGCCTGCTGGAGTACGAACGTGCGGCAGTAGCCGAGTGGTCCCGAGCCGCGAGCGGTCACAGCGCGCCGGAGGCGGAGAGCGCACTGGCGCGCCTGTACGCCGCGTACGAAAGCGTCCAACCGCGCGACGACCGGCAACGGGCCGTCCTCGCCAACTCGCTGGCTTCACTGGATCAGCTGAGCCTGTCGCGCACGGAACGACTGGTTATGGCGGTGACGAATGCCGGCCCATCGTGGTCCTTGTGGCTGGTGATCTTCCTGCTCAGCGGGTTGGTGCTCGGGTTCGCCGTCATCTACGGCGAGACGCGGGCCCGCACGCACTATGCGATGGTCGCCGCGGTCAGCGTGCTCGTTGCCGTCAACCTGTTCCTCGTCACGGAGTTGGCCCATCCATTCCTCGGCGAGCTGGGCACGTCATCCGAGGCGCTGCGCGAGGCGATCAACTACCTGGGACCCCAGTAGCTCACGCTGACATGTGGCCGATGAAGTGGTCGAACGCCGGCTGCGCACGACGGGCGCCGGTGATCACCGCGGTCGTATCGTCGCCGCGGTGAAGAAGTACTCCGTGGACGATCAGCGCATCATGGCTTCCTGGGCGGCCGACTGTGCAGAGCGCGTACTCCCGCACTTCGAGCGAGCGCATCCAACCGACAGGCGCCCACGTGACGCGATCGGCGCCTGTCGCAGGTGGGTTGACACCGGCGTTTTCAGCATGGCCGCTATCCGCGGTGCCTCTCTGGCCGCTCACGCCGCGGCACGTTCGGCGACAGGGGACGACCCGGCGTGCTTCGCCGCCCGCGCCGCAGGTCAAGCCGTGGCGACCGCGCACGTACCGCAACACGCCTTCGGCGGCTCCTACTACGCCCTGAAGGCACTAGCCGCAGCGAATCCGCAGGATGCCGAGGCTGCTGTGCGCGATGAACACGAGTGGCAGATGAACAGGCTTCCCGAGATGCTCGGGCAAGAGGCGCGTAAGCGTGTGGTCATCGAAATGCGCAGGACTCGCGTCTTCGTGACGGTCAAGAAGGACGAGGATTTCTAGCCCGGCTCGTGCTGAGGCGCAGCCTGGTCATCTCCGGACGCCACCGTCGACGCTGCCCGCATGAACAGTCGCAGCCGCCATCGGGCGTTTGTCGACCTCGGATGGCTAGCCGACGTTGATCGTCGCGGTGGCCGTGCTGGTCGCCGCCGTGCTGCCGGTCAGCTTCGTCATGTCGATGCGCAGGAACTCGCCGTTGTCCTGCTGGCCGGTCGCAGGGCTGACCTTCATCTCGAGGGCGTACGGCGGATTCGGCGTCGCGTCGGAGACATCGGAGATGCCGAAGTCGCTGTCGTTGCTGATGATCAGCGTCTTGCCGCCGTCCAGCGTGGCGACGCCCTCCACCTTGTCGTGGGAGAAGAAGCGGCTGTAACCGTCGACAGGGTTCGGATCCAGCGACGCCAGCAGGCCGTCCACGTCGAGGTACTGCGACTCGGCGACGGGCTTGATCCCGGCGCTCTGGTAGGCACTCAGCGCGTCCGCAGTGGTCAGCGGGTCCCCGTCGGACGAGAGCGAGAGCGCCTCGATCGTCTTGCCGCCGACGAGCAGGCCTTTCGCCGGGTCGTAGGTCGCACCAGGCACGCGCGCCGACGGGCCGACGTCGGTCGCGCCGTTCAGGTCGATCTTCCAGAGTCGCTTGTAGCCGTCTGCTTTCGGGAACTTGGAGTCGCGCTCGTCGACGAGGAACGTCGTGTCCGACAGCGCGGTGATCTCGCTGTTGGCCGTGCCGTTCGAGTCCGGATCGTGCAGCAGATAGAGGTACTCGTGGAGTGCATGCGTCTGCAGGTCGTAGGTGACGATCCGCGTCGGCGCGATCTTCGTCGCGTCCTCTCCGTCCAGGTCGGACTGCTGGAGCCCGGACTGCATCAGGCCGACGAGGGTCTTGCCGTCCGGCGTGACGGTCAGGCCCTCCATCCCGCGGTTCGGCACGCGGTTGAGCAGTTCCTTGGGGAGGGTTCCGTCTTTCGGCGAGAGGCGCTGGATCGTGCGGCCGTTTGCATCGAAGTGTGTGATGAACGGGCCGTACTCGTCCGAGATCCAGAACGTGCCGTCGGGTAGCGCGGCGATGCCCTCGGGGTCGTAGCCGTTCGGGTCGGGTGGGAGGACATGGCCGGCCAGGTCCTCGGTCGTCTCGCCCGTCGGGTTGTCGGTGTTGACCCGGCCCGAGTACGGATGGCCGGAGTGGTCGGTGAGCGGGATCTCGCGGATCAGCGTCGCCCGACCGTCCGAATCCAGCTTGAACTGGCCGATCGCCGGGTCGTAGTCGGGAATCGGCTCGATGGCGTCTCCGTTCTCAGCGGTGACGTTGGGGCCGCGATCCTCGAGCCCGTAAACCTCGTCGGGGTGGCCCGGCACCATCGTCACCGCGGAGCCGAACGAGCCTGCATTCAGCGCCACGTTGCCGTAGCTGCCCAGTGACGGGACGTTGTCGGAGTAGAGCGAGACGGCATTGCTCACCGTGTAGGTGAAGCTGTCGTGGCCGGTGAACCCGGCGGCGGGGACGTATCTGAACGAGCCATCGGGGTTGAGCTGCAGCGAGCCGTGCCGCGGTTGCGAGTGCACCAGCAGCTGAACGCTGCCGGCGGCGTCACCCGCCAGCAGCCCATGGGCGGCGTCGACAGCGAGCGCTCCGGTGGCCCCGGTCGAGTAGGTGGCGGCTTTCGCGACGGCTTTCGCGGGCTCGTCGGCTGCGTGGGCCTGGCCTGGCGTCAGCGGCCCGGCGAGGGCCGCGGCGGCTAGGACGAGGGTGGTGGCGGCGGCGCGCCGGGCGAGACGTCGGGGCGCGGTGGGGCGCGACGCTGGCATTGGGTCTCCTTGGCGGGGGCGAGCAACGCCGAAAACGTGTGGGCGCTTCGCGCGGGGAATGTGATCGGCCCGTTGCAGATATGTGATCTTCATGTGATGGGGAGCAGTCGGATCTGTTTTCGGATCTTTCGGCAAATCTACTAGATCGACAGTGTGCGGGCAATGCCCGTGGTAAACGGCGCAATGGTAGACGTGCTCTGGTTCCGCTAAGTGACCATCAACGATGGTTCCAAAATCCCGGTTGCTCACCAGGTGTGTTTCGAGTGATTTGCCCCGCGGTGCGCTTGTTGTTGGCAGGCTCTTCCCGATCGCTTCTCCGGCCTGACGGTTCACGGTAACCGCGTGTTCGAAGACCTTGCGATTCGATTACCACGGGTGCTGATCTTTTTCTCGCCTCTGTCGAGTGCGCACAGCATTGCGGCCGATCGTGGATCTTTCGAGTTTCCCCGGCAGCCACGGGCTCGCCTCGTCCACCCGCGCCCGTAACCCACTCCGGCCGGCGCGACACCCAGCTGAAGTCGCCGTCGGGCCAGGTCGGCACGGCGCCTGCCCCGGGGTGGACCACGTCGCACGCCACCAGACGGGCTGTGTCAGCCGATCAACGCCGGGCCCACCGGCTGCCGGCGCGGCGCGAGCAGCCCGGTCACCTCCGCCAGAACAGGTGGTGGGTCACGCCGCTCGGGCTGGGCACGACATCGAGGTGGAACCGGTCGAGCAGCTCGTCCGGCGACTTCCAGAGTTGCACGCCGGATCCGAGCTCCACCTGCGAGACGGCCACGTGCATGGTGTCGACGAGGTCGGCGTCGAGGAACTGCCGGATGGTGGTTGCCCCGCCGCCGAGCCGGACGTCCTTGCCCCCCGCAGCGTCCCGCGCCTGCTCGAGGACCGTGGCCGGATCGTCGTCGACGAAGTGGAACGTGGTGTCGGAGAGGGTGAACGACGGACGCTCGTGGTGGGTCAGCACGAATACGGGGGTGCGGAACGGAGGCTCGTCGCCCCACCAGCCGCGCCATTCGTGGTCGTGCCAGGGCCCGCGCTGCGGGCCGAACTTGTTGCGGCCCATGATCTCGGCGCCGATGTTGCGGGCGTAGTCCCGCGTGAAGTAGTCGTCGAGGCCCCGGCTTCCGCCTGGGTCGGTGCGCATGGGCCAGCTCGCCGTGGCGCCGGCCCAGGCGAACATGTCGCCAGGGTCGACGTCGCCGAACGGCCTCTCCAGACTCTGGTTCTCACCGGCACCGAATCCGTCACGCGAGACGTTGAAGTTCTGCACCCTCAGCAGCTGATTCACGCGGGTTCCTCCTGCACTGTTGATGATCGGTAGACCGCGCGGGCCTCACGAAATCATCGGCGGGACCGGCCGATCATCGGAGATGCCGATCACACCGAGACAGCCGGGAAACGCATCCGGAGACCGGAGGCTGTTTCTCGGCCGACAGTGTGTTCTCGGGCGGAGGCGCTGGTCAGGGGCGCGACCACCCCGCTGCGGGTAACCTGATTCCGTGGCCCCATGGGAGCGGGCCCGCTGGCTCCCGCTCGGCGCGGAGATCGTGCTGGCGTTCATGACGGGCGCCGGCACTTTTGTGCTGGGAGCAGTAGTTCTCGCGAGCATCGATTCCGACGTCGTCGCCGCGCTCCTCGGCGCTGTTTGTCTCGTCGCCCTGACCGCGATCGCTCGGTTCACGAGCGTGGCGTACGCGGTCCCGGTCGGAATGGCGGGCATGCTCGCCTTCGACTGGTTCTACCTCCCCCCGACGCATCCGCTGGAGTTCCCGGACACCGCCAACCTCGTGGACCTCATCGTCTACCTGGTCGTGGCGGTTCTCCTGGGCGAGATAGCGGCGCATGCGGCCCGCCGTGCCCGTGCTGCCGAGCGGGCCCACGCAGACATCGCCGACGAGCAGGCGGCGCTTCGCCGGGTGGCGACCCTCGTCGCGAAGGGTGCACCCGCCGACGAACTCTTCGCCGCGGTGGCGGCGGAGGCGGGCAACCTGCTCGACGTGCACGGCATCCGAATCGCCCGCTACGAGGATGCGACGGAGCTCGTCCACGTGGCGGAGTGGAGCAAGCCCGGATGCGCGCCGGCCCCGTACGACCGGGCCAAGCTCGAGGGAACGAGTGTGTCCGGCCAGGTGCTCAGCACGGGACGTGCCGCACGTATCGACAACTACGAGGACATCGCGGTGCGGGCGCCGTTCGCTCGTGGTCTGGATCTGAAGTCGGTCGTCGGCGCTCCTGTCGTCGTCGAAGGCCGCCGATGGGGCGTTCTGATCGCCTGGTCTGTGAGCGGCCCGCTCCCGGCCGACACGGAAGGCCGGTTGACCGGCTTCAGCGAGCTCGTCGGCACTGCGATCGCCAACGCGCAGGCCCGGGTGGAACTGCGGAACTTCGCCGAGGAGCAGGCGGCGCTGCGGCGGGTGGCCACGCTGGTGGCAGGCGGAGCGGATCCGGCTGAGACGTTCGGCTTCGTCGCCGCTGAGGTCGGCCAGTTGTTCGGTGCCGACCTCGCGGTGGTGTTCCGTTACGAGCCGGATCGCACCGGCACGGTCGTCGGGCTGTGGAACGGGCCGGGCGTGGAGTTCCCGTGCACTACGCGGCTAGGTGTGACGGGGGTCGGCCCGGCGGCGACTGTGCTGGAAACCGGCCGACCGATGCGAACGGAGCGGTTCGAGGGTCCTGATGGATCGATCGCGGGCTGCTTCGCGCATCTCGGTGCACGGTCGGGGGCGGGTGCGCCGATCACCGTCGAGGGCCGGCTGTGGGGAGTGATGATCGCCGCGTCGCACGCGGAGCCGCTCCCGTCGGGCGCCGAGCTGCGGCTGGCGGCCTTCACCGAGCTGGTGGCCACCGCCCTGGCCGACGCCGACGCCCAGGCTGCGCTCACCACATCGCGGGCGCGGATCGTGACCGCCGCCGACACCGCCCGCCGTCGCATCGAGCGCGACCTGCACGACGGCGCCCAGCAACGCCTCGTCGCCCTCGCCCTGCACCTGCGCGGCGCCGTGCAACAGGCGGTACCTCCCGGCGCCGACCACCTGACCGCGGAGCTGGATCGGGTGGTCGCCGAGCTGGGCGAGGTGCTGGACGACCTGCGGGAGCTCGCCCGCGGCCTCCACCCTGCAGCCCTCGCCGAGGGCGGCCTGCGACCTGCGCTGAAAATGCTGGCCCGCCGCTCGGCCGTTCCGGTCAGCCTCGACGTCCGCGTCGACGGCCGTTTGCTCGAACCGATCGAGCTCGCGGCCTACTACGCCGTTTCCGAGGCGCTCACCAACACGGCCAAGCACGCGGACGCCTCCGGGGTCGACGTCAGGATGGAGACCGACAACGGGGTCCTGCACCTGAGCGTCCGCGACGACGGGCGCGGTGGCGCCCGTGCCGGCGGCGGGTCGGGTCTCATCGGCATCAAGGACCGCGTCGAGGCACTCGGCGGCAGGCTCTCGCTGCACAGCCCGCCCGGTGCGGGCACGACCCTGCAGGTGTCACTGCCACTCGGCACCCCGAACGGGGCGGGCTCGAGCCCCCAACCGACCGAATGACGCGGGGTGCCGGCGCTCTACGCCGGCTCTCCGAACCATCGGGTGAGCGCGGTCCGGAGCGTCTCCAGGTCGGGTTCGCGGTCGGAGGATGCCCAGGCGACGTACCCGTCGGGGCGGATCAGCAACGCGGTGGGCCCGTCGGCCACCCGGCCCTCGACGAGATCGACGCGGTCGTTCCATCTCTCGGCCGCGTTCCCCAGCGCGCCGGAGAGGTCGAGCAGCACCGGGCGCGCGGTCTTCATCAGCTCCGCCAGGTTCTCCCCGCCCTCGGTCGGTTCGAGGTCCGGGGCCCAGCGGCCGACCAGGGGATGGGGTTCGGTGAGGCCCCAGTCGTAGCGGATGTCGGCGCCGGACATGAGCTCGGCGATGTGCCGGACGACCCGCTCCTCGCCCAGCAGTTCGGCGAACAGCTCGCGTAGGGCGGTGATCTCGGCGCCCGGCGAGATCAGCGCGGACTGAGCCTGGGTGTGCATCACCACCCGCTCGCTGACCGGTCGCCGCTCGCTCTCGTAGGTGTCGAGCAGGTCGTCGGGCGCCCAGCCGCGCACGGTGCCGGCGAGCTTCCAACCGAGGTTCACGGCGTCCTGCAGCCCCAGGTTCAGCCCGGGGCCCCCGATGGCGGAGTGCACGTGTGCCGCGTCTCCGAGCAGGAGTACGCGGCCCGCGCGGAACGACTCGGCGAGCCGGGTGTTGCCGCCCGTGAGGCGTCGCAGAAGGTGCGGCCCGTTCCCCTCGGGAGGGCCCAGGGGGATGTCCGCGCCGAGCACCCGCCGGATGCTGGCCCGCATCTCGTCGAGGCTCATCGGCTCCGCCTGCTCGTCCGCGGGGCGGTTCCACTCGAGCGTCGTGACCATCGGGCCTCCCGCGAACGGCGCGTAGACGAACACGCCGTGGTCGGTGCGGAAGTGGAAGAACGGCGGGACGTGGACGTCGCCGGCGCGCACTCCGCCGGTGCCGGGGTCGAGCACGGACGCAGGCAGGCTCACGTGCGTCGACCGCGACACCGTGTCCTCACGGGTCACGCCCGGGAAGCCGATCCCCGCGAGCTTGCGCACCGTGCTGTGCCCGCCGTCGGCGCCCACGAGGTAGCGCGCCCGCAGCTCCTGGGTACCTCCCGGCGCGTTCACCTCGACGGTCACCCCGTCGCCGTCCTGGGCCATGGCGGTCACGTCGTGGCCGTAGCGCAGGTCCACCCCCAGCTCACGGGCGTGCGCTTCCAGGCGTCGGACGAGCTCGGGCTGGGGTAGGCCGAGGATGGTCAACGGGTTGTCGGGCAGTTGGTCCAGCAGCAGGGGCAACCCGCCGAACACGAACCGCGGCGCCGGGATCGGCGGCCCTGGCATCCCGCTCAGCCGTTCGTAGAGGCCGCGCCGGTGGAGCATGCGCACGACCTGCCCGACCAGTCCGTTGGCTCGGTGCTCGTGGCTGCGTTCGGGCAGCCGCTCCACCACCACCGGGCGGACCCCTGCCAGCCGCAGCTCGCACGCCAGCAGGAGCCCGTTCGGGCCTCCACCTGCGATGATGACGTCCAATGTGGACATGACGGTGCTCCTCACCTGGCGACGGCAACGGACACGACGAACCAGCCCAGGCACTCCTGGGCGTACAGGGGTCAGGGACGGATCAGGGCTGGGAAAGGCCGGCGGCCAGCCGGTCGAGTGACTCGCGCAGTACGTGCGTGAACGGCACCGGCGGGTCGGCGTTGACCCACTGGTCGATCGCCACCCGTACAGCGGCCCACGCCGCGGCGGCGACGAGTCGTGGGTGGAGGTCGCGGGCGTCGGTGCCGGTTCGTTCGGCGACCGCAGCCGCGAGTTCGTGCTCAGTGGCGACGTGTGCCTTGAGGAACTCGCCCTGCAGCGAGGGGTGTTCCATCATCAGCCGGACGCCCTGGGTCCACGCGGGATCGGGCGTGCGGCCCCGAGACCCCTGCTGATCGTGGTGGATCTGCGCGAGCACCGCCTCCACGATCGCCTCCCACAAGGGCTCGTCCGCAGGCCGGGCGCGCAGCAGTGCCGCGGTCTGCTTCGCCCGGTCGGCCTGCCGGGCCGCGATCGCCTCCGGGATGCTCGAGAAGTAGTTGTTGAACGTCCGGTGCGACACCCCCGCCTCGGCGGCGATGTCCATCGCCGTGACGTTCGCGAGCCCGCGCTCGACGGTGAGACGGATCGCGGCCCAGCTCAGCGCCGTGCGCGTCTCCTGCCGCTTGCGCTCCCGCAGGCCGACGTGAGGGTCGCCGTCCGGTTCCATGCCGCCACCGTACAGAATCTTGCGCCTGGCGCAAAGATGCGTGAGACGCAAAGTTTGGGTGAAACGTCGGGTCTGGTGATTGCGCCTCCGTCGGCGGCGTTGACCTCGCTGATCACGGCGCTGACAATCAGCGGGTGATCGTGCTGACGCGATCTCCGCCGTGGGCCGGCCCGATCACTCGGAAGCTCCCTCGGTCAACGTCAGCGAGGTCGATTTGTCCGGAGCACGAGAGTCCATACGTGGGTCGGCGTGGCTGCCGCGCGCCCATCCCCTGTCCTGGGTGACGCTCGCGATCACCACGTGCGCGATCCTGATGACGGCGGTGGACGGCGGGATCCTCCCGGCCGTTCTGCCGGCCATCCAGGAGGAGTTCGAGCTCAACTCGACGCAGGCCGGGCTGATCAACTCGGTGTTCTTCGCCGGGCTGATCGTAGGAGCGCTGGTCTTCGGGTGGGTCTCCGACCGGATAGGTACCGGATACCGCCGGACCTGGACCTGGAACGTGGCGATGCTGATCGGCATCCTCGGGGGCGCCCTGACATTCGGCTTCGCCGGCAGCTTCGTGGCGTTCCTGCTGCTGCGCATCCCGATGGGGATCAGCCGGGGCGGATCGGAGCCGGTCAACGTCGCGCTCGTCAGCGAGTGGTGGCCCAAGGAGCACCGGGGGTTCGCCGTGGGCGTGCACCACACCGGCTTCCCGTTCGGACAGTTCCTCACCGGTGCGCTCATCGCCGTGGTTCTCGGTGTGGCCGGGTGGCGGGAGGCGTTCCTGCTGATACCGCTGCTCGGCATCCCGATCATCGTCGCGCAGACCTTTCTCGGCACCAGGCGCAATCAGCAGCGGGTCTACGACTGGATCGACCGCCGCGGTCTCACGCGCCCGCTTCCGGAGCTCTCCGTGCGCCACACCGGGTCGGCCCTCGCTCCCGTCCGTGAGGCGTTGAGCAGCGCGAACGTCCGCTGGTCGGTCGTGCTGATCTTCCTCTTCCTCTGGGCGGAGGCCGGGGCCGTCACGTTCCTGACGGGGCAGTTGGTGGACCAGGGCATGAGCCTCGCGCTGGCGGCCCTGCTCTCCGGGGCCTCCGGGCTGACGGGATGGATCGGCCAGGTGGTGTGGGGCGCGTGGTCCGACCACGCAGGGCGGAAGTTCGCCATCCGGTTCCTCGTCATCGGTTGGGCCGTGACCCTGCTGGCGATGATCTTCATCTCCAGCCCGGCGAGCGCATGGATCGTCCTGCTCGCCTGGGGTCTGTTCCGCAACGCGCCCTTCCCCGTGGTCTACGCGCTGCTCATCGACTCGGTGCCGCGGTCGGCCGGCACGGCGATGGGCATCATGATCGGCATCGCGCTGGGGCTGTCGGGCGTGCTCGCCGCCGTCGTTTCCGGGTGGATCATCGACGGGTTCGGGTTCCCGGTGCACTACGTCGTGCTGGCCGTGATCTGCCTGCTCGGCCTGATTCCGCTCGCCATGATCACGGAGACGGTGGACGACGGGCGGAGCGCCGGACAGGGCGGGATGACCACACGACCCGCCGGCTGACGGCCGCCTCGCCCCTCCGGAGAGGCCTAGTCTGAAGCGAGTGAGCGACCTTCCTGAGCGCCGTACACCCGTCCAGCCTCCGGTGTCGCCGCCCCCTACCACCACCCACGTTCCCGAGGGAGCGCAGTCGTGGATCCTGGGGAGACGGGAGGATGCCCGGCTGATCACCGGTGCGGGCCGCTACGTCGGTGACCTCGACGTCGCAGACTGCCTCGACGTCACATTCGTGCGCAGCAGGGTCGCGCACGGGCGGCTGCTCCGCGTCGACACGAGCGCGGCGGCCGAGGTCGACGGGGTGCTCGGCGCGTGGAGCGCGGCCGACCTGGGCGACGAACTGACCTACGTGCCGCCGTTCCGTCCCACGGGTGGGCCCGACATGCGTCGGGTCCCGGCGCTCGCGGACGGACGGGTGCGCTACGTCGGGGAGCCGGTGGCCGTCGTCCTCGCCGCCGACCGCTACCTCGCGGAGGACGGTGCCGACGCCGTGCGGGTGGACATCGACCCGCTGCCCGTGCTCGTCGACCCCGGGGCGGCCGCAGCGTCCTCCACCTGGCTCTTCGACGAGGTCGACAACGTCGTCTCCGACATGGAGTTCGGCGATCCCGTTCCCGACGAGGTGTGGCAGCAGGCTCACGTCGTCGTCGAGGGCGTGTACCGGCAGCCGCGGCTGGCTCCCACACCGATGGAGCCCCGTGCGATCCTCGCCGTGCCCGAGACGGACGGACGGCTGACGGTCTGGGTCTCCCACCAGGCGCCCCACCGGCTGCACCAGGACCTGGCCACGGCGCTGGAACTGGACGCCGAGCGGATCAGGGTGCGCGTGCCGGACAGCGGCGGAGCCTTCGGTGCGAAGAGCGGCACGTTCCCCGAGTACCTGTCCGTGGTGCGGCTGGCGCTGCAGTTCGGCCGGCCGGTCCGATGGCTCGAGGACCGCGCCGAGACGCTGCCGGGCGCCACGCACGGGCGAGGTCAGAACCAGCGGGTGCGCATCGCGGCCGACGCGAACGGCCGGATGCTCGCACTGTCGCTCGAGGTGGACGCCGACATCGGCGGCTACCCGACCGGGGGGTTCTTCAACGCCGAGACCGGGCAGGCCGCAGGTGGGGTGTACCGCACCCCGATGGTCCATGCCCGGATCCGCACCGTGGTCACCAACACCACGCCCACCGCGCCCTACCGCGGCGCGGGGCGCCCCGAGCAGGTCTACGCGGTGGAGCGCACGGTCGATCTTCTCGCCCGCAGGCTCGGGATGGATCCGGCGCAGCTGCGGCGGCGCAACTTCATCCCGCCGGAGGCGTTTCCGTACGAATCACCGACCGGCCGGCGCTACGACAGCGGGCAGTACGAGTTGGCACTGGACAGGGCGCTGGAGTTGGTCGACTACGCGTACTGGCGGGAGGAGCAGCAGCGGCGTCGCCGGTCGGGCAGCGAGTGGCCGCTCGGCGTCGGGATCTGCAGCTTCGCGGAGCGTTCGGGGCTCGAACAGAAGCCCATGGCGAACGAGTGGGCGGCCCTGTCCGTCGAGCCCGACGGGAGCGTCACCGCACGCATCGGCACCTGCTCCACGGGTCAGAGTCACGAGACCGTCTTCCCCGAGCTCGTGGCCCGCACTCTCGGCATCCCGGCGCACAACGTGTCCCTCGTCCAGGCGGACACCGACGAGGTGCCACAGGGCATCGGTACGTTCGGGAGCCGGTCGATGCAGGTCGGCGGCGCGGCCCTGCACCAGGCAGCGCGGGATCTGATCGCGGAGGCGAAGCGGCGCGCCGTCGAGCCGGCAGGCGGCGACGCCGACTACGCGAACGGCGTCGTCAGCACCGGGGAGCGCAGCTGGACGCTCGGGGAGTTGGCGAACGCCTCGCCCGAACCGCTGCGGGTCGAGGGCGTCTACGACGGCCCGGCGGCCTTCCCGTTCGGCGCGTACGTGGCCGTGGTCGAGGTCGACCGGGAGCTGGGCAACGTGCGCGTGCTGCGCCTCGTCGCGGTGGACGACTGCGGCGTGGCGATCGACCACCAGATCGTGGAGGACCAGACGCGCGGGGGCATCGTGCAGGGGCTCGGGCAGGCGCTGTACGAGGAGATGCCCTTCGACGACGAGGGCAGGCCGCAGGCCGACAACCTGCTCGACTACCTGCTGCCGACGATCGGTGAGCTCCCACCGCTCACTCTCGACACCACCGTCACGCCCAACCCGAACAGCGCGCTCGGTGCCAAGGGCGCGGGTGAGGCCGGATGCATCGGCACGCCCCCCGCGATCGTCAACGCCGTGATCGACGCGCTGGGACCGTCGGCCACGGGCACCGGAACCGCGGAGACGGACATCGGTGGCGTCCAGCTTCCGCTGACACCGGAGGCGTGCTGGATGGCGAGCGGCCGGCAGGAGGTGGGCGTGCGATGAAACCCGCACCTTTCGACTACGTGGCACCGACCGCGCTCCCCGACGCCGTTGCTGCTCTCGCCGAGCGACCAGAGACGGCCCGCGTGCTGGCCGGTGGCCAGAGCCTGGTGCTGGAGATGCACTACCGCCGCGAGCGGCCCGCCCTGCTCGTCGACATCAACAACGTGCGCGGCCTCGATGCGATCACGGTGGACGGTGACGCGCTGCGCGTCGGTGCTCTCGCCCGGCACCGTGCCTTCGAGACACCGAGCGTGGCACCGGGGGCTCTGGGCCGGCTCCTGAGCAGGGTCAGCCCGTTCATCGCGCACCCGCCGGTACGTGCACGCGGCACCATGGCCGGCAGCCTGGCCTGGGCCAATCCCGCGTCCGAATGGTGCGCCACGGCCGTCGCCCTGGACGCCGCGATCGAGCTGACCGGGCCCGCCGGCACTCGCACGATGGTGGCCGGCGACTACTTCCTCGGTCCTTTCCGGACGGCGCGGCAGCCGGACGAGATCCTGACGTCCGTGCGGCTCCCGCTGTTGCCGGGGCCCGTCGGGGAGGCGGACGTGGTCGGCGTCGGCTTCTGCGAGCAGCACCGCACACACGCCAGCTTCGCCCAGGTCGCGGTTGTGGCGGTGCTGGCACTGCGGCGCGGCGTGATCACCGGCGCCCGGCTCGGGCTGGCCGGGGCGGCCGATCGCCCGATGCGCGCGCATGACGCGGAGCGTCATCTGGTCGGCCGGGACGCCGAGCCGGATGTGTTCACGCGGGCCGCCGAACTCACCGTGGCAGCTGCCGCTCCGCTTCCGGAGCCGCACGCGGGGGTCGAGTACAGGCGGAACGCGATCGGTGTGCTCGTCCGGCGGGCGCTGACGCAGGCACGCGAGGACAGCGAGGTCAACGGCGAGAGGCGGGCGGAACGATGACAGGGCGCACTCCGATACGCCTCACGGTCAACGAGACCGCGTACGACGTGACGGTCGAGCCGCGGCGGGTGCTGGCCGACGTGCTGCGCGACGACTGTGGCCTCACCGGCACCAAGCTCGGCTGCGAGCACGGAGTCTGCGGCTCGTGCACCGTCCTGGTGGACGGCGAGGGCGTGCGTTCGTGCCTGATGTTCGCGGTGCAGTGCGCGGGCCGCGACATCCGTACGGTCGAGGGACTCGCGGCGGACGGCCGGCTGCACGCTTTCCAGGAGGCGATCTCCGCCGAGCATGGGCTGCAGTGCGGTTTCTGCACCGCCGGGTTCGTGATGCTCGTGGTCGGGGCCCTGGAGGAGGAGCCGGCGATCGCCGAGGACCCCGAGCGTCTCGACGGGCTGCTGAGCTCGAACCTCTGCCGCTGCACCGGCTACGAGGGCATCCGTCGCGCCGTGCTGCGCGCGTACGGCAAGAAGGGCGCGGGCGAGAACGGCACCTGAGGGTTCTCCGGTCCGGCGCTGAATCTCCCGCCTGCTTCTCGGCGCCCTCGACGTGGATTTCGGCACTTGACGGGCACCTGCTCCTGCCGCTGCTCCACTCGGCCGAAGAACGAGCCGTCCGAACCGGCTACCGGTCCTGCCCGAAGGAGCAAAAGCTGCGAAATCGGAGGCAGTTAGTTGCTTCGGGTGGATTGCCCGGGGCAGGTGATGCGTTGGGCTGACCCAGGGGCGGACTTCGGGGGCTCGTTTCGGAGGAGGGCACAGCGGTTGATTCGTCGTCGACAACCTGCTGGTAGCTCCGGGGCGCCCTCATGACGAACCCGGCCTCGTCGAAGGAATCCCGTGAATTGAGGGACCGGGCCGGCCAGGAGCTGGCCTCGTCGCTTGATTGCATCCCGTTCCGGCGGGCCCACGTACTCGTAGTGGTGTTGGTCGCGGTCGGCACGCTGATCAATGCGATCGAGGAGTACAACGTCGGCCTGGCAGCGCCGCTGATCGCGAGCGAGTGGTCGTTGTCCCACGTCCAGGTGGGTCTGCTGACCACTCTGACGTTCGCCGGCATGGCGATCGGGTCGCTGATAGCCGGTGTCACCGCCGATCGCTACGGGCGGCGCGTGACCTACACCTACAACTTCGCGCTCTACACGGTGGGCGCGCTGCTCGCCGCGTTCTCCCCGAGTTTCGGCTGGTTGCTCGCCGCCCGGTTCATCGTCGGGATCGGACTCGGCGGGGAGACGAACACGGCGCTCACCCTCGTCGCGGAACTGATGCCCACCAGGTTCCGGGGCGCCGCGGTGGCCACGGTGAACGTCGCGGGCGGCGGCCTGGGGATCTTTGCCTCATCCGCGTTGGCCGCCCTCATGCTCGGCCCGCTGGAGTCGGCGCTGGGCGGCCCCGAGGTCGCATGGCGCTGGTTGCTCGGGGTGCTGGCCATCCCCGCGCTGCTGGTGTTCGTCTACCGCTGGTTCCTGCCGGAGTCGCCCCGCTACCTGCTCGTGGCGGGCCGGGTCGACGACGCGAACAAGGTGCTCACCAGGCTTGCCGCGAACCGGCTGCGCGCCGTGCACGGCATGAAAGCCACCAGGTACATCGGCGGGCCGGAGGGCACGCGGCTACCCCGGCAACGGGTGCGGCTCGCCGAGGTGTTCGAGGGCCGGTTGGCTCGCAACACGCTGGTGATCTGGGTGGTGTCGGCGATGACGTTCGGCGCGCAGGTGGCCGTCACGGTCTTCATGCCGACCCTGCTGGTCTCCCGCGGCCTCGAAATCTCCACAGCGCTCGTCTACACCATGTTCATCAACGTCGGCGGGCTGCTGGGAGCCCTGCTGGCCACCGCCTTCGGTTACTGGTTCAGGCGCCGGGTGGTGCTCGGCTACGGCGCACTCGTCGCGGTCGTCGTCGCGGGGGCGCTCGCCGGTTCGTCGAGCCTGGTCATGGTGCTCGTGCTGGGCGGCCTGCTTCAGCTGATGTTCATCCTGCTCAACACCACGACCTTCATCTGGGCACCCGAGCTCTACCCGACACGGGTGCGGGCGTTCGGCACCGGCGCGATGGTGACGGTGTTCCTGCTGGCCGCGTCGATCGCTCCGCTGGTGGCCGGGGCCGTCGCCGACGCGACCGGCGCCGTCGGTGTGTTCGTCATGGTCGGCGTGATGTACGTGATCATGGCCGCGACGGTGTGGTTCGGCCCCGAGACCCAGGGGTTGTCGCTGGAAGAGGCCAGCGAGGGGCGGGTCGGGGATACCGATCTCGGCGGTCGCTGAGAAAACCACAGCATGGACGCTGACGCCGGAAGTCGCGCTCTCAACGGTCTGTCGGCCAGACGGGTCTCCCGCTTCCGCCCAGATCGCGTAACGGTGGGAGGGCTTCGTGTGTAGGTTCAACTACCGCCGGATGGACCCTCGGCGGTACGGCGAAGCTGAGCAGCCTCCGCCCGCCGCGGTCGATCTCGGATCGTCGCCTCGGCCGATCACGGTGCCCGCAGCCGCCACGACGGCGGAGGTCGCGCCGATCTCGCCCGATCTCCCGTGGATCTCCAGCGCGCCGGCTACGCAGCGCCACAACGATCCTGACCTGCGGGATCGCGCACACGTACGCCCTTGCCACCTCGACAGGCGCGGCCGCCCGCGTCCGGGCCGATGCGGCGCTGCCGCGCGAACGGGCGAGATGACGATCGGCACCGCTCCCACCGGATCACCGTGGTCGGCATCGCAACAGTTCGGTCACGTCCCAGGTGGCCTCGTTCCCCGGCGAATGGCGGAATAGTTCCAAGATCCATCCGGCGCCTGGCGCACAAAGGCTGCCCCAATTGCCGCTGCCTGCAGAGCGTGATTGGCGCAGCCTTGGCAAAATGTGGTTCCACCGGGCTTGACCTGCGCTTGACAGTCGGACGTCGCCCACCACTAATCTGGTTCTGCGCGCCATAACGGGCGCGCTCTCAGTGGCGCCAGCGCTGATCATCATATGCGGTGGGGCGTGTGAGCATGGCTGAACATGGGGAGCAAGGCCGGCAATGGATATGGTCGACAACCTGGCTGTGACGGAATATTCGAACGTCTCCGCGGGGATTCTCGGGACAGGCTCCGGTTGGCCTGGCGATTCGTGGAGCAGCGGCGAATCGAATGAGAGAGTCGATACCACGTCCACGGGTCGGGATCGACACGGGGAGTCGCTAATCGGATCGCGGCATTTCCGGATTCTTGGCCCCGGCTCGCCCGTGGGATGAATTCCCTCGCACTTATCGTGCGTTTTCCCGTCCATACACTCGTGATCTAGGGGGCTCACCTTCGTGGGAGAATATGTCGAGACACCGCTCGGATCCGTAGTTGAATCCTCAATGACGGAGATCCGGAAAGGGGTCACCGGTGCGACGGCCGGTACCGAGCGGGATCTCGCCGAGGTGCTGGCCGGCATCGTGGGTGTCGAGCGGGTGTCGGCGGACAGTAACTTCTTCGAGGACCTGGGCGCCGATTCCATGGTGATGGCGCAGTTCTGCGCGCGAGTGCGGAAGCGGCCCGAGCTCCCGGACGTCTCCATGAAGGACATCTACGAGCACCCCACGATCCGCGAGCTGGTGACGGCGCTCGCAGCACCGGAACCCGCCCCTGTCGAGGAAAAACTTGCCGAGGTGCTGGCCGGCGTAGTCGGCGTCGAGCAGGTGTCGGCGGACAGCAACTTCTTCGAGGACCTGGGCGCCGACTCGATGGTGATGGCTCGATTCTGCGCGAAGGTCAGAAAGCAGGACGATCTCCCCGCCGTGTCGATGCAGGATGTCTATGCGCATCCGACGATCCGCGGTTTGGCGAAAGCGCTTGCAGTGCCGGCCACTCCTTCTGCGCTCGAGTCGCTGCCTACGGCGGAGGTGGCGCGGCTGCGCCCGGTCGGTTCATTCGGATACGTCATGTGTGGCGTGGTGCAGTTCCTGGTTCTGGTCGGTTACGCCTACCTCGCCGCGTACATTCTCGAACGCGGGTACGAGTGGATCTCCACCGCCCCTGGCCTGCTGGATATCTACCTACGTGCGACTCTCTTGGGCGCTATCGGTTTCCTGATACTGTCCATCCTCCCGATAGTGGCGAAGTGGGTGCTCATCGGCCGCTGGAAGCCTCAGCGGATACGTGTGTGGAGTCCGGCATATGTGCGCTTCTGGATCGTCAAGACGTTGGTGCGGGCGAATCCATTGCTCCTCGTCGCCGGCGGTCGGACACGCACGAGCGCCAGCTCGCCGCTCTACGTGCTCTACCTGAAGGCCCTCGGTGCGCGTGTCGGACGCGGCGTCGTGATCTTTTCCCGGAATTTTCCGGTGTGCACTGATCTGCTTACCGTCGGTGACGGAACCGTCATCCGCAAGGACTCGTTCTTCAACTGCTACCGAGCCGAGGCCGGGGTGATCCGGACGGGCGCCGTCACCATTGGAAAGGACGTATTCGTCGGCGAGTCGACGGTGATCGACATCGAGTCCTCGATGGGCGACGGCACCCAGCTCGGCCATGCCTCCTCGCTGCATTCGGGACAGGCCGTGCCCGACGGTGAACACTGGCACGGGTCGCCCGCGCAGCGCACCGAGGTGGACTACCGGACGGTCGAGCCGGTCGGCTGCACGTCTCTGCGGAGAGGCGTCTATGCCGGCCTGCAGGTGGCGGGGCTGCTGTTCGTCGGCCTGCCGTTGCTGATCGGCGGGGTCGCCATGCTCCTGCTCGAGTTCCCGAACCTCGCGACACTCCTGGACTCCGGGCCGCTGGCCTTCACGAGCACGGTGTTCTACCTCGATGCGCTGATCGGCTCGGCGGTCCTCTTCTTCGGCTCCCTGCTCGTCGGACTCCTCGTCGTGGTCACCCTCCCGCGCCTGCTCAACCTCACCATCAAGCCGGGCAAGGTCTACTGCCTGTACGGCGTGCACTACTGGGTCCACTACACGATCGCCCGGCTGACCAATATCAGGCTCTTCACGATTCTTTTCGGGGACAGCTCCTACATCGTCAACTACCTGCTCCGCGTCGGGCACAAGCTGCCCGAGGTCGAGCAGACCGGATCGAACTTCGGGTTGGACGTGCGGCACGAGAGTCCGTACCTCAGCACGGTCGGCAGCGGGACGATGGTCGCGGACGGGCTGTCGATCATGAATGCCGACTTCTCGAGCACGTCGTTCCGCATCTCGCGAGCGTCGATCGGGGCGCACAACTTTCTCGGGAACAAGATCGCCTATCCGGCGCAGGGCCGGACGGGTGACAACTGCCTCCTCGCGACGAAGGTGATGGTTCCGCTCGACGGGAGGATCCGGGAGGGGGTCGGGCTCCTGGGTTCGCCCAGCTTCGAGATCCCGCGGACGGTGCGGCGTGACGCCGACTTCGGTCTCACGAGCCGGGACGAGCTGCGCCGCCGCCTGGCCGCCAAGAACCGGCACAACCTGGTCACGATCGGGCTGTTTCTCCTGGCAGGCTGGGTGTACTTCCTCGGGGTGGTCCTGCTCGGCATGGCCGCCGTGGACCTCTTCGACGGCTTCGGTGCGTCGGCGATCGCAGCGGCGTCGCTGGTGGTCATCGCGTGGACGGTCGTCTACTTCGTGCTGGTCGCACGGGCCGTCACGTCGTTGGTGACGGTGAGGCCCCAGGGCTGCTCGATCTACGACGTCGCCTTCTGGCGGCATGAGCGGTTCTGGAAACTGTCCGTGCCCGCGAACTTCCCGATCTTCAACGGCACGCCGTTCAAGAGTGTGATCTGGCGCCTGCTGGGCGTACGGCTGGGGAAACGCCTCTTCGACGACGGTTGCGACATCGTGGAGAAGACGCCGGTCACGATCGGCGATGACGTCACCCTCAACGTCGGGTCGGTCATCCAGTGCCACTCCCAGGAGGACGGCGCCTTCAAGTCCGACCGCATCACGATCGGTTCCGGCTGCACACTCGGCGTCGGTGCCTTCGTCCACTACGGCACGACGATGGGAGGCGGGTCCGTTCTCGAGCCCGACTCCTTCCTCATGAAGGGCGAAGAAGTCCCGCCTTATGAGAGGTGGGGCGGGAACCCTGCGCGCAAGATCTGAGCGGCGTCATCCGGTCCGCTGGCGTGGCGGCACGATCATCCGGCGGGTGTCCACCAGCACGAGCGCGGCGAGGCCGACGAGCGGGAGAAGCGTGAGCTGGACGAGGCCCGCGCCCTGCCAGCCCATGCCGGCCACGAGGCGCGCGAAGATCAGCCCGGACACAGCGGCGGCCACGTAGTAGGCCAGCATGAACAGGCCTGCCCCACGCCCGACGTGCTCGGGTCGCACGGCTCGCTGGAGCGCGGTGGTGCAGTTGGTGAACAGCACGCCGCTGGCGAAGGTGCCCATGAGGAAGGCGAGTACGTACTGGGCGGCCGCTCCCTCTGCCAGCTGGTACGCCGCGAGTGCGGTGAGCGACGAGCCGACGAATCCCACGGCCAGGAGCAGACGCTGGTCGACGCGGTCGGCCAGCCAGCCCACCGGAAGCGCCATCATCGCCCCGAACCCGACGAGCGCCGAGGCGAGGGCGGCCTGTCCCGCTCCGAACTCGAGCTCCTCGCGAAGGAACGTCGGATACAGCCCCAGGAATCCGTAGAAGACGAGTCCCGACACCGCAGATGCCGCTGCCAGAGCGAGAGCGTTGCGGTTGTAGGGGCTCGCGGGAACGTGATCGTAGTTGGCGGTGTCGGCGGTGTTGTCCCGGCCTGCCACGGCCTCGCTCATCGCCCGGGGCACCGTGACGAGCAGGACGACGGCCATTACCAAGCCCGCAGCACCGAAGATGAGGAACGGGCTTCGCCAGCTACCACCAGCGATGGCCAGGCTCTGCCCGATGAGCGGTCCGAGGAACACACCCAGGCCGAAGGCGAGACCGATGAAACCAGCGGCGAAGGCGCGGCGGTGGAAGAAGTAGGCGCCGATGATCGCGTAGATGGCTGTGGCCTGCACGCCCTCGCCGACGCCACTCAGGAGCCGGTACACGGCCATGTCCGCGAAGCCGGCCGCGAACGGGATGGCGATCGTGCCCAGCGAGTAGACGACCACGCTGATGACGACGATCATCCTGCGGGAGAGCCGGTCGAGCAGATATCCGGCGGGTAGTCCGGTGAGTGCGAGACCCAGGGTGAAGCCGGTGGCCAGCAGCCCGGCCTGGTCGAGCGAGAAGGCGAACTCCTCACGGATCTCCGGCAGCAGCGGGTAGAAGACCTGCCGGTCCATCGCGTTGAGCATGTACGACAGGCAGAGTGCCGTGAACCCGACGGCGATCGCCGCCGCGGACGTCCGCCGGCTCGGTCCCGAAGTGCTCGTCGCGTCCACGCCACCGGTCGGCCGCGCCATTGGAGCTCCTGGTGTCGGTAGGTGTCCGCTGCGCGGACACTCGTCCGGCGACGAGTCGATGTAGCGTGACCGAGGCGCGGGGCGGCGTCAATAGGTCATTTCGGACGGCTCGGCACCCGTCCGGACCGAGGTGGACCGGGTGTCGCGGCGCGATGCGTCGAGCGCACCACCCTGACCGGTCCGGCGACCGGGAAAACGGCCCGGTATCAGCGGCCAGTACGAGAACCTGACGAATTCGGTTTCACGGAATTACTGATCCGTGTGATGTTTCCGTGAAGTGTCCGCCCCGTTGGGCGGCCGGTCGGGTAAGGTGCGGAAAACTATTCCGTGGGGCGCCGCGGAATCGACCATCCCGCTGATTGGACAGTCCCGGCTTTCGGCGTCCGTGACTTCGCCGACGCGCTAATATCGTGGAGGTGAATAAGCCATCGACGGCTTCGGGTGCCGGTGTCGAGCTGCGGCTGCTTGCCGCACTCGTCGCCGTTGCCGACGAGTCGAGCGTCAGTGCAGCGGCGGTCCGGCTGCATGTGGCGCAGCCGTCATTGAGCCGGCAACTGCGAACCCTCGAGAGGCGCCTCGGTCTGACCTTGTTCGAACGGTCGGGTCGGCGGCTGCAGGTCACCGCTGCCGGTGAGCAGGTGGTCACTGCTGCCCGACGTGCCTTGGCCGCAGCGGACGACGTCGTTCACGCCGCTCATCGCGCAGCGGTCGGACAGGTCGGGCGCCTGAGGATCGCCGTGCTGCCCGGCACGTCACCGATGATGCTGGTGAGCGGGCTGGCTGCCTTCCGTCGACGCCACCCCGGGGTCGAGACGACGGTCACGGAGTTGCCCGACGACGAACAGCACCGTGCCCTGCGCGAAGGGCGTATCGACGTCGCCTTCAACGGGATAGTCGCGCCGCCGCAGGATCTGGCGCACCGCGTCCTGATGACCGAACCGCTCTGCCTGGTGGTGCCCAGTGGGCACCGGCTGGCCGGAGCGGACAGAGCGACCATCGGGGACCTGGCAGGTGAGCGAGTGGTGTTCTTCGACCGCTCGGTGCAGCCGATCGGGCATCAATGGCTCACCGAGCAGTTGCGGGCGGCCGGTGTAGCCACGGAACTGCAATCGGCCACTCTGATGAACATCTTCGCCACGGTTGCCGCGGGACTCGCCGTCTCGGTACTGGTTCGTTCGTACAGTTCACTCCTGCAACCGGCGGGCATCCGCTTCGTGCCCCTGACCGACGTCAGCGCCGACCTCATCATGCTCTGGAGGCCCGGCCCGGAGTCGGCCGTGGTGCGGGAGTTCCGTGAGGAGATGACGCTCGCCAGTCACGACGTGCTCGCGGCCGACCTCTGACGACGAGTGCGTGTGCTCAGTGCGACGCCGTTTCCGGCACATCGTCGTCGCACCGATCCGTGTGCGAGCGGAGCGACCCCGTCGTACGGCACGACGGGTCCTGCTCGTCACGAGTGCCGTCGAATTCGCACCGAAGCCTGGACCCATCTCGATCAGCGCGGGAGCGGCTGTCGTGATCGGCCACGTCGGTTGGGTGGTGCGACCGGCTCGTGGCGGTGGAATCACAGTCCGTCGTCGGTGAGCGGTGTGACCGCAATGCTCCCGGTGCGGTGACCAGGAGCACCACCACTACCGCAATCAATGCAAAGGCAAACATTCGCACGCCTGTTCGGCCCCCCTCGTTTTGCTCAGCCTACTGGGGTGGACTCCGAGGATTCATTGTGGTCCAAACCGGGCGACGGCACACTATCGGCATCGATCAGGTCGAGTCGGAAATCCCGCCGTGCCGGGTCATGAATTCACCGGGACGGGTCATATGCCCTTCATTGCGGTGCGCACCGCATCGACCAGGAGTGCGGCCCGGAGATCTTGTGGGCCCTCCTTGATGTGGTTCATCACGTAGCCGAAGGCGAGTCCGGTTGTGGGGTCGGCGAAGCCGAGTGAACCGCCGAGACCGGGAAATCCGAAAGCGCTCGGGCTGTACCAGAACGTGTCGGGAGTGGGGAGGCCGAGACCGGTGCCGATCCGGACGGGTATGCGCAGGATCCGGTCGATGCCGCTCGCCCGTTGCGCGGTCGCCTCGGCCAGCACGCCGGGTTCGAGGATGCGGTGCCCGTCGACCTCGCCGATGAGTGCGGCGTAGAAGCGAGCAAGTGCGCGGGCCGTGCAGATGCCGTTGGTCGAGGGCATCTCGGCACGCTGTTCGTCGGGGTTGTTGTGATCGAGTGCGGGCGTGACGGCTCTGAGCGAACGGACGGTCAGCGACGTCGGATCGGCGTAGGCCGCCATCACGTCCCGCACGGCCTCGGGGAGGGTGTCAAGATCGATCCGGGACAGCGCCTCGAAGTCGGGCACGGCCGCGATGATCCGGCTCACCCGATGCTGCTCGGACTTCGGCAGCCCGATCCAGAGGTCGAGCCCGAGAGGCGCGGCGATCTCCTCGGCGAGGAAGGTGCCCAGGCTGCGGCCCGACACCCGCCGGACGACCTCGCCGACGAGCCATCCGAAGGTGAGCCCGTGGTAGCCGTGCTCGGTGCCCGGCTCCCAGAACGGGCGCTGGGCTGCCAGCGCCGTCACCATCGGCTCCCAGGCGATCGCCTCGGCGGGCGTGATGGGGTGGTCGATCGCAGGCAGCCCGGCCTGGTGGGTGAGCAGCCAGCGCACGGGAATGCGACCCTTCCCGTTCGCTGCGAACTCGGGCCAGTACTCGGCGACCGGCGCGTCGAGGTCCAGTTCTCCGCGCTGGGCCAGCAGAAGCGCGCACGTGGCCGTGACGGCCTTGGTGGTCGAGTAGACGACCTGCAGGGTGTCGCTTTCCCACATACGGTCCTGCTCGGGATCGGCGATGCCGCCCCACAGATCGACGACCTTCCGGCCGTGCAGGTACACGGCGACCGCCGCGCCCACCTCGTCGTCTCGCTTCAGGTTCTCCTCGAACGCGGCACGCACGATCTCGAAACCTGCTGCCGTGCCGCCGCCGATTTCAGGCATGCGTCATCGCCCTCTCCTTGCGTTACGTTTTCGGGCAGGTGCTAGCTGCGCCAATGGTCGACGAGCCAGGCGCAGATCTCGGGCTCTGTCATCTCGGGGAACTCCTCGGTGAGCGCGTCGAGCGCACGCAGTGCCTCGTCCCTCGTGAAATCGCGGGCTGCCGCTTCTCTGAGGTATTCCTGACGCGAGGCGGACGGGCGGCCGCCGCCCGCGCCGCGGCCGGGTAGGCCTTCTCGCCACTGCATTATCTCGTCCAATCGCGGGGGTCGCCAGCCAGGGGCCCCGTCAATGTCGACATCGGGCTCGGGGAATGGGTGAGTCGAATCGCTCGGATAGCGCGAGCGCCATTTGTGCACCGCGTGCCGGCTCACGCCCAGCGCTTCGGCGATGCCGATGACGCCGAGGTAGTGCTCGGTCATGGTGCACCCAACTTTTCCGGCCGGCCTCCTGTGTCGATCTGATGAGTACCACGCTCGGGGCTGGGGACTCGCAGTGGTGGACGAATAAAACATCGTCTTCGGTCGAGACGAGGTTAACTGAGGAGCAGAACGTCGTCAACGCAAGAGACGATGTTCGGTGCACGCGAGCCGTTGGGCGATCACGCCTGGCCCGAGGCGCTCGGTCGGCCACTCTGGTCGCATGAACGACTGGACCGAATGGCACGGTGCCTACGACGACCCGGAGAGTCCGCTGTCGCAGCGACTTCTCGCCGTGCAGCAGCAGATCCGGCTGGCGCTCGATCGGACCGCACCCGGGCAGGTGCGCCTGCTGTCGCTCTGCGCCGGGCAGGGCCGCGACGTCCTGCCGGTGCTGGCGAGCCACCCCCGCGGAGCCGACGTCACCGGTCGCCTGGTCGAGCTCGACCCGGACCTCTGCGCCGCCGCTCGCTCGGCGGCGCCGGCGTCCGTCGACGTGGTGGAGGGTGACGCAGGCACCACCGCGGCCTGCGGAGGGGCGGTGCCGGCGGACGTGCTGCTGCTGTGCGGGATCTTCGGCAACATCCCCGACGAGGACATCGCGCGAACGATCGCCGCAGTACCGGCCCTACTCGTGGCAGGCGGGACGGTCGTGTGGACGCGCAGCACCCGCGTGCCGGACGTGACTCCACGGCTGCGCTCGTGGTTCTCCGACGCCGGGGTCGCCGAGACGGCGTTCGTGGCCGCGCCGAGACCCGGATGGGCCGTGGGGGCAGGCGTGCTCAGGGCGCGGTCGATCCCCCTCGATCGCGACCGCCGCCTGTTCAGCTTCGTCGAGGCGTAGCCGCGCCGCCGGTCAGGCCGGCTCTGCCGAGAGCTGCAGGTAGGCGCGCTCGACGGCCTGCAGCGCGAACTCGCCGAAGTACGGCACGTCCCGCGCGACCTCGACGGCCGGCCTGCCCGTCGCGTATCCGTCTCGCGCGACTTCGGCGAGCCGGGCCAGCTCGCCGAGCTGGCCTTCGACGAACGCCCGGTCGACCACGGCGCCGTGGCCGGGCACCACCGCGCCGCTGATCAAGGCCAACACCGCGTCCATGGTGGCCGGCCAGTCCAGTGGGAACCCGTCGCCGAACTGCGGTGGAGCACCCTCCTCTACCAGGTCACCGGCGAGCAGCAGGTCCGCGTCGGGCACGAGCACGACGAGGTCGTTGTCGGTATGACCGCGTCCGAGGTGGCGCAGCCCTACCGGGCGACCGCCGACGTCCAGGGTTGCCGTGTCGTCCACCGGCAGGTCGGGCGGGTCGATACGGGTAGCGGTGAGCTGCGCGACCTTCTCCGCATCGCCCGCCTCCCGGTAGCGCTCGACGCGCCGGAGGCGCATGGCCTCACCATCGTCGGTCAGGGCTTCCACGCAGCGGCGGTGTCCCCAGATGCTCGCGGGGCGGAAGGCTGCGTTGCCGAAGCTGTGGTCGAAGTGCATATGGGTGTTGACCACTGCCCAGGGGTGCGGGGTGACGGTGCGGACCGCGTCGGTCAGCTCGCGACCCTGCTCGAAGGTCGCCCGCGTGTCGACCACGAGGCACGCGCCGTCGCCGACCACCAAGCCGACGTTGAGGTCCATGTCGTGGTGGCGTCGCACGTACACGCGGTCGCCGACTTCGCGCCACTTCTCGGTCGCGCCGGTCACCTGGTATTCACGGACGCACAGTATCCGGAGCCGATGTTCGGGTCCGTGACCTTCGCGGGGTCTGTCGAAGCCGATCATCCAGGACGACACTGCGGTCATGGATCGCGTAGTGATGACGTCGGCGGGCAAGGTTCGTGGACGGGCGGCAGACGGTGTGTCGCGTTTCCTCGGTGTGCCGTACGCGGCGGCCCCGCTCGGGCCCTACCGGTTTGCCCCGCCCGCCCCGGCGCCTGCCTGGGACGGCATCCGCGACGCGCTGGAACACGGCCCGACGGTGCCGGGGCCCGGCTACCCGCCGCCGATGGCCCGGATCCTCCCGGCTGTGGTCGTGCCGGGTGAGGAGTGGCTGAACGTCAACGTCTGGGCGCCGGAGAACGCCGAGGGCGCCCCGGTGATGGTGTGGATCCACGGCGGCGCCTTCGTCAACGGGTCGAACTCGCAGCCGACCTACGACGGCACGGCCTTCGCCCGCGACGGCGTGGTGCTGGTGGGCGTCAACTACCGGCTCGGCGCCGAGGGCTTCCTGCTGCTTCCCGGCGGCACGGCCAACCTCGGCCTGCTCGACCAGGTGGCGGCGCTGCGCTGGGTGCAGGACAACATCGCCGCGTTCGGAGGCGACCCCGGCAACGTCACCGTGTTCGGCGAGTCGGCGGGCGCGATGAGCATCGCGGCCCTGCTGGCGATGCCCGCGGCCACGGGGTTGTTCGGGCGGGCCGTTCTGCAGAGCGGCGGGCGTCACCCTGTCCTCTCGGCGGCGACCGCCGTGCGTATCGCGGGCCATGTGGCGGACGAGGTCGGCGTGCCCGTCGAGGAGCTGCGGCAGGTGCCTCCGCAGCGGCTGGTGAAGGCGCAGCAGGAGCTCGCCGTCCAGATGCAGTCGGCGCCCGACCCCGACCGGTGGGGCGAGGCCGCCGTGAACGGGCTGATCTACGAGCCGGTGGTGGACGGCGACGTCCTGCCCGACCTGCCGACGACCCGCATCGCCGACGGCGTCGACCTGCTCGTGGGGTCCACCAGGGACGAGTACCGGCTGTTCATCGTGCCGTCCGGCCTGATGGACGGCGCCACCGAGGTGACGCTGCAGGCCGTCGCGGCGAAGTACGGGTTGCCGGTCGGCGCGCTCGACGCGTACCGGGCGGTCCGACCGGGCGCGTCGCCGGGTGAGCTGCTCGCCGACGTCGTGACGGACTGGCTGTTCCGCATCCCGATGCTGCGGATCGCCGAGGCGCACGCGCGCACGTACGTCTACGAGTTCGACTGGGCGTCGGCGGCGTTCGACGGCAAGCTCGGTGCCTGCCACGCGCTCGAGCTGGGGTTCGTCTTCGACAACCTGAGCAGAACAACCGGTCTCACGGGCGGGGAAGCGCCGCAGGAGCTCGCCGACGCGATGCACCGGACGTGGGTGTCGTTCGCGACGAGCGGTGATCCGGGGTGGGAGCCCTACGGGCAGGAGCGCTGTGTCCGGCGTTTCGGCACGACGGTCGAGACGGTGCACGACCCCCGTGGCGACACCCGCGCTGTGTGGGAGGGGATCCGCTGATCCGCGCAGTGACCCAGCACTGATCGCCGGTCATTGCTGTCCCCGGGGGTCACCGATGAGTTGTGGGCAGGTCTCTGGTCCGTCTCATGTGGGCCCGACCAGCGGGCCGCTCACCACGCGGGGGGAGAAGTCATGACCAAGGTGACCGCCGGGATCACGATGTCGGTCGACGGGTACATCGCCGGTCCGGACGACGGCCCGGGCACGGGGCTCGGCGTGGGCGGCGAGCGCTTGCACTACTGGGTGTTCGGCGGACCGTGGACCTATGACGCCCCTCCCGAAGGAGGGGCCGCCGGAGAGGACCAGGCCTGGTTGGAGTCGGTCATGGCCGGCCTCGGCGCGGTCGTCACGGGCCGGTGGACGTACGAGGCGGCAGATCGTTGGGGCGGCACCAACCCGGCGGGGGTGCCGTGCTTCGTCGTGACGCATCGGCCGGACGAGCAGCCGGACGGAGCGGGCTTCACGTTCGTCGACGGCGTGGAGAAGGCCGTGGCGTTGGCGAAGGAAGCCGCGGGGGCCGGGCACGTCAACGTCATGGGCGGCGCCGACGTCATCCGGCAGGCTCTCGACGCCGGGCTGGTCGACGAGCTGACGATCATCGTGGCGCCGGTTGTGCTCGGAGCGGGAAAGCGGCTGTTCGACGGGTTCACCCGTTCCGTCCAGCTGCAGCACCTCGGCGTGCGGCAGTCGTCGCACGCGACATTCATCGACTATCGGGTGCTTCCGGCCTGAGTCGACTCGCTCCAGTAGGCGGGATTGCGGCCGTAGTCGGGTGTGGTGAAGGCACGTTCCCACGTCGCACCCGGGGCGATGAGCTCCTTCCACGGCGCGACCTCGATGTAGAGGACGCGCATGGCGTTGAGGGCTGCGACGTGGAGGTCGGGACCGTCGGTGGAGACCGCATCGTCGGGGACGGCGACCTCGAAGTTGTGGCTGAGCGCCGCACGGGCCGTCTCCTCGACGCAGACGTTGGTCTGCAGGCCCGCCACGATCAGGCGGGTCACGGCGAGGTTGCGCAGTAGCGGTTCGAGCTCGGTGTAGTCGAAGAGGCTGGGACGGCTCTTGTCCAGCACCATGTCGTCGGCCCGGGGCGTGACGGCGCCCATGATCTGCCGGCTCCAGACCCGCTGGGCAGGCGAGAGCTCGGGCATGCGGTCGGCGCGATGCCGGAGCAGGCGGGTGAAGCGCGGGTTGTTCCCGAGGGGACCTGCCGCGCTGCCGACCCCGCGGGAGTAGATGATCGGAAGCCCCTGCTCGCGGGCGGCGGCCAGCAGAGCGGCGCAGGCGGCGACCGTCTCCTCCAGCCGCCAGATCGGTGGCCAGCCCAACGCGTCACGCATGCCGTCCTCGGCGATGTACGCGTTCTGCATGTCGATCATCAGTACGGCGGTCTGACCCATCGGACGTCCTTCCCGCAGCGCCTCCACGTCCATGGTGCAGCGCGGGGCCGCCGCATCGCATGATTCACGTGAAACATTGCGGCCGCGTCAGCCGGGACGCCGCTGCGCCACGACGAGCAGCGCGTCCAGCTGGTCGAGCTGGTCGACACCGGCGGCCTCGGCGAGCAGACCGTCCGCCACCGCCTCGCCGAGCTCGGACCGCAGGTCAGCGGCGTGCTCGTCCCACAGCGTGTAGAGCCGCCGGAAGTGCTCATGATGGAAGGCGTTGATCATCCGCGTCTCCACGGTGAAGCCCGCATCGTCGAGGTGTCGCTCCCACGTGCCCGCGGACCCCGGCGCCTGTGCGCGGCTCTGTGCGGCCGTGAAGACGAGACGTCCGCCCACTCGCAGGATGCGGTGGATCTCGCGCAGCGCGATGTCGAGGTCCGGGGCGAAGGGCAGCGCGTCGACGCTCATGACAGCGTCGGCCGTGGCGGGCTCCAGCCCGGTGGAGCTGAACTCGGCCACATGGAACGAGGCACGGCTCTCGGCGAGGAACTGCGGTGCCCGCGACCTCGCCAGTTCGATCGCGACCGGGCTGATGTCGATGCCGACCAGGCGGGCGGACAGTGCCCTGGCCAGCCACAGGCCCGGGCCGCCGCGGCCACATCCGAGATCCACCACCGTGCCGCCCGGTCTCGACCGGAGACCGGCGACGAACTGCCCGAGCAGCCACCAGCAGCACGAGCTGAAGGGGTCGACCTCCTCCGGGTACTGCTCGCCCATCGCCTCGGCCCAGAGTCTCCGCACGAGGCGGCTGTCGTGCAGCGCCCGGAAGGCCTGGTCGTACCCGTCTGCTTCTGTGGCTGATGTCGTAAATATCTCGTTCATCACCACGAGGCTCCCACGTCGCGGATCACGTGAGCAGGCCGCTGAGCAGCCGCCGGAGGATCTCCGGGAAGGGATCCTCGGTGGGCGGTGAGGGGAACTCCAGGGCCGCGAGGTGGGGATGCTTTCCCTCCGCGGCCACATGGGCGACGTATCGGCGCGCGCCGGCGAGGCGGTCGGTCGGTGAGCGTTCGTTCTGGGCCACCGACGCCACCACGGCGTTGAGCATCGCGAAGGCGATGAGCTTGTCGCCGTCGCCGACCGGGCGATCGGCGAGCACGGCGAGGACGTGCTCGATCACCTCGATCGCGTTGGGGCCGACGACCGGGTGGCTGATGGTCAGGTCGGCCATCCAGGGATGCCGGCGGTAGATCTCCCGTGCCTGCAGACCGACCTCGACGAGATCACCGAGCCAGTCGCCGGTCGGTGTGCCGAGTTCGTACTCCCCGCAGATGTGGTCGGCCATGAGATCGATCAGGTCGTCCCGGGTGTCGACGTAGCGGTAGAGCGAACCCGCGCCGGTGCCGATCTCGGCCGCGACCTGGCGCATGGACACCGCGTCGAGGCCGGAGCGGTCGGCGAGCCGGATGGCTGCCTCGGTGATCTCGGCCCTGCTGCGCTGCGCCGGACGTCCGACGCCGGACTTCTCGGGGCGCAGCCAGATCGCCTCGGACTCCATCGCACCTCCTCCGTCGATTGTTTGCGAACACCGTACTCGATCGGATAAGTTCGCGAACGACGTTAGCGAACATCGATCGCAAATGAAGAGGAGCGCCTCATGACCACTCCGGCCACCCACCTTCCCGGTGACCTGCCACCCGACCTCACCGACGACACCGTCGTGTTCGACTGGCTGGCCACGATGCGCGAGGAGCACCCCGTCTGGGCCGATCGGTACGGCGTGTTCCACGTCTTCCGGCACGACGACGTGCTGGCAGCTCTGCGGGACACGGTGACCTTCTCCTCCGAGATGACCCGCGCCGTCGAGGGGGCGGCCCCCACTCCGGGGATGCTCACCCAGATCGATCCTCCTGAGCACCACGCACTCCGCAAGGTCATGAGCTCGGCGTTCACCCCGCGCTCGGTCGCCGCGCTCGAACCGCGCATCCAGGAGATCACCCGCGGGCTCCTCGACAGGACCGGCGAGCGGTTCGACCTCGTCGACGCGCTGGCCTTTCCGCTGCCCGTCACCGTCATCGCCGAGCTGCTCGGCCTGCCGCCGGAGGATCACGCCCGGTTCCGGGAGTGGACCGACCAGCTGTTCGACGTACAGCTGGGCGACCCCTCCGACCCGGCGGCTGCCGCTCGCCTCAGCGAGGTGGTCGCGCCGATGGTCGCCTATTTCCGAGACCAGGTCCGCAATCGCCTCGTCGACCCCGGCGACGACCTGATCTCACGCCTCGTCACCGCCGAGGTCGACGGCCGCACTCTCGACGAGACCGAGGCATCGAACTTCGCGTTCAGCCTGTTGCTGGCCGGGCACATCACCACCACGACCCTGCTCGGCAGCATCGTCCGGACGTTCAGCGAGCACCCGCACCTGTGGGACGACCTGCGCGCCGCTCCCGAGCGTGTGCCCGACGCGATCGAGGAGGTGATGCGGCTGCGCCCGCCGTTCGCCCAGCTGCCGCGGATCACCACCGTCGACACCCGGCTCGCCGGTCGCACCATCCCGGCCGGTGCCATGGTCACCCTCTGGGTCCTCTCCGCCAACCACGACCCCGGCGCCCACGACGATCCCGAGCGCTTCGATCTCGACCGTGGCATCCGAGGACCGAACCAGCTCTCCTTCGGCCATGGGGTCCACTTCTGCATCGGCGCGCCGCTGGCCCGGCTCGAAGCCCGGGTCGCCGTCCACGGGCTACTCGCCCGCTTCCGGCGGCTGGTCGTCGAGCTCGACCCCGGCCGGCCGCACGGAGGCCTGCAGCCGTTCGGGCAGATCGCCTACGGGACCCGTCGTCTCCCGGTGCTCGCCATGCCGGGCTTCGGCGGCGAAAGTCGCTGAAACCGCAGTGAAACCGCCGTGAATGCGGTGGGCCGCACGCTCCTCGTGGTCGTGGCAGCCAGCGCCACAGGACAACACGAGGACGCAATGACAACCACATCGTTCACAGCCGCGATCGCGGCGACGGGGCTACGCAAATCGTTCGGCGACAAGCTCGTGCTCGACGGCATCGACGTGCACGTTCCGGCGGGGACGATCTTCTCGCTGCTCGGCCCGAACGGTGCAGGGAAGACCACCACCGTCCAGATCCTCTCCACGCTCGTCACCGCCGACGCCGGGGAGATCCGCATCGCAGGCCACGATCTCGCCCGCGATCCCGACGCCGTGCGCGCCGCGATCGGCGTGACCGGGCAGTTCTCCGCGGTGGACAACCTCCTCACGGGCGAGGAGAACCTCCTCCTGATGGCCGACCTGCACCATCTGGAGCGGCGGGAGGGCCGGCGCCGCAGCCGGGAGCTGCTGGAGCGGTTCGACCTGGTGGAGGCGGCAGGGCAGGCGCCGGCCACGTACTCCGGAGGCATGCGGCGCAAGCTCGACCTGGCGATGACGCTGGTCGGCGACCCGCGCGTGATCTTCCTCGACGAGCCGACCACCGGCCTCGACCCGCGTACCCGCCGCACGATGTGGGAGATCATCCGCGAGCTCGTGGCCGGTGGCGTGACGATCTTCCTGACCACCCAGTACCTCGAAGAGGCCGACGAGCTCGCCGACCGGATCGCGCTCCTCGACAACGGACGGCTGGTGGCCGAGGGCACCCCGGCCGAGCTCAAGCGGATGGTGCCCGGCGGGCACGTCAGCCTGCGGTTCACCGACCCCGGGCGGCTCGCGGCGGCCGCCCTGGCGTTCCCCGGCTCCACGCGCGACGACGACACCTTCACCCTGCAGGTCGCGAGCGACGGCGGCGTCCGCTCGCTGCGTGCCCTGCTCGACCACCTCGACAGGGCAGGCATCGAGGCGGACGAGCTGACCGTGCACACCCCCGATCTCGACGACGTCTTCCTGTCCCTCACCGGCCGTCCGGCCGAGCAGCAGAAGGAGCTGGCCCGATGACCACCATGTCCTACGCGGTCCGTGACTCACGGACGATGCTGCGGCGCAACGTCCGGCGGATGGTCCGCTACCCGTCGCTGACGCTGATGCTCGTCGGGATGCCCGTCGTCTTCCTGCTGCTGTTCGTCTACGTCTTCGGCGGGACGCTCGGTGCGGGGCTCGGGGGACCGACGGGAGGCCGGGCCGACTACATCGCCTACGTCGTGCCGGGGATCATCGTGATGACCGTGGCCGCGGCGGCCCAGGGCACCGCGATCTCGGTGGCCATGGACATGACCGAGGGCATCATCGCCCGGTTCCGCACGATGGCGATCTCGAAGGCGTCGGTCCTCACCGGTCACGTGGTCGCCAGCATGATCCAGACGCTGTTCGCCATGGTGGTGGTGATCGCGATCGCGCTCCTCGTGGGGTTCCGCCCGACCGCCGGCCTGCTCGGATGGCTCGGGGTGGCCGGTCTGCTCGTGCTGTTCACGCTCGCGCTCACCTGGCTCTCGGTCACGCTGGGCCTGGGCGCGAAGAGCGTCGAGACGGCGAGCAACACACCGATGTTCCTGGTGCTCCTGCCCTTCCTGGGCAGCGGCTTCGTCCCGACCGACTCGATGCCGGTGGTCTTGCGCTGGTTCGCGGAGTACCAGCCGTTCACCCCGGTCATCGAGACCCTGCGCGGCTTGCTGATGGGAACCGCGATCGGCGACAGCGCAGTGCTCGCGATCGGCTGGTGCGTCGTGATCGGCCTGTTCAGCTACCTGCGGGCACGGCGGCTGTTCAACCGTGAACGGGACCGGTAGGGCGAGGTCAGGACACCATGTCCGATGCGACGGTCCACAGGCGCTCGGCGTTGGCCCGGATGCCGTCACCGGACCATCGCCGGTCGGCCTCGACCGCCAGAAGCACGTCGGCGGTCTCCGACTCTCCGTACGCGCCGATCGGGTCGTAGAAGCGGAAGCGGTGGTCGAGATCGTCGAAGATCACCGGGCAGGCCAGGTGGGCGTTCGAGCTGAGCGAGACGATGCGGGCGCCCCCGGCCCGCGCGAGTGCGTCGTGCAGCCCGACGGTCAGGGCGAAGTGCCCGAGGAAGGCGACCGCGGCACCGGCCCGGACGAGTGCGAGGGACGTCTCGACGCCGACGCCCGAGGTGGCACCGGTGACCACGGCACGGGTGCCGGACAGGTCCACGCCGGCCAACACCTCGCCGGCAGTCGAGGCGAATCCGAACGTAGTGCGAAACAGTGCGGTCATGGCCTCAGACGATGCGCCCGAACCCTCCGCGACGGTGAGTCCCTCAGGACACTAGTACCAGCAGGAACAGGACGCCGCGCTCAATGGCTTCTAGCCTGGCGGTGTGGTGATGAGCAGCAAACTCGGCGACTACCTGCGGGTACGCCGTGAGCGGCTGCGCCCCGACGAGGCCGGTCTGCCCGCAGGGGCCCGACGGCGGGTGCCCGGACTGCGACGGGAAGAGGTGGCGCTGCTCGCCGGGATCAGCGCCGAGTACTACCTGCGCCTCGAGCAGGGCCGGGACCGCCATCCGTCCGAGCAGGTGCTCGACGGTCTCGCCCGCGCCCTGCAGCTCGATGCCGACGCGGCGACCTACCTGCACGAGCTCGCCAGCTCCGGGCGGACGCCCCGGCGCAGACCTCCTCGGCCGGAGCGGGTCAGCCCGAGCGTCCAGAGCTTGATCGACAACTGGACCACCACCCCGGCGCTCGTCCAGGGTCGCCTCATGACGGTGCTGGCCGCGAACGCGATGGCCGTGGCGCTCTCCCCGTTCTTCGCGCCGGGCGTCAACCCGCTGCGCGCGGCGTTCCTCGAACCGGAGATGCGTGAGTTCTACCGCGACTGGGACGAGATGACCGCGAAGACCGTCGCGTACCTGCGGTCGATCGTCGGGGCCGGTGTCGACGACCCGAGGCTCGCCGAGCTGATCGGCGAACTCAGCCTGGGCAGTGAACGGTTCCGGATGCTGTGGGCCCGCCAGGACGTCCGCCTCAGGACGAGCGGGATCAGCGGATTCCTGCATCCTCAGGTCGGCCCGCTCGATCTCCACTACGAGAAGCTCGCGCTGCCCGGCGCGCCCGACCAGATGCTGATCACGTACCACGCGGAGCGGGGGTCACCGTCCTACGAACGGCTCCAACTGCTCGCGCACCTGATGAAGCCACCGTCGGCCCGCCCCCGCGTTGCGACCGCAGCGCCGGTGGCCGACGAGCCGTAGCGGGATCAGGGCCGATCCGCCAGCGCGCGGAGGGCGGCGGCCTGCAGTTCGTCGCCACCCAGCCGTGCGTATGCCGCTGTCGCATCGGCGTACCCCGCCGCGTCGGCCTGCTCGGCAGCGGTGCGGGCCCGGGCGGAGGACATCGTCGGCTGGAAGGTGCGGACGAAGTGGAACCGTTCCGCGAGAGCGACCAACCGCACCCCGGACGCGGTGGCGTCACGGTCGCCGCTGTGCCGGCCGCGGTCGATGTCCACCATGCCGAGGGCGAGCAGGAGTGCTCCGTGGAGTGCACGTTCCACGTAGTAGGTCGGCTGGGGATCGGCGCGATGGGTGAGCAACGTCGTGAGCGTTTGCGGCAGCTCGGCAGTGATCTCCTCGACGAGATCGAGCCTGCCGTGCCGGGCGTGGGCGACGACGACGGTGGCGAGGATCTCGACCAGCCACGGTCCCAAGCCGATCGGCTCGCTCCCGGCGTCCCGCAAGCGCTCGACCGTGTAGCGCCAGGCCTCCAGGCCGGCGTCGATCTCGCCCCGCATGAGCAGAATCTCCGCGTGCGTCGCGAGGTCCTCCCGGAAGGGCGGGGCGGCCTCCTCCGTCATCTCGGAACTCGCCTCCTTCCACGCGCGCTCCGCTTCGTCGACGTCCCCGAGCTGCAGGTCCGCGATCACCCGGGACCACCGGATGCCGTTCTCGAACAGTCCCAGCTCCCCCAGGAGCTTGGCCTCCTCCAGGTGGTACCGGACCTCGGCTGCGCGCTCCTCCTGCATGAGCAGCTCGCTGAGCCGGGCGTGAGCCATTGCCCGGAGCCACGGGCTCACCGGACTGTCGAATGCGGCGACCATCCCTTCGGCGGCTGCGATGGCACCGGGCCGATCCCCCGCGTGGTCACGGACGTAGCTGGCGACGCCGTTTGCGACCCCGGCGAGACACGGCTCGCGATCCGCGCAGAGCGCATCGAGCACCGTGTGGTCCGCCAGCTGCCGGACCTGCAGCAACAACGCCGCGATGGCCCGCGCCGGCGTGTCCGGCCGGGCGGGCGGAAGCCGGCGCAGGACGACCAGCGGGCGCACCGCGCGAGGCCCGTCCATCATGAACGTGCCCGCGGCGGAGATCGCCGCGGCTGTGCGCGTGACCTCGACGAGTTCGGGCGCCGGATGGAAGTGCGACAGGATCCGGCTGGTCTCCTCGGTCAGCGCCGTGAGCCGGGCGTTGTTGGACTCGGCGAGCCACAGCACGGCCAGCACGGCCGCGGTGGCGGCGACGGTGGCGCCGTCGCCGCGGGCCAGCCCGAGCCGCATCGCCTGCAGCAGGTTGTCCTGCTCCACGCGGATCCGGGCCGCTGCGCCGATGGGGTCGGCGCCGAACGGCGATTCGTGCCGGGCGACGCCGAAGTCACGGGCCCAGGCGAGAAACCTGGTGACGGCGTGAGCGTCCTCATCGACCTCGGCGCGGCGGGCCGCGCTGAACTCGCGCACCGTCTCGAGCATCCGGAAACGCGTGCCCATGGCCGTGTCCACGACCTTGAGCAGAGACTGATCCACCAGGTCTTCCAGGACGGTGAGGGCGTCGGCGTCGTCCAGGAGATGCTGCGCAGCCGCGGCGTCGAATCCGTCGGGGAAGATCGACAGGGTCCGCATCGCGGCCTGAGCTGCGGGATCGAGAAGGTTCCAGCTCCAGCCGACCACGGCGTGCAGGGTGCGGTGCCGTTGCGGTGCGTCCCGGGGGCCGCCGCGCAGCAGCGCGAAGCGGTCCTCGAGCCGCCTGGCGATCTCCGCGACCGAGAGCACCCGCACCCGGGCCGCGGCCAGCTCCACGGCGAGCGGCAGCCCGTCGAGGTGTCGGCACAGCTCCGTCACGGCCTCGGCAGGCAGGTCGACGCCGGGCCGCGCGGCCCGTGCGCGGCGACGGAACAGCTCGACCGTCGTCGGCAGGTCCAGCTCCGGCAGCGCGTACACCGATTCCGACGAGAGGCCGAGCGGGGCGCGGCTCGTGGTGAGGACGCACAGCTCGCCGGTCATCGCCACCAACGTCCGCACGAGCTCCGCGGCACCGTCGAGGACGTGCTCGCAGTTGTCCAGCACCAGCAGCGTGGGGCCGGTTCCGAGAGACGTGAGGAGGCTGCTGAGGAGATCCGAGTGGACGGCGTGATAGCCGAGCGCGCCCCGCCGGGTCTCGTCGGCCTCTAGTGCCGATGCGACCTCGGCGGCGACGTCGTCGTCCGACGTGACGCCGGCGAGCCCGACGAAGTGCACGACCCGCTGCTCCGCCCGCCGGCTCACGACGTGCGCGAGCCTGGTCTTGCCCAGCCCGCCCGGTCCGACGATCGACGTCACCCGGGACGTGCGCAGCAGCGCCCTCACCGCGTTGACGTCGTCGTCGCGGCCGAGCAGGGGGTTGGGCTCGTGCACGACACCGTGGCGGACCTGGGGTGCCGCGCCCTGCAGGAGCTGGTCGTACAGCGTTTGCAGCGGCGCGCCGGGATCGGTGCCGAGCTCGTCGCGCAACCCGCGGCGGTAGGCGTCGTACCTGGTCAGAGCGGTCGAAGGCCCTGCCGTCGCCGCTTCACAGCGCAGCAGTTCGAGCAGCACCTCCTCGTCACGTGGCTGCGCGCGAAGGAGCCCGGTCAAGCCGTCGAGCGCCTCGGCGTGGCGACCCAGCCGGGAGAGCGCCAGTGCACGGGTCCGCGCCAGCGCCCGGTGAGCCGGGGCGAGCCCCGTGCGCAGGGCCGACACCGGGTCGTCCGGGACGCCGTCGCCGGTGCCGTCCCACAGGCCGAGCCCCGCCTGCGCCTCCGCGAGCGCCGTGGCGTGGTCGCCGTCGCGGGAGTGCTGGGCGGCCGCGGCCGCGTGGAGCCGGACGGCCGACGCATCGACCTGGTCCTCACCGAGGGTGAGCCGGTAGCCGGTGGGCGTGCTGAGGATGACCTCCGTGCCCAGCTGCGCGCGGGCGCGGGAGACGAGCACCTGGAGCGCCTTGGTCGGGTTCTCGGGCTGCTCCTCCGGCCAGAGCCCGTTGACGAGACGTGCGGTGCTGGAGCCCGTGCGGAGATCGTCGGCGAGCAGCGCGATCAGGGCTCGGATCCGCGGGCTGCTGATCTCCTGACTGCGGAACGACACCCGCGACAGCAGGATCAGCTCCATGGTCACCGGCACAGGTTAGAGGCCGGAACCCGTCATCGCGGCGGCCCGGTGAGCGCCTGTGCGTCGCCGCTCTCGTGGTCGAGATAGGCCAGCAACGCGGCCGAGCCCTGCAGGCGTCTCCTGCTGGTCTGCTGGATCTCCTCGTCGCGGCGGGCGAGCTCGGCCAGCGCGCGGGCGGTGCTGCCGGTGGCCCGCATCGTCTCGACGACGGGGTGGACGATCGCGAACGGGACGTTGCCGCGGCGCAGTACCGCGATGAGGTGCGCCGTGCGCTGCTCTGCCGGCTCGAAGATCCGATATCCGGTGGCCCTGTCGCGGGTGGGGTGCAGCAGGCCGCGCTGCTCCCACAGCCGGAGCACGGGCGGGCGCACCCCGATGGCGCGGGCGAGCTGTCCGATGAGCGCGTTCCGGCGCGACGACGGCGGCGGATCGGCGGCCGCGGCGGCGGCGAACGCCTCGGCGGCGGCTGCGATGCCGGCTCGCTCCCGCGCGAGGTCGGCGTGCCCGGCGTCGACGGCGGCGAGCGCGGCAGCGACGTCACCTTCGTGAACCGCGTTCATGATGATGCGAGCTCGCTCCCAACCGTGGCCCGCCGCGACCTGGCGAGCCGTCACGAGAGCCTCGGCGTGGCGCGCGGTGAAGATCCGGTAGCCGCTCGTGGTGCGTTCCACGGGCGGCAGGAGGCCGGTGTCGATGTAGTTGCGCACCTGCTGTGGCGACACTCCCGCCATCCGGGCCAGCTCCACCAGACGCCACCGGCGCTCCGGCTCTCCCACTGACCGCCCGCTGATCACGCCGTGAGCATATGGGCTGTCTTCGGATTTGAGGGTTTTCCCGAGACACACGGCGCTGTCCTGTGGTTCTTCGTAGAGAAGTCTCAATAAGCAATTCAATGAGAGAATTGAAGCTGTACCGGTTGGACGTTGAAAGGATTCCGAGTGGACGCCGATGCGATGGCCGCCTACGTCATGGACGGCTTCGAGGGTGTGGTCGAGGTCCGGGCTTCCGGAGACTCGTTCTTCATGTACGACCCGAGCGACCAGCCGGACGACCGGCGGTTCCCGTTCGTCACGATCGTCACGGGCGATCGGTACGACCAGGTCTCCGAACTCGACCGGCCGTCGGCGTACCGGCTGAACATCGGGCTGCCGAAGGCCGAGTACGTGGCGCGCTTCGGTGCTCCGCCCTCCCGTCGCGACGGTGCGGGCTCTCTGGAGCAGTCGTTCGACTACACCGCGATGGACCGGGTGATGCCGCATCCCGTCTACGGGGCGCAGTACTGGGTCTGTGTGCTGAACCCCGGGGAGCACACGCTCGCTCTGGTGCAGGAACTGCTCACCGTCGCCCACGCTTTCGCGGTGCGTAAGCACGAGAATCGCCACGCCCGCACGGAATGACGTCCATCCGGTCCGGTTTCAGATCGAGGTGCGCAGGCGTGTGGCGTCGTGACTCGGCGGCGTGCCGAAGTGGCGGCGGTATTCGCGGCTGAACTGCGAGGGGCTGTCGTATCCGACGGCGTAGGCGACGCCGGCGATGTCGTCGGGACGCACCACGAGGAGTAGGCGGGCTTCGTGCAGGCGGATCTGCTTCTGGAACTGGATCGGGCTCATCGAGGTGACCGCATGGAAGCTGCGATGGAAGGCCGACGAGCTCATCTGTGACAGCCGGGCGAGGTCGTCGACTCGGATCGTCTCGGCATAGTGGTCCCGAATCCAGCGGACGGCCCGGCTGACATGGGTGAGGCTGCTGTCCGCGAGACCGAGCTGGCGGACGGTGGCGCCTTGATCTCCGGTGATCAGCAGCCAGAGGATCTCGCGTTCGATCATCGGCGCGAGCATGGGCAGGTCACGGGGTCGATCGAGCAGCCGCAACATGCGCACGGCGGCGTCGATGAGCTCGAACGACGCGTTGCTGACCGCGATGCCCGGCGGGGCCGCGGCAGCGCCGTGGCCGCGTGGGAACCGGCCCGCGGCGGGGTCCAGGAGCAGCTCGGCGATGACGGACGGGCGCAGCGTGAGCCCGAACCCGAGGGCGGGCTCCGAGGGGCTGGCCTCGGTGAACTGGCCGGTGACCGGAAGATCGACGGAGGCCACGAGATACTGTCCCGCGCGGTAGTCGAGGACCCGATCGCCGAGCACGAGGCGCTTCGCTCCCTGTGCGATGAGCGCCAGCACGGTGCCGGACGTGGAGGTGGTCGGCGCGGCCGGCTCCTCCGCCACCGACACGAGCACACCATCGATCGCGGTGGTCTCGTGCTCGCGCGCGTGCCGGGTGATGAGCGCGCGCAACTCGTCGAGGAGCATGGGTCGATCCAAGCACCGACCCGTGGCAGCGCCCAGCCTGCTCCTGGCGACAAAAGCAGGATTGTGCAAGAGCTCGGGAGGATTGCGCTACAGCTTTCCGCGCCCGCGCTGCTTCGCTTGACGAGCAGCGCCGCTGCGATCGGGACCCCGGAATCCCCGGCCGAAGGCGGCGCATCCATCAAGCGGAGAGGCACTTCATGTCCATCGCGATCGTCACCGGCGGCAGTTCGGGCATCGGTCAGGGAACGGCCGTCGAACTGGCCAAGCGCGGCTTCGGCGTCATCCTCACCTACGGCAGGAACAAGGAGGGCGGCCTGGAGACCGTGGCCGAGATCGAGAAGCTCGGCGGCAAGGCCGTCGCGCTCCCGCTGGACGTCGGCGAGAGCCACAGCTTTCCGATGTTCACCCACGCCGTGGCGGAGGCTCTTGCCGAGACCTGGGGTGCCAGGACCTTCACCGCGCTGGTGAACAACGCCGGCTTCGGGCAGATGTGCATGTTCGAGGACACGACCGAGGAACTGTTCGACGCGTTCATGCGCATCAGCCTCAAGGGCCCGTACTTCCTCACCCAGGCGCTTCTTCCGTTGCTGGAGGACAATGGCGCCATCGTCAACACGACGAGCACCAGTGCGCTCGTCACCGGTGTAGAGCCCGGGTACTCGGCCTACGCGTCGATGAAGGGTGGCCTCACGGTGCTCACCCGGTACATGGCCAAGGAGCTCAGCACCCGCGGAATCCGCGTCAACTCGGTCGCGCCCGGCCCGACGCGCACCCGGCTCGCCGACGACGCGTTCACGAAGTACCCCGAGGTGATCCCGCAGCTTGCGGCGCAGACAGCGCTCGGGCGCGTCGGCGAAGCCGAGGACGTCGGCATGGTCATCGCCATGCTGCTCTCGGAGGAGGGCCGCTGGATCACCGGTCAGGAGATCGCGGTGTCCGGCGGCCACAACCTCTAGTACGTGCCCAACTGCCCAGATCTACGACTTGCGAGCGGCATCGAGCGCGTCGCATGCGGCTTCAGCGCGAGCAATTGCTGCTTCCACGCCTTTCAGTGCAGCCTGCAGCTCCTTGTAATGGCTCGAGTACGACTCGTGATTTTCCAGCAACTTGCCGAGCTGCTCGAAAAACCAAGTAACTGGTTCCTTGAACGCATTATGGGCCGCCGCCACCTGGGATCTCGCCTGTTTGAGACTCTTGCGTGCGCGCGCCGATGCGTTGCGCACCTCTCGCTGGAGGCGCTCCTCGTCAACAGCCACAGCATTCCCCTCGTGTCCGAACCGGAATGACCCTGTTGATCACTACCGAGAGGTCCGGCCGGGGCGTTGATACACCCCCTGTCCGGACGGGCAGGCCGAGCTGACGAGGGCCGCGTAGACGACGATGTTGTCGCGGTAGCTGCGGGCCTCTCGGTCGAGTTCGCCACCGCAGGTGATCAGGCGCAGTTCGGCGCCCGCCACGTCGCCGTACACCTCGTGAGTGGGGAAGCGGTCCTTCGGGCACTGCGCGTAATGCCAGCCGCGACGATCACGCCGAATCCGTTGAACGAACGTGACGTTCGTGCAGTCCTATCGGACGGCCGCGCCGCTCGTCCGGGCCGATGAGGCGCGCCCCGGGGGGTGCGCAGGTCCCCTGCCGAGCGAACGGCACGTTGTCCGGTCCGAGCGGACGGCCGCCGTGGCGATCACCGCCATCTGTCGGTCCCGGCCGGCCGGCCGGCGCATGATCAATCCGAGGTCCGGCTTTTCGCCCTCTCGAGGGCGCACACCCTCATCTCGCGGCGATCTTGGAGCGATGATCGTTCCGAGATCAGGGTTCGCGCCCTCGAGAGGGCGCATCGGCCACTCTCGCGGCGATCAAAACCGGGGCTTCAGGTGATCACGAGGCGGTAGCCGAGGTCGAGGTCCTCCCGTTCGAGGAGGTCGTGGTGTCGCTGCTGCCAACGTCCGTCGGCCAGGTCGCTGGTCAGGTGTTGCATCGCCGCGCCGACGACCTCTGGCGGGAGAGCGGCGATACCGGAAGCAGCTGCCCGGACGGCTGGGTCGAGGTAGGCGTGCGGGCGACGCCAGTGCGCAGCGAGGAAGCTGTCCGTGCAGTCCGCGGGGACAGGTACGGGCCGGACTTCGACCTCCCCGTGGTGGCGGGAGAGCCCGGCGGTGACGGCGCCGAGGGCGGCGGCGCCGGCCTCGCGTCGTCCGATCTCGGGCAGGTACTCGCTGATCAACCAGAACGACCTCGACATCATGGCCGGATCCCACGTGAGCACGACCTGGCGCCGGGAGACCCTGACGAGCTCGTCGAGGCCTTTTTCTGCGTCGACCCAGTGATGGACGGTGAGGATCGCGAGTCCGACATCCACTGCTTTGTCGGCGAGCGGGATCGCTTCCGCCGTCGCGCGTACAGCCGGGGCCGCGTCGGGCGGACGTTGGGCGAGCATGGTCACCGAGGGCTCCACGGCGAGCACCCGGCGATCGACGGGTTCGTAGGAGCCGGTTCCCGCGCCGACGTTCACGACGGTGGTGGCGTCGCCCAGCGCACTGCTGATCAGGGCCTGGATTCGAGAGTCCGGGCGGCGCTGGAGACCGTAGCCCTGGCCGAACGTCTGGTAGGGATCGTTGATCGCGGCCCGCACGCACTCAGGCTCGCAGAGGGTGCCGCGATACGCTACCGAGGTCATGACGACTTCTCATGACGATCCCGCTCACCTCGTCGCCACATTCCTGGCCGCGTTCAACGATGGTGACGCCGCTGTTCTCGAGCAGGCGTACGAGCCTGACGGTGTGCTGGTTCCTCGTCCCGGTTTCCCGGTGACCGGTCCTGAGCGGTCGGCGGCGAATGCCTACCTGCTCGACATGGCACTGCCCATGGATGCGCGGCCGAGGCATGTCTACGTCGCCGGCGACATCGCACTGCTCATCGTGGACTGGTCCCTTCGCGGCACCGCGCCGGACGGCACCGCTGTCGATCTCCGCGGCACGGCCACGGACGTCGCCAGGCGTGGCACCGACGGCGACTGGCGGTACGTGATCGACAATCCGTTCGGGACGGCGTTGCCTTCCTGATCAGGGGCTCACCAGGTCAGCCTGCGAGGTGCGCCCACTGACCGGAGAGCTGGGACCAGGGGCCGGTGGCTACCACCCGTCCCTCCTCCAGGACGACGACGCAGTCGGCGCGAGACAGCGCGGACTGTTTGGAGCTGCATCCCACGACCGTCACTCCGCGACGGCGCAGGGCCTCCCACAGCTCCACCTCGGTACGCGCGTCGAGTGCGGACGAGACGTCGTCGGCGACCAGGAGTTCCGCTCCGGTGGCCAGGGCCCGGGCCAGCGCCAGCCGCTGGACCTGGCCGCCGGAGAGGCGCACCCCGCGGTGGCCGACCAACGCGCCGTGGCCGCCGGCCTCCTCCACGTCGGTCTGCAGCCGGGCGTCCGAAACGGCGTCCTGGAACTCGCGGTCGTGGTCGAGCGCGATGTTGTCGGCGAAGGACCCCGACAGCACCCGCGGCACCTGGCCGACGTAGGCGACCTGGCCCGGGCGGAGGAAGAGCTGAGGGTCGTCGATCTCGACGTCGTTCCACCGGATGCTGCCCTCGTGATCGACGAGTCCGGCGAGGCTGGCCAGCAGGCTGGACTTGCCCGAGCCCACCCGGCCCGTCAGCAGCACCAGGGACCCGGCGTCGATGTCGAGAGTGACGCCGTCGGTGCCGACGGTGCCGTCGTCGTGGACGGCGGTCACGTCCTCCAGGCTGAGTCGCTTCAACGGCACCCGGCCGGCGAGGGGCGGTGCCGGTGCCGTGCCGGAGGCGAGGTCCACTCCCGGTGGCAAGGTCATCAGGTCGGCGCCGCCTGACAGGTCCGTCGCGGCGTTGAGCCAGCGCCGGGCCACGGGCACCTCGGTCACCGCGGCGCCGAACACCGTGCCGAACCAGCCCGAGCCGGACACCGCGGTGCTCACCAGCAGGGCGGTGGCCAGGTCCCACACCCCGGTCAGGTGCGCGGTCCACGCCACCACCACGCCGACCTGGACCAGCAGCCCGGGCACGCCGTCGAGCAGCGTGCGCACCCGGTTCTCACGCACCACCGCCGTGACCCGCCCGGCGTCGACGTGAGCCAGGTGGGCCTGCACCGCGGACGTCGCCGCGGCGAGCTTCACCGTGCGGGCGGCGTCCAGGGCCGAGACCAGTGACGTGCCGAATCGGGCGCGGGCATCCCCGGCCTCGCGACCCGCCGCTCCGGCCAGGGGAGCGCCCAGCGCCGAGACCGCCGCCGACACCACCAGAACCCCACCGATCACCGCTCCGGCCAGCAGACTCTGCCCGACGACGGCGGTGACCAGCACGATGAGCACGCCGTTGATCACGTCGACCCACCGGTCGGCGTAGATCACCAGGCGGTCCGAGTCGAGCGCGCGGGCGACGACCTCCCCCGGCGGCGTGCGGACGAGCCGGCGTTGCATCGTCTGTCCGCGCATCACGGCGAGGCGCATGCGCAGCGTCACCGCCCCCCACCACAGCGGGTAGGTGCGGAAGGCCAGCGCGATGGCCACCGGCGCCGAGAGCAGCGACGCCGTGAGTGCGCCTGCCGTGACCCACGGCGTGGAGCCCTGCTCCAGGGCGGTGACCACCAGACCCCACAGCCACCCCGTGACCGCGCCGTAGCAACCCAGCAGCGAGGAGGCGAGGAATCCGAACGCACCGACCACACCCCAGCGCGGATAGGCGCGCAGCATCGCCAGAACGGTGCGGGTCAAGCCGGGCGGGGCGGGCGCGGGCGGCGCCGGGCGTTCCCGGCGCTCACCACGGCTGACCAGCACCCCGGCGTCGGCGGCGGGCCCGGTCTCCCCGGAGGCGGCCAATAGCTCTCGGAACGGCCCGGGTTCGTCGGCCAGCCGGGCGCGGGGGCCATGCTGGACGACGCGCCCCCGGTCGAGCACCGCCACGGAGTCACAGCGTCGCGTGGTGGACAGCCTGTGGGCGATGACGATGCCGGTGCGCCCGGTGAGCAGCCGGTCGGCGGCCCGTGTGACGAGGCGCTCGGTCTGCGGGTCCATCCGCGCCGTGGCTTCGTCGAGGACGACGACAGCGACGTCGCGGACCAGCAGCCGGGCGAACGCGACGAGCTGCTCCTCGCCCGCCGACAAGGTGCTGCCGCCGGTTCCCAGCCGCGTGCCGAGGCCCTGCGGGAGGGACCGCACCCACTCGGTCAGCCCGAGGGCTTCGACGGCCCCCTCGACGTCGGCGCGCCGGACGTCCCTGAACAGGGTGATGTTCTCCTCGAGCGTGGCGGCGAGGATCTCGGTGCGCTGCGTGACCACGCCGACCGCGCGCCGCAGGTCGTCGATCGCCGTCGCCGTGACGTCCTGACCGGCGACGAACACCGTGCCGGGCGGTGGCTCCATCGCCCGCGACAGGAGCTTGGCCAGCGTCGACTTGCCGGCGCCGGTGCGTCCCACCAGCGCACAGGTCGTTCCCGCGGCCACCGAGAGGTCCACCGAGCGCAAGGCGAAGCCCCCGGGATAGCCGACGGTCAGGTCGCGGAACTCCACGGCGGCCGGGCCGGCCGGTACGGGCGCGCCGCCGGTGGGCTCCTGGGGAGCGGACAGCAGCCCGCCGATCCGCTGCAGGGCGCCCAGGCCCGCCTGCACCTCCGGCAGATGGTTGGTGACCTGATTGAGCTGCCCGGCGAAGGTCGTGACCAGCAGCCAGAGGGTGACCAGCCCGGCCACTCCGAGTTGGCCTCCACCCACCAGCGCGGCGCCGCTCACCGCGACTGCGGCCAGCGCGGCATGCACCACGAGGCCGGTGCGCAGGCCGACCTGGGTGGAGGCCGAGCACGTGGCGGCGGCGCGGAGCAGCACCTGCTGCGCGATCCGCGCGTACTGGCGAACGACGTGCGGCTGGCCGAGGGAGGAGCGCACATCGTCCCGACCGGCGATGGCCTCCTCCAGCTGGGCGGAGTGGTCGGACCATGCGGCTTCCTCGGCGAGCTTGCGATCGGCCACGACCGGGGTGAGCTTTCGCACCACGATCACGGCGAGCAGCCCCACCACCGGGAACCCGATCCACGCGGGCCACCACGCGAGCCCGGCGACCACCCAGGCCAGCACCGAGCGCAGCGCGGCGCGGCCCAGCTGCCACCCGGTGCGCCGCAACAGGACGCCTGCCTGACGGGCGTCGTCGTCGACGCGGTCGAGCACCTCGCCCACGGCCAGGTCCTCCAGCGCCGGCAGCGGTTGGTGGAGAGCGGCGTGCAGCAGGTCGGCACGCAGCCGGCCCTCGGCCCGCCCGACGACCCCGGAGAAGGCGGTCCGCCCAGCGGTGTCGAGCAGGCTGGATCCAACCAACAGGCAGGCGAGCAGTGCGACCAGCCATGCGGTGGGGCCTGCGGCCACCTGGCCGGCCACGACGGCGGCCAGGGTTTCGGCGGCGGCCGCGACGATGGCCACGGCAACGGCGCCTGCCGACATCGGCCCGGCCAGACGTCGCCAGGTGAGCGGCTGAACGCGCACGTTCCTCCGCCCTTCGCACCGTCCGGCCCACCGAGACCGCTGATGATGTCCGGACCGGAACGCTAGCGTCCGTGCACCGTTGTCCGCTTCGGGTTTTCCAGCGGGATACTCCTCCGGTGGAGGCTGGTCCCGACCTGCACTACGCACGCACCAGCGACGGCGTGACGATCGCCTACCAGGTGCTCGGCCGGGGGCCGGCGCTCGTGTGGCTGCCGTCGCTGGGCAACCTGCGAGCCCAGTGGCGCGTGCCGGTGCTGCGGGCCGCCTACGAGCACCTCGCGCGGTCGATGACCCTGGTGCTCTACGACGGACGCGGCATGGGCAGCTCCGAGCGCCGGATCGACCCGAATGAGCTGGGCATCGACGCGCACCTGCGCGATCTGGACGCGGTGGTCACGGCGGCCGGGCTCGAGACGACGACGCTGCTGGGCTACTACCACTCCGCGGCGACCGCCATCGCCTTCGCGGCCGAGCACCCGCGGCAGGTCACGCGAATGGTTCTCTTCGGCGGGGCGGCCCGGTTGCGCGACGCGATGAGCCCGGTGCAGACGCAGGCGTTGCTGTCGCTCGTCGACCAGGACTGGGATCTCTTCGCCGACACCGCTGCGCACGCCTGGCTCGGGTGGGCAGCGGGAGAGTCAGGGCGCCTGGTCGCCGAGGGGTTCCGCAGCGCGGCCGCGCCGAGCGTCGCCAAGGCATGGTTCGCGGCCGGCGCGGCGATCGACGTCACCGATCGGCTGCCCGAGGTCGCCGCACCGACGCTCGTCCTGCACCGACAGGGAGAACGGCAGATCCCGGTGGAGGTGTCCCGCCGGCTCGCCGAGGCGCTCCCCCACGGCAGGCTGGTCGAGCTGGCGGGCTCGTCGCCGACGTTGTTCATGGCGAACGCCCGCGGGGATCTCGAGCTCGTCACCCGCTTCCTGACCGGCGGTGACGTCGTCCCGCCCGCGGTGCCCGCCGCCACTCCCGCCGACGGCGTGACCGCACGTGAGCTGGACGTGCTCCGGTTGCTGGCGGCAGGCGAGTCGAACGCGGGCATCGCCCGCAGCCTCGGGATCACGGTGCACACCGTCGAGCGGCACACCGCCAACCTGTATCGCAAGATCGGCGCGAGAGGCCGGGCCGATGCGACGGCCTATGCGCTGCGTCGCGGCATCGCCTGACGGATTTCCGTCATCGGTCCTACCGGGCGACCTCGATGCGGGGCGCAGTCGGCGACAGGACGATCACGAGCATGACGACGACGCGATCCACCCCGCCCACGATGGCCAGGGCGAGCGCCCCCATCGCCCGTGCACTGGCCGGGCGGCGCTTCTTCCCCCTGTGGGCGGTGGTGCACCACCGTGGCCGCAGGACAGGACAGGCCCTGTCCGTGCCGGTCGCCGTTCGGGCAACGGCTGACGCCGTCGTGATCGCGCTGCCCTGGGGCCCCCACACGAACTGGGCACAGAACGTGCTCGCGGCCGGCGATTGCGTCCTCACGTGGAAAGGCGTCGACCACCGGCTCGACCGGCCCGAACTGATCACCACGGCCGACGCGAGACCGTACTTCGGGTCCGCGACGTGGGCCGTGGTGAGCCGGCTGCTGCGGGCCGAGTCCTTTCTCCGGCTCCACCGCTAGGTGCAGGTGAAACGTCGCGCGTCACAGCCGGCTGGTCGTGGCCTCGTCCGGCTCCCCTCGGAAATACCGGGCGAGCACATCGAGGAACACCTGCTGCTCCGGCGCTGCACGGGCGAAGAGCGTCATCGACGATCGCAGTTTCTGCGCATCGACCGGTCCGAACACCTGCACCGCGCTCACGCCGTCGAGGTCAGCGAGCGCCGACGCCGACTCGATGAGGCGCGGCCCGAGTACCGGGTGGGCGAGGTAGGCCTGCGCCTCCGCGAGACCGGAGATCGCGAAGCGCCGGGACGTCTCGCTCAGGCCGAGCCCGGCGATCTGCGGGAAGACGAACCACATCCAGTGGCTGCGCTTGCGGCCGGCGCGCAGTTCGCGCAGCGCCTGGTCGTAGGTGCCGCCGTCGTCCTGCGCGTCGACGAAGCGGTCGAGGTCGAACGGGTCGGTCACCCCACGCAGGCTCGTCGGTGACCCCGACGGCGTCAAACCGAACCCGAGAGGCACGAGCGCGTTCCGGATTCCGGCCCCGTATGAATTGAGGGCCGGAATCCGGAACGGATATTCGTTCATTCCGGCGCCGCACGAGCTTGTTCTACGATCGCCTCATGTCGGATCTCGACGGCCCCATCGAGGGGGGCGATTCCGTGTGCTGGCTCGACCAGCTGTGCCCGGAGTGCCGCGCCATGCCGACGCCGGAGTCTCCGGAGCGCTGCTGGCGTTGCGGTCACCTGCTGGCGGAGGAGGCCGTCCGATCGACGGAGACCGGCGGTAAGGACTCCGGCTTCACGCAGGAGTGAGCTCCGGCGCGTGGCGGTGCAGATGCAGCGGAGCGGTGTGGATCCACAGCGCGTACACCAGCCAGCCCATCAACGCGAGACCGAGCCACGTGATCAACCGGTAGATCAACACGCTGGCCGCTGCTTGCGCCGCAGGCACGCCGGAGGCCAGCAGCAACGCGAGCAAGCTCGTCTCGGCCAGCCCGGCGCCGCCGGGGAAGATCTGCAGGGCGATGCTGGCCTGCACGAGCAGGAAGCCCACCAGAAGCCCGCCCCACGGCACTGAAGCGCCCACCGCCGCGACACTGGCCGCCAGACTGAGGAAGTCCAGCACCCACGTCGACGCCGCGATCGCGATCAGGCCGAGCCAGCGCAGGCCGCTCGGCTGGAGCACCGTGAGACGGGCGGACAGCCGCCGGGAGACCTGGTCGGCCCGCTCGGCCCACGCGGCCCGGCAGGTCTTGCACACCCCCGGTATCCACTGGGCCGCCAACACCAGCCCGCGCAAGCCGTGGCGCAACACCTCGGGATGGGTCAGCAACTTCCACGCCCCCACGGCGCCGAGGGCGATGACCACCGCGAGCGCGATGCCGAGGACCAGGGGGATGCGGCCCACGACGCCCAGGCCGACCGAACCGAGTACCAGCAGGCTGAGTGTGGCGATCACCCCGGCCACCAGCACCGACCACGAGGCCAGGGCCGAGTCGACCTTGCGGCGGCGCAGTTGGTCGATCGCGTACAGGATGGCGCCGGCCCCGCCGACCACGGGGATCGTGGTGGACACCGCGTTCTCGACGAAGTTGATGCCTTGGACGGTCGGGACCGACAGCCGGGCCCCGCCGACGAGGAGAAGCTGCCGGTGCAGCTCGCCGTACACCACCAGTGCCGCCACGCCGAACGGGATCGCGACGAACAGCCATCCCCACCGAAGGTGGTCGAGCGAAGTGAAGGCCTCGTCCGCCTGGCCCACCAGACCTGGAATCAGCCAGGCCAGGTAGCCGACAGCGGCGCCCACCACTACCCAGTGCAGCGCCGTCTGCCAGTGCTTCTTGATGAACGCTCCCCAGGCCAACGTGCTCTACTTCCCGTCGGGTCCGGTGGTCCGGTGGTGCGGCCGCTCCTTCGCCACGATGAGCAGCAGCGGATAGATGACCAGCAGGGCCAGCCCTCCCACGACAGCGATCGCGGTGGCGCCGGTCACGAGTCCCGCCAGCCCCAGCAGCACACACACCGCCAGGGTGATGGAGGACGCCCTGGCCGCGCACAGCCGGCGGCGCGGCCCCATGGGTGCAGCGAGCCTGCGGACGAGCTCGGGATCACTCCTTCTCGTGAAATCCGCAATCCGGCTCAGTTGTAGGAATTCATTGTGATCAAGGGACATCTGTTCCGCCGTCTGATCGTTTTGAACTGAGTATACGTGGGTGGCAATGCGGCAAGGCCTTTACTGCCGACTTCCGGATGGCTTCACCGCTTCGTGGCACTCGGGTCGATCGGTGGCCCGATCCGTATCGGCTAGATCGACCGATATGCGTCGATGGTCAGGCCGGTGACCCGTGCGGCTCGTCCATGCGCACGACCGTGGCGAGCACGTCGTTGAACGCTTCCGTCGAACTGGGGTGGGTGTAGATCGCGTCGCGGAGCTGGGCCGCCTTGATCCCGTATCGCATGGCGAGCGTGACCGTGTTGATGAGCTCCTGCGCGTCGATGCTCAGCAGTGCGGCACCCAGGATCTCGTCCGTCCAGCCGTCGATCACGAACTTCATGATTCCCCGGGTCTCCTCGACGGCGTACGCGCGAGGCATCGCCACGATCTCGGCGACCGGCTGGCTCGTGACCTTCACCAGGTATCCCGCTTCGCGTGCCTCTCTCTCGGTCAGCCCGACGGACGCGAACGGCGGGGTCATGAACAAGGTGCGGGGAATCGCCACCCGGTCCGCCGTCGAGCGCCTGCCCTCGCCGACCAGCTGGTCCACCACGATGCGGCTGTCGTCGAGAGAGATGTAGGTGAACTGCGGGCCGCCGTTGACGTCCCCGAGTGCGTAGATGTGCGGCTGGCTCGTGCGCAGGTACTCGTCGACCTCGACGGCTCCGTTCGACGTGGTGCGAACGCCTGCGGCCTCCAGCCCGAGGCCGCGGGTCGCCGGCACGCGGCCGGTGGCGGCGAGGATCGCGTCGACCCCCTGGGTGTGCTCCAGGCCCCCGTTCTCGAACACGACGGTCGCTTCGTTCTCACCGTCGCGAATCTCCAGCACGCGCGCGCCCGTGATGATCTCGATTCCCTCGCCCGCGAGGATGTCCTCCGCCACGGCAGCGACGTCGTCGTCCTCACGGCCGAGAATCTTCGGCGCGGCCTCGAACACGGTGACGTGGGAACCGAACCGCGCGTAGATGGCCGCGAACTCGATGCCGAGGTAACCGCCGCCCACGATCGCGAGCCGTTCCGGCAGGTCCGTCGTATGGATCAGATCAGTGCTGGTGAGGGTGTACTTGCTGCCTCGCAGCCCGGTGATATCCGGAATCACCGGTTCGGAGCCGGTGTTGATCAGAATCTTCTCGGCGACGACGGTGAGACGGTCTTCGCCCACTCCGACGGCGACGGTGTGCGGGTCGACGAAAGTGGCCCGCCCGGTGATCACGGTGACGGTGTCGGCGTTGTTCAATGCGTCGTAGTTGCCGCTGCGGAACAGCGAGGTCAGCGCCTCGACGTGCTCGACGGAGCGCTCGTAGAACTCCTTCACCGAGTCGCCCGAGCGGCGTTTGCCGGAGTGGTGCACGAGCGCCTTCGTCGGCACGCAACCGACGTTCGGGCACGTGCCCCCGTACATCTGGTCCGACTGCTCGACGAGCACCACACGCTTTCCGAGGTCCCCGACTTTCGCGGCGGTGACCTTGCCGCCCTTGCCGAACCCGATGACGAGAACGTCGGCGTACAGGGTCTTGTCCGTGGTGTCCATGGTCTCCAGTTCTTCGAGGGTCGATCTGTCTGGTGGGAGTGGGGCTACTGCCCGACCTTGACGCCGGGCTCGCCTGCGGCGTACTGGATCGGGTTGCTGGTCAGGACGTCGGCGGCGTGGGTCGTGTGTCG
>NZ_JAKXMK010000100.1 GCF_022524485.1 Pseudonocardia alaniniphila
TTGCCTGGGTTTCGTGGACACGTCGGTGTGTCAGGCCGCGGGTGCGGCGTGGGTGTGAGTTTGTTCGTAGTCGTTGGGTGAGTGGTAGTCCAGGGCGGAGTGGCGGCGGCGGGGGTTGTACCAGGTTTCGATCCACTCGAAGATTGCTTGCTCGAGGTGGCGGCGGTGGTGCCAGGGTCGGCGGTCGAGCAGTTCGGTTTGCAGGGTGGCGAAGAAGCTCTCGGCCAGGGCGTTGTCGTAGCAGTCCCCGACGGTGCCCATGGAGGCGTGCAGGCCGGCGGCGGCGAGTTGGGTGGTGAAGGCCCAGGAGGTGTATTGGGCGCCGTGGTCGGAGTGGAACACGGTGCGTCCCGGGGTGGGGTGGCGGCGCTGGCAGGCCATGGTCAGGGCGTCGGTGATCAGCTCGGTGCGGGCCTGTTCGGCGATTGACCAGCCGATGACCCGGCGGGAGTAGACGTCGAGGATGACCGCGCAGTAGACCCAGCCCTCGCCGGTGAGGTGCTGGGTGATGTCGGAGACCCATAGCTGGTCGGGCTCGGCGGCGGTGAAGTCGCGTTCGACCAGGTCGGGGGCCGGGGTGGCGTGCGGGTCGCGGATGGTGCTGGGCCGGTGGCGCCGCTGCGCGCTGGCGCCGGTCAGGCCGTGGGTGCGCATGAGCCGGGCGACCCGGGCCCGGCCGATGCGCAGGCCGTGCTGGTGGCGGAGCTCGGCGTGGACCCGGGGCGAGCCGTAGGTGCGGCCCGAGCGGGCGTGCACGGTGCTGATGATCTCGGTGAGCTCGCGGTCGGCGCGGCGGCGCGGTGGGCTGGGCCGGTCCCGCCAGGCGTAGTAGCCGCTGGTCGAGACCCGCAGCACCCGGCAGGCCACCGCGACCGGGATGCGGTCGACGGCCAGCTCGCGGACCACCGGGTAGATCATTTTGGGTGGATCTCCCGGGCGAAGAATGCCGCGGCCCGGCGCAGGATCTCGTTCTCGGTCTCCAGCCGGAACT
>NZ_JAKXMK010000101.1 GCF_022524485.1 Pseudonocardia alaniniphila
CACACCGAGTTCCGCAGTGCGCAGCTGGCCCGGCTGGCCGACCCCTCGCTGCCCGAACCGGCGTTGTCGGACCCCAGCGACGACGCCGTGCGGGACGCGATCGAGAACAACCAGCTCAAGCTGCTGCGCGAACGCGGCGGCGACATGATGATCTTCTCCCCGCGGGCCTCGGCGATGCAGCACCACGTCCCCGACCCCCACGTCGCACGCCAGTGGGCCCAGGTCAACAACGACCTGATCCACCGGGTGGTCGGGCTGTTCCCGCAGCACTTCATCGGGGTCGCCCAACTCCCCCAGACCCCCGGCGGCTCCCTGGACGACTCGGTGGCCGAGCTGCGCCGCTGCGTGGAACAACTCGGATTCGTCGGCGCCAACCTCAGCCCCGACCCCTCCGGCGGGCACTGGACCTCACCCCCGATGACCGACCCCTACTGGTTCCCCATCTACGAGGCCCTCGTCGAGCTCGACGTCCCCGCGATGATCCACGTCTCGGCCTCGTGCAACCCCAGCTTCCACGCCCTGGGCGCGCACTACATCAACGCCGACACCTCGGTGTTCATGCAACTGATCGAAGGCGACCTGTTCACCCGCTTCCCCACCCTGCGCTTCGTGATCCCCCACGGCGGAGGCGCGGTGCCCTACCACTGGGGCCGCTACCGCGGGCTGGCCGACCGGCTGGGCCGCCCCCCACTGCACGAGCACCTGATGAACAACGTCTTCTTCGACACCTGCGTCTACCACCTACCCGGCATACGCCTGCTCCACGAAGTGATCGACACCGACAACATCCTCTTCGCCTCGGAAATGATCGGCGCCGTCCGCGGCATCGACCCCGAAACCGGCCACCACTGGGACGACACCAAGCGCTACATCGACCAACTCGGCCTCACCGAACACGACCAGCGCAAGATCTTCGAACTCAACACCCGCCGCGTCTACCCACGACTCGACGCCCAACTCA
>NZ_JAKXMK010000102.1 GCF_022524485.1 Pseudonocardia alaniniphila
AGGGCGTGTCCTGTAAGGGTCGTGACCTGCGGTAGATGATCATGCTCTGGTGGTAGGGCGTGGGGAGCTGACTGACAAGGCGTGGGCGCGGATCGAGCCGTTGCTGCCACCGGTCACGGGCCGGGGTCGGCGATGGCGTGATCACCGGCAGGTGATCAACGCGATCCTGTGGAAGCTGCGGACCGGGGCGCCGTGGCGGGACCTGCCCGAACGCTACGGCCCCTGGAAGACCGCCCACGAACGCTTGCGGATCTGGACCGCGGACGGTACCTGGGAACGCGTCCTCGACGAAGTGATCGTCAAAGACGACTCGGTCGGCAACGTGGAGTGGACTTTCAGCATCGACTCCAGCTCCGTGCGGGCCCACCAGCATTCCGCTGGAGCCCGCAAAAAAGGGGATGCGCCACCGACTGGGTCGAGCACCTCGCCATCGACGGCGAAGCCCTCGGACGATCCCGAGGGGGACTGACCAGCAAAATCCACCTCGCCGTCGACGGTCGCGGCCTGCCGATGTCGGTGATCCTCACTCCGGGACAGGCCGGGGACAACCCACAACTGCTCCCGCTGCTCGACCACGTCACGGTCGGCCGGGACGGACCCGGCCGACCACGGACCCGGCCTGATCGGGTGCTGGCCGACAAGGCTTACTCCCACCCCTCGACCCGCGCCGCGCTGCGCCAGCGTGGGATCGCCTTCACCAGCCCTGAGCGCAGTGACCAAATCGCCCGCCGTCGCGCCAAGGGCTCCCACGGTGGTCGCCCACCCGCGTTCGACCAGGCCATCTACACAGGCCGCAACGTCGTCGAGCGCTGCTTCAACCGACTCAAGCAGTTCCGTGCACTCGCCACCCGCTACGCCAAACGCGCCGCCTACTACCGCACCGAGATCATCATCGCCGCCATCGTGTTATGGCTGCGCACCGACTTACAGGACACGCCC
>NZ_JAKXMK010000103.1 GCF_022524485.1 Pseudonocardia alaniniphila
TAAGCGATGTCTCGTAACTCGGCGCGCCTCCGCAGGGGATCACTGGTCTGTGTTGATCATGTGTGGGTGCAGGTCATCACCACTCGTGAGCCGTCTTGGATCGAGCCGTTCACCGGGCTGAGCCCGGCCCAGTTCCGCAAGCTCGTGCGTACGGTGGCCGTGCGGGGTGGTGTCGAGATCGCCGATGGTCGTCCCGGGCGGCAATGGAGCCTGGAGTTGGCGGATCGGGTGTTGCTGGTGGCGGCGTACTGGCGCACGAACCTGACGATGCGCCAGATCGGGCCACTGTTCGGGGTGTCGCACTCTGCGGCACATCGAGTGATCGACTCCGTGGGACCGCTGTTGGCCCTGGCACCGGTCCGGCGCCGACGCACCGATCAGATCGCCATCGTCGACGGCACCCTGGTGCCGCTGCGCGATCACCGGTTGGCCGCCCCGTCGAAGAACTACCGCTACTCGGCAAATCTGCAGGTCGCCATCGACGCCGACACCCGCCTGGTCATCGCCCTGGGTCAGCCACAACCAGGCAACCACAACGACTGCACCGCCTACCGCGACTCTGGCATCAACCACACCCTCGCCGGTCGACCAGTCATCGCCGACGGCGGCTACCGGGGCAACCCCGAGGTGATCATGCCGTTCCGCAAGCCCGGCAAAGACCAGGAACTTCCGGGCTGGAAGACCGCCATGAACACCAGCCACAAACGAGTTCGCGCCCGCGTCGAGCACGCGCTGGCGCGTCTGAAGTGCTGGAAAATCCTGCGCGACTACCGCCGCGCGGCCAGCACCCTTGAACACACCGCCTCGGGCATCGCCTACCTGCACAACATCGCCCTGAGCCACTGACCCGAGACCGGCACCGCCACCAGCCTCAAGATCAGTTACGAGACATCGCTTAG
>NZ_JAKXMK010000104.1 GCF_022524485.1 Pseudonocardia alaniniphila
CGCTCGGCGGCGTACTTGTCCGTCCAGGCCTGGATGGCCGCGCCGTTCTTGGCGTCGAGCTCGCCGTGGCGGCTACGCGCCCACTCCTGGGCCGCGAGCAACCGGCGCTGCGAGGGCTGGAACGCCGGGATGACATGGCGGGCGAACAGCTCGTAGTGCCGCTGCGTGGCCTCCCAGTTGGCCCAGTCGTGCTGCATCATCATGTAGCAGCCGAACCCACCGGCCGACTGGTCCATCAGCCGCTGGATCTGGGTGATGGCCATGTCCGGCGTGCCGATGACGCCGAGCCCGGTCTCGTTGATCCAGGCGACCCGCTCCTCGAAGGTGTCCCCCACCGCCCGGAACGTGGGCAGCGCGATCGTCTTCTGGGTGTACTCGCAGAACACGTCCAAGCCGTAGCGGACGTCCTCGATCGCCTGCTCCTGGGTCTCGGCGATGTGCATCGGGCCGACCAGCCGCCAGCGCGACCGGTCGGTGGGCCGCCCGGCCTTCGCAGCCTCCGCCTCCAGCACGTCCCAGTGGTGGGCCAGCACGTCGAAGCCCTCCCGCGTGGTCGCCCCGAGCGACAGCAGCGACAGCCCGTGCTTGCCGGCCAGGATCGGTCCGGCCGGCGACGCGGTGGCCGCAACCGCGATGTCGAAGACCGGATCCGAGTACGGGGCCAGCTGCGTGGCGGCCTCGACCAGCTCGTACCGGTCGGTCTTGTGCGACACCCTGCCCTCGCCGAGCAACAGCCGCAGCAAGACCTCCAGGTCCTCACCGAGCGCGGGACGCAGGACGGACGGCTCCAGCCCGATCATCGCGGCGTCGGTGGGCAGCGAGCCCGGGCCCACGCCGAGCATCAGGCGCCCGCGCAGCAGGTGGTCGACGAGGATCGCGCGGTCTGCCACCCACA
>NZ_JAKXMK010000105.1 GCF_022524485.1 Pseudonocardia alaniniphila
CCGTTCGGTGGCGAGGTGTCGATCTTCGGCGAGCCGACGGTGTTGCAGTTGGTGGACCTGCCGGTCGGTGTGCTGGTGGTGCTGGCGTGCTCCTCGATCGGGGTGTACGGGATCGTGCTGGGTGGGTGGGCGTCGGGGTCGCCGTATCCGTTGCTGGCGGCGTTGCGGAGTGCGGCGCAGGTGATCTCGTATGAGATCGCGTTGGGGCTTTCGATCGTCGGGGTGATCCTGTATGCGGGGTCGTTGTCGACGGCGGACATCGTGTCGGCGCAGGGCAGTGGGTGGTATCTGCTGTTGTTGGCGCCGAGTTTCGTGGTGTTCGTGATCGCGATGGTGGGGGAGACCAACCGGGCGCCGTTCGACTTGCCGGAGGCGGAGTCGGAGTTGGTGGGTGGGTTCCACACCGAGTATTCGTCGTTGAAGTTCGCGCTGTTCTTCCTGGCTGAGTACGTGAACATGGTGACGGTGTCGGCCATGGCGACCACGTTGTTCTTGGGGGGTGGGCAATGGCCGTGGCCGTTGTCGTTCCTCAATGCCAACGGGTGGTTGCAGTTCGTGGCGTTCTTGATCAAGACGTTCATCTTCTTGTTCGTGTTCATCTGGTTGCGGGGGACGTTGCCGCGGTTGCGGTATGACCAGTTCATGCGCCTGGGTTGGAAGGTGTTGGTCCCGGGCAGCCTGTTGTGGATTTTGATCATCTTCGCGATCCGCACGTATCGCACGAGTGGCACGGGCAGTGTGACCACGTTGTTGGTGGCGGTGGGGATCGGGTTGGCGGTGGTGTTGGTGGTGGCGTTCCTGGTGCCTGACCGCAAGGTCGAGGAGCCGGTGATCGAGCTGGCCTCGGACTACCCGGTGCCACCGCTGGACCTGACGGTGCCCACAC
>NZ_JAKXMK010000106.1 GCF_022524485.1 Pseudonocardia alaniniphila
TACCTGCGATGAAAGGGAGTCCCCGTTGGACATCGGGCTCGTCCTGCAGACCGACCCACCGGCTCAGACCGTCGTCGACCTGATGGCGCGTGCGGATGAGCTGGGGTTCAGCCACGGCTGGACGTTCGACTCGCAGGTGCTCTGGCAGGAGCCCTACGTCATCTACCCGCGCATCCTGGAGCGGACCTCGCGGCTGACCGTCGGGCCGATGGTGACCAACCCGAGCACCCGGGACTGGACGGTCATCGCCTCGATGCACGCCACGCTGATCGAGATGTTCGGCAACCGGACGATCTGCGGCATCGGCCGCGGCGACTCCGCCGTGCGCGTACAAGGCCGCCCACCGACCACACTGGCCAGGCTCGAGGCGTCGATGCACGTGATCCGGGAACTGGCCGAGGGGCGCGCGGTCGACCTCGACGGCACCACCGTCCACATGCCCTGGATCCCGCAAGGAGCCGCACTACCGATCTGGATGGCCGGCTACGGCCCCAAAGCACTCGACCTCGTCGGACGCGCCGCCGACGGGTTCATCCTGCAACTCGCCGACCCCTACCTGGTCGAATGGACCGTCAAAACCGTCCGAGCCGCCGCCGAAGCCGCCGGCCGAAACCCAGCAGCCATCACCATCTGCGTCGCCGCACCCGCCTACGTCAGCACCGACCTCGCCCACGCCCGCAACCAATGCCGATGGTTCGGCGGCATGGTCGGCAACCACGTCGCCGACCTCGTCACCCGCTACGGCGAAACCTCCAGCGCCGTCCCCTCCGGACTCACCGCCTACATCAAAGACCGCCACGGCTACGACTACAGCCACCACGGCCGCGCCGACAACCACACCACCGACTTCGTCCCCGACGACGTCATCGACCGCTTCTGC
>NZ_JAKXMK010000107.1 GCF_022524485.1 Pseudonocardia alaniniphila
CGGCCGTCGCGGCGGCGGCGGTCGATCTCCACCGCTACCCCGACCGCAACGCCGAGGCGCTGCGCACCGACCTCGCCACGTACCTCACGAACGTCGGTGGCGTCACCCTCGGCCCCATGAACATCTGGGCCGCCAACGGATCCAACGAGATCCTGCAACAGATCATGCAGACCTTCGGCGGACCCGGGCGCACCGCGGTGGGGTTCGAGCCCTCCTACTCGATGCACCCCATCATCGCCGCCGGCACCCGCACCGAATGGCTCCGCGCGCCACGCCGCGCCGACTTTTCCATCGACGTCGACGCCGCCGTGGCCGTGCTGCGCGAACGAGCTCCCGACATCACGTTTCTGACCAGCCCGAACAACCCCACGGGCCAGTCACTGGAACCCGCCGAACTGGCCGCGCTGATCGACGCGGCACCCGGAATGGTGGTGGTCGACGAGGCCTACGCCGAGTTCTCCGACCGTCCCAGCGCGATCACCCTGCTCCGCACCCACAGCCGCAAGCTGATCGTCTCACGCACCATGAGCAAGGCCTTCGCCTTCGCCGGCGGCCGCCTCGGCTACCTCGCCGCCGCACCCGCAGTCGTCGACGCGCTGCAACTCATCCGGCTGCCCTACCACCTCTCCTCGCTCACCCAAGCCGCCGCACGGGCCGCACTCCGGCACGCCGACGCCACCCTCAACTCGGTGGCGCTGCTCCGCGCCGAACGCGACCGCGTGATCGCCGCCCTCACCCCCGTCGGCTACGACGTCATTCCCAGCGATGCCAACTTCCTACTGTTCGGCCGTTTCACCGAGGCCCCCCGGGCCTGGCGGGCGTTCCTCGACCGCGGTGTGTTGATCCGCGACGTCGGGATCGCGCAGCGGTTG
>NZ_JAKXMK010000108.1 GCF_022524485.1 Pseudonocardia alaniniphila
CGGCCGTCGCGGCGGCGGCGGTCGATCTCCACCGCTACCCCGACCGCAACGCCGAGGCGCTGCGCACCGACCTCGCCGCCTACCTCACCAGCGCCAGCGGAGTCACGCTCGGCATGGCCAACCTGTGGGCCGCCAACGGTTCCAACGAGATCCTGCAACAGATCATGCAGACCTTCGGCGGGCCCGGGCGCACGGCGGTGGGGTTCGAGCCGTCGTACTCGATGCACCCGATCATCGCCGCGGGCACGCGCACCGAGTGGCTCCCGGCGCCGCGGCGCCCGGATTTCGCGGTAGACGTCGACGCCGCCGTGGCCGTGCTGCGTGAGCGCGCTCCCGACATCACGTTTCTGACCAGCCCGAACAACCCCACGGGCCAGTCGTTGGAGCCCGCCGAGCTGGCTGCGTTGATCGACGCGGCGCCCGGTGTGGTGGTGGTCGACGAGGCCTACGCCGAGTTCTCCGACCGTCCCAGCGCGATCACGCTGTTGCCCACCCACGGGCGCGGGCTGATCGTCTCGCGCACGATGAGCAAGGCCTTCGCCTTCGCCGGCGGGCGGCTGGGATACCTCGCCGCTGCACCGGCGGTCGTCGACGCGCTGCAGCTCGTCCGGCTGCCGTATCACCTCTCCTCGCTCACCCAGGCCGCGGCGCGTGCTGCGCTGCGGCACGCCGATGCCACGCTCGGTTCGGTGGCGCTGTTGCGCGCCGAGCGTGATCGCGTGGTGGCGGATCTCGCCTCCATCGGGTACGACGTGGTACCCAGCGATGCCAACTTCGTACTGTTCGGCCGTTTCGCCGAGGCCCCCCGGGCCTGGCGGGCGTTCCTCGACCGCGGTGTGTTGATCCGCGACGTCGGGATCGCGCAGCGGTTG
>NZ_JAKXMK010000109.1 GCF_022524485.1 Pseudonocardia alaniniphila
GGGCGTCGGTCGCGGTAGAACGCCCACTGTTGGCGCACCTCGTCGATCATCGCGAGGTCGAGGTCACGCACCACGAGCTCCTCGTCGCTGTCCGAGGCCGGATCACCGACGAACTGGCCGCGCGGGTCGACGAAGTAGCTGGTGCCGTAGAAGTCGTTGTCGCCGTACTCCTCCACACCGACGCGGTTGATCGCGGCGATGAAGTACTCGTTCGCCACCGCCGCCGCGGGCTGCTCGAGCTTCCACAGATACGCCGAGAGGCCCCGGCTCGTGGCGCTGGGGTTGTAGACGATCTGGGCTCCGGCCAGACCCAGAGCGCGCCAGCCCTCGGGGAAGTGCCGGTCGTAGCAGATGTAGACCCCGACCCTGCCGACCGCGGTGTCGAACACCGGCCAGCCCAGGTTGCCGGGCCGGAAGTAGAACTTCTCCCAGAACCCCTTCACCTGGGGAATGTGATGCTTGCGGTACTTCCCCAGGAACGTCCCGTCGGCATCGATGACCGCGGCGGTGTTGTAGTAGAAACCCGAGTCCTCCACCTCGAAGACCGGCACCACGAGCACCATTCCGGTCTCGCGCGCCAGCGCCTGCATCCGCCCCACGGTGGGGCCGTCGGGCACCGCCTCGGCCCAGCGATAGTGCTCCGAGTCCTGCACCTGGCAGAAGTACGGGGCGTTGAACACCTCCTGGAAGCCCATCACCTGCGCGCCCTGCTCTGCCGCTGCGCGTGCATAGGACTCGTGAACGTCGATCATGGATGCTGTGTCGCCGGTCCATTTCGCCTGTACCAGTGCCGCGCGGACCACACGGGAGTCCGTCATCGCCCAACCTCCGCCGTACTCGCCCATGAGGGGAAGTGGACACCTT
>NZ_JAKXMK010000011.1 GCF_022524485.1 Pseudonocardia alaniniphila
GCCAGAAGGCGTGGTCTGTGGTCTCGGTGTCGGCTGTGCGTCCGTTGGTCATCGTGCTCACTTCTCCTCCAGATGTTTCGTGTCAGATCGTCTTTCTGCGTGCGTCTCCCTCCGCCGGTGTCCACCGGCGTGATATGGGGACCTCGTCACGGCTCGCGACCGTTCATCCGGGGGCCGTGTATGCGTTTCAGCGTCACATTCGGGCCACGCCCATCGCACCCGTGGAAGTCTCTGGCGTGTCGTCCCGGGTGCCGGCCCCGTGCACCCGGGACAACACACCGCTGGGGGGCGGATGACCTGCAGGGCCCGTAACGCGGGCCCGGGCGTCACGTCTGGTTCTGGTAGGGCAGGTCGGCCGCGGTGAGACCTTCGAGCGCCATGCCGAAGGGGACGTCCTGGAGGATCCGGCGGCGCAGGTTGGCGTTCAGCGTCTGCTTCTGCAGGGCGCGGTAGAGCGCCGGTTTCGCGGCGAGGCCACGTGCGATCTGCACGCCACGCTCGAGGGCGTGGTCATGGGCGACCACCTCGCTCACGACGCCCCACTGCAGGGCTGTCTGCGCGTCGATCTGCTCGCCCGTCCAGAGCAGCCACTTGGCACGGGCCGTTCCCGCGATCTCCTCCCAGACGACCTGCACGCCGTCGCCGCCGGTGATGCCGAACTCGGGGTGTGGGGAGTCGCCGTACGTCGCCCGCTCCGAGGCGATGTGGATGTCGGCGACGAGCAGATACTCGGAATGGACGGTCGCGGGGCCGTTGGCGACGCCGACCACGGGCATCGGCAGCTCGATCAGACGCTGGAGCACCTTCGAGCCCTCGCTCCGCGTCTTCTCCCATGCGGCAGGCTTGAAGATCTCCCCGAGGCTCGGCCCGTCGATCTGATCCATGAACGCGTCGCCGGTGCCGGTGATGACCAGGGCCTTGTTGTCCCTGTCCAGCGAGATCTCTTCGAGTGCAGCCGGGAAGTCCTGGTGGGTCCGGCCGGTGAACACCACCGGGCCCCCGTTGGTGTGGAAGCGCAGCAGGAGCACACCCTCGCTGTCTCGCCCGAAGGCGAGGTTGTCGTATTTGTCGAAGTACTCGGGGGTGGCCAACGTTGTCTCCTCTGTGCTGGGCCATCTGGCAGAGGCACGATCGGCGGCGTCGCGACTCGATCGAACCCGTGAAAGTCCCGGGACCCGTGCGGCGTCGGCGCCATGTGACGGCTCGTTGCCGGGCATACGTGACACCCGTCTCGCGAGACTGCCGGGCACCCGCAAGCGCTGGTACGAGGCCCGGCGGTCGGAGCCGCCGCCGCCGTGCCCCGGCGCGGCAGGGCCGACATGTGGCGGTCCGCATGACGGCGTGCGGATACTCGGTAGGTGGCTCGTCGAAGACACACACTGGTGGTGTGACCTGTTGTTACGTGACCGGCACAGCGAGCGCGGCACGCTCGACCGGCTGTTGGAGGCCGTTCAGTCGGGTGAGAGTCGCGCGCTGGTCCTGCGCGGCGAATCGGGTGTGGGCAAGACGGCCCTGCTCGAGTACATGGCCGAGCGGGCGACCCGGCGCGGGCTCTTGGTGGCACGGGTCGTCGGTGTCCAGTCGGAGATGGAGCTCGCATTCGCCGGGTTGCACCAGTTGTGCGGGCCGATGCTGGACCGGGCCGAGCGGCTGGCCGGGCCGCAGCGCCGGGCGCTGTGCACGGCTTTCGGGCTGAGCGACGGCCCTGCCCCGGATCGCTTCCTGGTGGGGCTGGCCGTGCTCGGCCTGATCGCCGAGGTGGCCTGCAAGCGCCCGCTGGTCTGCGTCGTGGACGACGCCCAATGGCTCGACCACGCCTCGGCCCAGGCGCTGGCCTTCGTCGCGCGCCGGCTGGAGGCCGAGTCGGTGGCGATGGTCTTCGCTTCCCGGCTCCCCGACAAGGTCGTGGAGCTGGAGGATCTGCCGGAGCTCGAGGTCACCGGGTTGGCCCCGAACGAGGCGCGAGCGCTGCTGGGCGAGGTGGTGCGCGGGCCTGTGGACGACCGGGTTCTCGACCGGATCGTCGCCGAGACGCGGGGCAACCCGCTGGCGCTGCTGGAGCTGCCACGCGGGCTGACGTCCGCGCAGCTGGTGGCGGGGTTCGGCTTGTCGGGTGCGCAGGCGCTTCCGCGGCAGATCGAGGAGAGCTTCCGGCGACAGGTTGCCACGCTCGATGCCGAGGCCCGGCAGCTGCTGCTGGTGGCCGCTGCAGAGCCGGTCGGCGACCCGGTCCTGGTGTGGCGTGCAGCCGAGCGGCTGGGAATCGGCTCCGCAGCGGCGGCGCCGAGCGTCGCCACCGGGCTCGTCGAGATCGGCACGGTGGTGCGGTTCCGGCACCCGTTGGTGCGGTCGGCGATCTACTGGGCGGCGTCGCCGGAGGAGCGGCGCAACGCGCACCAGGCGCTGGCGGACGCCACCGATGCCGAGACGGATCCCGACCGGCGAGCCTGGCACCACGCGCAGGCCGCGTCCGCTCCGGACGAGGTCGTCGCCGCGGAGCTGGAGCGATCGGCCGATCGGGCGCAGGCGCGTGGCGGGCTGGCCGCGGCGGCCGCGTTCCTGGAACGCGCGGCCGAACTGACTCCTGAGCCGTCGCGCCGGGCCGACCGCACCCTCGCCGCGGCTCAGGCGACGCACCACGCAGGGATGCCCGATGCGACCCGGCGGTTGCTCGCCCTCGTGGAGGCGCTCCCACTGGACAAGCTCCAGGCCGCTCAGATGGACCTGCTGCGCGCCCGGATCGCGTTGACCGTGAACCGGGGCCGGGAAGCCCCGCCGCTGCTGCTCGGCGCCGCCAAACAGCTCGAGCCACTCGACGTCCGGCTGGCCCGCGAGACCTACCTGGACGCATTGCTGGCGACGATGTTCGCCGGCGCGCTGGCCGACGACGGCGTGCGCGCCGCGGCCGAGGCCGCCCGTGCGGCGCCTGCACCCGTGCAGCCCCCGCGCGCGCCCGATCTGCTCCTCGACGGCCTCGCGATCCGCTTCACGGACGGTTATGCCGCGGGAGTGCCGATACTCCGGCAGGCCCTGTGTGCTTTCCGCAGCCCGAAGCTCTGTGCGTCGGAGCTGCATTGGCTCTGGCTCGCCCACATCACGGCCGGGAACCTGTGGGACGAGGCGACGTTGGAGACGTCGCGCCACCTGGAGCTCGCCCGGGATGCGGGCGCGCTCACCACGCTGCCCCTCGCCCTGACCTCACGTATCGGCTCGCTCGTGTACCTCGGCGAGCTCGCCGAGGCCGCCGGGCTGCTCCAGGAGGTGGAGTCGGTGAGCGCGGCGACCGGGATCCCCGTCGCGCCCTACGGCGCCCTCTTGCTCGCTGCCTGGCGCGGCCGGGAAGCCGATGCGTTCCGGCTGATCGAGACCACCACCGAGGAGGTGCTCCGCCGGGGCGAGGGTTTCGGGCTGATCATCACGGGTGCCGCGGACGCGTTGCTCTGCAACAGCTTGGGACGGTACGAGGACGCCTACGCCGCGGCGCGGCGGGCGAGTGAGTACCCGCCGGTGATGGGAGTGGAACCGTGGGGCGTGCTGGTCGAGCTCATCGAGGCGGCCACCCGGGGCGGGCGGCCCGAACAGGCTGCAGGAGCTCTGGAGCAGCTCGTCGAGACGACCCGGGCCAGCGGCACGGACTGGGCGCTGGGGATCGAGGCGCGCTGTCGTGCGCTGATGAGTGAGGCCGGTGGGGCCGAGGACGCCTATCGGGAGGCGATCGAGCGGCTGGGCCGGACCCGCATCAAGGGCGAGCTTGCGCGGGCGCATCTGGTGTTCGGCGAATGGTTGCGCCGGGAACGTCGGCGGTTGGATGCGCGTGAGCAGTTGCGGATCGCTTTCGAGTCGTTCTCGGCGATGGGGATGGAGGCGTTTGCTGGGCGTGCGGCTCGTGAGTTGGGGGCGACCGGGGAGACGGCGCGGAAGCGGAATGTGGAGACCAGCAGTGAGCTGACCGCTCAGGAAGCGCAGATCGTCCGGTTGGTGCGAGAGGGGTTGTCGAACCCGGAGATTGCGGCACGGTTGTTCTTGAGTCCGCGCACGGTGGAATGGCATTTGAGCAGGATCTTCGGGAAGCTCAACATCACCTCCCGCCGCCAGCTGCGCAGCCGCGCCTACCAGTCGCTGTAGCGCGGTGCCCTCGCCTCAGCCGGACGAGGCTGCCGTGATCGAGTGGCGTCGCGCGGCAAGCAGGCCGTCGAGGCTGTACCGCCCGCCACCGACTGCCGCCACCAGCAGCGCGACCACCGCGATCAGGCCGACGAGCTCCCAGCCGCCCTGATCGACGAACACGCCGTTGCGGACGTGGACGATGATCAGTGCGCCCAGCATGTCCAACGCGACCAGGCCCGCGGCCACCGTGGTGACGAGCCCGACGAGCAGCAGCAGGCCGCCGCCGAGTTCGGCGACCATCGCGTAGATCGCGGAGACGGTCGGCAACGGGACGCCCATCGATCCGAAGGCCGCGCCGGTGGCGCCGATGCCGTCCGTGAGCAGCTTCTGGAGGCCGTGCGCGACGAGCACGACGCCGAGGAGGACGCGGGCGACGAGGACGGCGATGTCATCGGCAGGACGGGACAGGGTCATGGGATCTCCGGGTTCGATCGGGCTCTCGACTGGTGGAAGGGCGCCGACGCGCCCGGTGTGCGGACCGGCCCTCCTTCGTCAGCGCACGCCGACAGCCGGCGTCTCCTCACGCATGCGCAGCAGGTGGGCCACGCTGTAGCGCCCCGGCCCGGTGGCCGCGATACCCAGGAGGCCGGCGCCGAGCACGCCGACGAGCTCCCACCCGCCGTCGGCGACGAAGATGCCGTTGGGGATGTGCACGAAGACCGCGGCACCCGCCATCGTGATGAGCTCCAGTCCTGAGACCAGGAGCGTGGCCACGCCGGCGATCATCAGCATGCTGCCGGCGAACTCGACGACCGTCACGAACGACGCGGAGATGATGGCGAGCGGGATGCTCATGTTCTCGAAGCCCCGGGAGGTCTGGCCGATCCCGTCGATCGCCAGCTTCTGGTAGCCGTGGGCGAACATCACGACGCCGATCACGACACGAGTGATCAGCAGTACCCAGTCGCGTGCGGGTGCAGGGAGAGATCGGTACATCGGGGAGCTCCAGGAGGCACTCGGTGATCGGCCCCGACTCCGGGGCGGGGTAAGTCAATCGAACGGGATGGCTCGAACTGCCCCGTTCGGGTGGCTACGCGGCGGCCGAACGACGGAGAGCGACGAGCAGTAGGCGTAATGCAACGGCCATTTCACCTGGTCGTGTTCGGTCAGTCACCCCTCGTGCGATGCCGTTCGGCGCTCGTCATCTCGGCGACCGCGAGGGCGGCCGGGAGCCCGCCTTCGGCGCATGGTCAATACCTGCCCCGCGGGCCCGGCGGGAGCCCTGCGCCCGCCCCGTGATCGTTCGCCTCGTACCTGGCCGGATGGGCGGGGACAACTGTGGAGAGTCCGCTTTTGCGGGTCCATCTCTATCGACCTTCCGCAGATGCGGTGGTTCCATGGCGTTCTGGGTCGTGGCGGCGAACCAGTCTGATTCCAGCGAGGAGGACGATGATGACCCTGGCGTTCGAGGCACCCCGCATCCAGGAGGTCGTGGGATCGCTCAGCCGCAAGATGCTGATCAACGGCGAATGGGTCGATGCGGCGTCGGGTTCGACGTTCGACAGCGTCAACCCGGCCACGGAGGAGGTGCTCGCCTCGGTGGCGCACGGTCAGGCGGAGGACGCCGACCGGGCCGTACGTGCGGCGCGTGCCGCGTTCGAGGACGGTTCGGCGTGGCGCAAGATGCCCCACGGGCAGCGCGGCCGGATCATCCACAAGCTCGGTGACCTGATCCTGGACCACCTCGAGGAGTTCGCACTCCTCGAGTCGTTGGACAACGGAAAGCCCTTCGCGGTGGCCAAGGCGGCGGACGTGCCGTTGGCGGCCGACATGTTCCACTACATGTCGGGCTGGACGACCAAGATCGAGGGCAGCACGCTGCCGATCTCGGCGCACGACCCGGACGCCTACCTCGGGTTCACCCTGCGGGAGCCGGTCAGGGTGGCGGCGCAGATCATTCCGTGGAACTTCCCGTTGCTGATGGCCGCGTGGAAGGTGGCCCCCGCGCTCGCGGCGGGGTGCACGATCGTCCTCAAGCCCGCCGAGCAGACGCCGCTGTCGGCGTTGCTTCTCGGTGAGCTGGCGATGCAGGCGGGGCTGCCGCCGGGCGTGCTCAACATCGTCACCGGCTTCGGTGACGCGGGCGCGGCACTGGCCGCGCACCCCGACGTGGACAAGGTGGCGTTCACCGGGTCCACCGAGGTGGGCAAGCAGATCGTGCAGGCAGCGGCGGGCAACCTGAAGAAGGTCACCCTGGAGTTGGGCGGCAAGTCGCCCAACGTCGTCTACGCCGACGCGGACATCGAGAAGGCCATCGCCGGATCGGCCAACGCGATCTTCTTCAACCAGGGCGAGTGCTGTGTCGCGGGCTCCCGGCTCTACGTCGAGGAGTCGGTGTATGACCAGGTCGTGGAAGGCGTTGCCGAGCAGGCCCGCAACATCAAGGTCGGCAACGGGCTCGACGAGTCGACCATGATGGGCCCGCTGGTGTCGTCCGAGCAGTTCGACCGGGTGACCGGCTACATCACCTCGGGCCGCGACGAGGGCGCGAACATCATCGGCGGTGAGCGGGTGGGCGACAAGGGATACTTCGTGGCCCCGACGATCCTCACCGGCACTCGCGAGGAGATGAAGGCCGTTCAGGAGGAGATCTTCGGTCCGGTCGTGGCCGCCGCGCCGTTCAACGCGGACCGCGACATCCTGCCCACCGCCAACAACACGAACTTCGGGCTGGGTGCCGGGGTGTTCACCCGCGACATCGGCAAGGCCTACCGCACCGCCCGGCGGCTGCGGGCAGGCACGGTGTGGGTCAACACCTGGAACGTGTTCGACGCGACCCTCCCGTTCGGCGGCTACAAGGAATCCGGGTGGGGCCGGGAGATGGGCCAGGCCGTCTTCAACAACTACATGGAGACCAAGACGGTGATCACCGACCTGAGCTGATTTGTCAGCGGGTGGTCGATGCGCGGGACAGGTCCTCCACGAAGTCGAGGGCCGATGCGGTGGTCGCCCGGCGCCAGCTGAACAGCACGGCGTCGAAACCGGTGTGCCGGGCGGCCTCCGAGTCCAGCGCTCGTGCGATGGTCGCCAATGTCTCGCGCTGCTGGGCGAGTACGGGGGCGGGGTCGCCGCGGCGGCGGTCCAGCAGTGCGAGCTTGACCAGGAAGTGCGAGCGCATCTCCCGGACGTGCTCGACCGGGGTCTGGAGCCACTTCTCGGCCTCGCGATGGCCGAGCGGGGTGCTCGCGTACACCGTGCGTTGCGGCCCGGCCTCGGACTCCACCGCATCGGGCCGCACCATTTCGGCTTCGAGCAGCCTGCCGAGCGCGCGGTACACGACCGGGCGAGGAAGGTGCCAGACCCGTCCGAGCTCGCCGTCGCGGGCCGTCAACGCGGCCACGGCGAATCCGTGCACCGGTCGCTCGTCGATCACGCTGAGCACGATCCACTCGGCCAGACCGAGATGCATCGGCTCAGCCTAGTGCCGAGGAAACGCGACACCGGACGACCTCGCCCGGGAGGTTCGTCCGAGGCTAGTCTCAGTGATACTAGTGGCCATCGTTCCCCGCCTCGGGAGGCCTCATGTCATCAGCGGAGACAGCGTGGACGGCGCTGCCGCATCCGCCGGAATACGTGCCGTCGACGTGGGCGCGCGGTCGATCTGTGCACGAAGTGGCCGGGGTACTACCGGACGGAACCGTTCACTACGCCCCGATCGGCGTGGTGATCGGCGACGGGCCGGTGGTGATGTGCCACCTCTGCGGGGAGTGGTTCCGGTCGGTGCTGGCGCACCTGCGTTCCCACGGCTGGAGCCAGGAGGCCTACCGGACGGCGTTCGGTCTCGAACGCGGGCAGCCCCTGGAGGGCACCTCCACCCGGGAGCGCCGGGCGGCCGCGCTGACCGTCCGCAGGTCGACCGATCCCGCGATCCGTGAAGGGTGCGATGTCGGGATGCGCTGGGCGAAGTCCGGCGGGTTGAGCAGGGCCGCAGCGCTGGCGGCACGCGGCAGGCCGCAGCCCGAGCAGCGCCGTCGCAAGACGCTGGCCACGCTGGCGGCGATCTCCCTGGAGAAGCGGGCCGCCGCCACCCGCCGGTACGCGGACGAGCGGCTGCGCGAGACGGCCACGGCCGCGGCGCAGCGCCTCGGGTTCTCCGACATCGGCACGCTGGTGCGTGAGCGCATCCGGGACGGTTCCAGCCTCGCCGCGATCAGCCGTGCGGCCGGCCTGCACAAGGACTGGCTCAGCCGGCACCTCGCCGCGGTCGACCCGGAGGCCGCCGCAGCCGTCGACGACGAGGTGCGTGGCAGGCGCCGGGCCCGCTGGGATCAGTCGTGGCTGCCGGTGGTGGAGGCACTCGGGTTCCCGGACGTCGCCGTCTACCTGGAGGACCGGCACCTGCGCAAGCACTGGACGGTGGCGGCGATCGGCGTCGAGGTCGGGATGTCGCGTCCCGCGGTCGAGTCCGCGATGCGGCGCCACGGGATCGATCGGCACCTGCACGCGACCTCGCGGTCACGCACGCAACGCCGGGCAGATGCCATCGCGCACCGCTTCGGCTTCGACAGCATCGACGACTATCTGTCGGCCCGTCGCGCCGAGGGCCTGTCGTGGAAGCGGATCGCCCACGAGTGCGACGAGGCGGAGACGTGGGTGCGCAGGCGCGCCGGACTCTGCTGAGTCGCCGGGCGGGCGACCGCCCGCGGCAGCGGCGGAAATGACGGACGGGCCCGGGATGCCGTGCGGCACCCCGGGCCCGTGCCCCGGTGGGTCAGCTGTTGGTGCTGTAGGAGTGCGCTCCGGTGCCGGCGAGCTTTCCGGCGTCGACGATCAGGTACTCGTCGCGGATCGGCGTGCCGGAGAAGTGCGACTCGAGGATCTCCCGGGTGCCCGCTGCGTAGCGCGCCTGCGCCGACAGTGACGAGCCCGAGATGTGGGGGGTCATTCCCTGGTGGGGCATGGTCCGCCACGGGTGGTCGGACGGAGCGGGCTGCGGGTACCAGACGTCACCGGCGTACCCGGCGAGCTGGCCGCTCTCCAGGGCGCGCACGACCGCGTCCCGGTCGACGATGAGCGCGCGGGCGGTGTTGACCAGGTAGGCCCCGCGGCGCATCTGCGAGAGCAGCTCTTCACCGAACATGCCCTGCGTCTCCGGGTGCAGGGGTGCGTTGATGGTGACCACGTCGCAGTGCGGAGCCATCTCCTGCGTGGTGGCGTGGTAGGTCAGGCCCAGCTCCTCCTCGACCTCGGCCGGCAGGCGGTGCCGGTCGGTGTAGTGCAGGCGGACGTCGAACGGGGCGAGGCGGCGCAGCACGGCGAGCCCGATCCGCCCTGCGGCGACCGTGCCGACGTCCATCCCCTCGAGGTCGTAGGAGCGGGCCACGCAGTCGGCGATGTTCCAGCCGCCCTTGCGGACCCACTCGTGCGACGGGAGGTAGTTGCGCACGAGCGAGAGGATCATCATCACGACGTGCTCGGCGACGCTGATGCTGTTGCAGAAGGTCACCTCGGCGACGGTCACACCGTGCCTGATCGCCGCGTCGAGGTCGACGTGGTCCGAACCGATGCCCGCGGTGAGCGCGAGTTTGAGGTTGGGGGCCTTCGCGATCCGCTCCGCCGTGAGGTACGCGGGCCAGAACGGCTGGGAGATCACGACCTCGGCGTCGGCGAGGTGGCGGTCGAACTCCGAGTCGGCACCCTCCTTGTCGGAGGTGACCACCAGTTCGTGGCCGAGGCCTTCCAGGTACTTCCTCAGCCCGAGCTCGCCCGACACGCTGCCCAGCAACTGTCCCGGCGTGAAGTCGATGCCTGCCGGAGTAGGAAGCGTCTGTCCGTCCGGGTAGCGCTCCAGCACGGGAAGAGTGTCGCGGGCGTAAGTGGACGGATAACCGTCGACCGGGTCGTCGTACAGGACGCAAAGCACCTTCGCCATCGTCATCTCCTTGAATGTCGGGATTTCCCTTTCTGCAATAACAGTGCTGGATAGCAGGGGAGCCCGGCAACAGTGTCGAGGACGATTCTCGCTATGACCTCATTCATCGCGTCGATCGTCCGAGGCCGGAGCGTTCGGGGGTGGGGAGGCCGCTCGGCGAGCGCGGCGAGGCGGGTGCACCCGCTGTGACGGAACGGCCCGCGCTTCGCCGTAGAAGCGGAGTAAACACCGAATCACGACCGAATCTGCGGTGTCACAGAGATCGGTGCAGCCCGGCGGCACTGCTACCGGAGGTGGTCCCGCCCTGCTGCCGCGGGCCGAACGGGCGGCGTGAGCCTGCGGCCAGGCGCAGCGATGGCGCCGCGAATGCGTCCGATCGCGCGCTAGTTACAGTGATACTAGTGAAGGTTCGACCGGTACACGCGTAAAGCAGGGGGAGTACAGGTGTCGTCGGACGTGCCCGCGGTCGAGAAAGCCATCCGGATCCTGGAGCGCCTCGCCGCGGAGTATCCACGTCCGGTATCCCCGGCAACGCTCATCGCCGACCTGGCCCTCAATCGCAGCACCTGCTACGGAATCCTGGCCACATTGCGTGCCCAGGGATGGGGCGCCTCGCCCGAGCGGGCAGGCTGGACGCTCGGGCCGCGGCTGCTCACCCTCACCCGTACCGGCGAACACACGGCTGAGGTCGTGCGTGAGGAGCTCGACGAGCTGAGCCGGCGGCTGGGCGCCGTCACGGTCGCCGTCGTGCCGGACGGCTCCGGGGAGTTCGTCGTCGTCGCCACGGGTGAGTGCACGCAGGGGGTCAGGGTCAGCATCGGGATCGGTGATCGGCTGCCGGAGCCCGCCACCGCCGTGCGCCAGGTCGTCGCCGCATGGGGCGTGCCGGGTGCGGCGTCGAGACATCGCCTCCCGCCGGAGATGCGCGATCACGGTGAGGGCCTCACCCGGGTACGCGCGGACGGGTTCGGGCGCAGTGCCGGGGCCGCCGACCAGCCGCATGGCGTCGCCGCGGCTGCCGCGTTCGACGCCGACGGCCGCGTTCGCATGATCGTGACGGTGCTCGCGATGCCCGACCGGAAGCCGGACGAGGAGATCGACAGGATCGGCCGCGCCGTTCGTGACGCCGCCGTGGCGATCAGCACCCGTACCGGCGGGGTGTCACCGACCTACGACGTGCGGAGCGATCCGCCGGTTTCGGGGATCGGCAGGTGAAGCCGGTGCGCCACCCGTGGATCAGACGGTGGCAGGCCGCAGCGCTCCCCAGAGGGACCGCGCGACCCGCACCGCGAGCCGCTCGAGCAGGGAAGCCGCAACAGCGACCAGCACCGCGGTGAGCATCTCAGTCATCGCATCCGCCTTCCGAGGAATTGCTCCAGGATCGGTGGCGGTGATGAGCATTGGGCGCCGGTGGACTGGATGTCCGGTAGCGAGAAGATGACGAGCGCGTTCAGACGCGGGTCAGTAGCCGTTGTGCCAAGAGCTGGGCCCCGGTGGCCCCCACGGCCGCGGTGAGGGCGATGGCCCACTGGTGAGGAAGGAGCGGCCGGGAACCGACCACCCGGCTCACACCGGGTACCTGGACCGCGACCGCCAGCAGCACCATCGAGCCGGCAACCGCGGCGGCCACCAACGGGGTGCGCCCGCGCACGGCGAGCGTCTGCCCGAGCTGGGCGCCGACGAGCGCGACGAGCCCTGTCGTGCTCGCCTGCCCGGCCGTGCTCACGGGCCGGGCCAGCAGCCACGCGATGCCAGCGGAAGTCGCCGTGATCGCGGCCCGGACCTGGATGCCGCGGGTGAGCGCGCCGCCCAGGGACTGTTCGGGGCCTTCGGCGAGGAGCTGCTCGGGCGTGGCATCGGCGGGTGGCCGGACGGCGACGGCCATGGCGGGCAGGACGTCGGTGAGGAGGTTGATCAGCAGCAGCTGCCGTGCGTTGAGGCCACCGTTGCTGCCTGCGATGCCGGTGGCGAGCGTGTAGGCGATCTCGCCGAGGTTCCCGCCGAGCAGGATGGACAGCGCGTCGCGCACCGAGGTCCACATGCCGCGGCCCTCGACGATCGCGTCGGTGATCGTCTCGATCCGGTCGTCGGTGACCACGACGTCGGCCGCCTCCCGTGCGGCCGCGGTGGCCCTGGCGCCCAGCGCGATGCCGACGTCAGCGAGGCGGATGGCGGGCGCGTCGTTGGTGCCGTCGCCGGTGACGGCCACCGCGAGACCGCGCTGCTGGTATACCTGGACGATGCGGGCTTTCTGAGCGGGGGTGACGCGCGCGAAGACGGCCGCGCGCGGCAGCGCTTCGACGAGCTGGGAGTCCGTCAGCTCCTCGAGCTCGGCGCCGGTCATCACCGTGCGCCCGTTGAGTGCGTCGAGCTCGCTCGCGATCGACTGCGCCGTACTCGGGTGGTCTCCGGTGATCATGGCGATCTCCACACCGGCGGCGCGCAAGGTCGCGACGCTCTGGGCAGCGGTCGGCCGGACGGGGTCGACCAACGCGACGAGCCCGCGGAACTCCAGCTCCGTGACGTCGTCCTCGGTCAGCTGGGTCCGGTCCGCGATGCGCCGCTGGGCCACGGCGAGCACGCGGTGTCCTTGCAGGGCCAGCCGGTGCACCTCCTCGTCGATCGCGGCGCGGGTCCGCTCGTCGAGCGGCTGGGTCTCGCCGTTGCGTCTGCGGGCGCTGCAGAGCGGGAGGACGACCTCGGGAGCGCCCTTGAGGCTGATCCGCGTGCCGGTACGGCCGCGCCACAGGGTGGCGTGGTAGGCCCTGCGGGACTCGAAGGGGAGCTCGTCGAGCTGCTCGACGACCGCGTGACCGTTCTCCGCGCTCACCCCGAGCGTGCGGGCGCCGCGCAGCACCGCCCGGTCGGTCTGGTGGGTGACCTGGTGGGGGTCGGCCCGGAACGGGCTCGCCCGCACGGCGGTGGCGATGACGTCCTGCAGGTCGGGGCGCAGCGGTTCGTCGACGCTCACGGTGTCGGTTCCGTCGGACACCTGCCGCAGGCTGATCCGGCCCTCGGTGAGCGTGCCGGTCTTGTCGAAGCAGAGCACGTTGACCCGTCCGAGAGCCTCGATCGTCGATGGGTTGCGGACCAGGGCTCCGCGGGCGGACAACCGGCGCGCTGCCGCGAGCTCGGCCACCGTCGCCACGAAGGGCAGCCCTTCCGGTACTGCGGCCACCGCGAGGCTGACGGCGCGGGTGAGCGCGATCCCTGCCGGCCGTCGGCGCAGGAGGTCGGACACCACCAGCACGACCCCGGCACCGATCGAGATGGGAAGGGCGCGGGCGGTGAGCTTGCGCAACCGGATCTCGACCCCGGTCGGCGGCGCCTGCTCGCCGTTCTGACGCATGGCCCGGCCTGCCTCGGTGCGGTCACCGGTCGCGACGACCACCGCGTCGGTCCGGCCGACCGCGACCACCGTGCCCTCGTAGAGCATGGAGTTCCGGTCGGCGATGGCCCGGGCGCTCGTCGCGCGGTTCGACTTCGCCACCGGCACCGACTCGCCCGTCAGGGACGACTCGTCGATCTCCAGGTCATGGCCGGTCAGCACGCGGGAGTCCGCCGGTACCGCGTCCCCGGCCTGCAGCCGGATCACGTCGCCCTCGACCAGCTGGTCGGCCCGCAGCTCCACATCGGACTCGCCGCGCCGGACGTGGACGCGTGCCGCGCTGCTCTTCCGGAGCGTGCGGAGAGCCCGCTGTGCTCCGACCCGCTGCACGCCGCCGATCAGCGCGTTCACCGCGAGCACCGTGGTGATCAGCAACGGGTCGAGGATCGAGCCGGTCGCCGCCGAGACACCGGCGCCTGCTGCGAGCGCCGGGGTGAGCGGGTTGGCGAGCTCCTCCAGCGACGCTTTGGTGATCCCGACATCGTGCTGCTCATCGATGGCGGGCCGGTCGCGCTGACGCAGGTGCGACTCGTGCTCGCTGAGCCCGGTGCGGGCGCTGTGCAACGACTGCAGCACGGCGCGCGCCGACATCGCGTGCCACGGCGTGCGGTCCGCGGGTATCGGCCCCGGCCGCCTGGCCAGCGAGATCCCCGACCAGGTACCGAGGCCGAGCGCGACCAGTGCGGCTGTGTGCACGGGGATCGCGGCCCGCCCCGCGGCGCCGGTCGGAGGTCCGAGGACGGCGAGGAGTCCTCCCAGTCCCGACCCCCCGACGGCGAGCTGGGCGGACCGGTGACTGATCTGCTGAGCCACCCCGATCGCGTCCAGCAGCAGGCACACCTCTCCAGCCGTCCGCGTGAGCACGTCCGCGGTCCACGGCGGGGGTTTCCCCGGCCCGACCACGCCGATCCCGACGTCCGCGGCGACGAGCGCGGTGCGATGGTTCCGGCTGACCACGGCGACGACGTGGCCGCCGGTCTGCAGTGCCCGCACGGAGTCCGTCAGCGTGGCCCCGCCGGGTACGGCGCCGTCGAGCTCCAGGCGTCGCGAGAGCGCGCGGGGGCCACCGACGAGCACGAGGCCGGCCCGGGAGGCCGCGGCCACCACGGACTCGGCAAAGGGGTCCAGCGCGGGCGAGATGCCGATGACGGCGACCGGTTCGCTGCCGCGCCGCAGGGTCAGCACCGTGGACGACCGGCGCCCGAGCGAGGCGGCGACCTCGCCCAGCCGCCCTGCCGGCTCCGGTTCGGCCGGCTCGACCGACCAGCCCTCGTTCGTCCGCGCCCGCAGCGGCCTCCGCAGGTCGACCAGGTCGTGGGCCCGCTCGACGAGCTCGGACAGCCCGGACCCCGGCTCCTCCGCGAGAGGCACCACGTCGTCCACGGCCTGGCGGCCCGTCAGCAGGACGTCCTCGTCCAGAACAACCGTGTCGACGCGGTCGAGCCGGCGCAGCACGTTCCGGTCGAGGACGAGCGTGCCTTTCGCAGCGGCATCGCGGCCGAGCTGAGCGGCGAACCCCTCGCGGCCCGACCGTGCCGCCTTGGGGGCACCGAGAGCGAGCGCGGTGGTCGCGAGCGGCACGGACCGTGTGGCGGCCAACAGCGCGGCGGCGCCGCCGAGCGCGGCCAGCGGCGTGAGGTCGGCGACCTTCTCGACCGGCCCCGGCGGGATCGGTGCGGGGCGCGGGCCCACCGGTCGTGGCATGGCTCGATGGGCGCCCTCGTGATCGGCGAGCGCGTCCTCCCACACGGCCCAGGCTCGCCGGCGCGCCTGGCTCTCCTGGTAGAGGACGAAGCGCTGGCATGCGTCGACGAGCAGCCCGAGCGGGCGCTTGCCGAGCCCGTTGGACAACGCTGCTCCGGTGCTGAGCAGCGCGTCGGCCGCGGGTTCACCCACGGCTCTCGCGACGTAACCGCGTAGCCGGGGGGAGGCGTCGATCAGCGCGAGGACCGACGCAGGCAGCGCGACCGGTGCGGCGGGTACCGCCCGGCCGACCGTCGTGTAGACGAGCGCGGCGGTGTGGATGCCCAACAGGGCGGCCTCCTGCAGCGCGCGGCGGGCGTTCCCCGGATGTTCCTGGCGCGTGTACGGCTCCGACGAGAGCCCGTTCTCCTGCTCGACGTCCGCCACGAGGTCCAGTGCCTCGGACACCGGGAGCAGGTCCGGGTCGAACTCGACCATGACGTGGCCGAGAGCCGCGTTGACCTCGGCGCGGCAGACGGCAGGGTGCTCGGCGAGCTGCTCCTCGACGGCCGCGGCGACGGCGGCGTCGCTGGTGTGCACCCCGCGTAAGGGAACGTGCACCCGGCCCGGCGCCACCGTCGTGGCGTCGGAGGTAGCGGCGTAGGCCAGTTCGGCCAGCCCGTTCGCTGCGCCGAGGACGGTGCCCACTGCGCCACCGGCAAGGTTGAACACACTCTGCAACATCTGCCCTCGCACGCAACGGACGAGCCACGGCTTCTGCCGCGGCTCGTCGCTCCAGGGATCAGGTCAGTTCCGTGCCCTCGCCGTGCGCATTCCACCTACCTGTGGACCGTCGCCCCGCGGCTCGGGTTTCCCCTCTCCCCGGGCGGCCAGAGCGCTTCCGATACCGATGGCCGCCGCCACCGGCCATTCGATCGCTCCGACGACCGCGGTGGCCGCCAAGCCTCCGAAGAACAACAACGTCTTCGGCGGCGGCAGAACGGACAGCGCCTTTCGTCCGGCCGAGTCGAGATCCTCGCGGGTCGGCGGACGCACCCCCGGCATGCGGATCTCCGGCATATGGATCTCCGGCATGTGAATATCCGGAACCCGGAACTGGGCGGTCATGAACGGCAGGTTGACCGTGGCCGACCGCTTGCCCTCGAAGCGGCCTTCGGCCGGACGGTCCGGCCGCACCTCCCTCGTGAGACCGCTGGTGCCACCAGCGGAGATAGTGCCTGCGGGCTTTCCCGGCGACCGCGGCGCGCCGGTGCCCCTGTCTGCGGTCCTCGGCCTGCCTGCCACGGCCCCTCCTCGCTTCGCGCGCTGCTCGAGATGGAATCAGAGCGTTACCTGGGTGGCGAGGGCGCAAACGTCGTATTGACGGATCAGGGCCGATTGACCGCGCGGGTTACGACGGTCGTCGGATAATGATCGAAGATTGATCGCTTTTGCCTGGTTCGTCCCTCGCTGAGGTTGGCGGGATCGGCAAACGGTCATTTCATGGAGGGCAGGCAGGGGACGGCGTAGTCATGAAAGGGGCGCCAGATGGGCACGGGAGCGAGGAGTGAGGGCAGCGGTGACAGCGAGGACGATGCGGTGCCCGTGGCCCCGGACCGTCCCGTCGTGGACGGTCGCACGATGTCGCCCGAAGAGCTCCGGGAGGAGGTCGAGGAGCTCCGCGACGAGCGTGTGGCGCACATCGAGGAACTGCGCGCCGAGCTCGGCGACACCGTCGAGGAGCTCGCTTCGCGCTTCGACGTCTCGGCGCGGGTGCAGGCCAGGAAGGACGAGACGGTCGCGGCGGCGCTACGGCAGGTCGACGAGCTCTGCCGCCTCATGACGGGCAAGGTCGCGGACGTGCGCCGATTCGTCCGGGAGAGGCCGGGCGCGGCGGCTGGGGCGGCCGTCGCCCTCCTGCTCCTGATCGTGCTCCGCAGGCGTCGGCGCAAGGCTCGGGCCGTGAGTCCCGAGGAGGGCTGATCGACCCCAGGGGCGGCGCCGGGCGGTGGCGGTGCTTTGCGAGCATGGCGATCATGAGCGCGCAGCCGGGCATCTTCGCCCTCGGTACCCCGGAGCACGGGTACCTGGAGTTCGATCTTCGGCCCGGGGCACGTGCGGTCGATCTGGTCACGGCGGCTGCGGGGTTGGTGGGGCCGCTGTCCACCACCGGCGGCGTCAACCTGGTCGTCGGTCTCCGCCCCGAGCTCTGGGCGGAGGTGGCGGACCGGGCCGACGTACCCACCGGAGCCCGTAGCTGGCAGGAGGGTGTCGTCGGCCCGGACGGATTCACGATGCCCGCCACCCAGCACGACGCCTGGTTGTGGCTGGCAGGTGGCGACCGCACCGCCGTTTTCGACAACGGCCGCGCGGTGATCGAGGGCCTGGCGGCGGTTGCCGTGCTGCGCCGGGAGACGGCCGGCTGGCTGTATCGCCACGACCGCGACCTCACCGGCTTCATCGACGGCACCGAGAACCCGTCGCTGCTGGAGGCGCCCGAGGTCGCGCTGGTCCCTGACGGATCGCCCGGGGCGGACAGCAGCGTGGTCCTGTTCCAGCTGTGGGAGCACAACACCGACGGGTGGGAGGGACTGGCGCAGGAGGATCAGGAGCGGGTGATCGGCCGGACCAAGCCCGACAGCATCGAGCTCGACGACGACGTGAAGCCCGCCGACAGCCACGTCGCACGAACCGTGCTCGAGGTCGACGGCGTCGAGCTGGACATCTTCCGTCGCAACGTCGCCTACGGGACCGTGTCGTGTCACGGCACGGCGTTCGTCGGCTTCAGCTTCGACCAGTGGCGGCTCGAGGAGATGCTGCGCCGGATGGCGGGCGTGGGCGACGGGGTCCGCGACGCGCTGACCCGCTACACCCAGCCCGTCAGCGGCGGGTACTACACGGTTCCCGCGATCACCGCACTTGCCCGGTTCGCGCCTCCCGAGGACGACTGACGGACGCCTCGGTCAGTGCCGTTCCTGGGCCGCGACGAGAGCCGCCAGTGCGGCCACGATCGTGGTCTCGGCGTTCGCCCTCGTCACGCCGAGGCCGGAGAGCAGTCCCTGGCCGTCCTCGACGTCCAGCAGTGCGAGCAGGATGTGCTCGGTGCCGACGTAGTCGTGGTCGAGGCGCAGCGCTTCCCGGAACGTGAGCTCCAGGACCTTCTTGGCCTGGGAGTCGAACGGGATGAGGGCGGGCACCTCGGCGGCCGCTTCCGGAAGGGCTGCCGTGGCGGCCTGTCGCACGGCCTCCAGCGAGACGCCCTGCGCGACGATCGCCTCCGCGCCGATCGAGTCCGGCTGGCCCAGCAGTCCCAGCACCAGGTGCTCCGGCCGGATCTCGGCGTTGCTCGCCGCCCGTGCCTCGTTCTGGGCGCCCACCACCACGAACCGCGCCCGAGGCGTGTACCGGCCGAAACCCTGGCTCGGATCGAGATCGTTCGCCTCACCCGGTGCCTTCGGCATGAACCGCTTCTGGGCCGCCTGCTTGGACACGCCCATGCTCCGGCCGATGTCGGTCCAGGACGCGCCGGAGCGCCGTGCCTGGTCGACGAAGTGGCCGATCAGGTGGTCGGCCACTTCGTCGAGGGCGCCGGCCACCACGACGGCGCCCTCGAGCTGTTCGAGAGCACCGGTGTGGGCCTTCTTGATGGCGTCGATCAGGTCGTCGAGCCGAACGGGGTTCGTCATGCGGACGGGATTCGTCATGCGTCAACCCTAAGTTGACGATCGCCCTATCGTCAACCTGAGGTTGACGATCCTTCGTGATCGACTACCCGCGGGGACAGCCCGGAGCGAACAGCGCATCCTTACCCGATGACGGGGCCGAAGGACGAGGAGCCGGTGTTCGACGTCGAGCGCCCGGTAGAGGCGACGTCCGACATCCGCCCCGGGCGGAGCCATACGGTGCGCCGGGTGCTGGGGCGCACGGTCAGCAGCGCGTGGGAGGACGACCTCTTCAGCGAGTCGGCATCCGCGGCGTTCTGGCAGACGTTGTCGCTGCCGCCCCTGCTGCTCGGCCTGTTCGGACTGCTCGGCTACACCGGCGGCTGGTTCGGTCCGGACACCGTCACGGCCGTCCAGCAGTGGATCATCAACCTGACGAGCGGGGTGTTCAGCCGCAACGCTGTGGACCAGATCATCGTGCCCACCGTCGCGGACGTCCTCACCACCGCTCGCGGCGAGGTCGTCTCCTTCGGGTTCGTGCTCAGCTTCTGGTCGGGTTCGTCGGCGATGGCCGCGTTCGTCGACGCGGTCACGCGGGCGTACGGCCAGTACCAGCTGCGCAACCTCGTCTGGCAGCGGATCCTCGCGATCCTGCTCTACCTCGTGGGCCTTGCCATCGGCATCGTCGTCCTGCCGATCGTCGCGCTGGGGCCCGACCGTCTCCTGCCGCTCCTGCCCGACACGTGGGAACCCGTCGCGGCGCTGGTGCTCGGCTCGCTCTACTACCCGGTGATCGGAGTCGTGCTCATGCTCGCGCTCACCACGTTCTACAAGATCGCGCTGCCGCTCAAGCCGCCGTGGTACCGCGGTCTGCCCGGCGCCGTGCTGGCGGTCGTGGTGTTCTTCGTCAGCGCCACCGGGCTGCGCTTCTACCTCGACTGGATCACCAGCACCGGATACACCTACGGCGCTCTGGCGGCGCCCATCGCGTTCCTGCTCGGCATGTTCTTCATCGCGCTCGCGATCGTCCTGGGCGCGCACCTCAACGCGGCAGTGCAGTCGCTGTGGCCCGCTCCGCTGCGCCGGCGGGGCAGGCCCGCCGAGCAGCCGGAGGCGGCGGAGGAACTCGCCCGCGCGATCCGCGCCGCTCCCGAAGCTGCTGCGGCTGTCCTGAAACGCCTCGGCTACGCGGTCACGCCCGACGTCCGCAAGGGCTGACGCTGTGCCGGATCAACGGCCGGATCGTGCTCGGAGGCGGCTGGTCGCCCTCTCGGTCATCGCCAGCCAGGTCTCCTGCTGCAGCTTCGCCACGCTGTCGACCATCGAGCAGAAGAGCGTGACGGGCCGCCAGGCCAGGTCGATCCCCACCGCGAGGGCCCTGAAGGGCTCCATCGGCACGGGCCAGTCGGCTCCGTGGGACGTCCCGGTCTGACCTCCCGGCCGTCCCGCGGGGCCGGGCGGACCGGGCTCGCCGCGCGGGCCTCGCTCGCCCGGTGCTCCCCGCTCGCCGGGGGGTCCTTGGTCGCCGGGTGTGCCGGCAGGTCCCGGCTCCCCGCGGGGGCCGGGTTCGCCCTGTTCGCCGCGGGGTCCTTGCTCGCCGGCGGGGCCTTGCTCGCCGGCGGGGCCCTGCTCGCCCTGTTCGCCGCGGACCTGTGCGCTACGGGCTGTCGTCCCCGCCGTTCTGGCGGTGCCGGCCGGTTGAGCTGCCGCGCGTTGCGTGCGCCGCGGCGATGATCTGGACCGCTGCCCCTCTGCCGGCTGGTCCGGGTCGGTGCCTCGGCGGTCAGGCGACGATTCCTCTGCCACTGCGCTCCTTCGTTCCGATCGTTCGGCCGGACACCCCACTGCGTGGCCGGATCTCGATGCCGCTCTTGATAGGTATCCCAGGCAAGGATCGACAATTCAAGCGATCAGAGTCGGAACATCACATCCACCACTGTCTCGAACATGCGTTCGAAGTTGTCCACCGGGTTGTCCACAGCTGTGGAGTGCCCGACCGGCAGGATGGGAGAATGAGCATCGTCCGCTGGGGAGTGGTGGGACCAGGCCGCATCGCGGCGAAGGTCGTGGCCGACTTCGTGCATGTGCCCGGGGCCGAGGTCGTCGCGGTGGCATCGCGCTCGGCCGAGCGGGCCGAGGCCTTCGCCGACGCCCACGGCATCGGCCGCTACCACGCGTCCTACCGCGCCATCGTCGAGGACGACAGCGTCGACGTCCTGTACATCTCCACTCCGCACCCGCAGCACCGTGCCGTGGCGCTGGCGGCTATCAAGGCGGGCAAGGCGGTGCTCGTGGAGAAAGCGTTCACGGTGACGCCCGCCGCCACCCGGGAGATCGCGACCGCGGCCACCGACGCCGGGGTCTTCGCGATGGAGGCCATGTGGACGCGCTTCCAGCCCGCCGTCGTGCGGATGCGGGAGCTGATCGCCGAAGGCGCGATCGGCGACGTCCGCGGCGTGCAGGGGGAGTTGGGGGTGAACGCTCCCACCGACCCGCTGGACCGCTACTACAACGCCGCGATCGGTGGCGGCGCCCTGTTCGACCTCACCGTCTACCCGATCTCGTTCGCGCAGATGGTGCTGGGCACGCCGGACACGGTCGCCGCCCACGGCACGCTCGATGCCGCGGGTGTGGACATCGAGGAGGCCGTGCTCCTCGGCTGGGCCGACGGGCGCACCGCCTCCCTCTTCTGCTCGCTCCGCTGCGCCACCCCGGGGCAGATGCGCGTGTACGGCACCGAGGGCTGGATCGACGTCCCGCCACGCTTTCACCACCCCGACACCGTCGTGCTGCACCGCACCGAGCGCGGCCCGCAGGAGATGACGCTGCCCCACACCGGGGGCGGCTATGCGCATGAGCTGCGCGAGGTCACCGACTGCATCCTGGCGGGGCGCAAGGAAAGTGCCGTCATGCCACTGGCCGACACGGTCGCGGTGCAGGACGTGATGGGCGAGGTCGCCGACCGGCTCGGCATGCATCCCCAGGAAGGTCCCGCCGAGCTGTAGGGCAGCCGTACCGCCCGCCCGGATCCCGCTGACCGGGCTCGGCGCGCGGTTGTCGCGCATGATCGTCGCGTGCAGATGCGGATCGGTCTCGTCACCATCGTCGTCGAGGAGTACGACCCCGCGATCGCGTTCTTCGTCGACGTGCTGGGCTTCGAGTTGGTGGAGGACTCGCCGTCGTTCACGAACGACGGAAGGCCCAAGCGCTGGGTCGTCGTCCGGCCGCCGGGCACCCAGACAGGGCTGCTCCTTGCCCGCGCGGACGGAGACCGTCAGGCCGGCGCCGTGGGGAACCAGGTGGCCGGCCGGGTCGGGTTCTTCCTCCAGGTGCCCGACTTCGACGCCACCTTCACCCGGATGACCTTGGCGGGCGTGGAGTTCGTGACCTCACCCCGCACCGAGGCCTACGGCCGTGTCGCCGTGTTCCTCGACATCGCAGGCAACCGGTGGGACCTCCTCGGGCCGGCCTGAGCACAAGTGCCGAGGAAACGAGGTCGTCTTACCCGCCTCCGACGACAGCGCAGCCCAGGCAGCGCCTCGCGGCGTTGTCGTTCGGCGCCGATACAACAGCGGTATCGGCGCCTCCTCCGCCTTGCGATCGCCCGGGTGCGGGTGTCCCGCAGGGACACCGCGCCTGGACACCGGATCCGGGCAAGGAACCCCGTTTCCGCGACACTAGCCCCGCGGACGGACAGGAGATGTCGCGCGGCCGCAGGCGGTGTCCCACACTGCCGGGATGCGGGAGATGCGTGTGCTGCGGTTGGTGGTCCACACGCGGACGCGGGAGCCGGTGCTCCTGCTCGGCGAGATCGACGGCGACCGCTGCCTGCCGGTGTTCCTGCACCGCGCCCCGGCGGAGGTGATCGCGGCCGGGCGCCGGACCGAGTCCGACCCGCCGCTCACCCAGGACGTGCTCCTGCCCGTCGTCGCGGGTCTCGGGCACCGGCTCGACGGCGCGGAGATCACGGAGTTGCGTGACGGCCGCTTCTCCGCTGCCCTCGTGTTCGACTCGAGCACCCGGGTGCAGGTCCGGCCGAGCGACGCACTGGCCGTCGCGGTGCGGTACGGGCTGTCGATCGGCGTCGCCGACGAGATCCTCGACGACGTCGGTCAGCCGATCACCGACCTCTTCCCCGACGGCACGGACGCCCCGCCCGACCAGCAGCTACGCGACTTCCGGGAGTTCCTCGACGACGTGTCACCCGATGACTTCGGCAGCGCGGGCCGCTGACTCCCGCCGGACGTAGATCGCTCCCAACCCGGCCGCGACAAGGCATGCCAGCGCTCCCAGTATCAGTCCGGCACGCCCCCCGAAGTGTCCGCTGACCAGGCCCGCGATCGGGCCGCCGATCGGGGTGGACCCGAGGAACGCGACGGCCCACAGCGCCATCACCCGCCCTCGCATGTGCGGGGCGGCGGTCAGCTGCAGCGTGCTGTTGCCGGTGGACTGGAAGGCGACGCTCGCCGCACCGACCAGGGCCATGCCCAGCAGCGCCACGAGCAGTGTCGGGGAGAGCGCGACGAAGAGCATCGCCACGCCGAACGCGACGGCGCCGACCACCATCGACCGCATTCCGGTGCGGCCACGCGCAGCCACGTAGAGCCCGCCCACGACCGCGCCCACACCCATGGCAGCGGTCAGGAACCCGTAGGTGCGCGCGTCTCCGGCGAACGTCTCGCTGGCGACGATCGGCAGCACCACCTGGAACTCGTACGCGAGGCAGCCGACCAGCGCCATCATCAGCAGCGGGACCGCGAGCCGCGGGGTCCGCTTCACATAGCTGAGGCCCTCGCGCAGCTGCCCGGGCGCCCGCGGCGCCGGTGTCGAGGGGCTGAGCTTCGAGACGTCGAGCCGGGTGAGCGACACGACGACCGCGACGAAGCTCGCCGCGTTGAGCAGGAAGCACAGGCCGATGCCGCCGGTGGCGATCACGATGCCGGCCACGGCCGGACCGACCGCCCGGGCCGAGTTGACGAGCACCGAGTTGAGGCTGACCGCGTTGCGCAGGTCCGTCGGGCCGACCATCTCCAGCACGAACGACTGGCGTGCGGGGTTCTCGAAGCTGTTGTTCAGTCCGAGCAGGACGGCGAGGACGTAGACCTCCCACAGGCGGACCGCTCCGGTGATGGTCAGCAGCCCGAGCAGCAGCGCGAGCACGCCCATCATCGACTGCAGGCCGATCATCAGCTTGCGCTTGTCCATCCGGTCGGCGATCACGCCGCCGTAGGGGCCGAGCAGGAGCGTGGGCAGGGTCTGCAGCGCGACGACCACGCCCAGCGCGGTGGCCGAGCCCGTGAGCTGGAGGACCAGCCAGGACTGCGCGATCGTCTGCATCCAGGTGCCGACGAGCGAGATCGACTGGCCGGTCAGGTAGCGGCGGTAGTTGCTGTTGGACAGGGACGCGAAAGTCTGTCGGCGCAGCGCATACAGGGGGGCGAGTGCCCGCTCGCCGACTACGGTCATTGAGACTCCTTGCGTGGATTGTGTGGGGAGCACTGGTCTGCGAGTGACTCCAGGGCCGGTAGGGCGGCGAGCAACTCGGCCGCGCTGGCCTCGGACAGCCCGGTGAGTCGTTCTCTGAGCAGCTGGGTGCGTTCGTTGCGCACACGCAGGTGCTCCGCGGTGCCGGCGTCGGTGCATTCGACGTGGGCCACTCGCCGGTCGTCGGGATCCGTGCTGCGCCTGAGCAGGCCGCGGTCCTCCAGCTTCGCGACGATGCGCGACAGCATGGTGGGGTTCACACCCTCGGCGTCGGCCAGATCGGACAGCCGTACCGACCCGAGTCGGGAGACCGTGGCCAGCACGGATGCCTGGGTGCGGGTCAGTGAGGCGCCTCGGGACTGGCGGTCGAGCAGGCGCGCGATGCGGGACAGAGCCACCCGGAGCCTGATGACGTCGTCGTTGTCGAAGGTCTGCGTCATGTCGCCCCCTCATGTAGTTGCCTGCCAACAAGCAACTATACTCCTCGGGTGACCCGAGCGTTGATCGCGGCCGGAGCGTTGTTCGTGGACGCCGCAGAGCGCGTGCTCATCGTCGAGCCGACGTACAAGGAGACGTGGGAGATCCCGGGCGGGATGGTCGAGGACGGCGAGACACCCCGTGAGGGATGCGTGCGGGAGCTGCGGGAGGAGCTCGGCCTCGACCTGGCGCCCGGTGCGCTGCTGGTCGTCGACTGGGCCCCGCGCGAGGGTGTCAGCCGGGTGCTGTTCGTCTTCGACGGCGGTGTGCTGGACGACCGGCAGATCGGTGCGATCAGCCTCCCGTCCGACGAGCTGGCCTCGTGGACCTACGTCCCGCCCGGCGAGCTCGCTCCCCGGCTGGCTCCGTGGCTGCATCGCCGGGTCGTCGCGGCGCTGGGGGCGAGGGCGGCAGGCGAGACCTGGTACCTGGAGTACGGCGTCCGAGCGGGTTGACCGATGGGGCCGACGGCGGACGTGGAGTCAGCCCCGCCGGACGTCCGCACGCGTCTCGACGGCCGCGCCCGCCAGCACCAGGCAGCCCAGCGACAGCGGCAGCAACGCCGGGAGCTGCCACGTCAGCACCGCGACGGCGACGAGCGCCCCGGCCAGCAGGGCACTGCCGGAGAGATCGGCACGGGCACGGGACGCCGCCAGCCGGACCAGCGCGAGCCACGACGGCCCGTCGGGACGCCACCGCGCCGCGGCGCGCAGGAGGACGACGAGCGCGCCCGCACCGGCAGCTACGACGACCATCGCCACAGCCGCGCCACCCGGCACCGGAGCCCGGAGCAGGACGAGCGCGTCGAACCCGAGGAGCGCCCCGCCGCCTGCGACGCCGACCGCTGCGGGTGCGCTCGTCCGAAGGGCTGCGCGCAGGTCGCTGACGAAGATGCGGGCACCGCCGGCCCGATGGTCGACGATTCTGCGGACGCCCGAGCACCCGGCTGCGAGCGCTGCCGGAAGCGTGACGACGGGCAACGCCGCCACTGCCACCAGCACGCCGAGAAGCAGGCACTCGGCGAAGAGCTCCAGCCGGCTCACGTGCGTGGTCTCCGTGGTCATCCCTTCACCCCCGACGTCGCCACGCCCTCCACGAGGTAGCGCTGGAAGGCCAGGAAGAACAGCAGTACGGGGACGAGCGCCAGCAGCGACATCGCGATCATCGCCCCGTAGTCGGACGTGGTGGTCTGGTCGATGAACGCCTGCAGCGCGATCGGGAGCGGGTAGTTCTCCGGGCTGTTGAGATACAGCAGCGGGCCGAGGAAATCGTTCCACGTCCAGATGAACGTGAAGATCGACACGGTGATCAGCGCCGGCCGTGACAGCGGGAGGATCACGTTCCAGAACAGTCTCAGGTGGCCGCAGCCGTCGATCGTGGCGGCCTCGTCGAGCTCCTTCGGCAGAGTGCGCATGAACTGCACGATCAGGAACACGAAGAACGCCTCGGTGGCGAGGAACTTGCCGATCAGCAGGGGCACGAACGTGTCGATCAGCCCGGCCCGCTGGAAGATGATGTACTGCGGAATGATCATGACGTGGAACGGCAGCAACAACGTGCCGATCATCATCGTGAACATGAGGCCGCGGCCACGGAAGCGCAGCCGGGCGAACGCGTATCCCGCCATCGCCGACGACGCCACCGTGCCGATCACGGCGAGCCCGGCCAGCACCACGGAATTGCGGAAGAACGTCCACACGCTCACCCCGGCGATACCCTCAGCGGCCCGGGCGTAGTTCGCCCCCGTCGGCTCGGCGGGAAACAGCTCGAGGCTGCCGACGATGTCCGTCGACGGTTTGAACGACGCCCCGATCGTCCAGGCCACCGGGTAGAGCAAGACCACGAGGATCGCGAGCGCGGCGGCGTGCCAGACCGCCCGGCGGACACGGGTGCTCATCGCGTTCATGAGTTGCTCCCGTCGTTGTAGAACACCCACGAGCGCGACGTGCGGAAGAGCACCGCGGTGACCAGCCCGACGGCGAGAAGGAGCATCCACGCCATCGCCGACGCGTATCCCATCCGGAAGTCCTGGAAGCCGCGTTCGTACAGGTAGAGCGTGTAGAACAGCGTCGAGCCCGCAGGACCGCCGAGACCGTTGCCGCTGCTCACCACGAATGCGCTGGTGAACGCCTGGAAGGCGCCGATCGTCTCCATCAGCACGTTGAAGAAGATCACCGGCGACAGCGTCGGCAGGGTGATCGACCAGAACTTGCGCCACGCGCCCGCGCCGTCGCACTCGGCGGCCTCGTACAACTCGCGCGGAATCTGCTGGAGCCCGGCCAGGAAGATCACCATCGGGGCGCCGAACTGCCACACGGCGAGCAGCACGAGGATCATCAGCGCCCGCGACGGATCGCCGACCCACCCGCCCGACGGGAAGCCGATCGCCGTGAGCACCCGGTCGACAGCGGCGTCGTCGCTGAAAAGGGCACGCCACGTGATCGCGATGCTGACGCTCGCGCCGATCAGCGAGGGCGCGTAGAACGCCGAGCGGTAGAACCCCTGAGCCCTGCGCGGCCGGGCCAGCAACATCGCGACAGCCAGTGCGACGGCCAGCTTGAGCGGGGCCGAGAGCACCACGTACGTGAGCGTGACCAGCACGGACTGGCGCCACCGCTGGTCTGAGAACATGTCGACGTAGTTCTCGAGCCCGACCCACTCCGGCGCCGTGAACAGGTTGTAGTCGGTGAACGACAGGTAGAGCGACGCCAGCATCGGCCCGAGCGTCAGCAGGACCATGCCGAGGATCCACGGACTCAGGAAGAAGTACCCGGCCGGTCCGTCCGAGCGCAGCGATCGCCGTGCGCGCCCGCCCGTCCGGGGGTGGGCCCGAGGGGGACCGGCGCTCGGCGGAGGGCTCCCGGACAGAGTGGGCCCCGCACTGGTCCCCGCCGTCACCGCAGTGCTGCCTCGGTCTCGTTGAACCACTGCGCCGCGGCGTCCTGCACCGAGATGCGGCCGTAGGCCAGCTCCTCGTTGATGCGCAGGAAGGCGGAGTCGGCGGTGCCGACACCTGCGGGCGGGAGGGTCGAGGGCACCGTCAGGTACTGGGCGATCGTGTTCTCGTACTCGGCCACGGCCGCATCGGTCGCCGACAGCTTCGGAGTGGCGGCCTCACGCTGCGCGTTGCTGGCCGGCAGGCCGCGGTTACCGCCGAAGATCTCCCCGACGCGCGGGTCGTTGACCATGAAGTCGATCAGCTCCGCGGCTTGGCGCGGGTGGTCGGTGCCGCTGAACGCCGAGAGCAGGATGCCTGGACGCAGCCGCAGCCCCAGGTCGTCGGGGTTCGAGCTGGGCAGCGCGCCGAGAGCGAGCTTCCGCTCGGACTCCCCCGCGTACCGGGTGAGCATGCTGTCGAGGTTCACGGTGGACGCCGCGAGGTCGGCACCCATCACGGTGACCGGCAGGGCCTGGGCGACCTTGTCCTGGGGCGGGAACGCACCGGCCGCGCGCAGGTCGACGCCCTGCTGCCAGAACCGCTGCAGGTCCTCGTGCGTGGCCTCGATCCGGCCGTCCTCGGTGAAGAGGACCTTGCCCTGCTGGCGCAGCCAGATCTCGAAGACGCCCATGATCGACGTGTAGTCCCACGCGCCCGCCATGCCGGCGGTCCGGGCAACCTGGGTGACGGCCGCCCCGTACTCCTCCCAGGTCCAGCGCTCGGGGATCGCGACGCCGGCGGCCTGGAACGCCGCGGGGTCGTAGATCATCCCCCAGGTGTTGCCCGACAGGGCCACCGCGAACCGCTCCCCGCCGACCACACCCGCCTGCTGCAGTCCGGGCAGCAGGTCGTTCACGGGGACGGGGTTCTCCACCTCGTCGAGGTTCAGCAGCAGGCCACGGTCGCCGTACTCGCGCAGGTAGCTGAAGTCCATCTGCAGGACGTCGGGCGTGCCGCCGCCCGCCGACTCGGTGTTGAGCTTCTGCCAGTACTCGGCGAAGTCGGAGAAGTTCGGGACGATCTTGATGTCGGGATGCTCGGTCTCGAAGATCGCGATCGCCTGCTGCATGAGCTCGGCTCGATCGGCGTTGCCCCACCACGAGTAGCGGAGCTCGACAGGGCCGCCGCCGTCGTCACCGCCGCTTCCTCCGCAGGCGGTGAGGACCATCAGGAGGGCAGCGGCCAGCGCAGCCAGCAACCGGGACCGGTGACGCTCTCCGTTGAGCATGCGTTTCTCCAGGTCGGTAGGGAATCGGGTCTGCGTCAGGGACCAGCGGGCCGGACAGCGTCAACACCGTGGTCGTGCTGCAGGCCGAGCCCGAGGGGGGAGGGCTCGGCCTGCAGGCCCCCGCCAGGGCCGGCGGCGCCGGTGCAGGACATCAGCGGTCTGTTCCGTGGGGCAGGGGGCGCGTGCTCACGGATCTCCGATCGACGATGACGGGGAGCGGAAAGCGCTTGCTACGTTCGCACAGGATGAACAACCGCACAATCCGTAAATTTCCGAAACTTCCGACCCCCACCGCGCCCGGGTAGCCAAGCCCGCGACATGGACACATGACGCGGAACGGGGCCTTGCAAACAGCGACACGTGTCCATGACGCTGCCGGCTCACGCCGGAGCGGGGTCGCGCGCGACTTGGTTGCGCGTTGCCGGCGGGACGCCCCCTGGTGCCGCCCGGATGATCGCTCCGAGATCCAGATGTCCGCCGTGGCGAGGGCTGATATGCCGATCTCACGACGATCTTCGCCGGAACCCGGTTCTGGCGGGGTGGGTCCGGCTTCGGCAGCCCGCCCGTCGCGACATGGACACATGACGCGGAACGGGGGCCGCGCGAACGGCGACACGTGTCCATGTCGCTGCTGCACCGGTGGCTCGCGGGGCGTCAGGGCTTGGGGGCTGGGCCCGTGCTCTCGCGCACCACCAGGTGCGTCGCCAGTTCCACGCGGGGTGGGGGTGTGGTGTCCTCGGCCGCCAGCGCCAGCCGCACGGCCTCGCTCGCCATCCGCGCCAGGGGTTGGCGCACCGTCGTGAGCTGCGGCGTCATGTCCTCGCAGAACGCGATGTCGTCGAAGCCGACCACGGAGAGGTCCTCGGGGATGCGCAGGCCGCGCGCCGCAGCTTCCTGGTAGACACCCACGGCCTGCATGTCCGAGCCGGCGAAGATCGCCGTGGGGGGCTCGGCCAGGTCGAGCATCTGCTGGGCACCCAGCCGGCCACCGTGGGGCCGGAAGTCGCCGAAGTACACGAGGTCCTCGTCGGGCGCGATGCCGGCGCGTCCCAGCGCGGCCCGGTAGCCCTCGACGCGCTCCTGGCTGCACACCAGTTGCGGACGCCCGGAGATCACGCCGATCCGGCGGTGCCCGAGGGAGACCAGGTGCTCGACGGCGCTGAGCCCGCCTGCCCAGTTCGTGGCGCCGACCGTGGCGAACGACGGGTCGCTTCCGCCCACCGGGTCCAGCAGCACGATCGGGGTGTGCAGGGCGCCCAGCTGCTCCACCACCTCGGGGTCGGGCTCGCTCACTACGAGAACGAGGCCGTCCGAGCGGCGGGCGGTCAGGTGGTCGAGCCATTGCCGGTCGCCCGCGGGACGGTTCTCCGCCGAGGTGAGGACGATCTGGGCGCCCGCCTTCCTGGCCTCGGCCTCGGCGCCGCGCAGCACCTCGACCACCCAGGGCGAGTCGAGGCTCGGCAGCACCATGTCCACCAGGCCGACCCGCCGCTGGATGCCGGGCTTGCGTCGCTGGTAGCCGCGGTCGGCCATCACCTGCTTGACCCGTAGTCGGGTGGCCTCGGCGACGTCGGAGCGCCCGTTCAGGACCTTGGAGACCGTCGGGACCGACACACCGGCGTGCTCGGCGATCTCCGCGATCGTCACGCGGCTGCTGGTCGTGTCCAGGGATCCTCCCGAGCTCGGGCCGAGGGCGGCGCGAATGCTAGCCGAAACTTTCTGCGGCGGTCACGGCGCGATATCGGTCGGCCGTCGAGGGCTTGACGATCGCCGGATCGGAAACCTACGGTCGGCCACCTTGAATCGCAAGTCTCGGAAAGTTTCGGCGCCTGGCTCGAAGGGGAGTCCGCAGTGACCAGACGACCTCAGGGCGCCGCCTCGTCCCGCATCGCAGGACGAGCGGCACTACCGCTCGATCCGGCCGGTCGGCGGTGCCGTTCGCGCGGCACCGACCCGTTGCGGTGCTCGGGACTTGTGGGCTTCTTCCTCGGTGAGCGGCCGATCGCCGCCGACTCCGAGCGGCACGCTCCCGCGCAGTCGCGCACCCGGCGGACCATCCCGCAGCAGCCCGCCGACACCCGGGTCGTGGCCGCTGCCTGACGAGGGCAAAGGCCGCGACCGACCACTGATTCCACTCCCGAGGGAGAGCACATGCCGACCTGGTCCACCATGCGGACGGCGCTGGCTGCAGCCGCCGTCGCGCTGACCGTCACAGCCACCGCCGCCTGTGGCACCGCCGGCCCCGCGGGGGCAGGCGGGGGCGGCCTCACGTTGTGGACGCTCAAGAACGAGGGCATCAACGATGTGCAGCAGGCCGCCGCCGACTCCTTCAACGCCGGTGAAGGCCCGGACATCGCACTCCGGATCTACGTCAACGACCCTTACAAGGCGGCGCTGCAGACGGCGATCGGATCGCCGAACGCGCCGGACGTCTTCTACAACTGGGGCGGCGGCAACCTCAAGGGTTATGTCGACGCCGGTCAGGCGGCCGACCTGAGCGCCGCCCTCGACGCGAACCCCGCGGTGAAGGATGCCTTCCTGCCCAGCGTGCTCGACGTCGGGACGATCGACGGCAAGGTCTACGGCATCCCGATGCAGGGCGTGCAGCCCGTCTCGTTCTTCTACAACAAGGACGTCCTCTCGACGGCCGGCATCGGCACGTTCCCCACCACCTGGCAGGGCTTCCTGGAGATGGTGGACAAGCTCAAGGCCGCCGGGGTGCAGCCGATCGCCCTGGCCGGCTCCCAGCCGTGGACCGAGCTGATGTACCTGGAGTACCTGCTGGAGCGCAACGGCGGTCCCGGGAAGTTCCAGGCGATCGTCAACGGAACGCCGGGTGCGTGGAGCGACGCCGCGGTGGTCACATCGCTGCGCCAGATCAAGGATCTGATCGACCGGGGCGCGTTCGGCAGCAACTTCTCGGCGGTCAACTACGACAACCAGGGCTCGCAGGCGCTGCTCACCAGCGGCCGTGCCGCGATGGAGCTCATGGGTTCGTGGGAGGTCACGAGCCTCAACGACAACTTCCCGGACTTCGTGAAGGCGGGCAAGCTCGGCTGGGCCGACTTCCCCGCGGTCGAGGGCGGTGCCGGTGACCCCAAGGTCATCGTCGGCAACCCCAGCAACTTCTACTCGGTGGCCGCAAGCTCGTCGAACGTCGCGGCGGCCACGAAGTTCCTGATCGACAACATGACCAGCCCCGCCTACGTCAAGGGCATGATCGACGTCGGCCAGGTGCCGGCGATCAAGGGTCTGGACCAGCAGATCGCCACCGGCGAGTTCGCCGACTACAACCAGTACGTCTACAAGATGGTGCAGGACGCGCCGAGCTTCACGCAGTCCTGGGACCAGGCCCTCCCGGCCGACGTCTCCCAGGCGATGCTCACCAACCTCTCGCAGGTGTTCCTGGGCAGCATGACGCCGGAGCAGTTCGGTCAGGCGATGGACGCGGCTGCGCAGTGAGCGAGCTTGCGAGCGAACCAACGTCACGGGCACCGCGCGAAGCGTCGGCCGGGCGCAGCGAGGTCCTGCGGTGAGTCGGTCCACCTCCAATGTGGACGTGGCACGGCCCGGCTTCGGCTGGGTCGTGCCCGCCCTGGTGTTCTTCGCGCTGTTCGCCCTGGTGCCGATGCTGGCGCTGATCTACCTCAGCTTCACGACCTACGACGGGCTGAACCCGCCGGTGTGGGTGGGGATCCAGAACTGGCGGACGCTGGCCGGGGACCAGGTGTTCCTCGACTCGCTGCGGCTCTCCGGGATGCTCACGCTGCTGTCCTGGTTGTTTCAGACGGCCGTCGCGTTGCCGCTCGGTGTCTATCTGGCGGGTAAGCAGCGCACACGGGCGGTGCTCGCGGCGATCTTCTTCGTGCCGCAGCTGATGTCCGGCGCCGCGATCGCGGTGCTGTGGGGCACGCTGTTCGATCCCAACTTCGGGCTGGCGAGCGTGCTGGGCCCGCTGGTCGGGGTGCCCGACGGCAACTTCATCGGCAGCCCGTCACTCGCGTTCTACGTGGTTCTCTTCGTGATCTCGTGGCAGTTCATGCCGTTCCACACCTTGTTCTACCAAGCGGCGGCCAGGGCGATCCCGGAGTCGCTCTACGAGGCGGCCACCCTCGACGGCGCCGGCCGGTGGCGGCAGTTCCGGTCGATCACGGTGCCCCAGCTGCGGCACACGATCATCACTTCCGGCGTCCACATCATCGTCGGGTCGCTGACGTACTTCGAGATCGTCCTGATCCTGACGAACGGAGGGCCCGGCACCGCCACCCGGATCCTGCCGCTGCACATGTACATCGAGGGCTTCCGCAGCTTCCAGATGGGCTACTCCGCTGCGCTCGCCGTGGTGCTGCTCGTGATCGGCACCGCGCTCTCGCTCGTGATCACCCGAGTCACGGGCTACCGCCGGATGGCCAGTCAGCGGGAGGGCTTGTGACCGAGCTTGCGAGGTCACCGTTGGACACAGCACGCCCCGGCACGGGTCCGACGAGCGTCAGCGAGGAGGGCTTGTGACCGAGCTTGCGAGGTCACCGTTGGACACAGCACGCCCCGGCACGGGTCCGACGAGCGTCAGCGAGGAGGGCCTGTGACGACAACGAGTCCCTCGACGTCGCGCCCGGCGCCGCCGCCTGCTCCTCCCACCGGGCCGCAGTGGTCGCCGCGCAGGCGCCCCCGGCGCTCGGGCGCCTACCAGCGGCCCAACGTCGTCGGAGGCCTGGGTGCGGGAGTCTGGCTCGTCATCGTGGCGGTGCCGCTCTACTTCCTGGCGGTCACCAGCCTCCGGGCGTCCGGTGCGTATCTCGCCGACGGCCCGATGGCGCTCCCGACGAGCCTCACCGCCGAGAACTACGTCACCGTCCTCACGTCGGAGTTCCCCCGCTACTTCCTCAACAACCTGCTCGTGACGGCGGCGTGCGTCGCGATCGTGCTGGTGCTGGCGCTGCCCGCCGCGTTCGCGATCGTGCGCAGCCGAAGCCGGCTGGTCTCCACCGGTTTCTCGGTCGTCCTGCTCGGGCTGGCGGTGCCCGCCCAGGCGGTGATCGTGCCGCTGTACCTGATGATCACTCAGCTGCGGCTGTACGACTCTCTCCTCGCGATCATCCTGCCGACGGCGGCCTTCGCGCTGCCTCTGTCGATCGTGGTGCTGACGTCGAGCCTGCGGGACGTGCCGACAGAGCTGTACGAGGCGATCGCCATCGACGGGGCCGGCACGATGCGCACGCTCTTCTCCCTGGTGCTCCCGCTGTCGCGCCCCGGCCTGGCGACGATCGGCATCTACACCGCACTGCAGGCCTGGAACGGGTTCCTGTTCCCCCTGGTGCTGACCCAGGACCCGGCCGTCCGGGTGCTCACGCTCGGCCTGTGGGACTTCCAGGGTCAGTACGGCACGAACGTGCCGCTGGTGACGGCCGCCGTGACCCTTTCCCTGCTCCCCCTGCTGGTGGTCTACCTGCTCGGGCGCCGCTTCCTGCTCGCGGGCCTCACCGCGGGCACCGGCAAGTGAACCTCCCCGATCGCCGAACTTCCGAGAGGACGTCATGAGTACCGACGTGTCCACCACGAGCGCCGCGACGGGCGTCGACGACCCGCGGGTCGCCGAGCTCGTCGCCCGCATGACGCTCGAGGAGAAGCTCGCCCAGCTGGTGGGCCTGTGGGAGGGGCGTGGCGGCTCCGGCGCAGGCGGCGACGTCGCTCCGATGCAGGACGCGATGCAGGCCGATGAGAGCGGGTTCGAGGAGTTCGCCCGGCACGGGCTCGGACATGTGACCCGCCCGTTCGGCACCGCGCCGGTCGACCCCGTCGAGGGCGCCAGGGCCCTCGCCGCGAAGCAGCGCTGGCTCACCGAGCACACCCGTCTCGGCATTCCGGCGCTGGTGCACGAGGAGTGCCTCACGGGGCTCGCGGCCTGGAAGGCCACCACGTTCCCCGCGCCGCTGTCCTGGGGCGCGAGCTTCCATCCGGAACTGGTGCAGGAGATGGGCGCGGCGATCGGACGGTCGATGGCCGCGCTCGGCGTCCACCAGGGGCTCGCTCCCGTGCTCGACGTGGTGCGGGACGCCCGCTGGGGCCGGGTCGAGGAGTGCATCTCCGAGGACCCCTACCTGGTCGGCACGGTCGCCACCGCCTACGTCCGAGGCGTCCAGAGCACCGGTGTCGTGGCCACCCTCAAGCACTTCGTCGGGTACTCGAACTCGCGGGCAGGACGCAACCTCGCGCCGGTGCACGCCGGGCCGCGCGAGGTCACCGACGTCCTGCTGCCCCCGTTCGAGATGGCGGTGCTCGACGGCGGCGTGGACTCGGTGATGAACTCCTACGCCGAGATCGACGGCCTTCCGGTCGCCGCTGACGCCGGTCTGCTGACCGGTCTGCTGCGGGAGCGGTGGGGGTTCGCGGGCACGGTGGTGTCGGACTACTTCGCCGTCGCGTTCCTGCACACCCTGCACGGCGTGGCGGCCGACCTGGGCGACGCCGCGGCGCAGGCCCTCGTGGCGGGCATCGACGTCGAGTTGCCCACCGGCACGGCCTACCTGGCTCCGCTCGCCGCCGTCGTGCGTTCCGGCGAGCTGCCCGAGGAGGTGGTCGACCGTGCCGTGCACCGGGTGCTGGGGCAGAAGGCCCGGCTCGGTCTGCTCGACGCGGTGTTCGACGAGACCGCCGTGGACGACGTCATCGATCTCGACCCGGCCGGGCACCGCGCGCTGGCCGCCCGGCTGGCCGAGGAGTCGGTGGTGCTGCTCGGCAACGACGGCGTCCTGCCGCTGGACCCGGGCACGGGGAGCCGGATCGCGGTTGTCGGCCCGAACGCCGACGACACCTCGGCGCTCTTCGGCTGCTACAGCTTCGCCAACCACGTGCTCGCCCAGCACCCCGGCACCGAGCTCGGCCTCGACGTGTCGAGCGTGCTCGGGGCGCTGCGAGCCGAGCTGACCGGCGCGAACATCGAGTACACCCGCGGCTGTGACGTCGACACCGCGGACACCACCGGCCTGTCCGTCGCCGTGGCCGCCGCCCGGGACGCGGAGCTCTGCATCGCGGTGGTCGGCGACCGGGCGGGCCTGTTCGGCCGCGGCACCTCCGGTGAGGGCTGCGATGCCGAGTCGCTGGACCTCCCGGGCGTGCAGCGGCAGCTCGTGGAGGCGCTGCTGGACACCGGCACCCCGGTCGTCCTCGTGCTCCTCACCGGTCGGCCGTACGCCATCGGGTGGGCGCTCGACCGGTGCGCGGCCGTCGTCCAGGCGTTCTTTCCCGGGCAGGAGGGCGCCGCGGCGATCGCCGGGGTGCTGTCGGGCCGCGTCAACCCCTCGGGCCGGCTCCCGGTGAGCCTGCCCCGCTCCGTCGGTGCCCAGCCCTACAGCTACCTGCACCCGAAGCTCGGGGGTGCCAGCTCGGTGAGCAACATCGACACCGAGCCCGTGCGCCCGTTCGGCTATGGGCTCTCCTACACGGCGTTCGAGCACGCCGACCTGCGTGTCGTCGCCGAGCAGGTGGCCACGGACAGCGCGATCCAGGTGGTCTCCCGGGTCACCAACACCGGCGAGCGGGCCGGCACGGAGATCGTCCAGCTGTACGCCACGGACGTCGTCGCCACCGTGACGCGTCCGGTGGTGCAGCTGCTGGGCTACGCCCGCGTGCACCTGGACGCGGGCGAGAGTGCCGAGGTCACCTTCGACGTGCCCACTCAGCGGCTCGCCTTCAGCGACCGGCGGATGGTGCGGGTGGTCGAGCCGGGCACGATCGCGCTCTTCGTCGGTACGGACTGCGAGAGCCCGGTGCTGACGGCAGCGGTGGAGCTGACCGGACCCGTCCACGAGGTGAGCTCGGCCGACCGCCGGCTGGTCGAGGTGACGATCAGCCGGGCCTGACGCGCAGGAGGGTCGAGTTGTTCAGCGCGCTCTAGAAGCGGCCGCCGCCACCGCGGCGGCCGCGCGTCGCGGAACCACCGAAGCTGCCGGGGCTCCTCCGGGGGGCACCGCCACCACCGAAACCGCCACCGCGGCTGCGGCCGCCGCCGTAGTAGCCCCCGCCGCGGGAGCCGGCCAGGATCCCGCCGAGGATCAGGCTGCCGAGGTCGATCCCGCTCGACGCGGTGGGTGACGGCACCGGGCGGGACCAGCGGGAGACGTCCGTCTGCGCCAGCCGCAGGGCCTCCTGTGCGAGGGCGTCGGCCTGCTGCGCCTCCCGGAGTGCGGCGACCGGGTCGCCGCCGGCGCCCGCCTGCTGCAGGTGCCGCTGTGCCTCGGCGAGCCGGGTGCGCGCCTCGCTCCCGACCGCGCCGCGCCGGGTCGCGATGAAGTCGCCAGCCGCTGACACGGTGGAACGGGCGGTGAGCACAGCCTGGTCGAGGGCCGCGGCGGCGCGACGGGCCCGGTCCTTCGCCATCCGCGCCTGGTCGAGGCCCTGATCCAGCGCGGTACCGGCTTCGTCGAGGAGCCGCAGCGCGGAGATCGGGTCGGGCTGTTGTGCTGACGCGGCCTGGTCGGCTGCCGCCACAGCGGCCTCGGCCCGTGCGACGACCGGGCCCAGGTCGCCGGCATCGTTCGACGCCGACAGCGCCCGGGCCTCGGCGAGGTCCTGCACCACCTCCGCGCGGGCGGCGGAGACCCGACCTGCCGCGTCGGCGAGCTCGGCCTCCCGCCGCCCGATCCCGTCGAGCAGCGTCTCGGCCTGCGTGATCGCGTCCTCCGCGGCCCGCCCGGACACCACGGCCGCGGCCGGGCCGGGGGTGGCGAGCTCGGTGCGCGCCTCGTCGACCTCCGCCTGCGCCGCGGTGAGCAGCTGGCGCGCCTGGTCGAGGTTGCCCGCCACCGGCGCCAGCGCGGGGGCGGCGTAGCGCCCTTGCAGCGCGCTCCAGCTCGTCGCGACCTCCGGAAGCCGGGCCGTGACGGAATCGAGCCGCCCACCCAACCCGGCGATGTACTCCGGTGCCTTCGCCTCGAGGCCACGCAGCTTGTCGAACGCCTCGACTCGCGCGTCCAGCCGCTTGTCGGCGGCACCGGCAGTGCGGATGATCCGGCCGTACATCGACCGCTTCGTCGGCTCGTCCTCGGGCTGGTCGTCGTCGAGCTGCTGGCGGACCTCGAAGGCGGCGAGCATGTCAGCGCGCGACTGCTCCAGCGCGGCCGCGAACTCCGCCACGGCCTGGTCGCCGAAGTGGGCGCGGGCCGCCGACAGCTCCTGCTCGGAGGTGCGCACGGCGTCGTCGACGTCGATGAGGGCGGCGCTGGCGCGGTACGCGAGGTCGTCGGTGGAGACATCGCTGAACTCGTCGCGCTGTGCGGGCGGAGGTGGGCCCGCCCCGGCAGCCGCCGGTGCGTCGGCCCGCGCCTTCCTCCGTTGACGGGCGAACAGGTACGCCCCGCCGCCGAGCACTGCGGCGCCGCCGACGACCAGCACGCCGACCGGGACCCCCGGACCGGAGCTGCCGGCCGTGCGCAGCCCGTCCGCGAGACCGATCGCCGCGCCTGCCCAGTCGCCTGCTGCCAGCCGCGGCTCGACGTCCCTCGTGCGGATGCGGTCCGTCTCGGCCACCGAGAGCGGGAACCCGTCGGCGACCGAGATGTAGTACGCGCGGTCCCCGGTGGCCACGGCGAGGAGGACGTCCTCGGTGCCGAGCTGGGACAGCTGCGCGGTCTGGTCGGCCCATGCCTGCGGGGAGGCTCCGTCGAACGAGTTGACGTAGACGACGAAGAGGTCGATGCCGTCTTCGGCGCGCAGCCGCTGGATCGCGGCGTTGACCTGCGCCGTCTGACCGGGACCGAGCACCTGCGCTTGGTCGCTGACCCGGTCGACGAGCCGGAACGGCGGCTCGGCGAGCGCCACACCGGCGCCGGCGGCCAGCAGCGCAGCGAGCAGGGCAGGGATGAGGGACAACCTGCGCACGACGACCTCCGCTATCCGGGGACGTCGCCATCATGTCGGCTCGCGGCCCTTTGTGCCGGGAGTCCACCTGGCGGGGATTGGCCCTGGTCACGACCGGGGGACCCCCGAGGATGGGGCAATGGCCGTTGTCGATCTCCGCCCGCTCCCCGTCAACCGGCATCCGGCCAGGCGGATCCCGCAGCTGCTGGTGGGGCTGGTCCTGTACGCGACCAGCATGGCGATGCAGATCCGCGGGGCACTGGGAATCAACCCGTGGGACGTGCTGCACGAGGGAATCACGGAGCAGACGCCGCTCAGCTTCGGCTCGGTCACGGCCATCACCGGCGTACTGGTGCTGCTGCTGTGGATCCCGCTGCGCCAGCGGCCCGGTATCGGGACGGTCGCGAACGTCGTCGTGATCGCCCTGGTCGTCGACGCCGCGCTGGCGGTGATCCCGGAGCCGGCGGGGCTCCCCGCGCGCATCGCGCTGCTGGTGGGCGGCGTCGTTCTGAACGGCGTCGCCACGGCGGCCTACGTCGGGGCGCGGCTCGGCCCTGGCCCGCGTGACGGACTGATGACTGGTCTGGCCGGCCGCACCGGCTGGTCCGTGCGGCTCGTCCGGACGTGCATTGAGGCAACTGTGCTCTTCGCCGGGTGGCTCCTCGGTGGCACAGTCGGAGTGGGCACCGTGTTCTACGCACTCGCCATCGGGCCGCTCACACAGGCGTTTCTCCCCCTGCTGACAGTGCGGGACGGCCGAGGCGAACGTGAGGGTTCCTGATCCACAAGATCAACCGGACGCAGGTGCGGCAGGAGTCGGCCCTAGGCTTGGTTGAAGGCTCACCGACGCGCCTGCACGGATTGACGGCGCCGGCCTCGCCGCGCCTCGACCATCTCATCGATCGGCCAAGGAGATTTCATGAAGATCGGTCTCGGGCTTCCGAACCAGGTCCGAAACGTACGCCCCGACACGATTTCGCTGTGGGCGGCGAAGGCCGAGGAGGCCGGCTTCTCCACTCTGGGCACCGTCGGCCGTTATGCCTACCCCGGCGTGAGCGACACGGTCACGCTCGCGGCTGCGGCGGGCGCGACCAGCACGATCGGGCTGTTCAGCCACGTCATGCTCGCCCCGGTGTGGCCGGGAGAGCTCTTGGCCAAGGAACTGGCAGGCATCGACGGGGTGTCCGGCCACCGGCTCACGCTCGGTCTCGGCATCGGCGGGCGTCCGGACGACTTCGTCGTGGACGGGTACGGGATGAGCGGTCGCGGCAAGCGGTTCGACCGCGACCTCGAGATCTACCGCAGCGTCTGGAACGGTGACCCGGTCGGGGGCGGCGTCAACCCCGCTGTGCCCACCGGCACCCGTCAGATCCCGCTGCTCTTCGGCGGTTTCAGCCCTGCGGCGCTCGGGCGCATGGCGCGCATCGGCGAGGGCTACGTCGGCGCCTCGATGCCGGCGTCCATGGTCGCTCCGTCCTTCGAGGCCGCCAGGGCGGCGTGGACGGAGGCGGGGCGCCCCGGCCAGCCCCGGATCGTCGCGATCGGCTACTTCGCCCTCGGCGCGGAGGACCAGGGTCGCGCCAACGTCAAGGACTACTACAGCTTCCTGGGCGAGGAGATGTCGAACGGATCCGCGGCCGGCGTGAGCGGCTCGCCGGAGGCCGTGCGTGAGGCCGTCAAGGAGTACGAGGACCTCGGTGCCGACGAGTTCATCCTCATCGGGACGACCGACGACATCGACGAGGTCTCCCGCGCGGCCGAGATCGTCTTCTGACCTTCGGCTAGTTCGTACCGGCCGGCAGCGGCCGCCGAGCCGTCCCCCGACGCCCGCGGCCGCTGCCCGCCGGTCAGTGCACGACCGCGGCTTCCATGGCCGCAGCCGAAGGCTCCACGTCGGGCAGCCGCCACGGCCGCACGACGACGACGAGGACGAGCGTCGAGAGCACCAGGCCGCCGGCGACGATGGTGCCCATCGCAACGGCGTTGTTGCCCAGCACGCCCACCAGCGGCGAGACGAGCGCGCCGACTCCGAACTGCACCGCACCCAGCAGGGCGGCGGCGGTGCCTGCGGCCTCGCCGTGGTGTGACAGCGCGACGGCCGGGGCGTTGGGCAGGGCGAGGCCGACGGCGAACAGCACCAGCCACAGCGCGACCAGGAACCCGATGACCCCGCCCAGGCCGAGCAGCGCGACCGTGAGCAGCACCAGCCCGGCCACCGAGCCCGCCGCGACGGCGGCGAGCAGCAGCTGACGCGGCTCGAAGCGGCGCAGCAGCACCGGGTTGAGCTGCGTAGCCGCGATCAGCCAGATCGCGGCCGTGCCGAAGACCAGCCCGAACACCTGCTCGCTCAGCCCGTACTCCTCCTGGAAGACGAACGAGGCGCCGGAGACGTACGCCATCACCGCCGACATCGCGAGCGCGGCGACGAGCACGAGTCCGAGGAACGTGCGGTCGCGCAGCAGCCCGCCGTAGGTGCGCAACGTGCCGAGCACGCCGCTCGTCTGGCGGCGCTCAGGCGGAAGCGTCTCCGGCAGGAGCCGCGCCGCCACGGGGATGAGCACGAGCCCGATGACGGCCAGCACCGCGAACACCCCGCGCCACGACGTGAACGCGAGGACGTAGCCGCCGACCGTCGGAGCGATCACGGGGGACACACCCATCACGAGGATCAGCCTCGAGAGCAGAGTCGCGGCTGCCCGCCCGGAGTAGAGGTCGCGCACGATCGCGAGTGCGATCACCGAACCCGCAGCTGCGCCGAGACCCTGCAGCACGCGCAGCCCGCCGAGCACCTCGACGGAGGGCGCGATCAGGCAGAGGGCCGAGGCGAGCACGTGCACGGCCGTTCCGGCGAGGAGCGGCAGCCGCCGGCCGAAGCGGTCCGACAGCGGTCCGATGACCAGCTGCCCGAGACCGAGGCCCAGCAGCGTGCCGGTGAGAGTCAACTGCACGGTGGCCGAGGACGTCAGCAGATCCGTGCTGATCGTCGGCAGCGCGGGCAGGTACATGTCGATGGTGAAGGGCCCCAGCGCGATGAGCGCGCCCAGCACCAGCACCAGCCGGAGGCGAGCCCCCCGGGTGTCCGGTACGGCCGTCACGACACGATCGGGAGTCAGCGTCACGACGGTGTGAAATCCGCGGCAAGCGACGACTGTTCCCGATCACCCGATCGTGTGAGCCAGCTCTCGGCCCGCGCCTCAGTAGCGCCAGCGCAGCCCGGCCAGGACGTCATCGGGTGATCGGTCCTCGGCCGCCGCGGCGTCGGATCGCCGGACCGCGAGGAACGCGCCCAGCAGGTCGTCGCCGAGCACGGCCGGGATGCGCGGGTTGCCCGTCAGAGCGGCCTCCTGCTCCGCCTGGGTCCGCGGGAGCAGGGCGATCTTCTGCTCGGCGCGCTCCTTCTCGCTCCACGACCCGGGGTCGGCCTGCACGGGCGGCTCGAGCGAGAGCTCGTCGGCGACACCGGCTGCGCCCGCGGCGAGCACGGCGGCCAGCGCGAGATACGGGTTGGCGGACGCGTCCGACGTCTTGAGCTCGACGTTCGCGTGGTCGGACCCGAGGAACTTCGAGCCCGGCACGTACCGCAGCGGCGCCTCCCTGTTCTCCACACCCCAGAACGCGAACGCCCCCGCGAAGAACCCGGGCCGCAGGCGGGCCAGCGACCCGAGGGTCGGTGCGGTGATCGCCGCGACGGCGGGCAGGTCCCGCAGCAACCCGGCGATGTAGGCGGCGCCCTCTGCGCCGGGGCCCTCCTGATTGCCCGCGAGCAGGTTGCGCCCGTCGCGCCAGACGGAGCTGTGGATGTGCCAGCCGTTTCCGGCGGCGGCCTGGGCCGGGAGCGGCGCGAAGCTCAACCGGAGCCCGTTGCGGCGGGCGGCGGCGCGCAGCGTCTGGCGGGCGAGGAGCTGGCGGTCTGCGGCGGTGACGGGATCGCTCGGCGCGAGGGACAGCTCCATCTGGGCCGGCCCGTACTCGGCGTGCAGCTGCCCGATCTCGAGGCCGTTCGCGGTGAAGTCGCGCAGTACGTCCGCCATGAACTCGTCGACCGCGAGGAGCGCGTGCGGGCTGTACGCGGGCCCGGGATGGGCGGGAACGAACTCGTCGGGGCCGCCTTCCGCGTACACGCCGAACTCGATCTCGTAGCCGACGAGCGCGGTCAGCCCGGCCTTGCCCAGCTCCTCGACCTGGCGCTCCAGCACCGCGCGCTGGTCGTAGGGCCAGGGAGCACCGTCGGCGTCGAGGATCCGGCCCGGCGCCCAGGCGAGCGCCGGCTGGCCGGCCAGCGGCACGAGCCCGTCGAGCACCGGTACGAGCCGGACGTCCCCGGACGGTGACGAGAGCCCTTCGTGGGCGTACGTGATCGCATCCGAGCTGTCGAACACGGCGAAGAGCGTGGTCACGCCGATGCCGGTCTCTGCCACCCGGGGCAGCGCGGAGACGGGCACGGTGCGCGAGCGCGGGATCCCGTTGTTGTCCGCCCAGCTGATCGTCACGCCTGCGACACCGGCATCGGACAGCTCGGCGGCGACGGTCCGGGCGTCGGGCACCGCGTCGGAAGTGGTGGTCATAGCTGGCAGGCTCCTCCGCGGCGACGCAGCGCGCCAACCACCACGCTGGCTAGCGTGGCGATCATGCGGATCGACGAGCTGCCCACGCCCGCGTTGCTGGTCGAGCGGGCCCTGTTGGAGTCCAACCTCGACACGATGAGCGCCGCCCTGCCCGGGACCAGGCTGCGCCCGCACGTCAAAGCGCACAAATGCAGCGCGCTGGCGCGCCGCCAGCGCGCGAACGGCCACCCCGGCTTCACCTGCGCCACGATCCGGGAGTGCGAGGTGATGGCGGCTGCCGGGCTCGGCGAGGACCTGCTGCTCGCCAACGAGGTGCTCGACATGCGCCGCCTCGGAGCGCTCGTGCGTTCGGGAGCGCGCGTCACCGTCGCCGTCGACTCGCCGGAGACGGTGGCTGCGGCTGTGGCGGGCGGAGTGCGCGAGGTGCTCGTCGACGTGAACGTCGGGCTGCTGCGGTGTGGCTGCCCGCCGCAGAAGGCGGGCGATCTCGCCGACGCGGCCCGCCGGGCGGGGCTCGAGGTGCGCGGCGTGATGGGCTACGAGGGCCACCTCATGCTCGTCGCCGACCCGGCCGACCGGGCCCGGAAGACCGCGGAGGCGATGGCGCTCCTGATGTCGGCAGCCGCCGACGTGGGCGGTGAGGTGATCAGCGCAGGCGGAACCGGCACGTACGCCGACAACACCTGGGCCACCGAGATCCAGGCAGGCTCGTACGCCCTCATGGACACCGCGTACGGAGCGATCGGGCACCCCTTCGGGCAGGCGCTGTCGGTGCTCGGCACGGTGGTCTCGGTGGCGGCCACGCACGCGGTCGCCGACGTCGGGCTCAAGGCGCTCGGGATGGACCACGGCCTCCCCACCATCGCGGACGCGAAGGTGCGGTTCTGCTCGGACGAGCACACGACGTTCGTGCCGCAGGCGCCCGTGCGGGCCGGGGAACGGGTCAGGGTTCTGCCGGCGCACGTCGACCCGACGGTCGTGCTGCACGAGCGGATGCATGTGGTGGACGGTGCCGAGGTTTTCGAGACCTGGGACGTCGACATGCGGGGTTGGTGAGTTCGAGCGCTATGCAGGCCTGCCCAACGCGATCGCGGCGGCCCGCTGCATCGCCGCCCTGACCTGCTCGGGTGATGCGCCGCGACGGAGGCTGGTGATCGCCGCGGCGTTGACCGCGCCCATGGCGGCGCCGACGAGGGCCGCTGCGTCGATCTCGTCCAGCTCGTCGGGACAGGTGTCGTGGAGAGCCTGGGCCAGCCGCGTCTGCGCGGTGAAGGATGTCTGCAGCAGCCGCGCCTGAACCGCCGGCACGGACGTGAGCAGGCGTGCGCGAACAGCGGCGAGCCCGCTGGACAGGTCGCCGGCCCATGAGTCGGCGATCATCACGTCCAATGCCCTGGCCAGCACGTCGCGTACCGGTTCGTCCGGGCTCCGTTCGGAGATGGCGAGCGTGCCCGCGTCGACCCTGGCTGTGGGATCCCCGAGTACCACGTCCTCCTTGGTGGGGAAGTGCAGGAAGAAGGTCCGGGTGCTCACGTCTGCCTCCTCGGCGATGTCGGCGACCGTGGTGCCGTCGTAACCCTTCTCGTCGAACAGCCTCGTGGCGGCGTCGATGAGCGCCGTGCGGGTGTGCTGCTTCTTCCGAGCGCGGCGGCCCGTCCCGTCCTGCATTCATCCACGGTACTACATTGACTGAATCAGTTCATCAACTGTAGTAATGTGCTCAGTGCATCGAGGGGGTAGACATGGGTGTAATGAGCGGTCGCACAGTGCTGGTCACGGGAGCGGGACGGGGCATCGGCCGGGCGGAGGCTCTCTACCTGGCCGCGGAGGGCGCGAACGTCGTCGTCAACGACCCGGGCGTGGAGATCGACGGCTCGGGTGGCGACAGCCGGGTGGCTGAGGCGGTCGTGGCGGAGATCGTCGGGGCAGGTGGTCGTGCGGTGGCCGACACGGGCAGTGTCGCCGTGTGGGATGACGCTCGCCGCATGGTGGATGTCGCGGTCGAGGCGTTCGGGGATCTGCACGCGGTGGTCAACAATGCGGCGATCGAGGCCAGCAAGGCGCTGGAGAGGCTGACCGAGCGCGATTTCGACGCCGTCGTCGCTGTCAAGCTCAAGGGGACGTTCGCGGTGAGCCGGTGGGCGGCCGCCTACTGGCGCGACCGCGCGGCCGCCGGGGTGACTTCCGACCGCGCGATCGTCAACACCGTGTCCGGGTCCGGTCTGCTGAACCCGTTGCCCACCCATTCCGGCTACGCCGCGGCGAACGCCGCCGTGGCGGCGATGTCGTCCGTACACGCTGTGGAGCTGGCCCGACTCGGGGTCAGGGTCAACTGCGTGAGCCCGTCGATGGTCAGCACCCGCCTCACGGCGGGCGTGCCGGGAATGGACCGGACCGCGGGCGCGGGCGGTATCGACCCGACGGCGCCCGTGGTCGTCGCGCCGCTCGTGGCCTACCTCGCGAGCGCGGGGTGCCCGCTGACAGGCCAGGTGCTGTCGGTCCGCGGTGGCGCGATCACGGTGAACGTCGGATGGTCCCGTGGAGCCGAGGTGACCAAGAGCGGCGGGTTGTGGACCGTCCCGGAGCTGGCCGCGCGGCTGGAGACGTTGGATCTGGAGGACCCGTTCGAGCGGCTCGCTTCCGCGCTCGATGGAGCTCTCGGCGGGGCGGGCCGCGCACAGATCGAGACAATGGTCGCGGACCAGCTCAACGCCTGATCCACGGTTTCCCGCCGGGTCCAGCGGTTACGGTGGGCGGATGCTCGTCGATCGGATGCGCCCGCACACGTCCACGATCTTCGCCGAGATGTCGGCGCTCGCCGTGCGCACTGGCGCGATCAACCTCGGACAGGGTTTCCCCGACACCGACGGGCCGCCCTCGCTGCTCAGCGACGCCGCGGCGAACATCCAGGGCGGGATCAACCAGTACCCGCCGGGCATCGGCATCCCCGAGCTGCGCTCCGCTGTGGCCGAGCACCAACGGCGCTTCTACGGGCTCGAGGTCGACCCCGACGCCGTGCTCGTCACCACCGGGGCCACCGAGGCGATCGCCTCCGCCGTGCTCGCGTTCTGCGAGCCCGGTGACGAGGTGGTGACCTTCCAGCCCTACTACGACTCCTACGCCGCCACGATCGCCCTGGCCGGCGCGGAGCTGCGCGCGGTCGCGCTGCGGCCTCCGTCGTTCGGGTTCGATCCCGACGAGCTGCGAGCCGCGTTCTCCGCCCGCACCCGGCTCGTGCTGGTGAACACCCCGCACAACCCGACGGGCGCGGTGTTCGACCGTGAACAGCTCACCCTGATCGGCGAGCTGGCCGCCGAGCACGACGCGGTGATCGTCACCGACGAGGTCTACGAGCACATGACCTACGACGGGCGGCCCCACGTGCCGATGGCCACCCTTCCGGGCCTGGCCGAGCGCACGCTGACGATCTCCTCGGTCGGCAAGACGTTCTCGGTCACCGGCTGGAAGGTCGGCTGGGTGCACGGGCCCGGGGAGCTCGTCTCGGCGGTGCGCGCGGTGAAACAGTTCCTCACCTACGTCAGCGGTGCCCCGTTCCAGCCCGCCATCGCCGCCGCGCTCGCGCTGCCCGACTCCTTCTACACCGGCCTGGCGGCCGATCTGCAGCGCAAACGGGACCTGCTCTCCGACGGGCTGCGGGAGGCGGGCTTCACCGTGTTCGACACGGGCGGCACGTACTTCGTCGTCACCGACGTCACGGCGCTCGGGTTCAGCGACGGGGCCGAGTTCTGCTGGAGCCTGCCGGAACGGATCGGCGTCGCCGCTGTCCCGGTGTCGGTGTTCTGCGCCGACCCCGATCTCGGGCGTTCACTGGTCCGCTTCGCCTTCTGCAAGCGCGACGAGGTGCTCACGGAAGCCGTGTCCCGCCTGGCGGCTCTGCGATCGGCGGTGCAGGCATGAGGGCGTACGGCTTCACCGCGTTCGGCGGCCCCGAGAACGAGACGATGCTCGACCTGCCGGTTCCCTCGCCGGGGCCGGGCGAGCTGCTGGTGCGCGTCCGCGCCGCCGGCGTCAACCCGGGCGACTGGAAGCTGCGCGACGGTGGCTACGGCAACACCGCGCTGCCCGCGGTGCTGGGCCGGGAGGTGGCCGGCACGGTCGTCGCGGCCGGTCCCGGTTGCGGCGGTTTCGCCGTCGGCGACGAGGTGTTCGGCGGCACTCCGGGCATGGTGGGCGGCTGGGCCGAGCAGGCGCTGGTGCTGGCGTCGTTCGCCGCGCACCGTCCTGAGGGTGTGAGCCCGGCGGATGCGGCGGGGCTCCCGGTGGCGGCCGGCACCGCCTACGACGCTCTGAACGGGCTCGACCTCGCACCCGGCTCGACGCTGCTGGTCAACGGGGCCGGTGGTGGGGTCGGTGTGGTGACCTTGCAGCTCGCCCGGGCCCGTGGGCTCGTCGTCGTCGGCACGGCCAGCAAGGGCAAGCACGATCTCGTCGCGTCCTACGGCGCCACTCCCGTGGAGTACGGCGACGGGGTGGCCGAGCGGATCCGCGCCGCCGCACCCCAGGGCGTCGACGCGGTGTTCGACACCGTCGGCGGCGACGCACTGCGCGCTGTGGCCGAGGTGCTGGCCGACCGCTCACGCCTGGCGACGATCGCCGACCGGGCGCTCGCGGCCGAGCTCGGGGGCAAGGGGGTGGAGCGCGACCGCAGCACGGGAGTGCTCGCCGCGCTCGCGCAGCTGGTCGCCGACGGAGCGCTCGACCCGAACGTCACCGATACCCGGCCCCTCGACGAGGCGGGTGCCGCGCTCGCCACCGTGGAGGCGGGGCACACCCGGGGCAAGGTGGTGATCGAGGTCGGGTGATCGCGCCGCAGTGGTGGTCATGTGAGCGGTCTGAGCACCTGGTCCATCGTGACCACCACCGCCCGCTCTCCCCGGTCTGCCCGATCGCTATCTCTCCTCTCGCCGGCAACGGGCTGGTCCCTTCCGCGCTGACGTCACAGCCCACGTTGTTCACGCCCAGCCTCTCGGCGGCTCGTGCGACCTCGGCGAACCCGGCACCGAAAGCTCCCGGGAGATGGTCACCGCGCTGCCCGGGGGCGACCGGCCCGACCGACAGGTAGGTCAGCACGTTCTTCGCCGTCAGCCGCGGTCAGGGCGAGTGCGCCGGTGCCGGCCAGGCTTTTCCGCAGCATTCCTGACATTGCCCGTTCCGCCCCTCTCCGGTGGGTCGGTTCCGGGCCGATAAACGGCCGGCGAATTCTCATCACGCGTGACCTCGGCAAGATGTCATCCGTGGCGGGAGGTGATCGTCGCGGCATTCATTCTGGCGAACAGTCAGGAGTCGCCGTGGCAGATCGATCCCTTTGGTGGTTTTGCTCCCTGTTCGCCGTGCGGGTCAACAGGGAAGACCGGGACTGATGTGGACGGTGGTATCGCGGGTGTGAATGGCGGCTGTCCCTTCGATCAAGATCCGTACTACGGTGCCCAGACCACTGCTTACCGTCGCGCCCGCACGAACGCCGGCCCGGCAGCGGTGTGATCAGGGGTGACGCATGAATCGACATGAACGGGACGATTACTACGTCGTGGGGGAAGGTGTCTATCGAACTGATCAGAACGGCGCGCAGCTGCTCGCTCGTCCGTCCACACTGGATCAGTATCGAAAGTTCCGGTTCTCCCGCCTCGGGCCGATGGGCGATCCGATGGACGACGCCGCGCGGCAGATCGTCGAACAAGTGGCCGATGTGATGGCCGGGAAGGGAGTGACAGATCCGGATTCGCACGATCCCGTCATTCCTGCCGGATTCACCTATCTCGGTCAGTTCGTCGACCACGATCTCACCCTCGACAAGACCGCGGTGCACCTCGGCCAGGACGTCTCGGTCGCCGAGCTGATCCAGGGCCGCTCGGTCTCGCTGGACCTCGACTCGCTGTACGGGCTGGGGCCGGCGCGCGATCCGCAGTTCTACGACCCCGACGGTGTGCACCTGCGCACCGGTTCGACCGTTGGCGTCGCCTTTCCGCCGGACACCCCGGTGGCGAACGCCGATCAGGCCGGGTTCGACCTCCCGCGTTCGGGACAGGGGGCCACGCCGGCGGAGCGACGTGCGCCGGTCATCCCGGATTCGCGCAACGACGAGAACCTCGTGGTGGCGCAGACGCATCTCATGTTCATTCGGTTCCACAACACCGTGGCCGGCAAGTTCGCCGAGCAGGGATTGACCGGAACCGCGCTCTTCGAGAAAGCGCGTGCGGAGGTCACCAAGCACTACCAGTGGATTCTGCGCACCGACTTCCTCCCGCGAATCGTCGACCAGGCGGTCCTGGACGACGTCTTCACGAACGGGCGCAAGTTCTTCGAGGTCCCGCCTACGTCGGCGGACGGTGCGGGCGAGCAACAGACCCGCGAAACGATTGATGCGCCCACGATGCCGGTGGAGTTCTCGGTTGCCTCCTATCGGCTCGGGCACAGCATGGTGCGGGACGCGTACGAATGGAACGCCGTGTTCCGGACGGGCGGCCCCGGTGGAGTGGCGCCGCTCGGCTTGCTGTTCCGGTTCACCGGCACCAGCGGGAACTTCACACCCGGATCGGCCACCGACCTCAGCGACCTCAACGACGTGAACGCTGCCGGCCCGGAGCGGCTGCCGAGCAACTGGATCGCGGACTTCCGCCGGCTCTACGACTTCTCGGAGGCCCAGCGGCCCGACCTGAAGCCGGCGGACGGCCTCGTGAACGTGACCAAGCGGATCGACACCCTCCTCGTCGACCCTCTGCGTCAGCTGCCCGAAGGGGCGTTCGACGGGCGGACCGCGGCCGTGTCGACCGTGGGGCGGGGTCTCAACCTGGCCTTCCGCAACCTCACGCGGGCCGGGATGGTCAGGCTCGCCACCGGACAGCAGATGGCGGCTTTCCTCGGTGTGGAGGTGCTCAAGCCGGACGTCATCCTCGCCGGCAACGGCGGTGCCGTGCTGCCGACCGCTTCGGACACCCAGCCCGGCCTCACCGACGAGCAGAAGGCCTGGTTCGGGGAACACACGCCGCTGTGGTTCTACATCCTGCGCGAGGCCGAGGTGGCGCAGGGGAAGGTGACAGGTGTGGGCGCCCGGATCGTCGCCGAGGTGTTCCACGCGGCGATGGAGGCCAGCGCCAACTCCATCGTGCGTGACCAGGCATGGCGCCCCTCTTTCGGCCCGGACGCCGCCACGTTCCGGATGGTCGACATGTTGCTCTTCGCCGTGGCGGGCAACGAACAGGTGCTCTTCCCTCTGGGCTGAGCGACGGGACCGGTGGGCCGGGCCGCGGACGTCCGGCCCACCGGCGGCCCGGGGCGGGACAGAACCCCCGGTTGGATCTGTCCGGGGCGGTTCGTCACCCGTAGGGTTCCGCTGCCCTGGTGTGATCGGCTCGAGAAGGTTGGATGTTCGACGCGGACTCCGTCCCGGGCTGCCACCCCCGCGGAGCCGTCCGCCGCCGAAGGCTCCCCGAACGTCGGCGGATGCGGGGCGAGCTGCGCAGTCCACACCAGGCCCTCGACCACCCGGATCCGGAGGACGACCGTGCCCACTGACCAGCTGACCGTGGAGCCGGGCACACCCGCGGCAAGGTCGCGATCCGGGTCAGCTGACGTGATCGGCCGCCGGCACCCGCTGCGGTGCCTGCGCACCGAGGCAGGCACAGTGACGCCGTGACGGCGAATCGGCTGGGCCTGCTGATCGGTGCGGTTTTCGGCACGATCTACGTGGTGGTCAACGCGGGCACGCTGGGTTCGCCGGTCGGCCTGGTTCTGCAGGTGGTGGGTGTCGCGGCCCTCGTCGGGCTGCTGGTCGTCATGTTCCGGTCCCGCCCGGCGTCGTCGCCGACCACGGCACGTAATGCCGTCGCGTTCAGCCGCTGGTACTGGGTCGTCGTCGCAGCCGAGGTGGTCGCCTTCTTCGCGGGCACCGCAGTGCTGCGCGGGCCGCTCGACCTCCCGCTCGCCGTCCTGCCCTGGATCACCTTCGTCGTCGGCGTGCACTTCCTCGGGCTCGCCAAGGTGTGGCGCGCACCGTCGCTGGTGTGGGTGGGGGCCGGCCTCGCGGCATGCGGTGTGCTCGGCCTCCTGGTCGCTGTGATCGGTGCAGGCGAAGCGGTTGTCGCCGTCGTCGCCGGTGTGGCTCCCGGGCTGCTCCTGCTCGGAGGCAGCTGGTGGGGCACGGTCCGCGGCGCTCGGGAACCGGCCGCAACCGCCGAGTGAGCCGCGCCGCCGCAACCGGCCTGCGACGGCGGCCCGGACAACGACCCTCGAAGACCCCGATCTCGGAGGACGAGAAGTGCCCACTGACCAGTTGACCGTGCGCGAGCGAGCCACCCTGCTGGCCCTGATGGCCGAGGCCCGCGAGCTGACGAACGCGGAACTGCGCGACGCGGCAGGCTTCACGCTCGACGGCCGGTACCGGCGCAGGCTGAACGAGCAGAAGCTGGTGACCTCCAGAAAGGTCGGCCGCGGCTTCGCGCACGAGCTGACCGACGACGGCTGGGCCTGGTGCACCGCCGAACTGTCCACGGAGCGTCCCGACCGGGCGGGTTCGCTGGGCGGAGCGCTCTACACCGTGCTCGCCGGGCTGCAGCGGTACGTCGCCAGGGGCGGCCTGCTCCACGAGATCTTCACGCCGGACGTCGAGGTGCTGATCCGGAATGCGTACCGGGAACTCGCGGATGCACCCGGCCGCTGGGTCGGCCTCGCCGAGCTGCGGGAGAAGCTGCTGGGCGTGTCCCGAGCCGCGGTCGACGCCGAGCTCGAACGGATGGCGAGCAGCCCTGGTGTGCACATCCAGGCCGAGTCCAACCAGAAGACGCTGACCGAGGCCGACCGTGCCGCCGCCGTCCGGTTCGGGGGCGACGAGCGGCACATGCTGATGATCGAGGCGGAATGACCGACGAGGAGCGGATGGCGCTCGAAGCCGTCCAGTTCAACTGGGCCGTCGCTCCGGACGACGTGTGGAGCCCGGTCACGCACCACGTCGACGGTCTGCACGAGCGGGTTGCGAAGTCCGTGCTGGACTCCGTGTCGGCGGCGCGGGCGAGCCAGGGAGCGAGCCCGATCGGGGTGGTCCTGCAGGGCGACCGCGGTGTGGGCAAGACGCACCTGCTGCGGTGGGTGCGTCAGCAGGTGCAGGAGAGCGACGGGTACTTCTTCCTGGTCAAGCTGCTCGAAGGCCATGAGTTCTGGCGCAGCGCGGTCCACGGGATCGTCGACGGCTTCTTCGCCGGGCAGGTCGACCAGCTCACGCCCCTCCTGCGCCGCCTCGCTGCGCTCGCGGGAATGTCGCCGCTGGCGCAGACCCGCATCGCAGGAATGCTCCCGCTCTTCCGCGAGGACCTGGACGCGCTCGTCATCGGTATCGGCAGCGTCGATCGTCAGGTGTGGATGGAGTGCCAGAACACCCTGCGGGCGCTGGTGCTCTATCGGGCCGTCCACCCGGAGCTGCAGGAGATCGGGTACGGCTACCTGACCCTCGACGGCGACGTCGAGGAGTCCGCGCGGCTGGAGTGGGGCTTCCGGCGCGGCACCCGGTCGCGCCAGCTCGTGTTGCGCGATCTCTCCCGGTTGCTGGCGCTCACGGGGCCGACCGTGATCGCGGTCGACCAGATCGACGGGCTGATCAACCAGTCCGACGAGGCGACGAAGGACGCGGCGTCCGTCACGGCGAAGCGCAGCGCACTGGTCGGCGAGATCGCCGACGGGCTGATGGAGCTGCGGGAGGCGACGCGGCGCACCTTGTCGATCCTCGCGTGCATCCCGGCGTCCTGGGAGACGATCAGGAGCAGCGCGGTCAACTCCGCCGCCGATCGCTTCCGCGAGTCGACGCTGCAGGGTGCGATGCCCGACTCGGACGTCGCGCGGGCGATCGTCGCGCAGCATCTCGGCGGGTGGTACGCCGAGGTCGGGTTCACCCCGCCGTACGACACGTGGCCCGTCCGGCCGTCGGCGTTCGAGAGCGCGAGCGCGCGGACCTTCACTCCGCGGCGCCTCCTGCAGCGCGTCGACGCGCACATCCGCACGTGCCTCGACTCCGGTGAGCTCAGCGAGCTGGACGATCTCGCGGACGAGCAGCCTCCCGTCGGCCCACCTCAGCCGCCTGATCCCCGCGAGCTGCAGGCGATGGACGCGTGGTTCGCGCGGTTGCGCGATGAGGCCGACGTCGATACGCCCCTTCGGCAGGACAGCGAGGACGACTGGATGCCGCCGCTGCTGACGGCGGGGTTGAGCGCGTACATCGCCGAGCTCGGCGAGGCCGGACAGCATCTGGCGGTGGATCAGGTGCGCGGGAGGAAACCCGCGTTGCACGCCCGCCTGCGCCGGACGCTCGACGAGCGGACCGAGGACGAGGCGCACGTCGCCTTCCGCGGGATCGCGCACACGCACGCCCGTGCGGTGCAGAGCCGGATCAGCTCGGCCAGTACCGAAGCCGGCCTGCGGGCGGGCGGGGACAAGCGCACGCTCGTGTTGATCCGCAACACCGCCTGGCCGAGCGGCCCGGTGACGGCCCGGGTCGTCGCCGAACTGCAGGAGCAGGGCGGGATCGTCGTCCCGATCAGCGAGGACGACCTGCGCACCTTCGCGGCGCTGGAGGTCATGCAGCGGCCGCAGAAGCCGGGGTTCCTGGAGTGGCTCGCCGCTCGCAGGCCGGCGGGGTCGACCGAGCTCTTCCGGCGCACCCTCGCCGATGTCGCACCCCGGCAGGTCGCGGCCGCTCCCTCGGAGGACGCCGATGCTGCGCCGGTGGCCGAGCCCGCGTTGCCTCCACCGGCTGACGATCTTCCGCCCGCCGGGAACCAGGAGTCGACCGCCGAGCAGCCGGAGCCGCCGCGGTGGCGGCCCAGCCCGGTGCCCCGGCCCCGTGTTCCGACGGTGCCGGTCGGCAGGTCGGACACCCACCAGCGAGACGTCCACGTGCCGCTCGAGTCGCTGCGCAAGCACACCGTCGTCTTCGCCGGGTCGGGTTCGGGGAAGACCGTGCTCCTGCGGCGGCTGGTGGAGGAGTGCGCCCTCCACGGGGTGTCGGCGATCGTGCTCGACCCGAACAACGACCTGGCCCGCCTCGGCGACGCATGGCCGCAACCGCCGCAGAACTGGCACGACGGCGACGCGGAGAAGGCGGCCACTTACCTCGAACAGACCGAGGTGGTCGTGTGGACGCCCGGCCGCTCGAAGGGGCGGCCCTTGGCGTTCCAGCCGCTCCCGGACTTCGGCGCCGTCCTCGGTGACGACGACGAGTTCGCCATCGCGGTCGGTGCGGCCGTCGCGAGCCTCGCCCCCCGCGCGCAGCTGACCGGGCGGAAGGTCGAGTCGGGCAGGGCGGTGCTCCGGGAGGTGCTCACCTACTACGCCGGCCACGGTGCCTCGTCCCTCGACGGGTTCATCGACCTGCTCGGTGACCTGCCCGAGGGCATCAGCGGGCTGCGCAACGGCCAGAAGCTCGCCGCCGAGATGGCGGAGGCGCTGACGGCAGCCATGATCAACGACCCGCTGTTCGGCGGGTCCGGGGAGACGGCCGACCCGTCGGTGCTGCTCACACCGCGCGAGGGGAAGACGGCGCGGATCTCCGTGATCAGCTTCATCGGGCTGCCCGCCGACGAGCAGCGCCAGAGCTTCGTCAACCAACTGCAGATGGCGCTGTTCTCCTGGGTGAAGGCGAACCCGGCGGGCGATCGGCCACTCGGCGGCCTCTTCGTCATGGACGAGGCACAGACTTTCGCGCCGTCCGGTGCGATGACCGCGTGCACCGAGAGCACGATCTCCCTGGCGTCGCAGGCGCGGAAGTACGGCCTCGGCCTGGTCTTCGCCACGCAGGCGCCGAAGGGCCTGCACAACCGGATCCCCGGAAACGCCGCCACCCAGTTCTTCGGCTATCTGAACTCGGGCGCGCAGATCAACGCCGCCACCGAGCTCGCCAGGGCCAAGGGCGGCCAGGTGAGCGACATCTCCCGGCTCAGCTCGGGCCAGTTCTACGTCGCGAGCGAGGGCCTCGCGTTCGAGAGGGTGCACGAGCCGATGTGCCTGAGCCACCACCCGCCGAGCCCGCTCACGTCGGAGGAGGTGATCAAGCGGGCCGCCGAGGGACGGGCGTGACGGTTGTGCCAGGTCAAACGGCCTGCGCGTTCCGTTCCTCGGGCACCGGTGTGGTGGCGGCCACGAGCTCGTCCAGCGACAGCCCCAGTGCTCCTGCCAGCGCGGACACGGTGAAGAACGCAGGTGTGGGGATGCGGCCTGTCTCGATCTTGCGCAGCGTTTCCGCGGAGATGCCGGCGTCGCCGGCGATGTCCGCGAGGCTGCGGTCGCCCCGCGCTGCGCGCAGCAGCGCGCCGAGCCGCTCCCCGCGCTCGCGGTCGGCCGGGGTCAGGGGGACACGCACCATGACACCAATAGTAATACCGGTATAGTTATCGACATGATTGAGATGAAGACCCCGGCTGAGGTCGACGCCGTCCAGGCCGCAGGGAAGATCGTGGCCGACGTCCTCACCGCTGTACGGGAGCACGTCGCCCCCGGCGTCGCACCCGCCGAGCTCGACACGCTGGCCGCCGACCTGATCGCGGCCGCGGGCGCACGGCCCACCTTCCTGGGCTACCACCCGAGGTCCGCCCCCTCGGCCTATCCGGCGGTCATCTGCGCGAGCGTGAACGACGCGGTGGTGCACGGCATCCCGGGCCGTCAGCCGCTGCGCGACGGCGATCTGATCAGCGTCGACCTCGCCGTGCACCTGGACGGCTGGTGTGCCGACGCGGCGTTCAGCACCGTGGTCGGTCAGGCAGACCCGCGCGACGTCGAGCTCATCGAGACGACCGAGCGGGCCCTCGCCGCCGGCATCGCCGCCGCCGTGCCGGGAGCCCGCATGGGCGACATCGCCCACGCGATCGGCGTCGTCGGTCGCGCCGGTGGGTACGGCCTCCTGGCCAACCACGGGGGCCACGGTGTCGGGCGCGAGATGCATGAGGCCCCGCACGTGCCCAACGAGGGCCGCGCGGGTCGTGGCCTCGTCCTGCGTCCAGGCCTGGTGATCGCGATCGAGCCCATGTTGCTGGCCGGTGGCACCGACGACTACCGCCCCGACCCCGACGGCTGGACCCTCCGCACCGCCGACGGCAGCAGGGCCGCCCACACCGAGCACACGATCGCCGTCACCGACGACGGGCCGCGGGTGCTCACGGCAGGCCGTCCCACGAGCTGATCCGCTCGGTCGAGATGTGCAGGCCGTACGCCGCTGCCGTCGTTGCTCAGGGCCGGGGGCGCCGGGCCTCGCAGCCGATGGTTGCGAGGCGCGATCCCATCGGCGCCGAGGCGGGATCGAATCTCAGCCCAGCGCCGCGACCACGGCGTCACGCATGCCGGTGGCCGGTCGCCCGAGGAGCTTCTCGAGGTCGTCGGAGGGCTCCGCGAACAGGCCCGATGCGATGAGGTTGTGCACGAACGCGGCGGGGCCGAGGTCGTCGGCCGGCACCGCGCGGTAGGCCACAGGTCGCCCGGACACCTCGCCGAGGATGCGGGCGAGGTCGGGCACCGTCCAGAGTGCGCCGCGCACCTCGTACGCCACGCCCTCGTGTTCCGTGCCCGTGAGCGTTGCCGATGCGGCGAGCGCGAGGTCGGTGATCGTCGCGAAGTTGACCGGCTGCCCGCCGTCGGCGGCCACCAGCTCGCCGGACCCGACGGCCGAACGCAGCCCCGGGTTCACGAGCGCCTCCATGTAGAAGGTGTTGCGCAGCAGCGTGTGGGGCACGCCGGACTCGCGCAGCATCTTCTCGGTGGCGGTGTGGTCGGCGAGGAACCCCACGCCGTCCTGCGCTCCGATGGCGCTGGTGTAGACGATCCGGCCGACCCCGGCAGCGCGCGCCGCCTCGACCACGTTGCCGTGCTGGCGGACCCGGGTGCCCGGGGTGATGTCGGGCGAGGAGACGAACAGCAGGACGTCGGCGCCCGCAAAGGCCGCGCGCAGCGACTCCGGGTCCTCGTAGTCCCCTGCGCGGACCTCGACGCCCTGCTCGGCGAGGGCCGCGGCCTTCTGCGGAGTTCTCGCCACGGCAACGAGATCGGCGGCCGGCACGCGGGTCAGCAGGTCCTTCGCGACGATTCCCCCGAGCTTGCCGGTGACTCCGGTGACGACGATCATTTCCGCTCCTCCACAACACTCCCGCCGGGACGAGATGACCGTAAGCGTGCCGGACGATGCGCCGCGATGCCCACCCCGGAGCTGATCCGGCACCGCCCGCGGTCGGGGTGATCTGCGGCCCTGGTCGATCGCGGCCACCGTCCGCCGAGCACTCGACCCCTGATCTCGGCCGCCACCGTCAAGATCGTCACGAGAGCGGCCGATCCGCCCTCGTCGGGGCGAGAACCCGAATCTGGGATCGATCATGGGCTCGACACCGATGATCGATGCGAGTGTGGCCGAATCGCCCTCTCAGGGGCGGGAAGCCTGATCTCGGAACGATCACCGCTCCAAGATCGCCGTGAGATGAGGGTGCGCGCCCCCGAGAGGGCGGAAAGCCGGATCTCGCGGCGATCATGCCGTGGCGGTCCGTGCGTCAGGTTGCCTGCTGCTCGTCCTCCGTCCACTCGTCCTGGGGCTCGCCCGGCCGGTGCACGCCGAAGGACCACTCGAAGCCCTCGGGGTCGACGACCCGGAATCGGTAGTTGCCCCATTCCGTGGACTCGGGCTTCCAGATCGTGGTGGCGCCGGCGTCGACCGCGCGGGCGTAGAGCGCGTCGACGTCGTCGGGTGCGGGGACGCTGAGGTAGACCCCGTAGCCCATGGTGGGGCCCTTGCGCGGCGGGCGCTCGTAGCCGTCGTGGTCGCTGAACACCACGACCACGGCGTCGCCGAGCCGAAGCTCGGAGTGGGCGATGCCGCCCTTCTCGTCCGGGTACGACATGGTCGTCTCGAACCCGAAGGCCCGCTGGAGCCACGTGATGGCGGCCGGGGCGTCGCGGTATCCGAACAGGGCGTGGAGATCGGCGAGGGGCTGTGTCGTCTCGGTCACCCGATGAGGATGTCCACCTCAGCGGTCAGTTCCTGTCCTGATATTCACGCGACTCCGTTCAGGGTCAGCCCACTGCCGCCAGGTCCGTGGGCTCCTCGTGGGACGGGGTCGGGTCCGTGGCCGGGGCCTCCGGGTCCCGCTCGCCGTCGAGCAGCGGGCAGTCGAGCCAGGCCTCCGGGATACCGAAGGCGTCCACCAGCGTTCTGGCATGGGGGCGCAGTGATCCGCACAGCGCGTTGACGGCCGCGGTGATCGCCTTGGCGCGGCCCGGGGTGAGGTATCCGTGCTCGACGAAGAACGCGCGGTCGGCCTCGATCACCGAGAGGGCGTGCAGCCCGCGCACCTGGTCGAGCAGGCCGCGCGCGGCTGGGCCCTCCACCCGGTCGACGGCGCCCGCGAAGGCGTCGAACACGATCCGGTCGACGTGCGCCCGTGCGGCCACGAGCAGGTGGTCCTGGGCGCCGTTGAAGACGGCGAACTGGTCGGCCCCCGGCGAAAGTGCCCGGCGCATCCGCCGCGCTGCCGCGGCGAGGAGGTGCTCCTCGCGCTCGACGAGCAGCCACCGCTGGTAGGAGCGGTCGCGCACGTCGCCCCGCCGCAGCACGGCACGCAGGCCGGTGCGCTCGGCCAGGGAACCGGCCACGAGATCGGCCGCGAAGCGCGCCTTACCCGCCAGGTCGAGCTTCCCGACGCGCCGTGCGTAGTCCGAGAGCAGGGTCCTCGCCACCAACTGCAGCAGGACGGTGTTGTCGCCCTCGAAGGTGGTGAACACGTCGGTGTCGGCCTTGAGCTGCGGGAGCAGGTTCTCCGCCAGGTAGCCGGCGCCGCCGCAGGCCTCCCGGCAGGTCTGGATCGTGGCGGTGGCGTGCCAGGTGGCTACCGACTTGATGCCTGCGGCCCTGGTCTCCAGGTCGCGCTGCAGATCCTCCACATCGGTGCCGGAAGCCGGCTCCCCACCGAACGACTGCAGGTCGTGCATGTCCGACACCAGGTCGCCCTGCGCGAAGTGCAGCGCGTAGGTGGTGGCGAGTGCGGGGAGCAGTTTGCGCTGGTGGACGAGGTAGTCCAGCACGACCACCTCCTCGCCCGTGGCCGGGTCGGCGAACTGCCGCCGGGTCGCGCCGTAGCGGATGGCCAGGGCGAGCGCCTTCTGGGTGGCCGTGCCCGCGCCGCCCGCAACACTGATCCGGCCCCGGACGAGCGTGCCGAGCATCGTGAAGAAGCGGCGCGAGGAGCTCTCGATGGGGCTGGAGTAGGTGCCGTCCTCGGCCACGTCGGCGAAGTGGTTGAGCAGGTTCTCCCGCGGCACCCGCACGTGGTCGAACGAGAGCCTTCCGTTGTCGACGCCGTTGAGGCCCGCCTTGCGTCCGCAGTCGCCGATCGTCACGCCCGGCATCGGCGTGCCGTTCTCGGCGCGAATGGGCACCAGCAGCGCGTGGACGCCGTGGCTCGTGCCGCCGGTGATCAGCTGGGCGAACACCACGGCCATCCGGCCGTCCCGCGCGGCGTTGCCGATGTAGTCCTTGCGCGCGCCGGCGTCGGGTGTGTGGATCTCGAACTCCTGCGCCGCCGGGTCGTACGTGGCGGTGGTGCGCAGGTGCTGGACGTCGGAGCCGTGGCCGGTCTCGGTCATCGCGAAGCAGCCGAGCAGCTCGCCGTCCATGATCGCCCGGAGGTACTCGTCGTGATGACGAGAAGTGCCGAGCACCTGGACGGCCCCACCGAAGAGGCCCCACTGCACACCGGCCTTGACCAGCAGGGAGAGGTCGCCGTATCCGAGCGCCGCGAACGCCGTGACGACGCCTCCGACGTCGCCGCCCCCGCCGTACGCCGGGTCGAAGCCGAGGTGGGGGCGGCGGCTCTCGGCCAGCAACCGCAGGTTCGCCGTGGTGAGCTCCCGGTACTCCTCGGTGCTCAGCCCGGGATCAGGGTTGAGTGCGAGCGCGCCGAGTTGCGCGCGGACCTCGGCGCGGACACCGGCCCATCTGCCGTCGAGGACGCGCTGGAGTTCGCGGACGTCGACCGTCATGCAAGTTCCTCTTCCTTCTGGGCTGCTTCCTTTTGGGCGGCGGCCGGGGGAGCCACGACGCCGGAGAGCCCGGACCAGGCCAGGGCGGTGAGCTGAGCCGCGAGCTCGTCGCGAGTGGTGCCCGCGGGCCGCGCGAGCCAGTTGTCGGCTGCTGCCCGCACGAGGCCGACGACCCCGTGACCCCATGCCGCCGCAGCGCTGGTGGCCGAGCCGGCGCGGCGGAGGTGCGCGGCGATGACGGCGGCGGCCTCGTCGCCGATCAGCGAGGCGAGATCGGCAACCGGGTCGGCGTCGAGTGCGCGGTCGACGAGGGGGCGGTGCACGACGAACCGGTAGACCTCGGGGTCGTTCTCGATCAGCCGCAGGTAGGCGGCGATGGCGGCGGCGGTCTTGGCGTGGGGCCCGTCGGCGCCGTTCATGGCGGCACGGACCTGCGCGACCAGTACCTCGGCCACGCGGGCGCAGACGGCGACGTAGAGCTGGGTGCGGTCGGTGAAGTGCCGGTAGACGACGGTCTTGCTCGTGCCCGCGGTGGCTGCCACCTCGTCCATTCCCACGCCGGCCCCGTGCGTGCGGATCGCGGTGATCGCGGCGTCCGTCAGCTCGGCACGGCGAGCGAGCCGATGGGCGTCCCACCGGCTGGTGCGCTTGTCCTGCAGTGCCTTCACGGGACCGACAGTACCGTGTACTTTGAGTATCGGCTACCGATGGGTAACACCGTCCAGAAGCCTCAACCCGGGAGGAACCCGTGCCGGAGAGCCGGAAGGCCGCCGTGATCGGCGGCAACCGCATTCCCTTCGCCCGCGCGAACGGCGCGTACGCCCGCGCGTCCAACCTCGACATGCTCACGGCCACGCTCGACGGCCTCGTTGCCCGGTTCGGCCTGGCCGGGGAACGGCTCGGTGAGGTGGCGGGCGGTGCGGTGCTCAAGCACAGCCGCGACCGTGACCTCACCCGCGAGGCCGTGCTCGGCAGCGCGCTCTCGCCCTACACCCCGGCATACGACGTGCAGCAGGCCTGCGGCACGGGCCTGGAGACCGCGATCCACGTCGCCAACAAGATCGCCCTCGGGCAGATCCAGAGTGGCATCGCGGCGGGGGTCGACACCGCGAGCGACGTGCCGGTCGCACTGAACGACGACCTGCGCCGTGTGCTCATGGAACTCAACGGAGCTCGCTCCCTCGTCGCCCGCCTCAACGCGCTGCGCGGGCTGCGGCCAGGCCAGATCGTGCCGGAGATCCCGCGCAATGCCGAGCCGCGCACGGGCCTGTCGATGGGTGAGCACGCCGCGCTCACCGCGCTCGAATGGCACGTGGGGCGGGAGGAGCAGGACGAGCTGACCGTCGCGAGCCACCGCAACCTCGCTGCCGCCTACGATCGCGGCTTCTTCGCCGACCTGGTGACGCCCTACCTGGGGCTGACGCGGGACCAGAACCTGCGCCCCGACACCTCGGTGGAGAAGCTCGCGAAGCTCTCGCCCGTCTTCGGCAAGGGTGAGGGCGCCACCATGACGGCGGGCAACTCCACACCGCTCACGGACGGTGCGGCAGCGGTGCTCTTGGGGTCGGACGAGTGGGCCGCCGAGCACCGGCTCCCGGTGCTCGCGCACGTCGTCGACGCGGAGACGGCCGCGGTCGACTTCGTGCTCGGCTCGCCGGGCCGACCGGTCGACGGGCTGCTCACCGCACCGCTCTACGCCGTGCCGCGGCTACTCGAACGCAACGGGCTCACGCTGCAGGACTTCGACTTCTACGAGATCCACGAAGCGTTCGCGTCCACGGTGCTCGCCACGCTGAAAGGCTGGGAGGACCCGGCCTTCGCGAAGGAGCGGCTCGGGCTGGACGCCCCGCTCGGCCCGATCGAGCGCTCGAAGCTGAACGTCGTGGGCTCCTCGCTCGCCACCGGCCACCCCTTCGCCGCGACGGGCGGGCGCATCGTCGCGACCCTCGCGAAGCTGCTGCACGAGAAGAGCAGCGAGACCGGGACGCGCACGCGCGGGCTGATCAGTATCTGTGCAGCGGGCGGCCAAGGTGTCGTCGCGATCCTCGAGGCGGGATGACATGTCGAACGACACTCTTCGCGATCTCTCCCAGAACTCCCTGGTCCGACGGCTGGGCGTGCCCCGGATCCCGGTGCTGCGCCGCTACTCACCGGGGCAGCCGCTGCTCGACGGGCCCGCGCTCGTCGGTGCGGTGGGCGCAGGCCGATACGCCGATCAGATCCGCGCGCTGCTGAAGGGCGCCGAGGTGGCTGATGCCGGCGACGGCAAGGTCGCGGCGGCCGTCCTCGACGCCACCGGCGTGCGCACGCTCGACGACCTCGCTGCGGTTCGCGAGTTCCTCACCCCCGCCGTCCGGCGGCTGGGCCCGTCGGGACGGTTGTTGCTGCTCGGTCCGGCGCCCGACCCGTCCGACGTCGACGCGGCGGCCGCGGCCCAGGCACTCGACGGGCTGGTGCGCTCGGTGGCCAAGGAGGTGCGCGCAGGCGCGACGGCGAACCTGCTCGTCGTGCACCCCGACGCGCCCCCCGCGGCTGCCGACTCCGCTGTGCGGTTCTTCCTCTCGGCCCGGTCGGCGTACGTCGACGGGCAGGTCGTGCGGATCGGGGTTCCCGTCGGCCCGGCCCAGGACCCGATCGGGATGGACGCACCCGACGAGGTCGAGCGGCCGCTGGCCGGACGGGTCGCCGTGGTCACCGGCGCGGCCCGCGGGATCGGTGCGGCCATCGCCGACACGCTCGCCCGCGACGGAGCCACCGTCGTCGCCGTCGACGTCCCGGCTGCGGGCGAGGGGCTCGCCCGGGTGGCGAACCGCATCGGCGGCGCCGCGCTGCAGCTCGACATCACGTCGTCCGACGCCTCCGAGCGGCTCCTCGCACATATCCGGGAGCGGCACGGGCGCGCCGACATCGTGGTGCACAACGCCGGCATCACGCGCGACAAGCTGCTCGCCAACATGGACGCCGACCGCTGGAACGCGGTGCTGGCCGTCAACCTGCGGGCGCAGCTCACGATCAACGAGGCGTTGCTCGCCGGTGACCTGCTGAGCGACACCGCGCGGATCGTCTGCATCGCGTCCACCAGCGGGATCGCCGGCAACCGCGGCCAGACAAACTATGCGGCGAGCAAGGCGGGCGTGATCGGGATGGTGCGGGCGCTCGCCCCCCGTCTCGGGGAGCGGGGCGCGACGATCAACGCGGTCGCGCCGGGCTTCATCGAGACCGAGATGACCGGGAAGATGCCGCTCGGCACCAGGGAGGCCGGGCGCCGGATCAACAGCCTGCGCCAAGGCGGCCTGCCGGTGGACGTCGCCGAGACCGTCGGCTGGCTCGCGCAGGCCGAGAGCGGTGGGATCACCGGCCAGGTCGTGCGGGTGTGCGGGCAGAGCATCCTGGGGGCCTGATGGGCACGGGTGGCGCAGGGCTGGGTCTGATGCCGCTGTACGTGAAGGCCGCGGCCGGGTCGATCGGGCCGCGCGCGTCGGTGCTACCGGAGGGCGAGCGCTCGCGGGAGGGCGTGTCCGTGGATCGCGGGCACTTCGCGGACTACGCGCGTGTGTGCGGCTTCCCGATCGAGGACGCGCTCCCGCTCACGTACCCGCACGTTCTGGTATTCCCGCTGCAGGTCGAGCTGATGGCCGGACGCGACTTCCCGCTGCCGCTGCCCGGGCTGGTGCACATCGGCAACACGATCAGCGTCCATCGTGAGATCGACGCGGCCGAACCGCTCGACCTGCGCGTGCACGCCGAGCGGTTCGTCGCGCATCCGAAAGGCGCGCAGGTCGACCTCGTCACTCGCGTCGACGCGGACGGTGAGCCGGTCTGGCACGGGCGCAGCACGTACCTTGCGCGCGGTGCCCGCGCGCCGGAGGGAGCGACCTCGCCGGCGACGGCGCCGCCGGAAGCCCCGGACGGCCCCGCGGTCGCGACGTGGCGGGTGGGTGCCGACACCGGTCGGCGCTACGCCGGCGTCAGCGGTGACGTGAACCCGATCCACCTGCACCCGCTCGCCGCGCGTGCGTTCGGTTTCCCGCGGGCGATCGCCCACGGGATGTGGACGGCTGCACGGGCGCTCTCCGCGTTGCAGGGCCGGCTACCAGCGGCGATCACCTACGACGTGGCGTTCGGCAAACCCCTGCTGCTGCCCGGCACGGTCGAACTGCACGCCGCACCGGTGGACCGCGGCTGGCATCTCGCTGTTCGCAGGGATGACCGCACGTACCTCACGGCCGTCGTCCGGGAGGCGTGACGGGGACGCTCCGAGGCACCGTGTTCTAGGAGCAGCCGGGGATGGCGGGGCGGCAGTTGTTGGGCTGGTTGGCGACCACGGTGCTGGTGGTGATCGTGACCGTGCCGGCGAGCCGGAAGATGCCACCGCCGTCGGCGCCACTACCGACCGCGCGGTTGGTGATCACTGCGACGTTCTGCAGGGTGGTAGTGCCCGTGTCGTTGTAGATGCCGCCGCCCTGGGCGTCCGTTCCGGTCGCGGTGTTGCCCAGGACCTGGCCGTTCCTGACGGTCAGCGAGTCGCCGTTCCACAGGCCGCCACCTTCCGCCTCGTCGCCGCTGGCGACGTTGTTCAGGACCGGGCTGCCGGAAAGCGTCAGGTCGCCGAAGTTCCACACACCCCCGCCGGACGCACCTGAGCCCGTCGCGTCGTTGCCGTCGATACGGGTGTTGTTCAGGGTGAGTGGGCTCGCGTTGAGGATTCCGCCGCCGAAAGGCTCGGCGGCCCCGGTGATCGCATGATTGCCGGTCACCGTGCTGCCGGTGAAGGTGGCGCTGATTCCTTGGTTGTTGAAACCACCGCCCTGAACCGCGGTGTTGTTGCTGAGGGTGCTGTTGCTGACCTCCACCGTGCCCAGACTGTAGATCCCGCCGCCCACTTGGGTAGCGGTGTTGCCGGTGACGGTGCTGGTGGAGAGGGCGAGGCGGCCGCCGTCGACGAAGATTGCACCACCGTTGTCGGCGCGGCCGTTGCGCAACGTCAGAGCGCTCAGGGTCAGGGTCGATCCGGCGGCGACTCGGAAGAACCGGAAGTCCGGGGCCGACGACGAACGGGTGATCGTCGCAGAGTTGCCGTTGATGCGAACCGGCGTGGTGATGATCGGCAGGCCGTTACCGGGATTTTCCGGTGTGGTGAGCGTGTAGGTGCAGGCGGGAGTGAGGTTCAGAGTTCCACCACCGGCCGAGTTGGCGGCAGCCACCGCGTTCTTGAGGGCGGCCTCGTTGCACGGCACAAGGGTTTGTGCGAACGCCGTCATAGGCAGGCCCAGCAGAACGCTGCCCACAACAACCGTCCCGGCCAGAAACCTACGACCACGCAGCATCGACGACCGTCTCTCGTATTCGAGGAGCGATGAGGTGTACGGCAGGCACGCTAGAGAGGCTCTGCGCGCAGGACGCGAAACCCGGCCGTGGCAATCATTCGATCGACAACACCGATTCACCCAGCGGAGGAATGTGCGTGGGTCTCCCGACGGGGACACATGTCGCTGAATCCGTGCGCCTGGAACCGCGATACGTGACCATGTCGCAGAGGCGCGTGCTCGGCGACGGGTGCCGGCTCGGGGGTTTCGGGCTCTAAGCTGCTCGATCATGGCCCGGTTCGTGATCGACCGGTCGACACGGATCTCGCTCGCCGTGGTCGTGCTGATCGCCAACCTCGCCGGCGCCGCCGTGGTGCTCGTGCTCGCGGCGTGGGTCCTGCCCGAGGGGCCGCTGGCCGACCCGACCACCGTGCGGCTGATCAACCTCCTGACCTTCTGCGGGTACCTGGTGCTCGCTGTGCCGGTCGGGCTGATCTGGGGTGGCCTGCGGTTCCGGATGCCCCGGGGAGGCGCCGACACGGAGCAGCACCTGGTGCTGCACGGTCCGCTGCGGCTGGTCACCGTGTCGGCCGTGCTGTGGGGCGTGGCCGCCGCCCTGTTCGTCGTCCTGAACGCCGGCTGGTCCCTTCGGCTCGCGGCGTCGGTCGGGGAGACGATCGTGCTCGGTGGGATCACCACGTGCGCGCTGTCGTACCTGCTCAGCGAGCGCATCCTGCGGCCCACGGCAGCGCGCGTGCTGGCCGCGCACCCGCCCCGGCGGCGGGTACTGCCCGGCGTGGTCGTGCGGGCGCTGCTCTTCTGGGCGCTCGGCACGGCGGTGCCGGTGGTCGGGCTGCTGCTGTCCGCGGTGTCCGCCCTGGCCTACGGGGACGTGTCGCCGGGACGGCTCGCCGTGATCGTGCTGACCGTCGGTGGTACGGCGTTGGTCGCCGGTCTGCTGGTGACCGTGGGGGCGGCCAGGGCGGTGGCCGACCCGGTGAACGCGGTGCGCCGGGCGATGCGCCGGGTGCAGGGCGGTGATCTCGAGGCGAACGTCACGGTCTACGACGGCACCGAGCTCGGGCAGTTGCAGTCCGGGTTCAACACGATGGTCGCGGGCCTGCAGGAGCGGGAGCGCATCCGTGACCTGTTCGGCCGGCACGTCGGGCGGGACGTGGCCCGTGCCGCCGCTGCTACGGGAGAGGTCCGGCTCGGCGGCGAGGTGCGTCGGGTGGCGGCGCTCTTCGTCGACCTCGTCGGCTCCACGACGCTCGCCGCGCAGCGCCCGCCCGGCGAGGTGGTCGGACTGCTCAATCGCTTGTTCGCCGTGGTCGTCGAGGTGGTCGAGGAGCACGGCGGCTGGGTCAACAAGTTCGAGGGGGATGCCGCCCTCGCGGTGTTCGGAGCGCCCGTCGACGTCCCGGATCCCGCGGGCTCCGCGCTGGCCGCCGGCCGCGTACTGGCTGCGCGGCTGACCGCCGAGCTGCCGGAGGTCACAGCGGGGATCGGTATCTCCGCGGGCGACGCCGTGGCGGGGAACGTGGGTGACGTGCGCCGTTACGAGTACACCGTGATCGGTGACCCGGTGAACGAGGCCGCGCGGCTCACCGAACTGGCCAAGACCGCGCCCGGCCGGGTGCTCGCCGCCGGGTCCGCGGTCGATCTTGCGGACGCCTCCGAGGCGGCTCGATGGACGGTCGGCGACACGGTCGTGCTGCGCGGCCGGGGCGCGGCGACCAGGCTCGCGAGCCCGAACGACAACCCGGAACCGGCGGAACCGGTCGCCGGAACGGACGGGCGCCGTGGAACCCGTCAGGATCTTGGTGCTGGATGACCGAAAACCGCGTGGATGGGGTAGGTGTCCGGAGCTAGCGTCAGTGCGTGACCCAGCAGGCGCCCACGCGCGTCGCACCTCCCGTCCCCGCCTCCCGCTACCGGTGGGGCGCCTTGGCCGCCGTCGTGGTCACGGTATGCGCGTGGGCGTCGGCGTTCGTCGCCATCCGCGCCGTCGGGCAGTCCTACGGCGCCGGTTCGCTTGCGCTGGGCCGCCTTCTCGTCGGGTGTCTCGCCCTCGGCGCCGGACTGCTGGTCAGCAGGCGTTGGGTCACCCCGACCGCGCGAGAGTGGGGGCTGATCGCGCTGTGCGGGGTTGCGTGGTTCGGCGTCTACAACGTGGCGCTGAACGCCGCGGAGCAGCAGGTCGACGCGGGTACCGCGGCGATGGTGGTGAACGTCGGCCCGATCCTGATCGCGCTGTTCGCAGGGTGGTTGCTCGGCGAGGGCTTCCCGCGCTGGCTCGTGGTGGGGGCGCTGATCGCCTTCGGTGGAGCCGTGCTCGTCGGAGCGTCCACGGCGCAGCTGGACCGGTCCGACCTCCTCGGTGTGGTGCTCTGCCTCGTCGCGGCCGTCACCTACGCGGTCGGTGTGCTCTCGCAGAAGTCGGCGCTGCGCAGGCTGCCCGCCCTGCAGGTCACGTGGCTGGCGTGCACGATCGGCGCCGTCGCGTGCCTGCCGTTCACGCCCGCGCTGTTCGCCGACGTAGCCGCCGCCCCCGCCGGGGCGACGGCCGGCCTGGTGTACCTCGGCCTCGTGCCCACCGCGCTGGCCTTCAGCACCTGGGGCTATGCCCTCGCACGCATGGACGCCGGGCGGTTGGGCGTCACGACGTATGTCGTCCCGCCGATCACGATCGTGATGTCGGCCGTGCTGCTCGGCGAGCTCCCAGCGGCGCTGGCGCTCGTCGGGGGTGCGATCTGCCTGATCGGTGTCGCGCTGTCCCGGCGTCGGTAGCAGGTCAGGGCTCGTCCTTCCACGGCGGCGCGACCAGGACGAAGCGGACGCACTGACCGGGCCGTACCTGAGCCGCCCGGTCGACGTCGGCGTCGAGCACCACGGCGGCCACCGGGTACCCGCCCGTCACCGGATGGTCGGCGAGGAACAGCACCGGCTCCCCGCCGGGTGGCACCTGAACGGCTCCCCGCACCATGCCCTCGGTCGGCAGCTCGCCGGAACCGGCGCGCTCGAGCCGCCCGCCCTCCAACCGCATCCCGACCCGGTCGCTGCGGCTCGACGCCGTCCAGATGGTGCCGGCGAGAGCGTCCGGATCAGCGAGGCGGTCAGCACGCGGACCGGGGACGGCCCGCAGCGTGACGGGGCCGCCGGTCGGTACCGCCACCGGAGCCACGTCCACCAGCGGCAGCTCGGACGGCTCCGGGCCGAGGGGGAGCACAACGCCGGGTTCGAGCTTCGGCGGGCCGAGCCCGGCGAGCACGTCCGTGCTGCGCGACCCGAGCACGGGATCGACGGCGACACCGCCACGTACGGCGAGATAGGTGCGCAGGCCGGTCGGGGGTGTCCCGAGTCGCAGCACCTGACCCGGTCGCAGCGTCAGAAGCGCGTTGTGCCCGGCGGGGCGGCCGTCGATGTCCGCCGGGGCCGGGGCCCCGGTCAGCGCGACGGTGAGCGGCACGGGGTTCTGTCCTGCCGCGCGCACGGTCAGGCCGCCGAACACCACCTCGATGCATGCGGCGTCCTCCGCGTTGGCCACGAGCCGGTTGGCCAGGCGGAGCGCGAAGCGGTCGGCGGCCCCCGAACGTCCCACGCCGGACGCGGCGAGCCCTGGCCGTCCGAGGTCCTCGACGAGTGCCAGTGCGCCGGTGGCCAGCACCTCCAGGGCTCGCTTGCTCACCGCACTCCCTCGCTGCGCTCGGTCGGCGCTGCGCGAAGGCGCTGTGACACTGATTCGCTCGCAAGCTTGCTCACCGGGCCTCCACGAACCGGACGGTGCCCCCGGGCTCGAGCAGGGCACCACGCTCGAGATCCCACAGCACCGCGTCGGTGCGACCGATCAACTGCCAGCCGCCGGGCGACGCGCGAGGGTAGATACCGCTGAACTCGCCCGCCAGCCCGACCGACCCCGGCGGCACGGACGTCCGTGGCTCGGCCCGGCGCTCGACGTCCAGGCGTGGATCGCCGCCTGCGAGGTAGGCGAAGCCCGGCGCGAACCCGCCGAAGGCGACCCGCCACGGCGTGCCCGTGTGCGCCTCGACCACACCCGCCGCGCCGAGCCCGGTGAGCCGCCCCACCTCGTCGAGGTCGGGCCCGTCGTAGACGACCGCGATCTCGATGTCCTTCCCGTCCGGCGGCGGCGCGCCCGGCTCCACGGGCAGCGCGAGCACCGCCCGGCGTGCCGCGACCAGGTCGGTGCGGGGGACGAAGGTGAGCAGCACCGTCCGTGCCGCCGGGACGACGTCGAGCACGCCGTCAGGTGGGTCCGCTCGCACGGCGTCGGCCAGGGCGAGCACCTCGGGTAGTCCGTCGACCTCGATGAGCAGCCCGGCGTCCCCGTACGGGAGCACCTTCACCCTGCGCGCTCCCCGGCGAACGGCGTCACCTCGACGCCCGCGCCGTCCAGGCCCGCCCGGACCGCCGTGGCCATCGCCACCGCCCCGGGGGAGTCGCCGTGCACGCACGCCGACTCCGCGTCCACCCGCACCTCGCTGCCGTCCACGGCGGTCACGATGCCGGACTCGATCATCCGCAGCAGCCGGGCGGTCACCTCCTGCGGGTCGTGCAGCAGCGCGCCTGGCTGCGAGCGGGGCACGAGCGTGGCCTCCGGGGTGTATCCGCGGTCGACGAAGAACTCGCGCACCGTCCGCAGTCCGGCGGCCTCGGCCGCGCGCAGCAGAGCCGAGCCGGGCAGCCCGAGCACGGGCAGCGACGCGTCGTACGCGCGGACCGCCGCCACCACCGCCTCGGCCTGCGCCTCGTGGTGCACCACCGCGTTGTAGAGGGCTCCGTGCGGTTTGACGTAGCGCACCGCGGTGCCGCTCACGCGGCACATCCCGTCGAGTGCGCCGATCTGGTACACGATGTCGTCGGCCAGTTGGCCCGGCTCCACGTCGATGAACCGGCGGCCGAACCCCGCCAGGTCGCGGTAGCCGACCTGCGCGCCGACCACCACCCCGGACGTGGCGGCCTTGGCACAGGTGCGGCGCAGCGTCGAGGGGTCGCCGGCGTGGAAGCCGCAGGCCACATTGGCCGAGGTGACGAGGTCGAGCATCGCGTCGTCGTCGCCGAGCACCCACCGGCCGAACGACTCGCCGAGATCAGAGTTGAGGTCCACGCTCACAGGGTTGTCCAATCCGCTTCGCGGGGAACCGGGACGCGCCGGATCACGGCCGCTCAGGGTCTCCGGAGCGTATGGATCGCCGGGCGACGCGGCAAGGAGGTGCCCGGCGGGGCACCCGTCGTCGCGCCTCCGGCAGGCAGGATCGGTGTCATGACGGATGATTCTCCTGCTGCACTCGTGACCGGTGGCGGCAGCGGCATCGGACGGGCCACCGTGCGGCGGCTGGTCAAGGACGGCTGGCGTGTCGTGGTCGCGGACCTCAACGCCGGCAACGGCGAGGCGGCGGCCGCCGAGCTCGGTGCGGCCGCCCGGTTCGTGCGTACCGACGTGGCGCAGGAGCCCGACGTCCGCGCCGCCGTCGACGCGTGCGTGGACCACTTCGGCCGGATCGACTGCGTGGTGAACAACGCCGGTGTCGGGGGCGCCTTCGGGCGGATCACCGAGATCGAGGTCGAGGACTGGGACTACACGTTCGCCGTGCTGGTGCGCGGGGTGTTCCTGGGGATCAAGCACGGGGCCGCCGCCATGCAGGCAGCCGGGCGGGGCGGGTCGATCGTCAACGTCGCCTCGATCGCCGGGTTCGCGGCGGGTGCGGGACTGCAGGCCTACTCGGCTGCGAAGGCGGCCGTGATCAACCTCGGCAAGGTGGCCGCCACCGAGCTCGGGCCCGATCGGATCCGCGTGAACACGGTGTGCCCCGGCCTGATCGAGACGCCGCTGGTCGGTGCGGGCCGCGCTGACGCCGCCGACCGGATGGCCGCAGCGATCGACAAGGCACAGCCGTGGCCGGACCTGGGGCGCCCGGATGACATCGCCGAGGTCATCGCGTTCCTCGCCGGGCCCGCCGTGCCGTTCCTCACGGGCGAGCAGATCACCGTGGACGGAGGCGTGATCGCCGCCGGGCCGCGGCTGGACGAGGCGTACGGCGGGGATCCGGGTGCGCGTGGTTACGTGGGCGTCAACCGCGGCACGACGGGCGAGGGGCCGACGGTGCGCCGTCAGCCCTGATCGCCGCGAGCCCGGCGCCGGCGCTCGTTCAGCTCGGTTGTGAGTCCCGGCGGCGGTCAGCCGGTGTTGCGCAGGCCCGCGGCGATGCCGTTGATGGTCAGCAGCAGCGCGCGGTGCAGGTCGGGGTCCGGTTCGTCGGTGGTACGGCGCTGGCTGAGCAGCTCGACCTGCAGGTGGTGCAGGGGTTCGAGGTAGGCAGCGCGCACCGCGAGGGTGTTGCGCAGCACCGGGTGGCGGGCCAGGAGGGTGGAACTCCCGGTGAGCCGCAGCACCTCGCCCAGGGTGCGCTCGTGCTCGGCGACGATGTCGTCGAAGATCGGGTGCAGGTCGGGCTCCACCAGCTCGGAGACGTAGAACCCGGCGATCCGCAGGTCGGTCTTCGTCAGCGTCATCTCGACGTTGCCGAGCAGGTTGGTGAAGAACGCCCACTCCCGCATCTCGTCGAGCACCTCGCCGTAGCCCGCTTCGCGCGCCGCACGCAGCCCCGTGCCGAGCCCGTACCAGCCGGGCACCACCATGCGGGTCTGCGTCCAGCCGAACACCCATGGGATGGCGCGCAGGTCGTCGAGGGTCGGGGCGCCGCGGCCGGGTCGGCGGGACGGGCGGGAGCCGACGTTGAGCCGCCCCAGCTCGTCAACGGGGGTGGCCGAGGCGAAGAACTCGGGGAGGCCGGGCCGTCCGACGAGCCCGCGGTAGGCGTCCCGTGCGGCGTTGCTGACGACGTCCATCACCTCGTCCCAGCGGTCCAGCTTGGCGCCGCCCCAGCGCGCCGACTGGTGCAGGAGCGTGGCCTCCAGCACCGCGGCCAGCATGGTCTCGAGGTTGTCGTGGGCCAGTGCGGGCAGCGAGTACTTGTCGGAGATCACCTCTCCCTGCTCGGTGACCTTCATGGTGGCGTCCACCGACCCGAACGGCGCCGACGCGACGGCCTCGGCGGACGGCCCGCCGCCGCGTCCGACCGAGCCGCCACGGCCGTGGAACAGCCGCAGCCTGACCCCGTGCTTGGCGCCGATGTCGCGCAGCTGGCGCTGCGCCCGGTGGATCTCCCATTGCGACGTGGTGATGCCGGCGCCCTTGTTCGAGTCCGAGTAGCCCAGCATCACCTCCTGGAGGTCGCCGCGGTTGCGCACGTGTTGCCGGTAGGCCGGCACGGACAGCAGGTGATCGAGCAGGTCGCCCGCCTGGGAGAGCTCCTCGACGGTCTCGAACAGCGGCACGAGGTCGATCGACGAGCGAGGGTCCCGGTGCAGCTCCACCATGAACGCCTCGCGAGCGAGGACCGCGACGGCCAACACGTCGTCGACCCCCTGGCACATGGAGACGATGTAGGTGCGCGCCGCCTCCTGGCCGTACTCGTGCTGGACGTCGTGGAGCATGTCGAAGGTCGCCAGCACGTCCACGGCCTCCGCGGGGAGGCCGTAGTGGCGACGCACCAGCGGGCGTCCGCCCTCCAGCTCGCGGGCGAGGAGCTGCGTGCGCTCATCGCGGGACAGCTCCGCGTAGGGCTTCGGCAGCTCGCCCAGCGCGTCGTAGACGGCGCCGAGGGCCTCGTGGTGGCGCGCGCTGTGCTCCCGGACGTCGAGCTCGGCGAGGTGCAGTCCGAGTGCCCTCGCGGTGCGCAGGGCACGGGCGAGCGTGCCGTCGGCGATGCGTCCGCCCAAGTGGCCGCGCAGCGAGCGGTCGACCACGGCCAGGTCCTCGATGAACCTCTGCGAGCCCAGGTAGTCGCGTCCCGTCCGGTGCTCGCCGTGCTGCTTGATCCGCGTACGGGTGTTCTCGAGCCGCGCCCGCACGTAAGAGAGCTTGAGCCGGTACGGCTCGTGGGCGTTGAGCCGGATGAAGCGGTCGTACACCTCCGGGAGCGTGCGGCGGTCGCGGGCCAGCGAGCTGCGCAGCTCCTCGGAAACGCCGATCACGCGGGTGGAGATGCTCAGCTCGCTGACCAGGTCCTCGACCAGGCCCTCGTGGATGCGGATGGCCCGCTCCGAGTACAGCTCCAGCACCTCGCGCGTCACGGCCGGGGTGACGTTGGGGTTGCCGTCGCGGTCGCCTCCGACCCAGCAGCCGAGCGCGAGCGGACGCGCCCCCTCGGGCACGGTGAAACCGGCCGCGCGTACCTCGCGCTCGAACTCGCCGAGCAGCTCGGGCACGGCGGTGCGGCCGAGCTGCTCCATGTACCAGCCGATCGCCCGGGCCTCGTCGGCGACGGTCGGCTTGTCGGGGCGCAGCTCGTCGGTCTGCCAGAGCAGGTCGACGAGGGCGGCGAGCTCCTCGTCCGGCGCGCCCCGGTCCAGGGCGGTGGCCACGCGCCGCACGATCGCGAGCACCGACTGGCGGGAGGACTCGGTGGGGTGCGCCGTGAACACCGGCCGCAGTTCTGTGCGGGCCAGCACGGCCTGCACCTCCGCGTGGTCGGGTCCGCCCTGGTCGGTGGAGCGGGCGATCCGCTCCATGAGCCGGCGCAGCGGTCCGCGCCCGTCGGGATCGGAGCCGGCGAGCTCCCTGGCCCGGTGGCGCTGCTCCGCGATGTTGGCGAGCTGGAAGTACTGCGAGAAGGCTCTCGCCAGCGACACCGCGGTGCCGGTGTCCAGCCCGGAGAGCAGCTTGGTGACCTCGGCGTCCCCGTCCCCGCCCGCGGCGATCGCCGACCGCGAGAGCCGCCGGACCTGCTCGACGAGCTCCAGCAGCTCGGGCCCACCGTGGTGCGCGAGGGTCTGGCCGAGCATCGTCGACAGCCGCCTGATGTCGGCGCGCAGGGCGTCGTGCCCGGACGCCGAGATCACACCGGCATGGGCCGCGACGTCGCGGGGGGCGCCGCCGGACCGCGCGATGGCGGCGTCGGGAGGCGACAGATCCGGTGGCCCGGTGTCGAACATCGAGCGCACAAGATCGCTCACTGGCGTCTCCGATTCGGCCGTCGGGGCCGTTCGCGCCGGTGGGAACGACAGGACGAGCCGACATCGTCCCCTCTCCACGGTGCTGCGCGCCAGCCCCCGGACCGTCCGGAATGGATCAGCCGGTCAGGTCCAGCAACGCCGCGAGCGCCATCCGCGTCAGCACCGCTGCCACAGCAGGTGCGCGTTGCACGTCGAGCCCCGGCGCGCTGTGCGGGGTGGAGTTCAGCAGGCCGAACGCGCCGTGCGCGGCGATCCGGGCCGACTCGACGGGCAGGCCGGGGTGCACCCGCTGCAGCGCGTCCACCCAGATCTCCACGTAGGTGCGCTGCAGCAGGCGCACCCTCCGGCGTGCCTCGACCGGCAGGTTCGCCAGGTCGCGGTCCTGCACCACGATCAGCTCCGGCTCGCGCAGGGCGAAGTCGGCCTGGAACTCGACGAGCGCCCTGAGCACCGTCCGCGGGTCGTCCGACGACCTGGCGCGGGCCTGCCCGCCGGCGAGCAGGTGCTCGCTGATGCCGATGAGCATCTCGGCGAGCAGCGCTTCCTTGCCGGGGAAGTGCCGGTACAGCGCGGGCCCGCTGACCCCGACGGCCGCTCCCAGGTCGGCGATGCTCACGCCGTGGAAGCCGTGCTTGGCGAACAGCTGCGCCGCGACCGTGAGGATCTGCTGCCGCCTGCCGCCTGCCGGCACCACCGGGGACGCTGCCACCCGGGCAGCGTAGCCCCCGTGTTAATACCTGCTAACCCACTTGTGGTCGCCCTCAGCAGTGTCACAGCGCCGATCGTTACCCTCGTGGAATGGCCCGGCTACCGAAGGCGATTCGCGCGCGCCTCGGCGTCCGCACCGCGTCGGCGCTGTCTGCCGCCGCGGTGGTCGCCATTGCCTTGATCGTCGCGGGCGCGGCGCTCGTCTTCCTGGTCGGCCAGTCGCTGCGTGCCACGGTGAAGGACTCCGCCGAGGACCGGACGAAGCAGATCGTCGAGCGGGTCGAGGGCAACTACGAGGGCTCGGCCAACGAGAACGCCCGAGAGGCGATCGACGTTCTCGCCACCCCGGACGACCTGGTCCAGGTGCTCGTCAGGTACGAGTCGGACGACGACGAGGACCACGTCACGGTGATCGAGGCCGGCAGCGACGCCGCAGGCCGGGCGACGGCGCTGTCCACGATCGCACCCCAGGACGGGAAGTCCGTCGTGGTGCCCGACACCGAGGTCAGGCGCGCCAACGGCGTTCCGGCCAAGGTCGTGCTGGTGGCGGCCGGGGCGGTGTCCGCGGGCGACCACGTCGTCGTGCTGGTGGCGATGCCGCTGAAGCCCGTCGACGACGCCACCAGCACGTTGCTGTTCTACCTGATGTTCGGCGTGCCCATCCTCATCCTCATCACCGGGCTCACCACGTACTTCTTCGCGGGGCGGGCGTTGCGCCCGGTGGAGGCGATCCGGTCGCGCGTGGCCGCGATGAGCGAGAAGGACCTGTCCCAGCGGGTACCCGTGCCCCCCGCTCGCGACGAGGTGGGCCGCCTGGCCGAGACGATGAACGCGATGATCGAGCGGCTGCAGGACGCCCAGGGCGTCCAGCGCCGGTTCGTCGCCGACGCCAGCCACGAGCTGCGCAGCCCGCTCGCCACGATCGCCACCGGTCTCGAGCTCATGCAGCGCGGCTCGAACGAGCCCGGCACCGTCACGGCGCTGCGGGGTGAGACCGAGCGGCTCAACCGGCTGGTCGACGCGCTGCTGTTGCTCGCCAGGGCCGACGAGCGCGGGCTGCAGCCGCGCCGCGAGGAGGTCGACCTCGACGAGGTCGCCGAGACCGAGCGTGGCCGTCCGTCCGAGAGCCGGGTGGTGGCCGAGGTGCAGACCGAGCCGGTGCGCGTGATCGGAGACCGTGGCCAGCTGGCCAGGGTCGTGCGCAACCTCGTCGACAATGCGCGCCGGCATGCCCGCTCCCGGGTGGTCGTCAGGGTCATGCGGGAGGACGGCATGGCGGTGGTGGAGGTCTCGGACGACGGACCGGGTGTGCCTCTCGAGGACCGGGCCAGGGTGTTCGACCGGTTCGTACGCCTCGACGCTGCCCGGGCCCGTGCGGACGGAGGCTCCGGGCTGGGCCTGGCGATCGTTGCCGAGGTCGTCGCGGCTCACGGCGGCACCGTGGAGGTGGACGAGGCGACGATCGGCGGGGCGCGGTTCCGGGTGCGGCTGCCCGCGCAAGCGCCTGTGCCCGTCGCCGACCGCACCCCGGCTGCCCCGTGGCAGCCCGTCGCTCCCACGCCGACTGCGCCCACCCCAGCGGTTGCGCACATGCAGCAGCCGGTGCGCGACGAGGATGCGAAGCGCGATCCGGAGACGAGGCCGTGGGGTCTGCCGGCCGTCCCGACCAGCCCTCCCGTCGGTCTCCCGTCGCCGAGACGCCGGGCGGCTCAGCCGGGTATGCCGGGCGGTCAGCCCGGCTCGGTCATCCGGTAACCCACCCCGCGCACGGTATCGATGCTGCGCGTGCCGAACGGCGTGTCGATCTTGCGGCGGAGGTAGCCGACGTACACCTCGACGACGTTGACCTCGCCCTCGTAGTGGGCGTCCCAGACGGCGCGCAGGATGTCGGTCTTCGTGACGACCTCGCCGGCGTGGCGCATCAGGTGCTCCAGCACCCCGAACTCGCGCGGGGTCAGCGTGATCTCGGTGTCTCCGCGGTGGACCCTGTGGCGGGCGGGATCGAGGCGCAGCGTGCCGACGTTCAGCACGGCGGGTCTGGCATCCCCGGAGCGCCGCAGGAGGGCGCGCAGCCGGGCGAGGAGCACGACGAACGAGAACGGCTTGACGAGGTAGTCGTCGGCGCCGAGGTCGAAGGCGTCGGCCTCGTCGTACTCGCCGTCCTTGGCGGTCAGCATGAGCACCGGGGTCCAGATCGACGCCGCGCGCATCCGTTCCAGCACGCGGTAGCCGGACAGGCCGGGCAGCATGATGTCCAGCACGACGACGTCATGTTGGTGAGTGCTCGCCGCTGCCAAGCCGGCCAGGCCGTCGTGCACGACGTGCACGGAGTGGCCCTCGTTGGTCAACCCGCGCCGCACCATCTCGGCCAGCGGTACCTCGTCCTCCACCAGCAGTACCCGCACGATCAAACCGTATAGGGCCCCGGCGGCGTGGCCCTCCTCCCACCCGCCGTGGCGGTACTGGCATCACCCGGTTAATGAGCGTTAACATCGGCGCCAGTCGACCGAGGGAGTCAGCATGCCCGTCGTCATGTCCGCTCCGGTGCTGCGCAGCGCGGTCGACCCAGCGGGGCAGGACTCCGCACGTCACACCGCTGCGCATCGGGAGCTGGTCGCCGACCTGCGGCAGAGGATCGCGGCGGCCCGCCTGGGTGGCCCCGAACGTTCCCGCGTCCGCCACGTCGAGCGGGGCAAGATGCTGCCGCGCGATCGTGTCGACTCGCTGGTCGACCCGTCGAGCCCGTTCCTCGAGCTGTCGCCGCTCGCCGCCGGCGGGATGTACGACGACGAGGCCCCCGGTGCCGGCCTGATCACCGGGGTCGGACGGGTGGCGGGGCGCGAGTGCGTGATCGTGGCCAACGACGCCACCGTCAAGGGCGGCACCTACTACCCGATGACGGTCAAGAAGCACCTGCGCGCCCAGGAGGTGGCGCTGCACAACCGGCTGCCGTGCATCTACCTCGTCGACTCCGGGGGCGCGTACCTCCCCGAGCAGGACAATGTCTTCCCCGACCGGGAGCACTTCGGTCGTATCTTCTACAACCAGGCCACGATGTCCGGGCTCGGCATCCCGCAGATCGCGGCGGTGCTCGGCTCCTGCACAGCGGGCGGTGCGTACGTCCCCGCGATGAGCGACGAGGCCGTGATCGTGCGGAACCAGGGCACGATCTTCCTGGGCGGCCCGCCGCTGGTGAAGGCGGCCACCGGTGAGGTGGTCACGGCCGAGGAGCTGGGCGGGGGTGACCTGCACTCGCGGATCTCCGGGGTCACCGACCACCTCGCGAACGACGACGCGCACGCCCTGCGGATCGTCCGCTCGATCGTCGCGACGCTCGGGCAGCGCGCGGTGCGGCCCTGGGACGTGGTGCCCACCGAGGAGCCCGCCGTGGATCCCGCGTCGCTCTACGACGCGGTGCCCACCGACTCACGCACGCCCTACGACGTGCGCGAGGTGATCGCGCGGATCGTCGACGGTTCCCGCTTCCACGAGTTCAAGGCCGAGTACGGCACCACCCTCGTCACCGGATTCGCGCGGCTGCACGGGCACCCCGTCGGAATCGTCGCGAACAACGGGATCCTGTTCTCCGAGTCGGCGCTCAAGGGCGCGCACTTCATCGAGCTGTGCGACCAGCGCGGTGTCCCGCTGGTGTTTCTCCAGAACATCTCGGGCTTCATGGTCGGCCGCGAGTACGAGGCCGGTGGCATCGCGAAGAACGGGGCGAAGATGGTGACGGCCGTCGCCTCCACGCGGGTCCCGAAATTCACCGTGATCATCGGTGGCTCCTTCGGAGCGGGGAACTACTCGATGTGCGGGCGGGCCTATTCACCGAGGTTCCTCTTCATGTGGCCCAATGCGCGTATCTCGGTGATGGGCGGCGAGCAGGCGGCCACCGTGCTCTCCGCCGTGCGCGGCGACGGGAACGGCGAGTCCGAGGAGTCCTTCAAGGAGCGCATTCGCGCCCAGTACGAGCACCAGGGCCACCCGTACTACTCCACGGCACGGATCTGGGACGACGGCGTGATCGACCCGCTCGACACGAGAACGGTACTGGGCCTGGCGCTGAGCGCCGCGGCCAACGCCCCCCTCGAGACGCCGCATTTCGGCGTCTTCCGGATGTGACTTCCCCGACCAGCAGGAAGGCTGCGCGTGTTTGACACCGTGCTCGTCGCGAACCGGGGTGAGATCGCCGTGCGCGTGCTGCGCACGTTGTGGCGGCTCGGCGTGCGTTCCGTCGCCGTGTACTCCGATGCCGACGCCGACGCTCCCCACGTCGCGCTGGCCGACGTCGCCGTCCGGATCGGGCCGGCACCCGCCGCGCAGAGCTACCTGTCGATCCCGGCGGTGATCGAGGCCGCGCGGTCCACGGGTGCGCAGGCCATCCACCCCGGCTACGGGTTCCTGAGCGAGAACACCGCCTTCGCCGCGGCCTGCGACGAGGCCGGCATCACGTTCGTCGGGCCACCGGCCAGCGCGATCGAGGCGATGGGCGACAAGATCCGCGCCAAGCAGACCGTCGCCAAGGCGGGCGTGCCCGTCGTCCCGGGCTCGGACGGCGCAGGCCTCTCCGACGACGACCTGACGGCGGCCGTCGAGCAGATCGGGTACCCGGTGCTGCTCAAACCCAGCGCGGGCGGTGGCGGCAAGGGCATGCACGAGGTGCACCGTCCCGACCAGCTCGCCGACGCCATCGCGACGGCCCGGCGCGAGGCTCGCGGATCCTTCGGCGACGACACGCTGCTCGTCGAGCGGCTCGTGAGCACTCCCCGGCACATCGAGATCCAGGTCATGGCCGACACGCACGGCAACGTCATCCATCTCGGTGAGCGCGAGTGCAGCCTGCAGCGGCGCCACCAGAAGATCGTGGAGGAGGCGCCGTCGGCGCTGCTCGGCGAGACGCAACGCGCCGCGATGGGCGCAGCGGCGGTCGAGGCGGCCCGCGCGGTGGGCTACACCGGCGCGGGCACGGTGGAGTTCATCGTGGAGGGCGACCGGGCCGACGGCGATCTCGCCTCGAACGGGGCCTTCTACTTCATGGAGATGAACACCCGGCTCCAGGTGGAGCACCCGGTCACCGAGATGGTCACGGGGCTCGACCTCGTGGAGCTGCAGCTGCGGGTGGCCGCGGGCGAGCCGCTGCCGATCGGGCAGGAGGACGTGCGCCTCACCGGGCACGCCGTGGAGGCGCGGGTCTATGCCGAGGACCCGGCCTCGGGATTCCTGCCGACGGGCGGCCGGATCCTCGCGCTGCACGAACCGCAGGGGCCGGGGGTGCGGGTCGACTCGGGTGTGGCGGAGGGGTTCGTCGTCGGCTCGGACTACGACCCGATGCTCGCCAAGGTCATCGCCCACGGCAGCGACCGGGCCGAGGCCCTGCGTCGCCTGGACGCCGCGCTGCGCGACACCGTGCTGCTCGGTCTCGACACCAACGTCGGATTCCTGCGGGCCCTCCTCGCCGACGACGACGTCCGTGCGGCGCGGCTGGACACCGGCCTCGTCGGCCGCCGCGGCACCGCGTGGACCACGTCGGAGCTGCCCGCCGACGTGCTGGCCGCCACCGCGGCCCACGCGATGCTCGCGCTCGAACCCGCGGGGCCGGTGGTGGACCCGTTCGACGTGCCCGGTGGCTGGCGCGTCGGCGACCCCGCCTGGACCACGTGGCAGATGCTGGTGTCCGGGCACGAGCCCGTCGTCGTGCGGGTGCGAGGGCGCGCGGCGGCGGCAGAGTGCGTCGTCGGCGACGACCCCCCGGTCGGTCTGCGGGCCCGTCGCGCCCCGGGGTCGCCTGATCTCGAAGTGACGGTGGACGGCGTCACCCGTCGCTACCACTGCGTCGTCGGCGGGGCCCGCCCCGGTGCCCCTGCCGACAGCACGTTGTGGATCGGCCGTGACGGGCTCGCCTGGGGCGTCCGTGAGCAGGCCCCCCTCGACGCGGCGGCCATGGCCGATGAGGGCGCCGGCGGCCCTGTCCTCTCCCCGATGCCCGGCACCGTCACCGTCGTCGAGGTCACCGAGGGCCAGCAGGTGCGCGCGGGCCAGCGGCTCGTGGTGGTGGAGGCCATGAAGATGGAGCACGTCCTCACCGCGCCCGTCGACGGGGTGGTCCGCGAGCTGCGGGTCCGCACCGGCACCACCGTGGCGCGCGACGCCGCGCTCCTGATCGTCGAACCCGGCACCGAGGAGGAATGACATGGACCTCACGTTGAGCGGCGAGCACGAGACGCTGCGGGCCACCGTCGAGGACTTCGCGCGCAAGGAGGTGGCGCCGGTCATCGGGGAGTTCTACGAGCGTGGCGAGTTCCCGTACGAGATCGTGGCGAAGATGGGCGCGATGGGCCTGTTCGGCCTGCCCTTCGACGAGGAGCACGGCGGCATGGGCGGGGACTACTTCGCCCTGTGCCTCGCGCTGGAGGAGCTCGCCCGCGTCGACTCGTCGGTGGCGATCACCCTGGAGGCCGGGGTGTCGCTGGGGGCGATGCCGATCTACCGGTTCGGCTCCGAGGAGCAGAAGCGGGAGTGGTTGCCCGCGCTCGTCGCCGGAGAGCGGCTCGGCGCGTTCGGGCTGACCGAACCGGGCGGCGGCTCGGACGCAGGCGCCACCCGCACCACCGCCCGGCTCGACGGCGACGAGTGGGTGATCAACGGCTCGAAGGCCTTCATCACCAACTCCGGCACCGACATCACCTCGGTCGTCACGGTCACCGCGATCACGGGTGGCACGGACGCAGCCGGGCGCCGGGAGATCTCGGCGATCATGGTTCCGGCCGGCACACCGGGATTCCGGGTGTCGCAGAAGTACTCGAAGGTCGGCTGGTCGGCCTCCGACACCCGCGAGCTCTTCTTCGACGACTGCCGGGTGCCTGCGGGCAACCTCCTCGGGCAGCGGGGGCGCGGCTACGCCCAGTTCCTCTCGATCCTCGACGAGGGCCGCATCGCGATCGCGGCGTTGTCGGTCGGGCTCGCGCAGGGCTGTGTGGACGAGTCGGTGCGCTACGCACACGAGCGTGAGGCGTTCGGCAGGCCGATCGGCAGCTACCAGGCCATCCAGTTCAAGATCGCCGACATGGAGGCGCGGGCGCACACCGCACGGCTGGCGTACTACGCGGCGGCGGCGAAGATGCTGGCAGGCGAGCCGTTCAAGAAGGAGGCGGCGATCGCGAAGCTGGTGGCCTCGAACGCGGCGATGGACAACGCCCGCGACGCCACGCAGGTCTTCGGGGGCTACGGGTTCATGAACGAGTATCCGGTGGGCCGCTTCTACCGTGATGCGAAGATCTTGGAGATCGGCGAAGGCACCTCCGAGGTTCAACGGATGTTGATCGCCCGACAGCTCGGTCTGTAGCACCCCGCTGGCGCCATCGGGGTCGCCCACCGGAGGATGGTGGGGTGAACGCCCTGTTCGCCCGGATAGTCGTGATTGTGAGCGGTGCCGCAATCTTGGTGGTGGAGACACTCTCCACCCGGCTCGTGGCGCCTTACGTCGGTCTGACCATCGAGTCCACCACGGCCGTGATCGGTGTGGCGCTGGCCGGGATCGCGGCCGGTGCGTCACTCGGTGGCCGCTGGTCCGACGTGCTGCCACCGCGCCGGGTCGCCGCCGGTGCACTGGCCGTCGGCGGGCTGGGCGTGCTCGTGGTGCGCCCGCTGATCCGGCTCCTGGGCCCGGGGCTCGGACCGGGCCCGTACGCGGCGGTGGTGCTGGTCGCGGTGTCGACGCTGGTGTCGGTCACCGCACTGGCGATGGTGACGCCTGCCGTCACCCGGGCTTGCCTGTCGAGCGTGGACGGATCGGGCGCGGTGATCGGCCGGCTGTCGGCGGCCGGCACACTCGGGTCACTGGCTGGGGTGTTCCTCACAGGGTTCGTGCTGGTGTCGTTGCTGCCGACCACGGTGATCCTGCTGGTCACGGCGGGGGCCTGTCTGACGCTGTCGGCGGTCACGGCCACAGTTCGCACGCGGACCGCGGTCGCGGGGGTGGCCGTCGCGACGGCGGTGGCAGGCGCGCTGCTGGTGGTCGTGCCCGGGCGCTGCGACGTCGACACCGTCTACTACTGCGCCCGTGTCGAGACCGAACCCGGGGATCCGAACACCCGCATACTCGTGCTCGACGATCTTCGCCACTCGGCTGTCGACCTCTCCGACCCCACCCGCCTGCAGTTCGCCTACACCCAGCGCTTCGCCGACGCGATCGACGCGGCGTTCCCTGGCAGGGGGGCGCTTCAGACGGTGCACCTCGGTGGGGGCGGGTTCACGATGCCCCGCTGGCTCGCCGCCACCCGTCCGGGCAGCACCTCCACCGTGCTCGAGGTGGACGCAGGCGTGGTCGAGCTGGCCCGTCGCGAGCTGGACGTCGACTCCATCCCCGGCACGTCGGTGCAGATCGGGGACGCCAGAACGTCGCTGGCGAGCGTGCCGACGGCGTCCGCGGACGTCGTGGTGGGCGACGCGTTCGGCGAGCGGTCGGTGCCGTGGCATCTCGCCACGGCCGAGTTCATGGGCGATGTGAACCGGGTGCTGCGCATCGACGGTGTCTTCGTGCTGAACGTGATCGACGACCAGCCGTGGCACCTGCTCGCCGCCGAGATGGCCACCGTCGCGAGCCGGTTCCCGCACGTCGCACTCCTGGTGCGGCCGGATCAGCTCGCGCCGGGCGGCGGGGGCAACGCCGTGATCGTCGCATCCGACCGGCCGCTCGACGCCACCGCGATGGCCGCCCACGCCGCCGCTCACGGCGAGCCGAACTCGGTGCTCGGCGACGACGCCGCCCGCAACTTCGCCGCCGGTGCCCAAGTTCTCACCGACGACTGGGCGCCGGTCGACCAGCTGAGAGGCTGAGCACGGTACGGTCCGCACGACCCGAGGGGAAGGTGGCGTGGTGGCCAGCTGGGACGATCTGGTGTCCTTCGTCCGCGTGCGCTACGAGATCATGCGGCAGGTCGAGGACGAGCTGTGGTTCAACCTGCCCACGTCGGGCGAGCGCACCCAGCTCGTCGTGGTGCGGCTGGCGAGCGGAGAGGACTCCCACCAGTGGGCCCAGATCACGTCGCCGATCGGGCGGGCCGCCGACCTGGACCTCCCCCGGCTGCTCATGCTCGCGGGTGAGTCGATCGCCGGTGGTGCCGTCGCCACCGACGGAGTGGTGCTCTTCCGCCACTCGATCCCGCTGGCCGACACCGCGCTCGACGGCTTCGACCGCTCGTTCCGCGTGGTGGTCGAGGTGGCCGACCGGCTCGAGAACGAGCTGACCGGCTCCGACGAGCACTGAGCCTGCGCACCGGAGCCTGACCGAACGGGCCCTCTGCCCGGACCTGGCGGACGAGGGCGCCGCTCGTCCCAGGCCCTAGCCTGCTCGCCTGCTCGGAGCCACCCGGTCCAGCACTCCCGGCCGATCGGTCACGCCGACCAACTCTGTGAGGGTCGGGTGGCCCGCCGCCAGCAGCGCCGCGTCCCTACCCGGTTCCAGCGGCGTCGACATCTTCGCCGACTCGGAGTGCAGCACCTCGCCGTGCTCCCCGCTGCGGTGGTCGACGCGCACCTGGACCGTGCCGAACGTCGAGAGCCCGGCTTCACGCAGCTCTCCGACCTCGGCGATGGGCAGGTTGGGCACGTTCAGCGACAGGGCGGCGGGGTCCGGAGCGGCGAGCAGCACGTCGAGCACCTCGGGCAGGAGATGCAGCACGGTGTCCCAGTGGGGGTTCTCCGGTGCCGGGTCGGTGAGGTCCAGTGACACGGCCAGCCCGCGCCACCCGTGCATCAACCCGGCCAGCACCGCGTTCACCGTGCCGGAGTGCAGCACCGCGTGACCGAGGTTGGCCCCGAGGTTGATGCCGGACAGCACGACATCCGGCTCCGGGTCCAGCCAGCCGCGCCCGGCCGAGTGCACGATGAACGCCGGGTGCCCCTCCACCGCGTAGGCCGGCACGCCGGGCAGGCCGGCGAGCTCCCGGCTGTGTACGCGGGTGCGGTTGCCGTCACGGATCGAGAGCACCGACCCACCGACACCGCTGGCGTCGACGTGTGGCGCGGCGATGACCACCTCGAACCCGGCGGCACGCGCTCCGTCGGCGAGCGCGTGTAGCCCGGGGGAGTCGATGCCGTCGTCGTTGGTGATCAGGGCACGGAGACGTCGCGAATGGGCCACCAGTTCACCGTAAGGGAGGAAGGTGACCTGAGGGCGACGCGCCCGTGACCCGCACCGGTCCCCGCCGCCACGGACGTAGGCTCCGCCAGTGGTCACCCGCATTCCCATGCCCCCCACGGGCGAGCAGTTCGAGATCCGCTCCGGCGACGTCCGCGCGGTCGTCACCGAGGTCGGTGCGGGCCTGCGGGCCTTCGAGTCGGACGGTCGCCCGTACATCGAGACGTTCGACGAGTCGGCGCGCCCGCCACGCGGGTCCGGCAACGTCCTCGTCCCGTGGCCCAACCGCACCGCGCACGGGCGTTGGACGTGGAACGGGCAGCCTCAGCAGCTATCGCTGAGCGAGCCCGCGGCAGGTAACGCGATCCACGGGCTGCTCCGCCACGCCTTCTACCGCACGGGTGAGCTCACGCCGGACACCGTCACGCTGCACGCCGTGGTCGCTCCTCAGCCGGGCTGGCCGGTGCCGCTCGACACCAGCGTGCGGTTCGCCGTGCGAGCGGACGGGCTCACCGTCACCCACCGCGTGCGCAACGTGGGGGCCGATCCGGTCCCGTTCGGTGTCGGGGCGCACCCGTACCTGCGGGCGGGGGACGAGGCCACCGACGACTGCGTGCTCACGCTGGCGGCCGCCTCGACACTCCCGCTGGACGGAGGCCTGCCCACGGGCCCGGCCGTGCCCGCCGATGGCGATCTCGACTTCCGGGCGGGCCGGCCACTTCGCGGCCGTGAGCTCGACCACGCCTTCGGCGACTGCGCTCCTGCCGACGGGGACACGGTGGTGCGCCACCGGCTGACCGGACGCACCGCGGGCGTCGAGCTGTGGGCCGATCCCGACTTCGCCTGGGTGCAGGTCTTCACCCCCGACGACCACCCCGGGCGGGGCCGCGCGGTCGCCGTCGAGCCGATGACCTGCCCTCCCGACGCGCTGAACTCCGGAACAGGGCTGCTCGTCGTCGAGCCGGGCGAGACGTGGACCGGGAGCTGGGGCATCCGACCGCTGGCGATCTCCGGCTGATCGGGCAAGCTCACCGCCCCGCTACGGCACGAGTACCGGCTGGTCCACGACCCAGAGCCACGACCCGTCCGGCTGGCGGCGGGCGATCTCGACGGTCACCTCACCGGTGGTCAGCGTGGACACCGTGAGCGCCAGGTCGCCGCTCACCAGCGCTGGATGCTGCCTACCCGGCGAGAGCACCGGCGCGGCCGCCACGAACTGCTCGTACACCTTGCGGATCTCCGCATGTCCGGTCGCAAGGTTGCCCGGTGGAAACGCCAGCACGGCGTTCGGCTCGTACAACGCCACCAGCCCGTCGACGTCGCCCGCGTTGCCGCGCTCGATGAAGTGCTTGCCCAGGTCGTTCGGCTCAGTGGCCACTGTCTTGCTTGTCATGCTGATGAGCCTCGCAACAAATACACGACATCCTGTGTCGTGTATTCCGATAAAGTCCCTGTATGCGCGCCGACCGATTGGTGTCGCTCGTGCTGCTGCTGCGCCGGCACGGTCGGTTGTCCGCGGCCACGCTGGCCCGCGAGCTGGAGGTATCCACGCGCACCGTGCTGCGCGACATCGAGGCGCTGTCCGCTGCCGGCATCCCGGTCTACGCCGAACGCGGCAGGCACGGCGGCTTCGCATTGCTGCCCGGCTTCCAGACCGAGCTCACCGGACTGAACCACGACGAAGCACTTGCCCTGCTGGTCGCCGGATCGCGGCGCGGCGCGCAGGCATTCGGCCTCGGCTCGGCGCTCGCTTCGGCCATGCGCAAGGTGGTTGACGCGCTACCCGAAAGCTATCGGACCACCGCGGCCGGCGCGGCCCGACGATTGCTCATCGACCCGGAGACCGACCTCCTCTCGCGCCGGCTGATCGCTGAGGAGGTGCCCGACACCATAGTGAGCGAGGTCCGGCGCGCGGTGTTCGCCGGACACAAGCTGCGCATCCACTACGCAGCCGTGGACCAGACCCCGAAGTGGCGCACGGTGGACCCGATCGGCCTGGTCACGGTACGCGACCACGGCTACTTGCTGGCCACGAAACTCGGCGCGGACCGCACCTACCGGCTGTCCCGGATCTTGGCCGCCGAGGAACTCACCGAACCCGCACAGCGACCGGACCGGGTCGATCTGGACCGGGCCTGGCAGGAACGCAGCACGCAGTTTCGGACGGGCGGCGACCAGGTCACCGTGCTGGTACGGGTGAACGCGGCACGGCGGGAGGAGCTGCTGCGGACCGTGCTGGCCGTCCGCACCGAGGAACCCGACGCGGACGGCTGGCTGCGACTGGAGGTGACCTTCAGCGATCCGCGACACGCCGAATGGGCGCTGTGGCAGCTCGCCACGAGCGCGGAAGCCCTGACCCCGCAGTGGTTGCGCACCGCCCTGCGCAACCGCGCTGCCGCGATCGCCACCTGCTACGGAGCGTCATCCTGAACGTTGATACGAGCGTCGGCTCAGTTCAGGCGGGCGCGCAGGGCGCGGGCCGCGGTGCGCAGCAGCTCGGCCCGCTCCGGCGGTGCCTCCGGGAGCTGTTCCTCCAGCACGCGGGCCCCGTCGATCCAGCGGGCCTGGTCGCCCAGCGCGCCGGCCAGCTCGAGCAGGTCGGGGAGCCCGGCGCCGGGTAGGGCGAGCCGCATCCGCACCACCCATTCCAGGTCGTCCGGACGCCGCCGGGCCCGGTAGACCAGGCGGAGGTTCTCGAGCATCCGCAGCAGGATCGACGGCGTCGCGGCGGTGGCCAGCAGGTGCGGCCCGAACGGCACCTCGGGGCCCGCCCCCGACGCCGTGCGGAACAGGGCCTCGGCCGCGGCGTCGTCGAGCTCGACACCGCCGTGGAACACGTCGAGGAGGACCTGCGAGTCGATCGCCCGCACGAGGAAGTGCCCGGGCATGCCCACGCCTTCCAGCGCGATCCCGGCCCGCCTGCCGACCTCGATCGTGACCACGGCCAGCGTGATCGGTATGCCCAGCCTGCGCTCCAGGACGTGGTGGAGCAGCGAGTTGCGCGGATCGTGGTAATCCCCGACGTTGCCGGCAAACCCCTCCTGGACGAACAACCGGTCCACCAGCGCGTCGAGCGAGGTGACGCCTTCGGCGAGGCGGTCCAGCTCGCGCAGCCAGCGTCCGGTGTCCAGGTCGGCGTCCGCACCTGCGGCAAGTGCGAGCGCGGCACGGTCCAACGGCGGGTCGGGCCGGCCGACCAGCTCGGCGAAGCGCGCAACCGTGTCCACCTCGACATGGTGAACCTCACGGCCCCGCGCGTCGACGTTCTGCCCGGTTCGCCGCGGCTTCGTGATCCGGCTCGTCAGACGCGCATCTGCACCCGGATGACGGTGTCGCCGGGCTCGCTCCACACCTCGAGCGTGTCGGCCAGCTCCGAGGCGAGCCACAGGCCACGGCCGCGGGCGCCGTCCGGGGGCGGGATCGTCATACCGGGGAACGGCACGCTCATCCGGCCGTGATCGGCGACCTCGGCCACGACGTCGGGCCCGTTCCACATCCGCAGCCGTCCGCGCCCCGCTCCGTGCTCCACGCTGTTCGAGGCCAGTTCGTTCACGGCGAGCACGAGATCGGCGCCGCGGTCGGCGTCGAGACCGGCCATCACGGCGACCCGGAGGACCAGGCGGCGCAGATCGATCAGGTCGTCCTGTCCGAAGGAGAGCTCCGCGGCCGGCGGACCGAGGCCGGGTGGCGGTGGCGGTGGGTAGTCCACCACCGACTCCTCCGGTTGCCGGTAGCGCTTGCTGGGCTCGGGACCGTCGGCCGTGGCAACGAGCGGATGGGTGTCCTCCACCGTGGGCAGGTCCGCGACGTCGTGATCGACGGGGCACAGCACCGTGATCGGCAGCCCGGCGGTGGCCACGTTCACCCCGATGTCCAACCGAGCCCAATGGAGAGGTCCGCGGTCGACCTCCATCTGCTGGCTCACGACCAGCGCACGACCGCCCGGATTGGTGATCCGCCTGCTCGTCCTGGCCCACCGCACGGCCACGGTGAACGCCGGCATCCTGTGCACCTCGAACGGGTCCTGGAAATCCACCTCGGCGGAGTCGCTCCCGAGCGCGCGGCGCAGAGACACGCAGGTGGGCTCGTCCAGCACCGCGACGACCGGATCTCCTGCCGACACGGCGGCCGCGACCCGTGGAGCCAACCGTTCGACGAGGTGAGCAGCGGAGGAGTACGGCACCGCTTCGTGCCATGCGCCATCGGGTCTCGGGGGCGTCGTCCTCTCCGTTGCGGTCCCCATCACGTCCCGTCCCTGCCGATGATGCCGACGTATAGGCGCGTACCCGCTCGGAGCAGGGCGAACCACCCAGCCGGGTGTGGCAGGGTGGATCGGCGGGTCGAGATCCGCCTGTGCCACGGTGGATCAGCGGAGTACGAGATCAGGAGTGACGATGCGAGTCTTCAACGGCGTCGACGAGCTGCGCGCCTCGGTGGGCACCCAGCTGGGGGTGAGCGACTGGGTCACGATCGACCAGACCCAGATCAACACCTTCGCCGACGCGACCGGCGACCACCAGTGGATCCACGTCGACGAGGAGCGCGCGAAGGCCGGCCAGTTCGGCACCACGATCGCGCACGGCTTCCTCACGCTCTCGCTCCTGCCCGTGCTGGTCTCGCAGATCTATCGGATCGAGAACACGAAGATGGGCATCAACTACGGACTGAACAAGGTGAGGTTCACCTCGCCGGTGCCCGTCGGGAGCAAGGTCCGGGGGAGCATCGAGCTGATCGATGTCGCCGACGTGGCCGGAGGGGTCCAGCTCACCAACAAGGTCACGGTGGAGATCGAGGGGTCCGAGCGGCCCGCGCTCGTGGCCGAGTGGTTGACCCGCCAGTACGTGTAGGACTCGATCGGCAAGATCAGTCAAGCGGTACGACAGGACGACGAGGGAGACGACCTGATGCGCGAAGCGGTCATCTGCGAGCCGCTGCGGACACCGGTGGGCGGCTTCGGCGGCTCGTTGCGGGACGTGCCCGCCCACGAGCTGGCGGCCACCGTGATCCGGGGCCTGCTGGATCGCACCGGACTCCCACCGGACGCCGTGGACGACGTCCTGCTCGGGCACTGCTACCCCACGATGGACGCCCCGGCGATCGGCCGTGTCGCCGCGCTGGACGCCGGCCTGCCCGTCACCGTCACGGGGCTGCAGATCGACCGGCGCTGCGGCTCCGGGCTGCAGGCCGTGCTGTACGCGGCGATGCAGGTACAGGCAGGCGCGTCGGAGGTGGTGCTGGCGGGCGGCGCGGAGTCGATGTCCGGAGCGTCGTTCTACTCCACGTCCATGCGCTGGGGCGCCAAGGGCGGCCCCGGCGTGATGCTGCACGACTCGCTCGCCCGTGGCCGGGTCACGGCCGGAGGGATCAACTTCCCGGTGCCCGGCGGCATGCTCGAGACCGCGGAGAACCTGCGCCGCGAGTACTCCATCCCGCGTGAGGAGCAGGACGAGTTCGCCGTCCGCTCGCACCAGCGCGCCGCAGCAGCGCGTGAGGCCGGGCGCTTCGCCGACGAGATCGTCCCGGTCACGGTGAAGGGTCGCAAGGGCGGCCCCGCAGTCGTCACAGTGGACACCGACGAGCACATCCGTCCGGACTCGTCGGTGGAGAAGCTGGCGACGCTGCGCCCGGTGCTCGGCCGCGACGATCCCGAGGCCACCGTCACCGCGGGTAACGCCAGCGGACAGAACGACGGCGCGTCGATCTGCGTGGTCACGCACCCGGCGAAGGCCGAGGAGCTCGGCCTGCGGCCGCTCGTGCGGCTGGTCTCGTGGGGGGTGGGCGGCGTGGCGCCCGCCACGATGGGGATCGGGCCAGTTCCGGCTGTCGCGAAGGCGATGGACGCGGCCGAGCTCACGCTGGCCGACATGGATCTGATCGAGCTGAACGAGGCGTTCGCCGCTCAGGTGCTGGCGTGCACCCGTGAGTGGAAGCTCGCGCCGGAGGACTTCGATCGGCTCAACGTCAACGGCTCGGGCATCTCGCTCGGCCACCCGGTGGGGGCCACCGGCGGCCGGATCCTCGCCACGCTCACGCGGGAGATGACCCGTCGTGAGGTCCGTTACGGCCTCGAGACGATGTGCATCGGCGGGGGCCAGGGCCTGGCCGCGGTGTTCGAGCGGGTCGCCTGAGGTCGCGTCTTCTCACAGCACGGCCCACGTCACACGTGTGCAGGTTGCCGAAGCCGGACGGCCGGTACATCCTTGCATGAGTCAAGCTGTTGCGTGACACATGCAAGCCGACAATCTCCTCAGGGGGCCCAGCCGTGCCGTTCGACGACGAGCTCGTCATCGCCGACGAGGTCGGCAGCCAGCTCATTCGGCTGGTCCGGCTGATAGAGCGCAAGCAGGTGCAGTACCAGGCCGAGCACCCCGACGCGGTGGAGCGGGCCACGTACCACCTGCTCGTCCACCTGGTGAACGACGGGCCGCGCCGCGCCGGGTCGCTCGCGGAGGCCGTGCACTCCGACCCGTCCACCATCAGCCGCCAGATCGGCCACCTCGTACGTCTCGGCCTGGTCGAGCGCACCGCCGACCCGGTGGACGGGCGAGCGACGCTGCTGGCTGCCACCGACGAGGGCAGACGGGTGTTCGAGGAGAACCGGCGCCTGCGCAACGAGCGGATCGCCGAGATGCTTGCGGGATGGTCCCCGGACGACCGGCACGCGCTCGCCGAGCTGCTGGCGCGGTTCACCAGCGACTTCGAGAACTCGATGCTCCGGTCGGCCGAGGCTGCTGCCGCCGCCACGATCGATGCAGCGGCCGTGCGCTCCTGAGAGGCCCGCATGACCGAGCCCCCAGCTGATCCGGCAGGCGCTCGGTCCGCCGCCCTGGACGGGGGCGCGCTCACCCATCGGCAGATCCTGACGATCTTCGCCGGGCTGATGCTCGGGATGTTCCTCGCGGCGCTCGACCAGACGATCGTGGCCACCGCGATCAGGACGATCGCCGACGACCTCGACGGCCTCAGCCTGCAGGCCTGGGCCACCACCGCGTACCTGATCACGGCCACGATCACCACGCCGCTCTACGGCAAGCTCTCGGATCTCTTCGGACGTAAGCCGCTGTTCCTCACCGCGATATCGATCTTCGTCGTCGGTTCGGTGGCGTGCACCTTCGCCACATCGATGCTCCAGCTCGCGGCCTTCCGCGGGATTCAGGGGCTCGGGGCAGGCGGGTTGTTCTCGCTGGCTCTGACGATCATCGGCGACGTCGTGGCGCCCCGGGAACGGGCCCGTTACCAGGGCTGGTTCGTGGGCGTCTTCGGCACATCCAGCGTGCTCGGGCCGGTGGCCGGGGGGTTCCTTGCCGGGCACGCGGAGATCCTGGGCATCACCGGGTGGCGGTGGGTCTTCCTCATCAACGTCCCGCTCGGCATCGTCGCGCTGATCGTCGTGACGAAGGTGCTGAACGTCCCGCACACCCCGCGGGAACACCGCATCGACTGGCCGGGCGCGCTCGCGCTCACCGTCGGGCTCGTCCCGCTGCTGATCGTCGCCGAGCAGGGGCGGTCATGGGGATGGGCGTCGCTGCCCGCCCTGGCGTGCGTCGTGATCGGAGTGGCCGGGCTCGGCGCGTTCGTGGTGATCGAGCGATGGATGGGCGACGACGCGCTGCTGCCGCTGCGGTTCTTCCGCAACGGCGTCTTCCGATCGGGCGTCGTGGCCTCGTTCATCGCCGGCACGGGCATGTTCGGTGTGCTCGCGGTGCTCCCGCTGTACCTGCAGATCGTCAAGGGGTCGTCGCCGACCCAGGCCGGGCTGCAGACCGTGCCGCTCGTGCTCGGCATCATGTCGATGTCGGTGTTCTCCGGCCAGTTCATCTCGCGCACCGGCCGGTACAAGGTGTGGCCGGTCATCGGGATCTCGCTGATGATCGCCGGATCCGCAGTGCTCTCACGAGTGGACGTCGCCACGCCCTACTGGCGCACGGCGGTGATCATGCTGGTGTTCGGCTGGGGGCTCGGCGCGGTCATGCAACCGCTCACCCTGGCCGTGCAGAACGCGATGCCGCCGCAGGACATGGGCGTCGCCACCGCCTCCGCCACCTTCTTCCGGCAGATGGGCGGCACGCTGGGCACGGCGGTGTTCCTCTCTGTCCTGTTCGCCCAGCTCGGCGACCGGGTGGCCGACAACCTCCGGGCCGCGTCCGCCACTCCGCAGTTCCGCGGAGCCGTCGCTGATCCCGGGGTTGCCGCCAACCCGGCGAACGCACCGATCCTCGACGCGGTGGAGGGCCGTGCCGAGCTGTCGCTCGACGACTCGTCGTTCCTCTCGTCGGCCGACCCCGTGGTGAGCCGGCCGATCCTCGACGGATTCGCGGAGTCCATGAGCGTGGTGTTCGTCGCGGCCTCGGCGGTGCTCGTGATCGGCCTCGTCGCCGTGGTCACGCTCAAGGAGGTGCCGTTGCGCGCTCAGTCGGGCATCGATGCCCGGCGCGGTGAGGAAGCGCCTCCCGTGGCCGCCTTGGGGCCTTCGGCTACGCCCGTCGTCCTCCCCGCGGAAGCCGCGGTTCCGGACGCCGGGCGCGCAGCGAGGGACCGGCACTGAACAACGGGCGGCGGTGCCCGAGACCGGGCAAGGGAGCGGCCGCCTCGATCGGGGAGCTGGTCAGTGCTCGTTCTCGTGCTCGGCCGCGTCCTTCGCCCGCTGCCATGAGGTCTTGATCTCCCGCTCGGCGTCGGCGCGGCCCACCCAGGTGGCGCCCTCGACGCTCTTGCCCGGCTCCAGCGTCTTGTAGATCTCGAAGAAGTGCTGGATCTCCGCCCGGTCGAACTCGGGCAGGTGGTGGATGTCGCGCAGGTGCTCCTGGCGTGGGTCGTCGCTCGGGACGCAGAGGACCTTGTCGTCCCCGCCCTTCTCGTCCTTCATCCGGAACATGCCGATGGCGCGCGCACGGATCAGGCAACCAGGGAAGGTCGGCTCCTGTACCAGCACCAACGCGTCGAGCGGGTCGCCGTCCTCGCCGAGGCTGTCCTCGATGAACCCGTAGTCGGCGGGGTACTGAGTGGCGGTGAAGAGGGTCCGGTCCAGCCGGATCCGTCCGGTCCGGTGGTCCACCTCGTACTTGTTGCGACCCCCCTTGGGGATCTCAATCGTTACGTCGAAGTCCACAGCACTCTCCTGCTGTTCAGAAGCGGGCATTGACGGAGCCGATGCCGGTCGGGCGACCGGCTCCGGCGCCTGCCTCTAGTGTGGGGGACCGCGTCGGCCCACTCGTGACCGGCCGACCTGTGCTGTTGTGCCACTGCGAGGGGGAAGGAGGGGCATGGGCTTCGGGCGGCGGATCGGTGACAGACTGCGTGTGTCCGGTAGCGGGGCGCGACGCAGCTTGATAGTCCTCGTGGTGCTCGCCGTCCTCGCCGCGTCCGGTAGCGCGGTGGCGCTCACCGGCCCCATCATCGTGCACCGGCTCGGTCTGTCCCAGACCGCCGAGACCGTCCTGCCGTCCTCGCCGCTGCCGATGCTCCAGCCGCTCCAGGGCGACGCGCCCCGGCCCACCGCAGCCGGGGTGGCTGCTGTGCTGGACGGCGCTGCCGAAGCCCTGCCGGGGAAGTTCACCGGCATCGTCGTCGATCCGGCCACCGGGCAGACCATCTGGCAGCACACGCCGGAGGTCACGCTGACCCCCGGCTCCACCGGCAAGCTGCTCACCGCGGCCGCCGCACTGCTCACGTTCAACCCCACCGACAGGTTCGTCACGCGCGTGGTGCAGGGGCCGCAGCCCGGCACCGTGGTGCTCGTCGGCGGTGGAGACCCCACCCTCACCACGCTGCCCCCTGGTCAGGAGAGCGTGTACCCGGACGCCCCGCGGATGTCCGACCTCGCCGCCGCGGTCAAGAAGGCGGTGCCCGGCCCGATCACCCAGGTGCTCGTCGACACGAGTCGCTACCAGGGACCGACGATGGCCGAGGGCTGGGACCCCGCGGACGTGGCCGCCGGCTTCATCACCCCGATCGAGCCGCTCATGGTCGACGGTGGCCGGATCAATCCGAAGCTGACCGAAGGGCCCCGCGTCCCCGATCCCGCGATGGCTGCCGGCCGGGCGCTGGCGCAGGACCTGGGCGTCGACTCCTCCGACGTCGCAGAGGGCACAGCCGCGGCGGGCGCGAAGTCCGTCGCAGCGGTGCGATCGGCTCCCGTCGCAGTGCTCGTCGAGCAGATGCTGCGCGACTCCGACAACGTGCTCGCCGAGGTCTTCTCCAGGGAGATCGCGATCGCGCGCCACGGCACCCCGACGTTCACCGGCGGCGTGCAGGAGACCGCCGCCGCGCTCGCCCAGGCGGGCTTCGACCCGACCGGCGCCGTCATGCACGACGGGAGCGGGTTGTCCACCGAGGACCTCGTGCCCGCCCGCCTGCTCGGGCAGCTGCTCAGCGCCGCCGCCGCGCCCGCCATCGGTCCGGACGACACCGAGTTCCTGCGCCCCATCATCACGGGCCTGCCGGTCGCCGGCGCCGACGGCACCCTCGCGGGCCGGTTCGGCCGCACCGGGGTCTCCGGGCCGGGCCGTGGGGTGGTGCGGGCCAAGACGGGCACCCTCACGGCCGTCGCCAGCCTCGCGGGAGTCGTCTCCGACACCGACGGGAGGCTGCTGGTCTTCGTGTTGATGTCCAACGGCGTGAGCCCCGCCACCATGCGACCGAAACTCGACGCCATGGCTGCGCAGCTGAGCCGCTGCGGCTGCCGTTGAGCGCAGCCGCAGCTTCTTCGAAGGGTCTGCACTCGGTGTCGCCGAGCAGGGCGTACCGGGCGTCCGTTGCGTAGCGTGGGTGACGTGCCGCACGTGACCGATGCCCTCCAGCCAGACCAATCGCAGCCCGGTCCAGCCGGCTCCACCGAGCGCGGCCTCCCCGTGGACTGGGAGCTGGCCCGGCGCACCGCCACCCGGCTCATGCAGCCCGGCCCGGACGCCACCCCCCAGGAGGCCAGGGAACTCGTCACGCGGCTGCGGTCGGATGCTGCCGTCGCCGAGGGGCACGTCCGGGAGATCACCGGCCTCGGAAAGGGCCTGCCACTGCTGCCCGCCGACGTCGTGGACCGACCGGCGTGGGCCGCGGCAGCCGTGCACGGCATGTCGGCACTCACCGCCGACGCGCAACTGCCCGCCGTGTCCCGTGCCGCCCGCGCCCTGACGGCCCGCACCGCGGGCCTGCAGGTCGGCGGCGTCGTCGCGTACCTGGGAGGCCGGGTTCTCGGCCAGTACGACCCGTTCGGCGGCCCCATGGGCGATGGGCGGCTGCTACTGGTGGCGCCGAACGTGCACGCCGCGCAGCAGGCACTGGACGTGCCGGCCACCGACTTCGGCCTCTGGGTCTGCCTGCACGAGGCCACCCACCGGCTCCAGTTCACCGCCGTGCCGTGGTTGCGCTCGTACTTCGCCGCCGAGGTCGCCCGGTTCCTCACGGTCACGCAGAGCAACGACCGCATCGTGCTGCTGGACCGCCTCCCCGAGGTGCTGCGCGCCGTGCGCTCCACGGGCGGCGACTCGCTGGCGATCGTGGAGCTCCTGCAGGGCCCTGAGCAGCGGGCCGTGCTCGACCGGCTGCTCGCTCTCACCACGCTGCTCGAAGGGCACGCCGACCACGTCATGGATGCCGCGGGCCCCGGCGTGGTGCCGAGCGTGGCCACCATCCGCTCCCGGTTCACCGCCCGCAGGCGCGGCACCGGGATCGTCGACCGGGTGCTGCGCGCCGTGCTCGGCGTGGAGGCGAAGGTGCGCCAGTACGCGGTGGGCTCCGCCTTCACCCGGCACGTGGTGCTCGCCGCCGGGATGGACGGCTTCAACCGGGTCTGGGAGAGCCCGGAGACCCTCCCGACCCGCGCCGAGCTCGCCGACCCGGGCGCCTGGCTGCGTCGCATCCACGGCTAGTCCCTCGTCCGATGGGCCGGACCGACGTGCCGTTGGTATGGCAGGTATGTCCGCCTCCGGCAGACTCGCGCCCGGGGTCCTTGGGTGCTGGCGGACGGAGAGGGCAGGAGGGGCTGGTGGCCGAGCGGGCACAGCGGCGCGTCGACCCGGCGGTGGCCGAGGTCCGGCGTGCCGTCCGTACCGCGCTCGCGTCGCTGCCCGCCGCGTACCGCGCCGCCCCGCTTCTGGTGGCGTGCTCAGGTGGCGCCGACTCGCTCGCACTCGCCGCGGCCACGCTGGCCGTCCGGGACAAGCGGGACGTGCACGCGGCCGTCGTCGATCACGGCTTGCAGGAAGGCTCGGCGGAGCTGGCGGCGGCGACCGCGGATCGGCTGATCGACATGGGGGCCGTCGCGTCGGTGCACCGTGTGCGTGTGGACGGCCCCGGCGGCATGGAGGCGGCGGCGCGCCGGGCCCGCTACCTCGCGCTCCGCGCCGCCCGCCCGCACCCGGACGCGCCGGTCCTGCTCGGGCACACGCTCGACGACCAGGCCGAGACGGTGCTGCTCGGGCTGGGCCGGGGATCGGGGCCACGGTCGCTGGCCGGCATGCGGGAGTGGGACCCACCGTGGTTGCGCCCGTTCCTCGGGGTGCGACGGTCCGTCACGGCCGCGGCCTGCGCGGCGTGGGGCCTCCCGGTGTGGGACGACCCGCACAACATCGACCCGAGGTTCACGCGGGTGCGGCTGCGGCACGAGGTGCTGCCGCTGCTGGAGGAGGTGCTCTCGGGAGGTGTGGCCGCCGCGCTCGCGCGCACCGCGGCCCAGCTCCGCGAGGACGTCGACACGTTGGACGCGCTCGCGGCCGCGTTGCTCGCCGAGATCCGGGAGGGCGACGCGCTGCGCGTCGAACCGCTCACGGCGGCGGCGCCCGCCCTGCGCAGGCGGGTGCTGCGCTCGTGGCTGCTGGGCTCATCGGTGACCACCCTCACCGATACGCAGTTGCGTGCCGCCGACCTCCTCGCAGGTCAGGGTCCGGATCGTGGCGGTGTGGCCCTTCCTGGTGGGTTGGAGCTGGTGCGGGAGCGTGGCAGGCTCTTCCTGCGCCCGGTCCGCTGGCATTCCGGCTGATCTTCCCCGATACCTGCAGGAGGACGTCCGCGTGTACGACGGCGACATCGCCACGACGCTGGTCACCGAACAGGCGATCCGCGACAAGATCGCGGAGCTGGCGGCCCAGATCGGGGCCGACTACGCAGCCGAGAAGGCGGGGTCGGACCTCCTGCTCGTCGGGGTCCTGAAGGGCGCCGTCATGTTCATGACCGACCTTGCCAGGGCGCTCCCGCTCCCGGTGCAGCTCGAGTTCATGGCCGTCACCTCCTACGGCTCGGCCACCTCCTCCTCCGGGGTGGTGCGCATCCTCAAGGACCTCGACCGCGACATCGCGGGGCGCAACGTGCTGATCGTCGAGGACATCATCGACTCGGGCCTGACGCTGTCCTGGTTGCTCAAGAACCTGGAGTCGCGCCAGCCCGCCTCATTGCAGGTGTGCACGCTCCTGCGCAAGCCGGACGCGGTGAAGGTCGACGTCCCGGTGAAGTACGTGGGCTTCGACATCCCCAACGAGTTCGTCGTGGGCTACGGCCTCGACTACGCCGAGCGTTACCGCGATCTTCCCTTCATCGGCACGCTCGACCCCGCCGTGTACGCCTGAGCCCGCCGCTCACCCCACCGGTGGCCCGGCGGGCGTGGCCAGCTCGCGGGCCGGCACGCGGGCGGGGCTGAACTGCTCGGTGCCGAGCACGAGCTGAACGTCGCCGAGACCACCGTTGGCGTTGGCGTACCCCAGCGCGCCTGCGAGGTCGCTCACTCCGTTGCTGACGGGCAGGGGAGCGAGGTTGAGGGTCGACAGGATGCCGACGGCGTCGCCCTGCTCGTCGACGAAGGCACTGCCGGAGTCACCGGGGACGCCCGGTGTGAGCGTGTAGACCTGGTGGCTTCGGCCACCCCCGGCCTCGGCGGCGGCGATCCCGGCCTTCGGGCTCAGCGCGGTGATTCCGCCCCGCAAGGGTGAGTTTCCGTAGCTGAAAACCTGCTCACCGGTGTTGAGTCCGTCCGTGTCCATCCCGGTGGGCCCGCCGAAGAAGGGAATGCTCGGGTTGACGTCCGTCACGTCCTCGGGCGCGATCTCGACCAGTGCGAAGTCGTTGTAGGCGCAGATGTCGGGGTCGGTCTCCCCGTTCTCCTGCATCGTGACCCAGGAGCTGTACGCGAGTGTGCCGCTGCGGTCGGAGCCATCGGCTGCCTCGATCGTGACGGGCGTGCCGAGCGGGAGGCTGCCGGAGTCGCACCCGTTCGTCTCCGTGGCCTCGCCGGTGCCGGCGCAGTGCGCGGCTTGGCCGAGGAACGTCCTGTCGCCGGTTGTGAAGACGAAGTTGCTGGTACAGGCCCCGCCGCCGATGGTGTCGGTGACGACGCCGGGGTGGATCAGCGCGGTGTCCGCGGGGGCCCACTCGGCCGGTTCCGGTGCCGCGGATGCCGCTGGTGCGACGAACGCGCCGAGCGCCATCGCGCCCAGTGCGACACCTACCGCGACACCACGAAACCGCACCGTCATGAGCACTCCCCCGTCGCCGGCCCGCGCGGTCAATGTTGATCACCAACCGCGGGCAACTTAACGAGGGTGCTCTGCGTGAGATACCCCGGGTTGCCGGGAATGGCGGGGTGGGAACACGGATTCGCTTCCGGCCGTTGTACCAGCACGTACCCAAGTGGGGCGTACCGATCGACGTCGACGACGCGGCTTGAGCTCAGGACCGCTATCCTGGCGGACTCAGGGCCGGTCAGTGTGCTGCGCCGGGTCTCCGTCGGAGAAACTCGCCAGGGAGGGTGAAGGCCGCCACGGCCGAAGCTGCATGGACCGCAAGCGCCTGCTCCGCAACCCGCTGATCTGGATCCTCGCCGCGATCCTGGTCTATTTCACGTTCAGCGTGCTCTTCGACGACACCCGCGGCTACACCCAGGTGCCCACGTCCGTCGCGCTCAGCCAGATAAACAGCGGCAACGTCAAGGACGCGCTGATCGAGGACAACGAGCAGCAGCTCCGTCTCACCCTGAACCAGCCGGTCAACGGCGGCACGCAGGTCATCACCCAGTACCCGGCTCAGACCAGCGGTTCCATCGTCCAGGCGCTGGAGGCGGCTTCCAACAAGCCGTCGTTCAACACGGTCGTGCGCCAGGAGTCGTTCCTGACCACGATCCTGATCTACCTCATCCCGCTCGGCCTGGTGCTGCTCATCCTCTTCTGGATGATGAACAACGCCCAGGGCGGCGGCAACCGGGTGATGTCGTTCGGCAAGTCGAAGGCCAAGCAGCTCAACAAGGACATGCCGAAGACCACCTTCGGTGACGTCGCGGGCGCCGACGAGGCCGTCGAGGAGCTCCACGAGATCAAGGACTTCCTGCAGAACCCGGCCCGCTACCAGGCTCTCGGCGCGAAGATCCCCAAGGGCGTGTTGCTGTACGGCCCGCCCGGCACCGGTAAGACGCTGCTCGCGCGTGCGGTCGCGGGCGAGGCGGGCGTGCCGTTCTACACGATCTCCGGGTCCGACTTCGTCGAGATGTTCGTCGGTGTCGGTGCCTCCCGTGTGCGCGACCTGTTCGAGCAGGCCAAGCAGAACTCGCCCTGCATCATCTTCGTCGACGAGATCGACGCGGTCGGCCGCCAGCGCGGCGCAGGCCTCGGGGGCGGCCACGACGAGCGTGAGCAGACGCTCAACCAGTTGCTCGTCGAGATGGACGGGTTCGACGCCCGTGGCGGCATCATCCTGATCGCGGCCACCAACCGCCCCGACATCCTCGACCCCGCGCTGCTGCGCCCTGGTCGTTTCGACCGGCAGATCCCGGTGGGTGCCCCCGACCTCGCGGGCCGGCGCGCGATCCTGGCCGTGCACTCCAAGGGCAAGCCGTTCGCCAACGACGTCGACTTCGAGGGCCTGGCCAAGCGCACGGTCGGCATGTCCGGCGCCGACCTCGCCAATGTCATCAACGAGGCCGCCCTGCTCACCGCGCGGGAGAACGGCACGCTGATCACCGGCGCCGCTCTGGAGGAGTCCGTCGATCGCGTCGTCGGCGGTCCGCGGCGCAAGAGCAAGATCATCTCCGAGCAGGAGAAGAAGATCACCGCCTACCACGAGGGCGGCCACGCACTCGCGGCGTGGGCGATGCCGGACCTCGAGCCGGTCTACAAGCTCACGATCCTGCCGCGCGGGCGCACCGGCGGCCACGCCCTCGTCGTCCCCGAGGACGACAAGGGCCTGATGACCAGGTCGGAGATGATCGGCCGGCTGGTGTTCGCGATGGGTGGCCGCTCGGCGGAGGAGCTCGTGTTCCACGAGCCCACCACCGGCGCCTCCTCCGACATCGACCAGGCCACCAAGATCGCCAAGGCGATGGTCACCGAGTACGGCATGAGCGCGCGCCTGGGCGCCGTCCGCTATGGCCGCGACCAGGGCGACCCGTTCCTCGGCCGCTCGATGGGCAACCAGGCCGACTACTCGCTCGAGGTCGCCCACGAGATCGACGAGGAGGTGCGCGCGCTCATCGAGGCCGCGCACACCGAGGCGTGGGAGATCCTCAACACCTACCGGGACGTCCTGGACGACCTGGTGCTGGAGCTCCTGGAGAAGGAGACGCTCAACCGCAGGGACCTGGAGCGGATCTTCGACAGGGTCGAGAAGCGGCCGCGGATCACCGCGTTCAACGACTTCGGCGGACGCACCCCGTCCGACAAGCCGCCGATCCAGACGCCGGCCGAGCGGGCGAGGGAGCGCGGCGAGCCATGGCCGCCGCACACCGAGCCGGTGCGCCAGCCGGCCCCGGTCGGGTCCTACCCGGGTGGCGGTGGCCACCCGGTGCCCACGCCGGGTCCCAACGGAGGCCCGGTACCCGCTCCCGCGCCCGGCCCGCCCGGTGGCTATCCCGGGCAGCCGCCGCTCCCGGCAGCGGCCCCCGGTGGGTACGGGCAGCCCTCTGCTCCGCAGCAGGGATGGGGTTCCGGGCAGCAGCCCAACCCCGGGCCGCCCGGTCCGGGCCAGCCCAACTCCGTGCAGCCCAACTACGGCGCTCCGGCCGACTGGCGTCCGGCCACCACCCCGCACGGCCAGCCGTGGCCCCCGGCGGGGCAGTGGCAGCAGCCGCAGTGGCCGCAGCAGAGCGCCCCGCCCGCCGCCGCAGGCAACGGCCACGGCGACGCGCCCGCACCACCCCCTGAGCCACCGCGCGAGAACGGCAAGGGTCCGGACGAGGACGGGTCACGCTGAGCTGGGAGGCGTTGGGCGACACCGGGGCATCCGCAGCTGAAACCTTCGACAGAGCAGCATCGAACGGAAGACCGACGATGGACCGCGCGCGTGCCGAGGCAGCCGTACGCGAGCTGCTGATCGCGATCGGCGAAGACCCCGACCGCGACGGGCTCCGCGACACGCCGGCCCGCGTCGCCAGGTCCTACGAAGAGATGTTCGCAGGCCTCTACTCCGATCCGGATGCCGTGCTGGAGAGGACCTTCGACGAGCATCACCAGGAGCTGATCCTGGTCAAGGACATCCCGATGTTCAGCACCTGTGAGCATCATCTGGTTCCCTTCCACGGGATGGCACACGTCGGCTACATCCCGAACGTCGACGGACGGGTCACCGGCCTGTCCAAGATCGCCCGGCTGGTCGACCTCTACGCGCGGCGCCCCCAGGTGCAGGAACGGCTCACCGGGCAGGTCGCCGACGCGCTGGTGCGCAAGCTGTCGCCGCGCGGCGTGATCGTCGTGATCGAGGCGGAGCATCTCTGCATGGGCATGCGCGGGGTCCGGAAGCCGGGTTCGCGCACCACCACCTCGGCGGTGCGGGGGATGTTCCAGTCCTCGTCCACATCGCGCGCCGAGGCGCTGGCGCTGATCAGGAGCGGGTGAGGCGGGTGATTGCCCGCACGGACCCGCCCGGACTGCCCCGGCCCGGGCGGTGCGTGGTGATAGGTGTCCTCAACGTCACGCCCGACTCGTTCTCCGACGGGGGCCGCTACCTCGACCGCGACCACGCGGTGGCCCACGGCGTCGAGATGCACGAGGCGGGCGCCGATCTCGTCGACGTGGGTGGTGAGTCCACGCGCCCCGGCGCGCAGCGCGTCGAGGCCGATGTCGAGAAGGCTCGCGTCCTGCCGGTGATCCGGGATCTGGTGGCCGAGGGCGTGCGGGTCAGCATCGACACCACGCGGGCCGCGGTCGCCGAGGCGGCCGTCGAGGCCGGCGCGCAGGTGGTCAACGACGTCTCCGGCGGGCTCGCCGACCCCACGATGGCAGCCACGGTCGCACAGGCCCGAGTCCCCTTGATCCTGATGCACTGGCGGGGCCCGAGCGACCGGATGAACTCCCTCGCCACCTACGAGGACGTGGTCGCCGAGGTACGTGCCGAGCTGGTGGCCAGGGTGGATGCCGCAGTGCTCGCCGGTGTCGAGCCGTCGTGCCTGGTGCTCGACCCCGGTCTCGGCTTCGCGAAGACCGCCGCGCACAACTGGGCGTTGCTGCGCAGGCTCGACGTGCTGACCGACCTCGGGTTCCCGGTGCTGGTGGGCGCGTCCCGCAAACGCTTCCTCGGCCAGTTGCTCGCCGGCGCCGACGGCACGCTGCGGCCGGCCCGGGAACGGGACGTGGCCACGGCGGCGGTCAGCGCGCTGGCGGCCTCGAACGGCGCGTGGGGGGTCCGCGTGCACGACGTGCACGACACGCTCGACGCGGTCGCGGTGGCCGAGGCGTGGCAGCTGGGACGATCTCCGGCGCGAGCAGCCCCACAGGACAGCTCATGAACGAGCGTGCGAGTGAATCATCGGCACAGCGCGGGCGTGCGAGTGGATCATCGGCACAGCGCGGGCGTGCGAGCGAATCACCGACGCACCGCTCGTGTGAAACGCCGGGCGAAGGTAGCGAGGGCGTGCGATGAGTGAGCAGCGTTCGATGAGCGACCGGATCGAGCTGCGTGGCCTGCGGGTCCGCGCGAACCACGGAGTGTTCGACCACGAGCGGCGTGACGGGCAGGACTTCGTCGTGGACGTCACGGTCTGGATCGACCTGGCTGCCGCCGTGGCGTCCGACGACCTCGCCGACACCCTCGACTACGGGGCGCTCGCCCAGCGGGTGGCCGGGATCGTCGGCGGGGAACCGCGCAACCTCATCGAGGCCGTGGCCGGGCGCGTCGCCGATGACGTCATGTCCGACGAGCGCGTGCAGGACGTCGAGGTCGTGCTGCACAAGCCGCAGGCCCCGATCCCGCTCGAGTTCGCCGACGTCGCCGTGGTCGCCCGGCGTTCCCGCCGCAGTGATCAGAAGTCCCGGATCATCCCAGCGTGAGCCGCGCCGTGCTGTCACTCGGGTCCAACCTCGGCGACCGGTTCGCCCACCTGCGGGCGGCCGTCGACGGATTCGCGGACGTGCTCGTCGCGGCATCACCGGTGTACGAGACGGCGCCATGGGGTGGTGTGGAGCAGGACGACTTCCTCAACGCCGTGATCGTCGTGGACGACCCCGGCGCCGACGCGTGGGACTGGCTGCGCCGAGGACAGGGTCTGGAGACGGCATCGGGCCGGGTCCGAGAGGTGCGCTGGGGTCCCCGGACGCTGGACGTCGACATCGTCACGGTGGAGGCGCCGGACGGTCCCGTACACAGCGACCATCCTGATCTGCTGCTCCCGCATCCCGGCACGCCGGAGCGGGCCACCGTGCTCCGCCCGTGGCTCGACGTGGACGCGGACGCCGTGCTGCCCGGCCACGGCCCGGTGAAGGCGCTCCTCGCGGCCCTGGGGCCGGACGCAGAGGCCGGGATGCGGCGGCGTGACGACCTGGTGCTCGCGCCGTGACCCTCACCCGCCCACGCCACCTGTTCGCCGTCGCGCTCGTGACGGCGCTGCTGGTGAACCTGCTCGTGCGGCTGACGTACAACTCGCTGCCGCCGCTCCCGCTTCCTGCCGGGGTCACGCTCGGCGTCCTCGGGGTGGCGGAAGCGCTGGTCGGCAGCGGTCTGCGGGCGCGGATCCGGCACCGTCGCCCCGGCACGCCGCCGGTCCAGCCGCTCACGGCGGCGAGGGCGGTGCTCGTGGCGAAGGCGTCGTCGCTCGCCGGCGCGATCATGGCGGGCGTGTGGGCAGGCCTGCTCGCCCACGTGCTGCCGCGCGCCGCGGACGTCACCGCCGCGGCCGCCGACTCGATCGCCGCCGGGGTGGGGCTGGCCTGCGCGCTCGTGCTGGTCGGAGGCGCTCTGTGGCTCGAATGGTGCTGCCGTACCCCCGATGACGACTCCGGCGACGAGCCGGGTGAATAACGCGTGCACGGCCCGTAGCGGCCGCCCGTAGGCTCCCCCTCATGGCCCAGGCCACGCAGATCATTCCCCTGCCCACCTCGAAGCGACAGCGCCGTGGTGTGCTCGCGCCCGTACTCGGGTTGATAGCCCTCGCCGTCTGCGGGCTGGTCGTCATCGGCATGGTGGGCAGCAGCGTCGGCCCGGGGGGCGTCCTTGTCGGCGCATTGTGTGCATTGCTGCCGGTCGGCCCCGTCGTCGCGACGTTCCTGTGGGTAGACCGCTGGGAGCCGGAACCGGCGCGGATGCTGCTGATCGCGTTCCTGTGGGGGGCGTGTTTCGCCGCCCTCTCGGCGCTGCTGATCAACTCGAGCGCGGTGCTGGTCGCCGACGAGGTGCTCGGCCGCGGGAACGGCGACCTCTTCGGCACGGTCGCGATCGCTCCCGTGGTGGAGGAGGCGGTCAAGGGCTCGTTCCTCGTCGGCCTGCTGATCTTCCGCAGACGTGAGTTCGACGGGATCGTCGACGGGATCGTCTACGCCGGGCTGATCGGCGCGGGCTTCGCCTTCACCGAGAACATCCTCTACATCGGACGGGCGTTCGCCGAGGGCGCCGTGGTCGGGCAGGGCAGCGGCGTGGTCGCGGTGCTCCTGCTGCGCGGCGTGCTCTCACCGTTCGCCCACCCCCTGTTCACGGTCATGACCGGGATCGGGGCCGGGATCGCGGCGCGCAGCCGCAGCGTGCGCATGGCACTCGTCACGGTGCCGCTCGGTTACCTGCTGGCGGTGATCTTGCACGCCCTCTGGAACGCGTCGGCCTCCCTTTTCGGCGGCACGGTCTTCTTCATGGTGTACGGCTTCATCATGGTGCCGCTGTTCCTGGCCGTGGCCGGCGTCGTGGTGTGGCAGCGCCGTCGCGAGCAGCGCATCGTGATCGAGCAGCTCCCGGGGTTCGCCCAGGCCGGGTGGATCGCACCGAGCGAGGTGCCGCTGCTCTCGAGCCTGGCCGGCAGGCGGGGGTGGCGAGCGGCTGTGCGGCGGGGTTCGGGCAGGCACGTGGAGAAGGCCGTCTCGCAGTACCAGTACGCGGTCACCGAGCTCGCGTTCCTCCGCGCGAAGATGGCGCGGGGATCGGTCGGGGACTCCGGGATGTACTGGCACGAGGAGGCGCTGGGCAAGCTCCGAAAGGCCCGGGCTCGTGCGGTAGGCCACCCCGAGGGACTGACGGTGGCCATGCGGCACCGTGGCCACCACAACTGGACGCCGCCGCCGCCCGGACCGCCGCCGACGGTGGCGATACCTCCCGACGCCCCGCCCCAGAGCTGGCCGCCCCGGCGCCGCTGACCCGTCGTCGCAGGTCGGGCGGCACTCGCTCCGGTGAAGCCCGCCACGGCTCCGCTGCGGCGCAGCGCCGCCGCGTAACCTGTGGTCGCGCCGCCGACGTCGGCCGTGACTCTTCGTCCGGTGCCGGAGCGGTCCACCGGCCGAGCGAGGAGATGAGATGAGTTCAGGCAGGCCCGCCCGGCTCGCCGTCGGGGTCGTCTCGGCCGGCCGCGTAGGCGCCGTCGTGGGGGCGGCGTGGGCCGCAGCAGGGCATCGGGTCGCCGCAGCGTCCGGAGTGTCACGCGATTCGGTCAAGCGTGCCGCGGCGCTGTTGCCCGGCGTACCGCTGCAGCCCCCGGACGAGGTGGTGACGGGCGCAGACCTCGCACTCCTCGCCGTGCCGGACGACGTGCTGCCCGGCCTGGTCCGCGGCCTGGCCGCCGCGGGCAGCTTCCGTCCCGGCCAGATCGTCGTGCACACCTCCGGCGCTCACGGGATCGCCGTGCTGGCCCCTGCCGCGGAGCACGGCGTGCTGCCGCTGGCTCTGCATCCCGTGATGACGTTCACCGGCCGCACGGAGGACGTCGCCCGGCTCGCGGGCTGCAGCGTCGGGGTCACTGCCGCTGCAGGCGACGAGGCGGCCTGGAGTGTCGGCGAGGCACTCGTCGTCGAGATGGGGTCGGAGCCGGTACGCATCGCCGAGGAGGTCCGCCCGCTCTACCACGCGGCGCTGGCGCACGGTGCCAACCATCTCGTCACCCTCGTCCGCGACTGCGTCGACACCCTGGAGAACGCGGGCATCAGCCCCGCTGATCGCCTCATCGCCCCGCTGCTGTCGGCCGCCCTCGACAACTCGCTGCGGCACGGGGACCGAGCGCTGACGGGCCCCGTGGCCCGCGGTGACGTCGAGACGGTGCGCACGCACCTGCGCGAGCTGGCCGCTGTCGACCCCGATCTGGCCGCCACCTACCGCGTTCTGGCCGCCCGTACGGCGCGCCGGGCGGCGGCGGCGGGTTTGTTGTCCGAGTACGCCGAGAAGGACGTGCTCGCTCTTCTGGAAGGCTCCTCGTGACGGTTCGTACGCAGGGCGGGTACGACGCCGGTCAGCTGACGGTGCACCGGTCGCCTGCCGAGATCGCTCCGGTCACCCGCGCGCTGCGGGCTGCCGGCCGCAAGGTGGTGCTCGTCCCGACGATGGGTGCCCTCCACGAGGGCCATCGCGAGCTCATCCGGCACGCGCGGCGCACACCCGGGGCCACCGTCACCGCTGTGTCGATCTTCGTGAACCCCCTGCAGTTCGGCGCGGGCGAGGATCTCGGCCGCTACCCCAGGCCGCTCGAGGCCGATCTCGAGGTGTGCCGCGAGGAGGGCGTCGAGCTCGTCTTCCTGCCCGGTGCCGCCGACATGTACCCCGACGGCGCCGACACCACGATCGTGCCCGGCCGGCTCGGCAGCGAACTCGAGGGCGACGTCCGGCCCGGTCACTTCGGCGGGGTGCTCACCGTCGTCGCGAAGCTGTTCCACATCGTCGCCCCGGACGTCGCGTTCTTCGGCGAGAAGGACTACCAGCAGCTCGTGCTCGTCAAGAAGATGGTGCGCGACCTGAACTTCCCTGTGGCGGTGGTGGGCGTCCCCACGGTCCGTGAGCCCGACGGGCTCGCGCTCTCCAGCCGCAACGCTTACCTCGCCCCGGACCAGCGGCCCCTGGCCGCCACGCTGCAGCGTGCGTTGTCCGCCGGTGCCGCGGTGTCGGCCCGGGGCCCGGAGGCCGTGCTGGACGCCGCCCGTGCGGTGCTGGCCGAGGAGCCTGCACTCGAGGTGCAGTACCTCGAGCTGCGCGACCCCGACCTCGGCCCGGCTCCCGAGGCCGGTCGGGCTCGGCTGCTGGTCGCGGCCCGGCTGGGGAGCACGCGGCTCATCGACAACGTCTCCGTACAGCTGTAGGAGGACGGTGTCGTGCTGCTCTGCGTGGACGTCGGCAACACCCAGATCGCGCTGGGGCTCTACGCGGACACCGACGCCGACGGCGAGCTCGAGGTCAACCCGCCCCTGGTACGCGACTGGCGGATGCGCACCGAGCCTCGGATGACCGCCGACGAGCTCGAGGTCGCCTTCGACGCGCTGCTCGGCCGGTACGCCGCCGAGGTCACGGGTGTCGCGGCGCTGTCCACCGTGCCGAGCCTGCTCCGTGAGCTGCGGTTGCTCATCGACCGGCGCGGTGGTCCGAACGTGGTCGTCGGGCCCGGGGTGCGTACGGGCGTGCCGCTGCTGGTCGACAACCCGCGGGAGGTGGGCGCCGACCGCGTCATGAACACCCTCGCCGCGCACCGGTTGTTCGACAACACGTGCATCGTCGTCGACTTCGGCACGTCCACCAACATCGACGTCGTGTCGGCGAAGGGGGAGTTCCTCGGCGGCGCGCTGGCCCCCGGCATCGAGATCTCGTTGGAGGCTCTGGCCACCCGGGCGGCTGCGCTGCGCAGCGTGGAGCTCGTGCGGCCGCGCTCGGTGATCGGCAAGAACACGGTCGAGTGCCTGCAGTCCGGCGTGCTCTTCGGCTTCGCCGGGCAGGTGGACGGTCTGGTCCGGCGCATACTCGCCGAGCTGGGACCCAAGGCGGCCCCGGTCACCGTTCTGGGCACAGGCGGCCTGGCGCCGCTGATGGCGGGGGCGTCCGAGACGATCACCGAGTTCGTGCCGGACCTGACACTGCTGGGACTGCGCCTGACCTATTTGCGCAACATCCGCACCACGTCGGTGAACAGCGGCAGTTCGAACTCGCCTGCCGACGTCTCCGGTCGCGTGGCCAAGTAGTCGCGCACGCGGGCGAGTGCGGCGTCCCGGTCGGCCGGCTCGGCCACGAGAGCCCACGAATGCGTTGCGAGCGTGGCGAGCAGCCCTTCGACCGAGGTGTGCACGGCGTTCGGATATGTGCTGTGCTCGCTCGCCTCGAAAGCGGGATGTTCGGGCAGGTGCAACCCCGACTCGGCGCGGTCGCGGACCCGGAGCCCGATGAGGCCGGCCGCATCGTGATAGCCCCGCACCCATTCCACCGTGGCGTCGTCGCCGTTCCACAACGCGGCCAGCACTCCGCCAGGGCGCAGCACGCGGGCGATCTCCGGCAGAGCCCGCTCCGGGTCGAACCAGTGGAATGCCTGGCCCACCAGTACCGCGTCGACCGATTCGTCGGGCAGGGGGATCGCCTCTGCGCTGCCCTCGCGCGCGTCGACATCCGGGAAACGAACCCGCAGTTCGGCGAGCATCGGTGGGTCGGGCTCCACACCGATCACCGGACCACGGGCGAGCAGTGCGCCGGTGAGCTTGCCCGTGCCCGCAGCCAGGTCGAGGAGCACCCGATCGGGCCGACCGGCCACCGGCTCCAGTGCCCAGTCGACGGCACTTTCGGCGTACTCGGGACGATGGCGCGCGTATTCGGCGGCGACAGTGCCGAAGGACCGGGCCCGGGGAGTCGTCACGCTTTCGACGTTACGTCACCACGTGATCCGGGGCACTGGAACTTCCGTCACGACGTCGGGGGGTAACCGGGGGGCGGTGCCGGTGCGGGCGTCACTAACCTTGACAGCGTGAGCACCCAGCCTCTCGACGGCCCAGACAACGAGCTGCCCGAGCAGATGCAGGTGCGCCGTGCCAAGCGGGCGGAGATGCTCGAAGAAGGCCGGGACCCTTATCCGGTGTCTCTCGAGCGCACGCACACCCTGCGCGAGGTGCGTGACGCACACCCGGACCTGCCGCCGGACACAGGCACCGGTGAGAAGGTCGGCGTCACCGGACGAGTGATCTTTCTGCGTAACACCGGAAAGCTCTGTTTCGCCACCCTTCGCGAAGGCGACGGCACGGAACTGCAGGCGATGCTGAGCCTCGCGCTGGTCGGCGACGAGGCCCTCGCCCGCTGGAAGTCCATTGTGGACCTCGGCGACCACGTATTCGTGCACGGCGAAGTGGCGACGTCACGGCGGGGCGAACTGTCGGTGATGGCCGACCGCTGGGAGATGGCGTCGAAGGCCGTTCGCCCCCTGCCGGTGGCGCACCGCGAGCTGTCCGAGGAGATGCGCGTCCGGCAGCGCTATGTCGACCTCATCATGCGGCCCGAGGCGCGCGAGATGGTCCGCAATCGGGCTCACGTCGTCCGCACGCTGAGGAGCGTGCTCCACGACCGCGACTATGTCGAGGTGGAGACGCCGATGCTGCAGCTGCAGCACGGCGGCGCCACTGCGCGTCCGTTCGTCACCCACGCCAACGCGCTGGACACCGATCTGTACCTGCGGATCGCTCCGGAACTGTTCCTCAAGCGATCCGTGGTGGGCGGTATCGAGCGGGTCTTCGAGATCAATCGGAACTTCCGTAACGAAGGCATCGACTCCACGCACTCACCCGAGTTCGCCATGCTCGAGGCGTACCAGGCGTACGCCACCTACGACGACATGGCAGATCTGACGCGAGAGTTGGTACTCGCGTGTGCGCGGGCCGTCTTCGGTTCCACGACCATCCGGCGTGCCGACGGCTCCGAACACGATCTGGGGAAGCCGTGGCGTTCCGTCACACTGCACGGGGCGGTCTCGGAGGCTGTCGGGCAAGACGTGACCCTGGACACCTCCGTAGAGGAACTGCGCAAGCTCGCGGCCGCTCACGACGTCGAACTCAAGGATTCTCTGAGTGCCGGTGAGATCGTGCTGGAACTGTTCGAGAAGCTCGTCGAGCACACACTCGTCGAGCCGACGTTCGTGCGGGACTACCCGATCGAGGTCCGGCCGCTGACCAGGCGGCACCGCACGGACCCGCGGCTCGCAGAAGCCTGGGACCTCATCGTGTTCGGCACAGAGCTTGCTACCGCGTACTCGGAACTGGTCGATCCGGTGGAGCAACGGGAAAGGCTCTACGCCCAGTCCCTCCTGGCCGCTGCGGGAGATGTCGAGGCGATGCAGGTCGATGAGGACTTCTTGCGTGCCATGGAGTATGGAATGCCGCCCACAGGTGGGATGGGAATGGGCATAGACCGGCTCCTGATGACGCTGACCGGTCTCGGAATCCGAGAGACCATTCTGTACCCGATCGTGCGTTCTGAGTAACTACCCGGAGTGTTCGAGGTTCCCACTCGACAGTCGCACTGAATTGGATATATCGTGCGGCTCGATGCGGCCTCCCCCCGCAGAACAAGAGCGATGAACTATGGAGGGCTGCGACGGTGGCGCAGATCCGTGAGATCCGGCTGATCGACGACCTGGACGGTCAGGCTGCCGACGAGACGGTTGAGTTCGGTGTCGACGGCAAGAACTACGAGATCGACCTCTCGAAGGACAATGCGGAGAAGCTGCGGGACTCTCTCGCCGCGTTCGTTTCGGCGGCGCGTCGTGCCGGTGGTGGCCGGCGTCGTGGTGGTTCGGCATCCAGTGCTTCGGCCCGGCGTCCGTCGATCGATCGGGAGCAGAACCAGGCTATCCGTGACTGGGCCCGCAAGCGGGGCATGAAGGTGTCCGACCGTGGCCGCATTCCGGCCGATGTGCTGGACGCGTACCACCAGGAGAACTGAGATCAGCGACGGGTGAGGGCCGGCCGTGCGCCGGCCCCGTCCTTCTGGTTAGGGTGGCCTCACTTCGGCAGAGGAGGTCCCGTGGCTCGCAGGACGACCGTCCTGGAGGTCCGCCGCACGGAGCGGCTGACTCCACACATGATCCGCGTGGTGGCCGGGGGCGATGAGCTCAGCAGCTTCCCGGACACGCCTTACACCGACCGCTACGTGAAGATCGTCTTCCCCCGCGCAGGCGTCGCCTATCCCGAGCCGTTCGACATGGATTCGATCCGTGCGCAGCTCCCCCGGGAACAGTGGCCGGTCACGCGCACGTACACGGTGAGAGCTTTCGACCAGGCCGCCGGTGAGTTGACGATCGACGTCGTACAGCACGGCGACGCGGGTGTCGCAGGGCCGTGGGCGGCGAGTGCCCGCCCGGGCGACGTGTTGCGGCTCCAGGGGCCAGGTGGTGCCTATGCGCCCGACCCCGAAGCGGACTGGCACCTGATGGTCGGCGACGAAAGCGCGCTTCCCGCTATCGCCGCGGCGTGCGAACGCATCCCGGCGGGAGTGCCGGTACTCGCCGTCCTCGAGGTGGAGGACGAGGCCGAGCAGCAAGAGCTCCGCACTCCGGCCGATCTGCGAGTCACCTGGTTGCACCGCACCGCAGGTATCCCCGACCAGCTCGCCACAGCGGTTCGGGAGCTGACCTTTCCGTCGGGTCGAGTTCACGCGTTCGTGCATGGCGAGGCGGGCGCCGTGCGCAGTGTGCGTACCCATCTGGTGAAGGAGCGCGAGGTGGCGCGCGAGCAGCTGTCGGTCTCCGGATACTGGAGGCGCGGACGCGACGAGGACGGCTGGAGAGAGGACAAGGCTGCCGAGCGCGCGCTCGCTGCGAGCTGACCAGCGGATCCGCCGAAGTAAAGGGTTGCCGGGGAATCGGCGCCAGGGTTGCCGCGTTGTTTTCAGTTGCACAAGACCGAGGCGACCATCGGTCCCGGGCCGATACAGTGGTACCCGGGGTGTACGCGGCGCAGCGCGCGCCGGTGCATGGCGCAGCCCAGGCTAGGAGTGTAAATGTTCGAGAGGTTCACTGACCGAGCGAGGCGTGTTGTCGTTCTGGCGCAAGAAGAGGCCAGGATGCTCAACCACAACTACATCGGCACCGAGCACATCCTCCTTGGCCTCATCCACGAGGGCGAGGGAGTGGCCGCGAAGGCCCTGGAGTCCCTCGGGATCGCCCTGGAGGGCGTCCGCCAGCAGGTCGAGGAGATCATCGGTCAAGGTCAGCAGGCACCGAGCGGGCACATTCCGTTCACGCCGCGGGCCAAGAAGGTACTCGAGCTGTCGCTGCGCGAGGCGCTGCAGCTCGGCCACAACTACATCGGCACCGAGCACATCCTGCTCGGCCTGATCCGCGAGGGCGAGGGCGTCGCGGCACAGGTGCTGGTCAAGCTGGGGGCCGACCTCAACCGGGTCCGTCAGCAGGTCCTTCAGCTGCTGTCCGGCTACCAGGGCAAGGAGCCTGCCGAGGGCACGTCCGGTGGCCGCGGCGAGGGCACCCCGTCCTCCTCGCTGGTCCTCGACCAGTTCGGTCGCAACCTCACCCAGTCGGCCCGTGAGGGCAAGCTGGACCCGGTCATCGGCCGGGAGAAGGAGATCGAGCGGGTCATGCAGGTCCTCTCCCGGAGGACCAAGAACAACCCCGTCCTGATCGGCGAGCCCGGCGTGGGCAAGACCGCCGTCGTCGAGGGGCTGGCCCAGGGCATCGTCAAGGGCGAGGTGCCCGAGACGCTCAAGGACAAGCAGCTCTACACCCTCGACCTCGGCTCCCTGGTCGCAGGCTCGCGCTACCGCGGTGACTTCGAGGAGCGCCTCAAGAAGGTGCTCAAGGAGATCCGCACACGCGGCGACATCATCCTGTTCATCGACGAGCTCCATACCCTGGTGGGTGCCGGTGCCGCCGAGGGCGCGATCGACGCCGCCAGCATCCTCAAGCCGATGCTGGCTCGTGGCGAGCTGCAGACGATCGGTGCCACCACGCTCGACGAGTACCGCAAGTACGTCGAGAAGGACCCCGCGCTGGAGCGCCGCTTCCAGCCGATCCAGGTGGGCGAGCCGAGCGTCGGCCACACCATCGAGATCCTCAAGGGGCTCCGCGACCGGTACGAGGCGCACCACCGCGTTACGATCACCGACCCGGCCCTGGTTGCCGCGGCCACGCTGGCCGACCGGTACATCAGCGACCGGTTCCTGCCTGACAAGGCGATCGACCTGATCGACGAGGCGGGCGCCCGGATGCGGATCCGTCGCATGACCGCGCCTCCGGACCTGCGCGAGTTCGACGAGAAGATCGCGGCCGTGCGTCGCGACAAGGAGTCGGCGATCGACGCGCAGGACTTCGAGCGGGCCGCGCACCTGCGCGACTCGGAGAAGCAGCTTCTCGCGCAGAAGGGTGAGCGGGAGAAGCAGTGGAAGTCCGGCGACCTCGACGTCATCGCCGAGGTCGACGACGAGCAGATCGCCGAGGTGCTCGCCAACTGGACCGGGATCCCCGTCTTCAAGCTCACCGAGGAGGAGACCACGCGTCTGCTCCGCATGGAGGACGAGCTCCACAAGCGGATCATCGGGCAGGAGGAGGCCGTCAAGTCGGTCTCGCAGGCCATCCGCCGCACGCGGGCCGGCCTGAAGGACCCGAAGCGTCCGTCCGGCTCGTTCATCTTCGCCGGCCCCTCGGGTGTCGGTAAGACCGAGCTGTCCAAGGCGCTGGCCAACTTCCTGTTCGGCGAGGACGACGCGCTCATCCAGATCGACATGGGCGAGTTCCACGACCGCTACACCGCCTCGCGGCTCTTCGGTGCCCCTCCCGGGTACGTGGGCTACGAGGAGGGTGGCCAGCTCACCGAGAAGGTGCGCCGCAAGCCGTTCTCCGTGGTTCTGTTCGACGAGATCGAGAAGGCCCACCAGGAGGTCTACAACACCCTCCTGCAGGTCCTCGAGGATGGTCGCCTGACCGACGGTCAAGGTCGCACGGTCGACTTCAAGAACACCGTCATCATCTTCACCTCGAACCTCGGCACGCAGGACATCTCGAAGGCGGTCGGCCTCGGGTTCGCCCAGGGCAACGACGAGACGTCGAACTACGAGCGGATGAAGAACAAGGTCAACGACGAGCTGAAGAAGCACTTCAGGCCGGAGTTCCTCAACCGTATCGACGACATCATCGTCTTCCACCAGCTCACCGAGGAGCAGATCATCACGATGGTCGACCTCATGATCACGCGGGTGGAGGCGCAGCTGGCCAACAAGGACATGGCCATCGAGCTGACGCCGGCTGCGAAGGCGCTGCTCGCACGGCGCGGGTTCGACCCCGTGCTGGGTGCTCGGCCGCTTCGCCGCACCATCCAGCGCGAGATCGAGGACCAGCTCTCGGAGAAGATCCTCTTCGGCGAGGTGGAGCCCGGCCAGATCGTGGTGGTCGACGTCGAGGGCTTCGACCCGAAGGCTCCGGAGGGATCCCGGGCCGCCGACGACAAGGCCAAGTTCACCTTCCGCGGTGAGCCGAAGCCCGTCACGGTGCCCGACGCCCCGCCGGTCGACCTGGCGAAGTCCAGCGACGACTGATCTCCCGTAGTACCGCTGCGAACGGCCCGTCCGGACCTCGTCCGGGCGGGCCGTGGGGGGGGGGCGGGCCCCCACCCCCCCCCCCCGGCGGGGGGGGCCGTTCGCCGTCTCCGGCACAAGCCCGCGAGCCGGCGAGGTGAACCGGACGAAATCTTTCTCCGCGTAACGACCGGCGGCCGGTAGGTTCCCCGGCGTGAGCTCGGTTCGCGTCGTCCCCGAGACCGAACTGATGTCCGGAGAGCAGCTGTCGGCCGACGACGCCTGGCACACGGTGCGCCGCTACGGCCTCGTCCACCTGCTCGCCACCGCGTTCGTCCGCTTCCGGTACGGCGATGGCTTCAGCCATGCCCGTGCCTTCGCCCTGCAACTGGCGCTCGCCGCGGTGCCCCTCGTGATCGCCGGGGCCGGGCTGGCGAGCGCGCTCGGCGCGGAGTCGTTCGCGGAGGTGGTGGCCCGCACCGTGGTGGCGATCTCGCCCGGCAGCAGCGACTCTCTGCTCACCGAGGTCCTCAACGGCCCTCCCGACGAGGGCAGCGAACGGGCCGAGATCGTGGTGGTGCTGGGGTTGGCCACCGCGTTCGCGGCGGCGACATCGGCGTTCGCCCAGCTGGAGCGTGGCGCCAACCGGATCTACGGCACCAAGCGGGATCGGCAGGCACTGCGCAAGTACGGCCGGGCCGCGGTGCTGACGGCGACAGCGGGGGTCGCCATGGCCGTCGGGCTGTTGTTGATCGTGGCAGGCGAACCGTTCGGCGAGGCCATGGAGCAGGTCTACCGGTGGGGCGACGGCGCGGAGGAGGTCTGGGACGCCCTGCGGTGGCCGGTCGGGATGGCGGCCCTCGTGGTGGCGGTGACGCTGCTGTTCGAGCACGCGCCCCGGCGCCGTCAGCCCGGGCTGAGCTGGCTCGCCGTGGGCGCGACCGTCACCGTGCTGGCCTGGCTCGTCGGGTCCGGGCTGCTCGCGCTGTACGTGGTGGCCGCGGCGGGCTTCGGCGACACCTACGGGCCGCTCACCGCCGTCATGGCGTTGTTGCTGTGGGCGAATGTCACGGGTATCGCCCTGCTCGCCGGGCTCGCGCTGGCGGCGCAGCTCGAGGCGGTACGGGCAGGCCGCCCCGACCCACTGCTGCCCGACAGCGACGACGACGGGATCCCCGACGACCTGGACGAGCACCCGGGCTCCCCGGCCCGCTGACCCTGCGGGTCGCCCGCTCACGGGGCTCGGATCAGCGGAGGGTGACGGGGCGGGCGTCATCGGGCGGCGTGCCGAACAGTGTGGCCGCGTCGTGTTCGGGAGCGGGCTCGGCCGTGAGGTGGGCCGAGGTGATCCGCGTGGTGCGGAACCACCGGGGGCCTTGCCGGAGGCGGCACCAGGCAAGGAGGTACCAGTGGCCCTTCGTCGCCGCCAGCGCCACCGGCTCGACGGACCGCTCCGTGATGTCGCCGGACGCGTCGGCGTAGCGCAGCACCACCACCTGCTGCCGGCGCACTGCCTCGTCCAGCACCCTCGCGACAGCAGGACGGGGTGCGGGCTCGGGAGACCGCAGCCACAGCCGTGCCGCGATCGCCTCGGCGCGTTCCCGCTCCGCCTCGGGCATCGCCGCGAGCACCTTCGACAGCGCGCTGCACCCGTCCACCGCGAACGGCAGGGCCGGTAGCGCGGCCAGCGCCACCGCGATGGCGGCCGCCTCGGCGCCGGTGATGTTCAGCGGCGGAAGCGTGGCGGAGTCCAGGACGTAACCACCGCCGGGCCCGGCCTGCGCCCACAGCGGGAGCCCGGCCTGAAGCAAGGCCTCGATGTCGCGCTTGATCGTCCGGGTCGAGACCTCCAGGCGCTGGGCCAACCATGCACCGGTGCGTCCGGCAGCGCCCGCGGCGCGCAGCTCCTCGGCGATCGCGTACAGCCGTTCGGTGCGGTTCACGCGTGGAGAATGCCGGAAAAACGGTGACATCACGGTGTCACCGACACTGCGAGAACCTGCTCCCATGACGATCAGCGCGACACACCAGATCCACCGCCTCGACGGCCGTCGCGTCGCGGTGCACGACCTCACGCCCGATGCGCCCGCCGGCGCGCCGGTGGTGCTGCTCTGTCACGCGGCACCGGGATCCGGCGTGTTCGACCCCGACCCCGAGGCGACAGCCGCGCGCGGGATCCGGCTGATCTCGTTCGACCGGCCGGGCTACGGCGGGTCCGACCCCGTCGGCGACGGGGCGTTCGCGACCGTGGACGGGGCAGCGGACGACGCGGCCGCGCTGTTGGAGACCATTCTGGAGCCGGGCGCGACCGCGGCGGTGGCGGGCTGGTCCGCCGGTGGGCGGGTCGCCCTCGCGCTCGCGGCCCGGCGCCCCGACCTGGTCTCGCGCGTGGCCGTGATCGGCACCCCGGCGCCCGACGAGGATGTGCAGTGGATTCCGGAGGAGCACCGCTCGGGTATCGAGGCGCTCCGAGATGCGCCTGCCGCCGTCGCGCACGAGGCGCTGGGGGCCGCGTTCGCTCCGGTGCTGGCGGCGCTCAGCGGCGACGCCCGGTTCGGTCTGGTGGGGATCGACGAGGCGGACGGGCCCGTGCTCGCGGAGCATGGTGTCGCCGATCGGCTGCGCGCGATGCTCGACGAGGCTCTCGTTCAGGGTGGGGCCGGGTTGATGGCCGATATCGCCGGCTACACGCTCCGGCCGTGGGGTTTCGACCCGGCCGAGGTGAAGGCGAGTGTGTTGCTCGGCTACGGCTCGGCGGACCACATCGGCCGGGCGCACGGCCTGTGGTGGCAGCGCGCGCTGCCGGACGCCCGGCTCGACGTGGTCGACGGTGCGGGGCACCTGGTGGTGGTGCCCCGTTGGAAAGCGCTGCTGGCGTTTCTCTGCCGAGAGGCTGTCTGACAGCCGAGGCAGCCGACGGCGTGGTTGTTCGCAGAGCGGTCTCACCGCGGCAGAGGTGGTCCGACATCCTCAGGTGATACCGACCCGGGTTCCGCCGGTGCCAGCGTGCGTGCCGGAGCGGCGGATCCTGACTCGGGCTCGATGACGCCGAGCCCGTACACGAGCAAGGCGAGGAGGCAGGCCGCGAGTACCAGCGCGACCAGCCGCCAGTAGACCAGGAGCAGCAGCGCGACGAAGACCATCGCGATGTAGGACGCCGACATGTCCGTCTCCCCCCATTGGTGCCATTTCGTCATCGACAGGGTGACCCGACAACGGACGTCTGTCAACTGGTGTCAGGAGTCTGACGACTGTAGTCCTTCAGGTCGGTGGACAGACGTCCGCGCTTCCATTACCGTCAACCTGCCTCCCTCGCTGATCCGCTGACGGGAGTCAGAGATTTGTCGCGGGCGCAGCTGCACTTGGGCGCAGACAAGAGGGAGAGATGGACGCCGACCGGGACCCTCAGCTCGAACTCAAGCTGGATGCAGGTCGGCCGTTGCCTGAGGTGATCGCCGACAAGATCCGTGAGCTGATCGACGCCGGAACCTACAAGCCCGGCGGCCGGCTCCCCAACGAGTCGGAGCTCGCGCGCGGCATGAAGGTGGCGCGCAGTTCGGTGCGAACAGCGCTGCAGCGGCTGGAAGCGCTGCATGTCCTCGAGGTGAAAAGGGGCCTCGGCTGGTACGTCCGGCGCACGCCTCCGCCTCCCTCCACGAGCCCGCCGTCCTGGCTGGAGGGCCGTCACTACCGGATGAGCGACCTGTTCGAGCTTCGTATCGGCTTGGAAGGACTCTCAGCGAGTCTGGCCGCACTGCGCGCCACGGAAGGCGAGATCGAGGACATCGCCAAGCTCAACCAGCAGCACAAGGAGGCGGGCGACGACCAGGACGAGCTCCTGCACACCGACGAGGCCTTCCACGAAGCCATCGTCCACGCGAGCCACAACGACCCGCTGATCGAGACGTACCTGCGCATCGTCGCCGAGCTGCGCGAGTGGCGGTATCAGAGCTACGCGGTGCGGGGGGTGCCTCAGCGGTCGTACCGAGAGCACTCGAAGGTGGTGCGCTACCTGCGCAACCGCGACTCCGGTGGCGCGCGGTTGGCCATGAACAGCCACCTGCAGCGGCCCTATGACGAGCTGACCGACATCGACGACGAACCTCTCGACACGATGTACAGCGGGCCAGATGTCGAGCCGGAGTGGCACAACCGCAATCCGGACGGGTAGCGCTCATCCGCCCGAGTGACGATGATGTTGTCGGGACTCGGCGAAACGGGTGGGGTGTATGGCGGTCGTCCTGGTGCTGGCGGCTGCCGTAGGTCTGTTGGTACTGACCGCGTTCGTAGGCCCTGGTCTGGGCGCGCCATGGTTTCGCGTGGTGTATGTGGTCATCCTGTGGGTGGGCCCGTTCCTCCTCGTCGTGCTCGCCGTGCTGATCGGCCGCCGACATGCGACCTCGCGGCTGCAGCAGGCGCTTGCGGACATCGCTGGACCTGCCCTCATCGGCTCGATGTCTCCACGTGCGGCTCTCGGATCGCTCTTGCCGCGGGTCTACGGCAAGGGCTCCCCGCACGAGGACGTTCTGGTGGGAGTGCTTGGCGGCTCGGGCAGGGATCCGGCGGGCAGCGACACGGCAGTCAGCCGGGGGACGACCGCGTACTTTCGGCTACGCGCGATCGACGAGTTCACCAGCGACAACGATGTCACCTGGACCCACGACTTCTCGGGTGTCCGGAACAACCACACGCTGGTGGTCTTCGCTACCTCCGATCCGGTGATCGCCGGACTCATCCCCCGGGAACGTGTCTTTCCGCTCTTCGAACTCTGGTTGATGGACGAGGACCATCTCGAGGACTTCGTCCCTATCCTGCGCGAGAACGCCCGAATCGGAATCTCGTACATCGACGTCGATGGTTTCAACAGGAAGGTGGATCCGACACCACTGCGCGGAGAGGAAGTGGCTGTACGGGACTACGGCCAGTTCGTGCGGCTGCCGGAGAGTCTGGATCGCAAGAACGTTCGGATCGTTCAGTTCGACCTCTACGATCTCGTCGACCCCGATCACGTGGTGGAGTCCATCGAGACGCTCTCGTTCCGGGTTTCAGTGCGGAATTCGAGTGCCTTGGGCTATGTAACGTGGTCGCCGCCGCACCCGTGCTTCGTCCACAAGATCACGTTCGATGTGGAGGAACTGCCATTCGAGGGTCAGCGGCTGGCCTACCTTGTGCTCACCTCGACGCTGCAGAAGGCCGGGCTGCCGACGAATACCGTGTGGGAAGAAGTGTCCGACCGGATTGAGGTCAAAGTGGAGTCGTGGATGCTGCCCGGTCACGCTGTGACGCTGCTCTGGCGCCCGCTCGACCCACCGGCCACATCGTGACGCTACTCTGGGGCCTCACCCCAACGGCCCAGCGGTCACGCGGTGGCGATACTCTGGCGCTCCCTTCGACCCCAGCGGAGCCCTGACGTGCCACTCGGTGCGGCCGATCTTCGGCGTGCCCACGCGATTTTCGGCCTGCCCGCTGAAGTGATCGAGCAGCGGCGAGTGCTGTATCGGACTCTCCTGGAAATGCTGTCCGGCGAGAAGCCCCGGACAGGTACTGACGAGGACATACTCGACAATCCCGCCACCCGGGGCCACCTCGGTGCCGTTCTCGCGGGTGACGAGCCTTTCACGCCAACGAAATGCTTCCCGCTGAGCGAGCTGGTTGTGGAGGGGCGCACGACCAGCGTCGAAGGATGCGTGGTCCGGCTTGCTTCCACGTTGTCTGCGCGGGAGGCACTAGCGGGCGCGGTGATGAAGGTCAGTGGTGAGCTGCGGAGACACGGCGCCGATACTCAGGAATCGGCTCTTGTGACAACCACTGGCCGCCCAGTTGCGGGCTCGCTTTTCGACCGGCTCGTCGACGGCATCGAGCTCGCAGTACGCATGGCATCGATGCTGGCGCTGGACCTGCTGCCGCATGTCAGCCTGTTCGCTGTGCTGACCCGGGATGCGGCCGGTCGTTTGGGATCTGCGTCCGCCCGCGAGTTCCCGGGGCTCATCCTCCTTCCCGAACCAGATAGCTCCCTCGAGGTGGCCGAGGCCCTGATCCACGAGGGCGCGCACCAGAAGTTCTTCGACCTGGCCACCACTCGCGCTCTCTTCGGCGCGAGGCCGTATCCGGCACCGACGTTTCTCCCGTCCTGGGCGAAGCCGGGTGCGCCTGGTTGGCCCGTCGAACAGACCTTTGCTGCATGGCACGCCTATTGTTGCCTGAGTGCCTTCCATGATTCCCTCGGAGATCTGGACATCCACAGCGATTCTTTGTTGCCCCACGCTGAGGAGCGGTATCCGGAGATCGGCGACTGGCTGCTGGCCCACGGAGAGTGCCTCGGCCAGGACGGGCATGCGTTGCTGGGCGCGGTGACCGGCCGGCGCCCCGAGCACATCAGCACCGATGTTCCTGTTGACCTCGACCGGCTGTCCGCCGATATCGCCGACGGATCGCTGCTGCTCCGCAAGGTAGGCGAACGAACGCTCGTTGCAAGACAGGCGAGCCGCACTGAGCTATTCTGGATTCGATCTAAAACTCTTGACACGCACTCGATGTCGGATGAGCGGTCGACCTAGCACGGCTGACGGTCGACTCCATTTAACCCCTGCTGACAGTCGCACCTTCGAGCGACATTCGGCGCCGAGTGCGGGTGCTTCGGCGATACTGTGGCGATTGGTACTTCTGGGCACGGGTGTTCTGCGTCTAAATGGACTAATTTGCGGCTCGCATTATCCACCTCCTGGAAAGTAGACGGAACAATGGCTCTGGACGTCGCCGACGACAAAACACTCCTGGCGCCTGCGCTGCAGGTCACCTGGATCGGCCCCCAGCGGCCGGTGGAAGGCGGCACGGTGTTCGTGAAGCCGCTGGTCGAGGACGACGCTGCAGAGAACGAGATCAGCGCGGACTCCGCGTCCTGACCTTCGCCCGGTTGGCACGGTCGGCGTCCAGGTATGGCGTCGACCTGTCCCGTCATGTCGCACCAGCCCGATTATCGGCGCGGAACGCGCCGTTACAGTCGCTACGGCGGCCCAGCCGGGTCGACGGGTAGGCACGCAACAAGGAAGCGATGGGCACCCGAGCGCAGGAGTGCCCTCCCGTGAATCCGGCATCAGCCGAGGATTTCTTCCAGAGCCAGGAGGGTGGCCTCTGCGGGGGCTGCGATGGGGACGCCGCGGCCGTGTCTTACCTCCGGCTCGCGGGGGTTGATCCGCACCAGCGCACCGGACGCCGCGCTGGCCCGCTCCGCCTCGCGCCGCACGGTGGGGAGGGCGTTACCCGCGCCGAGCTCAACGACGGCGAGCCGCTTCCCAGCGGCGCGAAGCTCGCGCAGCCAGGTGTTGTGCGCCCGCATCTGGTCGGCGGCGCGATCGGCGATCCATTCCATGTCCCCGAACATCAGGATGTTCGGACGGGCGAGCGCCCCGCACGACGGGCAGGACGGCAGTGGCGCGATAGCGCGCATCGTGGCGGTGTCGACGTCGACCGAGATTCCGTCGGCCGGCCACACCGGCTGTCCACAGTCGATCATGCACTGCAGGAAGTGGATGGATCCGTGGCACTCGGCCACCTGTTCCTCGTCGAACCCGGCGCACTGGAACTGGCCGTCGACGTTCGAGGTGAACACGCGCGTCGGCCATCGCTGCGCCCACTTCAGCAGGACGCCGAACCCGGCGTGCGGCACGGTCCTGCGGTACAGCGCGAGCCGGTGCCCGTAGAAGCCCCAGGCCAGCTCCGGGTCGGCGGCGAAGTGCACCGGGTCGGCGATCTCCTCGAACCGCAGCCCCAGGCCTCGATAGGGCGGGTAGGCCCGCCAGAAGCCTTCGGGGCCGCGGAAGTCGGGCAGGCCCGAGTCCACGCCCATCCCCGCGCCCGCGCACACCAGCAACGCATCGGCGCCTGCGATCAGTGCAGCGGCTGCCGATGCCTGGGCGGGCTCAGGGCGCAAGGAGGTTCAGGACGCGGTGGAACGCTGCACTACCTCGAACTCGAGCAGGGACGCCCCGGTGGCCACGGGCTTGGCGCGCTCGCCGCCGTGCGCCTCCGCTGCCGGGCCGTTGCGCCAGGCCTGGAACGACTCCTCGTCCTCCCAGTGGGTGAGCACGAAGTAGCGGGTCTCGCCCTTGACCGGCCGCAGCAGCTCGAACGAGATGAAGCCGGGCTGCCCGTCTACTGCGTGCAGCCGGTTGGCGAACCGCTTCTCCAGCTCGGGTCCTGCGCCCTCGGGCACCTCGATCGCATTGATCTTTACAACTGCCATGGGACCTAGGCTAGCCGGGATGCGGCGGCGAATGCTGACCAGCGACGGCCTGCAGCTCGCGGTCGTCGAGTTCGGCGGGCAGGGCACCCCGATCGTGGTGCTGCACGGGCTGATGGGCAGGGCGACGACCTGGTGGCCGGTGGCGCAGTGGCTCGTCGCGCACGGACGCGTGCTCGGCTTGGACGCCCGCGGCCACGGCAGATCCGAAGCGCGGGCACCGTGGACCACCGAGCGCATGACGGCCGACGTCGCCGAGCTGCTCGGCGAGGTCGGACCGGCCGTGGTGGTCGGGCACTCGATGGGCGGGCTGCACGGACTCGTGCTCGCCGCGCGGCATCCGGAGCTGGTGCGGGCGCTCGTCGTCGAGGACATGGGCGTGGATTTCCGCGGCCGCAGCGCCGAGGACGCCCAGGCCTGGTTCGGCGCGCTCCCGCAGCCCTTCCCGTCGCTCGCCGCGGTCCGCCGCGCCTTCGGCTGGCCTCGTCCCGAGTTCGGCGACTACATGGCGGAGTGCGTCGAGGAACGCCTGGACGGCTACCACCTGCTGGCCCAGGTGGAGTATGCGACCGCGATCGCAGCGGAGTGGGCGGAGCTCGATCACTGGGACGCCCTGGCCGCGGTTCGCTGTCCGGTGCTGCTGGTCGAGGCCGAGGACAGCATCGTGCCTGCCGGGCAGATGACCGAGATGGCGCGTCGTATGGCGGCGGCGGACCACGTGCGGATCCCGGGGACGGGCCACCTCGTGCAGTCCGGCGATCCGGAGGCGTACCGGTCGGCGGTGGAGTCATTCCTGAGTACTCACATGTGAGTACTCATGCTTTACTGCGGCCCGTGAATCCCACCCGGCTGTTCGTCCTGAGTGCACTCGCGAAGCGCGGCGCGATGTACGGCCATCAGATCCGCCGCGATGCCCGCGTCGATCGGGCCGAGCTCTGGTCCGACGTCCGCCCCGGCTCGCTGTACGGCGCTCTGCACCGGCTCGAGGGCGAGGGACTCGTGCGGGCGTTGCGCACCGAGCAGGAGGGCAACATGCCTGCACGCACCGTCTACGAGATCACCACCGAGGGCAGGCGTGAGCTGCACGTTCTCCAGACGGAGGCCTTCGAGGAGGTCCAGTTCCGGCCCGACCCGGTGGATCTCGCGCTCGCCACCGGCTCGGACGTCGACGAGGCCACGTTGCGCGGCTATCTCGTCGACCGGAAACGGGCGCTGTCGGCACGGCTGTCCCAGTTGGATCATCTGCACGACCGTGCGTGGCCGGACCAGACCGTGGCCGACGATCTCGTGGTCGAGCACGCCCGGCTGCGGCTACGGGCGGAGCTGGAATGGCACGAGATGGTGATCGACCAGCTCGGCAAGCTCACCGCCGCGACCGAGACCCAGGAGATCGGACGATGACGGTCCGGCCTCTGCGCCTCATCGGCGACCCCGTGCTGCGGATGCCGTGCAACCCCGTCACCACGTTCGACGCCCCGCTGGAAGCGCTGGTCACCGACCTGCTCGACACCGTGCGCCTGCCCGGACGGGCCGGCCTGGCCGCCAACCAGATCGGGGTGGCGCTCGCAGCGTTCTCCTATGACGTCGACGATCGGTTCGGCTACGTGCTCAACCCGCGCCTCGTCGAGACCGACGGCGAGTACGACGGCGACGAGGCGTGCCTGTCCGTGCCGGGGGTGCACGCCCGGCGGCTCCGTGCTGCCTACGCGCATGTGGAGGGTGTCGACCTCGACGGGCGCCCCGTGTCGATCGAGGGCACCGGCGAGCTGGCCCGTTGCCTGCAACATGAGACCGACCACCTACGCGGCGAGCTCTACATCGACGCTCTCACCGGGGAGCGTCGGCGCGACGCCATGCGGATGCTGCGACGCGCCCGGGTCTGAGCGACCGCGAATCGTGATCGACTCCGAGTGGTGATGATCGTCTGGCGGTGTGACGATGCATGGGCTTCGCAATGGGGGGAAGGGGACGGCCCGTGGCCGAGGTGGACACCGCTCTGAGCTCAGGTTTGAAGAACCGGCACGTCACCATGATCAGCATCGCGGGGGTGATCGGGGCTGGTCTGTTCGTCGGCTCGTCTGCCGCGATCGCGACGGCGGGTCCCGCCGTCCTCATCTCCTACGCGTTCGCGGGCCTGCTCGTCGTGCTCGTCATGCGGATGCTCGGCGAGATGGCGGCGGCGCAGCCCGACTCCGGGTCGTTCTCCACCTACGCCGACCGCGCGATCGGCCGATGGGCCGGGTTCAGCGTCGGATGGCTGTACTGGTGGTTCTGGGTGCTGGTGATCCCGCTCGAGGCCACCGCCGCGGCCACGATCCTCAACTCGTGGATACCCGCCGTTGCCCAATGGGTGTGGGCGCTGGCGATCACACTGGCCCTCACGGCCACGAACCTGTTCAACGTCGCCAAGTACGGCGAGTTCGAGTTCTGGTTCGCGCTGCTCAAGGTCGTCGCGATCATCGCGTTCATCGCCATCGGTGTGCTGGCGGTGCTCGGTCTACTGCCGGGCAGCGATGTCAGCGGCGCGTCCCGGCTGTTCGACCAGGGCGGCTTCCTGCCGAACGGCATCGGCGCCGTGGTCGCCGCGGTGCTCACCACGATGTTCAGCTTCATGGGCACCGAGATCGTCACGATCGCGGCCGCGGAGTCGGAGAAGCCCGCCGAGCAGATCGGCCGCGCCACCCGTTCGGTGATCTGGCGGATCTCGGTGTTCTATCTGGCGTCGATCCTGATCGTCGTCGCCCTGGTGCCGTGGAACAGCCCAGCGCTCGCGGAAGCTGGCTCCTACCAGGCGGCACTGCAGGTCATGGGCGTTCCCGGCGCCAAGGCGATCGTCGACGTCGTCGTGCTGGTCGCGGTCGCGAGCTGCCTCAACTCGGCGCTGTACACGGCGTCGCGGATGATCTACTCGCTCGGCCGTCGCGGCCAGGCGCCGAGTGCCGTGATGCGCACGACGGCGGACGGCGTGCCTCGCGTCGCCGTGCTCGCCTCCACCGCCATCGGCTTTCTCGTCGTGATCGCCAACTACCTGGTGCCAGAGGCGGTCTTCACCACGCTGCTCGCCACGTCCGGGGCGATCGCGCTGCTCGTCTACCTGGTGGTGGCGGTGTCCCAGCTGCGGCTGCGCGCGAAGCTGGAGCAGGAGGGCGCTCACATGCCGGTGCGGATGTGGGCCTACCCGTGGCTGACGTGGGCCGTCGTGATCGTGATCCCGGTGATGCTCATCTACATGGCCACCCGGGAGTCGTCGCGGTTCGACCTGGCGATGACCGCGCTGATCGCCGTGGTGGTCGTCGTGATCGGGATCGTGACCTCCCGCCGCGGCCGGCGGTCAGCCGATCTCCACCTCGACGACACGCGCGCGGACCGGAGTGACCGGGTGTAGCGCGGCGAACGCGTCGGCGGGGCGTTCCTCGGACAGTACGCAGTGCGGCAGCCACGTGCCGGGCAGGTAGGCGGCGACGGGCGCGCGCACCCGGCCGGCCAGCGCGTCGTGCACTGCGGCGTGCACGGCGAGAAGCTCCGCGTCCACCACGGCAGCCAGCACGAGCTCATCGGCGCGCCCGGCCACGGTGCCCAGCGTGGCGAGCCAGATCGAGGGCAGGGCCAGCAGCCGCAGTTCGGCCGCCAGTGCGTCCCTGGCCGGCTGAGGTACGGCCCCCGCGGCCGCGACGGTGACGGCGGGTGTGTCGGTCGGCACCGCGAGCCCCAGCGACCGCAACCGCGCCCGGAGCGACTCCACCTGGGCACATGCGTCGTCGTCCAGCCGGAAACGGACCGTCTGCGCCATCGTCAGGCGGGCAGCGCGAAGCGGCCGTCGTCGTGCTGCTCGGCGAGGCCGTCCACGAGCAGTGAATGCAGGCAGCGATCCCGCTGCGCCGCATCCGACCAGGCCGCGTCCAGCGCCGCCCGCTCGACGGGGCCCGGCGCGTCGCGCAGCACGTCGAGCAGCCTGCCGCGGACCTGCCGGTCGGTGCCGGCGAACGCCTGCACCGGCTTGCGCGGCCCGGAGTATTCGGGCCGGCCTGCCGCCTGCCATGCGCAGACCGAGCGGACGGGACAGGCGCTGCAGCGCGGACCACGGGCGATGCAGACCACGGCGCCCAGCTCCATCAGCCCGGCCGATATCACCGCGGCCGACGCATCGTCGCCCGGGAGCAGCGCATCGACATCGGCGAGATCGGCGGTGGTGCGCGCCGGTCCCGCGTCTCCGCGGCCGTGCACGGCACGGGCCACTACCCGCCGGACGTTCGTGTCGACCACCGGGCACCGCCTGCCGTACCCGAAAGCCGCGATCGCACGGGCCGTGTACGAGCCGATGCCGGGCAACGCCTCCAGCGCGTTCACGTCCGACGGCACGACGTCGCCGTGCGCCCGGGCGATCTCCGCGGCCGCCTCGTGCAGACGCAGGGCCCGGCGCGGGTAGCCGAGCTTGCCCCAGGCCCGCAGGACATCTGCCCGCGGCGCCGCAGCCAGTGCCGACGGGACCGGCCACCTGTCCATCCATGCCGTCCACACCGGCTCGACGCGCGCCACCGGCGTCTGCTGGAGCATGAACTCACTCACCATGACGCCCCACGGAGTGGTCTCCGGACGGCGCCATGGCAGATCCCGGGCGGACGCGCGGTACCAGTCGAGCACGAGAGCGGGCAGTGACACGGTCGACGATCGTGCCACTGCCACTCTTCCTGCCTCAGACCACCTCGTTCAGCTTGCCCGTGGCCACGTCGAAGACGAATCCGCGCACCTGGTCGGTGTGCGGGACGAACGGGTTGGCCTTGATCCGCTTGATCGACTGGCGGACGTCCTCGTCGACGTCGGAGAAGGTCTCGACCGCCCACTCGGGCTTGATACCGGTCTCGTCCTGGATGCTCTTCTTGAACTCGTCGTCGGTGAAGGTCAGCATCCCGCAGTCCGTGTGATGGATGAGGATGATCTCCCTGGTGCCGAGCAGCCGCTGGCTGATGGCCAGCGAGCGGATCTCGTCGTCGGTGACCACGCCACCGGCGTTGCGGATCACGTGGGCCTCGCCCTCGCCGAGGCCGAGGATGCCGTAGACGTTGAGCCGGGCGTCCATGCAGGCCACGACGGCGACGTTCTTGGACGGGGGCAGCGGCAACTGTCCCGCGAAGGTCTCTGCGTAACCGGCGTTGTTCGCGAGCAGTTCATCCGTGATGGACATCGGTGTCTCCTGGTTCGAAACGAGATGCCGCAGGCGAGCGCCCACGACAGTGGGACGCGCGGAGGCCGCGTGGCGACCGGGGAACGTGCGCGGTGCGCTACGCGGCCGGGCGACAGAACTCGTCGAACTGCATGATCCGGCGGCTCGGCCAGAAGGCCTCGAGCAGCACCGGTGTCCGGATCATGCCGAGAAGTGAACCCGCTCTGCCCTGCAGGTGCAACCCATTCAGCATGGTCAACCGCGCCAGGAGTGAACCTGCTCCGCCGACCGTGTGCAAACCGGCGCGTCGCGACGCGCCGAGGCAGGGCCAATTCCGCAACGTATGGTAATCGCTTCGATACTCTTCGTGACGTGTGGGAGCCGGTTGGGCCGCTACCCGCGTCCGTCTACTGGAGGCGACGCTGGGTGGCGATCGCGTCCACGGCCACTGTCCTCGTGATCGTGGCCTGGGCCGTCGTCATCGTGGTGGCGTCCGCAGCAACGTCCAACACCCCCACGACCCGGGCCGCAGTCCATTCAAGCGCGTCCGCTCCCCAGCAGGCCTCACCGTCCCCGGAAGTTGCGCCGGCGTCTGCCCCGCCGCCGGCGCAACCGGGGACGGTGGGGCCTGCGCCCACCGGATCCTCGCCGTCGAGCGAGCAACTGCCGCCCCCGCCCGGCGCCGCCATCGCCGCCGAGCAGTTGGTGCCCGACGACACGCCGCGCCAGTCCGTACCGGTTCCCCCGCCGGTGCCGGTGCCGCCGACCGGCCCGGTGCCATGCACGAACGCGATGCTGACGGTGGGCGCCGAGATCGATCGCCCCGAGCATCGGGTGGTGGACCGGCCGGTCCTGCGGCTCGTCGTCACAAACGTGAGCGATCAGCCGTGTATCCGGGACCTCGACTCGGCCAGGCAGGAGATCGTGGTGTGGGGGCCCGGCGGTGCGCGGATCTGGTCCAGCAACGACTGCGTCAACGCGTCCACCAGCGACCTGCGAACGCTCGTGCCCGGCCAGCCCGTGGCGTTCGCGGTGCGGTGGGCGGGGCGCACCTCGACCCCGGGATGTGCCGCACCGCGCACGGTGGTGCCGCCGGGCAGCTACAACGTGATGACCAGAGTGGACGACGCGATCAGCGCGGCAACGCCGTTCCGGCGGCTTCCCTGACGGGTCGCCTCAGCGGATCGCGTGCAGCACCGATCCGACGTCGCGGACCTCGGTGATCTTCATTCCCGCGGGGGAGGCGCCGTTGTCGGGTGGCACGAGAGCGTGCGTGAAGCCGAGGCGGGCCGCCTCGGCGAGCCTGCGATCGAGTCCCGTGACGCGACGCACCTCACCGGCCAGCCCGATCTCACCGAGCACGACGACATCGGCCGGCAGCGCGACGTCACGCCGCGCGGAGGTGATCGCGAGCGCCAGTGCGAGGTCGGCCGCGGGTTCGACGACCCGCATCCCGCCCACGGTGGCGGCATAGACCTCGGCGTCGTGCAGCCGCACGCCCGCCCGCTTCTCCAGGACGGCGAGCAGCATCGCGATGCGTGCGTTGTCGAGCCCGCTGACCGCACGCCGCGGGCTGGGGATGTCCTTCCCGGTCACGAGTGCCTGGAGCTCGGCCGGGAGCGGGCGGCGGCCGTCCATGACCACGGTGACGGCGGTGCCGGGCACCGGCGGACCGCCGAACCGCGCCAGGAAGAGCCCGGACGGGTCGGGCATCCCGACGATGCCTTGGTCTCGCAGCTCGAAGCAGCCCACCTCGTCGGCGGGCCCGAAGCGGTTCTTGACCCCACGCACCATCCGGAGCGTGGAGTGCTTGTCCCCTTCGAATGCGAGCACGACGTCGACGAGGTGCTCGAGCACCCGTGGGCCGGCGATCGCGCCGTCCTTGGTGACATGTCCCACGAGCAGCACCGGCAGGCCGCGTTCCTTCGCGAGCCCGGTGAGTGCGACGGTGACCGCGCGGGTCTGCGTCACGCCGCCGGGGGAGCCGTCCGCGTCGCCCGTGGACATCGTCTGCACCGAGTCGACGACGAGCAGGTCAGGGCGCAGTTCGTCGATGTGGCCCACGATCGCGCCGAGGTCGGACTCGGCGGCGAGGTAGAGCTCGTCGTGGACGGCGCCGGTGCGCTCGGCGCGCAGTCGCACCTGGCCCGCGCTCTCCTCGCCGGTGACGTACAGCACGCGACCCGCGCTCGCAGCCTTGGCCGCCACCTCCAGTAGGAGCGTGGACTTCCCGACGCCGGGCTCGCCCGCCAGCAGGACGACCGAGCCGGGGACGAGGCCACCACCGAGTACTCGATCCAGTTCGGACACGCCTGTAGGCCTGGAGCGGGCCGAGTCGAGCGCGACGTCCGCGATCCGGCGGGCAGGGGCGGTGGGGGCTCCGGCCGCGACCCGCTTCCTCGCGGGAGCGGCGGCCACCGGGGCCGACTCCTCGAGGCTTCCCCAGGCCTGACAGGACGGGCAGCGCCCCACCCACTGAGCCGCGAGGTGTCCACACTCGACGCAGCGGTAGCCCGCACGGGCCGTACGGGTGCGGGGTGTCACGCCTGTGGCGCGGGCACGGTCACTCGGCCGTGTTCTCGCGCGGGCCGGAGGGGTTCTGGACCGGGACGGGCACCTGGATCTGGCCCGCCTTCTCGAACGTGAACGTGACGGGGTAGGTCGGGCCGGCCGTGATGTCCTCGCGAAGACCGGTGAGCACGATGTTCGCCTCGCGAATACCGCCGGAGACCGGCGGAGTGCCGGGAGGCGGCGTCGATCCACCCGGGCCGGGCGTGGCCGTCGTCGTCGGAGCGGGCGCCCCGGGTGCGGCCGGCGCACCAGGCGTGGCCGGAGCGCCGGGCACGGCGGGGGCACCAGGAACTGCCGGCGCTCCGGGAGCCGCCGGGAGGGCGGGCGCTACCGGCGCCGGCGGAGCGCCCTCGACCAGCAACCTCTGCCCCGCGGGGAGGTCCGACGTTCCGGTGATCTGCACGGACGTGGCGATCGGGCTCGACACCGAGACCAGCCGATCGGCCTGGGCACCGGCGTTCACGATGCTCATCGACAGGGGCGCGCTGCCACCACGGGGGTAGACGGCCGCACCCTGGGCCCGGTCGTTGAACTCGATGACCGAGTCGCGGATCGCGATCGTGCCCACCTGGACGTTGGCGCCGTCCACGGCCGAGAGCTGCGTGTCGGTCTGGGTGATCTGGCCCGCCCCGCACCCGGCGAGCGTGACGGCCGCGGCTACGGCCCCGACGAGGGCTGCTGCGGTCGGACGGATACGCACGATGCGGCTCACGGGTCTGACGTCCTTCCTGGCGGGCCATCACGTCGTGCTGCGGGCGCAGCGGTGCAACAGACGCGGACGGCTGACGTCCTCGCCGGTCACTGGCTTCGGCCTGCACGAGCCTAACGCCCCCTGTAGGAGCGCCTGGCGCGGTCCCCCGCAGTGGCGACAATAGCTGCGCCTGCACGTTTCCCGCTGGTTGTCAATCCCCTGACCTGCGACGACGGGCCGGGTCGGGCAGCGGTGCCAGGTCCGGCCGTGTTAACCTGGTTCCAGCGAAAGGGGCAGAGGACACATGGCTTTCAAGGTCGGAGAGACCGTCGTCTACCCGCACCACGGTGCCGCTCTCATCGAGGCCATCGAGACTCGGACGATCAAGGGCGAGGAACGTCAGTACCTCGTCCTCAAGGTCGCGCAGGGTGATCTCACGGTGCGTGTTCCCGCCGAGAACGCCGAGGTGGTCGGTGTTCGTGACGTGGTGGGCCAGGAAGGTCTGGACAGGGTGTTCGAGGTGCTTCGCGCCCCGCACACCGAGGAACCCACGAACTGGTCACGCCGGTACAAGGCGAACCTGGAGAAGCTTGCTTCAGGGGACGTGAACAAGGTTGCCGAGGTCGTCCGCGACCTGTGGCGGCGGGAGAAGGATCGCGGTCTGTCTGCAGGCGAGAAGCGCATGCTTGCCAAGGCCCGCCAGATCCTCGTCAGCGAACTGGCTCTCGCCGAGGGCACCGACGAGGAGCGGGCCGAGATGCTTCTCGACGAGGTCCTCGCCACCGCCACGGCCTGAGCGCACGCCCACTGTCCCAATCTGCCGGCCACGGTCAGAGCATGAGCACGGTTGCCGTGGTAGTGGCTGGCGGTCCTGACGAGGTAGATGTCCTCACGGCTGTCGGTGGTGAACCGATGGTCGTGAGGTCCGTGCGCTCGTTGCTGGCCACGGATCTCGTCGACCATGTCGTTCTGCTCGTTGCGGATGAGCGGCGTGATGCGCTGGTACGAGCCTGCCTTGGGTTGTCCGTGAGCGTGTCTACGCATGCGTTGTCCGATATGCAGCCACACGCCCATCAACGAGCAGATGCCACTACGGGTGACGGGCCGATCACGATCAGTTCGGCAGACGTCGTCGTCGTGCACGAGGCGTCGCGGCCGTTCGCGCCCTCCGCGCTCGCCGCGGCTGTCGTGGCTGCAGTCCGCGAGGGCCACGAGATGGCCGTTCCCGTCCTGCCGTTGGTCGACACCGTCAAACAGGTGGATGCCGACGGCCTTGTGCGGGGCACGCCGGACCGGTCGGGGTTGCGCGTGCTGCAGACTCCCCTCGCGGTGCGAGGTGATCTCCTGCGCCCCTCGCTCGCCGCCGATCCACTGGCGCTGGCGCGCCACCACGCCGCCTCGGGTGGCACCGTCCACACCGTTCCGGGCCACTCGGCTGCGTTCTCCGTCCACAGCGCCTGGGACCTCGAGCTCGCCGAGCTACTGGCGAAGAGGATCGAACGATGAGAGTCGGCGTCGGCACCGACGTGCATCCGGTCGAGGCCGGCCGCGAGTGCTGGGTCGCGGGGCTGCACTGGCCCGGGGTCGCCGGGTGTGCCGGCCATTCCGACGGTGACGTCGCCGCACACGCTCTGTGCGACGCGCTGCTGTCGGCCGCGGGCCTGGGTGACCTCGGAGCGGTGTTCGGTACGAGCCGCCCCGAATGGAGCGGTGCGAGCGGAGTGGCGCTGCTCGGCGAGGTGCGCAGGCTTCTGACGGCCGACGGCTGGACTGTGGGGAACGCCGCCGTGCAGGTCATCGGCAACGCACCGAAGATCGGCACCCGGCGGGCCGAGGCGCAGCAGGTGCTCTCGGAGGCCGTCGGCGGACCGGTGTCGGTCTCGGGCACCACCACCGACGGGCTCGGGCTGACCGGCCGCGGCGAGGGAGTCGCGGCAATAGCGACGGCCTTGCTCCTCGCGATCCCCTAGCCCTGACGCCCGGAGCGGGCCAGGGTCCCGTCACGCCTCGTGCATCGCGTCCAATCGGCTCTGCACCTGATCCGCGTCGAGTTGTTCGATGCGCTGGCTGAGCATCCACTGGTGACCGAACGGGTCGGCGAGCCGGCCGCCGTAGTCGCCGTATCCGTGGTCGGCGAGCTCGAAGATCACCGTCGCGCCTGCCGCCAGCATTCGCTCGGCCACCGCATCGGCGTCCGAGACGTCCAGCGACATGATCACCGGAATGCCACTGCCACCGGGCGCCGGGTCGCCGTCGCCCGCGTCCTTCACGGCGAAGCGCACCGGTCCTGCCTGCACCAAGCTGTGCACGACCCGACCGTCAGCGCCGGTGTAGCGCTCGAGCACCTCACCCTCGAAGGCGGCCGTGTAGAAGGCGAGCGCGGCGTCGGCGCCCTCCACGACGAGCCGGGGATATAGTCCGCGAATCTCAGTCATGATGCGGAGTTTGGCCGCTTGTGAGCTTCGCGTCGTGGACGAAGCGGAACTGCCCTGGTAAACCATGCGGACTACGGGTCCGTACTCTGGAAGATGTGAGCCTGCGCCTCTTCGACACCGCCACCAGAAAGCAGCGGGACTTCGTCCCTCTGCGGGCCGGGGCTGCGTCGATCTACGTCTGTGGCGCCACAGTGCAGGGCCTGCCGCACATCGGGCACGTCCGTTCGGGGCTCAACTACGACGTCCTCCGCCGATGGCTGGCCCACAAGGGTCTCGACGTGATGCTCGTGCGCAACGTCACCGACATCGACGACAAGATCCTGCGCAAGGCGGCGGCCGCCGGTAGGCCGTGGTGGGAGTGGGCGTCCACCCACGAGCGCGCCTTCGACGCCGCGTACGACGCTCTCGGCTGCCTCCCGGCGTCGATCGAGCCGCGTGCCACCGGCCACGTCCCGCAGATGGTCGAGCTCATCGAGCGGCTCATGGAGCGGGGCCACGCCTACGCGGCAGGCGGCGACGTCTACTTCGCGGTGCGCACCTTCCCGGAGTACGGGGCCCTGTCGCACCAGAAGGTCGACGACGTCGCTCAGGGCGAGGGAGAGGGCGGCGCCAAGCGCGACCCGCTCGACTTCACGCTGTGGAAGGCGGCCAAGCCCGGAGAGCCGTCGTGGGCCACTCCGTGGGGTCGTGGCCGTCCCGGATGGCATCTCGAGTGCTCGGCGATGTCCACCTTCTACCTGGGCCCCCAGTTCGACATCCACGGTGGCGGGCTCGACCTCGTGTTCCCGCACCACGAGAACGAACGTGCGCAGTCGAACGCGGCGGGCGACCCGTTCGCGCAGTACTGGCTGCACAATGCCTGGGTCACCATGGGCGGCGAGAAGATGTCGAAGTCGCTCGGCAACACCCTCTCGATCGACGTGCTGTTGCGCCGGGTCCGTGGCGTCGAGTTGCGGTACTACCTGGTGGGCCCGCATTACCGCTCGTCGATCGAGTATTCCGACGCCGCGTTGCACGAGTCCGTGGCCGCCTATCGGCGTATCGAATCGTTCGTCCACCGCGTGCGTGAGCGGATCGGCACGCCCGAACCAGGAACGCTCGCCCCGGAGTTCGTCGAGGCGATGGACGACGACCTGGGCACCCCCGGTGCGTTGGCGGCGATCCACGGCACTGTGCGCGAAGGCAACAGCGCTCTGGACGCCGGAGACCGTTCGGCTGCGATGCGCGCGGCCGAGTCGGTGCGTGCGATGACGGGTGTGCTGGGGCTCGACCCCCTCGACCCTCACTGGGCTGAGGACGACGGCACGGTGGATGCCACCACGGGCGCGCTCAGTGCCTTGGTCGAGGATCTGCTCGCGCAGCGTCAGGACGCACGCGCCCGGCGCGACTTCGCGGCTGCCGACGAGGTGCGCGACCGGCTCACCGCTGCCGGGGTGTCCGTGGAGGACAGCCCCGACGGCCCCACTTGGTCATTGAAGGACGTGTAGGCACATTGCCCGGTAATTCCAAACGTCGTGGTGCTATGCGCAAGGAAGGCACCAAGAAGGGCATGGTCGTCGGTTCCGGAGGGCAGCGTCGCCGTGCCCTCCAGGGCAAGGGACCCACGCCGCCCGCCGAGATGCGCCCCGGCCATCCCGCGGCCCGCAAGGCGGCGAGATCGGCCACGGGCGCCGGGAAGTCCGGCAAGGGTGGCGGTGGTGGCCGTGCCACCGCGGGCAACCGCCGCAAGCCTGGCGACGGCGAGACCCCCGAGACGGTGCTGGGGCGTAACCCGGTTGTGGAGTGCCTACGCGCGGGTGTGCCTGCCACCGCACTGCACGTCGCGATCGGCACCACCACCGACGAGCGGGTGGCCGAGGCGGTGCACCTCGCCGCCGATGCCGGGATCTCGATCCTGGAGGTTCCCCGCCACGACCTGGACCGGATCACCGGTGGGGCGTTGCACCAGGGCCTCGCGCTGCAGGTGCCGCCCTACGAGTACGCGCACCCCGACGAGCTGCTGGAGATCGCGTCGGAGTCGCCCGAGTCCGGGCTGATCGTCGCGCTCGACGGTGTCACCGACCCGCGCAACCTCGGCGCGGTCGTCCGCTCGGTCAGCGCATTCGGCGGCCACGGCGTCGTCGTGCCGCAGCGCCGGGCGGCGGGCATGACCGCCGTCGCGTGGCGCACTTCAGCGGGCACGGCCGCGCGGCTCCCTGTGGCACGCGCCACGAACCTCACGCGCACCCTCCGCGAGTACGCCACGGCCGGCTTCATGGTCGCCGGGCTCGACGCGGAGGGGTCGGTGTCGCTCGACGACTTCGAGCTCGCGGCCGATCCGTTGGTGCTCGTCATCGGGTCGGAGGGCAAGGGCCTCTCGCGGCTGGTGAAGCAGACCTGCGACGTCACGGTCTCGATCCCGATGGCGGGGCCGGTCGAGTCCCTGAACGCTTCGGTGGCCGCCGGCGTCGTCCTGGCCGAGATCGCGCGCCGGCGCCGCCGCTGAGCCCCCGGAGGGCTCAGGCGGCGGCGACGCGGCGACCGCGCAGCCGGGCAACCACCCGGCAGCCGACGTAGCAGAGGAACGCGATGCCGGCGACGTAGCCGGATACCGGGAGCCCGGGCGCGAGCGACATGACGGTGCCCCCCACCAGCGCGAGTTCGGCGAACAGCACCGCGAGCACGGTGGCCAGCAGCGGGTTCGCGGTCACGCGCGCGGCCGACGCACCCGGCGCGATCATCACCGCCAGCACGAGTACAGCGCCGACGATGGGCACGGCGAGTGCGGTGGTGAGCCCGATCAGCACCGCGAACACCAGCGACAGGAACCGCACCGGCACGCCACGGGCCAGCGCGACGTCCGGGTCGGTGCTCGCGAACAGCAGCGGACGGTAGAGCACCGTGAGCGTGCCGATCACGAGCACGGCGACGATGGCGAGCACCACCAGATTGGTGGAATCGACAGACACGATCGAGCCGGTCAGCAGCCCGAACTTGTTGGAGGCCCGGCCGCTGTAGAGGGCGAGCAGCAGCACGCCGAGGCCCAGGCCGAAGGCGAGGACGACGCCGATCACGGAGTCGCGCTCGCGCTGGCGCAGCCCGAGCAGGCCGAACACCAGCCCGGCGACGACGGCCCCGACGACAGCTCCGATCTCCACCCCGATGCCGACGAGCAGCGCGGCTGCGCCACCGGTGAACGCGAGTTCCGCGGTGCCGTGCACGGCGAACGCCATGCCACGCGAGATGGTCAGGGGCGTCAACGCGCCCGCGACGAGCCCGAGCACAGCACACGCGATCAGCGCGTTCTGCACGAAGGGCAGCGCCAGGAGCTCACCTGTGCCCGAGAAGGTGAAAAGCCGGCTCAGCACCTCGTTCATGCCGACTCCTCGTGATGCTCGTCGTGCTCCTCCGCGCCGACGACGACGAGCCTGCCGCGCACCTTCACCACGTCGACGCGGGTGCGGTACAGCTCCGAGAGCACGTCCGACGTCATGACCTCCTCTGGCGGCCCGACCCGGAACCGGCCGTCGACGAGGTACAGAACGCGGTCCACCAGCGGCAGCACGGGGTTGATCTCGTGGGTGACGAACAGCACCGCGGTGTCGGCCGAGCGGCGACGCTCGTCGATCAGCCGGGTGACGGTGCGCTGGTGAGAGAGGTCGAGCGAGAGCAGTGGCTCGTCGCACAGCAGCACGTCCGGGTCGCCGACGAGGGCCTGGGCCACCCGCAACCGCTGCTGCTCGCCGCCGGAGAGCCGCCCGACCGGTGAGCCCGCGTACGCGGTGCCCCCGACGGCTGCGAGTGCCCGGTCGACCCGTTCGCGCCGGGCCCGCATGCCGCGCACGCCGAGGCCGAGCCGGTGCCCGTCGAGGCCGAGGCCGACGAGGTCGCGGCCGCGCAGCGGCAGGTCGGGGTCGAGCGCCTTCTGCTGGGGCACGTAACCGATGTTGGGGCTGCCTCTGCGGGGCGCCCGGCCGCCGACCCGCACCTCACCTTCCGACAACGGGAGCAGCCCGAGCAGCACACGGACCAGGGTGGTCTTTCCCGAACCGTTCGGTCCGAGGACGGCCACGAACTCGCCGGGCGCAACATCGAGGTCGAGCCCCTGCCAGAGGGTGCGGGAGCCGAACCGCACCGCTGCAGAGCGCAACGACACGGCGGACTTCGTGACCGGAAGCCGGGACACGCCGGACGCGGTGGTGTGGGAAGTGGTCACTGCGGGCTCCCGTTCAGAGCATTGGCCAGGGCCTCGATCTCGGAGTTCATCCAGGTGATGTAGTCGTCAACACCTGCGGGAAGTGTTTCCGTCACCATGACCACCGGGATCTTCGCAGCCTGCGCCGCCTGCTCCACCTGCGTGGTGGTCGGTGTCTCGGTCTGGGCATTGAGGATCAGGGCGCTCACGGGGTTGCTCGTGAACAAGGCGAGGGTCTGCTGGAGTACTGCCGCTGGTGGGTCCGTGTCCTCCTCGATCGCGCGCGCGAACTCCGGCGGCGTCACGTCGGTGAGCCCCGCGCCCTGGATCAGGTAACCCGGCACCGGCTCGGTGACGGCGACACGGGCGCCGGGGTGGGCGGCGCCGATTGCCTGCTCCTTCGTGAGGAGGTTCGCCACCTTGTCCTTGAAGGCCTGTGCGTTGGCCGTGAAGAGGTCCGCGTCGGCCGGATCGGCCGCGCCGAAGTCGGTTGCAAGCTGATCGGCCACCTTCTGCACGGTGGGCAGGCTGTACCACAGGTGCTCGTTGAAATAAGGGGCCGAGGCTGCGTCGGCACCCCCCGCTCCCACTGTCGGGTCCAGCCCGGACAGCGCGGTGACGTCGACGGAGACCGCCTTGCCGCCGGAGGACTGGACCAGCCGCTCCATGAAGTCGTCGTACCCGCCGCCGTTGTAGAGGATCACATTCGCGGTGGCCACCTTCGCCGCGTCACCCGGGGTGGTCTCGTAGGAATGCGGGTCGGCCTGCGGATCGTTGATCAACGAGGTGACGTCGACCCGGTCGCCCCCCACGGCCCGGGCGATGCTGCCGTAGACGTTGGTCGAGGTGACGACCTTGATCGGTGGGTTGGCCTGCGGGGCAGCGGGTGGGGGCGGGGCAGGAGCGGAGCCGCAACCGGCGAGGGCGAGCGCGGCCAGCACGGCCAGCGTGGCGACGGCGCCGGTGCGGCGGAACAACATGGTGGAAGTCTCCCCAAAGTGAAGTTATTGATAACCGTTGTCGTTCACTCTAGCGCTGTGAGCTTTCGCTCTCCCGGTCGGCGGCTCACGACTTTCCCGGTGACCAACTGAACCGTTACGGTTCAGCGATGTCCGGGCTTCCGAACGTCCGACGTCCCGCGACTCTGGCCTCGTTGGCTGCTGAGCTCGGCGTGTCGCGGACGACGGTCTCCAATGCGTACAACCGTCCTGACCAGTTGTCGGCCCCGTTGCGCGCGCGGGTGCTCGAGGCCGCCAGGCGCCTGGGCTACCCCGGGCCGGATCCCGTGGCCCGCTCGCTGCGCACCCGCAAGGCCGGCGCCGTCGGACTGCTGCTCACCGAAGCCCTTTCGTACGCCTTCCGCGACCCCGCGGCCACCGGCTTTCTCGAAGGACTCGCCCTGGCCTGCGAGCAGGCGGGCCAGGGGCTGCTGCTCATCCCGGTGAGCCCGGAGCACGCCGACGTCACGGCGGTACATCAGGCGGGCGTCGACGGGTTCGTCGTCTACTCCGTTCGCGAGGACGACCCCCACTTCATGGCGGTCCTCGAGCGTCCGGTCCCCACCGTCGTCTGCGACCAGCCGACCGGCGTCGACGGGGTCGACCGCGTCGGCGTCGACGACCGCGCAGGCATGCTCGCGCTGGCCCGTCATCTCACGGGGCTCGGGCACCGGCGTGTCGGCGTGCTCTGCATGCGCCTCGGCGCGGGCCGCAACGACGGGCCGGCCTCCGCCGAGCGTCAGGCGAACGCCACCTACCCGGTGCAGCGTGAACGGCTGGCCGGTATTCGTGACGGGCTCGCGGAGGTCGGCGTCGACTGGTCCGGGGTACCGGTGTACGAGCGGTTCGAGCACAGCGTCGATTCCGGACGGGCGGGGGCGGCAGGCCTCCTCGCGGCCCATCCCGAGCTCACGGCGGTGCTCTGCACTTCCGACATCCTCGCGCTCGGCGCGCTGCAGCACGCCGCTGACCGGGAGCTCTCGGTTCCCGACCAGCTCACGATCACCGGTTTCGACGGCGTGCCCGAAGCCGCCCGCGCCGGGTTGACCACGGTGAGCCAGCCGCTGCTGGAGAAGGGGCGAGTGGCGGGGGAGCTCCTGCTCGAGCGCGGCGAGCGCAACCGGCCACGCAGGGTCACGCTGCCCACGGAGCTGACCCTCGGTACGACGAGCGCCAAGCCCCGCGCCGACCAACGCTTCTTCTCGGGCTGGTGATCAGCCGCCCGGACTCAACCGGGTGGTGACGGAACGGGCCAGCGTCGCGACGTCCGTTCCCGGTTCGAGGCTGACCATGCCCTCCACGAGCAGGGCCGAGAGGCCGTGAACCAGGGCCCACCCGGCCAGGGCGGTCGTCGCGGTCTCCGATGTGGTCCCGTGGTCGTGGCTGCTCGCCCCGGCCTGTAGCTGGTCGCCGGCGCGTTGCTGGGCTGCCACCAGCGCCGGATCATCGCTGCGAATGAGTCCGGGGGCGCGCATCACGGCGAAGTGTGCTGGATGTGCGGTGGCGAACAGCACGTAGGTGACGCCGAGCTCGGCGAAGCTCTGCTTCTGCTGGCCTGCCTCGGTGAGAGCGTCGGACAGAAGCGACCATCCCTCGACAGCCAGCGCGGTGAGCAGCCCGGCCTTGTCCCCGAAATGGTGTGTGGGGGCTGCATGTGAGACGCCGGCCCGGCGTGCGACGTCGCGCAGGCTGATTGCGGCCGGCCCCTGGTCGGCCACCGCTTCGAGCGCGGTGTCGAGAAGAGCCCGGCGCAGGTCACCGTGGTGGTAGGGCATGGCGACGGATCATATCGCAGATCTTTACGTTGACAAGATTGTCGGCCACGTGCAATCTTTCCACTGTCAAGACCGACACCGAGGAGGAAACGTGCCCGCTCTGCCCTGGATCCCCGTCCACGAGCCCGCTCCGGCCGGCGAGATGGTCGTGATGGCGTCCCGCTTCCGCGTCAAGGGGTACCGGCATGTCCTGCCGTTCCTCGTCGACTCCATCCGGGTCCTCGCCCAGATCCGGCGCTCCGACGGCGCACTGGGCGTATCGCTGGTGGCACGCCCCCTGCGCCGCGAGTTCTTCACGCTCAGCGCTTGGACGGACCGTTCCGCGCTCGACGCCGTGGTGGGTTCGGAACCGCATCGTTCCGTGATGAGGCGTCAGCGGGCAGCCATGGCCGACTCGGTGTTCACGTTCTGGACGGCGTCCACCACCGCATTGCCGCTGACGTGGAAGGAGGCCGACGAGCGCCTTGCAGCGGCGGCCTGACGGCTCGCTATCCGTGCAGCGACGAGCGAACGGCCAGCAACTCCTGCAGAAGCGTGGCGACCTCGGGAGGGCTGGGAACGCGATACTCGGCGGCGGTCTCGCCGGGACCGACCTTCACGCCCACATCGCCGGGCCGGAGGCGGAGGAACGCCGTCTCGTCGGTGACGTCGTCGCCGACGAACAGCACCGCGTCGGGCTTGGTGCGCTCGCGGAGCACGTCGAGCGCGAGGCCCTTGTTCACCTGCAGCACAGCCAGGTCGAGCACGGCCTTGCCCGGCGTGACCTCGATGCCCTCCCACGAGGCGGGCCCGGTGCGCACGGCCTCGAAAACGCGCTCGCCCACGTCGGCAGGTGCGTTGCGGACGTGCACGGCGATCCCGGCGGGCTTCTCCTCCAGCCGGACACCGGGTTCGCCGTCGACGAGCTCGTGCAGCTCCGCGCGAAGACGGTCGAGCCGCTCGCGCTGTGCGTCGTCGAGAGCGGCACCTCCGTCGTCGAACTCGCCGCCGTGGCTCCCGATGAGCCGGATCGGGCTGCCGAACCCTGAGACGGCGGCCAGGTCGGCCAGCCCGCGTCCGGACACCAACGCGACGGTGGTGTCCGGCAGAGTCGCCAGCGAACCGATGGCCGCGGCCGCCGTGGGGAGCGGCCGGGCGTCCGAGGGGACGTCGACGATCGGGGCGAGCACACCGTCGAAATCCAGGGCGACGAGAAGGACCGGGACCCGGGCGATCGCCCGTACTGCCTCGTCGAGATCGCTCACGACGCCGCTCCCTCGGCGGGCGGCAGCCCGAGCGCGTCGAGGAAGGAGCGTGCCCAGCGGTCGACGTCGTGCGTGAGCACCTGGCGGCGCAGTGCGCGCATCCGCTTCTGGCCTTCCTCCGCCGGCATCGTCAGGGCCACCTGCAGGGCGTTCTTCACGCCGTCGGTGTCGTGCGGGTTGACGAGAATGGCTTCCTTCAGCTCGTGTGCCGCGCCGGTGAACTCCGACAGCACGAGCACGCCGCCGTTGTCGTGCCGGCAGGCCACGTACTCCTTGGCCACGAGATTCATGCCGTCCCGCAGCGGCGTCACCAGCATCACGTCGGCGGCCACGAAGAAGGCGGCCAGTTCCTCGCGGGGCAATGACTGGTGCAGGTAGTGCACGGCGGGGTGGCCGACGCGGGCGTATTCGCCGTTGATCCGCCCGACGGACTGCTCGATGTCGTTGCGCATCTTCTGGTAGTGCTCGACGCGTTCGCGGCTGGGCGTGGCCAGCTGGATCATCACGACGTCGTCCGCACTCACCCGGCCCTCGGTGAGCAGCTCCTCCAGAGCGCGCAGCCGCACGTCGATGCCCTTGGTGTAGTCCAGCCGGTCGACGCCGAGGACGACCTTCTCGGGCTCGCCCAGGTCGGAGCGGATCTGCTTGGCCCGTTCGAGCACCTCGGGGGTGCGTGACAGCTGGTCCAACGCCGCCGAGTCGATGGAGATGGGGAACGCCCCGAGCTTGACGGTGCGGCCGCCGAAGGTGACCTCGGTGCGGCCGTGGCCGGGAATGGCGTCGGTGAGGCGCGTGGCCAGCCACCGGAAGTTGCGGACGCCGCCGGGGGTGTGGAAACCGACGAGATCGGCTCCGAGCAGCCCCTCGATGATCCGTCTTCGCCACGGGAGCTGCATGAACAGCTCGGTGGGCGGAAACGGGATGTGCAGGAAGAACCCGATGCGCAGGTCGGGCCGCAGCTTCCGCAGCGCGGCTGGGAGCAACTGCAGCTGGTAGTCCTGGATCCAGACCGTGGCGTTCCGGCTGGCCACCTCGGCCACCACCTCGGCGAACCGCTCGTTGACGCGGACGTAGGCCTGCCACCAGTGCCGGTGGAACGCGGGCGGCGCGACCACGTCGTGGTAGAGCGGCCAGAGCGTGCCGTTGGAGAAGCCCTCGTAGTAGTCCTCGACCTCACGGGCGGACAGGCGCACCGGGTAGAGCTGCAACCCGTCCTCGACGAGCGGCTCCACGTCGGCGTCGGCAAGGCCGGGCCAGCCGACCCAGGCGCCTTCGCGGCTGCGCAACATCGGCTCGAGAGCGGTGACGAGGCCGCCGGGGCTGCGCTTCCAGCGCTGCGATCCGTCGGGCAGCTTCTCGAGGTCGACCGGTAGCCGGTTGGCCACCACGACGAAGTCGGCATCGGAGAGCGTGGTGCCGGTTGGCATGTTCCTCCTCGTACATTCGCCAGCTCGGCGCAAATGTGAAGGCTGCTGGCCGCTGCCACCTTCTGGCGAAAGCCTACTGCCGCTGGTGCTCGTTCGTGGTGTTTCCGGGAGCTCTCCGGCGGGCCCAGGGGCGCGTGACGAAGTCTCCGAAGGTCACCCCTGCCGCGAGTGCGAGCCCGATGGCGAGCGCGAGGGTCACCGTCACGAGTCCGTCCGCCAGTCCCTCGACGGCCAGTTGGTAGAAGCCGCGGTAGGCGGTGAGGCCAGGCAGCAGCGGGGTGATCCCGGCGAGGATGACGACGAGCGGCGCGACCCGCCCGCCCCGGCGAAGCAGACCGGAGGCGATCCCCACGACGACCGCCGCCACGCCGGTAGCGGCCACCGGGCCCAGCTCGACGAACTGCCTGAGCGCACCGTATGCGGCCCATCCGGCCGCCCCCGCCGTTCCGGCGGCCAGCAACGGGCGCAGCCGGGCGTATCCGGCGAGCGAGAACGCCGCGGCGCCCACGGCCGACGCGAACACGGCGATTCCGTACCAGCCAGGCCCCTGCGGCAGGGGTCCGGCCACCTGGAGCGTGAGCCCGAATGCCAGGCCGATCTTCAGAGCGAGCACGACACCGGTGAGCAGCCCGGCCGAGAGCAACGCGATCTCCGCCGCCCGTCCCGCCGCGGTGACGTAGTAGCCCGAGATCGCGTCCTGCACGGTGCCGACCACCGATAGCCCCGACAGCAGCACCGTGATCCCGGCGGCGACCACCAGTGAGGGTTGCGTACCCGCCGGGAGGACGCCTCCTGCGTACATCGCGAGGCCCGAGCCGGTGGCGATCATGCCGCCCGTGACCTGCTGGAAGAACGAGGGCAGGCCCCAGCGGTTGAGCACGCGACCGATCCGGTCGATGAGTGCGGTCACCGTGAACGCGGCCAGCGCGGTGATCGGGGCGGCGCCGAGCAGGAGGGCGATCGACCCGGCCAGCAGGGCCCAACCCAGGGTCGCGACCCAGCGGGGGTACGGGTGCGGGGCGCTCACCGCTTCGGTCAGGACGGCCGAGGCGTCCTCGGCGTCGATCTCGCCGTGCTCCACCCGGTCGACGATCTTGGCGACCTCCGCGAGCCGGGTGAGGTCGAGCGATCGGTGGCGGACCAGCCGCATCGACGTCACGGGCGCGGCTGCCCTCCCGCGGTGGCACGAGACGGTGATCGAGGTGAAGGTGATGTCCACTTCGACGGTGGCGAGCCCGCAGGCCGCAGCCACCCGCATCATGGTGTCGGTCGTCTCGCCGGCGCTCTCACCACTGGAGAGCAGCACCTCCCCGACCCGCATGCACAGGTCGAGCACCTGCTGCACGTGCGCGTCGTCCGGGACCCGGGGGCCCAGCGGCCGCATCAGCGGCACGGTGGGTGGGCCTGCGCGTAAGAGTTCGTGCGCCTCACGGCTCAGAACCGTGCGAACCCGTCGGGTCAGACGCCGGGCCGTTGTCACGACGAATCACCGGTGATCAGACCGGCCGCGATCAACTGCACCATGGCCGCCAGGGTAGGTGCCGAACAGGCCTGCGGCCGAGTCCCGGCCTGTGCACGGTCTGTTCTAGACGTCGAGTTGCTCGCCGGGGTAGATGAGATCCGGATCGTCGATCACATCGCGGTTGCGCTGAAAGAGCCTCGGCCAGGTGGTTCCGTGATCCTCGGCGATACCCGAGAGCGTGTCCCCGCGCTTCACCACGTAGAGATCCCGCTCAGTGGGAGGACGCCGGTCGGGCCTGTGCGGCGGCTCCCTGTCCGGCCCAGGCTCGGGTCCTTCCCTGATCCGGGGCTCCGGGATCTCGTCGTCCATCTTCGGCCCCCAGCATTCCTCGGAGGCTTTCCACGGGGTGTAGCCCTCGTTGGAGTACGCCCGCTCGGCAACGAGTCGCTGTTCTTCGTACGTGGCATCGATGGCCCTGCGTGCGAACTGCTGGCCGCCGTATCGCCGCCACGTGCCGTCCACGAACTGAAAGTATCCGCTGGCCGTGGAAGGCCCAGGATTCTCGACGTTCCGACCGCCCGATTCGCATTGCACGATAGGCCCCCAGTCGGTGGCCCGGGCCACGCCGGACGGCGACAGCGCCGCGACCGTAGCGACCACGACGACGATTCCCCACCTGGTTCGGCCGGCGTACCGGCGTCGGCAGGGACCCATGGGCCGGCGGCTGCCCAGCTAGTGCCGGACCTCGGCCCCGAGACCGGAAGATCGCTCGCCGTTCGTTTCCGGAGGTGCGTGCATATCCCGTCCTCCGATCAGGTGGAGCGAGTTGGCGGCAGTCAACGGTAACGGAGCTGGGGTCGACGTTCCGGTCGAACGGCTCGGCTACCCCCCGATGGCCCACGAGCTGGTCGAAACGACGTACACGGCGGCTACGGAGCGTTCTGCGTAACCTTCGCCGTCCGGGTAATCGATGATGAACAAATGCTCCGGCCAGTCCTTTGTCGCCGCTCCCGGCAGAGAGAGTCGTCGGCGCAGACGCGCCGCATGGACTGCTGCAGGGCCTACGGCTGCCTGGTCCCGGACCGATGCCGTCGGCTGCTCCGGCACATGTCACCATGTACCCAGGTCTTGATGCTGGACGGCCGGGGTACCCAGCGCCGTCAGGGCGTCCGGTTCCTGAAGATCGTCTGGTCTGCGGTCCGCGGGCCAGCAGCGTGTGAGTCGGCCGGTGTAGCTCAGTGGTAGAGCAACCGCCTTGTAAGCGGTAGGTCGTCGGTTCGATCCCGACCTCCGGCTCCACAGCGTCCCTACCAGGGACGATAGCAGCCAGGGAGATCATCACCGACTCCCCGAGGGTCTGAAGACCTACCGCCACGGTCACTACCGGTGCGGTGGCCCGTCCGCTCCCTCAAAGCGGTTGCCCTACCACCGAGCTACCTTCGGGTATCACGTAGTCCAGGTTCCGGGACCGGAGCCAGCGTTCAGCCCCCGGTAGACCCTCCTGCTCATAGATGCTCAGGAGGTCGTCAGCCTCATAGCAGACGACCGCCCACGTGGCCTTCGGCATGATCAGCACGGACTCACCGTGGCGATCGTCGGCGACGATCTCTTCGTCAGAACGCTCACGGGACAGTCGAGCCCACTCACGAAGACCGTTGGACCACGTCAGCTTCTTACGGCCCTGGCTGGCCTGCTCGAACTCCCAGAACGTGTCGATGTCGTCAGCGTTACCGGTCTCCACCGCGTCACGCAGGATCTGCATCGGAGCACGGTTCCCGTTCCGGCCGTGCTTCGTGGCTGAGGACACAGCCTCGTAAGACGCCTTGGAAACGTACTGCGCTACCTGCTCGATCGAATCACCGTCAAGACGGATCTTCCGGATGTCCATGCCGCCACGATCCTCGACGGCGGTGAAACCCTTCTTGGACAGACCGCGTTCCCAGCGAGCGAACGCGGAGTGCCCGAACTCCTTCATCATCGTCTCCGACGTCGGACCGTCGAAGATCACGACAGCGTGAGCGTGCACGTGAAACCCGTTAGCGCCGTGGGTGACCTCTACGGCGCGCAGCCAGCCGATGATCTTGGACGCGACCAGGTAGGATTATCGCCTCTCTTCGCCGGCGTTCCCCGCGTCGACGTTCGTGGGCTACGACCTGTCCGAGGACTCGATCCAACGGGGCTGGGCCGAGGTCCGCGAAGCCCGGCTCTCGAACGTCACGTTCGAGGTGGCCGACGTGGCCGAACTCGAGCCCGACCAACCGTTCGACGCCGTGTTCGCCTTCGACACGATCCACGACCAGGCCAAGCCCGCGGCCGTGCTGCGTGGGGCTCACGATGCGCTGGTGCCCGGCGGGACGTTCTTCATGATGGATCTGGCGCTGTCGAGCAAGCTCGAGGACAACATCGCGAACCCTTACGCTCGGTGGACCTACTCCTCCAGCACGCTGCACTGCATGACCGTCTCGCTGGCCGAGGGCGGAGCCGGGCTCGGCGGTGCCTGGGGTTGGCAGACTGCGAAGCGGATGCTCGCCGAGGCCGGATTCGGCGAGGTCGTCGCCCACCGCCCGGCGCCGGGCTCCGAGCGGAACATGATCTACGTGACGCACCGGCCGAGCTGATCTACCACCGCCGCGCGGCCAGGCGCTCAGGCCGACGAGGTGATCGACCACCTGCAGCCCAGCGTCGCGAAGTGGTGGCTTCCCGACGTGGTCGAGTTCATCGACGAGGGGCCCGAGACCAGCGTCGGCAAGTTCTCGAAGATGACCCGCCGCGAGAAGTTCGCCGACTACCAGGCAGCCACCTGACCGCCGCCGCCGAGCGCCTCAAGTGCTAACCGCGTCCCCCGACTGTGCTGCTCCCGCGGCGCGCACTGCGCAACAGCTCCGATAGCGGTGACCAATTTCAAGAAACCCAGCCGTCGCGTGCCTGTCGCCCGCGAACACTAGTGAGGAGAACCTGATGGCGCTGCAGGATTCCAGTCTTCGGGCCACCGATCCGCCGGAGCCCAACCTGACACCAGAGGAGCTGATTGCGCGGGCGGCGGCGCTGCGTGGGAAGCTGCGTGAGAGTCGGGCTGAGTGTGAACAGCTGGGCCGTCTTCCCGGCGCGACGCTGCAGGACTACCTCGATGCCGGCTTCTACCGGGTCATGCCAGCCCCGGCGGTTCGGCGGCTACGAATTCGACCGCTTCGTGGCCGTCGGTGCTGTTGGTGCTGCCCCCGCGGGCTAGAGGACCCTGGGCCGGTGCGCTCGTTGGTGGATCTGACTCTGACCGCCCACCTCGGCGGTCGCTGTGTATTGCTTCGTGATCCGATGCTGTACAAGCGCGCTCAGCGGAGGAGGGTGAGCAGGCCCTCGACGCCGCGGTGGAAGGCAGCGCCGACGCTGTCGACGCCGTCGAGGTCAGCGCCGGTCATGACGCCGTCGCGCATCATGACGAAGTGCTGTGCGGCGTGCTCGGGTTTGCCACGCCGCGGTGAGGTCCCGAAGACCTGAGTGAACAGCTCGGTGAGTGTTGTCACGTACCAGCCTCGGTGATCGAGGACCACCTGGCGCACCGGGTCGTGGGGGTCGGGGTACTCGGCGGCGGCCTTGAGGAAAGCGCACCCACGGAATTCTGGTCTGGCCAGGTCGTCGGCGACGATGGTGCCGATCGCGCGCACTGCGTCGGCAGGCGACGGCGCGGTCTCGATGGCCGTTTGCACGTCGGCGCGGATGTGGACGTCGACGCCGCGCAAGTAGGCAAGTACGAGGTCTTCCTTCGAGGGGAAGTGCCTGTAGAACGTCGCTCGCGTGGCCGGGGCCTCAGCGAGGATCCGCTCGACCCCGACCGCGCGGATCCCCTCGCGATAGAACAGCGCGCTGGCCGTGGACAACAGCCGTTCGCGGGCCTCGGACCGCCCCTGTCCCCGTGAGCCGCTGCCCGGGCTGTCGGGCGCGGGGCGTGTCGGTGTCGCCATGAAGCGACAGTAGCAGAAAGAACATTCTGTCTTGCGACCGTCGGTGACGTCTGCAAGACTCAGCGCCGGAAGAGAGAACGGTCTTTCTGCCTGGAGGCACCGGGCGGGCGCCACGCTGCGGTTGACCGACCAGCGGGTCACCACACTCCCCGCGGCAGCCAGCGAACACACCTCACCGCTGGCTGCGAGGAGTTCGGTTGTCCGCCCCGGCAGGCACCAGATTCAACGGCCCTTTTGGAAGGAACTGTCATGACCACGACTAGTGCCCCTGTCGCTGCCAAGGTCGCGCCGGCGCTCCGTCGGCTCTACTTCATTCGTTTCGGGTTCGCGCTGATCTGGGCTGTCGTGCTTTTCGTGACCGCGTCGAGTATCGGGCCGGTGAGCGGGACACTGCTCGTGATCTACCCTCTGTTCGACGTGGGCGCCGCCATCGTCGACGCCCGTTCCTCCCGAGTGGGCCGGTCCGTCCCGGTCCTCTACGTCAACATCGTGATCAGTGTGATCGCCGCCGCCGGACTGGTCTTCGCGGTCGCCTCCGGCATTCCGGCGGTCCTGCAGGTGTGGGGGGTCTGGGCCGTCTTGGCCGGGCTCGTCCAGCTCGTCGTGGCTCTGCGGCGACGCCGCCTCGGAGGCCAGTGGGCGATGATCGCCAGCGGCGCAATCTCCACGCTCGCCGGGGTGTCGTTTCTCCTGCAGGCCTCGGTCCCTCACGCCTCGCTGAGCAACCTGGCCGGCTACGCCCTTCTCGGCGGCATTTTCTTCCTCGTCTCTGCGCTGCGCCTCGGACGGATCGCCAGTCGGAGCAACTGACATGACCGATCGCACCTCCGGTGTCAGTATCGCCAGGGGTAGCCGTAGTACTCGGGAAATCTGGTCGGAATGATCGTCTGCTCGCTCCGGCGTGCAGTATCGACCAGCACCCGAGCGGCGGCGCCGGGCAACCTCGATCATCCAGGCCTGGAACCCACTATTCACGCGAAGTGGGAGTAGGGCATTGCGGCAACGGGAAGGCGCAAATTATATGTGATCTTCAACTTCCGTCTGGGATAGCCTGTCAGACAACGTGATGAGAGGCGGAGGCATGGCGACTGCGACGTTCTGGAAAGAGACCGACTCGACCGATCTGCGGCACCAAGAGGCCATCCACGAGGGTATCGGCACAATCGTGCGGAAGATGTTCTTCCGTGAGCAGAGCCGGCTCCCTATCCGCTTCGATATCTGGGAGCTTCCCCCCGGCGCCAGCGAAGGAGATCACACCCACGGCGGGACGGGGGACGATCGGCCGCTCGAAGAGATCTACTACTTCCTGAGTGGCAGCGGCGCGATGCGAATCGCGGGGGAAGAGGTCGCGGTGACGCAGGGCGACGCGATCATGGTGCCGCCCGGTGTCGATCATGGCCTCTACAACACCGGCACCGAGCCGATGCGGCTGTTCCTGATCTTCGGCCGGCCGGCGTAGGCCACTCCCGGCCCTCCCCGTACGCGTACACCAGCTTCTGGCCTACACCTCTCGGCGGCTGACGGCACTGATCGAGCGCCGCGCGATAGACGCCCTGGTGAGTGGTCGACCGCCCTGGCGGAGGCTCGATCGTAGGCGGCGAGCAGATCGGTGCGTACGGACAACGAGAGCCTTCCAGGCCGCGGGTCCCTGGGACTTCGTCGTCAAGTTACAGTACGATGGTGTAACGTATCATGGCGTAGGTGGCCGACGGCACAAGGAGGGCTGGTCTCCCATGGGGCGCATGATGGCGTTGCGGGCGCACGCCCGGGGCGGTCCCGAAGTTCTTGCGTACGAATCCGCGCCATGGCCGACCGTGGGCGCGGGCGATGTGCTGGTCAGCGTCGACGCGGCGGCGATCACGTTCGACGAACTGAGCTGGCCCGAGACGTGGGTCGTCGGCGGTGTCGACCGCACTCCGGTCATCCCGTCCCACGAGTTCTCCGGTGTCGTGGTCGCGCTCGGCGATGGTGCCACCGGATTGTCGGTCGGTGACGAGGTGTTCGGGTTGGTTCCGTTCGATCGGGACGGGGCCGCGGCGGAGTACGTCAGCGTGCCGGCCACGAGTGTGAGCGCCCGGCCTCGCACGGTGTCGCACGTCGTCGCGGCGGCCGCGGTGCTCCCCGCGCTGACCGCATGGGAGGCCCTCGTCGACCATGCCGCAGTGGAACCGGGCCAGCGCGTGCTGGTGCATGGAGGCGCCGGTGGCGTCGGCTCCTTCCTCGTCCAGCTGGCGACGGCGTTGGGTGCGAGCGTCACGTCCACCGTGCGCACGCGTGACGTGGAGTACGTCCGCGCCCTGGGTGCCGAACGTGTGATCAACACCGAGCAGGAGTCGCTGAACGCGGAGACGGGCGTGTTCGACGTCGTGATCGACGCCGTCGGGCGGGACGTACCGGAAGCCTTGTTCGCGGCCCTGCGTCGTGGCGGGCGCCTGATCACCCTCCAGGAGCCTCCCTCGGCGGAGATGGCCGACAAGTACGGCGTCACGGCCTTGTTCTTCATCGTGACGGCGGAGCGGGTCCGGCTGGCCCGGCTGGCCGCCATGATCGACGGCGGCAAGCTGAAGGTCGCCGTCGCCGCGACGTTTCCCCTGGCCGAGGGCCGAGCCGCCTACGAGAGCGGCGCTTTTCGGAGACTCCACCCAGGAAAGACCGTGCTGATCGTCCGGTTCTGACCGGATGAATGATTCGCTGCCGAGCCCGCTCGACGGCAGGGTTCCGACATCCTCGGCCGCCACTGAGGTATCAGACAATCCATGATCGGATAACACGGAAAGAAGACCTCTGGAATGCCTGCTGCTCCCACGCGGATGACGCAGAAAGATCTGCTGGAAGTCGTACCACCGTTCATCCCGCAGGGGGCCGGTGCGATGGTTCGGCTTCTGGAACTGCCGCCCGGTGACCCTGGTATTGCTCCGCACCGTCACTCCGGACCCGTTTTCGGCTACATGCTCGAGGGGGAGATGCTGTTCGAGCTCGAGGGTGAGGCCCCTTATCCGATCAAGGCGGGAGAGGCGTTCTGGGAACCGGGTGGCGATGTCATCCACTACACGGTCGCGAACCTGCTTGCCGACAGGGCGAGCCGATTCGTCGTGGTCATGCTGTGCGCTCCTGGAGTCGAGATGATCACGATGGTCGACGATGAGGAGCTCGCGGCCAAGGCGAGCGAGCGGATTCCCGCACCTGCGCGGTAGGGGCGTCGGCCGGCTGTCCTGAAAAGTCGATGCGGCCGTCAAGGCCGCAACCGACTGCATGGCCGGCCTGCTCGAAGGCCACCCGTTCACCCGACCTGGGGCCGCGAACTCCGCCGGCCGTCCTGATCTCGCCCGCCTCGATGCAATTCCACGCTTTGTGGTCGAGGTGGTGTTGGCGACGTTCGCAACCCTTGACCAGTTGATTGATTGAGGATCGATGTCCCACTGATTGGTCGCTGTTTCGCAAAACACAAACTCGGCGAGGCATCAATCCGGACCTGTACGGTCAATGGTGTGCCCGCTCGGTCGCCGTCGCGCAGAGTGGAACCGGCCAAGGGTCGCAATTCAACCCTTCGGAATCAACCCAGTCACGAAGGAGACGACGTTCATGTTTCAGGACTCCGGTCCGGTGTTGTCCGGTGATCTGCTCAAGAAGCTGCACTCTCGTGCGGCTGACTACGACCGGGAGAACGCCTTTTTCGCTGAGGATGTGGCGGACCTGCGCGAGGCTGGATACCTGCGCGCTGCCATTCCAGCCGATCGCGGTGGGCTGGGGCTGAGCCTCGCGGAGCTCAACCGGGAACAGCGGCGCCTGGGCTACTGGGCGCCGGCCACCGGGGTGGGTATCAACATGCATCTGTACTGGACCGGGCCGACGGCGGACTTCGCTCGGGCCGGGGATGCCGGAGTGGACTGGCTGGTCGAGGAGATCGTGGCCGGTAAGGTCTTCGCTGCCGGTCACGGTGAGCCTGGCAACGACATCGGTCTGTTCGACTCGTTGACGGCGGCGGTCCCCGTTGCGGGCGGTTATCGGGTCAGCGGGCACAAGGTGTTCACGTCCCTCTCGCCGGCCTGGGACTGGCTGGGCATCCACGCTCGTGACGACAGCGACCCGGAGCATCCCAAGGTGGTCCACGGGTTCGTTGCACGTGACAGCGAGGGTGTACGTACCGAGCCCACCTGGGACACCCTCGGCTTGCGCGCCACGGCCAGTCACGACACGTACATGGACAACGTGTTCGTTCCGCACGAGCGGGTCGTCGGGATCTTCGATGTGGGCGCGATGCCCGACGGGTTCGTCTTCGCCATCCTGCCGTGGGTGTTGCCCATGTTGGGCAATGTCTACCTGGGTCTCGGCCGCCGTGCGGTGGACCTGGCACTGGACACCGCGCAGCGGCGCACGACCAAGAGCACCGGTGATGCGCCGGTGGCGAGTAAGCCCTTCATCCAGTACCTGGCGGCGGAGGCAGAGCTGGTCTTGGAGGGGGCGACGGCGCAGCTGGACGAGCTGACCGCCGGCCTGACCGCGGGTGTGGACTACGGCGAGCGGATCTTGTATCGGGTGTTCGCGGCGAAGGAGAACGCCACCCGGGCCGCGCGCCAGGCCACCGAGCTGGCGATGGAGATCGTCGGTGCCGGCTCGTTGCACCGGCGCGGCGAGCTGGAGCGGCTCTACCGCGATGTCCGGGCCGGGGCGTTCCATCCGCCCAACAGCGAGGCCGTGCACGACTTCATCGGCCGCTCCGTGCTCGGGATGATGTAGCCGAGCCATGCCGTCGCAGACGTCGCGGTAGCCACGAGTCGGCCGTCGGAGGACGGCCGCGAGGCGACTGGAACCACTGGACTAGAGCGGCACCGCGCGCTTGGCCGTGCCGGTGGAGCGCCGTGTGCCGGTCGTCTTCGCGATGCCCGGCCACAACACGGCGACGACCGCCTCCGCGATGTTCTCCACGCTCTCTCCGCGATAGAAGGCGGCGTGGTAGCTACCGAAGCACAGGGTGGCGATGGTGTGCTTGTCGATCTCGTCGCGCACGGCGCCGCGCTCCTGGAGCTGCGACAACACGTTCTCGACCAGGGCGACACGTGGTTCGACTGCGTGTTTGCGAACGATCTCGAGCAGCTCCGGGGTGCGGACCGCCTCGCTGGCGAAGTTGCTCATCAGCACTATGGCGTCCGGGTTGTAGTACGCGGGATCCAGCCGGCGGACGGCCTCGACGAGGGCTTCCCGTGGCTCCATCCGGCTCAGATCGAGCGTGTGCATGCCGTGTTCCTTGCGGAAGCCGTAGTCCAGCGCGTCGACGACCAGTTCGAACTTGGTGCTCCACCGCCGGTAGAGCGTGGGGCGACTGACGTTGGCGTCGGCTGCGATGTCGCCGATGGTCATCTGCGAGTAGCCGTCGCGGACGAGGCGGTCACGGGTGGCCAGGATGATCGCCTCGTCGATCGTGGCGTCGCGTGGTCGCCCGCCGGGACGCGAGCCTGCAACGTCGGTGTCAGCGTGCTCGTCGCGTGCCCGGACCATGCACCCACCCCATATCGATGTCGACCACGGCGATCAGTGGCTGTTGCGCCGTGATTACGGGAATTCTACGTAACGTATGTCGATATGTCGCGAGCGTGACGCGCTCGCCGCGGGCGCGGGCCCATGACGTCCCTGAAGTCGTCCCTGTGCCGGTCCTCGGCGTTGATCTGGTCGCGGTCAGTTGAAGGTGATGACCGACCGCTTGCCGGAGTCGCCCTTGGCCATGGCGTCGAGCACCGTGTTGGCGTCGCGCAGGTCGATCGGGGTGAACTCGGGCAGGATGCCGTGCGCCGCCGAGAACGCGAGGGTGTCGCGTGTGTCGTGCGGCGAGCCGGACGGGTTGGCCATGACGTGCAGCCGGTTGAGGGCCATCGGCTCGGCGGGCAGGCTCAGCGGCTCGGGGCCGTACCCGCACAGCACGAGCGTGCCGTCGGGCACCAGGCCGGTGAACGTCGCCGCGGCGGCCGAGGTGGACGGCGAGGAGTTGAGGATCAGGTCCGCACCGCCGTCCCAGGCCCTGAGCGCCTCGGCCGGGTCGGAGTCCTCGGTGGCGATGAACCGCTCGGCGCCCATCTCCCTGGCTGCTGCTTCGCGCCGATTCGACCGGCTGATGACGGCCACGCGGGCTCCCATGGCGACGGCGTAGCGGACCGCGAGCGCACCGACACCGCCTGCGCCGACGATCGCGACACGTGAGGTGGGGGTGATCCCGGCCTGGCGGAGGCTGTTGAACGCGGTGAGGCCCGCGCACATCAGCGGTGCCGCGGCGACCGGGTCGAGCCCGTCCGGCAGCGGGATGACGAAATCGGCCTTGAGGACGGCGTATTCGGCATAGCCGCCGTCCATGACGATCCCCGTGAAGCGTTTCTGGCGACAGAGGATCTGTTCGCCGCGTACGCAGTAGTCGCAATGGCGGCAGGAGTCGCCGAGGATCTGGGTGCCCACGGAAGTGCCGGCCTCCGGCCACGACACGCCGGGACCGGTAGCGGCCACCACTCCGGTGATCTCGTGCCCGGGGACCACCGGGAAACGGGCGATCGGCCAATGACCCTGGAGTACGTCCAGGTCCGTGTAGCAGACTCCGCACGCTGTGATCTTGACCAGGACCTCGCCGGGGCCTGGTTCGGGCACCTCACGTTCGGTGAATGTGAGCGGCTCATCGATCGCGGTGGCAACGGCGGTACGCAATGCCTGGACCTCAATTCGGTTGCGTGGGACGACATTCATCTTGGTGCAGAAAGTGTGCCCCGGCATTCGGCCGAGCGGACACAATCTGGCCGGGTCCATCGTGAAGTCGTCGCCCGCCGGCCTGGCGCGGAAGTGCGCGTAGACGACCGTGCCCATCACCCAGGTGCTGCTACCGAGGTCCATGGTCGAATGGAGGACGCACTCGAAGCTCGCCGGCGCCTCACCGATCCGCGGAGCTGCGATTCGCTCACACGCTGTCGCGGTGAGTGTGGCGGCGTCGAACTCGTCGACGTCCGATGCGTATTCGATCGAAGTGTGGACGAGCTCGTCGAGCAGCTCTGCGGTCGGAAGGTTGACCACGGGTGGAAACGTCGTACCCGGTCACCCGTTCCTCGCTCGACACGTCGACCACCTCTCCTCCGCAATACTGACAAAACGGTCCGCGCCACATCCGTCGTGCGCCGGTGAGCGTTCAGGTTTGCTCTGGCTGTGCGGCGTTACCCAGACCCCCGCTCTGCCTACGTCGCGTGTGACTACCACCGGCAGGGACAGGCTCGCGGGCGGCGACCAAGGAATTGCCGGCGCAATAGTGGAGGCATGGCTACCCACCTCGACCCCGGAACCGACCAGGCGGCCGTGTCGTGCGCTGGCTCGGGACCAGGGCATGGGCGCCACCTCGACCCGCGCACCGAGCTGAGCGAGTTCCTGCGCACCCGCAGGGCCCGGCTGAAACCTGCCGACCTGGGGATCGCCGAGTACGGCCGTCGGCGCCGGGTGCAGGGCCTGAGGCGAGAGGAGCTGGCGCACCTCGCCGGGGTCTCTGTGGCGTACTACACGCGCCTCGAACAGGGCAACGCCCGCAACGTCTCGGTCCAGGTGCTGGACGCGATCTCCGGTGCGCTCAAGCTCTCCGACGCGGAGCACACCCACCTGCTGCACCTCGCCAAGCCGAAGCAGCACAAGCGCAGGCCCGCACCGCAGCGCCAGCAGGTGCGGCCCGCGCTGCTGGAACTGCTGACGGCGATCGAGGGCGTACCGGCATACGTGTGGGGCCGCCGCTCCGATGTGCTGGCGTGGAACCGCATGGCGTCCGCGGTATTCGGCGACTGGGCGGCACGTGCTCCGCAGGATCGGAACTGGGCCAGGATCGCTTTCCTCGACCCGGTGGCCCGGCGGCTCTTCGCCGACTGGGGGGCCAAGGCTTCCGACGTGGTGGGGCACCTGAGGCTGGACGCCGGCCAGCACGCCGACGATCCCCTGCTCGCGGAGCTGATCGGGGAGCTGTGCACGAAGAGCGAGGACTTCCGGACCATGTGGACTGCCCACGACGTCAAGAAGAAGTCGCACGGCAGCATGCGGTTGATGCACCCGCTGGCGGGTGAGCTGACGTTGCGCTACGAGACCTTCACGCTCCCCGGTGACGAGGAGCAGTCACTGGCGATCTACCACGCCGAGCCGGGTTCGGCGTCGGAAGAAGCGCTGCGCCTGCTGGAGGGCTGAGGCGCGGACGCCTTCCGGGACCGGTCGCGCGGGAGTGAGCCCGGACAGTGTGGGGTCAGGCTCAGTCGCACTCGCCGCAGAGTGTGGCGGTGACATGGTGGAGGCGGCGTCCGGGGCTCGCTGACGGTCAGCGCTGCGGATGGGTGTCACGAAGCCACCGGCCGTCGCGTTCGTGAGTCGCGTGGAGGCCATGGTGGGTGGGGCACCCGAGAATGTCGAGGATTCGGCGAGCAGGGCAGACGGGTTCACCCGGCGCGTCGTCGATGGCGTAGCGATCACGCAGTGCGATCCGCCGGGAATCCATCGCGCTCCGATGCTGCTGGTCCATGGTGGATGCCACGGCGCGTGGCAGTGGGAACCGTGGCTCCCCTGGCTCGCCCGTTCCGGGCGCACCGTGATGGCCATCGATTGGTTCTCCCACGGCATGTCACGCCGGCTCGAGCATGACGAGTGGGTGCACCGCGGCATTCTCGATGTTCGGACGGAGGTCGGGGTCGGCGTGGATCAGGCCCCCGGACGTCCGGTCCTGATCGGTCACAGCATGGGTGGGTTGGCGTCGCTGGCGTACGCGATCAGTCACCCGGGGCGCGTCGCGGCTCTGGTGCTGCTCAGTCCGGTGGTGCCGGCCCGATTCGGCGGAGCCCCGATCGAGGTCCCGGTCGACCGCGGGCGCCTCTGGCCGGTCCCGCCGCCGGAGATCGCCCGGCAGCTCTGGTTCGAGACGGCTCCCGAGGCGCACCTCGCGACGATCTACAGCCGGCTCCAGCCGGAGTCGTCCCAGGCGGTGTGGGAGGCCACCCGCTGGACCGCCGAACTCGCTGTCGACGCTCTCGACGTGCCCGTGCTGGTGGTGGTCGGCGCCCGCGACCGGCTCACCCCGCCGGACGTCGTCGCCGGCCTCGCCGAGGGCATCGGAGCTGCGTTCATCACCCTCGATGGCGTCGGCCACGGCGTCGTCTTCGACCCGGGCTGGCCGGCACTGTGCGAGCGCATCGACGGGTGGCTCAGGGCCGTCGAGGAGCCCGGCAGGGAAAGCTGATCGCGAAGTATCAGCAGAGCTGGATGCTGAGTGGCCGCCAAATTCTTGTGAATCTTCGGGTGCAACCCGCACAAAAAGGAAGAATTCCTTGGCGAGCGGCTACGAGAAGAGAATCGTCGGTGGCATGACGACGTGATCGCCCCGGGGGACGCGCGCCGGCTACCGAGCGCCGGCGCGGGACACCGCGCCGTTCAGAGGCATATCGGACGGCGGTCAACGGTCATCCACGACATGGAATACGCCGCTCGAGCTCGGCGACCGGCTGGGAGTGAAAACCAGGAGAGAGGCCCTGATGACGGGAACACCCCAGAGAGCACTGGGTTTCTTCGCCGGTGGTGCTGATTTCGCGACACTGTCGGAGATCGCCGAGGCGGCGCGTGCCGGGCTGGCGCCCGACGTGCGCGACTTCCTCGACGGGGGCGCCGGGCGGGAGGTGACGTTGGGGCGCAACCGGGATGCGTTCGAGCGCTGGGCCTACCGTCCGCGGGTCATGACCGGGTTGGGCGTGCCGGACATGGCCACGTCCTTTCTCGGCATCGGCCTGGGAATCCCGGTGCTGACCGCGCCGTTCGGCGCGGATGGGTTGTTTCATCCCGAAGGGCACTGTGCAGTGGCTCGGGCGAATGCGGCCGAGGGCGTGGTCAGCATCGTGCCCGAGGGAGGTACGCACGCTATCGAGACGGTCGCGGCGGCCGCGCCGGCGGCCACCCGGATCGCCCAGCTGCACCCCATGGGCGACCCCTCGAACTTCGATGCGATGTTGCGTCGGATCGAGGACGCCGGTTACGACGCGGTGTGTGTGACCGTCGACTGCCCGACCACCGGTTGGCGTGAGGGCAACCGGCGTAACAGGTTCGATCTGGACCCAGCTGTCATCACCGGTAACTATCCCGCTGGTGGTCGTGTCGCGTTCGAGGAGGTTTTCGGGCAGCTGGTCACCCGCACCGAGCCGGTGTGGACGTGGGCGCAGCTCGGTGAGCGGATGACGGTGACGCGGCTGCCGTGGATGGCAAAGGGCGTCCTGACCGCTGAATCCGCGTCGGCGGCGGTGGACGCCGGTGCGTCCGCGGTCCTGGTGTCCAACCACGGCGGGCGTCAGCTCGATGGGGCGCCCGCAGCGTTGGATCAGCTGCCTGAGATCGCTGCGGCGGTCGGTGGCCGTGCACAGATCGCACTCGACAGCGGTATCCGTTCGGGCAGCGACGTAGTCACCGCGCTGGCCCTCGGCGCCGACGCCGTCGTGATCGGCCGGCTCGCGGCCTACGGGCTTGCGGCGGCCGGCGAGGCCGGGGTCCGGCGCGTCCACCAGCTCGTGCGTGAAGAGATGCAGACGATCCTCACATTGCTGGGCGTCGGCAGCGTGCGTGATCTCGGCCCGGAGTTCCTGCAGAATGTTCAGCTGTGATCGTTCGTCTGCCCGGGCAGCTGCCCGCGATCTCCGGGGCCGTGGTGCACGCCGGCGTGATCTACACAGCCGGGATCGTCGCCCCGTCGGTGCTCACCGGTGCCCCGGCGGGGATCGCCGAACAGGCAACCGAGGTCCTCGACCTGCTCGAGGACGTGCTCCATCGGGCAGGCGGTGAGCTCGCCTCGGTGCTGCGCGTGGAGGCCTACCTCGCCGATCCCGCCGACATGCAGGTGTGGAACGGCGCCTTCACCGCAAAGTGGCCTTCGGCACCGCCCGCCCGCACCACCGTCGCCCTGACGCTGGCGGCACCCGGCGCGCTCATCGAGGTGCAGGCCATCGCCGCCGTGACGCACGCGCCGAGCAGCGGTTGAGTTTCTGCGACGACTGCCGCGAAACCGCCCATGGATACACCGCCGCCTGACTTCTTCGTGATCCCCGGCCGGCCGACGGGATGGTGTTCACCCTGATCGGGCCCGCCTGTCCAGCCGGGACCTGAGCTGGGCGAGCTGCGCGAGGCGACGGGCACGTCGGCCGCGCTCGTGATCGCACAGCTCGCAAGTTCGGATGCTGCGGCTGCCACGTTCGTGCCGGCTGCGACGGCGGAACTCGACCCTGCACGACCGAGTCGGCCGCAGGCATTTAGTGTCCTCTCGAACCCGACAACGCGGGCGTGCGTCTGGTGACGGGCGTCAGGGGCGAGGTCGTCCCAACGCGCCGTCGGTGACGGAGGCCCCCATTGACTCTTCGAACACGTCGAGCGGCGCACCGACATCGTCGGGGCGGGGACGCCAGTCGGTCGTCCCGGAGCTACGCTCAGTGGCGGTGTGCTGGGGAGGCTGGTCGGTGATGGTTCGTCGACGACCTCGAACGAGCCCTGACGGGCGCACCTGGCCGGCCTGGACATCCCCTCTTCGCTCGTGGGAGCTCGGGTGAGACCCGGCGTGACGCAGCCCTGCTCGACATCTTCGGCCCGACCACGAACGTCCTTGTTGTGCCTTGCGTCCACGTCATTGGCTGGATCTCGGGCCGATTCAAGGCTGGTAGACAACTCGACTGAGGCGCTCGGACCCGACGCCGGCATGCACTCGGAATAAGGACACCTTGGACGAGAACCAGAGGGTAAGGGCGCACGCCGTCGGTGACCAGGATGAGTCGAGGGGGACCTCGGCCGTCTCCGTCGACGAGGTACGCGATCACGCCACGCGTCGGCGGTGGCGGGTGCCCAGTTTCGAGTTGAACGCCGTCGCGCTGATGTCGGCGACCGCGATCACCGGTGTCGTCGGGTTGGCGTTCTGGGCAGTCGCGGCGCGGCTGCCGCCCTCGGAGGTCGGGCGCGCGTCGGCCGTCTTGTCGACCGCCACGATGCTGTCGCAACTGTCCAGCTCCAACATGGGCGTCCTGTTCGGTCGCGTCCTCGCCGCCGCAGGCGTGAAGTCACGTCGTCTGGTCCTCGGCGGGTATGGCATAGCGGTCGCCCTGAGTCTCGTCCTCGGCGCCGTATTCGTGCTCATCATCCCCAACCACCTCCTGGCCGGGACTGTCGAGAAATTCACGTTCCCGCTGCTCGTGGCACTTTTCTCGCTGTTCGCCCTGCAGGACTGGGTGTTGACCGGCATTCGCAAAGCGGTCTGGATACCCGTCGAGCAACTGTTGTTCGCGATCGCCAAGCTCGGCTTACTGGTGCTTTTCTCCGTATGGGCGCTGCACAACGGCATCATCCTGGCCTGGATGCTGCCGTGCCTGCTCGCCGTGCTGGTCGTGAACGCGGTGCTGCTGGGGCGGACGCTCCCGCGCCGCAGAGAGCCCGTGGCGGCGGACATGCCCGATCGCCGTGGCCTCACCAGGATCTTCCTGGCGGAGTACGCAACGGGTGCGGTGATGTACGTGGTGCCGCTCACCCTGCCGCTCCTGGTGGTGGCGGTCCTCGGGACCGAGGCCAACGCCTATTACGCGGTGCCGTGGCTGATCGGCGAGTCGCTCGGTCTTCTGATCTACAACATCAGTTCGTCGTACCTGGTCGAGGCGGCACACGACAAGCAACGCATCGCCGCGTTGATGGCCCGGACGATCCGGCTGATCGCTCTGGTCGCCGTGCCGGGCGTCGCCGTGGTGGTGATCGCCGCGCCCTGGATCCTCTCAATCATGGGACCCGAGTACGCCGACCAGGGATCCACGGTCCTGCGCTTGATGGTCGTGGCCGTCCTCTTCAGCACCGTTTCCACCCTGTATGTGGCGATCTGCCGGATCCAGTTGCAGATGGCACGGGTGGTTGTCATCGAAGCGATGATTGCGGTGCTCGTCATCGGCCTTGCGGTCGCGCTCATACGTCCGCTGGGCATCGCCGGCGTCGGTCTGGGCTACCTGGTCGCGGAACTCATCGTCGCCGTCGCGACGATTCGACCGTTGGTCCGGTTCCTGCGAGCGAACCAGTTCTCGTTCCGCCAAAGGTGATCGCTGGTACAAGTCCTTCCCTTCGGGCGTCGAGAGCAGCAAGGTCCATCTGTTGTGGTTCGCCAGAGTCGGCGCGCGGTTGATCCGAACCCGGACAGATGCCCCAGACGGGGACTAATCGACGTCGGGTCGCTACGGTGGGTAGGCACCAGACGATGCGGCAAGATCGAGGGAGCTTCACATGAGGGCGACAGGCTGTGCTGTCCGCCACGGATGTCCGCGACGAGGTTCTCGACGTGGGATGTGGCCCGTCTGCACGGTTGTGTCGGGGTCGTAGTGCTCGAGGTAAGTCGGCTGTCCTCTCGCGAAGCCGTGGAGAAGATCCGCGAGGAGTGGACCGAGCTTCAGGACCGCAGCGAAAGCGTCAACCCGTTCGTCGGGCCGGAGTGGACGATCCACTGGATGCGATCTCTCATGCCCCGAACCGACGAGGCGTGGATCCTGACCGTCCGCGATGCCGGGCGGCTCGTCGGTGTCGCGCCGATGCATCTGCGCACGTACCGGCTCGGGATCCGCAGGCTGCAGATGATCGGAACCGGCTCGCCGTGGGTGGGTCCGTTCGAGGCTCCTGCCGTGCTCGCCGCGCAGCCGCAGGGCCGCCAGGTGGCACGTGCGCTGATCGAATACCTCGCCACGCAGCAACGCGCGTGGCATCTGGTCACGGTCGCGCTGGGGGAGAGCGGCGATTGGCTGGAGCCGGGGTGGCTCACGGCGCCGGACTTCACGGTCGTGGCTTACAAGGCCACCCCCTTCGTCGTCCTGCCCCTGCCCCTCGCACCTCGCGGACCCTCCGAAGGGAGGCGCAACCTCAAGGAAGCTGTCCGGCGGGCACGCAACCGGCTCACGAAGCGATTCGGGGCCGACGGCTGGCAGGTCGAGGGCATCACCGAGCCCGATGCGATCCGGTCTGCCGCGGAGGAGCTCTTCGCGTTGCACCGGGCCCGCTCGGAGTTCAGGGCGCGCGGCGACGAGCACGCCGACGTGCTCGCTGATCCTCGTGTGCGCGCCTACGTCCTCGACGTGATCGCCGATCTCGCGCAACGCCGCCGCGTCACCGTCTACCGGCTCGTGGCCGAGGGACAGACGCTGGCAGCTCAACTCGTGCTCAACACGGGCACGGCCGCATTCATCTCCCTCTCGGGGTTCCGCTCCGATGCCTGGGACTACTCCCCGACCAACTACCTGCAATGGATCGCGGTCACCGAAGCCGGGGAGCGTGGGATCGCCGAGGTCAACTTCTCGTCGTGGCCCACCCAGGCAAAGCTGCGCTGGAGCCGGCTCGTGCGGTCCACTCCGGAGTTCGTCGTGATCGGACCCAGCCGGTTCGCAAAGCTGGTGGCGGCGCCCGCGTTCCTCACGGCGTCCGCAATGACCGGCTATCGGCGCGAACTGGGCGTGGCCACCGTCGGCCAACTGTTCAAGCGCGTGGAACGCAACCGATCCGCAGACCGTCCCGCCTCCTGAGGTCGTCACCGTGTAGTGGGGGTCGGCGATCCAGGAGGTGCCAGCGGTATCCCCGGGTAGACATGATCGAGCACTTTCAGCAGCAGCACGTTCGCCGTGTGCTCACTGTCGAGCGACACGGTCAAATTCGTCCATATCACGAGCGTCACCTTGTTGTCGGGGTCGTAGCCGATGAAGGAGTTGAACCCGGGTAGCTCGCCACCGTGGAAGTACATGGAACCGTTCGGCGCGAAGCGCTGCTGCGAAATGCCGTACCCGTACTGCTGGCCGTCCGGATTGGCTGGATCCTCGGGTTGCACGCTGTCGAGCCACTGCCGCTGGAAATCGGCATTGAATACCCGGCCTTCGACCAGTGCCCGGATCCAGGTGGCCAGGTCCGTGGCGGTGGCGACGGCGCCTCCCGCGGCCGAGGCGTAGGACGAGTTCTGGTTGGTGTAGTCGGTGGGCTGGAGTGTTCCGGCTCTGGCGGCGGCCTGCATGTCAGGCGGGTAGGGGGCGTCTACCAGGGCGAACGCGGATCCGCCGTACATATAGCCGTGGGAGTAAGGGTCAGGGATCGAGGTGGAGTCGATCGCCGGCAGCATGATCTGTTGCAGGCCCTGCGGAGCGAACAGTCGGTCCTGGAGGCTTGTGGCCAAGGGTTTGCCGTCGATCTTCTCGGCAACCAGGCCGAGCAGTGCGTAATTGGTGTTGTTGTAGGCGTATTCGGCGCCGGGTGGGAAATCTGGCGGGCGCTGGAATGCAATGGCCAATACTTCCTGTGGCGTCCAGACCCTCGTCGGGTCGGCATCGAGAGCGGCAGAAAGCTCGGGCGCGTCCGTGTAGTTGTACAGGCCGCTGCGCATCGTCAGCAGTTGGGCGAGGGTGATGTTCTCGCCGTTGGGCACGTCAGGAACGTAGCGCGACACCGGATCGGTGAACTGGAGCTTGCCTTCCTGCGCCATGAGAACGATGGCTGCCGCTGTCATCGTCTTGGTGTTCGAGGCGATCCGGAACCAGGTGTCAGCGCCGGGCGGCGACTCGGTGCCCCGCAGCGTGGTGCCGGAGACAGTGGTGAAATCACCCTGGGGGGTGCGGAGCACGACCACGGCGCCGGGAATCAAGAGCTCCTTGGCGGTTGCATCGACGGTGGCCTGAAGCGCGGCCGGGTCGATCGTCTTGAGCACGGACGGGCCTGCCGGCGCGGTGGCCGTGGGAGCGGACCCTGTCGACTCCGGCGTGGAGTTCGCCGCGCAGCCTGCGGTCGCCAACAGGACCGCGCAGACGGCGAGCCGCATGAGCCGGCCGCGTCGGTGTCGTCGCCGGGATTCTCCGATGCCCGTCTGCATTTCATTCTCCTGCCGATCGACAGAGATCCATCCTGATCTTCAGCTGGTCCGGGTCGGTGAAATCAGCCACGATGGAGCAATCCGGGCGGCGAAGGTGCCGCCGACCGGGCGGCGAATTGCAACGCTCATCCCTCGCGTAGGTGAATTACATGCTTGGCATTACGCTCGGCGACATCGTCGTGCAACGGCCAGGGCGGCACGTGGTCGCCGTACGGATCTCGCGGTGACGCGATCGTCAGCACGCGATATCTCCTTGAATGGCACCTGCTATCGATCGTTCCTTGCCTGCCGAAATCAGCGTCGATAGATCAGGTCTGGTTTCAGCGTCACCGCTACGTCATCGCTGAGCGAGCCGCCGATCTCATCCTGCACAGTTCGCATTCCCGCTGAGGGCATGTACGCGGGTCGGGCGTCACTTCACCCGCCGCGGGTGATGAGCTGGGCCACCGGCCGGTCAACGCTGGTTTCGAGTGATCGACCTGCCGGTCCCGACACGGTGGGGATGACCCGGGCCATTCGGATGAGGGGATACGTCGTGAAGATCGTCGTGATCGGTGGGACCGGGCTCATCGGGTCGAAGCTGGTGGCCGTGCTGGGGGAGCACGGGCATGAGGCGGTGCCGGCTGCCCCGAGCACCGGCGTGAACACGATGACCGGCGAGGGCCTTGCGGAGGTGCTCGACGGTGCGGCGGTCGTGGTGGACGTGTCGAACTCTCCGTCGTTCGCCGACGACGCGGTGATGGAGTTCTTCCGGACCGCCACCACGAACCTTCTCGGGTACTCCGCGAAGGCGGGAGTCACGCACTACGTGGCGCTGTCGGTGGTGGGCACCGAGAGGCTGTCGGAGTCGGGCTACTTCCGCGCGAAGATCGTCCAGGAGAAGCTGATCCGCGAGTCGGGCCTGCCGTACTCGATCGTGCATGCCACCCAGTTCTTCGAGTTCGTCAAGACGATCGCGGACTTCAGCACGGTCGATGGCACGGTCCACCTGCCGCCGGTTCTGATCCAGCCGATGGTGTCCGACGACGTCGCCGCTGCGGTGGGTCGCGTCGCGGAGGAGGAGCCGCTGCACGGGATCCGCGAGATCGCCGGCCCCGGGCAGTTCCGGCTCGACGAGTTGGTGCGCATCGGCCTCGAGGCCAAGGGCGATCCCCGGGAGGTCGTCGCCGACGAGCGGGCCCTCTACTACGGGGTGCGGCTGGGCGAGCGGACGCTGCTCCCTGGGCCGGACGCACAGCTCGGGGAGATCACCTTCGAGGAGTGGCTCGCCCGGCAGTGAGCGCGAACCGATCAGGACCGCTGCTCGAGACGGTCGGTCCGGTGGGTCGGGGTGGCGCCGCTGACCACCGATGAGCTGAAGCAAACTGGCCGCACCGGCACCCTCTCGTGGTTCTCCGTCCGGGGTGCGACGTGAAGGGCGAGGAGTAGATGACCGACGCCGACGTGCTGCGTGCGCGGCTCCGGCACGTCTGCTGGATCGGTGGCGGGAGCGGTGCAGGCAAGTCGGTCATCGCGCGTCGCCTGGCGGCCCGACACGGCCTTCGTCTGTACGCGTCCGACGACGTGATGTCGGATCACGCCGGCCGCAGCACGCCGGAGGACTCCCCGTTCCTGAGCAGGTTCGCGGCGATGGACATGGACGAGCGATGGGCCAACCGTTCTCCGGAGACCATGCTCGAGACGTTCCACTGGTTCCGGGGCGAGGGATTCAACCTGCTCGTCGATGATCTCCTCCGCCTGCCGAGGGAGCCTCGCGTCATCGCCGAGGGCTTCCGGCTGTTGCCGTCCCTCGTGAAGCCTCTCCTCGGCGTGCCTGGTCACGCCGTCTGGCTCCTCCCGACGCCCGAGTTCCGCCGGGCAGCGTTCGAGGCGCGGGGTTCGTTGTGGGAGATCGCCCGGAAAACCAGCGATCCGGAGCGGGCCCTGCGCAACCTGCTGGAACGCGATCGGATGTTCACCGAACGGCTTTACGGAGACGCGAAGCAACTCGGACTGCAGATCATCGAGGTCGATACCACGATGACGGAGGACGATCTGGCTGGGCGAGTGGCGGAGGTGTTCGAACTCTGACTCCCCGGGGTGCCAGGCGCTACTTCGGCGAAGCTCCGCTGGTCGGAATCCCGGTGTTGCCCGCTGCGGCGCCGTCGTCTCCCGGGCCATGGTCACGCTCGAGGTCGTGGTCGGCGTGGAAGAGAGCCTCCGTCAGCAGACGCCGGACGTGCTCGTCGGCGGCCGTGTAGTAGACGTAGGTGCCCTGCCGGCGGCCGCGCACGATTCCGGCCAGCCGCAGCTTCGACAGGTGCTGACTCACCGCGGTGGGTGCGGCACCGACCAGTTCGGCGAGGCAGGCGACCGACGTTTCGCCCTGTAGGAGCGCCCACATGATCTTCATTCGCGTGGGGTCGCCGAGCATGCGGAACGCGTCGGCGGCGTGGTGAACCTGCTCGTCGTCCGGCATCCGGAACCCCGGCAGCGAGGCGTGCATTCCGTGATTCTATCCCTGCCTGTAGATCTGATGAGCTGTTCAGCAATGTACCTCACTGCTTATATGCGTATCTACGCAGGTACGCTGGTGCGCCGTGACGGTTCTGCAGGAAAGACCTCAACCCACCCGTCCCGCGCGGGTTTCCTGGGCGTGGGTCTGGGGCGTGGCCGAGGCGCGGTGGGCGGTGATCGCGACGGTGCTGTTCGCGGCCGGCGGCCTCGCCCAGCTGGTCGACGCACCGGTCGTTCTGTGGTGGGGCCTCTACCTCGGGTGCTACCTGGCCGGAGGGTGGGAGCCCGCATCGGCCGGACTGCGCGCGTTGCGGCAACGCACGCTGGACGTCGACCTGTTGATGATCGTTGCAGCGCTGGCGGCCGCGGCGATAGGTCAGGTGTTCGACGGCGCTCTGCTGATCGTCATCTTCGCCACGTCAGGGGCGTTGGAGGCGGTCGCGACCCGTCGTACCGCGGATTCGGTGCGGGCGCTGCTGGACCTGGCGCCCGAGCGTGCCGTGCGGATCGGGCCACACGGACGTGAAGATGTCGTGGAGACCGCCGAGCTCGTCGTCGATGACATCGTGCTGGTTCGTCCGGGGGAGCGGATCGGCGCCGACGGAGAGGTGCTCGACGGCGTCAGTGAGGTGGACCAGGCCGCGATCACGGGCGAGCCGTTGCCGGTGCTCAAGCAGCCAGGGGACGAGGTCTTCGCCGGCACGGTCAACGGCACCGGGGCGCTGCGCGTGCGGGTCGGGCGTCCGGCCGCGGACTCGGTGGTGGCCCGCATCGTGGCGATGGTCGAACGGGCCTCCGCCACCAAGGCGCGAACGCAGCTGTTCATCGAGCGGGTCGAGCAGCGGTACTCGGCGGCCATGGTCGTGGCCACGTTGGCGCTGGTCGCGATTCCGCTCGCTCTCGGTGCGGCGTTCGAGCCGACCCTGCTGCGGGCGATGACGTTCATGATCGTGGCGTCGCCGTGCGCGGTGGTGCTCGCGACGATGCCGCCGCTGTTGTCCGCGATCGCCAACGCCGGACGGCACCGGGTGCTGATCAAGTCGGCGGTCGTCATGGAGAAGTTCGGCCAGGCCACCCTGGTGGCGTTCGACAAGACCGGCACCCTGACGGAGGGTGCGCCACGGGTCGCCGAGCTCGCCGTGGTCCCGGCCGCCGCCATCCACGCCGACGAGGCACTCACCCTCGCCGCCGCCACTGAGCGGTCCAGCGAGCACCCGATCGCCCGCGCCGTGGTGGCGTTGGCCCGCGAGCGCAACCTGGATCTACCCGCCGCCAACGGCTTCACCTCGGCACCGGGTCAGGGCGTGAGCGCGACCGTCGCCGGCCGATGTGTCCGGGTCGGTTCCCCAGGCCTTCTCATCGCCTGCGGAGACGAGCCCGACGAGGGGACGATCCAGGCTCGCGGTCTCGTCCGGAGGTTCGAGACGGGTGGGCGGACGGCCGTGGTCGTGCTCATCGACGATGTTCCCGTCGCTGTGCTGGCCATCGCCGACCGGCTCCGGCCCGGCGCCCGCGAGACCGTCACTGCGCTGACCGCCCTCACCGGACACTCCCCGATACTGCTGACCGGCGACAACCAGCGCGCTGCAGAAGCACTGGCGTCCGAGGTCGGTATCACCGACGTGCGAGCATGCCTGCTCCCCGCCGGGAAGGTCGACGCCGTACGCGCCCTGCAAGCCGACGGGCACCGGGTGCTCCTCGTCGGCGACGGTGTCAACGACGCCCCCGCGATGGCCACCGCCCACCTCGGCGTGGCGATGGGCCGGCAGGGCTCCGACCTCGCGCTGGAGACCGCTGACGCGGTCATCGTCCGGGACGAGCTGGACACCCTTCCGAGCATGATCGGGCTGTCCCGGCGGGCACACCGCGTCGTCCGGGCGAACCTGTTCATCGCCGCTGCCGTGATCGTTCTGCTGGTCGGCTGGGACCTCGTCGGCACGCTGCCCCTCCCGCTCGGCGTCGCCGGCCATGAGGGGTCCACGGTCATCGTCGGTCTCAACGGGATGCGGTTGCTGCACTCCCGTGTATGGCGTCGGGTCCAGGGCGGGCGCTCGCAGCGGCAGAGACCGTGATCGCGGAGCATCGGGGACATGCCGGCGCCGGTCGTATGCTGCAGGAGCTGACCGGCCGCCGAAGAGGAGTTCTGTGGACCACTCACGCCTGTCGATGCCACTCGGTGATGCGATCTTCACGCAGCGGGCTATACGCCGGTTCCGGCCGGACCCTGTCCCGCTCGCCGACCTCGAACTGATCGTGTCCGCGGCAGCGAAGGCCCCGAACGGCGGCAACAGCCAGATCGCGCGTTTTCTCGCCGTGAACGACCCCGATCTGATCCGCGAGTTCGGGGCGCTCTACCGCGAGGCGTGGTGGGCGAAGCGGCGGGACGCGGAGGGCTGGACCGGACCAGACGACCTGACCGAAGCCGAGCGCGTCCAATGGGCGTCGTCCATGCGGCTGGCCGACGATATGGGCGGCGTTCCGTGCGTCGTCTTCGCCCTGTCCGTGCCGCCCAACGGGGCGGGTTCGGTTCTCCCGGCCACCCAGAACCTCATGCTGGCTGCACGCGGGCTCGGCATCGGTTCGGTGCCGACGACGCTCCACCCCTCGGTGGAGGACCGGTTCCGGGAGATGTTCGGGATCCCGGCCGAGGTGGCGTTTCACTTCGCGATCCCGCTCGGTTACCCGGCCGGCAGCTTCGGCCCGACGAAGCGTCGATCGACCTGGGAGACCACCTACCTCAACCGGTGGGAGGGTGCCGTGCCGTGGGCACCGGCGGCAGCCTCGGCCGGTCCGAGCTCCTGACCGGCACCTCGGCCGGTCGGTCACTGCACTGTTGCGAACAACCTGGTCCGCCTAACGCTCTGCGGCCGCCAGGGCACGTCGGACGACGTCGGCGTTCCCGGGCTCGCCCGGCGACTCCATGAAGTTCGGGTTCCCGCCGGCATAGATCGGGCCGTACGCCGGGGTGCCGGGCTGGAAGCGCCAGCCCTCGGCGAGCGGGCCGGCATCGACCGTGTCGTAACCGATCCCGTCGAGGAACGCCGTCACTGCTGCCTTTGCCTGCGCGTCGTCGCCCGTGATCGCGAGCGCGCTGCGCTCGGGGGAGCCGGCCGGACGCGGCAGGGCCTGGAGGTGCCTGAAGAAGATGTTGTTGAAGCCCTTGACGACCTTGGACGTCGGCAGGTGTTTCTGGAGCAGCTCACTGCTGGTGGTGGAACCGTTGTCCAGCTCCGGGATCTGCCCGTCGCGCTGCGGGTAGTAGTTGTTGGTGTCGATCACAGGCTTTCCGGCGAGCGGTTCGACAGGCACGCTCTGATAGGCCTTCAGGGGGATGGTCACGACGACCACGTCGCCTGCCTCAGCCGCCTCGGCCGGTGTGGCGGCCCGGGCACTCGACCCCAGCTCGTCGACCAGTTCCTTGAGCGTCTCCGGCCCGCGCGAGTTACTCAGCACCACGTCGTATCCGCCGGCGACAGCCAGCCGTGCCACGGTCCCGCCGATCAACCCGGCGCCGATCAGTCCAATTGTCGTCACGTCGGACGACAGCCCCGAAATGCGGGGGTCTATTCCCGCGCGAGTGAGCGCGCGGTCATATCCGCAGTCCCGTGTGTGCGACCTCGCCGTGTCGTGGCACCGGCGTCTCACCGGTGTGTCCGTTCGTAGGGCCGGGTTCGTGGCGGTGGCGCGGCGACGGCGGTGTGGCCGGGCGCCCCGGGAAGGAGGCGTCCGAGCGATCGCGCTGCGCAGGAGGCTGCCGGTACTCGGTTCGTGGGCGGAGCACAGCGGGTTGCGGAGGGAGCGTGCGCGGATGCGGTGTGGGAAGCGGGTCCAACGTCGATCGTGGGCGCTGGTCGGCTCGGATCCTGGGCGCCGGGGCGGGCTGCGGCGGGTTCTCGGCCGCGGCGCGATGCCGTCCTGTCGTGGGACGGGCCCCGTTGCTCCAGCCCGCGGACGGCACGACCGGAAGCCTGCTGGTGGTCGCCGTCGTGTCGCGGCCTGCTGGGGCGCCGGCCGTGCGGGACGGCGCAGCAGAGGGCGGGTAGTCGCGGCCGAGCGTCTTGACCGGGCGCGCCGGGAGGATGCGGGCGAACCGTGTGGTCGCCGACGTGCTGTCCGCGGCAGCCGGTCGCGGCCGCGCCACGGGAAAGCTCGTGGTGGGCGCGTTCGCCGGAGGACCGACCGGCGGCCGGCCCGCAGCGATCGGGGCGATCGGCCGGCTGGGCTGGTCGGGGTGGTGCAGCTGGTAGAGCCGGGTGTAGCCGGGGTGACGGCCCAGGAGTTGCTGATGGGTGCCCATACCGGTGATCACGCCACCGTCGAGGAACAGGATCTGGTCGGCGTCGGTGACGGTGAGGAGGTTGTGCGAGATGACGATCGTCGTTCGGCCACTCATCAGCCTGCGCATCGGCTCGAGCACCCGCTGCGTCGACTCGGCGTCCAGACCGGTGGTCGGTTCGTCGAGCAGCAGCACCGGTGAGTTGCGGATCATCGCCCGGGCGATCGCGAGGCGCTGGCGCTGCCCACCCGAGAGCATCCGGCCGCGCTGCCCGATCCTGGTGTCGTAGCCGTCGGGCAACGCAGAGATGAACCCGTGCGCGTCCGCGGCGACCGCAGCGGCGGTGATCTCCCGGTCGGTGGCGTCGGGTTTGCCGTAGCGGATGTTGTCGGCCACGGTGCCGTCGAACACGAGGGTCTCTTGCAGAACCGCTGTGACGTTGCGCCGCAGATCACTCAGCGACAGGTCCCTCAGATCCCGCCCGTCCAGCGTGATCCGGCCGTTGGAGGGGTCGTAGAAACGCAGCATCAGCTTGGTCAGCGTGGTCTTGCCCGCGCCGCTCGCCCCGACGATCGCGACCTTGGCCCCGGGCGGGACCTGATAGCTGATCCCGCGCAGCACCGCCTTGTCGGTGCCCGGGTAGCTGAACTCGACGTCCTCGAAACGGACCTCGCCAGATGCGCGGGTCAACGGGCGGGGGTCATCGGGTTCGACGACGCCGGGCTCCTCGTCGAGGACCTCGATGATGCGCTCGGCGCTGGCGCTCGCGGAGTAGAGCGAGTTCCACAGATTGCCGAAGCCGCTGATGGGTCCGTAGAGCTGCGTGAGGTAGGCGACGAAGACCAGCAGGCCACCCAGCGTGATCCTGTTGTTGGCCAGTTCCCACACCGCGATGCCGACGACCAGCAGCACGCCGATCGTCTCGAGCAGGCTGCTGAACGGGGAGAACAGCGCTTCGAGCCTGGTGGCGGTCATCTGGGCCCGGAAGCTGCCCAGGTTCTCCTCCTGGAACCGGTCCACCTCGTGTTCTTCACGGTCGTAGGCCTGAACCAGCGCGACGTTGCCCAGGGACTCCTCGGCCACCGCCGTGATCGAACCCGAGCGGCGCCTGCGCTCCCGTGAGGCGTCCTTGATGCGCCGCGAGAACCCTCGTGCCAACAACAGGAAGCCCGGCGCGGCGACGAATGCGGCCAACGCCAGTTGCCAGTTCAGATAGAACATGGCAGCGGTGAAGAATGCGATCTGGAACGTGTAGCTCAGTGCCACGTTCACGCCGGTCAGGACCAGCGACTCGATCGCGCCGACGTCGCCGGTCAGCCGGGACAGGATGTCGCCGAGCTGGTTTCGCTCGAAGTACCCCAGAGATAGTCGTTGAATATGTGCGAAGAGTCGAACCCGGAGGCCGAGAACGAAACGCTCACCCACCCACACCGACATGTACTGGTCGGTGAAGTTCAGCAGTCCTTCGAGCAGGGTGATTCCCAGATACGCAGCGGCCACCGCCGGGAACAGCCGGTAATCGTGCGGGGTCAGGACGTCGTCGACGAGGATCTTGAACAGCCAGACACTGACGGTCGCCAGCGCCGGACCGATCGCGGACAGCAGCAGGCTTAGTAGCATGCGCCCGCGGAACGGGCGGGTCTCGGGCCAGAACCTGCGGAAGATCGACCGGACCTTCAGCCGGGGGGCCTGCTCGACCAGCGACGTTCCGCCTCCGGCACCGTCGTCGTCCGCCGGTCCGGTCTCGGGCGCCGTGCCAGCGGAAATGGCATCGGACGATACGGCTGACATGAAAGACCCCCTCCGTCACGCGGCCCCACCCGCGCATGTCGGGTGGGGCCGCGTGTAGTCAAGAAGCTCAGCGGCAGTGGCCGCCAGAGTGGTTCTTGCCACCGTCGTGACGGCTGTGGTGGTTGTGCTTGTGGTGCCAGCTCACCGGGCGGTGGTCGTGGTCGTCGTGACCGTGGCCGTGGTCATGGCCGTGGTCGTGCCCCCTCGGGGCGTCCTTGCATCCCTTGGAGGGGCTCCAGCCGAAGTTAGCCATGTCGTTCCTTTCCTAGCGTTTCGTACCTCGGGGAGCGAGGTCCGATTCGTGACCCCGGGGAGTGGGATCGCATCAGGTACATCGGAGCCCAACCGCAACCTGTTTCTCATGAACTCGTGATCTCGCCTGGATAGCGCAGCCGAACCTGGCGAATCCGGATGAAATCGGACAGATCGTGGATAATCTGAATCCGTTGAAACCGGATAAAACTGGGCGTCGAGGTTGCTCCGAACAGTACGACCCGGCCAGGTTGGCCGCTGATCGGGTGAATCAGACGTGGCGGGGTTCGTCCCCGCTATGCCTGTGTGTTCCTGGACGCTCACCGGGCGTTCGCGCATCATCCGAAACCGCCGGATTGCACCGGCCCTGACCTGCGTAGAAATCATCGCAGTGACGCCGACCACTATGCGTCTCGCCGGAGAGCGGAGAGCCCCGACGTTGACGGCGCAAACGTTGCCGAGGAGTCATGAGGGATCAGTAGCCGGGTGCGCGTGCGCCGTCGGTCTTCTCGGGGCGGTGACGAGCAGGTGTACGGCCGGCACGTCGACCGTCAGCCGTTACGAGGCGGGCCTGCGCGCGAGTACCTGCGGCGACGATCTGTGTGGCCAGTCCTTCAGTCGGCCTCTCCCGGAGCCTCGATGATCACCCCGAGCAGCTGTGCCTCGGCGGCGTCGAGGTAGGCCCGAAGTTCCGCGAGCGCGCCTGCCCGGTCCCCCGCGTCGAGCAGGGTGGCGATGCGGCGGTTGCCCTCGATGTAGGGCTGGTGCAGGTCCTGGTGGTCGGGCATGAGGAGGAACGCGAGCCTCAGCTCGGCCAGCACGTGCTCGAACATCGCGGTGATGTGGGTGCTGCCGCACGCCTCCACCAGGACGCGATGGAAGTCGATGTCGGCCGTGCCGACCGCGTCCCAGTCCTCGCGCTCCGCAGCTTCGGTGGCGGTCGCGACGCGTGCGGTGAGTGCGTCGCGAACGTCGCTGTCGCGCAGCGCGGCGTCGATCCCGAGCGGCTGGATGAGACGGCGGGTCTCGTAGATGTCGCGCACATCGGCGGCGGTGACGGTGCGCACGTACACGCCGCGGTGGAGAGCGTGCTCGACCAGCCGCTGGTGGGCGAGCAGCCGGAACGCCTCGCGAACCGTGTTGCGGGAGATCGTGAGGGCCGCGGCCACGGCTTCCTCCCGCAGCTTGGTGCCCGGCGGCAGCTTCCCGTCGGCGATCTGCCGCCGGAGCGTCTCGGCGGCCTGCTCTGCGGTGCTCGCGCGCTTCGGCAGAGCTGGGAGCGCCATCACGGCATCGACCGGATCGGCCGTGGTCACGGGGGCCACCTTCCTTCGGTTGGCCGTCACCCTACCCCGAGTCTTGTGGGATGAGTGAACTTCCCTCTTGTTAGATTGTTGAACAATCCTTACTGTGACTGGCATCTCACCCCATGTCGAAGGTCGAGGAGAACCGATGTCAGCTGCGTCCGTGGAACGAGCTGCCCCGCAACCGTCCTCAGTCCGACGGGTCGTCATCGCGAGCCTCGTGGGCACGTCGCTCGAGTGGTACGACTTCTTCATCTACGGCACGGCTGCGGCGCTCGTGTTCAACCAGTTGTTCTTCCCCAGCTTCGAGCCGCTCGTCGGCACCCTGCTGGCCTTCACCACCTATGCCGTCGGATTCATCGCCCGCCCGCTGGGCGGCATCGTGTTCGGGCACTACGGCGACAAGGTGGGACGAAAGAACGTCCTCGTTGCCACGCTGCTGCTGATGGGCGTGGCGACGTTCGCGATCGGCCTGATGCCGACCTACGCGGCGATCGGCGTCTGGGCCCCGGTGCTGCTCGTGGCCCTGCGTTTCCTGCAAGGGCTGGGGCTCGGCGGGGAGTGGGGCGGGGCCGTCCTGATGACTCTCGAGTCCGGCGACCCCCGCAAGCGCGGGCTCAACGCGAGCTGGCCGCAGGTCGGGGTGCCGATCGGTCTCTTGCTCGCCAACGGCGTGCTGTCGTTGATGGGCGGGGTCACCGGGGACGGCGCGTTCCTGTCCTGGGGTTGGTGCGTCCCGTTCCTGCTCAGTGGCCTCCTGGTGCTCGTCGGTCTCTGGATCAGGTTGTCCGTGGCGGAGAGCCCGCTGTTCCAGGAGGTCGAGACGAAGCAGGTCAAGGCGAAGGCGCCGATCGTCGACGTGCTGCGGCGGTACCCGCGGCAGGTGCTGCTGGCCGTGGGGGCACGGCTCGGCGTGGATGTCGCGTTCTATCTGTTCGTTCTGTTCATCACCACCTACGTCGTGACCTACCTGGAGCTGCCCCCGAGCTACGCCCTCAACGCTGTGCTCATCGCTGCGGCGTGCCAGGTGGCGTTCATTCCGTACTTCGGTTCGCTGTCGGACCGGATCGGTCGGCGGCCGGTGTACCTCGCGGGGGCGATCGGTGCCGCGATCTGGTCGTTCGCGTTCTTCGCGCTGTTGGACACGGGGAGCTTCCCGCTGATCGTCGTGGCCGCCGTCGTGGCCTTGGTGCTGCACGCTGCGATGTACGGCCCGCAGGCGTCGTTCATCGCCGAGATGTTCCCGACGCAGGTGCGCTACAGCGGCGCCTCCATGGGCTACCAGCTCGCCGGTGTCGTGGGAGGCGCCCTTGCTCCGATCGTCGCGACGGCCTTGCTGAGCAGCTACGACAGCTCTGTGGTGGTGTCCCTGTACGCGGTGGTCGTCCTCGCGGTCACGGTGCTGTGCGTACTGATCGCGAAGGAGACCGCGCGGACCGATCTCACCGTCGGAGATGCCGCGTTCCGGGCCGGCGTCGAGGACCGGAGCACGCCGGTACGAGACGGTAGCGAGCCGTGTTGACCGTGGTGGTGGTCGCCGGGCTGGCTGTGCTGGTCGGGATCGCCGTGATCATCGGATGGGCCGACGCACTGGCGCGCAACGGGGCGTGGACGAGGATCGCCGCCGCCCGCCACGCCGTCTGGCTCGACGAACAGCAGCCTGGGGCCGGGGTCGGTCGGCCGAGGTGCTTCGACTGCCCGTTGAACCAGACCGATCGGTGACCACCCGGAACACACGTCAGGCGGCGTCGAGGGCCGGGCCGAGGTGGGCTTCCTCGTAGGCGTAGTGCTCGTCCAGGTCCTCGGCCAGCCGGTGGAGGTCATCGCGCAGTCGTACGGCGACCTCGCGCGAAGGTGCTGCGGTCAGCAGGTCCAGTGTCTCGGTGATCTGCACGTTGAGCGCGGCAACGGCTTCGTGCTCGCGAGTCAGGTGGTCGAGCGCGGGCTCGAGTTCGGGGAAGTCGGCAGCCAAGCGCGGGAAGGCGCTGCCCTCGCGGGAGTGGTGGGCGTGCAGCGCGCCGCAGAAGGAGAGGCAGTGCCGTTGGAGCTCGTTGGCCGACTCGGGGAGTTGCCCGTTGCCGGCCAGGTAGGTGTCGACTGCTGTCAGCGTGTCGTCGAGTTGTTTCCGGAGGCCGGCGTGGATCTCCTTCAGTTGCGCGGTTGCGGCGCCGACCCGCGCCGGTGTGAGGGCGACGACCTGGATCACGCGGGAGGTGTTCTGCTGGTAGGCGGCGAAGGCGGGCTCGCGGGTTGCTTGTTCGTGGTACAGGCGGTCGCGCTCGGCGCCGGTGACCTCGGTGGCGAGCGCGTCGTACCTGGTGTCGCCGATCTCGACGATGACGGTCGGGTTGGCCCGGAGGTTGTGGAGCCAGGCGGGCGACTGCGGGTGACCCGCGTTCGTGGCGAAGATGATCAGGCGACCGGCGTCCTCGGCGAATGCGGCCGGGGTGGTGCTCGGACGGCCTGAGCGGGCGCCCGTCGTGGTCAGCAACAGCAGGTTCGCGTCCTTGAACATGCCGCCGAGCGCCGCCGGGACGCGGCCGGAGTTGGCCCGGAACTCGTCGATGACCTCGCGGTTGGGATCCATGCGGTTACCCTCGCCCTGCCAGAGTAGTTTAGCTTTGCAAGCAAAGTAATTTTGAGGACAAAGGTATGTCAAGCGTCGACGACAGCATCCGGACGTTGTTGCTGCTGATGCCGCGGATGGTGGGGCGGACGAAGCGGATGAAGGTGCCCAACGAACTAGCCGGCCTGAACCTCGCGCCGCGGCACCTGAGCCTGTTCGCCTACCTGCTCTTCGACGGCCCACTCGGCGTCAACGACCTGGCCGAACGCCTGGAGGTCACCCCCGCGACCGTCAGCCTGATGGTCGGCGAACTCACCCGCAAAGGCATCCTCGACCGCCGCGAGGACCCCACCGATCGCCGCCGCGCCATCGTCTCCCTCGCCGACGATCACCGTGCCGCCATCGACGCCTGGCTGGCCCGCAGCGCCCGCGCCTGGCGCCTGGCCCTCGCACCTCTCACCGACGCCGAACGAGCCCTCTTCGTCACCACCCTGAAGACCTACGAAGACGCCCTTTGAGCTGACGTCCGCCGAATGGTGGTCGACCTCGCCGCTCGCGAGCACAAAACAGCAGCGGTGGAAGAGGCCTCCGTGGCAGCCTCCGGGCGTGATCGAGATCCGCGCTGCAGAGGTGGGCGATGCGGGCGCGATCGCGGCAGTCCACGTCGCTTCCTGGCAGGTGGCCTACCGCGATCTGCTCCCCGAGGGCGTGCTGGACGGATTGTCGGTCGCCGGGCGAGAACAGATGTGGAGCGCGATCCTCGGTGAACCGTCGCCGCGTAGTGCGGTCTATGTCGCGGCACGTCGCGGCGCCGTTCTGGGATTCGCGTCGATCGGCGCGAGCCGGGACGGCGACGCCGGTGGCGACGTGGGCGAGCTCGGCGCGTTCTACCTCCAGCCGGGCCACTGGCGGCAAGGCATCGGGAGCCGTCTTCACGCCGCCGTGGTCGCCGGTCTCTGCGATCTCGGGTTCAGCACCGCCACACTCTGGGTTCTCGAAGGCAACGACCGAGCACTGCGCTTCTACGAGCAGACCGGATGGGCTGAGGACGGGCAGTTCAAGGTGGACCGGGGGCCGGGCGGCGTCGAGCTCCGCGAGCGGCGGATGCATCGAGCACTGACGGCTGCGTGAACCGGAAAAGGCTTCTCTCGCACCGATCTCGTGGTTAGCGTCGCGTGCCGTGAAGGGTGAAGTGATCATCCTGACCGGGCCGCCCGGCGCCGGGAAGACGAGCGTGGCCGCACTGGTTGCCGGTGACGCCGCGCGGCCGACGGTCCACCTGGTGACGGACTTCCTCTATCGCGCCATCCGCACCGGCTTCGTGTTGCCGTACCTCCCTGGATCCGCGCGCCAGAACGAGGTCGTCGTCGACGCGATTCAGGCCGCTGTCACCGCTTTCGCGCGAGGTGGGTACGACGTGGTGGTGGACGGCATCGTAGGCCCGTGGTTCCTGGACCCGTTCCGGTCGGCCGCGGAACGTGACCACCTGCAGATGTCGTACGTGGTCCTGCGCCCGACGCTGGAGGTCACCCTGTCCCGCGCCAGGGAGCGCGCCGACGACGAACTGAAGGACGTCGGTGCGATCACGGGCCTCTACGAGCAGTTCGCAGTGCTGGACCAGCTCGAGCGCCACGTGATCGACACCAGCGACCTCGACGAGAGGCAGGCGGCTGCAGAGGTCCGGCGAGCTGTGGCGTCGGGTCGATACCGCCTCGCGTGACGTGTCACGTGGTCCGTACGGAGCCCGTGGGCCGAGTGAACAGCGCAATTTCTTCGGCTGGTCAGGCCAATATTGCGATGATTATGCGGATGAGGGTCGCGTGGCGTTGTCATGCCGGAAACTTGGGTGGACCCTGGTCGCTTGATTTGCTGATGCGGCAGTCGGGCGGTCGCTGGGGGTGTGATGAACGAACGGCGCCGTGCGGCAGCACGGAAAATCCTCGGCGCCGCCGTTGTCACCGCCATTGTCCTGGGAAGTGTCACGGGCTTGTCCATGGCCACGTCGGAATCTTGGCTGCCACCACCTGCGGCACCTGCCGTCGCATCGCTGCGGCCCGTTCCGGCCATCGACCCAGGTGATCTCGACGATCCACGCCTCACGGCGGCATTGACCTCGTGCTTCACGGACTTGAATTCCGAGTACGCGAATGCGCCGAACTTCCAGGTGTGGGTCGACGCGCTGCACCGAAACAGCGAGCGTGTCGCACGGTCATTGCTGATGGAGCTTCGAGTATTTGCCGCGAAGAACGACAAATTGGCTTACCGGGCGCTCGACTGCACGCTGCGAACCGTCGATACGTGGAGGCGTCCGCAACGACCGGCGCGGCCTGAATGCGCGGCGGGCGAGCAGCGAAGTGGCGTCGATCTCAGCGGAGTGCGGGGCCGCGACTGTCGCCCCGACCGGCCCACCCGTGCCGAGGGGCCCGACCGTTCAGCCCGCACGCAGCGGCCGCCCGAACGAACGGACCGGCCCGAAAGCCGGCCGGCGAAGCCCGAGCACGCGAAGCCTGTGCGGCCGCCCGAGCCGCCGATGCCTGCGCAGTCGAAGCCGGAACGGCCGAGCCTCGCGCCGTCGAAGCCCGACCGGCCGACGACGACCGAGCCGTCGAAGCCTGCGCCCTCGACATCCGAGTCGTCACCTCCTGAACGGTCGGCACCTGAGCAGTCGACACCTGAGCGGCCGACGTCCCCGCCATCGACGCCCGGATCGTCGACGCCTGAACAGACGGAGTCGGAGGAGTCGGAGTAGCAGGCCACGATCCGGCTACTTCATCGGCGGAGGGTCGGACGGCGCGACCTGGGCGGCGATCTGCCGCCAGAGTTTGTCGGCGGCGTTCGTGTACGCGCCGGTGGTGGGATCGAATGCCTCGGGCTGGTAGGTGACCGCGACAGCGATGGCGATCTTCTGCGACGGCAGATACGCCTCGACCGCGGACTCGCCCGAGAACAGGGGGTTCTGCAAGAGCCAGTTGCCACTGATGACGACGCCCAGGCCGTAGGTGTAGGCGATGTTCTGGTCGAAGCACGCGGCACAACCGGCAATCGCCGTCGTTCTTCCTCGCAGTTCTGTGGACACCATCTTGGCGTAGGACTCGGGCGAGAGCAGCTGACCGGAGTTGATGGCGGCCGCGGTCACGCTGAGGTCGTGGAGGTTCGTGGTCTGGATGGCGCCCCGGGCGAGAGTCCACGACGGGTTCCAGTAGGTCGACTCCTCGTAGAACGGGACGCCGGCCGGGATCTGCAGGGCCTGGCGGCGTTCGGAACTGAAGGCGTGCAGCACGGGCTCCGTGATGGCCGCCGTGCCCGGGTCTGTGGTGTTGTCGAGCCCGAGCGGGCCGAGGGTCTTCTCCCGCAACGCCGTCGCCAGGTCTTGACCGGTGATCTTCTCCAGCGCCAATCCGAGGATGACGTAGTTGGTGTGCGAGTAGTTCCAGTTCGTTCCGGGCTCGTACACCAGCGGCTTCGAGACCGCGTACGCGAGTTGTTCCTCCGGCGTCCATTGTTTGAAGGGCTGGGCGTAGCTCGCTGCGCTGAACGCGGGTTCTTGCACGAAGTCGACGTATCCCGATGTCATCTGGGCGAGTTGGCCGAGGGTGACCCGGTCGGTGTGCGGGATGTCGGGCAACCACGTCGACACCTTGTCGTCCAGGCTGACCTTCTTCTCGTCGACGAGTTGCAACAGCAGGGTGGACATGTAGGAGATCGCCACCGCACCGTTGCGAAAGTGCATGTCGGTGCTGGCGGGAACACCGGTCATCGATTCGCCGAAGGCCTGCGTGATGAGGTCCTGGCCATCGACCGTGACGCGGACGAGCACCGCCCTCAGGTGCTCGGTCGCCATCGTGTCGCGCACGACCTTCACCACGGCATCGGCCTTGACCGGGTCGATCGACACGCCTGGTCCGGTGGCGGAGCCGGCGCCGTTGTTCGACGACGTGCACCCGGCGAGGATCACGACGAGGGCCGCCACGACGATCGCCTTGCGCATCGCGTCATCCCTTCGATCTGATCAATTCTCCTAACACGCGCGCATCGAGTCCCTGAGACTAGTGCGCGGCCACCAATAGGGCGACGATTACGCATGCTTTCGTGTGCTGATGTTCCGCGGGTCGTCGCCCCTGTCGTCGGAGAAATTCTGATCCCGGGACCGTAGTCGTGGAGGTCGTGCCCGCTCGCCTCGATGTCTTATATGGGCGACTCGTACGGTCTGCTCAGGCTCCGTCTCAGCGTGTATTCAGGAACTCAGCGTCCCTTCAGCAACTCAGCGTTCCTTCAGCGGATGGTCCGTAGCTTCCGGGTCATGCCTACTGCACTCGTCACCGGAGCCAGCCGCGGTCTTGGTGCCGTGTTCGCCGCTCGCCTTGCCCGCGACGGCTATGACCTCGTTCTCGTGGCTCGCGACCGGATGGGGTTGGAGCGCGTCTCGGCGTCGGCGCGGCGGTGCGGGGTGGCGGTCGAGGTCGTGGTCGCCGATCTCAGCGATGAGCGGGGCTTGGCCCCGGTGCAGCGTCGGCTCGCGGATCCGAGCCGGCCGGTGGATCTGCTGGTGAACAACGCGGGTGTCGAGGGCGAGGGCCAGTTCGCGGTCGCCGACATGTGGGACCTGCAGGCTGAGATCGACATCAACGTCACGGCGGTGATGCGGCTGACCAGGGCTGCCCTGCCGGGGATGATCGAGCGTGGCCGCGGTGGTGTCGTCAACGTCGCGAGCTTCGCCGGCTACCTCGCCGGTCCGGGCAACGCGTACGCAGCGACGAAGGCGTGGGTGCTGACGTTCACCGACACGGTTTCGGCGTCGCTCGCAGGCACCGGTGTGGGCATGATCGCGCTGTGCGCGGGTCGGATGCGCACCGGCAAGCACCCGGTGCCGGAGGGGGCGTCGGCGATGTGGCTGGAGCCGGAGGCCGTGGTCGACGAGTGCCTGGCCGATCTCGCCCGCGGCCGCACCTTGTCCGTGCCGGGCCGGCGTTACCGGGCCGTGGTCGACGTGCTGGAGCTTCCGCGCCGCACGCTGCGCACACTGGCGAAGCTGGCTGGTCGTGGCCGCCAGCAGCAGCAGCCGCCCGCCGAAGCCGCCACGGTGCGCCTGCGCGCAGCGGCGTGATCGGTTCCCGAGCTGATCGGCCCGCAATCGAACGCGTTGAGTGCTCGGAACGGGGAGCACGACCGGCATCACCTCGTTGAGTCCGGGCTCCCGGCTCTGCCTCGATGCAATTCGTAGGCGACGGTCGGCCACATCTCGCCCTTGACTTCGCGCAGCTGGTCCCCCGAAGGATCGCGGATGAACCCTGCGCGCTCAGCGGCTGCCCGGGACGCGGCGTTGTCGGCGTGGGTCCACAGGCGCATCACCTGGAGATCCAGGTGAGCGAAGGCCCAGCGCGTCAGGAGCGTGATGGCTCGACGCGCGACGCCTCTGCCCCGCACCTCGGCTGCCACCCAGTACGAGATCTCGCCTGTCCGATCCGCGTGGTCGAGGGCGATGTTGCCCAGGCGGGCTCCGGTGCGGGCATCCGAGATCAGGAACCCTTCATGTCGTGGGTCCGTCGAGAGCGCGCTGATCGCGGCCGCTACATCCGCCGCGGTGAGGTTCGAGGCGTCGGTTGTGAACCGCTGGATCTCGACGTCCCTGGCGCAGCGCGCGTACCACTCCGCGTCCGATGGGGCCCAGGGTCGGAGAACGATCGTGCCGTCACAGGGGTGCGGCGCGTCCATGCGAACGAGCCTCGCAGAAGAGGGGTAACCCGCCCAGTCGGACCGCGCTGCCGTCGCCCGCCTTTCAACGGAACGTTTGCACGTCACATCGCTTGAGGGCGGCCATCCGTCTTGCTTCACTGCGGACAGGGCATCGGACACGCAGGCGAAGGCGGGCGCGATATGGATCTGCGGCAGCTGAAGTCCTTCGTCGCCGTTGTGGAGGAGGGCAGCTTCGCCAGGGGCGCGCAGCGGTTGTTCCTCTCTCCGCCCGCGGTTACCGCTCATGTCAAGGCACTCGAGCGCGAGGTCGGTGCGCGGCTGTTGGAGCGCTCGCCGCTCGAGCTCACCGACTCCGGGCGACGACTGATGACCTGCGCTCGAACCCTGCTGGAAACTGAACGGAGGGCACTGCAGGTGGCCGATGCCCCGGCCGACGACGAGGTTCTGCGGGTCGGCGTCATGGGGCACGGTTCTGCCGAGCTGACACCGGCCACGATCGCGGCGTTCGCCCGCGCCAAGCCGGACGTCACCGTTCGCCTCGTTCCCCTCTCCTTCCAGGAACACGTCACTGCTCTCGTCGAACGCCGGGTGGACGTCGCGTTCGTGCGACCGGCACCGGTCGACGAACGGATCGTCTCGGACGTGATGACCACGGAGTCGCGAATCCTGGTGACTTCCCGGCGGAGCGAGCTCGCCGCCGCGGCGTCGGTGTCGGTCGAGGAGGTCCTCGATCTCCGGTACGTGGACATCCCTGCGGGCAGCCCGCGCGAGTTCGCCGACTTCATGTACTTCGGACGGGCGCGGAACGGCGACCCGGTGCGGCGGTCGGACGACGTCACGTTCACCCCGCACGACGTCCTCCTCAGCGCAGCCCTCGCGCGGGGGGTCGGTTCCTCGGTGCAGAGCTTCCGCCGCTTCTACAGCTGGCCGGGAGTCGCCTTCGTCCCGATCCGCGATGCGCCCGTCGAGCAGACGGTGCTGGCCAGCCGCGCAACGGATCGGCGCCCCGTCGTCGCCGCGTTCCGCTCGATCGCGACCACTCTGGCGAGCACGGTCAACGCTGTCGACGGTCGTTTCTGCAGCCCCCGTGCGTGACGACACCCGCCGTCGTAGCCGTTGCCGGGCTCGCACGCAAGGCTTGATTCACCGATCCCGAACTCCGCCCCGGTCGTCGGCCTCATCGATCTAGCGTCCCAGGGGTGGTCAAGAACGACAGAAAGCACCGCGAAACGCCGTCGAGCGATCGGACACTGCATGGGTGGAATCTGAGTCTGCTCTCCGACGAGATCCTCGAGTGGGCAGGCGTCGGCGTCACGATCCTCGACCCTGCAGGCAACGTTCTCTACTACAACCGATGGGCGGAGCAGAACCTCGATCGGGAACCGGAGTACCTCGGACGCGACGTCCGTGACAGGCATCGCCGGCAGATCACGAATCCGCGCTTCGATGCGATGCTCGCGCTCTTCGAGGGGGGCCGGACAGAGCCGGTTCGATACGTCGCGCGCCCCTACGGCAAGACGACGATCCTGGTGACCGTGTCGCCGATCATCGTCGACGGACGCATCGCGGGGTATTCGCAGATCGTCCTGCTGAAGGACGAGGTACAGGAACTGTGCCGCCGATTCGATGAATCCGGCCGGAAGTCCTTCGAGCAGGAGGTGCTGCCTCACGGCACGTGATCCGGTGGTGCCGGCCGGCCCACGGCCCGAGGCCCTCGGGTGACCGAGGTCATAGAACGAAGGTAGTACCCCCTCCGTGTGATCAGCGCGAGTGATTCAAGACGACGTGAACTCACCTGTGGGGGTAGTTGGCATGCAGTGGTACGCGAAGGTCCTGCGCCAGTACGCGGACTTCAACGGTCGCGCTCGGCGAACCGAATACTGGATGTTCACGCTGGTGAGTGTGATCGTCGGGCTCGTCCTCCGCTTGATCGACGAGGTCGTGTTCGTGGGGCCGGGGCTGTCCACGACCGGGTGGCTCGGCCTCATCTACTCGGTGGCGGTCATCGTCCCGACGCTGGCCGTCGGCGTCCGCCGGCTTCACGACACCGGCCGTAGCGGGTGGTGGCTGCTCATCGCCGTGATCCCGCTGATCGGCGCGATCGTGCTCATCGTGTTCTTCGCGCTCGAAGGCCAGCGCAGCAGCAACGCCTACGGGCCCGACCCCAAGACTGTTCCCGTCAGCACCCACGCTGGCTCCTTCACCGGCTGAGCGAGACAGTCCAAGCTTGCAGCGGTCTGCCCGGGGGGCGGACCGCTGCTGTGCGTTCACGGGCTGCCGCGAGAGCCGCCGCCGTGGGTGGACCCCCGGAGCTTGATCGTCGGTTCGGGCCCTGGAACGGGCTGTATCGCGGTTGGCGACCCCGAAATGGTGATCATGGACGGGCCGGCTGTGCGGGAGCCATCAGGCAGATCGTCGGTTCGGGCCCCGCAGCAGGGCGCGGCGCGGTTGCTCGTCCCGGACTGGTGATCATGGGCGGGCGGGCGGGTCGGCGGGCGCGCGGGCAACGATCGGTGCGGCCGGATCCCGGAGCATGATCGTCGGTTCGGGCCTTTCGGCAGGGCGTGGCACGGTTGCCGGTCCCGAACTGGTGATCATGCGCCGGTGGGACTTGCGAGCCATGGTCAGCGCGGCCGGATCTCGGAGCTTGATCATCGGCTCGGGACCTGGGGCAGGTTGTGGCACGGTTGCTGGTCCCGAACTGGTGATCATGAACGAGCTGGTCGGCGGCCCGTGCGGGAACTTTGAGCAGCGCGGCCAGATGCTGGAGGTTGGTCCTGGGTTGGGGGCCTGGGCCTGTGTGCAATGCACCTTGCCGGCACCCGGGCTCCGGTCACAGTCGAGTCGGCCAGGTTGCTTGTCGGCCGGTCACGGGACTGAGGTTGATCGTCGGTTCGGGCCCCGCAGCAGGGCGCGGCGCGGTTGCTCGTCCCGGACTGGTGATCATGGGCGGGCGGGTCGGCGGGGCGCGGGGCAGGGTCGGTGTGGCCGGATCCCGGAGCATGATCGTCGGTTCGGGCCTTTCGGCAGGGTGTAGCACGGTTGCCGGTCCCGAAGTGGTGATCATGGGCCGGCGGGGCTTGCGAGCCACGGTCAGGATGGCCAGGTCTTGTGGCTTGATCATCGGCTCGGACCCCGGAGCAGGGTGTGGCGCGGTTCGCGGTCCCGAAGTGCTGATCATGAATCGAGTCGCCTGGCCGACACGTGTGGTGGGTCAGTCCGGCTTGCGCGCCTCGATGAGAAGGCGCTGGCTGTGTGCGACGAACGGGCCGTCGGACTGGATGCGGTCGTGGAGTCGGGCGAGCTCGTCGTGGTAGCTCTCGGCGGTGAAGCCGGGGACGGTCCAGAGGACCTTGCGGAGGAAGTACACGACGGCGCCGATGTCGTGGAACTCGCAGCGCAGGGCCTGGGTTCGCAAGTCGGTCACGATGAGGCCGGCCGCCTCCGCACCCGCAGCCGCATGGTCGGCTAGGAGGTGTAGCCGCCGTCGATGTTCAGGCTGGCGCCGGTGACGAAGCCGCCGTCCGGGCCGGCCAGGAACGACACGAACGCGCCGATTTCGCTGGCGTCACCGAACCGGTCCAGTGCCATCGCGCTGAGCATGAGCGGCGCGGCCGGGCCGTCCGCGGAGTTGCTGTCGGTGTTCACCGGGCCCGGTTGGACATTGTTGATGGTGATTCCCTTTGGCGCGAGCTCGCGCGCCAGCCCCTTGGTGAGGCCCGCGATGGCGCCCTTGCTCGCCGCGTAGATCGAGATTCCGGGGAACGGCACCCGCTCGGCGTTGATGCTGCCGATATTGATGATCCGGCTGCCCTCACCCATGTGTTTGAGCGACTCGCGGATCGCCACGATCACCGCTCGAACGTTCACCGCCAGGGTTCGGTCGATGTCGGCCATCGGCATCTCGTCGATCCTCGCGAACGAGCCGCCGCCGGCGTTGTTCACGAGGATGTCCAGCCGCCCGAACTGTGAAACGGTCTCGGTCACCGAGCCGATCACGTCCGCCTCGACGGTGCTGTCCGCATGGATCGCGAAGGCTGTACCACCGGCCGCCGCGATGTCCGCTGCCACCTGTTCGGCCTGGTCCTTGGAGCTTGCGTACGTCAGGGCCACCGTCGCGCCGTCTGCGGCCAGCCGTTTCGCGATGCCCGCGCCGATCCCCCTCGAGCCTCCGGTGACCAGGGCTACCTTGCCGTCGAGCGGACCAACCGTCTCGTTCACGCGTACCCACCGTCCTATATCTGTACCGATCGGTATGAAGCTAGGCCGGTTCGAGGCGGGGCGTCAAGCGGTGGGCCTGGGCTCGGCCACCAGGGGTTCAGCTCGTCGACGCGGCGACCAGCGTGTCCCAGCCGGCCATCGTCATCTCGCACACGCGATAGAGCTGGGCGCGGGTGGCGCCACCGGCTGCCTGCACCGCGATCCCCTGGAGAAGTGTGCAGACGTAGCGTGCGAGCTCTGCGGTGTCGGCATCCGGCGGCAGGTCGCCCTCGTCCTGGGCACGCCTCAGCCGAGCCTGGATCGCGGCCTCGCCCGACCGCCGCGATGCGTCGAGCTCCTGGCGGATCGGATCGCTGTCCGGGCCGGTGGCGAGCGCGCCCTGGACGAGGAGGCAGCCATTAGGCAGGCCGCGGCCGGTGGTCGCCTCGGATGCGCCGCGCAACAGGTGCTCGACGACGGATCGGGCGGTGGGCTCTTTCAGCGACTCGAGCAGGTAGACCGCGCGTTGTTCGGAGTACCGCTCGAGAACGCGGCGGAACAGCGACTCCTTGTTCCCGAAAGCCGCGTAGAGGCTCGGGCGGTTGATGCCCAGCGCGTCTGTCAGGTCGGAGATCGCGGTGCCTTCATAGCCCTGCCGCCAGAACACCAGCACTGCGCTGTCGAGCTTCTGGTCGAGGTCGAACTCGCGGGGACGTCCTGTCCGCATGCTGCCTCCGTGGATGCCTGATCCGGTCCCGGTCATATCTTACCGACCGGTACAGATCTAGGGCTGTGATCACGGGAGCCGGTACACACCGGCTGCGGTGCGGAAGCGGGCCGGCAGGTTCGCCGGCCAGCCCCGTCCGCAGCCGAATGATTCATGCAGTTCTTGCCCGCGTTCTCGGAACGAACGATCAGCCGAACACCCAACCGCCGTTGTTGCCGCTGTTGTGGATGTTGACCAGGCCGCTGCCGCCGCCACACGGGCAGGGTGTGGGCGGGTTGGGCGGGTCCGGCGCGCTCGTGACCTGCACCGTCGTGGTGGCATTCGACGCCCCGCAGTTGCCATTGCCGTTATAGGCGGCCGTGATCTCGTGCGGGCCCACGGTGGTGAACGTGGTGGTGAGTGATGCCTGGCCGCTGCCATTGACCGGCACCGTGTCCAGCAGGTTCGCGCCATCGAAGAACGTCACGCCGAGCCCGCCCTGTGGTGGGAATCCCGGGCAGGTGACCGTCGCGGTCAGGACGACCTCCTGTCCGACGGTCGCTGATGACGGCGACGCCTGCACTGTGGTCGTCGACTGCACGGGTTGAGCCCAGGCCTGTGGTGCGAACACAAGCATCCCGGCAAGCGCGAGGAATGTCAGAATGATGCGGCGGGCAGCCCGCCTGTGCCGAAATTCCACTGTACCCCTACTCATTTTCGAGGGCGATTTCCATGCCGAATTGGTCCACGTGGGAAAGCTGGTCAAGAATCGCGCCCGGACGGCAGCAAGTAACGCACCCTGTGGGCGAACCGGGCAACGCGGACCACTCGTCAGGGGGCAGTGGTTCACCCCCCTGTTACGGCGGTTCGCCCGGGGCGGGTGATGGAGTCGACGGCAGTTTCAGATCGGCGGCGGCGCCTGCCTGATCAGCGATATCGAGCGCGTCGATGATCCGGGGAACTGGTGAGCCGGCGATGGGCTGCCGGCTCAAGGGGATGACGACCGCGTTGGGGATGATGGGGGGTACACGACCTGAGAGTCAGGGGGAGCTGATCTCGTGACGGACGAGGAGTTGGTCGTCGAGTTCGCGCTGACCCGGCTCGACAACCCGGGGCTCGACCTCGAGGACATCGCCGCGTTGGTCGTTCGCCGGGTCGGCCCGGACCGGATGCTCGAGTTCGCGTCGCGCAACCTCGCCACCCGGGACGAGTTGCGGGGCGGTGCATTCGAGTCGGCTGTCGAGTACGTGCTGCGGACAGTGCTGAAGCTGCGGGACGACGTGGGCGACTGACGGCAGGGCGAGCTGCGGTCTTGTTGCCCGCATGCCGTCAGGTTAACCTGACGGCATGGCTGGGCGTAGGGATCCATGGCCGGAGGGCCGTGATGCGTGGAGCCGGCTCGACGGCTGGGATCACGCCGGCCCGGTCGGCGAGGCCGCGGGGTCGAGTGCCGGAGACGCTGCCCTGGACGCGTTGTCCGACCTCGGGGTGGTGCGCCGGCTGCTCGACCAGACGGAGCTCGCCGCGGTGAGAGCGGCTCGCGCCAACCGGAAGAGCTGGGCCGAGATCGCCACGAGACTTGGCATGACCCGTCAGTCGGCGTGGGAGCGCTGGCGCGATCTCGACGGCGATGAATCAAGCGGCGCCTCCCGTGCCCCGGCGAGGGCAGGCGACGAACCGTCCCAGGCCCGCGGCACAGGTCGACGAGCAGTCGACGAGGCTGCGCGGCACGCGGCCGCCGCCCTCACCGCCGTCGTCCCGGACGTGGGCGGTCTCTCGTGGGAGAACGCCCGGGACACGCTCCTGCAGGCGCACCTCGTCGCGGTCAACGCCGACCCCGATCTCCCGCCTTTCCTCGGCTGGGAGCTGTCGGGCTACGTGGTCGTCGACCAGAAGCCGGGCGCGGGCGCGCGCGTTGCACTGCACTCGCCCGTGACCCTGTGGCTGGAGCGCGGGCCCGGCCCGGCCGGGGTGCGCAGCCCGCTCAACCCTTCGCCGCCCCTCAAGACGATCCGCGGAGCCGTCGACGAGACCACGGGCGAGAGCGTCCGATGACGACGGGCTGACGGCGCCAGGGCCGTTGACGCCGTCAGCCCGGTCGTCAGCCGGCGGCGCGCACGGGCGCGGTTGCCGGCACGATCGTCGCGTCCCAGTCGATCCGGAAGCGCTGCTCCGGTCCCATGGTCTTCTCCGGGTTCATGGCGACCTTGGTCAGGATCGGCATCAGGACCGGCATCACGGCCCGCGCGACCGGGCCGGGCGTCTTGGCATGGTTGATCTTCGCGGCCCGCGAGGCGACCTTCTCCACCCTGCGGCGGCGCAGACCCTCGTAGGTGGCGAAGGCGGACGGCACATCGGGAAGGTCGCGCAGGCAGCGCGCCACCTCGACGGCGCTCTCGATCGACAGTGACGCGCCCTGCCCCGAGCTGTTCGACGGCGCGTGCACCGAGTCGCCGACCAGCACCATCCGGCCGCGGTACCAGTGCGGCACGCTCGGCATGATGTGCAGCGACCCGACGGCCTGCAGGCGGTCCGCGCTGGTGCGGCGGGCCAACTCGCCGCCCGGGTCGTCGTCGGCGTACGTCTCGCGCAGGATGCGCAGCCACTCCTCGGCCGGCACCTTCCGGGCCTCCGCCAACGACATCGGACGCTCCTGCGGCAGGTTCGCGCCCCACACCGTGCCGCCCCCGGGCTGAGGCCAGTAGAGGTAGTAGGCGCGTCTGCCGAACGCGAACGTCATGGTGCCGGGCCTGGCAGGCACCTCGACGTCCGCGAAGCCCTCGAAGCCGAGCATTCCGGTGTAGTTCGGGCCGGGCGCGTTCGGGTCGATCAGCTTCCGCACCGTGGAGTGCACGCCGTCGGCGCCGATGAGCACGTCGGCGGTGGCGGTGCTGCCGTCAGCGAACCGCGCGAGAACACCGGACGCCGTCTGCTCGGCGTCGACCAGGCGGGAGCCGTGCACGATCCGGATGCCTCGTGCGCGCGCCATCGCATGCAGCGACCGGTACAGCTCGGCCCGGCGCACCACCTGCAGCGGCGGTACTCCGGCCAGGCTCGGGAGCGCGAGTCGCTTGGCGCCGAACGTCATGACCGTCGTCGACATCGGGTGTGCGTGCGCGAGCAGGGCCTCCTGCGCGTCGATGGCCTCCAGCGCAGCCCGCCCGTTCGGGGCGATCGCGATCGTGCCGCCGATGCCGTCCGCCGTGCTCGGGTAGGCCTCGTGGACCGTCGCCTCGATGCCGGCCTTGTGTAGTGCCATCGCCGCGACCGGCCCGGCGATCCCGCCGCCGATGACCAGCGCTGTTCTCACGTCCGTCATTGCTTCTCCCCCACAGGGCATGTGCCGGCACCAGCCCGTTCAGGGCAGCCGGCCGGGTTTCGGATTGCGTGCGTCCGAACCGTCGTCGGGGAGTGCGCCCGGTTATCCTCGTGACTGCCATCTCGTGGCCGGGTCGCCTTCCGCGGCTGCGGTTCGAGGGTCAAGGGCCCGGTGGTGGTGTTGCCGCACCGCTGCCGGGCCTCTTCGTGAACGACTATTCCGTCGTGCCGCTCCTCTCAGCCGGCTCGCGCAGCTCGGGCGGTATCTCGCCCGTCTCGTGCCAGGCCGCCCACGCGGCGAGACCCGGAAACGCGTCGGAGCTCATCTCGCAGAGCACGGAACGGATCCACGCTGCTTCCGCCTCGCGCATGGCGAGCTCGTACTCGGTCTCGATGAGGAAGATCCGTGGGACGTTCTCGGCGTGGATGGCGAGCGAATCGCGCCGGCCGGCGATCTCCTCGTGGAGCAACGCGAGCCGCTCCCGCAGCAGGCTCATCGCCTCTTGCGGCGGCAGGACGGTCACCACCGAGAGGCCGGCTGTGAACTTCGGGTGTTCCCGCTGCGGAGTGGAGATCAGCTCACGCACCCAGTCGACGAGCTCCTCCCGCCCGGCATCCGTGATCCGGTAGACGGTGCGCTCGGGGCGGGCACCCTGACGTGTGCTCTCGACGGCTTCGACGAGGCCGTGCTTGTCGAGGTTGCGCACGACTGTGTAGAGCGACCCCCACTTGATCTCCATGTCCTGGTCCTTGCCCCACTCACGCAAGGTCCGGCCCATCTCGTAGGGGTGCATCGGGCGCTGGAGGACGGCCGAGAGCACGGCGAGTGCCAGTGGGTTGCCGACCCGGCGCTGCTTGGCCACTTCTCACCCCCGTCCACGAATGCTCGTCGGCGAGTATACGCACACGAGTAGGCGTGGCGCACCTGCCGGCGATGTTCACGTCGGGGTGGCACAGATGACCGCGCCGGGTCAGCCGGCCCGGTGGAGGGGTGGCGGTGAGCGCGGTGGGGACGAAGCGGCCGACCGCGCGGGCGCGACCGGCTTGATCACGGTCGTGGTGTGCGGGCTGGCCGGCGATGAGATGCCTGGCAAGCAGCGGCTAGAACTCCGCGCCGAGCCGCTTCATGCGGCGGCGACACCGTCGGCCGCCGCCGCGTCGGGTGGTTGCGGACTACTGATGGTGCCGGCCATGCGGCTGTTGGCGGCGTATCTGCGGCTGCCGTTCATGCCCGGCATGGGCGTTCACTGCCGGCTGGGGGGGTCGGCTGTTGCCCGAGCCGACCCCGCCTCCAATGCGCGCCGGCGAACGGGGTCAGGACGCGGCCCGCGCGGGGCGGCCGGCGGGCAGGTGCGTTGTTGCGGTCGTCAGACCCAGCTCCACCGCATGTGAGTAGTCATCGTCGACCAGCACGACGTCGCGGCCGAGGCGATCGAGCAGACTCGCCGCGATGCTGGCCCGGAACCCCGAAGCGCAGTGCACCCACAGCTGCCCGTCAGGGAGCTCGTCGAGACGGGTCAGGAGTGAGTGCATCGGGATGTGTGTCGAACCGGGTATCGATCCGGACGCCCGTTCGTCGTCACGCCGCACGTCCAGCACTGCGACGTTGGTGTCGTTGCGGACAGCGTCGAGCTGGTCGAACGTCTCACGCGGATAGGCGCGAATCTGGTCGGGCCGGGCCAGGCTCTCCGGGGTGCCGATCGCTGATCCATCGGGCCGGTCGATACCGATGCGCACGAGCTGCCGCTGCGCATCGGTGATCTGCTCGGCGCTCTCGCCGACGAGAGTGAGGGGCGTTCCCCAGGGGATGAGCCAGCCGAGATAGGTGGCGAACTGCTGGCCGAGCTCGATCCCGATGCTGCCCGCGATGTGCGCGGCGGAGTAGGCGGTGCGGCGACGCAGGTCGACCACCCATTCGCCCGCCTCGATCCGGCTGCGCAGCTCGGCAGGGTCGACGGGCCGGACGGGCGAGAGGTCCGCAGGTCCGGGGCCTTGCCGGTTTCGCGCGCCCATGTGCGCGTAGTAGCTCGGGAACGCGGTGAGTCCCGCGATCAGGCGCTCGACGAACCTGTCCTCGTCGTCCTCGGTGAGGGCGTCGTTGCGGATGCGCTCCAGTCCGATCGTGCTGCCGCTGCCCCCGGTGGCGGAGCCGGAGGAGCAGAAGCTGCCGAACCCGTGGGTCGGGTAGACCGCGTCCGCATCGGCACTCAGCTCTGCCAGCCGGTGGGCCGAGCGGTACTGCGCGTGCGTCAGTTCCTCCGTGCGCGCGGCGTCGACGAGGTCGGTGCGTCCGACGCTCCCGTAGAGCAACGACCCCCCGGTGAACAGCGCGGCGGGCCCCGTCCCGTCGTCGACTCGGTACGACAGGTGGGTATCCGTGTGCCCCGGGGTGGCGATGACGCGGATGCGCATCCCGCCGACCTGGAATTCTTCACCGTCGTGCGCGGGATGCCGGTCGAATTCGACGTGGTCCGCCGCCGCCACCACGTAGCGAGCACCGGTGCGGCGGCTCAGCTCCAGGCCGCCGGTCACGTAATCATTGTGGATGTGGGTCTCCAGAACGGCCTCGCATTTCAGTCCGCGGTCCGCGAGCACGCGCTCCACCCTGTCCAGGTCTCGCTGCGGATCGACCACGATCGCTGACTGACCGTCATGGGCGATGTAGCTCCGATCGCCTAACTCGCTGGTCTCGACGACGTCCACCGTAAGGCTCATGCTCCCACCCCTCACTTGGCGTAATGACCGTACATTAGCTCGGATCTCTCAGTATGTGAACGAGACTGTAGTCACGACGTTCAGTGGGGCGCGGCGGAATATCATTTTCCTCCACATTTATGCGCCAAAGGTCCGGAAATGATCGAAAGGCGATATCGCAGAGGAGTTGGGCGCTGCGCGGGTTCCCGGGCTGTGCCGGAGCGCGGCTCGGCGCAGACTCGGCAGGAGCCGGGTATGCCCCGGTGGGGAAGGACTACCGATGGAACTGGTGATCCGGCCGGCCCTCGGCCTGAGGTTGTTCCTCGCGCCTCGTCGACGGCACGCGCAGTTCGAGGTGCCCTACGACGGCGCGGCGTCGCTCGGGCACGTCGTGCAGTCCCTCGGCATTCCGCTCACCGAAGTGGGCGTCGCGACGATCGACGGCGTCCCGACCGGCCCGTCGGTGTCGCCCCACCCGGGCGCCGTGATCGAACTCGCAACTCCGCCCCGCCCCCAGAAGCTGCCGCACGGTGCCGGTTTCCTGCTCGACGTGGGGCTCGGCACGCTCGCCCGTCGGCTGCGTCTGCTCGGCGTCGACACGGCGTACGGCAACGATGCGGACGACGCCGATCTCGTCGAGCGGGCCCGCAACGACCGCCGGATCCTGCTCACCCAGGACCGCGGCCTGCTGATGCGGCGCGCGCTGTGGGCGGGGGCCTACGTCCGCGGGCAGGGGGCCGACGCGCAACTGGCTGACGTGCTGGATCGCTTCGCGCCGCCCCTCGCGCCGTGGACGCGCTGCTCCGCCTGCAACGGCGCGCTGGTAGGCGTCCCGAAGGACGATGTCGCCAATCGGCTGGAACCCGGAACCCGGCTCCGCTACGAGCAGTTCGCCCGCTGCGTGTCGTGCGGTCGCGTGTACTGGCATGGCGCGCACGGGAGGCGGCTCGACGCCGTCGTCGCGGCGGCCCTCAAGACGGTCGGCGAGCGAGCACCCACCGGCTGAGCCGCAGCCTCACCCACTGACGGTGAACGCGGCGGGCAGTCCGAGGGGTGCGAAGTGCTCGGCGCCGATGAACGAGGTGATCTCGGAGATCCGTTCGTCGCGCATGGTCAGCACGTCGATCGACCAGCTGAGGTGAGCTCGGGCGTCGTCGTTCCAGAGGTAGGAGCCCACAGCGGGCTGGCCGTTGGCGCTGGTCGGGAGGTGGCGCCAGGAGCCGCAGCTGGTGAGCGGGATCGCCACGGCGAAGTCGGTGACGGCGTCGATGCCGCGGTACCAGTGCGGCAGCGGCGGCATCGACCACGTGACGTCCTCGGTGAGCAGTGCCACGAGCGCGTCGGCATCCCCGCGTTCGAGCGCGGCGGAGTAGCCGGCGACCACGGCCCGCAGACGCTCGTCGTCGAGCTCCCGCAAGGTCTGCTGCTGGCTGCGAGGTGGGACGCGCTCGGCCACGATCCGACGGGCGCGCTGGAGGGCGCTGTTCACCGAAGCGGTCGATGTCTTCATCATCTCGGCGATCTCGGCGGCGGAGAACCCGAGCACCTCGAACAGCAGGAGCGCCGCTCGCTGGTTGCCAGGCAGGTGCTGCAGAGCGGCGACGAACGCCAGCTCGACGGCCTCGCGCTGCTCGTAGCGTGCGTCCGGCGAGGCGGGCCCGGCCGCGAGTCCCGTGTCGGGGTACGGGCCGAGCCAGGCGACGTCGGCAGGCGGGGCGTCGCCGACGACAGCGCGCACGCTCGACGGGCCGAGGTCCACCGGCAGCGCTCGTTTGCCACGGCGGGCGACGAGGTCCAGGCAGGTGTTGGTGGCGACGGTGTACAGCCAGGCGCGCAGTGAGCTGCGGCCCTCGAAGCGTGCGAGTCCTCGCCACGCCCGCACGAGGGCGTCCTGGAGGGCGTCCTCGGCGTCGTGCGTGGAGCCGAGCATGCGGTAGCAGTGGGCGTGCAACTCGCGGCGCAAGGGCTCCACGAGGCGGGCGAAGGCCGCGTCGTCACCGGCGCGTGCCCGCGCCAGACCGGGCTCCTCGTCGTCCTCCGACAGCGGGTTCGCGGTCTTCGTGACGTTTTCGCTCACACGCGATGATTCTGCCCCACCGCAGGAGTCTTGTTCGCCGACCGAGCACCACCACGTCGTTGCAGGAGGCTCCGTGAACCAGACGACCGCTGTCACTGCCGGGCACCTCGAGGTCCCGGGTGCCCGACTGCACTACGAGGTGCGGGGCACGGGGCCGCTGGTGGTGCTCGTGGGCGCCCCCATGGACGCCTCGGCGTTCGCGCCGCTGGCCGATCTCCTCGCCGCCGACCACACCGTGCTCACCACCGACCCGCGAGGCATCAACCGCAGCTCGGTCGACGACCGCGACGCGGACTCGACGCCGGACATGCGCGGCGACGACCTCTCCCGCTTGCTCCTCCACCTCGACGCCGGCCCTGCCGTCGTCCTCGGCTCCAGCGGCGGTGCCGTCAGCGCGTTGGCTCTCGTGCAGGCCCACCCCGAGCAGGTCCACACCGTCGTCGCCCACGAGCCGCCGCTGGAGAAGCTGTTGGACGACCACGAGGAGATCCACGCACAGACCGACGACCTGATCGCCACCTACCTCGCCGGTGACGTGACAGGAGCCTGGGCGAAGTTCTTCGCCCAGGCCGACATCGCCATGCCCGAGGGCGCCGTCGAGCAGATGTTCGGCGGCGAACGCGACCCACGGACGGTGGCCGACGAGCACTTCTGGTTCGCCCACGAGATGCGGCCCACCACTCGCTGGCAGCCCGATCTCGCCGTGCTTCGTGCCGTCCCGACCCGGATCGTGGTCGGTATCGGAGCCGAATCGGCCGGCGAGTTCTGCGACCGCAGCTCGAGGGCGCTCACCGCGGCGCTCGACATCGAGCCGACCATGTTTCCCGGCGGGCACACCGCCTTCGTCGACGACCCCACCGCATTCGCCACGCGCCTGCGTGCCGTGCTGCTCGAGAGCTGAGCAGCGAGCTTTCATCGCCCCCCGGACAAAGGACTCAGGATGAGCACACAGAAGACCGGTCAATCACTCGACCATGCATTCACCGCGCCGATCGAGAAGGACGGAGCCTTCGCCACCTATGTGACCGTGCCAGGATCCGCCGAGCTCCTGGGGACGAGGCGGGCCGTGAAGGTGAGCGGAACGATCGACGGCCACCCGTTCACCGCTACCCTCATGCCGTCGGGCAATGGACCGCACTGGCTCCCGCTGCGGGCTGCCCTCTGTAAGGTCATTGGAAAGAGCCGGCTCGGCGACGAGGTGAGCTTTCATCTCGAGCAGCGGCTCAGCTGACGGTCTTGCCGGGGATTCGTGCCGCAGTCGGTCCGGACCTGCTCACCAACAGCCGTGAGTCGCGTATAACCGGCATGGAGTCGGCAATCCGATCTTTTCGTGTGGTGGCGGCGGTCCGCGTGGAATTCGGGCGCAATCGGTGTGATCTGTGAGGTCGAACACCTTTCCGGGTTTCGCGCGCGGCTGTAGCTTCGTTCATGGGAACTCGGCTTCGCGGGACTTCTGAAAACCGGGTGGGGTCGAGCAGTTTTCGCGCGGCTCGGTCTGTGGCTGCGGTGGTTTTCGCACACAATCCCCAAGGAGTTTCGATGAGTTCGGTCTCGTCTCGTCGACATGCCATCGTCATCGGTGCCTCGATGGGAGGTCTCTCCGCGGCGAGGGTGCTCAGCGACGGTTTCGAGCGCGTGACGCTGGTCGAGCGGGACGATCTGCCCGGCGAGCCGGCTCCGCGTCGTGGTGTGCCACAGAGTCGTCACCTGCATGGTCTGCTCGCCCGGGGCGGTGAGGCGTACGAGGAGCTCTTCCCGGGGATACGCGACGAGCTGATCGCGGCCGGCGCGATAGCCGCCGACACGCAGTCGGACATCCACTGGCACTTCGACGGACACCTGCTGCGGCCCGACCCGTCCGGGCTGGTCGGGTTGGCGGTGAGCCGCCAACTCCTGGAGCTCACCGTCCGCTCCCGGGTTGGGGCGCTGCCCGGGGTGACGATCATCGACCGCTGTGACGTCACGGGCCTGACGACTTCTCCGGACAATCGCCGGATCACCGGCGTGCGTATCCGGCAGCGGGAAGGGACGGCGGAGTCGGTGCTGGACGCGGATCTCGTGGTCGATGCCGCGGGCCGTGCCACCCGCACTCCGTTGTGGCTCGGGGAGCTCGGCTATCCGCGGGCGCCGGAGGAGGAGGTCCGTATCCAGCTCAGTTACGTCACGCAGGTCTACCGTCGTGAGCCCCGCCATCTCGACGGGCGAATCGGCGCATCGTACAACTATTATCCCGGTCAACCGCGTGGTTCGTTCATCCTCGCGCAGGAGGACAATCGCATCATCCTCACCCTCGTCGGGATCGGCGTCGGTGGAGGCGAGGAGTTGCCGACGCGGAACGCGGCGATGGCCGAATACGCCGAAAGGTTCGGAGCCCCGGAGATCGCCGAGATCATCCGTACGGCCACCCCGCTCACCGAACCGGTGTTGATGCGCTACCCGGCGAGCATCCGCAGGCACTACGAACAGCTGGATCGGTTCCCGGAGGGCTATCTCGTCGTCGCCGATGCGCTCTGCAGTTTCAACCCCATCTACGGCCAGGGCATGACGGTCGCCGCCCTCGAAGCTCTGCTGCTGAGCCGTCTGCTGCGTGAGGGCAGCGGTGAGGTGAATCGTCGGTTCTTCCTGGCTGCCGCGACGATGCTCGACACGCCGTGGGGTCTGGTCGTCGGTAACGACCTGCGGTTCCCGGACGTCGCGGGCGAGCGAACCGAGGAGATGTCGGCCATGGATGAGTACCTCGAGCGGTACCGGGAGGCGGCGGCGAAGGATGCCGTGCTGGGAACCGAACTGCTCAGGGTGGCCAACATGCTCGACGAGCCGGCGCGGCTGATGGCTCCGGATCTCCAGGAACGGGTGCTCCGCGAGGCCGGTCCGGTTCGGCGGGCATCCGCGGCCTAGTGCCGGTCGGGAGCGGCTGAACCCACCAACGGTGGATTCATAAATTCGACGAAATGTGCTATGCTGCAGTTTGCTGTAGTACGTTTTCGTCGTGATTAAGTGTTTCCCCGAATCGCTCACGGTCACCGTCACGCCTGTCGTCTATCACGATGACGACGTCGTACTCGACGGGGTCGTGATGCACGATTCCTCCATCACAGAGCCCCGGCCCGGTGTTCTCGTCGTGCACGGTGGCGCCGGTCTCGACGACCATGCACGCGGCCGGGCGCGGCGGTTCGCAGAACTCGGTTACGTCGTGCTGGCCGCGGACATGTACGGGCGGGACGTGCGTGGGGATCGGCAACGGATCATGGAGCGGATCGCCGCGTTCCGGGCCGATCCCGGCCAGCTCACCCGGCGTACCCAGGCGGCACTGGACGTGCTGGCGACCACACCGGGCGTCGAGGGGCCGCTCGCTGCCGTGGGGTACTGCTTCGGCGGGATGAGCGTGCTGGAACTCGCCCGTGCCGGAGGCTCGGTCGCGGGGGTGGTCAGCGTGCACGGAAGCCTGCTCACCGACCGGCCGGCTCGGCGCGGCACCGTGCGCACGAAGATCCTGGTCTGCCACGGCGGCTCGGATCCCCATGTTCCCTGGGCCGATGTGCACGGCTTCGTCGAGGAGATGACGGCGGCGGAGGCGGATTGGCAGCTCACGGTCCACGGCGGCGCGCTGCACGGATTCACCCACGACCGGGACACCGGCCAGACTCCCGGTGTCGCGTACAGCGAGACCGCCGACGCCCGGAGCTGGACGGAGATCCGCTCCTTCCTCACCGAGATCTTGGACGGTCGCTGTGGGGCGTTCGACGCCGGATGACCCGCAGCTCGGTCAGATATCTCTTTGTCACGGTGCCGCCGAACCGCGTGTCGATGAGGGAACGGATACCGCTGATCAACCCGTCCTGCTGCGGTGCCGGCAGCGCGAGATGGTTCGAGTAGGTCAGTAGCAGCGCCAGGTACTCCGACGTCGTGTACTCGGCTTCCCATTCGTAGCGCCGTAGCACGGCGGGCTCGAACAGATCACGGTCTTCGAGATCCGGCCGCGCGACGGGTATGGCGTCGGCACCTTGCAGACGCAGCCCGGGCGGCGTCATCGGGTCCCATTTCTCGTAGTGACGCTGCACGTCCACGAAGAACTGATCCGTCCCGCCTGCGATGTGGTGCGTGTCGATGACGGCGAGGGATCCGCCGGGGCGGAGCACTCGGGCCGACTTCGTCAACCGTGTCGCGGGGTCGATCCAGTGGAACGAGGTCGCGGCAACCACCAGGTCGAAAGCATCCTCGGCCAGCGGGACCTCCTCGAAAGCCCCGACAACGACCTGGACGCTCGGGTACGCCGCCGCGTTTCGCCGGGCGACGCCGGCCAGCGCGGCTCCCAGCTCGACGGCGGTGACGGTTGTGCCGAGGCGGGCGAGGGGCACCGTCAGTTGTCCCGTGCCGCACCCGATCTCGAGCACTCGGCTGCCTGCCTGCAGGGCGGCGAGATGTCCGAGATCCTCCACGGTCTGGCGGGGATAGCCCGGCCGTACACGGTCGTACCGTTCGGCGACGGCGTCGAAGGTCGTGCGGAGGTGAGCAGTTCTCCCGACCATCGGTCCACCCCACCAGTTGACGGTGTGGACCGACGACCGGTTTGTGGCCGGCTTTCGTGCGCGACGCGACGCGAATCTCGATCGCGGGTCGGCGGCCGGCTCTGTCAGCCTTGCCGGCATGTTGGGTTCAGGAGGCACGCGCTTGTCGTGGACCGATCTGCCCTCCACCGTGCGCGACCGAGTGGCGGACGTACTGAGATCGCCGGTCGTCGAGGCACGGTCCCAGACAGGGGGCTTCTCGCCGGGATCTGCCGACCGCGTCGTCACCGCCACCGGTGAGCGTGCCTTCGTCAAAGCCATCAGCGCCGCGCAGAATCCGGACAGCCCCGGTATGCACCGGCGCGAGGCCCGTATCACCGGGGCGCTGCCGCCGGGGCTGCCCGTTCCGCAACTTCGCGGAACCGTGGATGTGGACGGCTGGATCGCCCTCGTTCTGACCGACGTCGACGGCCGGACTCCCGCACTACCGTGGCGTCACGACGAGCTGGCCGCCGTGCTCCACGCTCTCGAGGTCCTCAACCGCGCAGCCACGCCCTGCCCTGTACCCGAGCTGCCGATCGCTCGGGATGCCGTGGCCGAGGATCTCGCGGGCTTCGACCGCCTCGCCGCCGATGACGTTGCCATCCCCGGCCTGGACGGCTTGCGCGATCTTGCCGAGCGCGGGCTGAAGGCGCTGGTCGGCGACACACTCGTGCACACCGATCTCCGGGCCGACAACGTGCTGATCACCGCCGAAGGAGCGGTCCTCGTCGACTGGCCGTGGGCATGCCGCGGGCCGAGCTGGCTGGACACGCTCATGGTGCTCGTGGAGGTCGACCGGTACGGCGGGCACGACACCGACGAGCTGCTGCGGACGACCCCGGCCACCCGCGACGCCGACCCCGAGGACCTGACCGCCGTGCTCGCCGGGTTCGCGGGGTTCTTCCTGGACATGGCACGCCGGGACCCACCCCCTGGTATCCCGCGCTTGCGTGAGTTTCAACGCGTCCAGGGCGAAGCGCTGCTCACCTGGGTGCGGCGGCGACAGCGAGAGTGATCTCGTGGTCGGTCGTCATGCGTGGGTCAGCCGCTCCTGGGGCCTGCCTGCCGGACCCTCCGGGCGTTGGACGGTGTCGATCGTCTCCATCTCCTTGGTGAACTCGACGTACTCGTCGTCCATGAGTGCGCGAGGGTTGAAGTCGGGACTGGCCAGCACGCCGTGGACGCGGCGGCGCTGCATTCCGAAGTTGCCGCCGTCGTAGATCGGGAGAATCGCTGCCTCCCTGAGGAACTTCTCGAACATGTGCTTGCGGTCGGCGCTGTTGACTCCGACAACCTGCATGCACTTGTAGACGCTGTCGAGGAGCGTCTCCGTGCAGTAGGTCTTGTTCAACGCGCCGATGAGCTCGCCGTGGTAGTCGTGCTGGTCGATGTAGTGCGCGGCCTTCCAGCAGAAGTAGCGGCAGGCCTCGATGCGCGCGGCGACGTCGCCGAGCACGTATCCGACGTTCTGGAAATAGATCATCGGGTGCGGGCTGCCTGCGGTGTAGGTCTTCGCCCAGTCCAGGGCGGATTCGTACGCCGCTCGGGCCACCCCGACGGCGGCGATTCCGGCGACCGGGCCGGACCAGGCGAAGTTGCGGTTGATCAGCAGGTCGCCGTTGCCCAGAGTGCCTTCCACGAGGTTCGACGCCGGCACCCGCGCGTTCTCGAAGATGATCTCGGAGTTCGGCGTGAGGCGGTGTCCGAAGGTGTCGATCAGGTTGTACGTGACGCCGGGGGTGCCCCGTTCGACCAGGATGGCCGAGAGTCCCTCGGTCCCACCCTTGGCCGGGTCCGTCCGCACCACCACGAGGTTGATGTTCGCTCCCCGCCCGTCCCAGCCTGCGACGTTGCAGGGCCAGTACTTGCGGCCGTTGAGTACGTAGCTGTCGCCGTCGAAACGAGCGGTGACGCCGATGCCGACGGGGTGGGGAAGCGGGGTGTCGAAGTTGGCCGTGCCGCCTGGCGTGCCCGGCGGCTCGCTGGCCGCGTAACCCGCGATCCACTCCCCGGAGGGATCCGATGTGGCGGCCTGCATCACGCGCTTCTTCTGCTGCTCGGTGCCCCAGTACCAGACGGGCATGAGCGCGAGCCCGTTCACCAGCACCGTGCACGCGAAGCCCGGGTCGACGGCGCAGATCTCCTCGGCCGCGAGGATCAGCTCGATATTCGTCAGGCCGCCACCGCCGTACTCCTTGGGCAGCATGCCGAACGCGATACCCCGTTTGTAGGCCTCCACGTAGGCCGGTTTGGTCATCTGGAACGCCTTCAACGGATCGGATTCCCGGTCCGCTTCGCGTACGACCGGCGCGAGCACGTTCTCGGCGAAGTCCCGTGCCGCGAGCTGGACCTTCTTCTGATCGGCGCTGAGCGAGAAGTTGATGCCGGCCGATTCGCTGAACTCGATGGACATTCCCGGATCTCCTCATCTGGCCGCGATGATCTTCCGGGGCCGGGTGGACCGGCTCCGCGGCACTGCGCGGTCGGCGCCCGCGCGGCTAGCCTGTGCCCTGAGTCACTCTGGCCTGCACGCGAGCAGCGCGAGAAGGGACCTGGCATGGACGGCGTCCATCCGAATCCGAACGGTCCTCTTCGCGGCACGAAAGGGACCGCGGCCGCGTGCGGCGTGATGACGGAAGAGCAGCGCAGGGTGATGGCGGCGTGGGAGAGGTTCGTCTCCGGAGAGGACGCGGTGGACGGCGTTCGGGCCGGCATCCTGCTGTCCTGGTACCGCTGCCGCGACGTACACCAGGTCGACCCGCTCCAGGCGCCGGCGCCGGCGCCGGCCGCAGAGGCCGGCACCGAGCACTCCGTCGCGCAGGACATGCTCTTCGCGAGGCTCGGCGGGGAAGCCGGTGCGAGCTGGTCCGCGCTGCATCCCGCCCTCGTGAGCGTGACGGACGGCGCCGGACGCATCCTCGCGAGCTGGGGACCGCATCACGACGAGACGGTTCTCGATCCCGGTTTCTCCTGGTCGGAAGCCTGCAGCGGCACGAACGGGATGGGGACGGCGCTCGAACGTCCCGGCCTCGCATCGGTGCAGGGCGCGGAGCACTGGTGCCGCGACTTCCATCAGTGGAACTGCGCCGCAATCGCGATACGCGACCCCGTGAGCCACGCACCCGTCGCCGCGCTGGACGTTGCGCGCCGGGGTGACGAGCTGCCTGGCTACGCGACCGAATGGCTGCTGCGCACGGCAGCCGCCTTCGAGTCGGAGTTGAGTGACCAGGCCGTGCGCAACGGCCGACGGCTCGCTGACGCCTTCTCCGAAGCCGAGTCCGGTGTCACCGGAGCGCTCCTCGCGATGGACGTGGCCGGCAAGCTCGTGGCGGTGAACGAGACGGCAACGGCGTTGTTCGGCGTCGTGTGCTCGAACCCGGCGGTCGATCCCAACGCACGGGTGTCGCCAGGGATCCCTCATCTCGCCGAGCTCGTCGAGAAAGCGGTTCGGCGAGCTCGGAAGGACTCCGGCTGGCGGGGTTTCGCCAACCTGTACGCGCCTTCAGGCAAGGAGCCCTTCACCGTGGAGCTCCGGCCCGTGCGCATCTCCTGCGACCCCGTTGGCGTGCTCGTGGTGGCGACCGACAGCCCGGCCGGTGAACCGTTGACGCGCGTCGAGTCGTCGCGGACCAGAGGCTATCCACCTCGGATTCCCGCTATGCGGGGCACGCGGATCGTCCTGCTCGCCCCGCACGAGATCCGGTATGCCGAAGCGAACAGCCATGCCGTGTGGTTCGTGACGGATCAGGGCCGCCTGCTCGCCGCGACGCGGGGTATCGACAACGTGGAGCGACAGCTCGATTCGTCGACGTTTCTCAGGGTGCATCGGCGCTACATCGTCAACGTGAGCCGGATCAAGGAGGTCGAGCCGGGCTTCAAGGGATCGCTCACCCTGGCCATGAGTTGCGGAGAGCAGGAGGGAATCGCCGTCTCGCGTCGCTACGCGGCCCGTCTCAAGTGCGTGCTCGGCCTCTGAGGCCGCCGACGGCTCTACCGTCGTCCCATGAGCGTGACGTTCCACGAGCTCCATCACGGCGAACGGCCCCTGGTCCTGCCCAACGCGTGGGATGTGCCGTCCGCGCTGGCCTTCCTGCACGCAGGCTTCGCGGCGATCGGCACCACCAGCTTCGGTGTGGCCTCGAGCCTCGGACGCCCGGACGGCAGGCGATCGACCCGGGAGGCGAACCTCGCCCTTGCCCGTGAGCTGTCCCGGCTGCCCTGCCACATCACGATGGACATCGAGGACGGCTACGCCGACGAGCCGGAGATCGTCGCCGAATACGTCGCCGAACTGGGCGTGGCCGGGATCAACATCGAGGACAGCACCGCAGAGAGGCTGGTCGCGCCGCACGCGTTCGCCGCGAAGGTGGCGGCCGTCAAGGCTCGCTGCCCCGGGCTGTTCGTCAACGCTCGCGTCGACACCTTCTGGCTCGGCCAGGACGCGACCGTCGCGTCGTCGCTCGAACGCGCCGCCGCCTACGCCGAGGCCGGCGCCGACGGTGTCTTCGTCCCCGGCGCGGCCGAACCCGCGGTGCTGCGCGAGTTGGCTGCCGGCATCCCGGTTCCGTTGAACGTGCTCGTCGTGCCGGGGCTCTCGCTCGATGAGCTGGCGGCGCTGGGGGTGCGCCGGGTGAGCACCGGGTCGCTGCCCTATCGGGCGGCGCTCCACGCAGCCGTCGCGGTGGCGGCAGGGGTGCGCGACGGCCGTGCCATCCCGGAAGCGACGCCGTACCCCGACCTGCAGGCACGGCTCGTCCGCTACGAGCAGAGTCCCGGCTCTTTGCCCTGATCGGGCAGTTCTGTCGACGAGTCGCCCCCGGCTGTGAACGATGAGTCGATGGCCACTACCCGCTCGCCCGACGGTCGCGCGCTGCTGATCTCGACGTGGACATCGGCCGCGTTCGCCGTGGTCGCACTGGTGTGGGGATTGGCGACAGGGTCGCAGCTGATCGTGTTCGACGGTCTGTACTCGTTCGCGAGTGTCGGGTTGTCGCTGGCGGCGGTGCTCGCACTGCGCACCGCCCGCAAGGGCCCCGACGAGCGGTACCCGTGGGGACGGGAGGCCTGGGAGCCGCTGACGGTCGTGGTCAAGGCGGCCGCGCTCGCGGGCCTGAGCATCTACGCGCTCGTCAGCGCGGTCGGGGAGATCCTCGCCGGCGGCCGCGACATCGACGTCGGATGGGCACTGGCCTACGGCGTCGTCGCCACCGTGGCGGGCGCCGTCGTGTCGCTGATACTGCGGCGGCGCGCCCGGGCAGGCGGATCCGACCTCGTCCGCGCGGAGGCTGCCGAGTGGGTGGGCGACACGCTGCTCAGCGTGGCCGTGCTCGCCGGGTTCGTCGTGGCGCTGGTGCTGGAGCAGACCGGGCACTCCGACCTGGCGCGCTACGTCGACCCCGCCATGGTCGCGCTGGTCTCCGCGGCCTTCCTCCCCGTGCCGGCCAAGCTCGTCGTCTCCGGGTTCCGGGAGCTGCTGATGATGTCGCCTGCCCCGCACCTGCAGGCACGAATCGCGGCCACCGTGAGCGAGGTGGAGCGCACCTACCGATTCGCGGAGTCGTTCGTCCGGGCGTCGAAGGTCGGCGGACGGCTGGACGTGGCGGTCGAGTTCGTGGTCGACGACGACTCGACCGCGCAGACGGTGCACCAGTTCGACGACGTGCGCGCGGATCTGGAGGCGCGCTTCGAAGCGCTCGACCAGCTGACGTCGATGTCTGTCGGGTTCACGGCCGATCGCAGGTGGGCCCTGTGATCACCGCGGTAGTCACCGCTCGGCGGCCCCGAGACGCATCGGCTCCGGATCGTCCGCGAGCGCGACGACGGGGCGGCGGGTGATGCGGTGGCCGAGCAGCACGGGACGGTTCGCGTGACCCAGTAGCAGGGCCAGCAGCTTGTCGGCCCGGACCACCCCGAACCAGCCCTGCCGGGCAGGCTTCTCCCCGAACTCGGTGACGCCGTCGGCGCGGACCGTCGGCCCGGCCACGACCAGCGGTGTCGGCTCGCCTGCGTGCAGCAGCGAGTGGGTGGAGGGGGTGGCGTGGTCGCCGGTGACGGCCACGATGGCGCGCTCGGCGAGCGGGACCAGGCCGGCGAGGCCGCGGTCGACGGCCTCGAGAACGTCCCGCTTGGCGTGGGGGAGCTTCGTGTGTCCCGCCTCGTCGGTGGCCTTGGTGTGGACGTGCACGAACCGCGCGCCTGCCGTGATCAGCTCGGCGGCGGCCGTGAGCCGGGTCGCGAGATCCTCGGCGAGGTCGTCGACCGGGGCGAGGTGCCGCTGCGCCATGCCGAGCACCGTCGCCAGCCCGCGGTAGAGCCGGGTGCTCGTGACCGCCGCGCCCGCGACGCCGTTCTGCTCCACGAACGTCGGGACGGCTCCGCGCACGCCGGACCACTTCGTCGTGAGGACGTCGAGCGCGGGCAGTCCACGCGCGGCCCGGTCGGCGTTGACGGGGTTGCGGACCAGGCGCTCGCGGGCGATCCGGAGGATGCCGGTGAGATCCCGGGCGGGGGCCTCACCGCCGGGGCTCGTGGCAACGGGCCGCAGCCACGGGTGGAACGTCTCGAAGAACGGGTCGGAGTCCGTGACGTCCGCGCACGTGTGGCCCGCGAGGGTGAGCAGGGCCTCGCCCCGCCCGCCGAGGGGGCACAGCGCCGCACCCTCGCGGCCGAGCACGGGAGCGAGATCGCGCAACAGGGCCTCGGCGTCCGTCGCGTCGGACGGTCCGGCGCGTCCCGTGATCCACAGCTTCTCGCCGTCGGCCCGGGACGTGCGCAGTGCGGCATGGGTGGTCGCGACGTCCGGTTCGACGTCGAGGCCGGCACCGAGAGCTTCCAGCACAGCCCGGCCCACGAAGGGGACCGACGAGTAGCCGAACATCGCCCAGTGCGCGAGCTCCGAGGTGGGCGCGCGTCCCCAGCCGAACGGGAGGTGCCATCCGCTGGCGCCGCGGCGGGCGAACGCGTCGAGGTTCGGGGTGGCGGCGGCTTCGGCAGGCGTACGGCCTGCGAGCTCCGGGATCGGGCGGTCGCCCAGGCCGTCGAGAACGACGAGCACGATGGGCAGCCGGTCGTCGAGCACGCTCGGCTCACTGGTCATCGCGGGCTCCGTGCGCTGTGAGCAGCTCGCGCAGCAGGGGGACGGAAGCCGTCGTCACGAGCTCCTCCCACGCCTCGCCTGCGGCGAACCGCCTCCGGATCTCCGAGGCCGACACGTGCCCGGCCGGGTCGCCGTCGAGGAGCAGGACCTCGTAGCCGCCGTCGGCGAGCAGGCGTGCCTTGTGCCGTTCCCAGTCGCTGTAGGCGCGCACGACCTGGCGGGCCGCCTGCGGCACGTACTCGTGCCAGTGCTGGGGCCTGGTCAGGTCGAAGGGAACGACGGTCGACCGGCCGGTGAGGTCACGTTCCGCGAGCGCGACGGCGAGCAGCCACGCCCGCTCGAAGTAGGTGAACGGGTTGGCCGACGCGCGGTGGCGGTGCTGCGACGTGGCCTCCTCGTGCCGCGCCCCGGGGTCGGGGTTGGTGACCGCCACGACCAGATGATCGGCGTCGCGGAGCGCGATCTCGAAGAGCTCGAGATGCTGGCGGTGCACCGGCTGGAACCGCCCGGTGACACACACCAGGGCCGTCAACGCGGCTCCTCGGCCCGCGCCCGCAGCAGCCCTCTGGCGATGGCGTTGCGCTGGATCTCGACCGTGCCGGCCGGGATGCGGAGGTTGCGTGCGACGCGGAAGAGCTTCTCCTCGGGCGAGCCCTGCAGCAGCCCGGTGGCCCCTCGGACCTGGACGGCGTTGTCGGCGACCCGGAAGAACGCCTCGTCGTTGATCACCTTGACCAGGCTGATCAGCCGGGGCGCGTCCCGATGCAGCGGCATCGCGAACGGGCCCATCTCATCGAGCTCCGCCTGGGCGACGAGCGAGGTGGACCGCGCCTGGTAGATGTCGGCGTCCATGTTCGCGAGCAGGTGCTGCACGGCCTGCAGCTCGCCGATGGGCCGGCCCCCGGAGCGTCGGTCGCGGGCGTAGCGCAGCGACCGTTCGAGCAGCCAGTTGCCCCAGCCCGCGCACATCCCGCCGCGGCAGAGCCTCCGCCAGTTGATCCACATCATCGCCAGCCCGAAGCCGTCGCCGATCTCGCCGACGACGTTCTCCGCCGGAATCCGGACGTCGGTGAACTCCAGCTCACCGGTCAGTCCGTCGCCCAGCATCGTGGGGATGTCGGCCCCGCGACGGACGCCCGGCGCGTCGGCGTCGACCAGGAACATCGAGAGCGACCGGGTGCCTGCGCCAGGATCCGTCACGGCGACGACCTGGAGGACGTCCGCGAAGTGCGCGTTGGTGATCCAGGCCTTGTGTCCGTTCAGGATCCAGTCGCTGCCGTCGGGCCGGGCGTGGGTCGACATGGCGAGCACGTCGGATCCGACGTCCGGTTCGGTGTTGGCGAACGCCACGGTGATCTCGCCGGCGATCAGCGGCGCCAGGTAGCGCTCCCGGGCCTGCGGCGAACAGTGCTCCACGGCGGGGTTCGGCCCCTCGGTCCAGGCCAGCCCGGCCAGCCCGAGGCCGAGCCCTGCACGGCGGTAGACGAACTCCTCGACGTGGTGCATCTCGACGCGCGAGAAGCCGCCGCCACCGACCTCGGCGCTGGTGTGCGGCGCGTAGAGGCCGGCCTTGCCCGCTCGGCGCTGCACCTCGCGCCGCGCCTCCCACACCAGGGGATGCATTCGACCGGCCTCGTCGAGCCGGGGTTGCCAGGCCGAACCGACGTCCTGGCGGGCGAGCTCCTCCGCGAGCGGCGCGACGTCGTCGTCGAGGAAGTGCCCGAACCGTGCGGTGTAGTCCGCAACCCGGTGGCCCGGGGTGATGACGGCGTTGCCGCTCCGCGTCATCGACATGATCTCCTCACCGGATTGTGAACAATGTTCATTGTTCTGAACGCTATTCGCACGCTAGCTTCGCCGCAGCCGATACGGAAGGGGAGCCATGGCGGAGACCACACGTGCCGACCGCCGCGGCGCGGTCGTCGAGGCGAAGCGGGCGATCATCCTCGAGGCGGCGCTGCGCGTCTTCACGACCGCAGGCCTGCGCGGCGCCAGCATGCGGGCGATCGCCAAGGAAGCCGGTTACGTGCCCGGCGCGATCTACGCCTATTTCCCCAGCAAGGAACACATCTACGCCGCCGCACTCGGCGAGTCGCTGACCAGGCTCCGTGCGGCCACCGAGGCCGCCGCCGCATCCGCCCACGATGCCCGCGGCCGCTTCGCCGCCGCGGGCCTCGCCTTCTTCGACTTCTACGACGCCCACCCCCGTGACCTCGATCTGGGCTTCTACCTTCTCGGCGGCGGCATCGCGCCCCGCGGGCTCTCCGACGACCTCAACCGCGGACTCAACGCCGCGCTGCTCGCCACCCTGGATCCCGTTCGGCAGGCCGCGGGCGAGCTGAGCGCCGACACCGACCGCGCGACCGCCGCAACCGCCGACGTGTTCGCCCATGCCTCGGGGCTGCTCCTGCTCGCCCACACCCGGCGCCTGGACCTGTTCCGGCTCGACGCCCGCGAGCTGATGCGGCGCCATCTCGTACAGCTCGCCGGAAGCCTCACCTCCTGAGCGTGCCGGGAGAGGGCTGTGAGCAGCGCATACAGTCCCCCGGCCGGGGCGTCGTGAAATTTTTCCCGGCGGGCCGAACCGATCGACGTGCCGCTGCGAACGAATGGTGTGAGGATTCCGCGGGTGGCAGATGTCGCCGACACACCGCGCGCGCCCGACCGCAACGGTCCCGGCGACGACGTGCCCTCCGTCGGTGATGCCGCCAGCAGGTCCGACGAGGAGCTCGTGCGGTCCGTGGTGGACGGTGCCGAGTCCGGGCTGGCCGCGCTGTACGACCGCTACTGTCGGCGCGCCTATTCCCTGGCCCGCCGGGTGTGCGTGGACGACGGGCTGGCCGAGGAGGTGGTGCAGGAGGTGTTCCTCGCCTTCTGGCGGGAGCCGCGGCGCTACGACCCCCGGCGCGGCAGCTTCGGCACGTGGATCCTTGCTGTCGTGCACCACAAATCGGTCGACGTGGTCCGGCGCGAAGTGGCGATCCGGCGGCGGACCGTGCCCGCTGCTGAGGAGGGCAAGGAGCGACCTGCGGACACGGGTCCGGGTGCGGACCACGGTGCGCTGCGGGCCGTCGAGGCGGGCCATGTCCGGGACGCGCTGAGCGCGCTACCACCCGACCAGCGCCAGGCACTCGCCCTGGCCTACTTCGGCGGATACACGCAGCGAGAGGTCGCCGCGATCACGGGTGTCCCGCTGGGCACGGTGAAGTCGCGGATGTTCAACGGGGTGCAGCGGTTGCGCAGCGCCCTCGGCCCCGTGCTGGGCGACGTCTCCGCCGATCTGCCTGGTGGTGCCAGATGAATGCCCCCGGCCCTGACGAGCCGCGGTCCTGTCCGATGAACGATCAGGCAGTTGCCTGGGCGCTGCACGCGCTCGAACCCGACGAGGAGCAGGCGATGCGGACCCACCTCCCGGGCTGCCGCTCCTGCCGGGACATGGTCCGGGAGACCGAGCTCATCATGGGCGAGCTGGGCGCGTCCGTGGAGCCTGCCGACCCTCCGGCCCGGCTACGCGAGAACATCCTCGCCGCGGCCGCTGAGACCCCCCAGGCGCGCCCCGTGGAGACCTCCGTCGCGGAGGAATCCGACTCAGGAGGCGCCGCAGCCGGGGGCGCGGTCGTCCCGCCGGCTCCCCGTGGCGGCGCGCGCTGGTGGATGGGCTCGCGCCGGCGTCTCGTCGCCGCGGCCGTTGCGGTGGTGGCGGTGCTCGGCGCCGCCGGCGGCCTGGTCGCGTACAACATGCAGGGGCCGCAGCGGGATGTTCAGATCGCGCAGCCCCAGACGCTGGACGGCCTCGTCGGCCAGCTGCAAGGGCCCGGCACCAGCCGCGCGACGCTCAGCACGAGCACGGGGGAGCCGGTCGCGGCCGTGCTCGTCAGCCCCTCGGAACGGACCGTGGTGACCGCCGGTCTGCCGCCGAACAACCGCACCGACACCACATACGTCGTCTGGGGCCTGGGAGCTGGTGACCCGCGACCGCTGGGCGCGTTCGACGTGCTCGCCCCGGGACCGGGCGTTCACGACGTCGGCGCAGTGGCCGCAGGCCCGCCGTTCTCCAGCTACGCGATCTCACTGGAGCCCGGTCGTTCCCTGCCCGCCACACCCACCACGGTCGTGGCCAGCGGAGCGGTGCAGACCTGACCAGCGGCGGGATCGGGCGAACCGGCCCGGCGCGCCGTACGAACGTCGTGGCATGAGCGTTCCCACGCACCCGGCTCGTCCGTCGCCCGCGGGCATTCTGCACGTCGTGGCCGGAATGATCGGCGGGCTGGCCGTCGGTGCGGCGCTCGCCTCCGGGCATCTCGTGGCGGCGCTGATCTCGCCGTCGTCCTCGCCGTTCCTGGCGGTGGGTGACACGGTCATCCGGTTCTCCCCGCAGCCCCTCACCGAGTTCGCCAAGACGACGTTCGGCACGGCCGACAAGCCGGTGCTTCTCGGCGGGATGGCGGTCGTGCTGGCGATCCTCGCCGTCCTCACGGGCCTGCTCGCCCGCAGGCGGGCGGCACCCGGCGTGTCCGTGGTGGTCGTGCTCGGACTGCTCGGGTTGGGGGCGGTGATCCTCGCTCCGGCGTTCGCCCCGCGGGATCTGGTGGCTCCGTGCGTGGCGCTCGTGGTGGGTGTCGCGGTGTTCGGTGTGCTCCACGCGCTCGCGCGGCGCACCTGCTCCCGGACGGCGCAAGAGACCGGTCCGGGCCAGGTGTCGCGGCGGGCCGTGCTGGTCGGGACGTCGGCGGCGGTGGCCGTCGCATCGCTTGCTTCCGCCGGGGCGGGACAGTTCCTCGGACGCGGCGTGGAGGACTCCCGGCAGAGGGTGACCGAGCGTCTCGCGCGGCTGCGCCTTGCCGAGCGGGCCCCTGCCATCCCGCCCGGCTCGGCGTTCCCCGAGCTGGGCACCCCGACCTTCCTGACGCCGAACCGGGACTTCTACCGGATCGACGTCGCACTGCGGATCCCGGCGCAGCGGGCCGAGGACTGGGCGCTACGGATCCACGGCATGGTCGAGAACGAGCTCACGCTCACCTTCGACGACCTGCTCGCCCGTCCGCTCGTCGAACGCACGATCACCATGACCTGCGTGTCCAACCCGGTCGGCGGCGATCTCGTCTCCACGGCGAACTTCATCGGGGTCGACCTGCGCCGCGTGCTGCTCGACGCAGGCGTCCGGCCCGGCGCCGACCAGGTATTCGCGACGAGCATCGACGGTTGGTACACCGGCACTCCCACGGACGTCGTTCTCGAAGAGGGGCGTGGCGCGCTGCTCGCGGTGGGGATGAACGGCGAGGCGCTCCCACCCGAGCACGGATTCCCGGTCCGCATGGTTGTGCCCGGCCTCTACGGCTACGTCTCGGCCACGAAATGGCTGACCGACCTCGAACTCACCACATTCGGCGCCGAGTCCGGCTACTGGCTGGAGCGCGGCTGGGCCCAGAAGGCGCCGATCAAGACCCAATGCCGCATCGACGTCCCGCGCGGCTTCGCGACGGTGCCGGCGGGACGGGTCACCGTCGCCGGAATCGCCTGGTCCCAGCCCACCGGCATCAGCCGGGTGGAGGTGCGCATGGACGGGGGCCCCTGGAAGGAGGCCGATCTCGCGAACGAGGTGAACCCCCGGACCTGGCGAATGTGGCGCGCCGAATTCGAACTGGCTCCCGGTAGTCACACCGTGCAGACGCGAGCCACCGATCGGAACGGAAACACCCAGACCGAGATGCGCGCCGACCCGATCCCGGACGGCGCATCCGGATGGCCGGCCACCATTTTCACCGTGACCTAGGCGCCCGTATTCCCGTCGGCAAGAAGTTGTCGGCGCCGGCGAACCGGAACCGTCCACGGATCGAATGCTCGACGAGCCCGGATGCACCGGGTCGAGTTCGAGGAGGAAAACCGTGCGAAAGCCCCAGCGATTCGCTGCCGTCGGAATTCTGGCCGCTCTGACCGTGGCTCTGGCGGCCTGCGGTGGCTCCGAGCAGCCGGCTGCCGGCGGCGCGATGGCCGCCCCTCCCGCGCCGATGAGCGCCGCTCCTGCGGCCGCCGACGGCGTCACCACCAACGCCGACGTGTTCGGCCCGGCCTGCGGAAAGCTCCCGCAAGGTGACGCGCCCGGCTCGCTGAACAACATGGGCCCGCAGCCGGTGGCCAGCGCCGCGAGCACCAACCCGCTGCTGACCACCCTGGTCACCGCGGTCAAGGCCGTGCCCGGGCTGGCCGACACCCTGAACTCGCAGAAGGGCATCACCGTGTTCGCTCCGTACAACGGGGCGTTCGACGAGGCGAAGTCGGCCATGGGCGACGAGGCGTTCAGCGCGCTGCTGGCCGACCAGCAGCAGCTCGGCGGCCTGCTGTCCTACCACGTCGTCCCGAAGCGCTACGACGCCGAAGGCCTGGTCGCGGCCGGAAAGGTCACCGAACTCGCAGGTGGCGACGTCACGATCGGTGGCACCGCCGCCGCGCCCACCGTCACCGACGGCCAGGGAAACACCGCGAACGTGCTGTGCGGCAACATCCCGACCTCGAACGCCACCGTGTTCGTGATCGACAAGGTGCTCATGCCGGCCGGCTGACCCCTGCTGCCGGGCCCGGGGCGCCAGCGCCCCTGGTCTCGGGCAGTTCGTGTGGTGCGTCAGGCGACGGCTGCGGCCATCCGCCGGACGGCCTCGGTGAGCAGCGTCTCCGACGTGCCGACGTTCAGCCGTGCGAAGCCGCGCCCGGGCGTGCCGAAGCCCGGGCCTGGTTCGAGCGCGACACGACCCTTGGCGAGAAATGCGGCCGCGGGGTCGTCGCCGAGATCGAGCGCCCGGCAATCCAGCCATGCCAGGTAACCGGCCTGGGGCTCCCGGTAGCCGACAGAGGGCAGGTGCTCGGCCAGCAGGGTCGCAAGGAGGCGATGCCTGCCGCTCACCTCGTCGATGACCTGGTCGAGCCATTCATCACCCTGATCGAACGCGACCTCCGACGCGATGACGCCGAGCAGGCCCGCGCGGTACTGAAGCTCCTCGGGCAGCCGGTCGAGCTCGGCGTCGACCTCGTCGGAGCCGGCGATGGCGAGGGCGCATTTCAGTCCCGCCGTGTTGAACGCCTTCGAGGCCGACGTGAACATCACCGAGCGGGAGTCGCCGAGCGACGCGAACGGCGTGTGCCGCGCGCCAGGCAGCGTGAGCGGGCCGTGGATCTCGTCCGAGAGCACGAGCACGCCGTGGCGTTCGGCCAGCGTGGCGACCGCTTCGAGCCGCTCGGGCTCGAGCACACGGCCGGTCGGATTGTGTGGGTTGCAGAGCAGGAAGGCCTTGGCGCCGGCGACGAACGCGCGCTCGAGCCCGTCGAGATCGAGCTCCCCGTCGGCCAGCGGCACCTCCACGATCCGGCGGCCGGCCTCCCGGATGTCCACGAAGAACGGCGGGTAGACGGGCGGGGTGATCACGACGCCGTCGCCCGGGGCGGTGAGCACACGCAGCACCTCGACGACACCGGTCATCACATCGGGCACCACCCGCATACGCCCGGCATCGGGCGACCAGCCGAAGCGCCGCTTGGCGAACCCGGCAAAGGACTCGAACACGCCTCCCGGCTCGGCGTAGCCGAGATCGCCGATCTCGATCGCCTCGAGCAGAGCATCGCGGATGGGAGGTGCGAGCGAGACGTCCATCTCCGCGACGAAGGCGGGCAGGACGTCGGACGGGTACTCGACCCACTTCGAGCTTCGGCGGCGCTGGAGCATCGGCAGTTCGAGGAACACCCGGGCGATGCTGCCATAAATGGGGCGCTGAGCTCGGGGTCGAGAAGCCGGTCGCGACGAAATGCGCGGGTTGTCCGCAGCGTGTGTGTCCCCGGCGGCCAGGTGGCCGAGTTCACCTCCTGCTGCTCTCGTGCAGGCAAGGACACGGCGGATCCCCGACGCCGACGGGGCGCACACGCGTTCCGCTGACGTCCGCCCGCTCCGCGCTGAACCGCATCCGCACCACGATCCGTTTCCGATGCGAGTCCGGCGTACTCGCAGTCGCGGCGCTCGTATCGCCGGCGTCGAAGAGATGAATGGAGGCGGCGATGGCAGCGTCAGCGGACAATCCTCCGCCTGTCACCCCCGAGTTGCGAGAGCGTGCCCGGCAGAATCCGGGATCGTGGGTCTATTCGGTGGATCCCGCATATCAGGATGTCGACGATGTGCCTGAGTGGGCCGTGATCGGTGCGTACCGGGTGGACGAGAACGGCGAGATCGCCGATGAGTTCATCCCCAACCCGCACTACCGCCCATCCCCGGTGGCATTAGGATTCGCGGCTCCCGCCAATGTGCTGGAGGAAGCCATGCAGAAAGCGGTCACCGGGCACGGCGGCGCCCGTGAGGTTCGGGCAGCGCTGCGGGATGCAACGGTCTTCACCCCGTTCACCCCGAGCCGGGACGGCCTGATCGTGCTCGACGACGGCCTGGGCCACGGTGTCGTGCACGCGTTCACCTCGGAGCTCTACCTCCCCGACGTCGTGGTCTGGCGGCATTGGGAACGCCTTCAGGTGCGAGAGATCGCGCCCCTGCTCGGCGACTGCTACCTCGTGCTCGACCCGGGGAGCGCCATGGAACTGCGTGTTGCAGGCGCGGGCCTCGACCGGTTGTGACGTACGTCGGACCGGACGTGGGGCGAGAGAGCTTGAGCACGAATCCGGGGATGAACCTGGATGGTCATTAGGGTGATCATCTGGTCGCGGCCGCCGGCGCGCGGCCCCTCGGGCACATATCCGGAGAAGGGGAACTCGGCATGTCCTACCTCGAGACCGGTGACTCAACGCTCTTCTACACGGTCACCGGCAGCGGAACGCCGGTCGTGCTCGTGCACGGCTGGACCGCTGACTCGATCGACTTCTCGTGGCTCATTCCGTTATTGGAGCCACATTTCCGCGTCATCGCCTATGACCTCCGAGGTTACGGTAAGTCGGCTCCGGCCGATGCGTACGACATGGGTCGTCAACTCGATGATCTGACGGCGGTCATCGAGCACGTCGCGGGCGAGCCCGCTCTGGTCGTCGGGCATTCGCTCGGTGGGGCGATCGTCTCCTCGATGGCGGCGGAGCGCCCGGAGCGCCTGCTCGGGGTCGTCGCGCTCGACGCGCCGTATGCGGTCGGGGAGGACGGTCGATCGGGTGTCGAGGGCATGCGGGAGCGACTGGCCGGGGAGCACCCTCAGGAGGTGGTGAAGTCGTTCTTCAGCCAGGTCAGCTTCACCGACCAGACGCCCGACTGGCTGCGCACCCTGGTGCTCCGCCGAGTGGAGTCCGTGTCATCGGCGATGATCCGGGCAGGTTTCGCAGCGCTCTGGGACCACGCCCCCGTCGCGTTCCGGCCGGAGTCCGACCGCTACCTCGCCCGGCGCACCGGCCCCGTGCTGGTCGTCCACAAGAACGCTGCCAGCGCGGCGTACGAGGAGGCGACCTTCCAGCACCCCGCATCGCGGACCGTCGTCCTGCCAGGAGCCGGCCACTGGGTACAGATCGAACGCGCCGAGGAAGTGAGCGCGGCCATCCTGGATTGGTGGACGACCGCACGAGCCGGGTAGCGCGAGTATGGGTGGTGGCCCTACGACAGAGGGAGACGTGGTGGACGGAGCGCTGACACGCAAGGGAGCGGCGACGCGAGCCCGCATCATCGAGGGCGCGGCCGAGGTGCTGCGGGAGAAAGGGGTGGCCACCACCACCCTCGACGACATCCGTCTGCGCACCGGCACCAGCAAGGGGCAGCTGTTCCACTACTTCCCGGACGGCCGCGACCAGCTGCTCCTCGCCGTCGCCGAGTACGAGGCGGACCGGGTGCTCGACGACCAGCAGCCCGATCTCGGCTGCCTGACGTCGTGGTCGGCGTGGTACCGCTGGCGTGATCTCGTGCTCGAGCGGTACCGCGCGCAGGGGGACACGTGCCCTCTCGGCGCGCTGTTCCTGGAGGTCGGGCGGGCCACGCCCGGCGCGAGGGCCGTGACCCAGCGCCTCCTCGTCACGTGGCAGGCCGCGCTCGCTGCCGGCATCCACGCGATGCAGGAGCAGGGTGAGATCCCGGCCTCGCTCGACGTCGACCAGGCCGCGGCCGCCCTGCTGGCCGGGATCCAGGGCGGGGTGACGATCATGCTGTCCACGGGGCAGAGCACGCACCTCGAAGCCGCGCTGGACACCGGCATCGCCCGCCTGCGCGCCCTGCGTTCCGACCTCGCCACGGCCTGAGTCTCGCGACGCCCGCGGTCAGCTGCGTTCGGCGGCTGGCCCATCCACCGTGAGGCCGATCCCGTTGATCCACAGGCGCGTCAGGGTGTCGATCGCGGTGCTGCGATCGTGCTCCTGGCCGTAGGTGAGCCACACACGCGTCGCGTGACCGACCATCGCCGCAAGGGCGTCACCGGCATGGTCGGGATCAAGGCGGGGGTCGACGATCCCGGCTTCCTGCCATCGTCGGAGGCTCCGCGTGATGCGTTCGGCAGACGCCTGGTGGGCGGCCAGGCGCAGCGGCATCAGTTCGGGGTGCACCGACATCGCCTCGTCCGCGCGCATCGTCAGCGTCGCGAACTGCTTGTGCCCGTCGAAGTAGTGCTCGATCGCCTGCCGGATCCGCCCTGCGGCGCGCTCCCGCCGGGCTTGCGGGCTGACCCGCGGCCGGTCGGCGGGGGGATCCGGCACCTGCGGCAGGTCCGCGATCATCTCCCGCATCACCGCGGTGAACACGTCCTGCTTCGAGGAGAAGTAGGTGTAGAACGAGCCGACCGCGGTGCCCGCCTGCTCCGCGATGTCGCTGACACGCACGAGGTGGTAGCTCTTCCGCTCGAAGCACGTGCGGGCCGCCGCGACGAGGGCGGCGCGGGTGCGCCGGGCCCGCGCACTCAGGGCCTTGCCCGCCTCCCCGTCATCCTGCGCGGGCGGCTCCGCGCCCATGACCTCCCGGTAAGCCTGCTCCTTCGACCCGAAGTGGGCGTAGAAGGTGGACACCGACACCCCGGCCTCGTGTGCGAGGTTCGCGATGTGGGTGTCGGTGTAGCCACGCGTGCGGAACAGTTCTTCGGCCACGCGGTCGAGCGCCGCCTGTTGCCTCGTGCGTCCCCGGCGAACGGTTCGCTCGGTCACGCCGGCACGTCTTCACGCGTGGTGTTGCCGCACCCCTCTGCGGCGACAGCGGCGTTCGGTCGTGGATCCACCGACCGAACGTACCGGGCGGGTGGTCAGGAAGCCCTTTGCTCCAGGATGCTGCGGGGGTTGTCCACCAGCATCGTGGTCAGCTGCTCCTCGGTCACCCCCGCCTCGCGGAGCGCGGGCAGGACGTCGTCGACGATGTGGGTGTAGTTCCAGTCCGGGGCGGCCTGCTCCTTGAAACCGGCCGGGAACCAGTCGATGTGGCAGGACGCGTCGTGGGACAGCACCACACGCTCGGCGAGCCCTTCAGCGGCGAGTGCGGCGACGGTCGCCACCCGCTCGTCGCCCGGCAGCAGGATGTCGAGCCCGAACCGGTCCATCCCCACGTAGGAGCCGTTGTCGATGAGCTCGTGCAGGTAGCCGAGGTCGGCCGTGTCGCCGCTGTGGCCGAGCACGACCCGCTCGAGGTCGACGCCCTCGCGGCGCAGCACCTCCTGCGCGACCAGCCCGGTGCGGTGGGCCGGGCTGGTGTGCACCGTGATCGAGACTCCGGTGCGCTTGTGCGTCTCCGCGACCGCCGTCATCACGCGCTCGACGCCGGGGGTGAGCTCGGTCTCGATGGCGCACTTGAGGAACGCCGCCTTGATCCCCGTGCCCGCGATGCCCGTGGTGATGTCCCTGACGAACAGGTCGACCAGCAACTCCTCGCCGCCCAGGAGGGTGCCCGGGCCTTGGAACAGAAGAAACGGTGGGATGTCGCCGAGGGTGTAGAGCCCGGTGGCAGCGACGATGTTGATGTCCACCTGCTCGTTGACGCGGGCGATCCGCGCGATGTCACGCCCGAGGCCGATCACGGTGGGGTCGACGATGGTGCTCACCCCGCGGTCCTTCAGCGTCGTCAGCCGCGTCACGGCGTCTGCGATGCCCTGTTCCTCGTCCCACCAGTCGGGGTAGTTGAGTCGCATCTCCTCGTTGAGCACGAACACGTGCTCGTGCATCAGCACGGCGCCGAGCTCGCCGGCCTCGACCGGCCCCCGAACCGTCTCCACCTGTCCCACCAGTCCGCCTCCATCGTCGTCCGGCCGTCGTCAGAATCGTAACCGATATTGACGTCATATTCAGATATGATGATTTCGGACGAACGGTTCTTCTCACTGGTTATCGGAGTTCTGTCGCCGGTAAGACCGACCGGCTGTTGACGCGTTGGCACGCGCATGTTCAGGTGGAGAATGTGCAGGTCGGAGCCCTGATCTGGACAACGGTCCGCTATTCCGTATCTGCCTGTATCGGGTGGGCGTGGAATTGTCAGGTGCCGCGGCGCGGGAGGGGAGCGCGACCATGCGCTGGAGCTGCGATGAATCGACCATCACGACGCCGCTGACCCGGGAGTACGGGATCCGGCATCCGTTCGTGGGCGCCGGCATGGCCTTCGTGGGCTATCCGCCGCTGACTGCCGCAGTGAGCAACGCCGGAGGCCTCGGTGTCCTCGGCGCCAGCCCCGACCCGCCGCCCAGCCTGCCGGTGATGGTCGCGGAGCTGCGCGGGCTGACCGACCTGCCGTGGGGCGTGGACCTGATCTGTGCCGAGACCGGCCTGGGTCCGGCCTGCACCGACGGGCACATCGACGCGTGCGCTGAGCTGGGCGTGCCGCTGGTGGTGTTCCACCACGATCCTCCGCCGGCCGCCTGGGTGCGCAGGCTCACCGGCGCGGGCGTGCGCGTCTGGATGCAGGTGTCCTCGATGGAGCTCGCCACCGCGGCGGCCGGGCTCGGCGTCGAGGGCCTGGTGGCGCCGGGCGTGGAAGCCGGGGGCCACGCCCGAGGGGTGGTGCCGCTGCACGAGCTGCTCGCCGGGATCCGCACGCGGTTCCCCGAGCGGCTGCTGCTCGCGGCGGGCGGAATCGCCGACGGGGCCGGTGTCGCCGCTGCGCTGCGGGCAGGCGCGGACGGCGTGTGGGTCGGAACCAGGCTCGTCGCGTCGGTCGAGAGCCACGCCCACCCGGAGTACAAGCGGCGCCTCGTCGACGCCGCCGGGCCGCCCGTGATGACCACCGCCTTCGGGCCCGAATGGCCCGGGCAGTGCTATCGCGTGCTCCCCACGCGCACGGCCGCCGAGTGGGCAGGCCGGGAGGATCGCCTTCCCGACCCGCCGCCCACCACCGTCATCGGCCACACCGTCCTGTTCCCGCACAGCGCGCGGCTGCCCTACGACATGCCCAAGTTCAGCGCCGTCCCGCCGATAGCGGACACCACCGGTGACTGGGACGAGATGGCGTACCCGGCGGGTGAGGGCGTCGGCCTCATCCGCGACATCCCACCCGCTGCACAGGTCGTCACCACCATGATGAGGGAGACACACCGCCTGCTCTCGGCGAGCTGAGCGGGACCTTCGGTGGAGGAGGAGAACGTGGCCGACGCGCGAGAGCGGGCGCACAAGTTCTGCGAACGGTTCGGGCTGCAGGTGCCGATCCTGCAGGCGCCGATGGCGGGATCGTCGCCACCCGAGCTGGCCATCCGAGTGGCCGAGGCCGGCGGCATGGGCGCTCGCGGCGTCCTGCAGGACTCCCCGGCGGGCATCGCCGACTGGGTGGAGCAGTTCCGTGCCGGGTCCTCCGGTGCCTTCCAGCTGAACGTCTGGATCCCGGACCCGCCTACCGGTGACCCCGCCGAGCGTGAACGCAGGGTCGAGCAGGCCCGCGAGTTCCTCGGCCGGTTCGGCACGCCAGGAGATGCCGCGGGGCCCGTGCCGCCGGTGTTCGAGGAGCAGTGCGAGGCCATGCTGGCCGCGCGCCCCACGGTGATCTCCTCGATCATGGGCCTGTTCGAGCCGGACTACGTCCGCAGGCTGCACGAGCAGGGCATCGCCTGGTTCGCCTGCGCCACCACCCTCGAGGACGCGCTCGCGGCCCAGGAAGCCGGCGCGGACGCCGTGGTCGCGCAGGGAATGGAGGCCGGCGGCCACCGCGGCGCCTTCGACCAGGACGACGCCGAGCGGACCGACGTCGGGCTGTTCGCCCTGCTTCCCTGGTTCGCCGACCACCTGCACGTCCCGATCATCGCTACCGGTGGGGTGGCCGACGGGCGCGGCCTCGCAGCAGCCCTGGCGCTGGGCGCGAGCGCGGTGCAGGTGGGCACCGCGTTCCTGCGCTGCCCCGAGACGAAGATCAGCAAGGAGTGGTCCGCGGCCCTGGACGGCCTGCCACCGGAGGCCACCATGACCACCCGCGCCTACACGGGGCGAGTGGCGCGCGCGGCACCCACCCCGTACCTGAGAGCGTGGACCGAACCCGGAGCCCCCCGCCCGGCACCGTTCCCGGACCAGCTGCGACTGGTCGGCCAGTGGCGACGAGGCACCCCGGACGGCCTGGACCAGGCCAACCTCTGGGCCGGCCAGAGCGCCGCCCTGGCCACCGAGGAACCGGCCGCGGCAGTGGTCAGCCGCATGTGGCGGGAAGCGTCCGACCTGCTCGCCTGACGGCCCAGCCGCCGATGATCGTCCCGAGATCAGGGTTCCCGCCCCGAGGAGGGCGAACGGCCCGATCTCACAGCGATCTTGGCGCTGGGCCGCCGATTCCGCCGGCCGGCCGGGCGACTCATGATCGTTCCGAGATCCGGGTTTGCGCGCCAGCGAGGGCGGACCGGAGGATCTCGTGGCGATCTTGGTGTGGTGATCGTTCCGAGATCCGGGTTTCCGCCCCGCGGAGGGCGGATCGGCCGATCTCGCAGCGATCACCGCGCAGGGAGACTCCGGTTCCGCGGGCTTGGCGATCAACGCGCCGGGAGGGGCGGGTTCCGGTGGGCCGGCCAAGCGCCCCCATGATCGTTCCGAGATCCGAGTTTCCGCCCCGCCGAGGGCCGATCGGCCGATCTCGCGGCGATCATCGCGGATCGGCGGGGCTCGTGGCGATCATCGCCCTCGTCGCCTGGTCCGGGGGGTGGTCAGCTGGGCCCGTGATCGATCCGAGATCACGATCGGCGTCCTTCGGTGATCTTGACCGCTGGGCCTGCCCCGTCTCACGCTTCGGGGAAGCTCCACCTGGTCTGGCTGTACGGGGCCTTGCCGAAGCCGAACGCCGTGGTCGGCTCGATCCGGTACACCAGCGCCAGGCCGTGGCCGCCGTCGAAGCCGCCGTCGCGGAGGTCGAAGTGCCACTCGCTGCCGTACTTCTTCTCCCACGCGTCGGCGAGGGCCTGCAGGCGGTGCGGGTCCGCCACCCGCTCGGCTCGGCCTTCGACCACCAGGTCCAGCCCGCCGTGCAGGGCGTTGGTGCCGGTGGTGAGGACGACGTGGGGGTTGGTGGCGAGGTTGTGTGCCTTGCGTTCGTCCTCACCCGTGCAGATGTGCGGGGCGCCGTCGAGCCAGACGCTCAGCAGTGGGGTGACGTGGGGGCGTCCGTCCGGCCGCACCGTGGACAACCAGGCCACTTCCGCCGCGGCGAACTGCTCCTGGGCATCGGCCCATGGGGTAGCCGTGGCTCCGGGATCGCCGTAGCGGTGGTCGATGGTGGTGTCCGGCTCGGTGCGCCGCATCCTTGCTCCTCTGCTCGGGCTGCTGGTGCTTCCCGAGATGGAGACCGTGCCGGGCGGTGGTTCTCATCGCCCACGGTTCGTCAGGCGAAGAACTCCGTGAGCAGTTCGTTGACGCGCTCCCTGGCGGTGACGGGGAGGAAGTGGCCGACGCCGGGGAGCTTGACGTAGCGCCAGGGCCCGGTCACGTACTTCTTCGACTCGATGATCTGACGCTCGCCGAGCGCCGGGTCGTGCTCGCCGTGGATGGCGAGCACGGGACAGGTGACCGGCGGCAGGTCGACGCCGAAGGAGTCCTGGGCGAACACCACCGGCGGCATGTTGGCGCGGTACCAGTTCAACCCCGCGACGAGCGCGCCGGGACGTTCGAGGTCGGCGAGCTGGCGGTCGACGTCCGGGTCCTGGCCGCGGGGGATCCCGCCGTGGATCCAGCGACGGAACATCGCCCAGTCGTCGAGCGGCAGTTGCTCCTCGGCGGCCTGGAACTGGAACCACAGCATGTACCAGGAGAGCTGTTTCTGTTCGAGCCCGGCGCTCATGAAGGCCTCCGGATGCCCGACCGAGAGCGCGGCAAGGTGACGGACGCGGTCGGGTGCGGTGGCGGCGAGGCCCCAGCCGATCGGCGCGCCCCAGTCGTGGGCAGCGATGGAGACATGGTCGACGCCGCAGTGATCGAGCAGGTCGGTGACGTCGGTCGTGAGGGCGGCGAGGGAGTAGGCCCCCGGGTCGGCAGGACGGTCGCTGTCGCCGAACCCGCGCAGGTCGGGCGCGATGACCCGGTGGCCGGCGTCGACGAGCGCGCGGATCTGGTACCGCCACATCGTCGCCCGGTCGGGAAAGCCGTGCAGGAGCAGCACAGCGGGCCCTGTCCCCACATCGATGACGTTCAACGTGGCCCCGCTCAGCCCGATCCGGGTGGCCTCGAATTCGTGCGGATCGCGCTCTCCGGTCATCGGTCCCCCGTTGTGAATTGCCGCCGGCAGCTGTGGAGCAAGCCTATGTGCAATCACGTCCGCCACCGGTACGGAATATGCGAAGGAGCGAAACGATCCGCGTCATGGATGCGGTCGGCGATGCCGGAGCGGACCGGCAGAGGCGCCAGGAGCAGCGCCGATACCTGCTGATGGCGTCCGCGGCGACGGTCGGCAGGCGGAGCGTGTTCGGTCGTCAGGTCGACGGCCGAGTGCCGAGTACTGCACTGAAGAGGCGATGTGCCGTGTTTGCGCCGCGCGTAACGTCTGCGGCCGACCTTCCCGCCTGCAGCGCACCGGGACCGCTTTCGCAGCAGGCCGCCAGGCTAAGGGGTTTGGACCCATGACCGTTGACGTCATCACCCGCGACGGTTCGCAGGTACGCGTCCCCGACGACGCGGTGGACGGGCTGGCGTCGCGGATGCGGGGTGCGCTCGTGAGGGGCGACGACCCGGCCGCCGACGCCGAGCCGTGCGAGGTGTGGAACGCCATGCACGTCGGACGCCCCGCGCTGACGGCACGCTGCTCGGGCACAGCCGACGTCGTCGACGCGGTGAACTTCGCCCGGGAGTGGGGCCTGCTGCTGGCGGTGCGCGGTGGCGGGCACTCGGTCGCCGGGTTCTCCACGGTGCAGGACGGCATGGTCGTCGACCTGTCCGGGATGCGGGGCGTCCAGGTCGACCCCGACCGGCGGCTGGCCCGCGTGCAGGCGGGGGCGTTGCTCGGGGACGTCGACCGGGAGACGCAGGCCTTCGGCCTCGCGACGCCGCTGGGCCGGGTGTCCGAGACGGGAGTGGCCGGCCTCAGCCTGGGCGGGGGTTACGGCCACCTGCAGAACCGGCACGGGCTGTCGTGCGACAACATCGTCGCGGCGCAGGTGGTGTGTGCCGACGGGGAGATCCGCACCGCCTCGGCCGGCGTCAACCCCGATCTGTACTGGGCGCTGCGCGGGGGCGGCGGCAACTTCGGGATCGTCGCGTCCTTCACCTTCCGGCTGTGCCCACTCGGCCCGACCGTGGCTTTCGCCGGGACGTTCTACCCGCTGGAGGATCTCGCGGACGTCGAGCGCCGATGGCGTGACCATGTCGTCGGCGCACCCGACGCCGTCACCTCGTTCGTCGTCTCGTTGACCTTTCCGGCCGCACCCGGAATGCCCGAGGTGATCCACGACCGGCCGGTGGCGGTCGTCGGCGGTCTCTACGCCGGGGATCCCGACGACGGGATGCGGGTGCTTGCGCCATTGCGCGAGCTGGGCACCCCGCTGTTCGACCTGTCACAGCCGATGCCCTACAGCGTTGTGCAGTCCTCGTTCGACGCGCTGTTTCCCCGCGGGGTGCTGCGGGCCTACTGGAAGTCTCAGTACCTCGACGCGCTCACCGACGACGCCATTGACGCGATCGCCGCGCGAGCGCTCGACCGGCCCGGCCCGATGACCCTGGTCAACACCTTCCACATCGGTGGTGCGGTGCACGCCGTCGGGGCGGAGGAAACGGCGTTCGCGGAGCGGTCCTCGCCGTTCATGGTGTCGTTCGACACGATGTGGACGGACGCGGCGCAGGATTCCGAGGCGGTCGACTGGGGACGGTCCGCGTGGCAGGAGATGGCCAAGTTCGGCAACGGGAACGTCTTCCTGAACTTCACCGGCCTTGCCGACGAGCCGGCGCAGGCGGGGGTGGACAGCGCGTTCGGACGCAACCTGCGCAGGCTCGCTCAGGTCAAGGCGGCCTACGACCCGGACAATCTGTTCCAGGTGAACAACAACGTCCTGCCGGCGTCGTAACCGCTCAGACCTCGTGCGCCTCGGGGTCGCGCGCGAGCACGGATCGGCCCCCGTCGACGGGAACGGTGGCGCCCGTGATGAAGCTCGCCTCGGTCGACAGGAGGTGGGCGATCGTGGCCGCCACCTCGTCGGGCCTCCCGACCCGGCCGGCCGGATGCAGGAGGCGCATCTCCTCCTCCACCCGCGCCGCGGCGTCCGGCCCGAGTTCGTGCAGCAGCGCCGCGTACCGCTCGGTCGCGATCGAGCCGAGCGCCACGGCGTTCACCCGGATCCCGTGGCCCCCGTACTCGACGGCTACGGCCCTGGTCAGCCCCTCGATCGCGGCTTTGGCCGTGACGTAGGGGGTGCAGCCGGGAACCGCGCGCCCCGCTTGGTGGGACGACACGTTGACGATTGCCCCGCCCGTGCCCGCGGCGAGGAAGCGGCGTACCGCCACCGTGCAGCCGACGACCGCCGGGGCGAGGTTCGCGGTCACGAGATCGATCACCTCACGCGCCGACGAGGTGTGCAGAGAGGCGTCGCGGAACAGCGCAGCGTTGTTCACCCATCCGCCAAGCGGCGCAAGCTCTTCGGCGCGATCGGCCGCTTGAGCTGCGACCTTCTCGTCGGAGGCATCGCCGACAACTGCCACGGCTGTAGGGTGTTCGACGAGCCAGCCCAGGGACGTGGAGTCGAGTTCGACGGCGACGACGAAGCCGCCGTCATGGATGAGCCGCTCGACCACAGCGCGTCCCACGCCACGGCCACCGCCCGTGACGACGTAGGAGCAGGAGTTACCGCTCGTCGTCATCGCGCCTTTCACATGGCGCAGCCAACCAGGCCACGTGGATCACTGTGACCAACGTTGCACACACGTGATCCGCAGATCGATCCGGCGGTGGCCACGGGCTGGGCGACGCACCGCCGAGACCGGCGGTGAGCAGGCAGCTTCCTGGGGTACCCGCCCACGCCTGCGCCAGACCTGGAGGTGACAGGGAACGTGAAGCACCGTGAGGTGACGAGAGCGAGAGAGGCGCGAACCCGGCGGACCGGTTTCTTTACTGTTACTTTCCCCTGACATGGCCGCCTCTGCCACGGACTCCGCTGCAGCTGTCCGAGCCGTCGGAAGAGCACAGCTCTGCCGTCCAGATGTGGATGACGGAGTTGCGTGCTGGCGACTTGCTGTAGCTACCCAAGTACTCGACGTCAACTCGCGTTACGCCTACCTGTTGTGGTTTCGAGATTTCGCGGCGACCTCGATCGTCGCGAAGATGAAAGGCGAGATCGTCGGTTTCGTGTCGGGATACCGGCGTCCTGACGAACGGCGCACCCTCGTCGTCTGGCAGGTCGCCGTGGACGAGCGGGCTCGCGGCCAAGGCCTGGCTGCGGCGATGATCGACTCTCTTTTCGAGGGCGTCCCCGACACGGATCATCTCGAAACCACGATCACGCCCGACAACGCGGGGTCGATCGCTCTCTTCCGGGCTTTCGCCAAGCGGAACGACGCAAAGGTACGGCGGAACGAGCTGTTCGGGCCCGACCTCCTCGGTGCAGGTCACGAGCCCGAAATCCTCTTCAGAATCGGTCCGATCGAGCGACCTGAGACGCAAGGATGATGATGACCGTTTTCGAAGATCTGGAATCTGAGGTACGAAGTTACTGCCGGAGCTGGCCCGTGGTGTTCGACACCGCGCAGGGTGCACGTCTGAACGACGTCGACGGCCGCTCCTACCTCGACTTCTTCGCGGGCGCCGGCGCCCTCAACTACGGGCACAACCCCCCGAAGCTGAAGGGGCCGATGCTGGAGTACCTGGCCAAGGACGGCATCACGCACGGCCTCGACATGTACACGGTGGCCAAAGGTGAGTTCCTGCACACCTTCGAGGAGATCGTGCTCAGGCCGCGCGACCTCGACTACAAGGTGCAGTTCCCCGGACCCACTGGCGCCAACTCGGTCGAATCGGCACTGAAACTGGCCCGGAAGATCACCGGCCGGGAGTCGATCATCAACTTCACCCACGCCTTCCACGGCATGACGCTCGGCGCGCTGTCGGTCACCGGCAACTCGATGAAGCGGGGTGGCGCCGGGATCCCGCTGGTGCACGCAACACCGATGCCATTCGACAACTATTTCGATGGCACGGTGCCCGACTTCCTCTGGCTGGACCGGCTGTTGGGCGATGCCGGCAGTGGCCTCAACTACCCGGCGGCCGTCATCGTGGAGACGGTTCAGGGCGAGGGCGGAATCAATCCTGCCAGGGTCGAATGGTTGCAGGGTCTCGCCGATCTCTGTCACCGGCACGACATCCTGCTCATCGTCGACGACGTGCAGATGGGTGTGGGCCGCACGGGACCGTTCTTCTCCTTCGAGATCGCCGGCATCCGTCCGGATATCGTCTGCCTGTCCAAATCGATCAGCGGCTACGGCCTGCCGATGGCGCTCACCCTGATCAAACCCGAATACGACCAGTGGGGTCCCGGCGAGCACAACGGGACATTCCGAGGCAACAACCTCGCATTCGTGACCGCCACTGCGGCGCTGCGCGAGTTCTGGTCGGATGACGTCATGGAGCGATCAACAATCGCCAAGGGCGAGCGCACGGAAGCAGCGCTGACGGAGCTGGCCGCAGAGTCGAGCGTGGTCGAGTTGACGCCGAAGGGTCGCGGACTGGCGCGAGGCCTGGCCTTCTCCCAGCCCGAACTGGCCGCCAAATCGTGTGCTGCGGCATTCGGCCGAGGGCTGCTGATGGAGACGTCGGGCCCGTCCGACGAGGTCATGAAGATCATGCCGCCGCTGACGATCACCGACGCCGAGCTGGAGGAGGGTCTCGCGATCGTGCGTGATTCCGTACTGGCGACTTTGGAAGGGGTTTCGGCGTGATCGTGCGCACCCTCCAGGAGATCACCGACACCGAGCGCGACGTCAAGACCGAGCACTGGCGCAGCAAGCGGATCGTCCTGGCGGGCGACGGGGTCGGGTTCTCACTGCACGAGACCGTGCTGGAGGCCGGCTCGATCAACGACTTCTGGTACGCCCACCACATCGAGGCCGTCTGGGTCATCGAGGGCGAGGGCGAGCTGCACGACAAGGACAACGACGTGACCTACCAGCTCCGGCCTGGCTCGGTCTACGTCCTGAGCGGCCACGAGCACCACCAGCTGCGTCCGCGTACGGAGATGCGGACGGTCTGCGTGTTCAACCCGCCGGTGACGGGAGGCGAGGTCCACGACGAGAACGGCGTCTACCCCCTGATCGTCCTGCCAAATCCGGAGGAGGAGGCTTCCTGATGACCCTGGTCGACACCGCAACTGCCGACCGTTACCCCACCCGCGTCGCCGATCGGCCCGCACTGCTCGACCGTGTCGAGCCCACCGTCTGGGCCGGTATGGATGTGCCCGGTCATCTGTCGCCCGCCGAGCTCGCCGCGCACGAGCGCGACGGCTTCGTCACGGTGCCGGAGCTGCTGACACCCGCCGAGGTGGCCACGTACAGCGCGGAGCTCGACCGGCTGGCCTCGGACCCCGCGATCCGTGAGGACGAGCGAACGGTCGTCGAGAAGACGTCGCAGCAGGTGCGCTCCATCTTCGAGGTGCACCGGATCAGCGACGCCGTCGCCGCGCTCGTCGCCGACGAGCGGGTGGCCGGGCGGGCCCGCCAGATCCTCGGTTCCGACGTCTACGTCCACCAGAGCCGCATCAACTACAAGCCGGGCTTCGGTGGCGGCGGCTTCTACTGGCACTCGGACTTCGAGACCTGGCACGCCGAGGACGGCATGCCCACGCCGCGGGCGGTGAGCATCTCGATCGCGCTCACCGAGAACTACCCGCACAACGGCTGTCTCATGATCATGCCCGGATCGCACCGCACCTTCGTCGCGTGCGTGGGAGAGACGCCTGCCGACCACTACAAGGAGTCCCTGCGCGAGCAGGAGATCGGCACACCCGACCCGGAGAGCCTCACGACCCTCGCCGACCGGCACGGGATCGCGATGCTGACCGGTGCGGCCGGGTCGGCCACGCTGTTCGACTCCAACTGCATGCACGGCTCCGCGAGCAACATCACGCCGTACTCGCGGTCGAACATCTTCGTGGTGTTCAACAGCGTGGACAACGGCCTGACCGAGCCGTTCTCGGCGCCGTCACCACGGCCGTCCTACATCGCGGCGCGGGAGATCACGCCGATCCCGGGTTAGTGTCGCGGAAACGGGGTTCCTTGCCCGGATCCGGTGTCCAGGTGGATGGATCGCAAGGCGGAGGAGGCGCCGATACCGCTGTTGTATCGGGGCCGACGACAACGCCGCGAGGCGCCGCCCGGGCGCCGGAGGCGGGTAAGACGACCTCGTTTCCTCGGCACTAAACGGCGGGCTGCCTGCCGTCGAGGTCGAGGGGGAGCAGGTCAGGGCGCTTCGGTGTGAACCCGTCGCCCGTCCTGCGCCCCCTCAGCCGTCCGCGGACGTACGGCATCACGAAGTTGCGCATCCAGACGAGGTCCTCGACCTGGCGGTGGCGCCACGGTGCAGGGTCGGCCGCAGGCAGCGGGACGCGCCAGTCCTCGGCGACGGGCTCGCCGAGCGTCTCCAGCACGCGCAGCGCAACGCGGCGGTGGCCCTCGGCGGTGAGGTGCAGGCGGTCCTTGCCCCAGGTGCGGGGATCCGCCAGCGGGGCCATTCCCCAGAGGTCGACGACCGTGCTGCCGTGGCGCTCGGCGCTGGCCCGCATCAGCTCGTTGTAGCAGGCCACCCGCCCCCGCAGGCGGCGGATGAGCGGGTGCATCCGGCCCAGGTCGAAGCCGGTGAAGACGAACACCTGCGCGCCGGTGGCGGTGACCCGTTCCAGCGCGGCGTCGAATCGGCGCGCGAGGTCGTCGGTGTCGCAGGTGAAGCGGATGATGTCGTTGCCGCCTGCGCAGAACGCGATGAGGTCCGGCTGCAGCCGCTCGGCCACAGGGAGCTGGTCGGCGACGATCTGGTCGAGCAACTTGCCGCGTACGGCGAGGTTGGCGTAGCGATACCCCGGCCTGGTGGCGCCCAGCCGCTCCGCCACTCGGTCGGCCCAGCCCCGCGGCGTGCCGTCCGGCCGCCAGTCGTCCAGACCTTCCGTGAAGCTGTCACCGAGCGCCACGAAACTGTTCCCGGCCACTTCACGTCCTTCCGTTCATGTCCGCTTCACCCCTGTGTTGGGTGCAGATCGCTCCAATATCACCCAGGAGTAGCGGCGTGCGCCAGTGTCGGGCGGGTGATGTGCGGGCTTCCGAAGGAACGTGAAGCGCGCATCCGGGGCGAGATAAGGCACGCTTGCCTGGTGGCTCGTCGCAATCCCAAGCCCGACGCGTCGCTGGCGCACATCCTCGGTGGTCACGGCGGTGCGATCGACGCGACGGTGCCGGTTGTCGGTTTCGTCCTGGTCTTCACCCTTGCCGACTCCGCGTCCTGGACGTCCCCCATCGCATGGGCGGCGGGTGCGGCGCTGCTCACAGCCGTCGTCATCGCCGTGGTCCGGCTCGCCGGTGGCAAGCAGCCGCGGGCCGTGCTGTTCGGCCTGCTCGGAGTGGCGGTGGCGGCGCTCGTGGCGCTCTACACCGGCCGGGCCGTCGACTTCTTCCTCGTCCAGATCGTGTCCAACGCGGCGAGTGCGCTCGCCTGGGCGGTCTCGATCGTGATCAGGTGGCCGCTGCTCGGTGTGGTCGTGGGCACCCTGCTCGGCCAGCGCACCCGCTGGCGGCGTGACCCCGACCTGCTACGGGGCTACCAGCGGGCCAGCTGGCTGTGGGTCGGCCAGTACCTGGTGCGTCTGGCCGTGTTCCTGCCGTTGTACGTGGCCGACGCCGTGGTCCCACTGGGCATCGCGCGGGCGGCGCTCACCTGGCCGCTCGTCGCGCTGTGCGTGGCGCTGTCCTGGCCGGTGCTCCGTTCGGCCCTGCCGGAGGGCCACCGTGGTCTGCGCCATCCGGCGGAAGGAGATGCCGGCTCCCGTTCGGCGACGTGAACGATCTCACCCGACGTTGATCGTCTGGAGCGATCCGGAACGATCGTGCGTTGAAGAGCGGTACCCCGACCGCTCGAAGACGTGATCGTCCACAGGAGCCATGCAGCAGTTCCCCAGCGCCCCACGTCCAGACCAACCCCGCAACGGCGGGAGCCACGGCCATCCTCCCCGGATTCCGGCGCCTCGCGCCCCCGGGAACCAGCCGCCCAAGAACCGGATCCCCTCGCCTCGGTCCCCGCAGCCCGAGCCTCCCCGGATCGTTCCGACCACCGCTGCGGCGGCGGGCCAGCAGACGGCGGTGGAGACGCAGCCGAATGCCGCCGCCGTCGGCCTGACGATCAACAAGGTGATCGCCGGGGCCGGAGCGGCCGCGACGAGCGCCGTTCTCGGGTCCTTCTTCGGTGCGGAGGGCACGGTGGCGGGCGCCGCGCTGGGATCGGTCGCGAGCACCGTGGCCACCGCGGTCTACCAGCAGTCCCTCGACCGCACGCGCGATCGGCTGGTGGCGCGGGTCCGGGTGCCGCGGCGCGGTTCCGAGAACGCCCCCGCCGCCGGTTCGGCTGTCCCCGGCCCGGCCCTGGCGGCGGAGTTGGCCGCCGAGGTCACCATGCCGATGCCGCGTATCTCGCCGGAAGGGGCGACCACGCACCTGCGTGTCGAGCCCGCCGTGCCGGCGCGGACCTCACGGCGCCGCTTCGTGCTGTGGTCGGCGGCGACCGTGCTGATCTTCGCGTTGAGCATGCTCGCCGTCACCGGTGTCGAGTGGGCCAAGGGCTCCACGCTTACCTCGGGCGAGTCCGGGACGTCCGTCGGGCGGGTGTTCGAGGGCAGGCACGAGAGCCCGAGCAAGCACGACGAGACGGTCGAGCCGTCCACGACGCCGGAGCCGTCGAGGTCCTCCGAGCCCACCACCACCGAGCCGAGCACCAGCGACAGCACCAGGTCGACGGGCACCCCGGAGAGCGGCGCGAACCCGTCGACGGCCCAGGACTCCAGCGGCAATCCCACCTCCAGCGCCGATGTTCCGACCCAGGGCTCGGGCTCGACCGGCGATTCCGGGAACGGCGGCTCGAGCAACGACCGGTCGGACAGCAACGGCTCCGGCAGCGACGGTTCCAGGAGTGGCGACTCCGGAAGCGGCGGCTCCAGCGGCAGTGGTTCCGGCAGCGGTGGCGCAGGCAATGCCGCCGGGCGCGCCGTGCCGACGCCGCTCGTCCCGGTGCCGGGGGCTCAGGTGCAGTGAGCCCCGGCGGCCCGACGCGGGACTGTCAGGCGCGGACCCGGGCGGCGAGAGCGGCCGCAGCCGCCCGGGGGTCCTCCGCCTGCGTGATCGCCCGCACCACGACGATCCGGTCGGCGCCGGCGGCCAGCACCTCGTCGAGCCGGTCGTGGTCGATGCCACCGATGGCGAACCACGGTCGCGACGGCGACCGGCCGGCGACGGCGCGCACGAGGTCGAGGCCCGGTGCCGGGCGGCCCGGTTTCGTCGGTGTGGGCCAGCAGGGGCCGACGCAGAAGTAGTCCACGCCCGGCTCCTCCGCGGCCCTCGCGGTCTCCTCGGCGCTGTGCGACGAGCGTCCGATGACGACCTCGTCGCCCACGATCTTGCGCGCCCACTCGACGGGGAGGTCATCCTGTCCGAGATGCAGCACGTCGGCCCCGGCCGCGAGCGCCACATCGGCCCGGTCGTTCACCGCGAGCAGCGCCCCGTGCCGGGCACACGCCTCGGCGAGAACCTCCAGCGCGGTGAGTTCCTCCCGAGCCTCCAGCGCGCCGTCCGCGCCCTTGTCACGTAGCTGCACGATGTCGACGCCGCCGGCGAGCGCCGCGTCGGCGAACTCCGCGAGGTCGCCCGTGCGCCGCCGCGCGTCGGTGCAGAGGTAGAGGCGGGCGTCGGCCAGTCGCGCGCGCAGCGCGTCTCCGTCGAATCCGGGCACGGGGACCGACCCTACGCGGCTGCGTACGCAGCGCGTAGGGTGAACCGCAGGTGACGCACGGGAGCCCGGTTCACGGGCTGAGAGGGGATCTGAAGATCCCGACCGTCGAACCTGATCCGGGTCATGCCGGCGCAGGGAGCGGGGAGATGACGAAGTCACGGTTGGCATTCATCGGTGCAGGTGTGATCGGCCTGTCCTGCGCATGGCGGGCAGCGTCGGCGGGGCTGCGGGTCACGGTGGTCGACCCTGCGCCCGCGTCCGGGGCGTCCTGGGTGGCAGGCGGCATGCTCGCCCCGGTCACCGAGGCCTGGCCCGGCGAGGAGGCGTTGCTGGAGCTCGGCGTCGAGTCCGTGCGGCGCTGGCCGGGCTTCGCCGAGGAGCTCGGTGTGGCGGCGGGCCAGTCGGCCGGGCTCCGTACCGAGGGCACCGTGGTGGTGGCCACAGGGTCGGGCGATCGCGCCGAGCTGGACACGTTGGCGGATTACCTCGCCCGGCTCGGCCGCGCGGTCGAGCGCCTGTCCGGCCGGGAGCTGCGCCGTCTGGAGCCCGCGCTGGGGCCTGACGTCCGTGGTGGCTTGTCCGTGCCAGGCGACCTCGCGGTCGACAACCGCATGCTGCTCGCCGCACTGCGGACGGCCGCCGAGCGGGCCGGGGCGACCTTCGTGGAGAGCGCCGCGCGCGCCGTCCTCGACGACGGAACGCGCGTCACCGGCGTGCGGACCGACGGCGCCGACCTGGAGTCCGACGTCGTCATCGTCTGCGCGGGCGCCCACTCCGGCTCATTGCACCCGGTTCTCACCGGCCTGGTGCGCCCGGTCAAGGGCGAGATCCTGCGGCTGGCGCACCGCGCCGGGGCGTTCCCGCCTCCGAGCCGCACCGTGCGGGCCCTCGTGGACGGGCGCCCGGTCTACGTCGTGCCGCGTGACGGAGGCGGCCTCGTCGTCGGCGCCACGCAGGCCGAGACCGGCTTCGACACCGAGGTGACCGTCGGTGGCGTGCGCGACCTGCTGCGCGACGCCGAGCGCGTGCTCCCCGGCATCGCCGAGTACGCGCTGGTCGAGAGCGCCGCCGGGCTGCGCCCCGGCAGCCCCGACAACCTGCCACTGGTGGGTGCGCTCGGCCCGGAGGGGCTGCTCGTCGCCACCGGCCACCACCGCAACGGGATGCTGCTCGCGCCGGTCACAGCCGATGCCGTGCTCCAACTGCTGCACGGCCGTCCCGTGCCTGATGCGATGCGCCCGGCCGACCCAGCACGCGTCACCGCCGCCGCGCCCAGCGCAGGCCGAGGCCATCGGTACCCCGAGGAGGTTGCACGTGCACGTGTGGATCAACGGTGAACAGCGCGAGCTCGGCACGGGCGCGAGCGTGCTCGACGCCCTCGCGTCGCTGGGCGCGCCGAGCACCGGCGTGGCGGTGGCGGTGAACGGCGAGGTCGTTCCGAGGGCCGACTGGGCAGCCACGGCGCTTGCCGAGGGCGCTCGGATCGAGGTGCTGACGGCGGTGCAGGGAGGATGACGATGATCGGAGACTCAGTGACGAGCTCGTCCGTCGAGAGCGAGGTCCTGGTGATCGGCGGGCGGAAGATCTCCTCCCGGCTGATCATGGGCACCGGTGGCGCCTCGAACCTGGAGATCCTGGAGCGAGCGCTCGTCGCGTCCGGCACGGCGTTGACCACCGTGGCGATGCGGCGGATCGACGCTGCCACCGGCACGGGGGTGCTCGATCTGCTGCGCCGCCTCGACATCGAGGTGCTGCCCAACACGGCGGGGTGCCGCACCGCGGCGGAGGCCGTGCTCACCGCCCGGCTGGCGCGCGAGGCGCTCGAGACCGACCTCGTGAAGCTCGAGGTCGTGGCCGACGAGCGCACCCTGCTGCCCGACCCGATCGAGCTGCTGGACGCCGCCGAGCAGCTCGTCGACGACGGGTTCACGGTGCTGCCCTACACCAACGACGACCCCGTGCTCGCCCGCAAGCTGGAACAGGCGGGCTGCGCCGCCGTGATGCCGCTGGGCTCGCCGATCGGCACCGGGCTGGGCATCCGCAACCCCCACAACATCGAGATGATCGTGGCCGCGGCTTCAGTCCCGGTCGTCCTGGACGCCGGGATCGGCACCGCGTCGGAGGCCGCGGAGGCGATGGAGCTGGGCTGCGACGCCGTGCTGCTCGCCACCGCGGTGACGCGGGCGGGCGACCCGGAGCGGATGGCGCACGCGATGCGGCTGGCGGTGGAGGCGGGGCGGGCCGCACGGGAGGCGGGACGCATCCCGCGCCGCTACTGGGCGCAGGCCTCCTCGCCGGACCCCGATCCCAGCTGACGACGGCCCTCACTCCACGAAGCAGAACTCGTTGCCTTCCGGGTCGTGCATCACCTGGAAGGAGCCCTGGGCATCGGTGACGACGTCGCCGCTGCGCGTGGCCCCGAGCGCCACGGCCTCGTCCGCGGCCGGTCCGATGGCCGGCACGGCGAGGTCGAGGTGCAGCCGGTTCTTGGTGGCCTTGTGCTCGGGTACCGCCTGGAACGCGAGCCGCGGCGTGCCCGGCGGATCGACGTAGGACCACGACGCCGCACGGTCCACCGGCTCCCCGCCCAGCAGGGCCGCCCAGAACCGGACGAGCCGGGCCGGGTCGTGGCAGTCGACGACGATCTCGTCGAGTCGGGCGCGCACGTGCCCCTCAGCCCTCGTGCACCGGGACGACCGGTGTGACGCTCGCGCGGTGGCGCCGGGCCAGCTCCTGGTAGATCCCGGGGTTGCCCTCCACCCACCAGCGGGCCGACTGCGTCAGTGGCCCCTTCACCCTGGCCACCGTGTCCAGCACGAGCTGCTCGTCGGGCACCACGGTGTTGGGCGCGACGGTGGCCCCCGCACCGATCAGGCAGCGCGCCCCGATGCGGGCGCCGTCCTGGATCGTCGAGCCGTTGCCTATCAGCGCCTCGCGGCCGATCACGGCACCGTGCACCACACAGAGGTGGCCGATCGTCGCGCCCGGGCCGACCTCGGTGACGGGATCCGTTCCGCCGTGCAGCACGCAGCTGTCCTGCACGTTCGCGCCCTCGCGGACGATGATCGGGCCGAAGTCGGCGCGGAGCACCGCGTTGTACCAGATGGATGCGTGGGCCTCGACGTGTACATCGCCGACCAGCGTGGCGGTGGGAGCGATGAAGGCGTCGGGATGCACGGTCGGGGACTTACCCTCGAACGAGAACAACGGCATGGGCCGCAGGGTGCCACCCGGGCGCGTCCGGCGCGTCGTGCGGGCAGCCGGGCGGCATCCGGCACGGTGGAACCGAACCCTGCGGAGGTGCTCGGGATGCTCGTGCGACGCGGTACTCCACTTGCCCTCGCAGTCCTCGCGGTGCTCCTCGGTGGATGCAGCGGCGCGCCTCCGCCGTCGGGAGACGCATCGGGGCCCGTCAGGACCGCCGAGTCGGGCCCGCCCTCGAGCCCGCCGGCGTCCGATTCGGTCGCACTGCCCGTCTACTACCTGGCATCGACCCCGGCCGGCATCCGGCTGCAGCGGGAGTTCCACCGCGTCCCGTCCACCGACGTGGCGAGCGACGCCGTGCGGGAGATGCTGGCCGCCCCCAGCGGGATCGATCCCGACTACCACTCGCACTGGCCGCCCGGCACCCAGCTGCGCAGCCCGGTGCTCACGGAGAACGGCACGATCGTCGTCGACCTCGCTCTTCCGCAGGATGCCCAGGTGGGCGCCGAGTTCGCGCAGCTCTCGGTGCAGCAGCTGGTGTTCACCGTGCAGGCCGCGCTGCAGGCAACCGACCCCGTGCGGATCCTCGTGGACGGTGCGCCCGTGGACCAGCTGTGGGGAGTCGGCACGGCCGAGCCGGTGGTGCGCGGCGACGAGTACGCACTCCGCTCCCTCGTGCAGATCGACGGGCCCGCCCACGGTGCCGTGTTGGGGCCCAACGTGGAGGTGATGGGCGAGGCCGCAGTGTTCGAGGCGACCGTCGGATGGCAGGTGCTGCGCGGCGGTGCGGTGCTGAAGTCGGGCTTCACGAGCACGACGGAGGGTCAGCGGTTCGCGCCGTTCGCCTTCACCGTGCCGCTCGCACCGGGGGAGTACGTCATCCGGGTGCTGGAGGACGACCCGTCGGACGGCGAGGGACGGCCCGTGCTCACAGACGACAAGGCCGTGACCGTTCAGGGATGAGAGAGCGGGCGCTCAGTCGGGCGGGCGCGCCGGGGCACGCAGGCCGAGGCTCCGCAGCTCGATCGCCGCAAGCCCGTGCACGACGGCCCGGTCGTCGCGTCGCCATGCGGCGGCCGGGTCGGGCGACACTTTCCGCAACCGCCGGACCGGCAGGCGGGTCATGGCCCGCAGGGCCAACAGGTCGGAGTCCACCGACCGCACCGCGACGGCCGAACGGGCAGCCCGCGCGTAGCGGATGCGCAGCGGCAGCCACAGCAGCAGCACCGGCAGCGCCCCCAGCACGATGATCCCGATCTCGGCGCCGAGCGCGACGGCCGCGATCGTCTCCATCTGCTCCCGCCCCGCAGCGGCCAGCGCGTCGCCGGCCCCGGTGCCGGTGCCGAGCCCGCGCGCGAGATCGTCCCCCACGAAGGGCACCTGCTGCGCGGTCCGTGCCGCATCGTCGAAGGCGCCGCGGATCGTGTCGCCCGCGCCGGCGAGCGCCCGCGAGGGTCCCTGGAGGGCGAGGATGAGCTCGCGGGCGGCACGTCCGACCACCACGCACAGCACCACCCAGCCGACGGCCAGCGCGTCCGCCAGGAGCTGCAGCATCACCCGCACCGGACGTTCGGCGTAGAACCGCATGGCGGCGCAGCTTACGACCATGACGCCACCCCAGCGCGCGATCGTTCAGGCCCGAGGCTGAACCAGCGCGCGCTCGAGAACCTACGGAACCGCCGGTGAGCCGGTGCCGTCCAAGACCGCATGGATCTCACGCGTCCGTTCCGCGGTTCCGCCGCCGTCGCGGCCGGTGCCGTCACCCCGAAGATGCTGCGCGGCCCACACCTCCGTCGCCTCTTCCCGGATGTCTACGTGAGCGTGGAAGTCGTGCCGGATCTGACGGTTCGGTCCTTGGCTGCGCACGTGCTTGTCGATGGATGGGGCGCGCTGGGCGGCTACTCCGCTGCAGAGTTGCTGGGCGCGTCCTGCGGACCTGCAGATGCACCTGCCGAGATCGTCGTGCCTCGCCGGTTCCGCAGCCGCCCGGGCCTGCGAGTCCGGGAGGATCTCCTGTCGTCGGACGAGATCACGCATGTGAGCGGGGTTGCTGTCACGACACCGATACGGACCGCCTACGACCTCGGTCGGCGCTCGCCGCTGGTGGAAGCGGTGGTCGCCGTTGATGCGCTGGCGCGAACAGCAGGTTTCTCGCCGCAGGAGCTGGTCCCCTTCGGCAACCTTCGACGCGGTGCCAGGGGAAGTGAACAGCTGCGCGAGGTGGCGCGGCGTGCGAATCCGCGGGCCGAGTCACCCATGGAGACGCGGATCCGGATGGCGATCCACGATGCAGGCCTTCCGCAGCCGGTTCTACAACACCCAGTCGGGCCATACCGCCTCGACCTGGCGTATCCGATGATCCGGCTCGCCGTCGAGTACGACGGCGGTGAGCACCGCGCTCCGGAGCGGGCGTTGCGCGACCTGGAACGCCAGGCCCGGCTCACAAGCCTCGGCTGGCGGGTCCTGCGGTTTCGCGCCTACGACGTGCTGCGGAGGCCGTGGCGGGTCGCGTCCGCCGTTCGCCGGGAACTGGCCGGTTAAACAACGTGAGCCGTACACCAGCGCCCCATGGAGGGCCCTGGTGTACGGCTCATGGTGATCTTGGGCGGTCAGCCGACGTGGATCGGGCCCTCGCGCTCGGCCAGGCGGGAGCCTGCGCCGCCCCAGTGCAGGGCGATCATCTCGGCCGCGATCGACACCGCCGTCTCCTCCGGGGTGCGGGCGCCCAGGTCGAGCCCGATGGGCGACGACATGCGCGCGATCTCGTTCTCGGTCACCCCGACCTCGCGCAGCCGCTCCAGCCGGTCCTCGTGCGTGCGCCGCGAGCCCATCGCGCCGATGTACCCGACCTCCGGCAGCCGCAGGGCCACCTCGAGCAACGGGACGTCGAACTTCGGGTCGTGGGTCAGCACGCACAGAGCGGTGCGGTTATCGATCCGCCCTGCCTCCGCCTCGGCGGCGAGATAGCGGTGCGGCCACTCGACGACCACCTCGTTGGCCCCCGGGAAGCGGGACGCGGTGGCGAAGACGGGACGCGCATCGCACACGGTGACCCGGAAGCCCAGGAAGGTACCGATCTTCGCGACGGCCGCGGCGAAGTCGATCGCCCCGAACACGATCATCCGCGGCGGCGGGGCGAACGACTCGACGAACACGTCGAGACCCTCGCCACGGCGCTGCCCGTCCACCCCGTAATGAAGCATCGTGTTGCGCCCCACATCGAGCAGGCCGCGGGCGTCGTCACGGATGGCGTCGTCGAGCCGGTCCGAGCCCGTGCCGCCGTCGGTGTGGTCGGGCCACACGATCAGCCGCTTGCCGAGCCGCTCCGCAGGCCCCGACACCACGGTGGCCACGGCCACCGGCGACTCGTCGCGGATGGCCTCGGCCACCGCGCCGAGCTGGGCGTAGGTCTCGGGATCGACCTTCTCCACGAAGATGTCGATGATGCCGCCGCAGGTCAGCCCCACCGCGAAGGCGTCGTCGTCGGACACGCCGTAGCGCTGAAGCACCGGCCTGCCCTCGGCCAGCACCTGCTGCCCCAGCTCGTAGACCGCACCCTCGACGCAGCCGCCCGAGACGCTGCCGACTGCCTCACCGCCCGGCCCGACCAGCATCGATGCCCCGGGCTGGCGCGGCGCGGAGCTGTAAGTCCCGACCACTGTCGCGAGCGCAGCGGTTTCGCCCTTCTGCCACCAGCCGTCCAGCTGGCTCACCACGTCACGCATGCCGTACCACCTCGAGCAGTTGTTCCAGTGTGGCGAGACTGTGCCCTGCCAACAGATCGTCCAAGTACGGAAGCGCTGCGACTATTCCACCTTGCACGGGCGCGTAGCCCTCCTTGCCGACGTGCGGGTTCACCCACACAAGCCGGTGGGCGAGCCGCCGCAGCCTGGCCATCTGCTGGGCCAGCAGGTCGGTGTCGCCGCGTTCCCAGCCGTCGGAGAACACGACGACGACCGCGCGTCTGGCCGCACCGCGCTGCCCCCAGCGGTCGACGAACGCGCGCAGCACCTCGCCCAGCCGGGTGCCGCCCGACCAGTCGGGGATCGCCTTGGCCGCCGCGGCGAGCGCGCGTTCGGGGTCGCGCATCCGCAGCTCGCGGGTGACCCGGGTGAGGCGGGTGCCGAGGGTGAAGGCTTCGACCGCACCGGGCGAGCGGCGCACCACGACATGGGCGAAACGCAGCAGCGCGTCGGCGTAGGGCTCCATGGAGCCCGAGACGTCGACGAGCAGCACCACCTTGCGCGGCCGGCGCGAGTGGTCGTGGCGGTGCAGCTCACGCAGTTCGCCCTGGTTGTGCAGGATGGCTCGCAGGGTGGCCCGGGCGTCGGTATCGCCGTGCCGGGACGGTCGCAGGCGGCGTGACGAGCGCGACGGCAGCTCCGGTTGCAGCAGCGCGATCAGCTGCCGCAGGTGCTCGCGTTCGGCCGGGGTGAGGTCTCCGAAGTCGCGGTTGCGCAGCACCTCGGTGCCGCTGGCCCGCGCCCGGATGACCGGCTCAGGGCGCCCGTCCTCCTCGCTCTCCCCTTCTTCCTCGGACGGGGTGAGCGAGGCCAGCTTCGGGGGCGGCTGCCGGTGGTCGGTGACCTGGGTGCGGCCGCCCTGCGGTGGGGTGAACCAGTCCTCGAAGGCGCTGTCGTAGCGCGGCAGGTCGTCGGGGTCCGAGCAGAGCGTGAGGCGGCCTGCCCAGTACGTCTGCATCCGGCTCGTGACGTCGAGCGCGTCGAGCGCGGAGAGGAAGGCGGCGGTCCGGTCCGTGGTGATCGCCAGCCCGGCGTTGCGGAGCACGACCGTGAACCCGACGAGACCGGGAACCGGATCGTCGGTCGGTGCCGGCGTCGAAGTGGTCATGGCGTGGACATAGTGGTCTCAGGAAGCGAGCAGGGCGTCGAGCTGCGTACGGACGCGGTCGGCGTCCTCGCGGTACTTGAGGACCGCGCCGAGCGTGGCGGCCGCGCTGTCGACGTCCAGGTGCCGGGCCCCGACGAGCTGCAGTGCGCGGGCCCAGTCGAGTGTCTCCGCGACGCCCGGCGGCTTGAGCAGATCGGCGCGGCGCAGTTGCTGCACCGCACCGGCCACCTGCGCGGCCAGCCGCTCGGGCAGGCCGGGTAGGCGTGAGTGCAGGATCTCGATCTCGCGCTGCAGGTCGGGGTGGTCGAGCCAGATGTAGAGACAGCGGCGCTTGAGCGCGTCGTGAACCTCGCGCGTGCGGTTGGACGTGAGTACCACCAGCGGGGGCGTGGTGGCCCTGATCTCGCCGACCTCGGGGATGGTGACGGCGTGCTCGGTGAGCACCTCGAGCAGGAACGCCTCGAACTCGTCGTCGGCGCGATCGATCTCGTCGATGAGCAGCACGCTCGGGGTGGACTGCAGAGCGCGCAGGATCGGGCGGGCCAGAAGGAAGCGCCGGTCGTAGAGGGATGCCTCGACGGAGTCGGCGTCGAGCCGCTCACCGGAGGCCCCTGCCGCGGCCTCGAGGGCGCGCAGGTGCAGAAGCTGGCGGGGGAAGTCCCAGTCGTAGAGCGCCTGGGCCGCGTCGATCCCCTCGTGGCACTGCAGCCGGATGAGCTCGGCTCCGAACACCTCCGCGAGGGCGTGGGCCAGTGCCGTCTTGCCGGTGCCCGGCTCACCCTCACAGAAGAGGGGTCGGTTCATCTGCAGGGCGAGGAATGCGGCGGTGGCGATGCCGTCGTCGGCGAGGTAGCCGGTGGAGCGCAGCGCAGCCGCCAGCGCGACGGGCGAACCCGCGGCGTTCGGGCGATCGGTCACGGATCCAGCATGACTGAACGACGCGGCCGCAGCCACTGCGGGTGAGGGCGCGCGAACCCGTGTGGGGCTCGGGAGCGAGTCCGTTCCCAAGGCTGTCGCTACTCTCTGTAAGCAGTCGATCTACTGCCGTACTGACAATACTTCCACTTTGATTGTATTTCATCCGCTGGGATGGCGTCGTAATGCAAGTGGCGCCTGACCTGCGGATATCCGGACATTGCCGAGTGGTTACGCGTTCTAAGGTGACCCCGGTCACCCGACTGGGGTTTGACGGTTTGCCATAGGTGGCTCGTAGCGTCTACCGCCGGTCGTTCCGAGAGGGCCGACCGGAATACATCCGGATCCGCCGCGCCAGGGCCCTGTCCCGCGGTTCCGGTCCGTCGAGAAGGAGACGGGACAGGGCCAAGGAAGCTATTTCGTCAAAAGTCGCTCTGCGGCCTTGACAGATGGCAGGAGTTGTTCGTCAGGGCTCACTCCCAGCTCTCTGACGTGCAGGTTCTCCTTGACGGTGTGGTTTGGAGAGCAACAAATGACTTCTCGACCTGATTCTCGCAAGGGCCGAAGTCTGCTGCGTCTGGCAGTTGCCGGTGCAGTTGCCGTTGGTGTCCCGATTGCCGTTGCCGGCACCGCCAACGCGGCCCCCGACAACGTCTGGGACAGAGTCGCCCAGTGCGAGAGCGGCGGAAACTGGCAGATCAACACCGGAAACGGGTTCTCCGGCGGACTGCAGTTCACCCCGTCCACCTGGCGGGCCTTCGGTGGGAAGGGTTCAGCGCACCAGGCCAGCCGTGAGCAGCAGATTGCCGTGGCAGAGCGCGTGCTGGCGGCACAGGGCTGGAACGCATGGCCCGTGTGCTCGAAGAAGGCAGGCGCGCGGTCATACACGTCCCAGCCGCGGGCGGTGCACACCTCGCAGCAGGTTCAGGTCAATTCGGCCCCGGCCAAGGCCCAGGCGCCGGCCGAGAAGGCTGCTCCGGTCGCGGAGCACACGTCGGTCCCCCGGCTGACCAAGAACGGAGCGGACTACACGGTCGTCAAGGGCGACACGCTGTCCGCGATCGCGGCCGATCGTCGGCTCCAGGGCGGTTGGCCCGCCCTGTTCGAGCGCAACAAGGACGTTCTGACCAACCCGAACGTCATTCAGATCGGCCAGCAGCTCGACCTGGCCTGAGGCCATTCGTGCGCGGGTACGGTCCCACCCCGCCGTCCGTACCCGCGCACGGCCTCGGCGGATGGGCCGCTCGACCTCAGGTCGAGCCGACCCATTCGTCGGTGCCGTCGGTGAAGACCTGGTGCTTCCAGACCGGCAACAGGCGCTTCACCTCCTCGACCAACTCTGCGCAGGTCTCGAAGGCCTCGCGCCGATGATCCGCCGCGACGGCGCAGGCCAGTGCCACGTCGCCGATCGCGAGCCGGCCGACCCGGTGGCTCACCGCGATCGCCCGCACGCCGTACGCGCGGGCGGCGATCTCCGCCGCCACCTCGGCCACGACCTTCTCCGCGCTCGGATGTGCGCTGTACTCCAGGCCCCGGACGGCGCGGCCGCCGTCGTGGTCGCGCACCACGCCGGCGAATGTCACCACCGCGCCGGCGGCAGCCCGATCGACGAGCGCGGCATGCTCCGCGACGTCGAGCGGTGCCTCGCCGACGGCGGCCCGCAGGACTGCGGCTCCGGTTGTCGCCTCCGTCATCGGTGATCGCCTCCTCGAAGCTGGTCCACCGCGTGCTCCAGCACGTCGGCGAGGACCGAAAGACCGTCGCGAACTCCACCTGTCGATCCGGGCAGGTTCACCACGAGTGTGCGCCCTGCGACGCCGGTGAGTCCGCGGGAGAGCACCGCCGTCGGCACCTTGGGTGCTCCGGCGGCTCGGATCGCGTCGGCCAGTCCGGGCACCTCGTAGTCCAGGACGGACCGGGTGACCTCGGGGGTCGCGTCGGTGGGTGAGATCCCGGTGCCACCCGTCGTGATCACGACATCGACGCCGTCGGCAACGGCTGCCCGCAGCGCGTCCCCGACCGGTTCGCCGTCGGGCACCACGGCCGGGTCGGGGGTCTCGAACCCCCGCTCGCGCAGCCAGTCGACGATGAGCGGCCCCCCGCGGTCGGCGTAGACCCCCGCCGCGGCCCGGTTGGATGCCGTCACCACGCGGGCGCGGCGGCCGGGTGCGGTCATGATTCCGCCTTCGCGGGAGAGAGCACGTCGGCGGTCACGAGCGGTCCTCCGGGCGCGTCCAGGTGCCGGTCTTGCCGCCCTCCTTGCGCTCCACCTGCACCCTGTCGAGCACGGCGGCGGGGTCGACGGCCTTGACCATGTCGTGCAGGGCGAGCCCGGCCACGGCGACGGCCGTGAGGGCCTCCATCTCGACGCCGGTGCGGTCGGTGGTGCGGACGGTGGCCTGGATCCGCACCTCGGCGCCGTCGGCCTCGAGATCGAGCACGACGCCGCTCAGTGCGATCGGGTGGCACAGTGGCACGAGGTCGGGTGTGCGCTTGGCGCCCATGATCCCGGCGATCCGGGCTGTGGCCAGCGCGTCGCCCTTCGGCAGGCCGTCGCGGCGCAGCAGGTCCACGACTTCCGTCGTGGTGCGTAGGACGCCGGTGGCGACCGCGGTGCGCGCGGTGGGTTCCTTGCCGGTGACGTCCACCATGCGGGCGGCACCGGCGGTATCGACGTGCGTCAGCTCCACATCAAAACCTTACGGCGTGGCAGATGCGGGTGCTCACGGAGCGGAGCCGAGCCGAGTTCAGGTGATCTGCCTCACGTCGAGGCAACCATCGGCGCTCATACGCGTTGCTAACGCGGCTGGCTGATCAGCCAGAACTTCACCGCGTTGCGCCGTTCAGCCTATCGTGGTGGCCCTTTGCCTTCGGTATGCGGTGGGTTTGCTCATGGCCGACCCGCACGTACCGTCCTTCGCGGCCCACCGGAACTCCCCAGGTTCCGGCCGAGCCCCGGAACCGCAGCGCTCCCCTGTCCGGCGGTTCCGGCCCCCGTTGCCTGACGAAGCGCGGGACAGGAAGGACTGTGGCGGCTCGTGCCGCCCCGCCAGCTCCCCGGCGGTTTGTCCATGCGCAGCGCACGGAGATGCTTCAAATGGCGCGCTACCGCGGTCGTCATCGTGCCCCCACCACCACCGGGCGGACCATCGCCCGCACCGCCATCGCCGGTGCTGTTGCCGGGGCACCGCTCGTGATCGCCGTGCCGGCGGCCCACGCGGCCACCGACAGCACCTGGGACCGCGTCGCGCAATGCGAGAGCGGCGGCCGGTGGGACATCAACACCGGCAATGGCTTCGAGGGCGGGCTGCAGTTCACCCCGAGCACGTGGAGAGGTTTCGGCGGCGCGGAGTTCGCCCCCGGCGCACACCAAGCCACCAGGGTCCAGCAGATCACTGTCGCCGAGCGCGTGCTGGCCAAGCAGGGTTGGGGCGCCTGGCCCGTCTGCTCCCGCAAGGCCGGTGCGGTCGGAGAGCCCGCGACGCAACGCAGCGCCCCCGCCCAGCAGGTGCGACTCAGCGCCCCTGCCACCGCTGGCTCCTACGTGGTGAAGAGCGGGGACACGCTCGCCACGATCGCGAGCCGGCACGGTGTTGCCGGCGGTTGGAAGGGCCTGGTGCAGAAGAACCCCGGCCTGGCCGCGAACCCGAACCGGATCGCCCCCGGCCAGCACATCACCCTCTGAAACACCCTCTGAAGCTCCGGAAGGTCACCAACCCTCGAACCCTCCGGCCCAGCCCGCTGACCCGCTGCCGACCCCGCGACCCGGGCGAGGCGCGGGTCAGCGGGACCTGAAGCGGGCCAGCTGCTCAGGGGTGTCGACGTCGTCGGGGACGGCCAGATCTCCGCACTCGACGAGAACCAGGTCCGGATTCCCGGACAGATAGCCGCGGGCGCCGGCGTCACCCACGGCGGCCGCGCGCACGCCCGCCCAGTGCCACCGCCCGATCAGCACCGGATGGGCCGGTCGCCCGTGGTACGCGGCGCGCACCAGGACGTCGGGGTCGGTACGGGCTGCGATCCGTCTCACGGCCTCGGCGGTGACGCCCGGCAGATCGACGAGGTGGACGAGCGCGGCGTCGGGCACCGGGTCGAGCGCCTCCAGCGCGGCGAGCCCGGCGCGGAGGGAGGCGCCCATCCCCTCCGCCCAGTCGTCAGCCACGGTGATCCGAACGCCCGGAGGGACGATCTCGGCCACTCTCGCGGCCGAAGCGCCGAGCACCACCATGAGCGGCGAACAACCGCTGTCGGCGAGCACTCGCAGGGCACGCCCCACGAGTGGCTCGCCGTCGAGTTCGACGAGTGCTTTCGGGCCGCCCATCCGACGGCCCGCGCCCGCTGCGAGCAGCAGGCCGGCGGGGTGGTCTATCGGTTGATCTCCGTGACGGGGTGCACGTACGGCACCTCATCCAGCGGGAACTCCAGGTCACCGAAGGGCGACAGCGAGCCCTGCCGGGTGCTGGCGAGCTCGCTCACTGGATGTTCGCCGTCGGGCAGCTCGGGCCACGTCGGGTCGATTCGGCCTTCACGGGCTGCCTTGGCCACCATGTCCTCCTCGTGGTTCGCGCGTCACGGTCGATTATCCCGTACGGGACGCGGTGGTGGGGGACCGGTGGGTGGGAGCGACACCTGATACAAGCGTCGTCCTCGTCGGCGCGCCGACTACCGTAGTGGGGATGCCCACACCGCTGGTCGACTGGCTGCGCGCCCAGGACGACGAGATGCTCGCGGTTCTGCTCCGGCTGCGCCCGGACCTGGCCGTGCCGCCACCCGCGGATCTCACCGTGCTGGCCACCCGGGCCGGCATCCGGGCATCCGTCCACCGTGCGTGTGACGATCTCGACAGGCTCACGCTCACCGTCCTCGAGGCTCTCGTCGTCGCCGGCGCCGAGAGCGCGCCGACGTCGCTCAGCGAGCTGTGCCGCCTGCTCGGCCCCGATCTGTCGGAGGCTGCTGTCAGCCGCCCGCTGAGGGCGCTGCGCGACCGCGCACTCGTCTGGGGGCCGGACGAGGAGCTGTCGCTCGTTCCTGCTGCGTTGGACGTGGTACCGCGCCATCCCGGTGGGCTCGGTCGCGAGTCCGCGGGTCTGGCGGCGTCCTCGGAGCTGCCTGAGCTGCTCGCCTCCGTGGCGCCCGACGAGCGCCGGGTGCTCGAAGCGCTGGCGGCCGGGCCGCCCATCGGGCGCAGCCGGGCGGGGGCTGATCCGGAGAGCCCGGTCGGGCGGCTCCTCGCCCGTGGCCTGCTGGTGCGGGTGGACGCCGAGACGGTCGAGCTACCGCGGCAGGTGGGCCTCGCCCTACGCGGGGACCGGCCGTTGGGCGCGGTCCCCGTCACGCCGCCCGACATCGGGGCGAGGGACCGCGGGGCGGACGCCGTGGACCGCACCGCGGGTGGAGCGGCCCTGGGCGTGCTCCGCCAGCTCGAGCTGCTCGTCGCGTTCTGGGGGCGCACCCCGCCGCCCGTGCTGCGCTCCGGTGGCCTCGGCGTGCGCGAGCTGCGGCGGGCGGCGAAGGAGATGGACACCGACGAGAGCATGGCCGCGCTCCTGGTCGAGCTGGCGGTGGCCGCCGATCTGCTCGGGGAGAGCGACGGGGTGGCGCCGGACTGGGTGCCCACCACCAACGCCGACGTCTGGGCGGCGGGCGGCCCCGAGCTGCGCTGGTCGCTGATCGCGCGCACCTGGCTGGATCTGCCGCGACTGCCCGGGCTGGTCGGACGCAAGGACGACGCGGGGCGCCCGATCTCGGCCCTGTCCGATGCGGTCCGGCGCCCGCTCGCTCCCCGCGACCGGCGCCGCGTGCTCGCGGGGCTCGCCGAGCTGCCGCCCGGCGTTGCGCCCGGTTCCGCGGCCGCGCTGCGCGATGTCCTCGCGTGGCGCGCACCCCGGCGTGGGGGCCGGCTGCGTGACGAGGTGGTGGACTGGGCGCTCGCCGAGGCCACGGTGCTCGGTGTCGTCGCGCTGGACGCGATGTCCACACCGGGCCGGGTGCTTCTCGACGATCCCGGCGGGCTCGTCGCCGCTCTTCGTGCGGCCTTGCCCGAGCCCGTCGACCACATACTCCTGCAGGCGGATCTGACCGCCGTCGCGCCTGGACCGTTGGAGCCACAGCTGGCTGCGGAGCTCGGCCTCGTCGCCGAGGTGGAGTCGGCAGGCGGGGCCACTGTCTTCCGCTTCACCGATGCCACGGTGCGCCGTGCGCTCGACGCCGGCCGCACGGCCACCGAGCTGCACGAGCTGCTCGCCAAACGTTCGGCCACCCCCGTGCCTCAGGGCCTGACGTACCTCATCGACGACGTCGCCCGCCGCCACGGACGGCTGCGCGGTGGTGTGGCGTCGTCGTTCCTCCGGTCCGACGACGCCGTGCTGATCGCGGAGGTGCTCGCGCATCCCGACAGCGTCACCCTGGAGCTGCGCCGCATCGCGCCCACGGTCGTGGTCTCGCCGCTGTCACTCGGCGAGTTGCTCGACGGGTTGCGGGCGGCCGGTTTCAGTCCCGCTGCCGAGGACACCGGCGGCGCCGTTCTCGACCTCTCCGACCGGGGCAGGCGGACGGCGCCCCGCCGCCGTTCGCTGGGCCGCAACGGCGCGCCACCGGAGCCGGGCACCGAGCAGCTCGCCGCCCTCGTGTCCCGGATGCGGGCCGGGGACGCGCTGGCCGGAATCCGGCGGGACGTCACATCGCCTGCGACGAACAACGGGCGCATCCCCGACCTGCTCCGTTCGGCCGTCGCCGCTCGCCGCAGCGTCTGGATCGGGTTCGTGGACGGGCACGGTGTTGCCGGGGAACAGGTCCTCGAACCGATGAGCGTTGGCGGCGGGGTGGTGGAGGGCCGGGACACGGTGGACGGCGGCCTGCACCGCGTGCCGCTGCACCGGATCACCAGCATCGCACTGATCGAGGACTCTCCGGACGGCTCCTGAACGGGATCAGGAACCGACGCGGATCGGCAGCCTCTCGAGTCCGTGCATGACGGGGCTCCTGCGCCACCGGAGATCGGCCGGATCGCCGTCGAGCTCGATCGTGCCGAACCTGTCCAGCAGCCGCCCGATGGCGACCTGTGCCTCCAACCGCGCCAGGGGCGCGCCCACGCAGTAGTGGATGCCGTGGCCGAAGGCCAGGTGCCCGCCGCCGGTGCCGCGGGTGATGTCGAACCGGTCCGGGTCGGGGAACTGCCGAGGATCGCGGTTCGCGGCGAGGAAGGAGATGAGGACGAACTCGCCTGCGGGGATCTCGACCTCATCCACGCGTACGGGCTCGGTGGTGAACCGCAGGGTTGCGAGGTTGAGGGAGCCGTCGTAGCGCAGAAACTCCTCGACCGCCTCCGGCAGCAGGGACGGGTCGGACCGCAGAGCCGCCAGCCGGTCGGGATGCCGCAGCAGGGCGAGCATCCCGTTGCTGATCAGGTTGACGGTCGTCTCGTAGCCGGCGACGAGCAGCAGGAACGCCATCGACAACAGCTCGGGCCCGCTCAGCTGGTCGCCCTGGTCCGACACGTGCACCAGGTCGGAGAGCAGGTCCATCGTGGGTTCGGACCTCTTCTCCGCGATGAGAGCGGTGAGGTAGGCCCTCATCTCCTCGTCGGCGGTCCGCACGTCGTCGGGGGACGCCGCCGCGACGAAGGGGAGGACCCATGACCGGAACTTGGCCTGGTCGTCGGCCGGCACCCCGAGAATCTCGCAGATCACCGCGATCGGCAGCGGCGAGGCGAACGACTCGATCAGATCGGCCCGGCCGGCCGCCGCGAGGTCGTCGAGGAGCCCGTCGGTGATCTGCTCGATCCGCGGACGCAGCCCGGCCACAGCGCGGTTCGTGAACGCCTTGTTCACGAGCCTGCGCAGGCGGGTGTGGCCGGGCGGGTCGGTCTGGAGCATGTGGGCGAAGAGATCCAACCCGTAGACCTGGCCTGCGCCCTCCGCGAAGAGCTCCTTCGCCCGGGCACTGTCCTTGCTCAGCCGTGGGTCCGAGAGGAGCGCCTTGGCGTCGGCGTAGCGGGTGACGAGCCAGAAGCCGAACGCGGGGGAGAGCGAGGCGTACCGGACGCGCCCCTCCGTCAGGAGATCCCGGTACGTCGCGTGTGGGTCCTGGAAGAACTCACGGCCGAGCCTGAACGGTTCCTCGTGCACGCTGCCCCCAGCCGTACCCGGACTCGTGGTACCTGCGCGGTACCCGCAGATCCAGTACAGCCAGAACGCCCCGGCGCGTCTCCCCGGTGTGGCCCACTTCTCAGTGGGCGGAACCGGGCAGAGCGCCGGGGCGCCGGAGTGCCTGCCGATGGATCAGCGGGCGCCTGCGGTCATCCGGTGCTGCATGGCGTGCTCCACCAGCGCGATGAGCGTCTGCTTGGTGGACTGCCGGATGCGGGCGTCACAGCTGACGATCGGGATCGACGGGTCGATCGACATGGCCTCCCGAACGTCTTCGATGCGGTGCTGCAGCAGCCCGTCGAAGCAGTTCAGGCCCACGACATAGGGCAGCCCGCGGTCCTCGAAGAAGTCGATCGCCGCGAACGAGTCGGCCAGCCTGCGGGTGTCGACCAGCACGACGGCGCCGATCGCACCGCGCACGAGGTCGTCCCACATGAACCAGAACCGATGCTGGCCCGGGGTGCCGAACAGATAGAGGATCAGCTCCGAGTCGAGCGAGACGCGGCCGAAGTCCATGGCCACCGTGGTGGTGACCTTGTTGGGAGTGGCCGCGAGATCGTCGACCTCGGCGCTGGCCTCGGTCATGACGGCCTCTGTGGTCAGCGGAACGATCTCCGAGACCGAGCCGACGAAGGTGGTCTTACCGACGCCGAAGCCACCGGCTACCACGATCTTGGCCGAAATTGTCGCCGCGGTGGCGATCATCTGCTGTCCGAATCCCCCCGACTGACTGGTCAACGCCGACGCTGAGCGAGGGGGCGACCCGTCAGTTGGGTAACTAGAGCCGACGGAGTCCACTCAACACCCTTTCCATCAGAGCGAGGTCCGGCATGTTGCCGGCGCTGCTCGCGGTCTGGTGCACGGTCACCATTCCGAGGCCTGCCATGTCGCTGAGTAGCACCCGGGCAACCCCGAGCGGAAGCGACATGAGCGCGGCGACCTCGGCGACCGAGCGAACCTGTTCGCACAGTTCCGCCACGGTTCGGTGCTCGACCTGCAACAGGCCTATCTGATCCCGGCCACGCTGGCTGGTGGACACGAGAGTCTCGATGGCCAGATCGATGCTGGCCTTTGTTCGACCACGGGTCCAGGCGTAGGGCCGAACCGCCGCCGCACCCATCCCCAAGCTGATCTCCTCCGCCTCGAGGTTGCGGAAGTCGATCGGAGCCGTCGGTGGTCCTGGTCGGACCTGTGGGGGCGGCGGGGTCGTATTGCCCCCCGGCTGCTCCGTTTCGGTAGGGACGTCGTCGTTCAGCTCGACGTCGGCGCCTCGCCGGCGCCCCCACTTGCGGCGGCGCGGCGAACGGCGAGAGTCGAAACTGAAGCCGTTCATGACGTCGGCGAAAGTTGGCTCCGAGGATTGCCGGCGCTCGTCGTCGGGACCGGAGGTCATCGGACTCACCTGCCTTCCTACCGATCATTTGCGAACCGGGGGTCGTACCTGGTGGTCGTGCTGGTGCTTCAGAAGCCGCCGAAGGAGCCCTGAAGCTCGGCGCGCAGCTCGGGGGTGAGCAGCTGGCCGACGCGGTCGACGAGCAACGTCATCTCGTAGCCGATGAGGCCGATGTCGCAGCTGGGCGAGGCGAGCACGGCGAGGCACGAGCCGTCGCTGATGGACATGAGCAGGACGATCCCGCGGTCCATCTCGACGACCGTCTGCACGACGCCACCGGCGTCGAAGCAGCGGGCCGCACCCTGCGTGAGGCTGACCAGCCCGGACGACACAGCAGCAAGCTGGTCGGCACGGTCGCGGGGCAGCCGGTCGGACGCCGTGAGCAGCAGTCCGTCGGCCGACACCACGATCGCGTGGGCGACACCCGGCACGCGCTCAGCGAAGTTGGTGACCAGCCACCCGAAGCGGCTCGGCTGCGTCTGTGGCGCCGTCATGAAGACTCCTCGTCGTGATTGACACCAGCGTTGGTGGGCTTAGTACCACCGTTGGCCTCTGAACCCGGGTCTGCCCCGCCGCCGCCGCGCAATCGGCTTTCGCGGCCTTGACGGACGCCGTGCTGGTAACTGGCGAGCCGGCCCCGGACGGTCTCCGCGCTACGCGCTGAGGAGACCGGCGGTGCCAGCACCGCAGATCCTGCGCTGCCCGGAACGAGGCGCGCCCGTGGGCGGCGCTTCGGCAGTCCGGCAGCCGTCATCTCGTCGGCCTGCTCGGCCCCCACGCTGCTCGCCGCACGCCAGCCCTCGTCCGCGAGGCTCGCGAACTCCTGGTCGGACGCGGACGCGGATGCGGAGGCAGGTGCGGGAGCAGCGGGCTCCGGCGTGGCCGGCTTCTCCGTGACCGGCCGCGCCGGCCGGGCCGACACCGACGGTGCCGGGGTCGGAGCAGGCGCGGGAGCAGGTGCCGGGGTGGGTGCAGGAGCAGGCGGCGGGGTCGGAGCCGACGGCGGGGGCGGTGGCGGAGTGGGTGCCGGCGGCGCAACGGGCTTGGGCAACGGAGCCGGAGCCGGCGGCGGCGTTGCTGCCGCCGGGGGCGGAGTGGGCGCCGGTGCCGGAGCAGGGGCCGCCAGCGGGTGCGGTGCCGGAGCAGGCGCCGACAGCGGGTGCGGCGCCGGTGGACGGAAGCCACGCTGCTGCGACGGCCGCCCTGCGCCGCCCTGCTCCGTCTGCCAGTTGACCGGGATGGGCCGGTTCGAGCGGAACCACGCCGAGGCGATCTCCTCGAAGATCGGCGTGGTCTCGCTGAGGTCGAACTCCTCCTTGCGGGAGTTCGGCGCCGCGGGTGCCGGTTCTGCGATCACCGGAACACTCGGCGCGAACAGCTCGTCCGCCTCGCCGGGCGACGGTGCGGCCGCGGCCTGAGCGGCCTCAGCCTGTGCCTGCTGCGCGGCCTGTGCCTGCTGAGCCTGCTGGGCTGCCTGCGCCCCCGACTGCGTGGGCTGAGCGGGCTGGGTGGGTTGCTGGCCACGCTGCCCTGGGCCCTGCGGGAACGGTCGCGGAATGGACTGCTGCTGCTCGGGCCGCGGGTTGGTGTGCCGTGGCGGCGGCAGCGGGTTGCTGCGACCGAGGATGGGCATCGGCATCGTCAGCGGCGAGGGCGGCACCTGGGTGGGCGTTCCCCGCTGCGGCTGGGCCTCACTGCTGAACATCGTGTCGGCAGGGAAGGCACCGGTCGGCGGTGCGGACGGGATCTCGTCGGGCGTCTTGTCCTCGCCCGGCTTCGGGTCCTGATCGCCGCTCGATGATCCCGTCGTGGCCTTCTGCTCACCGCTCGTGGCCGGCTGCTGACGGCTGGTCGATCCGGAATCTTCGGAGCGTGTGGACGGCGAGGTGGCGGCGTGCGAGCTGCCGTTGGAGGTGGCGGGCTCGCTGGGCGTGTACCCGTTGAGCGCGGCCGTCTCGCTGGTGGTGCCCCACAACGAACGAGCGGAGTCGGGCTGCACCCCGTTGCGGTAGGACCCGGTGTTCTGCGAGCCAGGCGGCTGCTGGGAGCGCTGCTGCTCCCGCCGTTGCTGCTGTTGCTCGGCGATCTTCGCGGCGTCGGCTGCAGCCTTCGCTGCCAGCTCCCGGGCCCTCTGCAGCTGCATCTGCTGCTGCTCCGCCTTGGCCTGGTCGGCTGCGGCTTGCTCTGCAGGATCCGGCCGGTTGTTGGATGGGGGCGGGGGGTTCGGCCCGTCGGGTCGCACCGACTGCCCGGGCCGCCTGGTGGGCAGCTTTCCGAGCGAGCCGTTCACCGGCGGCGGCTGCGGGGCGAACAGCTGCCCGTCGTGGCCGGCCGGGGCGTCGAAGACACCAGCCGGGTTGGCCGGACCGTCTGTGCCCGCGACCAGCGCCGAGAGCGATCCCGGACGAACCGTGCCGTTGGTGCCCGGACGCTGCGCCGTGAGCGTGTTGGTGCGGGTGGGAATCGCCGCGGCCGGGCGCTGGATCTCCGCCGGCTCGTTGGACGAAGGGATGAGGTAGCCGGGGACGGTGACCGAGGCCGTGAGGCCCGCACCGGGACCGCCGGCGGACGAGGTGCTGAGTCGCACGCTGATGCCGTGGCGGGCGCCCAGGCGACCGACCACGAACAGGCCCATGCGCCGGGACGCCGAGACGTCGACGCCTGCGGGACCGCTGAGGCGCTGGTTGGCGTCGTTGAGCTCGTGGTCGACCATGCCGACGCCGCGGTCGGCGATCTCGACGACGATCGAGCCGTCGCCCGTGCGGGCGGTGCTCATGACCACCTGCGAGTCGGGCGGGGAGAAGCTCGTGGCGTTGTCCAGCAGCTCGGCCAGGAGGTGGACGAGGTCGGACGCCGCCCGGCCGACGACCGTGACCGACGGCGGGGCCTGCACGACGATGCGCTGGTACTGCTCGACCTCGGACACCGCGGCACGCAGCACGTCGACCATCGGGATCGGCGCGATGTTGCGCTTGGCGAGGTCGGTGCCTGCGAGAACCAGCAGGTTCTCGCTGTTGCGCCGCATACGGGTGGCGAGGTGGTCGAGCTGGAACAGGTTGGACAGCTGGTCGGGGTCCTGCTCGTTGCTCTCCAGCTGCTCGATGAGCTGCAGCTGGCGCTCGACGAGCGCCTGACTGCGGCGGGAGAGGTTGACGAACATCGCGCTGACGTTGGACTGCAGTGCCGCCTGCTCGGCCGCCAGGCGGACCGCCTGCCCGTGGACCGCGTCGAACGCGCGGGCCACCTGGGCCACCTCGTCTCGGCCGCCCAGTGGCACCGGGTCGACTTCCACGTCGGGCGTCTCGCCTGCACGCATGCCCTCGACCGCTTGCGGCAGCCGCCGCTCGGCGACGTCGAGTGCGGTGGTGCGCAGGATCTGCAGCGACCGGAGCAGAGCCCGGGCGACCAGCACTGCGATCGTGGCGCCGATCAGCAGACCGAGCATCAGGATCACCGAGTTGAGACCGGCCTCGTTGCTCGCCCGCTCCTCGGCCGCCGCGCTGGAGGCGGACAGTGCCTTGCGGATACGGGTGGAGGCGCGGTCGGCCGCGGCGTCCGCGTCGACGTAGGCGGCATCCCACTCCGTTGCGGAGACCGGGATCGTCCTGTTGGCGGGCGTCCTGAGGATCGCTTCCTTCAGGTTCACGCGCTGCGTGTTGGCCGTCTCGTCGAGCGGGTTACCGACGACACCCAGGGTGAGTGCTGAGGAGTACTCGCGAGCGGCGGCCGTGAGCTGGCTGTCGGCGGCGGTGGCTGCCTCGGAGTCCTGCGGCCGGAGCCTGCCGCTCTTGATGGCCGCTCCCAGCTCCGTGTGCTGAGCGGCCAGCTGCTCCGTGATGTTCATGACGGCGGTGAGGGCGTCGGGCAGCCCTCCGATGCCGGGCGTGCTCAGCTGCCGCAGCAGGGCCCGGCCGAGGATGTCGACACTGTCGATCACCGCGGTGTAGCGGGTGTTGATCTGGTCGAAGTCGATGGCGACGTTCTGCGCGGCGTCGGTGCGCAGGGGAGCGAGGGTCTGCAGCTCGCGCTCGGTCTTCTGGAGGGCGCTGCGGGTGGTGACCTCGAGCTCGCTCGTGCCGTGGACACCCGCGAGCATCTGGTCGATCTCGGTGTCGGTCTGGCGGAACCCGTCCTCGAGCGCGGCCCGGTTGTCCGTGCGGTTGCCCGCGGCGAACAGGGTGGACGCGTGACGCTCGGCGCGCAGGGCGTCGGCAGTGGTGGAGACCTGCTGCGCCACCTCGAGGAGCCGGCTGCTGCGGCCCAGCTCAGCGGCCTGGCTGGCCTGGTCGGACACCCGGAGGACACCCAGGGCCAACGCCAGCAAGGCCGGTATGAGACAGACGATCACCAGCTTCCAGGCCAGCGTCCAGTTACGCGGGTTGAACCGCTCGGACCACGTTGGTCCGGTCTCGGTGCTGGTCACGTCAACGTCCCCCTGACGCTTGCCTGCGCAGATCGGGTGAACTCTGGCACGCGCTGATGATCGGCCGCGAGCCCGGACCAGCTGAGCTGCAGTCCAGGGGCGGTGGGTGGCCGGGATCGGGTCACAGGCCCGGGGAGCATTGCTATGAGCATCGGGTCGATCCGTCGCGCCTTCATGTTGGGGGCGGGCTGGTCGGGTGTTCCGGCCCGCATCATGCGCGCTCCGCCGGCTCCGACACGCGCCCTCTGGGGAAGGGCGATGACCGCCGGGACCCGGTACGATCGCGGTGGCACACGTGCACTTTCGGACAGAGCCGGCACAGCATAACCGAAGTAGACGCCGACCCTTTCTCCGAGGCCGGGCGGGTGGCGTTCCCCCGATCAGATCAGTCGCCCACGCCCACCGTTGATCCGGTCCGGCCCAGCCATGGGCCGGATTTCATGAGGAGTACCACACGTATGACCGACGGGCCGCTCATCGTCCAATCCGACAAGACGCTGCTGCTCGAGGTCGACCATCCGGCCGCCGCGGAGGCGCGCTCGGCGATCGCACCCTTCGCGGAGCTGGAGCGCGCGCCCGAGCACGTCCACACCTACCGGGTCACCCCGCTGGCGCTGTGGAACGCGCGCGCCGCGGGCCACGACGCCGAGCAGGTGGTCGACGCGCTCGTCCGCTTCTCCCGCTACGCGGTGCCGCAGCCGATGCTCGTCGACGTCGTCGACACGATGGGCCGGTACGGGCGCCTGCAGCTCACGAACTCCCCCGTGCACGGGCTGGTCATGGTCGCGCTGGACCGGGCGGTGCTGGAGGAGGTGCTCCGGCAGAAGAAGATCTCCCCGTTGCTCGGGGCCCGCATCGACGACGACACGGTGCTCGTGCACCCGTCCGAACGCGGACATCTCAAGCAGGCGCTGCTGAAGATCGGCTGGCCTGCGGAGGACCTCGCGGGCTACGTCGACGGCGAGGCGCACCCCATCGACCTGGCCGAGAACGGCTGGACGCTGCGCGACTACCAGCGCGACGCCGTCGAGGGCTTCTGGGCGGGTGGCTCCGGGGTGGTGGTGCTGCCGTGCGGCGCGGGAAAGACGCTGGTGGGTGCGGCGGCGATGGCGCAGGCGAAGGCCACCACGCTGATCCTCGTCACCAACACCGTGTCGGGACGCCAGTGGAAGCGGGAGCTCATCGCGCGCACCTCGCTCACCGAGGACGAGATCGGCGAGTACTCCGGCGAGCGCAAGGAGATCCGCCCGGTCACGATCGCCACCTACCAGGTGATCACCCGCAAGACGAAGGGCGAGTACAAGCACCTCGAGCTGTTCGACTCGCGCGACTGGGGCCTCGTGATCTACGACGAGGTGCACCTGCTCCCCGCCCCGGTGTTCCGGATGACCGCCGACCTGCAGTCCCGGCGCAGGCTGGGGCTCACCGCCACGCTCGTACGTGAGGACGGGCGTGAGGGCGACGTCTTCTCGCTGATCGGCCCGAAGCGCTACGACGCGCCATGGCGCGACATCGAGCAGCAGGGCTGGATCGCCCCCGCGGACTGTGTGGAGGTACGGGTCACGCTCACCGAGGCGGAGCGGATGGGCTACGCCGTGGCCGACGCCGAGGAGCGCTACAAGATGGCCTCCACCGCCCACACCAAGGTGAGCGTCGTCAAGGCGATCCTCGACCGGCACCCCGGCGAGCCCGCGCTCGTGATCGGCGCCTACCTCGACCAGCTCGACGAGCTCGGCGGCGTGCTGGGTGCCCCCGTCATCCAGGGCTCCACGCGCAACAAGGAGCGTGAGGCGCTGTTCGACTCCTTCCGCCGGGGCGAGCTGCCGGTGCTCGTGGTGAGCAAGGTGGCCAACTTCTCGATCGACCTCCCCGAGGCCAGCGTGGCCGTGCAGGTGTCGGGCACGTTCGGCTCCCGGCAGGAGGAGGCCCAGCGGCTCGGCCGGTTGCTCCGGCCGAAGGGCGACGGCCGGCAGGCGCACTTCTACTCGGTGGTCTCACGCGACACCCTCGACACCGACTACGCCGCCCACCGGCAGCGGTTTCTCGCGGAGCAGGGCTACGCCTACCGCATCGTCGACGCCGACGATCTCCTCGGGCCCGCCGTACCGGACGTCGGCTGAGCCGGAGAGCCGTCGCGTCAGGACGATCGCGGGTGGCGCACTGCCTCCACCACCGCCGCCATGTCGTCCTCGGCGTGGCCGGCGTCGGCAGCCGCCGCGAACTGGTGCTGCAGCGCGCGCATCATGTTGTCCTCGGCGCCCACTCCGCGCAGCGCGTCGGCGATGAGTGAGGCGTCCTTGGCCGCACCGGCGGTGGTGAACGACGTGGAGTAGTCCCCTGACATCATCGCGCGGCCCTTGATCTGGGCGTATCCGCAGTCCAGGCCTCCGCCCGCGATGGTGTCGAGCCACTGCTGGGGGTCGACGCCGAGCCCTTCGGCGAGCCCGATGGCCTGCGCGGTGCCGCCCATGATGCTCAGCACCCATGAGTTCGCCACGAGCTTGAGCCGGTGGCCGTCGCCGGGGCGGGGGCCGACCCACACGGTGCGGGAGCCGATGGCGTCGAACACCGGCGCCACGGCGTCGCCGAGGCGCTCCGGCCCTCCGGCCAGCACGAGGAGCTTGCCCTCCTCGGCAGGCTGGCGGGTGCCCAGAACCGGGGCGTCGATGTAGTCGACGCCGGCCCGGTCGGCGATCTCGGCCAGGCGCAGCGCACCGTCGAGCCCCACGGTGCTCGACTGCACCCAGATCGCCCCCTTCGCGGCGGACGGCAATGCCTGCTCCATCACCGATTCCACGGACGCGGCGTCGAAGAGCATGGTGACGATGACGTCCGCTCCGGCCACCGCGGAGGCCGGGTCGTCGGCCACGGTCGCGCCGTCATCGGCGAGGGGGCGTGCCTTCTTCGCGTCACGGTTCCACACCGTGAGGGCGAGCCCGGACCGGGCGATGTTCCTCGCCATGCCGGCACCCATGATGCCGGTGCCGAGCAGGGCCACGGTCTTCGTCGTCGGGGTGGTCACGGTCGTTCTCTCCTCATGTCGCCGGAATCGGATGTGGTGCCGGCCGGGGCCGACCCGGCAGTGTCGAGAGGGCCCAGGTTCGCTTTTGCCGGCGCCTGCACAATCGTGGTCATCAGCCGCAAAGTTGCTCCGTTGCTGCAGGCCGTTCGGAATGAGGCAGGAACGAATTCCGAAAGCAACCCGACAGGGCCGGCGGCCTGCACCGTTCCTCCTCGATCACCGTGGACGAACCCATGGTAGGAGCGGTGGTCGCGCCGACGAGATGGCGATCGGCCCGGCGACTTCGAGCTGGCTACGGCGACGGAGCTCCAGCGGCGACGCTAGCACGCCCGATAGCACGAGGCCGATCTTCAGGGCCTGCGGGCGGCCTCCAGGAAATCGACGAAGAACGCGCAGCGGATATGTCGTTCGAAAGGTTTCGGGCCAGGTGGAGCGCCGCCTGCCCCGAGCAGGCTCAGGGCCGGGTTCAGGGTCGGAATCCGGTGCGTTCCCCGAGGCAGGGAGCCGGTCGCGGCGGCAGGCTCGAAGCCATGGAGCAGATCACCGACCCGGCCACCGCCCGAACCACCCCTGACGCCGACCAGCCTCCCTTCACCGAGCAACCGCCCTTCGCGGGTCAGCCGCCTCTCGCGGAGCCGCCGCGGGCCGCGCGGCCGGCGTTCCGCCTGCGCCGCAGCCGCACCGACCGGATGCTCGCCGGTGTGTGCGGCGGGCTCGCCGAGAGCCTCAACGTGGACGCGGCCCTGTTGCGTGTCGGCATGGTGGCGCTCACCGTGATCGGTGCGGGAGTGCCGGTGGTGGTCTACGCCGCGGTGTGGCTGATCGCGCCCGAGACCGACGCGCCCTGAGATCCGCGGGTCGCGGTTCAGGGGCTCACGGGACCGGGATGCGTTCGGGTGTGGTCTCCCGCAGGATCACCTCTCCGCGCACCCGGCGGATCCGAGGCTGGTCGGCGGCAGGGCCGAGCACCAGGTCGAGGGCCCATGCACCGAGGTCCTCGAGCGGCAACCGCACGGTGGTCAGGGCCGGGGTGGCGTCGCGCAGTGTGACGATGTCGTCGAACCCGGCCACGGCCATCGCCGACGGCACCGCGATCCCGCGATCGCGCAGCGCTGCCATCGCACCGAGCGCCATCACGTCGTTGACCGCGAAGACGCAGTCCACGTCGAGGCTGCGGTCGAGAACGTCGATCATCGCGTCGTAGCCGCCGTCGCGCGTGAACCCGCCGTGTGCGGTGACGTCCTGGCCGATCTGCACCCCGCAGCGGGCGGCGCCCTCGCGGAACCCGGCGCAGCGGTCGCGCGCGGTCAGCAGGTCGGCACGGCCGGCGAGTATGGCGAAGCGGCGGTAGCCGCGGGCGCACAGTGCCTCCGCGAGCGCCCGGGCCCCCGCGCGGTTCTCCAGGACGACCGTGTCGGCGGCGATCTTGCGCTGGCTGATGAACGCGACCCGGCCGCCGGACTGCTCGAACGATCGCACCTCGGCGCCGAGCCGCTCGGTCAGCTCGCGGTCGTACACCCGGCTTCCCACCACGATCACGGCGCGCGCCCGCTGGCTGCGCAGTGCCGCGACGTAGTCGATCTCGCGTTCCTCCCGGCCGAACGTGCAGGCCATCGTGACGACGAGCTGGTGGCCCTCGGCCGCCCTGATGGCGCCGGCTGCGATCGAGGAGAAGTAGGGATCGCCGACGTCGCCGATCACCAGCCCGACGAGGTTGGTGTGGCCCCGCGCCATCGCCTGGGCCTGCGCGTTGGCGGAGTACTGCAGGGCCTCGGCCGCTTCCAGCACCCGCTCGCGCAGGTCGGGACGGACCCTGCGGGTGCTGCCGTTGAGCGCGCGCGACGCGGTGGCCAGGGAAACCCCGGCGGCGCGGGCGACATCGAGAAGCGTGACCGACGCGTTGGTGACGCGGTCGCTCATGGCCTGCCTCCTGCACTGCGACATCGGGGCCGGACCACGGATGGGGCGGTTCGCGCGGGAAATGCGCCGGCGACCAGTGCCGGGCGGCCCGAGATCTCTGTTTGCAGAGCGTACCGGTCACCCCATGATAGGAAAGCGCATTCCCCCTGCTGGAGTAGGTGGCGTGCGGGTCAGCGTGCTGCCTCGGGTTCAGCAGCTGCTATCCGCACCGGATCGTAGGGGGAGAGGTAGCCGCACATCCCGAGGGTGGTGGCCGCAGGCTGCTCGATCCGCGCCACGGTGGCGTCCCTCAGGTGGGAGTGGTCGCCACCGGCCAGCGCGGCCAGCTGTTCGCCGGTTCGTGCACTCGCCGCGGCCGCTCCCTCCGTCCAGCGCGCCCGCCACTCCTCGATCTGGGGCCGGACCAGCGCCGCGGCGGACGCGTAGAACTCCTCCAGCGCGGTGCCGTCCCCCGCGGCCGTCCGCCGGGTGAGTTCGGCGAAACCCTCGACCGCCAGGTCACGCCTGGCCCGCGCGCGTTCCGGCGACGCCTCCCCGCCCGCGCCTGCCAGCGACCTCGCACGCTCGTACGTGGCGCGGTCGGTGAGGTGGGCCGGGGGGAACGTCAGCACTGCGTCGCCCGCCTCCGGCAGCCCGCTGTTCTGCATGAGCGCCATGACGTTCAGGTCGCCGTCGTTCACGGCCCGGTGGATCGTGCCGGGGGCGAACCAGACGACGTCCCCGGGCCGCAACGGCGACTCGGTGAACCCGGCCGCCGTGAGCGTCTGCAGCCTGCCCCTGCCCCCGACCACGACGTAGCACTCGGAACAGCACAGATGCATGTGCGGCGAGCCCCCGCACAGCCCGTCGGCCGCCTCCCAGGGGTAGACGCGCAGCGCGCTGATCCCCACCGCACCGGGAAACTCGGGAAGGGCGCCACTCACAGGGCGTGCTCCACGGCGAGGCCTTCGATCTCCTCGCGCGTCCAGATCCGGTCGGCGACCACCAGACGGTGCTGGAGCGCGAGCGTCTCGCCGTCGGCGAGCGTGATCTCCTTGTCGAAGGCGGGTGAGGGGTTCACCGCGGGGAACGGGTCGTTGCGGACGAACCAGGTGATCGTCCCGTGGCTGGTCGAGCCGGCGAGGACGAGCAGCGTGGAGCCGCCGTCGACGTCGTCGTTCTTCCCGGTGTAGGCGAGCCACGGGGAGTCGCTGGTGCCCATGGTCTCGGGCCCGCCACCGCCGCCGGCCGTGATGATCTCACCGCCGGTGAAGCCACGGGGGCCGCGCCAGAAGAACCCGGTGTAGCCGGCGTTCGTCCGCCCATGGGTGGTGGGGCTGCCCAGCTCCAGCTCCTCGCCGCGGATGTTGCGCAGCTGTGTGGCGAAGTCGAGCGCCCAGATGCCGCGTGCCACGTCGACGCCGTGCCAGCGCAGCGTGCGGGTCTCGGCCACCCAGCGCTCGCCCGTCGAGGCCACCCAGGTGAGCGTCTCGCGCAGCGTGAGCTCGTCGCCGGTCAGGTCGATGATGTCGAACCCGTCGTGCCGCATCGCGCCGACGTTGTCGAGCGGCACGTAGCCGCGCCCGTGCACGTAGGTGTTGCCGCCCCAGAAGTTCTGGCCCGACACGTGCGACCAGGTCATCTGGGCGCCCTTGTGCCAGCGGTGGTCGTGCGGGCGGTACGCCGAGACGAGCGCGCCGGACAGCGTGCGCATCGGGTGCATGTAGGGCTTGGGCGCCTCGAAGGCGGCCACCCCGGGCCCGTAGACGTAGCTCGCGATCTCGACCTCGCCGACCGCGACGTCGATCCGCATGCCGTGCTCGTGCGTGACGGTCAGCGCGTTCATCGAGTGACCCCCGCGGTGATGCCTGCCGAGTAGCGCCCGCCGCCGTCGAGCTGTGTGTAGAAGGGGTTGCCCGGCTCCAGCTCTGCCCGGTTGACCGGGCTGCCGGTGATCGCTGACTGGTACAGGCCCGTGATGAGCTCCAGGCTGCGCCGCCCGTCCGCGCCGCTGACGGCCGGTCGCTCCGCGCGGTCCATCGAGTCGAGGAACTCGGCGAGCTGCACGTTGTGGGAGCTGCGTACGTCCGTGGTGGGGAGCCACCCGGCAGCACGCTCCTCGGCGACGCCGCGCAGGGGCGTCCAGGTCCAGTGCGAGTTGTCGTACCCGTAGAGATGCGAGACCTCGACGGTGGCCTCGGAGAAGTCGAAGCGCAGGTAGCTGACCTCGCGCGGCGACAGGACGCTGTTGACGACCGACACCAGGGCACCGGACTCGAACGACACCGCGGCGAGCGAGACGTCCTCGGTGGCGATCCGGCGGTCGAGCGTGCCCATCATCGCGCGGACCTCGCGCCAGTCGCCGAGCAACGACAGCATGAGATCCATCTGATGGATCCCGTGCCCCATCGTGGGGCCGCCGCCCTCGGTCTCCCACTTCCCGCGCCACGGCACCTCGTAGTAGGCGTCGTCGCGGTACCAGAGCGTGTGGCAGATCCCGACGAGCGGGCGCCCCAGGGCACCTGCCGCGATGTGCTCGCGCAGCGTGCGGGCCGCGGAGCCGAAGCGGTGCTGGAACACGTACCCGACGTACGGGCCGCCGTCCCGCTCGTCCGCCATGAGGCCGTCGTACTCGGCCAGGGAGAGCACCGGTGGCTTCTCGCACCACACCCAGGCGTCCGCACGCAGGCAGGCCTGCACGCCGGCGTGATGGACGGAGGGCGGGGTGCAGATGATCGCCAGGTCGGGCTGGTCGGCCGCGAGCATCGTGTCGAGGTCGGTGTAGCTGTGCTCCACACCCCACTCGGCGGCGAAGGCCGCCGCACGGTCGCCGTCCACGTCGACGACAGCCACGACCTTCGCGCGACCGTCCTGCGCCTGGATGGCGGGGATGTGGCGGCCGCCGGCGATGGCGCCCGTCCCCACGATGGCGACCCGGTACTGCTTCCTGCCGTCTGGCATGTGCACGAACTCCTCGGGTTGATTCCCTGTGATTCAGCGGTGCCGCTGGCGGATGGCCTGGGATGGAGTGACGAAGCGGAGGCTGTTGGCGAGGCCGAGGACGGCCACGAGCATGTACGTCACCGCCATTGCCGCCGTGAGTGAGATGGGGACGCCGCCGGGGTCGGAGATCGCGCCGAACAGGGCGACGACCAGCGTCTGGGTGTCGGCGCCGGAGACGAAGAACGTGAGCTCGAACGCGCCGAGCGTGCGGACGAGCACGAGGATCCCGGCCGCCAGCATCCCGGGCAGGAGCAACGGGATCAGCACCCGCGTGAACAGCCGCCGGTTGTTGGCCCCGAACACCCGCGCGGCGTTCTCCACGTCCGGCGAGATCTGCTCGACGAACGGCACCATGATCAGCACGACGAGCGGGAGCGTCGGCACGAGGTTCACGAGCACCACCGCCGTCATCGAGCCCCCGAGCCCGACGCGGTACATGAGCGCCGCGAGCTGCACCGCGTACGTCATCGGCGGGAGGATGATCGGCAGCAGCATCAGCAGCATGACCACCGAGCGGCCCGGGAACGCACGCCGGGCGAGCAGGTAGCCGGCCGGCACACCGGCCAGCAGCGCGATCACGACGACCGCGATCCCGGCCTGTGCCGTGTTGACCAGCGCCTGCGACATGCCGGTGCTCGACCAGGCCCTGCCGTACCAGGTGGCGGTGAGACCGTCGGGCCACCAGCCGCCTCGCCACGTCGTGGAGAACGACTGGACGACGACCGATGCCAGCACCCCGAGGATCACGGCCACGAAGCACCCGGCGGCCACCCATGTGATGACGGCGGTGAGCGTGGGCCACTCGCGGCGGGGCCGGGCGGGCGGCGCGGTCGCCGGCAGATCGAGGGTGGTCATCCCTTGCCCCCGCTCGCCGGGCCGCGGTAGAGCCGGTTGCGCAGGAGCATCAGGACACCGAGGATCACCAGCTCCAGCACGGTCATGACCACCGCGATGGCCGCGGCCGCCGGGTAGTCCGAGCGCTGGGAGGCCGCCTGGTAGATCGGCAGCGTGAGCACGTGGGTGGCGTTGTCGGGCTGGCCGACCAGAATCGCCGACGGGAACACGGCGAACGCCTCCACCAGGCACAACGTGAACGCCGTGATGAGGCCAGGGGTGGCCAGCGGCATGATGATCCGCCAGAACCGCGCGGCCCGGCCCGCGCCGAGGGTGGCCGCGGCGTCCTCGATGGAGCGGTCGATCCCGCCGAAGAAGCCCATGAGCATCACGAACGCGAACGGGATGCTCACGAGCAGCGTGGCGATGAACGTGCCCGTGTAGTTGTAGATGAACTGCTGTTCGGGGATCCCGAGCGAACCCAGAAGCAGGTTGATCCACCCGGTCGGCGAGAAGACCTGGGCCATCCCCTGCGCGATGAGCACGGAACCGAACGTCAGCGGCAGGAGAACCACGAGCGTCAGGAAGCGGCGGCCCGGGAAGTCGCGGCGCATCCGGAACGCCAGCGGTGCGGCGGCCGCAACGCTCAGGACGGCCACCGGCACGGCCAGCCGCAGCGTCTTCCAGATGGAGTCGCGCAGGTAGGGGTCGCCGAAGAAATCGGTGTAGTTGGCGAAGGGGTCGCTACCCCGCAGCGGCTGGAAGGAGATCGAGAGGCCGTAGCCGAACGGGTAGAGGAACAGCGCCGCGATGATCAGCACTGCAGGCAGGATCAGCAGCAGGGTCCAGTCGACGCCGCGTTCTGCCAGCCGGTGCCGCAGCGGCTGTGGCGGCCGGGCCGACGGCGTGGTGGCCCGGGAGTCCGGCTCAGCCGTGAGCGTCATCGAGCACCTCCGCCGGCCGCTCGGCGGGGAAGACGAGCACCCGCTCCTCGGGGGCGCCGAGCGTGATGCGCGCGCCTGCCGCCACCGGCTTCTCGGTGCGGAAGTGCAGCACCACGCCCTGCTCCGTGCGAGCGCGGACGGCCAGCTCGCGCCCGTGGTACTCGACCACCTCGGCGAGCGCGGCGACGTCGTTCACCCCGGCTCCGCCGAGCACGATGTCCTCGGGCCGGACCGCGACCACCACCTCGGAGCCTGCTCGCAGCCCGGCTGCCGGTTCGGCCGTGCCGCGCAGCCGCAGGTCGCCGGCGACGACGCAGACCTGTCGCGGATCGCTCTCCACCTGCTCGACCCGCGCCGTGATCATGTTGCGGTAGCCCATGAAGCCTGCGACGTACGCGCTCGCCGGCTGCGTGTAGACCTGTTCGGGCGTCCCGCTCTGCTCGAGCCTCCCGCCGCGCAGCACCACCAGCCGGGTGGCGAGCGACAGCGCTTCCTCCTGGTCGTGGGTGACGTAGAGGACCGACAGCTCCCGCTCCTGGTAGAGCCGCTTGATCTCGGTGCGCATCTCGATACGCAGCGCGGCGTCCAGGTTGGACAGCGGCTCGTCCATGAGCACGATCTCCGGGTCGATCGCGAGCGCGCGGGCGATCGCGACCCGTTGCTGCTGGCCGCCCGACAGCTGTGACGGGAGCTTGGCTGCGTGGTCGGCGAGCTGCACGAGATCGAGCGCGGCCTGGGCACGCCTGCGCCGTTCCGCGCGGGGAACCTTCCGCATGGAGAGCCCGAACTCGACGTTGCGCGCCACGGTGAGATGCGGGAACAGCGCGTAGCTCTGGAACACCATCCCGAACCCGCGCTTGTCGGCAGGCAGGGAGTCGATGCGCTTGTCGTCGCGCCAGATGGAGCCGGTGGTGAGCGGTTGCAGGCCCGCGAGGCAGGCGAGCGCCGTGGACTTGCCGCAGCCGGACGGGCCGAGCAGCGCCACGAACTCGCCGCGGGCGAGCTCGAGGTCCAGGTCGGTCAGTGCCGCCGTCTTCCCGTACCAGCGCGACACCTGACGCATCTGCAGGGAACCGAAACCGGCCGCCGGGAGGCGGTCAGTTGCCGACATGGCTGCCGACCTCCCGCTGCCAAATCTCGAACGCCTGCACCTGCTTCTCGGGTGCGAGTGACGCGTGGGTCTCCCCGCTGGTCAGTGCCTGCGGGTAGAAGTCCGGCCTGCCCCACTGCTGGAGCAGCGCCCGGCCCTCGGGCGTGGCGTCGGCGGCCGTGACGTTCTTGTTCGCCGTGGTGAGCGAGCCGGTGGCGTAGGTCAGCGCCTGCTGGTCGGGCTGCAGCGTCCACTTCATCAACTCGAGCGCCACGTAGAGCGCCTCGGGGGTGACGCCCTTCGGCACCATCATGTAGTGGGCGTCGGTGATCCACTGCTGGTCGGTGAAGAGTCCCACCTGCGCGGTCGGAGCCCACGTGCCGTCCCGGCGGCTGTTGATGTCCATCGAGACGATCGTCGGGATGACCTGCAGCTGCCCGGAGCCGAACTGCTGGTTCATGATCGTCGAGCTCGGTGGGTAGGAGCTCACGTAGCGGCCCAGCTCGCGCAGGTAGGCCCAGGTCTTGCTCCAGCCGTTCTCCGGGTCGGACGGATCGCTGTCGCCGAGCATGTAGGGCAGCGACATCATGAACGTCCGGCCGGGGCCCGAGTTCGGCGGCTGGGCGTAGGTGAACCGGCCCGGGTTCTCCCGCGCCCACGCCAGCAGCGCGTCCGGCGTGGTGGGCGGCTGGGCCACCTGGTCGGGGTGGTAGGCGAGCAGCGGACCTGCCGGGTTGTACCGGTTGACGATGCCGAATCCGCCCGACATCTCCTGCAGTTCGGTGCCGCTCGCGTCGAACACCTGAGAGAGGTCGGGGAGGCTGGCGGCGTAGTTGGGCAGCAGCGGCATCATGAGGTTCTCGGTGCGCGCAGCGCCCATCACGTCGGTGCCGCCGACGACCACCGTGATGTCCACCGTGCCCGCCAACTGCTGCGCGCGGACCTTGCCGGCTACGTCCGGCGCGGGCGCGGACTGGTAGTTGATGCTCGAGACCAGCTCGGGGTGTGCCTTCGCGAAGTTGTCGTAGATCGCCCGGTTGACGGTGACGTTGCCCGCGCCGTCGAGCAGGGTGAGGGTGATCGGACTGGTCGGCTTCACGGGTGTGACCACCTCGTCGGCCCCGCCGGCCTGCTGCGCGCCTGGCGCGCCGCACCCGACCAATCCCAGCACCACTGCGGCCGCCAGGCCCAGACCGAGCCGACGTCGTCCCGTACCACGTCTGATCACGATGTACCTCCATGTACGGCGTGACGGAAAAGCGGCGGGAATTCGGGGATGCGCTTTCCGGACAGGCTTGGTAACCGCTTTCCAGCATGACTCGGCCCGCCGGACGGAGTCAAGACCAGCGCCATGCGGAGGTCTGGTAAAGGGGGCGGGCCCGGCTGGGTGCGAAGGCGAACGGGCGGTCCGGTGGTGCGGATCTACGGAACGGCCGTGCCGCGTTCAAGGGTGGGGTGGGGCCGGTCCGTACATGCGGATCTCGTGGACGAGGGGACCGCTCGTCGCGACGGGCGTCGCCGTGTCGGCCCGGTGGACGCGAGCCCGCCGCGCCGGGCTGCTGCCCGGACGAGCGGTCCGTTCGAGCGGATCCAGTGGACCGCCGTGCCGTTCACAGAGGGCGCGACCGCGCCGTGCCGGCTGCCCGGATGGACCGCGCCGAACCTGGACTGCTCGGGTGTCGGTCGTGCCCGTTCCCCGGGTGGACGGGTGACCGGTTGCGCGGGCCTCTCGGGCGGGTGTGCCGTTCGTTCGCGGGTGGGCGCGGTTCCGTAGATCTACTGGCCGATCCCCGTAGTTCTCCGGGGGCCCGGAGGCGGGCGTGCTCGCTAACTTTGGGGACGTGGACGAGGCCACCGCACCAGCGCCCCCTGGGGGGCTTGCTACGGAGGTGGCGCTGGTTGCCGGGGGGCTCAGCGGTGGTCTCGTCCACACATCCGGCCACCCGGGGTTGATCCGGGCGGGTTTCGGTCGCGTCCGGCGGGATCGTTCGTGCGGGAGCAGCTGCCCGTGATCGCCGCGAAGCCGAGGCAAGCGCGCGGCTCCTACAGTCGGATCATGGAGGAAACCACCGCACCGGCTCCCCGGGGCGGTGTCCTGTACTGGATCGCCTTGGCTCTGATGATCCCGCTCTCCCTGTTCACCGCCTTCTTCGGCGTCGTGGCGGGTTCGCTGTTCGCCCTGTGCTACGACTCGGGCACGAGCGCCGCGGCGGACCGGTGCGCCGCGGTCGGTGTGTTCCTCGTCGCGGCCTCTCTCGCGACGCTGCTCGTGCCCGTCGTCTTCGGAATCTGGGGCAAGCGGGCCACCACCCGGGTCGAGGTCGCTACCCGGCTGGGCATCTGCCTGCTCGGCTACGTGGTGCCGTTGCTCTTCTTCGGCGCGGTCACGCTGCTCTGAGCTCGCGCGGAACGCCGCAGGGGCGGCACCCGGAATCGGGTGCCGCCCCTGCGTGACGTGCGGGTACTGCGGGGTGGGACGGACTCAGAAGTCCATACCGCCCATGCCGCCCGACGGGTCGCCGCCGACCGGGGCCGGGTTCTTCTCCGGCTTGTCGGCGATGACGGCCTCGGTGGTGAGGAACAGGGCCGCGATCGAGGCCGCGTTCTGCAGCGCCGAACGGGTGACCTTGGCCGGGTCGATGATGCCGGCCTTGATCAGGTCCTTGTACTCACCGGTGGCCGCGTCCAGGCCCTCGCCCGGGTTGAGTCCGCGCACCTTCTCCGCGACGACACCACCCTCGAGGCCGGCGTTGACCGCGATCTGCTTGAGCGGGGCCTCCAGCGCAACCTTGACGATGTTGGCGCCGGTGGCCTCGTCACCGTCCAGGCCCAGGCCCTCGAACAGGCCGGCACCGGCCTGGATGAGCGCCACGCCGCCGCCGGCGACGATGCCCTCCTCGACGGCCGCC